>CP143548.1:1420000-2620000 GCA_037015955.1 Lachnospiraceae bacterium JLR.KK008
AGAAAGAAACATCGATTTCCAAAGTAGCGGCGAGCGAAATGGAAGGAGCCCAAACCGCCATGCGAGCATGACGGGGTACGGACTGCAGAAAAGACTGATGCGTATAGCGGAACAGTTTTGGGAAAGCTGGCCAGAGAGGGTGAGAGCCCCGTAGGCGAAATACAAGTCAGGAAAGCAGGATCCAGAGTACTGCGAGACACGAGAAACCTTGCAGGAAGAAGCGGGGACCACCCCGTAAGGCTAAATACTCCTTAGTGACCGATAGAGGATAGTACTGTGAAGGAAAGGTGAAAAGGACCCCGGGAGGGGAGTGAAAGAGAACCTGAAAGCCTGTGTTTACAAGCTGTGGAACTACTATGAGAGAAGTAGGACCGCGTACTTTTTGTAGAACGGTCCGGCGAGTTGCGGCATCTGGCAAGGTTAAGCGCGAAAAGCGCGGAGCCGAAGGGAAACCAAGTCTTAAAAGGGCGGTAAAGTCAGATGATGCAGACCCGAAACCGGGTGATCTATCCATGTCCAGGCTGAAGGTGCCGTAAGAGGTAGTGGAGGGCCGAACCCACATCCGTTGAAAAGGGTGGGGATGAGGTGTGGATAGGGGAGAAATTCCAATCGAACCCGGAGATAGCTGGTTCTCCTCGAAATAGCTTTAGGGCTAGCCTCGTCTTAGTCTGCCGGAGGTAGAGCACTGAATTTCCTAGGGGGCGTCAAAGCTTACCGAAGAATATCAAACTGCGAATGCCGGAGAGATGATGGACGGGAGTCAGACTGCACGAGATAAGTTGGGTAGTCAAAAGGGAAAGAGCCCAGACCACCGGCTAAGGTCCCAAAGTGCGTGTTAAGTGGAAAAGGATGTGGGATTTCAAAGACAGCTAGGATGTTGGCTCAGAAGCAGCCATACATTGAAAGAGTGCGTAATAGCTCACTAGCCGAGAGGTCCTGCGCCGAAAATGTCCGGGGCTGAAACACGCCACCGAAGCTGTGGAACCGCAAGGTTGGTAGAGGAGCATTCCTGAAGGCGGCGAAGCTGTACCGAAAGGAGCAGTGGAGTGACAGGAAGAGAGAATGCCGGAATGAGTAGCGAGATGGAGGTGGGAATCCTCCAGGCCGAATATCTAAGGTTTCCAGGGTAAAGCTGATCTGCCCTGGGTAAGTCGGGACCTAAGGAGAGGTCGAGAGACGTATCCGATGGACAACAGGTAGAGATTCCTGTACTGCTGTGAGACAGAACATGTGGGGACGCATGTGGAAAGTAGAAGCCGGGAATGGGAAGCCCGGTGCAAGCGCAGGAGGCGCATGGGAGGCAAAACCCCCATGCAAGCTAGAGGCGTTAAGCGGAGCGAAAGAAAGTAGCGAAGGATATGAGCCATGTGCCAAGAAAAGCTGCTATGGCTCTCACAGTACCCGTACCGTAAACCGACACAGGTGGATGAGGAGAGAATCCTAAGGCCGGCGGGAGAAGCATTGTTAAGGAACTCGGCAAAATGACCCCGTAACTTCGGGAGAAGGGGTGCCACAGTGATGTGGCCGCAGAGAATAGGCTCAAGCAACTGTTTAGCAAAAACACAGGTCTATGCGAAACCGAAAGGTGAGGTATATGGGCTGACGCCTGCCCGGTGCTGGAAGGTTAAGAGGAGAAGTCAGGCAACGAAGCTTTGAATTTAAGCCCCAGTAAACGGCGGCCGTAACTATAACGGTCCTAAGGTAGCGAAATTCCTTGTCGGGTAAGTTCCGACCCGCACGAAAGGCGTAATGATTTGAGCGCTGTCTCAACAATGCACCCGGTGAAATTGAAGTGCCAGTGAAGATGCTGGCTACCTGCGCCAGGACGGAAAGACCCCATGGAGCTTTACTCCAGCTTGATACTGGGATTCGATGCTGTATGTACAGGATAGGTGGGAGGCTAAGAAGTGATGACGCCAGTTGTCACGGAGCCGATGTTGGGATACCACCCTTGCAGCATTGGGTTTCTAACCTGCGCCAGTGAGCCTGGCGGGGGACAATGTCTGGCGGGGAGTTTGACTGGGGCGGTCGCCTCCGAAAGGGTATCGGAGGCGCTCAAAGGTTCCCTCAGAATGGTCGGAAACCATTCGCAGAGTGCAAAGGCAGAAGGGAGCTTGACTGTGACACCGACGGGTGGAGCAGGTACGAAAGTAGGACTTAGTGATCCGGTGGTATAAAGTGGGATTGCCATCGCTCAACGGATAAAAGCTACCCTGGGGATAACAGGCTTATCACTCCCAAGAGTTCACATCGACGGAGTGGTTTGGCACCTCGATGTCGGCTCATCGCATCCTGGGGCTGTAGCAGGTCCCAAGGGTTGGGCTGTTCGCCCATTAAAGCGGTACGCGAGCTGGGTTCAGAACGTCGTGAGACAGTTCGGTCCCTATCCGGCGCAGGCGTAGGATATTTGAGAGGAGCTGTCCTTAGTACGAGAGGACCGGGATGGACGGACCGCTGGTGTACCTGTTGGGGACCAACCCCATGGCAGGGTAGCCAAGTCCGGCAGGGATAAACGCTGAAGGCATCTAAGCGTGAAGCCCCCCTCAAGATGAGATATCCCACGAAAGGTAAGACCCCTTAGAGAGAATGAGGTAGATAGGACGCAGGTGGGAGTGCAGCAATGCATGAAGCAGAGCGTTACTAATCGGTCGAGGGCTTAACCAAGGGAAGAAAGAAAAGGGATAGGAAGATGTTGTAAGTGATGATTTCAATGTTCGGTTTTCAGGGCATGGTCCTTGAATAGCAGGAGTTATAATTTTGTATTGTATGCTCTTTTTAAAGAAAGCGGGTAACGATAGTTGTTTTCTTTAAGAGGAGCATTATTATATTCCCATAAGCATTTTGGGTGGAATATTTTGACGAGATAAAATAAGACATGGATAAGGAAAATAAAAAATAGATATGGAAATAATTTTTGCATACGATCATCCGCATGAAACGGGGATATTGTTTTCTGAATATACGGACCTTCTGCTTGCCGGAGAACCTTCCTTTCAGAAATACCTTGACCTTCAACATTATGATGAAGAGATCAGGAATCTGGAGGCGAAATATGGGTTGCCTGACGGCAGATTATATCTTGCATATTATGAGGAAGAACTGGCCGGCTGCATTGGTCTGAGAAAAGTTGACGGTCAGAACTGTGAGATGAAACGTCTTTACGTGAGACCACAGTTTCGTGGAAAACATATCGGAGAATATCTGGTGCAAAAGATCATAGAGGATGCGAAAGAGATCGGATATTCTCATATGCTGTTGGATACGCTTCCCTTTTTGGATACTGCGGTTTACATGTACAGGAAATATGGTTTTTATGAAATAGAACGCTATAACGACAGTCCGGTCAGGAATTCTATCTATATGAGGCTGGATCTTTAAGAAAATATCGGAATATGACTGAATGTTGGTTTTCCGCTGTCGCGCAAAATAAATATTTGCATAACTTAGAAAAAGAAGATATAATGAAATAAAAGATAAAAATATTATTTGTTTGCTATAGGTTTTTTGAAAAAAATATGATATAATGAGCGTCAGAGAAGAGAGCGTGCTTTTCAGACGTATACATGAGAGGTGAAGGGGTATGGATACAAAAATCTTATTGGAAAATGGAACCAATGAATTAGAGGTATTGGAGTTTACTCTGGATGGTAATTTGTATGGAATTAATGTTGCAAAAATACGTGAGATTATCAATTATCAGGAAGTGACGCCTGTACCAAATGCACATCCCAGTATTGAAGGGATCTTTATGCCGCGTGATAAGATGATTACGGCAATAGATTTAAAGAATTGCCTTCAGAGAGGAGAATCCAAACCCGGAGGATTGTTTATCGTAACGAATTTCAATAAACTGGACATTGCATTTCATGTTGATTCTGTTATTGGTATACATAGAGTATCCTGGAAGGATATTATTAAGCCGGGCGCAACCGTATCCACACCCGAAGATGGAGTCTCTACCGGAATTATCAAGTTTAACGATAAGTTGATCATTATTCTTGATTTTGAGAAGATTGTAACTGACATTAATCCTGAGACAGGACTTAAGGTGACGGAGATTGATGCACTGGAAGACAGACAGAAAAGTGATGTACCTATCCTGATTGCAGAAGATTCCGCACTTTTGAATAAACTGATTGTTGATTCTTTGAAAAAGGCTGGTTATCACAACTTAATTCGTACGGAAAACGGACAGCAGGCATGGGACATCATTAAAGAGTGTTCGGATGAGGGAACATTGGATCAACATGTGAAGTGTGTGATCACTGATATTGAGATGCCGTTGATGGACGGACATCGTCTGACGAAACTGATCAAGAGTCATGATGAGACAAAACACATTCCGGTTGTTATCTTTTCTTCCCTGGTAAATGAGGAGATGAGAAAAAAGGGCGAGGCGTTAGGTGCAAATGCGCAGCTTTCCAAACCAGAGATCGGTAATCTTGTCAAGGTAATTGATGGTTTGGTATAAACAAATATAAGCCGGGAAATTTCCCGGCTTTCTTTTTGTTATGGGGGAAATGTGCTTTTCGGTTTATATTATGTTAAGGAATCTGTCAGAAAAGGAAATGAGAGATAAATGCAGGAAAATATCGAACTTATATCAGGAAAAATAGCTGAAGCTGAAATGGTTTTGGTGGGAATCGGAGAGAAATTTGATTCGCAAAAGGGTACGTCAGATGTCCGTGAGGCGTACGAAAAACTGTTGAAGTGTTTAACTGGGAAGAATTATTTTATGATAACTGTGTGCGACGATGAACTGCTCTATGAGACGGGCTTTCGGGAGGACCGCATCGTACGGCCGCTGGCGGAAGAAGAGAGTGGTGCACAGGGAGAGAAAGAAGGATGTGTACAATGTGCCCATCTGCCGAGATGGGAGACTTATATGAAGTGGCTTCAGGGGACACTGCATAGAAGGCTGCTTGTGCTGGAACTGGGAGTTGGCTTGCGGTATCCGCAGGTAATACGGTTTCCTTTCGAAAAAATAGTCTATTTAAACCAGCAGGCAGAGTTTATCCGTGTCCATGATAAATTGTTTCAACTTCCGGAACAGATAAGTGGAAAAGCCATTTCCATATCGTCAGACGTGGTAAGGCTGTTTGCGGACGCGGAAATTTGAGAAAGATGTTTGATTGAAAGTGAGAATATGATATAATACCGACAGGTGTGATATTGCCAGATGCATCGATCAGAGAATGATATGGATGAATATATACACAGGTATCAGGATAGAAAGCAGAACAGGGTGAGTGGAGGAAGTTATGGGTTCGAATGAAGAATATCTGGACAGACTGCTTCGTCAGGTGAATGGTGAAGTGATTGAAGAGGAGAATGATGGTGAGGCATCAGAGAAACTGGCGGATATGCTGGATGCGTTGCCGGACGATACGGATTTCAGTCAGTTGTATCCTGATGAGGGAGAGTCGGAAGAGCAGGAGTTTCCGGAGTTGGCCAAACTGTTTGAGGACGAAGCGTCCGATGTGGAGGAACCTGTTGCAGAGCCTGAACTGATGACAATGGAAAACATGTCAGTGACAGAGGAGTCACAGCCGATAGAAGAGCTGCCAATAGATGAGGTGCCGATAAAAGAGCCGCCAGTGGAAGAGATGGCAGACCTGCAGGCGGCCGGAACAGAAGTGCCTGAGCCGTCATTGAACCTGGAAGAAGCCGACAGTATGGATATTGCCGACTTGGATGCTTTAATGTCGGTAGATTCGTCAGGAGGAGAGCCGGACGGACTTACGCAGGATTTGGATTTGTTGAAGGACACGGATGTCAGTGATCTGATCGAAGCTCTGGACGGAGATGACGATGATCTTGCTGAAATCAGTGAATTGTTAAAAAAACCGGAAAGCGAAGGAAAAGCCGAAGACAGTGACAGTTCATCTTTGGAGGAAAAGAGTATGGCGGTTGCCGCAAAGGAGGAGCAGGCAGTCTCCGGGGACAGCGAAGAAAGTTCTGAGGTTGGAGAAGAGGTAAGTACAAAAAAGAAAAAGGAACGGAAAAAAAGAGAAAAAAAGGACGCCTCCGAAAAGGGAAAGGGGTTGTTCCAGCGGATTATTGCTTTTTTTACGGACGAAGAAGAAGAGGAGACAGAAGTTCAGGAGAAAGGGCAGCTTGATCTTTCTCAGGAAAATATGGCTATCTTAGAAGAACTTGATCAGGGAAGGGTAGCTCCTCCTGCGAACGATAAGAAGTCAAAGAAAGAGAAAAAACCGAAACAGAAAAAAGAGAAGAAACCGAAGAAGGAGAAAAAACAAAAGCCTAAAAAGGAAAAGAAGCCAAAAGTAAAAAAAGAAAAGAAACCGAAGGAACCCAAAGAGCCGCAAAAACCGTTAAAGCCGATTGGTATGAAGAAAATAGTACTTGCCTTTTTCTTTGCGCTTACTGTGTTTGGTATGATCATGCTCTTTACTTCTTATATTCCCGATTATCTGGAAAGGCAGGAGAGCCGCAAGGCCTTTGAGAAAGGAGATTATCAGAAAGTCTACGATCTGCTTATTACAAAAGAGGTGAGCGAGCAGGAGGAAGCGAGCTTGGAAGGCGCCACACTGTGCCTCGAGATGGACCGCAAACTGCAATCTTACGACAATTATAAAAAGCTCACAGGCAGAGAAGTAGAGCAGCTCCATGCACTGATCAGCGGTGTTGACAAGTATTTTAAAATTCAGGCAAAATCTGAGCAGTATGGAGTATCCACTTATGTAACGAGCCGCTATCTGGATATTTTGACGATTTTACAGGATGTATATGGAATTTCCGAAGAAGAGGCAAAAAATATAGCGGCGATTACCGACAGTGTCACATATACGAAAGAACTGAAACGGATACTGGGCATAGAAGGTGAGAGTGAGGAAGATCCGCTGGATACGGATGTTCCGGAATCCGCAGACGATGTCGAAGATATGGAAGAATTGGAAACTGAGGATATGGAAGATTCTGAAAATATGGATGGGATCGGGAATGCGGATGATATTACAGATACTGAGGATATGGAGGGTGACGGGAATACCGATGAGAATGTAGACGATACGGTCAATGCAGATAATGTTGAGGAGGACGACCAGGTGGAGGATGCGGATCATTCTGTTAATGTGGGAGACACGCAGGATAGCGGGGATACGGAAAACACTGAGGAATAGAACATGATAGCGATTATTGATTATGACGCAGGAAATATCAGAAGTGTGGAGAAAGCGATTCAACTGCTTGGGGCAGAGACGAGTGTTACAAGAGACCGGGATACGATATTGCGTGCGGACAGAGTGATTTTGCCCGGTGTAGGCGCATTTGGGGATGCCATGGGGAAGATCCGCAGTTATGGTCTGGAGGAGGTCATACATCAGGTCGTGGAGGAGAGGATTCCTTTTCTTGGTATTTGTCTGGGACTTCAGCTTTTATTTGAATCGAGCGAGGAGAGCGAAGGTGTCCGGGGACTGGGAATCCTGCCGGGGAAAATCGTGAGAATTCCGGAAAAGCAGGGACTTAAAATTCCGCATATAGGCTGGAACTCTCTGCAGTTTCCGTCATCGGGGACGCTGTTTCAGGGAATTGAGGAAGGGGCGTACGTCTATTTCGTTCATTCATACTATCTGCAGGCGCAGGAGGAGACGATTGTAAAGGCGACGACTCAGTATGGTGTGAACATTCATGCTTCGGTAGAAAAAGACAATGTTTTTGCCTGCCAGTTCCATCCGGAAAAAAGTTCCGACACCGGGATGCAGATATTAAAAAACTTTATTTCCATACCGGGCAGGAGGGAGGACTAGATGTATACAAAGAGGATTATTCCCTGTCTGGATGTAAATAACGGAAGAGTTGTAAAAGGGGTCAATTTTGTCAATCTCCAGGATGCCGGGGACCCGGTGGAGATTGGTGCGGCCTACGACAGAGCAGGGGCCGACGAACTTGTGTTTCTGGATATTACAGCTTCCTGTGATGCGAGAAATACCGTGGTGGATATGGTGCGCAAGGTAGCGGAGAAGGTGTTCATTCCATTTACGGTAGGCGGAGGTATTCGCACGGTGGAGGATTTCCGGGCAATTCTGCGGGAAGGGGCGGATAAAATATCGGTCAATTCGGCGGCGATTGCCAGACCGGAGCTGATCAGTGAGGCGGCGGATAAATTTGGGAGTCAGTGTGTGGTTGTAGCTATCGATGCCAAGAAAAGGGCGGATGGCAGTGGCTGGAATATCTATAAAAACGGCGGCCGCATTGATATGGGGATTGATGCGGTGGAATGGGCGATGAGGGCCGACCGGCTTGGTGCGGGAGAAATTCTGCTCACAAGTATGGATTGTGACGGCACAAAGGCGGGCTATGATCTGGAATTGACGAAGGCTGTATCCGGGAATGTGTCCATCCCTGTGATTGCGTCAGGAGGTGCGGGAAGGCCGGAACATTTTTATGATGCTTTGACGGAGGGCGGTGCGGAAGCTGCGCTGGCAGCCTCCCTGTTTCATTTTAAAGAACTGGAGATCAGGGAAGTGAAACAATATCTGCGCCAGAGACAAGTAGCCGTGAGACTGTAAGCGAGAGAAAGAGCGAGGACAAAAGAGATGCCACCAATTTCAAATGACTGGTTGGAACCGTTAAAAAATGAATTTTCCAAACCGTATTACAAGAAACTTCATGAGAAGGTTGTGGAGGAGTACAACAGCAGGAAAATTTTTCCGGCGGCAGACGATATTTTCAATGCATTTCATCTGACACCGCTGCATGAAGTGAAGGTCGTCATACTGGGACAGGATCCTTATCATAATGACGGACAGGCACATGGGCTGTGTTTTTCAGTCAAGCCCGAGATGGAGATTCCGCCGTCGCTTGTAAATATATATCAGGAATTACACGATGATCTGGGGTGTAAGATCCCCAATAACGGTTACCTTGTGAAATGGGCAAAGCAGGGTGTACTGATGCTGAATACGGTACTGACAGTCCGTGCGCATATGGCGAATTCACACAGAGGGATCGGCTGGGAAGAATTCACGGATGCAGCCATCCGCATTTTGAATGAGCAGAACAGGCCGATCGTGTTTATCCTGTGGGGACGACCGGCTCAGATGAAGAAGAGCATGCTGCACAATTCCGGGCATCTGATTCTGGAGGCGCCGCATCCGAGTCCGCTTTCTGCATACAGAGGGTTTTTTGGCAGCAAACCGTTTAGCAAAACCAATGCTTTCTTGCGGGAAAACGGTTTGTCTGAGATTGACTGGCAGATTGAAGATGTATAAAGTCAACAGGCATTCCAGTCGGTACAGGAATTTTATGACAATCTGATGAGAATATGGTAATTTTGACTTGCAAACAATGACCGGATATGATATTATAATATCCGGTCATTGAAGTCAGGAAACTGAAATGTGGCCAGTAAAATGGAAAGATGCAGGAGTGGCGGAATGGCAGACGCATCAGACTCAAAATCTGACGTAGGTGACTATGTGTGGGTTCAAGTCCCATCTCCTGCATTTGTTAAGTAATTCAAATTAAGAGGGAATAGTGCGAATGCACTATTCTTTTTTTGATGGTCTCAGGAATTGTAATTATAATGCGAATATATTATGATATTTGCATCAGGCGTATCGGATAATTATGGAAGTGAAACAAAAGATCGAAGGATCGATCGCAGGAAGAAGGGGAGGAATATGTATGAAACGAACTGCGGGAATCTTATTGCCTGTTTCCAGCCTGCCGTCAAACTATGGCATCGGCTGCTTTTCAAAGAGCGCTTATCAATTTGCAGACTGGCTTCGGGATGCCGGACAGAGCTATTGGCAGATTTTGCCGCTGTGTCCGACCAGTTTTGGGGATTCCCCGTATCAGTCTTTTTCCACGTTCGCAGGCAATCCCTATTTTATCAGCCTTGAGGCGCTCATTGAGGAGGGCGTCCTCACAAAACAGGAATGCGATGCTACAGATTTTGGTGCGGATGCAGGGAGCGTTGATTATGAAAAATTATATATACAGCGGTATCCTCTTCTGCGCAGGGCGTATGAACGCAGCGATGTGCTCAGAAGAGATGATTACCGGGCCTTTGTGGAGGAAAACGGGTGGTGGCTGTCAGACTATGCGTTGTTTATGGCCATAAAGGATCATTTCGGAGGAAAGATGTGGACACAGTGGCCGGAAGACATCAGTCTCCGGCGAGATGAGGCTGTGGAGAGATACCGCGGCGAACTGGAGGAGGATATTGGGTTTCATCAGTATCTGCAGTTTCAGTTTTTCCGGCAGTGGAAGAAACTGAAACGCTATGCCAATGCACAGGGGATTCGTCTGATCGGTGATATTCCGATCTATGTGGCGATGGACAGTGCGGATACGTGGGCAAGCCCGGAGCTGTTTCAGTTAAATGAATACAATCGGCCTGTGGCCGTGGCAGGCTGTCCGCCGGATGGATTTTCTGCGGATGGTCAGCTCTGGGGAAATCCGCTGTACCGATGGGAATATCATCGTCAGACGGGGTATGCCTGGTGGCTGACGAGGCTTCGCTACTGTTTTGAAATGTATGATGTGACACGCATTGACCATTTCCGGGGGTTTGACGAATACTTTTCGATTCCTTATGGTGAGGAAACTGCGGTGAATGGTCACTGGGAGAAAGGTGTGGGCATCGAACTGTTCCGTGAGGCAGAGCGGCGGCTGGGCCGGCACGAAGTGATTGCTGAGGATCTCGGTTATGTGACAGACTCCGTGCGCAGACTTGTGCGGGACAGCGGATTTCCGGGCATGAAGGTATTGGAGTTTGCTTTTGATTCCAGAGATACGGGTTCTGCCAGCGATTATCTGCCGCACAATTATACGGAAAACTGTATTGCCTACACAGGGACCCATGATAATGAAACGCTGACAGGATGGTTCGAGAGCATTGCGCCCGGTGAGCGACAGGCGGCGAGAGATTATCTGTGCGATCAGCACACCCCCGGAGAAGAACTCTACCGGTCCTTTATCTCTCTGATCATGCGCAGCAATGCCAGGATTTGCATCGTCCCCATGCAGGACTATATGGGGCTTGACAACCGCTGCCGGATGAATACTCCTTCCACGGTAGGTACGAACTGGAAATGGCGTCTGAAAAAATCGGATCTGACGGAGGAACTGCAGCAGTGGATTCGGCAGTTCACGGCGCGCTACGACCGGATCTGATGAAAGGTTTTATTCCCGCGGGTAATAAGCCAGACGAATGTGTCAGCATCCATTTGGTGAATGCCTCGAGGATCGAAGCCCCGTCAGCTTGCTGCAGGGGCTTTGATTCTAAGTCATGCCGCCTCCTGCATATATATTTGCAAAAGGAGACGGAAGCGGGATAGCAAAACGCATGGTAAACGAATATAAAGTACTGGCGAGGATTGGATTTTTGTTTGTCATGATGTATATGATAGGCGCCGGGCTTGCCGGAGGCGTAAACGTGTGGAAGGAGACCTCCGCAATCGCCCATGAGACGAAGGACTGGGGACTTGGCTTTGGGGAGGCGGGACAAAAGCCAACAGGCAACACAAGTGCGGAGGAGCTTTGCAAACAGGACGCCTGGTATGTGGGAAATACACAGGAAAAGGTGCTCTATCTGACGTTTGATGCGGGCTTTGAAAATGGCAATACACCGGCGATTCTCGATGCACTGAAAAAGCATCAGGTGTCTGCCACTTTCTTTGTCGTCGGTAATTATCTGGAAACGAGTCCCGAGCTTGTGAAACGGATGGCACAGGAAGGACATACGGTCGGGAATCATTCCTACCATCATCCGGATATGACGGCGAAGTCAGACGAAGAGTTTGAAAAAGAGATCCGGCTGTTGGAAGAGAAATACAAGGAGATCACCGGGGAGGAACTGACGAAGTTTTATCGTCCGCCGCAGGGAAAATACAGCGATGCGACATTAAAACATGCCAAACAGATGGGGTATCAGACATTCTTCTGGAGTCTGGCCTATGTTGACTGGCTGGAGAAAGACCAGCCGACGAAGGAGGAAGCCTTCGAAAAATTGCTTGGCAGGATTCATCCGGGCGCGATCGTGCTCTTACATAGCACTTCTGCCACCAATGCGCAGATCTTAGATGAGCTGCTGACCAAATGGGAAGAGATGGGGTATGAAGTACGGTCTTTGAGCGAAATTTCATAATTTCATAAACAGAACTTTTTCGGAGAATGAACGAAGCCGGCGCGGAGTAAATGCGCCGGTTTTTTTGTTTCCGGACAGAGAGTTCCTGTTTTTGATGTTCCACCGTCTGATAAAAAGATTGTAAAATAAAAGAAATGTGATAAAATGATATGTGATTCAGTTTATCAACGGTAAGAAACGGACAAGGAGTACAGTATGAAGATCAGAAATTTGGTGGGAGACAGGTTTAAAGAGAGGCCGTCCGACTGTGTGATTGACAGCCATGCGCTGATGGTGCGGGGCGGCTATATGAAATATGTGGCCAACGGTATCTTTTCTCTGTATGCGCCGGGTAAGCGCGTGACGCAGAAGATCGAGAAGATCATACGGGAGGAGATGGACCGGATTGATGGGCAGGAAGTGATGTTCCCCGTGGTGCTTCCCGGAAGTCTCTGGGAAGAGTCGGGACGTTTTACGAGTGTTGGGGATGAGCTTATCCGTCTGAAAGACAGAAACAACAGTTCTCTCGTTCTCGGGATGACGCACGAGGAGGCGGCGGTGCATCTGGCGAGAGAATACGGCAACAGTTATTCGCGTTATCCGTTTATGATCTATCAGATTCAGACAAAGTTCAGGGATGAAGCGCGTCCGCGTGCCGGGCTGCTCCGCGTCCGCGAGTTTGTAATGAAGGATGCATATTCGTTCCATACTTCGCAGGAAGATCTGGAACGCTATTATGAGATCTGCTTTGAGGCTTATAACAGGATATTTGCCCGTGCCGGTATTCCGGAAGTTGTAGCCGTAAAATCGGATTCCGGGATGATGGGCGGCAGAGTGTCCCATGAGTTTATGTTGCTGACGCCGGTGGGGGAGGATAATATTGCCATCTGCGATGACTGTGGCTACAAGGCCAATATGGAGGCCACAGATATGATTATCGAGAATGAGGATGCTTTGGAGCCGGCGGAACTGACAAAAGTTCATACACCGGGTGTGACATCGATCGAGGATGTGATCGGAATGTTACGGCTGCCGGTTGGGAATAGCTGTAAGGCGGTCGTTTATCAGAAAAATATCGACGACAGTTATGTTGTCATCTTTATCCGGGGCGATCTGGAAGTTAATGAGACGAAGATTACCAATTATCTGGGCGAAGGCATTCATCCGGCGAAGATTACCGAAGACTGCGGCCTTCATGCAGGTTACATCGGGCCTTATGGGTTGGAAGCGCAGTGTACGGTTCTCTATGACAAATCTCTGGAAGGGATCAGGAATCTGTGCTGCGGCGCCAACTGTGAGGAATATCATTATACGGGACTTAATATCGGCCGTGACTGTGGTGAGGTGGCATATCATGATTTTGCCAAAGTATATGACGGTGCGATCTGTCCGGTCTGTGGCAAAAAAAGTATTCGCCTGTTCCGTGGGATTGAAGTCGGTAATATTTTCCAGCTGGGAACGAAATATACGGAATCAATGAATATGCAGTATGTGGACAAAGACGGCGCAGCGAATTATCCGATTATGGGCTGCTATGGAATTGGTGTCGGGCGGCTGGCGGCGTCAGTCTGCGAGGCACATCATGATGAAAACGGACCGATCTGGCCGATTTCCATCGCACCGTGGCAGGTTCATCTGTGCTGTATCAGGGTGGACGACGAAGATACGAGAAAGACGGCGGACCAGCTATATGAGCAGCTTCTGGGGCGGAACATTGAGGTGATTTACGACGACCGCGATGTGAGAGCCGGCGTAATGTTCTCCGATGCCGATCTGATCGGGGTACCGGTACGGGTCATTGTCAGTCCGAGGAATCTGAAAGAAGGGATTGTGGAGATTGTTACAAGAGATAAGGCTGTGCAGGAGAAGGTGGCGCTTGATGATGCCGTCTCCTGTGTGGAGAAGCTGATTGCCCGTCTGTATGCGGAGATAGAGGAAAAGGGACAGAATTAAGATGGAAAACAAATCGAAATCGGGCTCTGCCAATGTGGTGACGATCGCGGTGCTTGCTGCGCTTACGGCAGTGCTTGATATGTTCGGTGTTTTCGGACTGCCGGTCGGTATTTTAAGCGTCTCCAGCTTTTATTTTGCGTCTGCATTCTATCTTTTGTTTGTGGAAGTTTTCCGCTGGAGAGGTGCAATCGCCATTTATATTGGCCTGCTGCTGGCCTCTGTCTTTACAACCGGGTTTTCAGTCATGCCTTTATTGCTTGCCTGGGGAAATGTTGTCTGCAATGTTTTTGTTGTCGGATTGATGAGGCGGCTTGGCAATGATTACAAATGTGACAAAGTATGGAAAGCCGCGACGGAAGTGCTCCTGCTGCTGATCGCGCCTGCCATTTCAGGGTTGTGGATATTGGGCGGCTATGTTGTTTTCGGCATCATGCCCGTCTCTGCGCTGCCGGCAGCGTTTTTTGCCTGGTGGTTTGCCGGGTCACTTGTCTATCTGATCATTGGTATTCCGCTGATGAAATTTGTCATGCCCCTGTTCCGGCGCTTTCGCCTGTAGTTTCACAGGCAGCTGGCAGACAGAGCAAGCCAGGATCAGGATATTGGAATCGATAGGATCAGGAAGATAACGGAATGATGCAAAAATCTGTGTCAGGTTACAGAAGATACCGGATCAGGCTGCCGATTGTATTCAAGGCGGTAGTCTGGGCGCTGATCAGCGCCTATGCGCTTATGGACCTTGGTCCGGTCAGATATAAATTTTTTCTTTCTATTGTCATGATTTTGTTTTTAGAGAGCCTGCGAGTGAAGCGGTCAAAGGCTCTCTATGTTTTTCTGGCGTTGTCTACGGTGAGCATCGCCTTTTTTTGGAGCTTTTTTGAAGGTGGGTTTCTGTCCTCGGACTGTCAGATGGCGATTTTCAGAGTATGGCTGCTATTGTTGGCAGGAAATGCGTTTTTATATTCGGTATCGCTGGAAGAAGTGGTGGCTTTTTTGTTTCGTGTCAGATGTCCGGTCAGGATGATTGCCGCCACGGCGATCGTACTGAATGCTTCTGATTACTTTATGGAAGCATTTGCACAGATCCGATATGGATATGAGCTGCGGAATCTGTCGGCTAATATTTTTACGAAATACGGACGTATCTTGCAAACACAGTGTATCGATTTTTTATTCTTACTCGTGGAATGTAAAAAGATATATATGATTCACGAGAAACAGATCGAAAAGGCGCTCTGTTCCATGCGGGACGATCTGACGGAAGGCGGCTGAGCGGTCATTATGTTGGAAGTGATGATTAGAGATGTAATATACGATAGTACGGAGCGGAAGGCGTTGGAGAAGATTGAACTTACTGCTGCGGCCGGGGAGCTTGTGTGTATCTGTGGAAAGAACGGAGCAGGAAAGTCGACGCTGCTGAATTGTATCGCCAGGATCATTCCTCATGTGATCCGCGCGTCAGGGCAATGTTCGGTGACGCTTGACGGGGAGGCTGTGGAGAGCGCTGATCTGGAGTATGTCTCTGAGAGCAGTTGTAATTCTCTGTTTTATTTTGATGTGAAGGCGCAGCTGTGTCATATCAATGACAGGGAGAGAGAAAAGATACTGGACGATTTTGGACTGCTGCCCAAGCTCCGCTGCGGCATCGGGGAGCTGTCGATGGGTGAGAAGAAGATCGTCACTTTGTTGGCGGCTCTGAAGACGGAGCGCAGGCTGTGTATTCTCGATGAACCGACGGTATTTCTGGACGATGAAAAGATTGAAAAACTAATGCGGCTCATAGGCAGAGAGAAGGCGGGAAAGCATATCCTGCTCATCTCTCATGACAGGCGCTGTATGGAAGCGGCTGACAGCAATTATGAGATCCGGGATGGAAAATTATATTCCTGTCGTCTTCAGGAAGACAGTGAGAAAGACGGGGGAGAACGCAAAGAGACCAAAGCTGGAGAGTCGGCAGCGCTTCCGGTCCTGCTGCACATTCCGGCTTTGACGATCCGGCATCCGAACGGTGTCCTGTGTTTTGATGCGTATCCGCTCACGCTCTATGAGGGAGAGATTGTGGGGATCTGCGGCGGCAACGGCAGCGGAAAAACGACATTGATGAATTATCTGCTGAAAAATATCAGACTGCTATACAAGAAAGGATATTCAAAGAGAAAACTGACCGGTATGGGAATGCTTCAGGATTTTCACAAGCAGTTTTTTGCCTGTTCGGCGGCAGGAGAGCTAAGCCTTGGCAGAAGTGTGACGGGGAACGAACTCTGTGAGGAGATGTTAAAAGACATGGGCCTGTGGCAATGCCGGGAGGAAAGTCCCCATTTCCTGTCGGATGGTCAGAAGCGAATGCTTCTTCTGGGGGCTCTGATGCTTGAGGAGGCCGACCTGCTTATTCTGGACGAACCGTTTGACAATCTCGACAGTGTGCGCACAGAGCAGGCGAAAACAATGATTAGAAAGTTTCACAGCCAGAGAGAGACAATCGTGATTCTCGATCAGAACATGGAGATTTATGAAGACCTGACGGACAGGATAATCCGCTTATAGATATTTGAGAGCTGGCAGCCGATAGGAGGAATATGGAGAAGAAGGAAAAAAAACTGCGGTATGGCGGTTGGTTTGAGCATAACGGCTATACCTTCCTGGCGGAGGGGCTGATCCACCATATATATGAGAAGGACGGCTATATTTATAAGATTGTCAAAGAGGACAGACCGCTGTTTCACAGAGCGGATCATTTCGAGAAAGAACAAAAGATTCTCACTATGCTGCGCACACAGGGATTTCCTGTGGCCGCAGTAGAGCGGATCTTCCGGCCGGGAGAGCTGATCGACGGTTTTCCGGTCCTTCAGGAGAGGAAGATCACCGATACGGTCTATGATGAATATCGGATTCCCAGGGGCTGTGTCGATGAAATCGTGTGTTTTCTGGCAGAGACGGCGAAGCTGCAGGCGCCAGGATTTGGCGTCCTCTATGAGGACAGGGACCGTAATGCGAAAGAATATGAATATGATGATTGGGATGTATTCATTGCGGTACAATTAAAGCTGGCCTGTGCGCTGGAGATAGACGAAAAGCAGGAGACGCTCGCATTTCTGCAGCAGCTTGTTTTGGAAAACAGGGATCAGTTTCGATATTACGAACCTGCAAGGTTTCTCATTATGGATCCGAATCCGCAGAACTTTTTCTTTGATGGAGAAGAGCTCACGAATGCCATCGATATTGACCATCCGCTTGGCGGAGATCCGCTCTGGCAGTGGGCCTGTGTCTGCTGGTATAAGCCGGCATGGAAAGAGAATATGGCGAGACTTGGCGTTGTCTCGGACAGTGATCGGCGGCTGCTATTGTATACAGCGCTGTTTGGCATGGCAAATGCGGACTTTGAAATCAAAAATCTTGGCGCGGTGGATCACTATACGATAGAGCGGATGGATGTTCTTCGGTCGGAAATCCGGAAGGCGGAGAGGGCTGGGACCGAACAGAAATAAAAAGGGCGGAAGCCGTCAGAAGGGTCTGGGAAAGAGCGGCAGAGACGAAGGGCAGGAAGGAGTACAGGAGTGGATAACGGTTTTCACAGAGAAACGTATAATCGGTGGCAGCAGGAAAAGCACAGCGGCCAGATCGTCCTGCGCGGACGTATCCTGAAAACATTTCGTGAGAAACGCAGACTTGTACTGATCATGCAGGCCGGGGAATATGGCAGCAGATTCCGTCTGTTATTGGAAGAGGAACAGCCGTCTTATGAGGACATGAGAAAGCTGCATCTAAGCGGAGCGCTGATGGCAGTCAGAGCATCTGTGCAGGATACGGGTGCGGATATGGTCACTGCCCGCATAGAAGAATCCATGATTGTATCTCTGCCGGAGCTGCCTGCCGGACAGCGCGCCTTGTCTCTGACCGGGGGCCGGGGGACTTTTGAGAAGGCCTTTTACCATCTGAAGCTGTGTAATGACGAGCGTACAATCTTGTATCTCAGACTGCGGGACAAAGTGTTCCGTGATCTGAGAGCCTTTTTAAACGAAGGGGATTTTTGTGAGTGCGTAATTCCGGCCTTACAGAAAAACTATTATGGCGGTGACGCTAATCCTTTTACGACTCATGTCAATTTTGCGCACAGAGATTATTATCTGAAGCCGAATTCCAACGTCGCCTTTTTGCTGCATTTGGCGGGCGGTATGGAAAAAATGTACGAGATCAGCGATTATTTCAGAAACGGCGGGGTGGACAGTCGGCATTCGGTTCCTTACTGCGCCCTGGAACTGTATGCGGCTTATTTTGATTATGAGGAGATCAGAGAGCTGGCCTGGCAGATATTCCGGCGGATTGCGCGGTCTGTCAGCGAATGGCATGTCCGCCGGCGAACGGAGACCGGGGAGCAGTCCGGAGAGATTACCCAAGAGAGTCCGGCGGTGGAGACGACATTTCACCGGCTGCTTTCGGAAAAATGCGGAGAAAATGCCGATCAGGCAGGGATACGTGCGCTGCGTCTGCGGCTGACTGGAGAGTCCTCAGATTCGGCCGCAGATAATACCGGCTGGGTCTATCGGTGGATGAAGAAAGAACTGTTTCGGGGGATCGAGGGTCCCTGTGCGGTCACAGATCTGCCGGCAGGCGTCTCACCTCTGATCAGAACGCAGCCCGATCGTCCGGAATTTTTAAAGAGAGGATATATTATCTGGGGAGGCAGCAATGTGATTGAGTTTTTTGAGGGCGAAAATGATTGTGGCACAGCGCTTGGGCGGCTGCAGGAGCAGGAGAGCGGGCAGTCAGGCGCAGACGTACGCAGGGATTACCGTGCGCTCGAACACGCCTTTGCGCTGGGCATTCCGCCTTATGCCTCGCTGACGGTCAGTCTGGATCGGATGATTGCGATCGGTATGGGGAATGTACCGGTTTCCACGTATCGGATGGATTTATGACTGCCCGTCCCTGTCCTTTCTGCGTTCACGTTTCCAGACGTTGCTCGGCTGGGCCTTATAAGTAGGACGGCGAAAGAGCAGAGTGGAGAGTGCCTGCCAGTTAAAAGGCCGCAGCGGCCAGAAGAAACTTTTGCCGGCAAAGGAGGGCGTTGTCACGACGGAGAGGGTGATGAGAACACAGCCGGCCAGAAATCCCCACAGGCCGAAGCAGCCTGTCAGAAAGAGCAGCAGCAGCCGATAGCAGCGGATTCCCTCTGCGAAGGCGGTGCTGGAGAGGGCGAGAGAGGCCAGCATGGTGGCGGCTGCATAGAACATTACTTCCAGAGACACCCAGTGCAGATCAATGGCCACGTCGCTGAGGATCAGACCGCCTACGATAGAGAGAGAGCCGGAGTAGGAACTTGGACTGTGGGCGGCGGAATACTGGAACAGATTCAGCGCCAGTTCTGCAAACAACGTATAGAGAAACAGTCTGCCGCTCGTCGTCTCTTCGACCGGAAGCAGTGATAACGTATCGGCAAGGTCCGGAAAATAGGAGCTTAGCAGTAAAAAGGACGGCAGCAGAAAGAGGCTGATGAAAATACATAAAAATCGCAACAGCCGGCTGTAACTGCCGACGACCGGACTTTTATAATAATCTTCCGGGCTTTGAGTAAACTGAAAGACCGTGCTCGGAAGAATGAGGGCGGCTGGAGAATTGTCCACCAGCAGGAGAATATTGCCTTCGGTCAGATAACTGCAGGCGACGTCAGGCCGCTGTGTCTGCTGGATGCTCGGCAGCGGATGGTACCATCTCTTGCGGACGAGCAGTTCTTCTAGGCTTTTGGAGCCCATTGTCAGGGAAGTCACCCGCATGTTGTCCAGTCTGTCCAGGACCTTTTGAAGCAGATCAGGGTCCACATACCCGTCGATATAGGCGACTGCGACATCGGTGCGGCTGTCGGTGCCTACCGGCCGGATGGCAAAAGTGAGACGGGGATTGCGGATACGGCGGCGGATCAGATTGGTGTTAAAGAGCATCGTCTCCACGAAACCGTCTCTGGCTCCGAGGGTGACTCGTTCCGCATCCGGCTCCGAGATGCCTCTTGCCGGATAGGTACGGGTGTCGAGAAGAATGGCGGCGGAAAACCCGTCCACGAAGAGCACGCAGGGGCCGCTGAGAACGGCGGAGACGATCGCGTGCCAGTCTTCGGCCAGTTCTGTCTGGGCATACCCAATCTTACTCGCCATATAGCGGGAGAGGTCCTGGATTGTATCATCTCTTGTGTAGGTCGGATTTTGCAGGTCGGAAAAGATTTCCTGCAGTACTTCGGTCTTGCACATGCCGTTGACTCCGAGAAACCAGGCTTTTGTATTACCGAGATACAGGTCACGGGTGATCAGGTCAAAACTTTTTCCAACCGGAAAGATCTGACAGGCCTGCCTGATGTTTACAGCGAGAGAATCCGATAATCTGGCATTTGATAAATGAGAATCTGCTAAATTGTAATTGGCTGGGTTCATAGTCGGTGCCTTTCTGAAAATAAATGATACATATTTTTTGCAGTTCGGGTCAGATTATGCAGGGAAAGATTTGCCCGCTTTTTTTGCAGCAGCAGAATTGTACATGTTGCACAATAAAATGCTGGAAGAATACAAAATAATAAATAATTTGCAAAAAAGCATTGACAGATTATGGCAGAATTAGTATAATGGTACTAACATAAAGAAAGCGCTTAATCAGGATGAGCGGGGCAGATTTTATAAGTTGATCGGTGGTGATTAATTTATAAAATTTATTTTTTTTGCAGGCTTTTGACAGTCAAATTTTATGGAGGGAAATCGAATGGGACTTTTAGGTGGAATATTCAAGAAAAAAGAGATGGAGATCGGCTCTCCCGCGGCCGGCAGATGCGTCAGTATCAAGTCAGTGCCGGACCCTACGTTCAGTGAAGAAATACTAGGAAAAGGTGTGGCGGTGGAGCCATCGGAAGGAAAGTTTTATGCGCCGGCTGACGGGACGGTCAGTACATTGTTCCCGACATTACATGCGGTTGGCATCACAACGGGCAACGGTGCGGAGATACTGATTCATGTGGGGCTGGATACGGTGAATCTGAAAGGGGAGCATTTTACCGCTCATGTAGAGACAGGAAAGCAGGTTTCCAAAGGAGATCTGCTGCTGGAAGCCGATCTGAAGGCCATTGCCGACGCCGGCTACAGTACAGTTACGCCGGTGCTGGTCTGCAACAGCACTGATTTTAAGGAAGTGACCGCTGAGGAGGAGAAGGATGTCAAACCTGGCGATTGTATTCTGAGGATCAGTTAAGTAAGTTCAGTCAGAGTTATAAGTGTTCTGTTCCAGAACCTTTAACTGATATAGAACAACACATTCTGAGCCAGGTCAGAATGAAAGAAAGGGGTAGTTTTTATGATGAAGTATTTACAGAAATTAGGGAAATCCCTGATGCTTCCTGTAGCCTGTCTTCCGGTCTGCGGTATATTGATGGGTGTCGGTTATGCGTTATCTCCGGCAACAATGCAGGGTGGTGATATTACCGGCGCAGCTGCGATTCTTGGATTTTTCCTCATCAAAGCAGGGGGTGCTTTGATTGACAATATGTCGTGGCTGTTCGCGATCGGCGTGAGTGTTGGCATGTCCGATGATAACGACGGTACGGCAGGCCTTGCAGGTCTCGTATCCTGGCTGATGATCACCAATGCTCTGGCAACCAGTACATTGGCTGTCATCACAGGCGGAGAGCCGGATGTGGCATTTGGCAAGATCCAGAACCAGTTTATCGGTATTCTGGCAGGTATTATCGGCGCTACATGCTACAACAAGTTTAAGAATACAAAACTTCCGGATTTCCTTGCATTTTTCTCCGGCAAGAGATTTGTTGCCATCATTACGGCAGTGATCTCTATCTTAGTGGCAGGCGTTCTGTTCTTCGTATGGCCGATCATATTTGGCGGTCTTGTAGCACTTGGCGAAGGTATCAGCGGTCTCGGCGCAATCGGCTCCGGTATCTATGCGTTCCTCAATCGTCTGCTCATCCCGTTCGGTCTGCATCATGCGCTGAATTCCGTATTCTGGTTTGATGCGGTTGGTATCAACGATCTCGGAAACTTCTGGGGCAATACCGGTACACCGGGCGTAACAGGTATGTATATGGCAGGTTTCTTCCCGTCCATGATGTTTGGTCTTCCGGCAGCAGCGCTGGCGATCGTACATACATCCAAACCGGAGAGGAAAAAAGCAACGGCAAGTATTATGGGCGCAGCAGCTCTCTGCTCGTTTATCTGCGGCGTTACAGAGCCTTTTGAATTCGCGTTCATGTTCCTTGCTCCGGCACTCTATGTTGTATATGCAATCCTTTACGGTATCTTTGCAGGTGTTTCCGTAGCTCTTGGGTTCCGTGCAGGGTTCTCTTTCTCCGCCGGTCTTACCGACTTGGTATTCAGCTCACAGCTTCCGCTTGCGCAGAAGATATGGCTGATCGTGCCTCTTGGCATTGCGGCAGTCGTTGTATTCTACCTTGTATTCCGTGTCATGATCTCCAAGTTTGATCTGAAGACACCGGGACGTGAGGACGATGACATCAGCGATGATGAGAAAAACGCAGTACTTGCAAACAATGATTTTACAAAAGTTGCTGAAATCGTTCTTGCAGGTCTGGGCGGCAAAGCAAATGTAACTTCTCTTGACAACTGTGTGACGAGACTTCGTCTGGAGATCAAAGATTACACGGCAATCGATGAGAGTAAGATCAAATCCGCAGGCGTTGCAGGGGTCATCAGACCGAGCAAAAATTCCGTTCAGGTTATCGTGGGAACGAAGGTACAGTTTGTAGCGGATGAGATGAAAAAGATGTTGTAAAATTTGGACAGCAAGTTTGTTCATATGAATACCTGGCAAAAGAGAGGGGAGTTCCCCTCTCTTTTTTACCATATAGGAAAGTTCTCCGAATTTCCCATATGGTAAAAAAATGATTAACGCACTGCGGCGGAGGGGGAGTATGTCGCTGTCGCGACCCGCCGCAGGCGGAGAATCCTGCCTTGCAGGATTCTTTTTTACTTTCCAAATGCGGCATTTTAGTATATAATTTACTGGGATGTTTCGGCAGATGACTGAAAAACACGGTGTACTGGCTTTCATACGGATAGTTGTTATGGAGGATGTATGGATTGTAAAGAAACCCGCAAAAATATATATAAATTTATAGTAGATGAGTTGGAAGGGAAAGAGCTGGAAAAGTTCATGAAGCATGTGACGGAATGTGAAGAATG
Source organism: Lachnospiraceae bacterium JLR.KK008 (assembly GCA_037015955.1). Lineage (NCBI taxonomy): Bacteria > Bacillati > Bacillota > Clostridia > Lachnospirales > Lachnospiraceae > Lachnospiraceae bacterium JLR.KK008. Next base: position 1,443,230 of record CP143548.1, read on the forward strand.
CAGAGAAGAGCTGTCCATTCAATATCTGGTCACGGAAGGAATGCAGCATCTGGAAAAGGAAAGCACGTTTGATTTGCAGAGTCAGCTGGAAAAAAAGATGGAAAGCGCTGCGAGAAAGATACGGTCCCGGAAGAGAGTCATATGGTTTATGTATTTTATGGAGACGCTGGCAATTCTGGCAGTTGTCTTTATGACGGTGTTGGTGATAAGTAAATGAGTGAAAAGATTGTATTGATCGATGGGCACAGCATATTGCACAGGGCCTATTACGGTGTTCCTCTGCTTAGTAATGCCAGAGGTCTGCATACCAATGCGGTATATGGATTTTTAAATATTATGTTTAAAATTCTTGAGGAAGAGAAACCGGATTATCTGACAGTGGCTTTTGACGTTCATGCTCCCACATTCCGCCATGAGATTTATCAGGAATATAAAGGGACGAGAAAGCCGATGCCGGAGGAACTGCGGGAGCAGGTGCCGGTCCTGAAGAGAACGCTTCAGGCGATGGGGATACAGATCTGCGAAAAAGCGGGACTGGAGGCGGACGACTTGCTTGGCACGCTGGCAAAGCGCAGCGAGAAGGAAGGGCTGGAAGTCTGTCTGGTATCCGGAGACAGGGATCTCTTACAGATCGCCTCTTCTCACAGTAAGATTCGTATTCCGAAGACAAAGGGTGCGAGAACGGAGATCGAGGATTATTACGAGAGTGATGTCAAAGAAAAGTATGGAGTGACACCGGAGCAATTTATAGAGCTGAAGGCGCTGATGGGTGATGCGTCGGATAATATTCCGGGTGTGCCGAAAGTGGGAGAGAAGACAGCGATCGCGCTGATGACACAGTATGGTTCCATTGAGGCGATTTACAATGATCTGGAATCCGTACCTAAGAAATCTGTGCGGGAGTCTCTGCGAGCCAACAGAGCGTTGGCTGATCTGAGTAAAACGCTGGCCACGATCAAGACAGATGCGGAATTTCCGTTTTCGTTCGAAGCAGCGCGAATGCACGACCTGTATACGGAGGAAGCCTATGCGATTTTCCGGGAGCTGGAGTTCAAACAGATGCTGGGGCGCTTTTCCCGGCAGTCTGCCGCTGATGATATAACGGCACATTTTCGCTGTGTGACGGAGCTGGCGGAAGCGGAGCGCATTTTTACGTCCTGTGTGGAGGCGGAGACCGTCGGCGTATATTTGCTTCAGGATAAGGGGGCAGGCCTTTGCGGCGTCGGCGTCTGTTATTCTAAAAATGACATATATGTCATAAAGAAACAGGGCTTTTTGACGGAAGAATATCTGACCGGGAAGCTCGGCAGTCTGCAGGGGTGCACGATGTTGTCGGGATTTTTTCTCAAAAGTGTATACCCTTATTTCCGGGATGACCGGGTGGAGCAGTGTTTTGACGTACAGCTTGCAGCCTATCTGCTCAATCCCCTCAAAAATGATTATGCCATCGAAGATGTGGCCAACGAACATCTGGCGCTGTCAATGGCAGGATATGGGGAGCGTTTCGGAAAAAAGAGCATGGAGGCCACAGCGCTGGAGGAGGAAGAGAATTTTGTCTCTTACGGGTGCTATGCTGCCTACACGGTCTGGAAGGCCAGGGGTGTGCTCTGGCGGAAGCTGGCAGAGAGCGGCATGGACCGGCTGTACCGTGACATAGAGATGCCGTTGTCTTATGTGCTCTATGACATGGAACGAGAGGGCATCCGGGCGGAGGCCGGGGAGCTGAAGCGATACGGAGAGGCGCTGGAAGGCAGGATCAGCGAACTGGAGAAATCGATCCATGAAAAGGCCGGAGAAGAGTTTAATATCAATTCCCCCAAACAGCTCGGGGAAGTCTTGTTTGATAAATTAAAACTTCCCGGTGGTAAAAAGACGAAGACCGGGTATTCCACGGCGGCGGATGTGCTGGAGAAGCTGGCGCCGGACCATAAGATTATCGGAGAGATTTTGGAATACCGGGGGCTTGCCAAGCTGAAGTCCACATATGCCGACGGATTGTCTGTCTATATCGGTGCAGATCAGAAAATCCATACGAATTTTAACCAGACGATCACGGCGACGGGGCGCATCAGTTCTACGGAGCCCAATTTGCAGAACATTCCGATGCGTATGGAGCTGGGCAGGCTGATCCGCAAAGTGTTCGTGCCGGAGGACGGGCATCTGTTTACGGATGCGGACTATTCACAGATCGAGCTGCGCATTCTGGCCCATATGTCGGGGGATGAACAGCTCATTGAGGCTTACCGGATGGATGAGGATATTCACCGGATCACGGCGTCGAAAGTATTTCATACGGAGCTGGCTCAGGTGACAGATCTGCAGAGACGCAATGCGAAAGCGGTAAATTTCGGCATTGTGTACGGGATCAGTTCCTTTGGGCTCAGTCAGGATCTGAGCATTTCCCGGAAAGAGGCGGAAAACTATATTCAGGAATATTTTGCCACATATCCGAAAGTAAAGGAATTTCTTGACAGATCGGTGGAAGAGGCAAAGAAAAACGGATATGTGACAACGATGTTCGGCCGACGCCGTCCGGTGCCGGAGCTGTCTTCCGGTAATTATATGCAGCGCTCTTTCGGGGAGCGGGTAGCTATGAATTCCCCGATTCAGGGAACGGCGGCGGATATTATTAAAATCGCGATGATCCGTGTCTGGCGGGCATTGAAAGAGGCAGGCTGTAAGTCAAAACTGATTTTACAGATCCATGACGAGCTGCTCATCGAGACATGGAACGAAGAGGCGGAGACGGTGGAGCGAATTCTCCGGGAGGAGATGAAGCGCGCGGCGTCACTTTCCGTATCTCTGGAAGTCGATCTGCACACCGGCAGGAACTGGTATGAGGCGAAGTGACGACGGTCAGATGGAGAAAATAAATGAGAGTGATCGGAATTACCGGTGGTGTGGGTGCGGGAAAGACCCGTATCCTGCATTATTTGAAAAGACGTTACCGCTGCCGGATTCTTTTGGCGGACGATGCCGCCAAGATGCTTCAGGAGCCCGGTCAGCCCTGTTATGAACAGATTGTTTCGTTGCTGGGGAAAGACATTGCGGGGAAGGATGGCCGAATCCGCAAAGAGAAAATGGCGGAGAAAATTTTTCATGACGGCGGACTGCTGGCCGCGGTCAATGCCATTGTTCACCCGGCGGTAAAGACCTACATTTTACAGGAGATCGAGAGAGAACGCCGGAAAGCAGAGACCGATTTTTTCTTTCTGGAGGCAGCGCTCCTTCTCGAGTGCGGGTATGAAGAGATCGCGGAAGAGATCTGGTATGTCTATGCCGATGAGGATGTCCGGCGCAGGAGACTGAAAGCCGGAAGAAAGTATACGGATGAAAAGATCGATAGTATTTTCCGCTCCCAGCTCCCTGACAGGACGTACAGAGAGCGCTGCGGATTTGTCATTGACAACAGCGGGGAAGCCGGATATGCTTATGAACAGATTGACAAAAAGATGGGGGAATCTCTGTGGAAGAAATAAGAAAATACCCTGGAAAACTGGTGTTCGGACTTGATATAGGCACGAGAAGCATTGTCGGGACGGTCGGCTACAGGACGGGCGAACAGTTTTTCGTAGTGGCACAGCGAGTGAAAGAACATGAGACAAGGGCGATGCTGGACGGGCAGATCCATGATATTGGCAGAGTGGGACTGACGATCAGCCAGGTAAAGGCGGAACTGGAAGAGGTGATCGGCAGCAAACTGCGGGAAGTATGTATCGCTGCCGCAGGCCGTGTGCTGAAGACGGTGACGATACACACAGAACAGGAATTTGAGGAAGAGCAGGAGATCTCCGCAGAAGATATTTTTGCGCTGGAATCCAAGGGTATTGAGAGCGCCTATGAGGAGTTTACGGTCGGGGATGTCGAGCCCGGGCTTAAATTCTACTGTGTGGGCTATTCTGTCATGCGGTATTATATGAATCATTATGTGATCGGTAATCTGGAGGATCACAAGGCAAAGTCAATCGGCGTCGATCTGATTGCCACCTTTTTGCCGGAAGATGTCGTGGACGGACTGTACAAGGCGGTCGGACAGGCCGGGCTGGAAGTCGTCAATCTGACGCTGGAGCCGATCGCCGCCATACAGGTGGCGATTCCCGAAATGTACCGGATGCTGAATATCGCGCTTGTCGATGTGGGAGCAGGTACATCCGATATTTCGATTACGCAGGGCGGCAGTGTCGTTGCGTATGGAATGATCCCCATCGCGGGGGACGCTCTGACGGAGGCGGTGGCACAGCTGTGTCTTGTCGATTTTGTGACGGCAGAGCAGGTAAAGCGTGACTGCGGCGAGATGGATATAGTGGAGTACAGAGACATTATGGGACTGACACAGACTGTCGGGCGGGATAAGCTGTTGACAGAAGTACAGCCTGTGATCGAGTCAATGACAAAACAGGTCTCGGATAAGATTCGGGAACTGAACGGGGACAAGTCTGTCAGTGCGGTCTTTGTCGTAGGCGGAGGCGGTAAGATCCCCGGATATACGGATGCACTCGCCAGACATCTGGATATTCCCGAGGAGCGTGTGGCTCTGCGCGGAGAGGAAGTGATGCAGAAAATCCGCTTCCTTGAGAAAGAAATTCACAAAGATTCTCTGCTTGTGACGCCGATCGGAATCTGTCTGTCCTTTTATGAGCAGAGTAATTCTTTTATTTTTGTCACCTTTAATAACCGCCGAATCAAATTGTATGATAATTCCAGGCTGGCAGTTGTGGATGCGGCCATGCAGGCGGATTTTCCGAATGAGAGTCTCTTTCCCAAGAGGGGACGGGCGCTTCATTTTATGGTGGACGGTAAGAGCCGTATGGTACGCGGGCAGCTCGGAGAGGCGGCAGTGATTACCGTAAACGGTACTACGGCGGATATTTATACGCCGATCCATGCCAATGACGTGGTCGCCGTGCAGGAGTCGACGGCCGGGCAGGCGGCCTCACTTGAGATCAAACAACTGCCGGAATACCATGCCGTGATCACGATGGAGATCAATGAGAAGAAGATCGTGCTTCCGAAATTCGCCAGCGTGAACGGACAGCTTCAGTCCGGATATTATGATATACAGGAAGACGACAAGATTGAGATGATCAATTTCTATACGGTGCGTCAGGTGGCTGAGTTTATGGATGTCATTATCAACGAAGAGATGAATATTTACGTCAATAATAAACTGGCCAATATGGATACCCGGGTATATGAAAACTTCTCTGTGATCTGGACGATGGATACGCTGGAGCTTTCGGATGTGGAACAGTATGAGAGCGCAGAGGAGGAAACGTGGGCGGAAGAGGCGGAATGGTCGCTGGCGGAGAGCGGGGAGCTGCTGGCGCAGGAGGCAGAAGATGAGATAAGGGAACAGACGGAGAATGGACAGGAGAGCAGGGACTCTGCGGCGGAGCAGGAAACAAGGGAGGCAGAAGCGCCCGTTTCCGCTGATTCACTCGGAGTGATCGTTAATGGCAGCCCGGTCGTTCTGAAGGGAAAAGACAATTATGTCTTTGTGGATGTGTTTGACGTTATCGACTTTGATCTGTCGAAGCCAAAGGGCAAAGGAATCGTGACAAGGCTCAATGGAAAGGACACCCAATATATGGCTCCCGTTTCCGAGGGGGACGTAATCGAGATCTACTGGAGGGAATGACCGAATGAGAATGTGCAGCATTGCCAGCGGCAGCAGCGGCAACTGTATTTATGTGGGAACAGACACGACCCATGTGCTGGTGGATACGGGGATCAGCGGCAGGCGGATCGAAAAGGGACTGAGAGAACTTGACCTGTCTTTGCAGGACATCGACGCCATACTGATCACTCATGAACATGCCGATCATATCAGCGGACTTGGCGTATTGCTCAGGAAACGGGAAATTCCGGTCTATGCCACAAAGGGCACGATCGCAAGGATGAAAGCCTCCCGCTCTCTCGGCGATGTTCCCGGAGATGTGTTTCAGGAGATCGAAGAAGACGAGAATTTCATTGTCAAAGATGTGACGGCCATGCCGATGAAAATCTCCCATGACGCGGCGCAGCCGGTTGCCTATCGCTTTCGGCATGACAGAAAAACGGCGGGGATTATTACCGATCTCGGCGTTTACAACGATTACACGGTGGAGTGTCTGAAAGGGCTGGATGTTGTTTTCCTAGAGGCCAACCATGATGTGAGAATGTTGGAGACCGGTCCCTATCCGTATTATCTCAAGCAGAGAATCCTTGGGGAACGGGGGCATCTTTCCAACGAGTCGTCAGGACGGTTTCTCAGCCGGATCATGCACGGCGGCATGAAGGGGATTGTGCTCTGTCATCTGAGTAAGGAGAATAATCTGGCGGAACTGGCTTATGAGACTGTGAGGGTAGAGCTGACGATGGCGGACAATGAATTCGGGGGCAGTGATTTTCCGATTACGGTGGCCAGACGCGATGAAATATCGGAAATCATACATATATGAAAAAGGAGCGGCAAAAAGATGAAAAAGACAATTATTACGGTGGTCGGCAAAGATACTGTGGGGATCATCGCCAGAGTTTGTACTTATCTGGCAGAAAACCGGATTAATATTCTGGATATATCGCAGACGATCGTTCAGGGGTATTTTAATATGATGATGATCGTTGATACTTCGTCGTCCGCCAGAGCACATGGAGATATGGCAGACGAACTGCAGGCGTTAGGAGAAGAAATCGGCGTCATCATCAAATGCCAGCGGGAAGACATATTTCGTAACATGCACAGAATCTAGGAGATAAAGTTATGTTAAATATATTTGAGGTGTCAGAGACGAACAAGATGATCGAGAAAGAGAATCTGGACGTGCGCACGATTACGCTCGGAATCAGCCTTCTCGACTGCATTGATTCCGACCTGGAGAGATTGAATGAAAAGATCTATCAGAAGATCACGACGGCGGCGAGAAATCTTGTGCCGACAGGGCAGGAGATAGAGAAAGAGTTCGGGATTCCCATTGTGAACAAGCGGATTTCGGTGACGCCGATTGCGCTGATCGGCGGAGCTGCCTGCAGGACGGCATCAGACTTTGTGACGCTGGCGCATACGATGGACAGAGCCGCCAATGAAGTGGGTGTCAATCTGATCGGCGGCTATTCTGCGCTTGTCTCCAAGGGGATGACAACGGCGGATGAATTGTTGATCCGCTCGATTCCCCGGGCGCTGGCGGAGACGCAGCGGGTGTGCAGTTCTGTAAATCTAGGCTCGACGAAGACCGGTATCAACATGGACGGCGTCAGACTGATGGGACAGGTCATCAAGGAGACGGCGGAAATCTCAAAGGACAGAGACAGTGCGGACTGTATGAAGCTGGTTGTGTTCTGCAATGCGCCGGATGACAACCCGTTTATGGCGGGAGCATTCCATGGGGTGACGGAGGCAGATGCAGTCATCAATGTGGGTGTCAGCGGTCCGGGCGTCGTCAAGACCGCGCTGGAAAAAGTACGGGGCGAAAATTTTGAAGTGCTCTGTGAGACGATCAAAAAGACAGCCTTTAAAGTGACGAGAGTGGGGCAGCTTGTCGCACAGGAAGCATCGCGGATGATGGGAGTGCCTTTTGGCATCGTGGACCTTTCTCTTGCGCCCACTCCGGCCGTCGGGGACAGCGTGGCGGATATTCTCTGTGAAATCGGACTGGAACATGTGGGAGCGCCGGGGACGACGGCAGCCCTTGCGCTTTTGAATGACCAGGTAAAAAAGGGCGGTGTGATGGCGTCCTCCTATGTAGGGGGTCTCAGCGGTGCGTTCATTCCGGTATCGGAGGATCAGGGCATGATCGATGCGGTCGTGGCGGGGGCGCTGACGCTGGAAAAGCTGGAGGCGATGACCTGCGTCTGCTCGGTGGGACTGGATATGATCGCGGTACCCGGGAAGACATCGGCGGCGGCTATTTCCGGTATGATCGCGGACGAGATGGCAATCGGCATGGTAAATCAGAAGACGACTGCGGTCAGAGTCATTCCGGCCATCGGCAAAGATGTGGGAGATCAGGTGGAATTTGGCGGTCTGTTTGGCTATGCGCCGGTCATGCCGGTCAATGAATTTTCCTGCGATGCCTTTATCGCAAGAGGAGGCAGGATTCCGGCGCCGATCCACAGTTTTAAAAACTAACAATCCGGATGTCAGGCGGAACGGCATTTGGACCAATAATGACCAAAATTGTACAAATATTGACAGATGTATCTGCAATATTGTACAATAGGGGCACTATACGAAAGGTGGTAACATAAATGGAAAATGACAACAAGGATTTTAAGCCATTTATTCCGGCGGACAAAGTAGTGCCCGAACTGACGGGGACGTCAATCCTGATCGGCGCTTTGTTGGCCGTTTTGTTTGGCGGAGCAAATGCTTATCTCGGACTGCGGGTCGGTATGACCGTCTCGGCGTCCATTCCGGCAGCAGTAATTTCGATGGGAATTATCCGTGTTCTGCTGCGGAGAGATTCGATTCTGGAAAACAACATGGTGCAGACGATCGGGTCGGCCGGTGAGTCGGTAGCGGCCGGTGCGATTTTTACGATGCCCGCGCTCTTTATGTGGGCGGCGGAATCGGGAAGTGCGGATCCCTCTCTGCTGGAAATTTCGCTGATTGCGCTCTGCGGTGGTATTCTGGGCGTTCTGTTCATGATCCCGCTGCGTTCCGCGCTGATTGTACAGGAGCACGGCAAGCTCCCTTATCCGGAAGGACAGGCCTGTGCGGAAGTGCTGCTGGCCGGAGAAGAGGGAGGCGCGAAGGCGGGCACGGTGTTTGCCGGGCTTGGTATTGCTGCTCTCTATAAATTTATTACGGACGGGTTGAAACTGTTTCCGAGTGAAGTTGATTTTGAGATCAAAAGTTATAAGGGGTCCGGGATCGGTATGGATGTGCTTCCCGCTCTGGCGGGCGTCGGTTATATATGCGGACCGCAGGTATCTTCCTATCTGCTGGCCGGCGGTACGGTCGGCTGGTTTGTCCTTATGCCGCTGATTAAGCTGTTTGGCGGTGATATGGTTCTTTATCCTGCGTCCGTTCCCGTGAGTGAGATGGGTACCTGGGACATCTGGGGCAGCTTTATCCGTTATATCGGTGCAGGTGCGGTAGCGGCAGGCGGTATTCTCTCTCTGATCAAATCTCTGCCGATGATCGTGCGTACATTCAAACAGGCGATGGCAGTCTACGGGAAGAAAGCCGGAGAGAGCAATCGTCTGAATAAAGATCTCTCAATGAATCTGGTGATGATTGTTGTCGGTGTGATCGCCGTTGCCATGTGGCTGATTCCGGCCATTCCGGTCAATCTGATTGGTGCGATTATCATTATTGTATTTGGCTTTTTCTTTGCCACGGTTTCTTCAAGAATGGTAGGGATCGTCGGCAGTTCCAATAATCCGGTGTCCGGTATGGCGATCGCTACACTGCTGATCGCTACGATGCTGCTCAAGGCAACCGGCAATATCGGTATGCCGGGTATGATTGCAGCGATCACGATCGGTTCGATCATCTGTATCATCGCAGCGATTGCCGGAGATACGTCTCAGGATTTGAAGACAGGCTTTCTCGTCGGTTCCACGCCTGCCAAACAGCAGACCGGTGAGCTGATCGGTGTCGTTGTCTCTGCGATCGCCATCGGCGGTGTCCTCTATCTTCTGAGCACGGCGTGGGGGTATGGTTCTCCGGAACTGCCGGCGCCTCAGGCAACTTTGATGAAGATGGTCGTAGAGGGTGTTATGGGTGGAGACCTCCCCTGGGCGTTGATCTTCTGCGGCGCGTTTATTGCAATCGTTGTGGAGATTCTGCAGATTCCGGTACTGCCTTTTGCAGTCGGCCTGTATTTGCCAATCCATTTGAGCACACCGATTATGGTCGGCGGCCTGATCCGGTTGTATTATGACAGAAAGAAAACGGAAAGCGAGACGGAGAAAAAGAATATGGTGGAGAATGGCGTTCTCTATTCTTCCGGCTTGATCGCCGGCGAAGGTCTGGTCGGTATTTTGCTGGCCGTATTTGCGATTATTCCGCATAAGACTGCCGGAACACTGGGAGACTTCCTTGGCACCTGTCTGGGTGTGAATTTAGGAAACTGGGGGGGCTTGTTGTTCTTTGCTCTTCTTTGTGGGACAATCATTTTCTTCATTCATAAAAAACCGAAAAAAGCATAACAATATATGAGTGACAATGATGAGTAAAAAGAACAAGCAGAAAGAAAACTTTCTCGATTATATACCGAAACACAATACCTTGTTTCCTTATGAGGAAACAGAAAACGGCAATATTGAAATTATCAGAAAAAACAAAGGGCTTTTCAACCGGATCGCCCAGATCTTCTTTCGCAGACCGAAAAAGAGCCGGATCGAGCTTGACCGGTTTGGCAGTTATGTCTGGCGCCAGATCGACGGGGAAAAGAGTGTGCATGAGATCGGGAAACAGGTGAAGGAAGCATTCGGACAGGAGGCAGAGCCCGTTTACGAACGTCTGACGGAATTTCTTCATATTCTGCGCAACAATGAGTTTATACTGTATGTGAATCTGTTGAAAAAATAAGGAGAGCGGCATGGGCGTACTATCGAATCTGGAGCCAAGGGAAGTATTTGCGTATTTTGAGGAAATCTGTGGAATTCCGCATCCTTCCTATCAGGAAAAAAAGCTGAGTGATTACTGTGTGGAATTTGCGCGCAGCCGCGGCCTGGAGGTACATCAGGACAGTCTGGGCAATGTGATCATCATCAGGGAAGCGACGCCGGGATATGAGGAGGTGGCGCCTCTGATCATGCAGGGGCATCTGGATATGGTCTGCGAGAAAGAGCCGGGCTGTGACATCGATTTTGAACGGGACGGGCTGCGTCTGCAGGTAGAGGGAGACTATATCACCGCGGAGGGCACGACGCTCGGTGGAGACGACGGGATCGCCGTCGCCTATATCCTTGCTATTCTGGCTTCGGATTCTCTGGAACATCCGCGCATCGAGGCAGTCTTTACCGTATCGGAAGAAGTTGGCATGGATGGCGCCAAGGCGATTGATCTGTCTCCGTTACAGGGACATAAACTTCTGAATATTGATTCGGAAGAGGAGGGTTATCTGCTGACGAGCTGCGCCGGTGGATGCCGGGCCAATGTAACGCTGCCTGCTATGTATGAGACAAGACAGGGCTGCCTGTATGAGATCACAGTGGACGGTCTGCTCGGCGGGCATTCCGGTGTGGAAATCGACAAGGGCAGGGCCAATGCCAATCTGCTTCTCGGACGGGCAATGATGATGCTGAGAAGTAAGATGGAATTTTCGGTTGTCTCCCTGTCGGGTGGCCTCAAAGATAATGCCATACCGCGCAAGGCACAGGCGTCGATCATGATCGACAGCCGGGATGCGGTGAGGCTGGAATCGATGCTCCAGGAGATCGGGGATGCAATCGCCGGAGAATATATGGTTACAGATCCGGAGGTCAGGATTATACTGACAGCAGCCGGGGCGGGAGAGGCAAAGACTTTGACAGAAGAATGCGCCAGCAAGGTCATTACGCTGATCAATCTGCTCCCGAACGGGGTTCAGACGATGAGCGCGAATATCAAAGGCCTGGTGGAGACTTCGCTTAATCTCGGTATTTTGACGCTGGATGAAAAAGAGCTGTCGCTCCACTATGCTGTCAGGAGTTCCGTGCGCACGGCGAAAGAATATGTCGTGGATAAGCTGAGGCTTCTGGCCCGGGAGCTGGGCGGCGGCCTGGTAACGGAGGGCGATTATCCGGAATGGGCGTTTCGCAAGGATTCCCCGCTGCGGGAAGATATGGTGAGAGTCTACCGGGAGATGTATGGGAAAGACCCTGTCATTCAGGCGATTCATGCGGGGCTTGAGTGCGGGCTGCTGGCAGACAAGATCAGGGATCTCGATGCGGTGTCCTTCGGCCCGGATATGGTCAGCATTCATACGACAGAAGAAAAACTGAGCATTTCCTCTACAAAGCGGGTTTGGGATTACATTGTGGAAGTCATCAGACAGAAATAGACAGCGAATATAATAGCAGAAAATAAAAGTGTGGGTACAAAGTATCCACACTTTTTGGTGTAAAAAATTATAGTTTGATGATCTGACGCTGCATCTCATCCGGCAGCTTTGTCCCATAGTTTTGCTGGACGAGGGCATTGTACAGATGCGCGGCCTGAATGTCTTTTGACAGTTGGTGCATGGCGGCATCTTCCAGATAATCCGCAGCATCTGCCAGCTTGGAAATGAGCGGGATGGAAGAGTTGGCCTTAATGGCTGTCAGCAAAGGTGTACATGTCTTGCGGAAGCCGAGAATACGGCCATAGAAGACAAGTCCGCTCTGCACATCGTATCTCATATCGGACTTGCGGATATTTAAGAAGATATGTAGTAAGCTGCGGCTGATCCTTGTGTAAGTCAGTTCCTTTGTCTTCAACAGTTTGCAGAAAGAGGAAAAGTCCTGATAAAGTGGGAGCGCATTGCGGATTTTATCAGAGAGTTCTCTCGATACGTCCTGATAAGAGGTATAGCCTGTTTCTGCCTCCGAGAGCAGTTTGTAGTGGAGCATATCGGAGAGCATGTCCGGAAAGATGGGGAATATTTTGCCGTACTCCCGTTCCATGATTGCATAGACGCGGTCCGGTACGTGGAGACGGATATTTTCCAGTGTTTCTCTTGCCTGTAAGACAGTGCGGATGGCGAGTGCGGAGCTGCCGTCCGGGTGCAGGGAAGTGTCGGTATAACTGCTGCCTCTGCGCAGCATTGTCACAGGAAGGATTGAACTGCCTCTTGATATGAGACTTTTACAGTATTCAATACCGAGAATGTTATTGGGAGAGGACAAAAGGGCAGAGAGCTCTTTGGAATCTGCAGAGCTCAGGTTGCTGTCACTCGAAAAAGCGATATTCTGGCTGACATAGTCGATCAGCGCCTTGGCCTGTGCCGATGGATAGGAGAGACCGGAGCGTATCCCGGCCTTTAATGCCTTTGTGTAGGCGGGAGGTTCCTGTACAAGGATGGAAGAGGCTTCCTTTAACATGGAAATGTCACCGCATTCACTGCCGAAAGCAAGGTAGTCAACGACACCAAGATCATCCAGAAGTGAGACAGCGCTTTCTGCAAAAAAAGGCGCGCTGGCGCATGAGAAACAGACAGGCAGTTCCAGCACAAGGTCTGCGCCTTCCGCCAGAGCCATTTCGGCACGCATATATTTATCCATGACGGCGGGCTCGCCCCGTTGGGTAAAATTCCCGCTCATAATCACGATGCAGTAGTCGGCGCGGGTTTTCTGGCGCACCTTATCGATATGATATTTGTGGCCGTTATGAAAAGGATTGTATTCTGCAATGATGCCTGCGACTTTCATAGAGACACCTCCCCGTAAAATAATGTTGTTTTTATTATAACATGTATCATGTATCAAATTAAACACAATTTTTTTACTTTCTTGGCTTGTATACAAAAGAGGAAGTGTAATATAATTTAATGGAAAGCAATGGGCGGCGTTGCGGGGATGGGGTATCCCCTGGCGATGTGGACCATGAGATAAAATAAGAGAAGGAAAAGGAGATTGGGCGGATGAGTTATATTGATGTGATGAAAGAGAAGGCGAGGCAGGACATTAAGACAATCGTTCTTCCGGAGACGAATGACCGCAGAACTCTGATTGCGGCTTCCCATATTTTGGAGGAAAAGATTGCGCGGATCATTATGGTCGGCAATGAGGAAAAGATCATGGACGGTGCGGGATGGCTGGAAGTCGATCTGACGGGGGTGATCGTAGTCAATCCGGCAACGTGTGAAAAGCTGGACGAATATGTCGATCTCTTGTATGAGACAAGAAAAAATAAAGGAATGACACCGGAAAAGGCGAGGGAAATCCTGTTGAATGATTATCTGACATTCGGGATTATGATGGTGAAGGCCAATGATGCGGACGGTATGGTGGCGGGGGCCTGCCATGCCACAGCCGATACGCTGCGTCCCGCGCTGCAGATCCTGAAGACGGCGGAAGGAACAAAGCTCGTGTCCGGATTCTTTATTCTGGATGTGCCGGATTGTGAATACGGGTATCACGGTACTTTTCTGTTTGCGGACTGCGGACTCAATCAGGACCCGACTGCGGAAGAACTGGCGGCCATTGCTGACACGAGTGCCAAGAGCTTTCGCAATCTGGTAGGCGCAAAACCGGTGATCGCCATGCTTTCCCATTCCACAAAGGGAAGCGCGAAACATCCCCTTGTCGATAAGGTGGTGGAGGCGGTGCGCATCGCGCATGAAGAGTATCCGCATCTGACGGTGGACGGTGAGCTGCAGACAGACGCTGCTCTCGTTCCGCATATTGCCAAATCGAAAGCGCCGGGAAGTGAGGTGGCGGGAAAAGCCAATGTCCTTATTTTCCCCAATCTGGACTGTGGCAATATCGGTTATAAGCTCGTGCAGAGGCTGGGGAAGGCGGAAGCTTATGGGCCGATGCTGCAGGGAATTGCCAAGCCGGTCAACGACCTCTCCAGAGGATGTTCCTGGGAGGATATTGTGGGCGTCGTAGCGCTGACCGCCGTGCAGGCACAGCTTTGTTAGCACTGATTCTGCAGGAGACGCTGACACCATATATTCAGGATATTCTGAATGCTCCACAGGAGGAACAAATTCGCAGGATCGCCGAAACGGTCTGTGAACTGTACAGCTATCGGATCAATAATAAAGATATGGCTCAGGCTCTGCAGTTGGGAGAAGGACAATGTATGGCATATGCCCAGTTGTTTAAATATTTGATGAGTGCCTGAGGTTATGACTGCGACTATGTGATTGGATGGGCGAACATCAGTTTGGAGCTTCATTCGTGGAATCGCGTATATACAAAGGACGGGATTTTTTATGTGGATGTGACGTTCATGGATGGGGGAGATTATTATGACGATGTTTATTTTATGCAGCCGGAGTTCTTCACCCACAGGGAAGCTGATAACTATCTGGATTTGATTACGACAGTGACGTTTTAAATTTTTTGCATCATAGTCATCGCATTCCAGCCGAATCTGGGACTAAAGTCCCAGGGCAGATCCGCTGGAAAATATTGACAAAAAGAGGGATAAGTCCTAAAATTAAAGAGTAATATTATTAATATTTTAAGGAGGGGATTCAAATGAAAATGAAAACATTCGTAATCGCAGCGGCAGTTGCTACACTTGCTATGGCATCCTCTATGGTAGCCTGTGCGAAAGAGGGAGATATTTATCCTCGTTATAAGAGTAATTGTGATCTGATGAATTGCAGTGGGCAGCACGTCAGTGTCAATGATCCTTCCACAGGACTTGATCTGTACTTCTGTGTACCGCAGAACCTGACTTACTCTGTAGATGAATACCGTACAAAAGTAGCTGCTTATCTGGAAGAGCAGAAAGATGCAAAACCTGTAGTAGAAGAGGCTCCTGTCGTTGAGGAAGTGAAGAGTAATGACAGTGATTACTTTGCACCTCCGCGTCTGAAAGTGAACTGCGATCTGATGAACTGCAGCGGACAGCATATCAGTGTAAACACACCGGCTTCCGGTCTTGATCAGTATTACTGTGTACCGCAGAATCTTACCTGCTCCGTAAGCGAGTATCAGCAGCAGGTGATCGCATATCTGGCTGATCAGGCAAAATAATATACATAATCAACAGACAAAGATGCAAAGGACTGTTCCGGGGGATTAATGCTCAGGGAACAGTCCTTTTTGCAATATGGTCGTTATCGTTTTCACGTTCCTTGTTATTTATGAGATGGCTGTGTATAATAAAAATGAAATTGTTGAGGATAAGTGGAGGGGAGAAGGATGGAAAAAGATACTCGCCTGATCAATATATATCTTAAAATACATCATAAAAAGACATTGACGATGAATGACCTGGACTATCTGGCAAAGTATGACCCGGAGTGTTTTGAGAAAACATGTAAAAATGTGGTGTATAACATTCCCGAAACGAAACCGATAATGATCCCGGATATTCCGGAATCTGTGGAAGAAGAACCGGAAAATACTGAATGGCGGGGGATAGAAAAAGTTCTTGAGAATTTAAAACATCTGGAAATGTATGATCTTCCTGTTGCAAATATCGATGTCGATCAGGTAAAAAATTTGTTGGGAAATCTGTATATGGAATTGTTGTTTCCACATAATGATAACTATCCATTTATGGATATGACAGATGGTATGAATACCTCTTCGTTTGATAAAAAGGCATAGGGCGGCTGTTGCCAGACTGAATGTTTGCCGGCTGCTGTCACAGAAACTGATGAAATTATAGAGGGATAATGAGATAAAAGAGATAAAACCCCATTGACAAAATTTGACTGGTCCGGTATAATAGTACAGGTATGAGCAGGAGTCTACGATGATATTGAACATAACAGATGTATTGACAGCAGAAGGACGCAGAGAGGACAGAGAGGCAGCGTTTTCTCCATCCGTTCTGGAATATGGAGAAGGCAATTATCCGATCGTCGGCCGAACGCCGGTTTCTCTTACGATTGTGAACAGAGGAAAGGGAAGGGCCGATGTATCTGGGAAAATGGAGCTGACTGTGTTATTGCACTGTGACCGCTGTCTGAAGGATGTTATTCATCCTTTTTCGCTGGAATTTTCAGTTTCGGTCATTGCGCCGGAGCTTGGAGCGGCTGTTTCGGAGGAAGAGGCGGATACATGCCTGATCGGTTATCAGTTCGATACGGACGACCTTGTGTACAATGAAATTTCGGTCAACTGGCCAATGAAGATCTTATGCAAGCCGGATTGCAGAGGAATCTGCAGTGTGTGCGGAAAAGACCTGAATGAGGGAGCATGTGAGTGTGATACTTTTGTTCCTGACCCAAGGCTGGCAGCCATAAAAGATATTTTTGATGCGGGTAAGGAGGTGTAACGATGTCTATCTGTCCAAAAAATAAATCTTCCAAAGCGAGAAGAGACAAACGCAGAGCAAACTGGAAAATGAGTGCGCCTGCATTGGTTAAATGCAGTAAATGTGGAGCTCTCATGATGCCTCACAGAGTGTGCAAGGCTTGTGGCTCTTATAACAAAAAAGAGATTATCAGCGTTGACTGATCCGGCGGTTGCATGGATTCTGAAACGCAGAGCAAAGGCAGTCTGAGGACATTTCCATAACAGTGGTGGAGGTGTCCTTTTTGTATGCACCGGTAATTACTTGCTTTTTGCGCATGGGTTTAGTATATTTATATCAGATGTTTGAGAGTTAGGTGGAGGAAATTGGAAATGAGTGAGCAGATTCGGGTAGCGGTAGATGCCATGGGCGGTGACAATGCCCCTGCGGAAATTGTAAAAGGTGCCGTGGCGGCAGTGCAGGAGAGCAAGAAGATCAAAGTGTTTCTGCTTGGCAGAGAGGACGCAGTGAAAGCGGAACTCGCCAAATATACGGTATCGTCTGAGCAGATAGAAGTCATAAATACGACGGAAGTGATTGAGACGGCGGAACCGCCGGTGGCAGCAATCCGTTCCAAAAAGGATTCTTCGATTGTCAGAGGGATGAAGCTGGTGAAAGAGGGAGACTGTGATGCGTTTGTTTCTGCCGGCAGTACGGGAGCGGTACTTGTAGGCGGACAGGTTTTGGTAGGCCGTCTCAAAGGGGTGGAGCGGCCGCCGCTGGCACCGGTGATTCCGACTGCGAACGGGGTCGCACTTCTGATTGACTGTGGGGCCAATGTGGATGCCCGTGCCTCTCACCTTGTTCAGTTTGCAAAGATCGGTTCTGTATATATGGAACATGTTCTCGGTGTAAAGAAGCCGAGAGTCGGTATCGTTAATATTGGTGCGGAGGAAGAAAAAGGAAACGCACTTGTGAAAGAGACATTTCCGCTTTTAAAAGAATGCGATGACATCAATTTTATCGGCAGTGTGGAGGCCAGGGATATTCCGACCGGTGCGGCAGATGTGGTTGTCTGCGAGGCCTTTGTCGGCAATGTCATCCTCAAGATGTATGAGGGTGTGGGTGATACACTGATCAAAGAAGTGAAAAAGGGTATGATGTCCACTCTGCGCAGCAAGATTGGCGCGTTGCTCGTAAAACCGGCGCTGAAACAGACGTTGAAAGCCTTCGACCTGGAACAGTATGGCGGGGCGCCGCTTCTCGGTCTCAATGGTCTTGTCGTGAAGACACATGGCAGCTCTAAAGCAGTGGAGATCAAGAATTCGATTCTTCAGTGCATTGCTTTTAAAGAACAGAAGATCAACGAAAAGATAAAGGAACAGATCACACGAAAAGAGGAAGCATAGGAAGGCTGGTTTGCTATGGAGTTCGATAAGTTAAAAGAGATCATCGCGGAAGTATTGAGCGTGGACCCGAAGGAAATTACAGAGGAGACGACATTTATGGATGATCTGGGCGCGGATTCACTGGATCTGTTTCAGGTTGTTATGGGAATCGAAGACGTATTTCAGATCGAGGTGCCGCCGGAGAAAACAGAGAAAATCACAAAGGTCGGGGAAGCCTTGCTTTTGATTAAACAGGCGGTAGACGAAAAAGAGTGACGAATCAGGGGAATGGCATGGGAAATGACGGGAAGGCAATGGAGCTGTTGGAAGAGCGGATCGGATACCGGTTCCGCGAGCGAAGGCTGTTGAAGCAGGCGTTGACGCACAGTTCTTACGCAAATGAGCAGAAAATAAATAAATGGGATGACTACGAGAGACTCGAATTTTTGGGAGACGCGGTGCTGGAGCTCATTTCCAGTGATTATCTGTATCGGACGAATGCGCAGATGCCGGAAGGAGAACTGACAAAGCTGCGCTCTTCTATGGTGTGTGAACCTGCGCTGGCTTATTGTGCGAGAGATATTGAGCTTGGAACTTATATTTTTCTCGGAAAAGGTGAGGAAGCGACCGGAGGCAGGAGGAGAGAGTCTATTGTCTCCGATGTGCTGGAGGCGGTGATCGGCGCCATCTATCTCGACGGCGGGCTTGTTCCCGCTAAAAATTTTATTGACCGGTTTGTGCTCTCTGACCTGGAAGACAAGCAGTTGTTTTATGACAGCAAGACGATCTTGCAGGAACAGGTGCAGAAGCAGGGAGAGGGCAGGCTTCACTATGTTCTTGTGGAGGAGACAGGCCCGGAGCATGACAAGCTGTTTCGCGTGGAAGCGATGATCGATGAGAAAAAGATCGGAACGGGCAGCGGACGGACCAAAAAACATGCGGAACAACAGGCCGCCTATCAGGCGCTTGTTACATATTACAAATAAAGAGCAGGTAATATATGTATTTAAAAAGCATTCAAGTACAGGGATTCAAATCGTTTGCCAATAAGATCAATTTTCAATTTCACAACGGGATAACAGGGATCGTAGGTCCCAACGGCAGCGGCAAGAGCAACGTGGCCGATGCCGTCCGCTGGGTGCTCGGCGAACAGCGTATCAAACAGCTGCGCGGCGCTTCCATGCAGGATGTAATCTTTTCCGGTACAGAGGCGAGAAAACCGCTCAGTTATGCCTATGTGGCGATTACGCTTGACAACGCTGACCATCAGCTAGCCATCGACTATGATGAGGTGACGGTTGCCAGAAGGATCTATCGCTCCGGAGAAAGCGAATATTCGATCAACGGGACGCTCTGCCGGCTGAAGGATGTCAATGAACTATTCTATGATACCGGGATCGGAAAGGAAGGATATTCGATCATCGGTCAGGGCCAGATCGACAAAATATTGAGCGGAAAGCCGGAGGAACGGCGGGAGCTGTTTGATGAGGCTGCCGGTATCGTGAAGTTCAAGCGGCGAAAAAATACTGCGCAGAAACGGCTGGAGGACGAGAAACAGAATCTTGTGCGAGTCAGCGATATTCTGGCGGAGCTGGAAAAGCAGATCGCGCCTCTGGAAAAGCAGTCGGAGGCGGCCAAAGTATATTTGCGTAAAAAAGAAGAGTTGAAAGTGCTGGATGTCAACATGTTCCTTGTGGAGAACACACAGATCCGTCAACAGCTGGAATCCGTGGAAGAGAAATACCGGCTTGCGGACAGCGATCTTCAGGAGACGACGGTTCAGTATGAGAAGACGAAGGAAGAGTACGAGCAGATTCAGGGCGAGCTGGAGACGCTGGAACAGTCCATCGAAACCGCGCGTCAGACTTTGACGGACACAAGCGTGCTCAGAGGCAAACTGGAAGGGCAGATCAATGTACTGCAGGAGCAGATCCATTCCGCCCAGGGCAATGAGAATCATCTGAAAAACCGTAAGACCGCCGTGGAAAAGGAGATTGCGGAGAAAGAGAGCGACAAGCATGTCATTTCAGATGATAAGCAGCAGACCGATGAAAAGGCGCAGCAGATTGAGCAGGCGAGAGGAGAGGCAAGGGCGCTTTTAAGCGAAGTACAGGAAAAAATAGCTGAATATAACACAGAGATAGAGGCCGGTAAAAATTCAATTATCGGCGCTTTGAATGAGAGAGCGGCGATCCGTTCCCGCATGGGACGGTATGACACGATGCTCGAGCAAATCAGTCTGCGCAGGACAGAACTGCAGGCCAAATTGCTGCAGGCCAAGACCGATGAGGAAGAGCAGAAAGAGACGATCAGCCGTCTGCGGGAAGAGTTCGAGGCAATCGGAAGAGTCATTCAGGAGCTGAACGAGAGGCAGGCAGCCGAGGAAAAGCGTATCGGTCAGATCAAGCCGGAGCTGACGCAGAAGGATCAGCGGCTGCGGGAAGTGCAGGCTCTCTATCATCAGGAGCGGTCGAAACTGGACGCATTGTCCAATCTGACGGAGCGATATGAAGGCTACGGCGGCAGCGTAAAGCGGGTCATGGAACAAAAATCTGTGGAAAAGGGGATCGTAGGCGTCGTTGCGGACATCATAAAAGTAGAGAAGAAGTATGAGACTGCAATCGAGACTGCGCTTGGCGGAAGTATTCAGAATATCGTGACGGAAGAGGAAGAGACAGCGAAACGGATGATCGCATACCTGAAAAAGACAAAAGGAGGCCGTGCCACCTTTCTTCCGCTTACGAGTATTAAAAATCCACAGGAATTTAACAGAAAGGAAGCATTGTCTGAGCAGGGAGTGATCGGGCTTGCCGATTCTCTCGTACAGGTGGATGGTAAATACAGAAATGCTGCAAAATCCATGCTTGGGCGGATTCTGGTGGTCGATACGGTCGATCACGCGGTGCAGATTGCCAGAAAATATAATTACAGCATCCGTATCGTGACGATAGAAGGAGAACTGCTCGTGCCGGGAGGCGCGATCAGCGGTGGTGCCTTTAAAAACAGTTCCAATCTTCTCGGCAGGAGGAGAGAGATCGCCGAGCTGAAAGAGATGGTAAAAAAATATCAGAGTGAGATCGACGGGATTCAAAAAGAGATCGAGACAATCAAGGAGGAACGCAACAGGCTCCGTAGCAGTCTGGAGACGATGCGTCTTACTCTGCAGAATAAGTTTATCGAGCAGAATACGGCCCGGCTGAATGTGACGGCGGCCGAGGAAAAATGGAATGAGACGGAGGAGGGATTCGGTTCTCTGCAGGAAGAGCAGGAGCAGATCGAAGTGCAGATCGCACAGATCAATGCGGATAAAGAGCGGACGGTCAGAGAGCTGGAAGAGTCTCAGCAGTTGGAACAGACAGTGGAAGCACAGTTGAAAGAACTGCAGGAGCAACTGGAAGCCAAACGCAAAGAAGAGGCGGAGCAGACGGCAAAAGTGTCCGAGTGGGATGTGGAGGCGGAAAAGTTCCGTCAGCAGCAGGAGTTCGGACAGCAGAACCTCGACCGTATCGACGGAGAGATCAGCCGTCTTTGCGGAGAACTGGAAGAGATCGACGGGGAGCTGGAAAAGAACCGCATAACGATTCAAAAGAAACAAAACGACATTCAGGAGATCATGCTGACGATCGAGAACTCGCACACTGCGCAGGATGAAGCGCAGGAGAAGATGAATGCCGACGTGGTACGGAAAGAGACGCTGACCGACAGGCAGAAGAATTTCTTTGCCATACGGGAAGAACTCTCAGAGAAAAAGAGCGGTTTAGATAAAGAAGTCTACCGTCTGAATGCTCAGAAAGAAAAATTTGAGAGTTCTCTGGAAGCGCAGATCAATTATATGTGGGATGAGTACGAAATCACACTCAGCGCTGCCGCAGCGCTGCGGAACGAGGAACTCAGCGATCTGCAGGCGATGAAACGGGACAGTGCGTCGCTGAAGGAACAGATCAAAAAGCTGGGAGAAGTCAATGTCAACGCCATTGAGGATTATAAAAACCTTATGGAGCGTTACGGTTTCCTGAAAACTCAGCACGATGATCTTGTGGAGGCGGAGCAGACGCTGCTGGGCATTATCGAGGAACTGGACACTGCCATGCGCAGACAATTCCAGGAAAAATTCGGACAGATCAGCAGAGAGTTCGACAAGGTATTCAAGGAACTGTTCGGCGGAGGCAAGGGAACACTGGAGCTGCAGGAGGAAGAAGACCTGCTGGAGGCAGGAATCCGCATCATTGCCCAGCCACCGGGAAAAAAGCTGCAAAATATGATGCAGCTGTCCGGCGGGGAAAAGGCGCTGACGGCGATTGCTCTGCTGTTTGCCATTCAGAATCTGAAGCCGTCTCCGTTCTGTCTCCTGGATGAGATTGAGGCCGCTCTCGATGAGAGCAATGTAGGACGTTTTGCCAAATATTTACATAAACTGACGAAGCATACACAGTTTATTGTGATCACACACAGGCGGGGGACGATGGAGAAAGCAGACAGGCTGTACGGCATCACGATGCAGGAGAAAGGAATCTCCACCCTTGTGAGTGTGGATCTGATCGAGGGCGAGCTGGAAGACCTGCGTGAAAAAAACGGTGCATAGAGTGTCTGCCCTGCGGATCGGAGAAAGCGGGAAGGCACAGGACAGGTTAGGGAAGAAGGAAGGGAGCCGGAGAGAGAATGAGCGGAGAGAAGAAAGGATTTTTCAGCCGTCTGAAAGAGGGATTGAGTAAGACAAGGGATAATATCGTGAATGGGATCGATGATCTGTTTAACGGGTATTCAATGATCGATGAAGAGTTTTACGAAGAACTGGAAGAAATCCTGATTATGGGCGACATCGGTGTCAATGCCACCAACGCCATACTGGAGCGTCTGCGGGGACAGGTGAAAGAGAAGCATATGAGAGAGCCCGCCGCCTGCAAGCAGCTGTTGATCGACAGTATCCGGGAACAGATGCAGGTCGGAGAGACCGCCTATGATTTCGAGAAGGAGCAGTCGGTCGTGCTTGTGATCGGAGTCAATGGTGTGGGCAAGACGACATCTGTCGGCAAGCTGGCCGGAAAACTGAAAGAGCAGGGACGCAAGGTAATTCTGGCGGCTGCCGATACGTTCCGGGCTGCGGCAGGGGAACAGCTCACCGAGTGGGCAAACCGGGCCGGTGTGGAGATCATCGGCGGCAAAGAGGGATCGGACCCGGCCTCCGTTATTTTTGATGCGGTGAGCGCGGCCAAAGCGAGGGGCGCAGATGTGCTTCTGTGCGATACGGCGGGCAGACTGCACAATAAGAAAAACCTTATGGAAGAGCTGAAAAAGATCAACCGCATCATCGAAAAGGAATTTCCGCAGGCCCATCGGGAGAATCTTGTCGTACTGGACGGTACGACCGGCCAGAATGCACTGCAGCAGGCGAAAGAGTTTGGAGAAGTGACAGATCTGACAGGTATCATTCTGACAAAAATGGACGGCACGGCAAAGGGAGGAATCGCAGTCGCTATTCAGTCTGAGCTGCATGTGCCGGTCAAATATATCGGCGTGGGGGAGACGATTGACGATCTGCAGAAATTTGATCCCGATGAATTTGTCAACGCATTGTTTGAGACAGGAGAGGAACACTATGAGTAAGAATATGCTGACGCTGGAGGCATTTGAAGAGGCGGCGGAAGTCGTCAAAAAAGTGACGCTGGAGACAAAGCTCGTATACAGCGACTATCTGAGCAGCCAGA
This sequence comes from Lachnospiraceae bacterium JLR.KK008, assembly GCA_037015955.1. Taxonomy (NCBI): domain Bacteria; kingdom Bacillati; phylum Bacillota; class Clostridia; order Lachnospirales; family Lachnospiraceae; species Lachnospiraceae bacterium JLR.KK008. The sequence goes on from CP143548.1 coordinate 1,467,133, forward strand.
CCGGCAACAAGGTGTATTTAAAGCCGGAAAATATGCAGTTTACCGGAGCTTATAAAGTGCGGGGCGCCTATTATAAGATGAGCACGTTAAGCGATGAAGAGCGTGCGAAAGGGCTGATCACCGCTTCTGCGGGCAATCATGCGCAGGGCGTGGCTTATGCGGCGAAATGTTACGGCGCCAGGGCAACGATCGTCATGCCGACGACGACACCGCTGATGAAGGTGACAAGGACGAAAAGTTACGGCGCTGATGTGGTACTGTACGGTGATGTTTATGATGAGGCGTGCGCTCATGCTCTTGAGCTGGCGGAGAAACATGGCTATACTTTCATTCATCCGTTTGATGATGAGGCGGTGGCCACCGGACAGGGAACGATCGCCATGGAGATCTTCAAGGAACTTCCGCTCGTCGATTATATCCTGGTGCCGATCGGCGGCGGCGGACTGGCCACAGGTGTGTCGACATTGGCAAAGCTGCTCAATCCCAAGATCAAGGTAATCGGTGTGGAACCCGCAGGCGCCAACTGTATGCAGGAGTCGATCAGGAACGGAAAAGTAACGACGTTGCCAAATGTGAGCACGATCGCGGACGGTACGGCAGTCAAGACGCCGGGAACGAATATTTTTCCCTATATTCAGAAAAATCTGGACGGTATACTCACTGTAGAGGACAAAGAGCTTGTCGTCTCTTTTCTCGATATGGTGGAGAATCATAAAATCGTTGTGGAAAATTCCGGCCTGCTGACGGTGGCGGCGCTCAAACAACTGAAGCCAGAGAAGAAGAAGGTCGTCTCGATTTTAAGCGGCGGCAATATGGACATTATCACGATGTCCTCTGTCGTCCAGCAGGGACTGATCTTCCGTGACCGTATCTTCTCCGTGTCTGTCCTGCTGCCGGATAAGCCGGGCGAACTTTGCAGGGTCGCCTCTGTGATCGCCAAAGAGAGCGGCAATGTAATCAAGCTGGAGCACAATCAGTTTGTATCTACGAACAGGAGCGCGGCGGTCGAACTGCGGATCACGATGGAGGCATTCGGTACTGAGCATAAGCAGCAGATTATCGGGGCGCTGGAGAAGGAGGGCTACTGTCCGAAAGTCGTAGCTACCAGTATCTGATGTGGGAGAAGGAGTTTGAACGGATATTTCAGAAAAAGCGTAGGAAAATAGCAGCGATCTATATTGGAAGCGCAGTCGGTATTGTACTGCTCACAATAGCGGTCATGATCTTTGCCGTTATGTCGGTGGACGGAACGACGGCATACCTTTGGACGGCACTGGCAAAGGATATTGAATGGCAGCACATTGGTAGTTTTTTGTTGATTTTTGCCGTTTATTTTCTCCCCTGCCTGATCTGCTGCGTCTTTGTGACGGTATCGGCCCGGCAGTGCAGGAGTGTTTTGAAGAAAGTGTCTTCCGGAGAACGGGAACAGCTCATGTGGCTCTTGCACAGCTATCAGAAGGGCATTGGTGCGGGCGATATTCTGGCGGCGGACAATTATTTTCTGTACCGGGAGAAATGGGGGTTTTTCTATCCCCGGCTGATCGCTTACCGTGATGTCGTCTGGTTGTATTTATCTCAGTCTAATTATGACGATATGGGTATGAATGCGAAGGGAACCCCTTCCGTCACGTCCGGGCCGCGCTTTTGTACGACCGTGTTTTATACGAGGGACAGGAAAAAACACCATATATTTATGGGAGATTATCATAAAATACTGGAGCGCTGTACCGAAGTGATACAGGGCTATGGCAGGGAGCAGAAGGCGCTGGCACAGGAACAGTTTATTAAATGGGAGAGTTTAGGCGGATGAACAGAAAGAGTATCAAAAAGGGGCTCAGAAACTATTTGGTCATTACATTGGCGGCGATCGTCTATGCGGCGGGGGTCAGTCTTTTTCTGGACCCTAATAATCTGGCGCCGGGCGGCGTGACAGGTATCGCGATCCTGCTGAACAGATTGATCGGGGTCAATACCGGTACGCTGATTATGATCCTCAATGTTCCGATTATCCTGCTTGGTATGTGGAAGTTTGGCTGGAAGTTTATTGTCTCTACCTTCTATGCGATTTTTGCGGTGTCTGCGGCCACGGATATTCTGGCGCCTGTAGGGGCGCTCACGAAGGAACCGATGCTGGCAGCGATCGCCGGCGGTGCGTTATCTGCGGCGGCGTTGGGCATTATATTCAGGGCGGGAGCGACGACAGGCGGTACAGACATCATTATCAAGGTACTGCGTCTGAAATATCCCCATATGCGGACCGGTTTTTTGTTTCTGCTCTCGGACGTGATGATTGCAGGCAGTTCCCTGTTTGTGTTCGGTGATGTAGACGTCGTCTTATATGCGCTGCTTGCGGTTTTTGTCATGTCGCGTGTGATGGATATTGTGCTTTATGGTACGGACGAGGCCAAACTGATTTATATCATCAGTGATAAGCCGAAGGAGATTGCAGACCGCATTCTGGAAGAAATTGAAATCGGTGTGACCTATCTGGATGGCCGGGGCGGCTACAGCAGCCAGAGCAAAGAAGTCATTATGTGCGTGACGAGAAAACAGCAGGCGCCGAAGATCGAGGAGATCGTGAAAGAGGAAGATCCGCGTGCCTTTATGATTGTGACAAGCGCTTCAGAGATATACGGAGAGGGCTATAAAAATATTTTTGCCGACAAAATATAAGGTTTGTCGGCAAAACATTGTTTTATGTGATGGGTATCTGATGGATGGCGTCAGGCCGGGAAGTAATAGACAGTGCCAAATGCACGGACATCGGTCTGCGCTGCCGTATCGCCGGAACAGCCATTTTCACTGGACAGGCCGTCCGCATATCCCTGATCTTTTAAATAAGTCTGAAAGATTTTCTCCGTCGTCGTGTCAGTGGAGATTTCCGTGCCGTCAGAGCCCAGTACTTTGACGGTCATTTTTTGATCTTCCATGATCGGTCCGATCAGAATATTTTCATAACTCTGTCCGAAATTCCGTTTTGAGATGGATTTGAACAGATCTTTTGTAAACTGGACCTGATTGCGGGAAGGATCGTAGATCAGATAATTTTTTTCCGTATGCAGTTCGAATCTATGATATTTTTTAAAGATAAGTTCCATATGCTTCACCTCTTACTATCACTACTATAGCAAGCATTTTTCTATATATAAATAATAAAAATTGCTATATATATTGCAAAAAATGCTCATTCACTCTATAATAATTCGTATGAAAAACTATGAGAAAACAGGATACCTGCAGGAGCCTTTCCGGCTTTTTCATCTGAAAGACAATGTCAGACAGGAAATCAGTCTGCATTACCACGATTTTTACAAGATTATTGTTTTTTATACGGGAACCGTCACCTATATGGTTGAGGGAAAATCGTATCTGTTAAAGCCAGGAGATATTGTGCTCGTAAACAGAAATCATATTCATAAGCCGACGATTGATGACTCTGTACCTTATGAGAGGACGATCTTTTATATTTCGGGGGAATGTCTGGAGAGCTGCCGCTCGGAAGGATACGATCCCTTTTTCTGTTTTACACAGGCGGCGGAGAAAAAAGATTATGTGCTGCGGGTGGAAGACTTTCTGAAAACGGAGGCAGGCGGCATTCTCGCTGCCATGGAATCAGGGGGAGAGCGGTATGGCTGGCAGGCAGAACGGCTGCTGCTGTTTCAGCTTTTCCTGTTGGCCGTAAATCGTATCTGCCAGGGCGGGGAACAGGAAGCGAAAATCTGTCCTCCCGCTGTGTATCACCAGAAGATTATTGATGCTATGACTTACCTGTCAGAACACATATTCGAAGAAATTTCCGTCGATGATCTGGCGGACGCCGTCTATATGAGTAAATATCATCTGATGCGGCAGTTTAAAAAAGAGACCGGATATACGATACACAAATATTTGACGGAAAAGCGGATTATGGCAGCAAAAGAGATGCTGCTGGCGGGTCAGCCGGCCACAAGTGTGAGCGAGGTGTGCGGTTTTCTTGACTATTCGACGTTCTTACGGGCATTCAGAGGGAGTGTGGGGATGACGCCTACGGATTTTGCAGCATCCCGGAAAGGCCGGAACTCGGGTGGAGGGCAAAATCTTCGGTGACAAAAACAGCTTCCACACCGGGGAGCGACTCCGCATAGGCCATACCTTTTTCCAGTCCGAGCAGGAAGCAGGCAGTGCTCAGTATGTCCGCATCGGCGGATGATTCGGTTACGATTGTGACAGAGAGCAGGCCATTGTCTTCCGGCATTCCTGTCCTGGTATTGAACAGATGATGGTAGCGGATGCCGTCCAGTGTAAAGTACCGTTCATAGACACCGGAAGAGACAAGGGAGACGTCCGCTGCGGTAAGTACGGCGATCGGGGTTCCTTCCATATCGAACGGTTTTTGGATGCCCAGTCTGAACGGTGAGCCGTCAGGCCTGTTGCCGAGGGCAAGCAGATTGCCGCCGAGATTGATGAGGGCGCTGTCGATGCCCTGACCGGACAGATAGTCTTTCAGCCTGTCGGCGATATAGCCTTTGGCGATGCAGCCAAGGTCGAGAGCGGCGCCGGGGTCTGACAAAGTGACCGTCGTTCCTTCGAGAGACACCTTCTGATAATTCACATGTGAGAGAGTGTCCGCGATCTGTGCCGGAGCAGGCAGGGCGTTTTCAGCAGTCTTTGTCCCCAGGCTCTCGGAAGAAAAGTCCCAGAGGTCTGACAGAGGCGCGACAGTGACATCGACAGCGCCGTCAGTGGCCTCGCAATAGGAGAGCGCTTTCGCCAGCAGATCTGCAGTCTCCGCTGTTACCTGGACAGGGTGTCCCTGGGCGTGGTTGATGTTCCAGATGTCGCTGCCTTCTCTTGTGCGGCTGAACATGGCTTCATATGTTTCACAGATCTGAAAGCACTCGGTAAAAATTTCTTCCGTACGGGCGGTGGAGAGACCGGCCGTGTCATAGAGGGTGAGAGTGATCACGGTATCAAAATAAAACCCGGTCCGGGAGACGGGCAGGGAATTTTTTCCGCAGCCGCACAGGGAAGCGGCGGCAAGAAAACAGCAGAAGAGAGACCATAGTTTAAAGGCTTTCCTTAAATATAATTTTTTATAAATTTTTTTCATATAAATTCCTCTGGCTTGTTTTTTTTCCTTAAATAGTATACTATAATACCGGGTTTTCGAAAAGTGTGATGAAGAGGGAAGTATAAGATGAAACTGACAGATGATTTTGATGATAAAAATTCCGGCGCAGCCCTTGTCTATATGGGGATCGCCGTATTCCTGACGGTCGTGACGATTGTGGGAGCCGTTGTGCTCCTCAATCAAAAGCCGCGCCGCAGTAAAGGCAATGAGGCAGAGACAGTGGCAGCCGAGACAGAGAGCGGGCCGGACATGCAGGAGTCGGTGAGCGACGATCCGTATATTTCCGGCAGCACATTGACGAGCGACGATCTGGACTTCTGGCATATGTATGACGAGACAGAAGATTTGCTGGAGGAAAAAGAGAAGGAAAAAGAAGAGGAAAAGGAAGAAGAGCAGGACCCTTCCACTGATGGAAGACATACAAAACTCGTGTCGGACGACGGGACGGAGGAGTGGATTGAGATCAATCCTTATCTGACGAAAAATACGTACGATCATTCCGGACTTGTCTATCAATATCCGATTATGAAATATTATGAGGACAGTGAGAAGATGTCGCGGGTCGGTATTCATGTCTCGGCGGATGACGGGGACGTGAATTTTGACAGGCTGAAAAAGGCGGGCATCGACTTTGTCATGATACAGATCGGTTCCCGGGGCTATGGCAGCGGTAATCTGATGGCGGACGATATGTTTTATGAGAATGTGAGGAAAGCGACCGAGGCGGAGATGGATTTCGGGGTGACCTTCTTTTCTCAGGCGATTACAAAGGAAGAGGCGCTGGAGGAGGCGGACAGAGTCATAGAAGGGCTGCAGGGATTTACGGTCGTATATCCGGTTGTCTTTGATATGGAATATGTGAAAAACGATACCGCCAGGGTACAGGGACTGTCCAGAGACGCCAAGACGGAGATTGCGATCGCTTTTATGGAGGCGGTCGAGGAGGTAGGTTATAAGGCGATGCTCTATGGGGACAAGGAATGGCTGATCCGGAAAGTGGACCTGACGAAGCTGATCAGCTACGACATCTGGCTGTCGCAGGAGGCGGATACGCCGGATTATCCTTATAAGTATACGATGTGGGAATATACAAAAAACGCCAAGGTAAACGGGATCAGTGAACCGGCGAAACTGAGCATCTGTTTTATCGACTATGCGTCGAAATGACGGAGCGCGGCATGGGACAGGAGATTGACAGGGAGGGATCAGAATGGAACCGAGAAAGGTTACGGTGACAAGAAATACGAAGGAGACGGAGATCACGCTGACGCTGAATCTGGATGGCAGCGGAATCTGCAAAATCGACACGGGAATCGGCTTTTTCGATCATATGTTGAGCGGCTTTGCCAGACATGGACTGTTTGACCTGGAGGTTGTATGCAGGGGTGATCTGCAGGTGGACTGCCATCACACGATAGAAGATGTGGGGATTGTGCTTGGGGAAGCCATCCGCCAGGCTGTGGGAGAGAAGAAAGCTATCAGACGCTACGGCAGTCAGATACTGCCGATGGATGAGGCGCTTGTACTCTGTGCCATCGATCTGTCAGGCCGTCCCTGCCTGCGTTTTGACGAGGAATATACCGTGGACCGGCTCGGAGAGATGGATACGGAGATGATTCATGACTTTTTCTATGCCGTTTCCTATCGGGCGGAAATGAACCTGCATATCAAAAAGCTGGACGGAACGAACAATCATCATATTGCAGAAGCCAGCTTCAAGGCCTTTGCCAAAGCGCTCGATGAGGCGACGATGGCCGAGCCGCGCATAGAAGGTGTGTGGTCGACAAAAGGGGTGCTGTAGTGTTTGCAGAGAGGCGGATGAAAAGAAAGTCTGTGTGTCCCTACGGCCGGTAGTCCATGATCCGCCGGGAGATGGGGAGCAGAGCATATAAGTCGGCGTAACGGGAAGCAGAGATGTTCTCAATGTAATTGGGGACATACTGCCTTGATACGCCGGCTTTTTTCAGGATGTCGACCGCCTTGTTGTATGCGATGGCGGCGAGTGTCTCGTTCTCATAATAGCCGATGACAAAATCACCGTTGATGTGTATTTTCGCTTTATAGCACGGTTTTCCCTGTCTTGTGGCGCGGCTGACACCATGATACCGGTTGAGGATCTCGATATTTTCATAACGGTAATCAAGAGGATCGCCGTTGACAAAACGATAGTCCCGGCCTTCAACGGCGTAGTTTTTGATGCCATAGCGGGAGGCGATACTCACCTGCATCCCGTAGTCTGACACAAAGAGGCGGCCGCCCCGCCGCATGATCTTACGGGACGAATAATAAAACAGGTCGTCCATGTCAAATTTCAGCACCAGATCAGGCGTCAGATAATAGTCAAAGTAGCGGATATGAATATAGATCGGATTGGCTATATAAATTTTATTGTCTCTGAAATTCAGCAGACTGACCCATTTTGCAAAAGGAAGTGCCTGATCTTCCGCGTATGACTCTAAAGTGACAGATGTGTCATTTAATAGGCATGAGGCCTCCTCATAAGCCTGATTGGCCGGAATTTCCCCGGGAAAACTTCCGAGGCTGATATGTTTGGTGCGGTAGGTGACGGAAGCACGGTAGTAAGTGGTGCCGTCTTTTTTTTTCGTGGCATAAACGCCGGGCAGACTCATAACAGGTTCCTTTCTCTCAGGTATCAGGCGCAGGTTACAGATTATGACTGATCACCGTATATTGTAGCAGAAACAGTCGCAGTTTGGAATCGCTTTGATTGCATTATGTATGCTTTCCCGCTATAATGAAGACAATGAGGGTAAGGAGGAAGCAGGCATGTATACGATTGTGATCGCGGACGATGAGGCGGGACTGCGACAGGCGCTGATCAGACGGATCGACTGGCAGGATGTGGGGTTTGAGGTCGTAGGTGAGGCGGAGAACGGTGCGGAAGCGCTGGAACTGGTAGAGAAGCTGGAGCCCGATCTGCTGCTGACGGATGTGAAGATGCCATTTATGTCCGGTATCGAGCTGGCGAGAGCGGTGCGGGAAATCCGGCCGACGATGCAGATCGCCTTTTTGAGCGGCTTTGACGATTTTACCTATGCCCAGCAGGCGATCCAGTATAATATTATCAGCTATATGCTGAAGCCGATCTCCTCGGAGGAGCTGACGAAAGAGTTAAAAAAAATCAAGTCAAAAATAGATGAGAGATTCGAAGAATTTACGAGAAAGACGACGCAGCAGGAGCAGTACGGTCTGACAGGGTTTGTGATGCCGCTTTTGCTGGATTCCTATCAGAGCAGTCAAAGTCAGGAGCGGGAAGCACTGCTTGAGCGGGAGGCGGTGTGCAGAGGGCTGCTGAAAGAGGCGTCTGTCTCTGTGTGCTATACGGTTCTGGTGACGAGCTTTTGGGACGACAGGGGCAACAATCTGACGGATGAATCGAGTGTCAATGCCGTGCGGCTGGTCTTTCGCAAATATGTGCATCATGTGAGCTTTTACAGTAACGGCCGCATTGTTTCTCTGCTGATAGCTGCCAGAGAGGAACTGGAGAAGCATCTTCACATTCTGGTGGAGGACATTTCCCAGAGTGTAAAGCGAATCCTTGGTCTGTCCGCATTTATCGGTGTGAGCCGTATCGTCTCTGAGCTTGGGAGTTGCCATGAGGCCTATATAGAGGCGATGGATGCCATGGGCTATTCCAGACGCGGCAATGAGGGAATCTATTTCATTTCCGACATTGAGCGGTGCCGGACTTTTGACCAGGAGAAAGTACAGAGCGCCGTCAACGAGATTGAGAATCTTCTGCGGAGCGGATCAGCGGAAGAGCTGGAATGTTATCTGAACGATTTTTTCGGGGAGATGGAAAAAGACAAAACCCAGCCGGTGACGATGCGCCTTGTGATGGCGCAGCTGATTGCCGCGGTCTTCCGGGTCGTATATGCAGTGGCGGTCAGCGAGGCTGTCCAGAGCCTGCAGCTTTCCCCACCTTTGCAGGGGTCTATCTTCTTCAGGGACATCGGGGAGATGCGAGAGCAGTATATCGCACTTTGTCTGACGGCGAGGGAACTGGTGGCGGAACATTATAAAAAGAGCGGCTGCGCGCTCTGTGACCGGGCGCTGGAGGTGATAGAAAACCGTTACATGGATTCCGAACTCTCCCTGAATTCCATCAGCAGTGAAATTGCAGTCAGCCCCAATTATCTGAGCGCACTGATCAAACGTTCCACGGGCAGTACGTTTGTGGATCTGCTCACGAAACGGAGAATGCAGGAGGCGAAACGGCTGCTTCTGGGGACGCCGATCAAGATCAGGGAGATTTCGGAGAAATGCGGCTATAATGACCAGCATTATTTCAGCTACTGTTTCAAGAAGTTTGAAGGCGTCTCCCCCAATGTGTGCAGGAGGCAGCATGAAGAGAACGAATCTGAAAAATAGGATTTCACTGGCGGCGGTAATGACAGGCACGGTCGTTGTCCTTGTACTGACTGTGCTGATGACGATCCTTTTGTTTTTTATCCGTCTATATGAAAATTCCATCGAACAAAATGCGGTTATCAGCAGTGAGCAGGCGGTCATACAGGTGATGAATACCGTGGAGACGTACACGGAAAATATGGCACAGGATATGGAGCTGCTCACTCAGAATATGCGCAAGTCTGACAGAGAGCGGGAAGAGTTCCTGCGCAGCTTTCTGGAGATCTCTCCCGATGTGGTGGCGATCATGACCTATGACGAGAGCGGAACACTGCAGGAGTGCTGGTCAGGCGGACAGAAGCGGAAGACTAAAGTGCTGAAAGACCTCTCATATATGGAAAAGCCCCCGGGAGAGGGACTGAGCATTTCCAAACCCCATGTGGAGACGCTGTTTGAGGAATATTATCCCTGGGTCGTCACCATATCCCAGAAAATGCAGGATCGTGAGGGATATGAACGACAGGTGTTCATGGATATTCGGTTTTCGAACATTGCCAGCTATATCGATGATGTGGGGATCGGCCGGCATGGGTATTGTTTTATTCAGGATACGGACGGCAACCTTGTCTATCACCCTCAGCAGCAGCTTATCTACTCCGGACTCAAGGAGGAGCTGACAGATGATCTGCGGGAACTTCCGGACGGCACGTATCCTTATGCGAATGTCATTTACACGATCCGCACACTGGAGAATTGTAACTGGCGGATCGTCGGTGTCAGTTTCGTGGACGAGCTGATCACAGATAAAATGGAACATATCGTGCGCATCTGTCTCGTGCTGCTTTTGCTCGTGCTCTCCACCGTTGTCGTTGTCGGAATGCTGTTTTCGTGGCTGTTTGCGGAGCCGGCCAACCGCCTGGCGAGAGCGATGGGAGAATTTGAAAAAGAAGCGGAGAATTTTCAGTTTGCCGCGGTGAGCGGTACCCGGGAGATTTCCGCACTTTCGGCATCGTTTGGGCATATGGTTGTACGTATCCAGAAGCTGATGGAACAGGTGCGTGAGGAGGAAATTTCTCTGCGAAAGACGGAACTGAATGCGTTGCAGGCGCAGATCAATCCTCATTTTCTGTATAATACGCTTGACTCCATTGCCTGGATGTGCGAGGAAGAGAGGACAAAGGAAGCGGTGGAGATGGTGGAGGCGCTTGCGCAGCTGTTTCGAATCAGTATCAGTAAGGGACATGAGCTGATTACGCTGGAAAAAGAGGTGCAGCATGCCCGCAACTATCTGAAAATACAAAATTACCGGTACAAAAATCAGTTTACGTATCATTTTGAGGTGGAGGAAAGTTGTCTGTCTTATCTGTGCAATAAGATCACATTACAGCCGATCATTGAGAATGCCATCTATCATGGGATTGACCGGATGGTGGACGAGGGCAGCATCTCGATCCGTATCTGTGAGGAAGCGCAGGCAATCCGCATGACCGTCACGGACAATGGAGTGGGCATGACGCCGCAGCAGTGTGAGGAAATCCTGTGTCGGGATGCAGGCGACCGTACCGGGATCGGCATCAAGAATGTCAATGACCGTATCAGAATTTATTTTGGAGAGGAATATGGGCTGTGTATCACAAGCGAGCTGGACGAAGGGACAGAGGTAGAGATCCGGATTCCTAAAATACGGGAGGGCGATTATGAAAACAAATAAAGAGAACAGAGTGATGCGCTACTTATTATCTGTCGTCGGTATTGTGCTTTTGATCGTCTGTTATGTGACAGGAATCCGCTATATCGTCCACAGTTTTCAGACGCCGGAGTCTGAGCGGGGCGAGGGCAGCAGACATTATGTGGCTGTGATCACGAAATCGACGACATCCGCTTTCTGGAGATCAGTGTTTGCCGGCGCCAATGCCGCAGGTACGGAATACAATCTGACGCTGTGTATGGAAGGACCGGACAACGAGGAGGATTACCAGACGCAGAACGAGATGATCGAACAGGCTGTGGAGGAGGGGGCGGAAGTGATCGTTTTCTCCGCAGTCGATTATCAGGCCAACGCCAATGCCATCGATGCGGCCGCGGCCGCCGGGGTCAGGATTGTCGTCATTGACAGTGATGTGGACAGCGATATGGTCAGTTGCCGGATCAGTACGGACAACTACCAGGCGGGACGGATGGCGGGCAGAGCCGTCCTTGCCGGCGATCAGGAGAAACTGAATGTTGGCATCGTCAATTTTGATAAAAATACTTCCAACGGACAGCAGCGTGAAAAAGGCTTCCGGGAAGAGATCGGGGAGGACCCGAGAGTGCAGATTGTAGATGCCATCAATGTGATCTCCACGACGGAAGATTCCAGGGAGCAGACAAAGGAAATGCTGCGCCGTCATCCGGAGATCAATGTGATTGCCACGTTTAACGAGTGGACAAGCCTGGGTGTCGGCTATGCCATCCGCGAGCTTGGTTTGTCCGAAGAGACCTTGGTCGTGGCGTTTGACAGTAATGTCGTATCGGTGGGAATGCTGGAGACCGGGGAGGTCGATGCGCTCGTCGTACAGAATCCCTATGCGATGGGGTATCTCGGCGTGGAATGCGCCTATCAGCTGATCAATAATATTCCGGTGGAACAGCCGCAGGTGGATACTTCTACGATGGTGATCACGAGAGAGACAATGTTTGAGGAAGAATGTCAGAAAGTGCTGTTTACGTTTGACTGACAGTTTTCTGACAGATGGTGTAAGATTTTGTACAAAAATCATAAAAATTTACATGGATTTTCCTGTTCTTTGTGGTATACTGATAATCACAACAGAGGTTGTAAATTTTTTAAAGGGAGGATTTTAAAATGAAAAAGAAAATTCTTGCTACATTGCTGAGCATGGCAATGGTAGCGACTCTGCTCGTTGGTTGCGGCAGCAGCTCTGATGCGCCGACAACAGCACCTGCAGAAGATGCGGCTGAGGCTCCTGCGGAAGCAGAAGAGGAAGCACCTGCAGAAGATGCAGCAGAGGCAGAGGACGGCGATGCGGAAGCAGCATCGGGCGATTTCGCTGATAAGAAAGTCGGCGTATGTATTTATCAGTTTTCTGATAACTTCATGACTCTGTTCCGTACAGAGCTTGAGAACTATCTTGTAAGCCTTGGTTTCTCTAAAGACAATATTACAATCGTTGACGGTGCAAATGACCAGGCGACACAGACAGGACAGATTGATAACTTTATTTCTCAGGGCGTTGATGTACTGATCATCAACCCGGTAAACTCTTCTTCCGCAGAGACAATTACGGACAAAGTGGTTGAGGCAGGTATTCCGCTTGTATACATCAATCGTGAGCCGGATGAGTCCGAAGAGAAGAGATGGGCAGATAACAACTGGAATGTTACTTATGTAGGTTGTGACGCTCGTCAGTCCGGAACATTCCAGGGCGAACTGATCTCTGACCTTGGTCTGGAGACAATCGACAAGAATGGCAACGGCAAAGTTGACTACATCATGATCCAGGGTGATCCGGAGAACGTAGACGCACAGTTCCGTACGGAATTCTCCATAAAAGCACTGGAAGATGCAGGATTTGAAGTAAACGAGCTGTTTAATCAGGTAGGTAACTGGCAGCAAGATCAGGCACAGTCTCTTGTTGCGAATGCACTTGGACAGTTTGGTGATGATGTGGAAGTTGTATTCTGCAACAACGATGCAATGGCACTTGGCGCTCTGCAGGCAATCGAAGCAGCAGGACGTACAGTAGGCGAAGACATCTTCTTAGTTGGTGTTGACGCTCTGTCCGAGGCTCTTGAGAACGTTATCTCCGGCAAGATGACAGGTACCGTATTTAACGATCACTTCTCACAGTCTCACAGTGCAGCAGATGCAGCAGTGAACTATCTGACAGGTGCAGGCAATGAGCACTATATTGGCTGCGACTATGTGAAGGTTACTACTGAGAACGCACAGTCTGTACTTGACAGCGTTAAATAATAACGTCTGACAGACAAAACAGATGAATCGGTGCGGGTGTTGGATGACGGCACCCGCACTTTTCTATGTGAAACGGGATACGGAGGGCAAGCGACTGTCCGTATTCACATACATAAACAATAAGGAGAAGCAGAATGGCTGAATACAAACTGGAACTAAAGGGTGTCTGTAAATCATTCCCTGGTGTGAAGGCGCTGGACAATGTAAATTTGTCCCTCCGCCCCGGAACAGTCCATGCGCTGATGGGGGAGAACGGTGCGGGCAAATCTACCCTGATGAAATGCCTTTTCGGCATCTATAAAATGGATGAGGGAGAGATCTTTCTCGACGGGAAAAAGATCGTGATCGGAAATCCGGATGAGGCGATGAAACACGGAATTGCCATGGTGCATCAGGAATTGCAGCCGGTACCCGCAAGAAGTGTGGCGGAAAATCTTTATCTGGGACGATTTCCCACCAAAAATTTCGGTCCGCTGAAGATGATCGATCATAAGACGATGTATGCGGAGACGGAAAAATGGCTGAAAGAAGTGAAAATGGATTTTGACCCGAAGGCACAGCTTGGAACATTGTCGATCGGGCAGATGCAGTCTGTGGAGATCGCGAAAGCAGTTTCCCAGCAGGCGAAAGTCGTTATCTTTGATGAACCGACTTCTTCACTTTCCGATAATGAGGTGGAGGCTTTGTTCCGTATTATGAATGATCTGCGGGATAAAGGCGTGACGATGGTATATATTTCTCATAAGATGGATGAGATTAAGAGAATTGCTGATGACATTACGATCATGAGGGATGGTACTTACGTAGGGACATGGCAGACAAAAGATCTCACAACCGACCAGATCATTGCCAAAATGGTTGGCCGGGAGCTGACAAATGTATATCCGCCGAGGCAAAATGAACCCGGTGAAGTTATCATGGAAGTGAAAAATCTCTGTTCCATTCATGCCAATTCTTTCCAGAATGTCAGTTTCACCCTTCGAAGGGGCGAGATTCTCGGATTTGGCGGTCTGGTAGGTGCACAGAGAACAGAGCTTATGGAAGGCATCTTCGGTATCCGCGGCGTGGAGTCCGGAGAAGTTTACATAAACGGGAAAAAGGTGAAGACGAAACATCCGATCGATGCGATGAAAGCCGGCATCGGTCTGATCACAGAAGACCGGCGCGGAAACGGTATTTTTGGCTGTCTGTCGATCAAAGATAACGTAGGTGTGTCGATCTATAATAAATACCTCAAAGCAGGATTTGTACTGGATCACAAAAGGATCAACGGTATCGTTGATGAAAATATTGAGAAGCTCAGAATTAAGACGCCGAGCATGAAAGAGCATATTTCCAATCTGTCGGGCGGCAATCAGCAGAAGGTTATTGTTTCCAGATGGCTGGCCAATGATCCGGACGTACTGATCATGGATGAACCGACCCGTGGTATCGACGTGGGGGCAAAGCACGAGATCTATGAGATCATGAACGAGCTGGCGAAACAGGGAAAGGCGATTATTATGATCTCTTCCGAAATGGCAGAACTCCTTGGTATGGCTGACAGAGTCTACGTGATGTGTAATGGCAGGATGACCGGTGAGATCACGGAGAAGGAAGAGATGAATCAGGAACGTGTCATGAGTTTTGCGACCCAGTTCTGACAGAGAAGGAGGATAAAAAAGAATGGATAAGACAAAGAAGAAAAAAATAACAGACTTTCTGATCAATAACGGTGTCATTATCGTTATGTTTGTGCTGGTAATCTATACCGGTCTGACAGCGGATAATTTCTTTACAAGCAACAATCTGTTGAATACATTGATGAACATGAGCTTCCGTCTCGTCATCGCACTCGGCATTGCCGGCTGCGTGATCACTGCCGGCTGCGACCTGTCCGCAGGACGTATGATCGGTTTTGGCGGCTGTATCGCCGGTGTGCTGTTGCAGAGAATGGATTTTTCCGGTAAGTTCTTCCCGGATATGGAACCGATGAATGTTTTTCTGGTAGCGATCATTGTTATGTTGATCTGTGCGGCTTTCGGTTCCGTTACCGGATTTTTCATCGCGTATCTGAGCGTGCCGCCTTTTATTGCGACGCTGGCGATGATGGAGATCGTTTATGGTATCAATATGATCTTTACGAATGCGACCCCTCTTGGCGGCTTTGTGAAGGAATATACGGACGTAGCGAGCGGCAAGTTCCTCGGTATCAGTTATCTGATCTGGATTGCGGTCATTGTGGCGGCGATCACCTGGTTTATCTTTAATATGACCCGTCACGGAAAATATATGTATGCGGTAGGCGGAAATCCGCAGGCGGCGGAAGTAGCCGGTGTCCCCGTAAAGAAAACGCTGATTCTGATTTATATGAAAGCGGCTGCGATGTATGGTCTGGCTGGATTTATGCTCGGGGCGAAGTCCGGAGGCGCTTCCGTGCAGCTTGGATATGGTTATGAGATGGAAGCCATCGCTGCATGTACGATCGGCGGAGTATCCGTTACCGGCGGACGAGGCAGAGTGTCTTCCGCGATCGTCGGTGTTGCCGTGTTTGAACTCTTAAAAGTGGCATTGCAGTATCTTGGCGTCAATGCGAACGCACAGTGGATCGCGATCGGTATCGTTATCTTTATCGCAATCTCGCTTGACATCAGAAAATACATTGCGAAGAAATAAACATAAAAATAACAAGAACTATAACAAGAATAAGATATTGTTGTTATTTATGTTCCAGAGCGGCCGGAGAGAATATCCGGCCGCTTTTAGGTGTGCGGGGGGGCATCGGTTGATATAATAAATTCCGTGCATAATTTTAGTACAACCTGTATAGAATTATATGGGTGAAGAATTATGTATAAAAAATATGGACTTTTACTTGTTCTCAGTAATCTGGTCGTGCTTGCGTCCTTCTGCTGTCTTAAAATTGCGGAGAGGAGTCAGTATGCGGCCACACCGGCGTTTCAGCTACAGCTTGAAAATATCATGCTGGAAGAGGAAGCGAGCAGTATGATCGGCAGTATGGAGCGCGCCGAATCAGGGCAGCGTATTGTGGATTATCAGGTGTTGGAGCGGCCGGAATTTTCCTTTACGGACAATGAGTTCCAGATTCTGTGCAGGATCGTGGAGGCGGAGGCTGGAGGCGAGGATATGAATGGCAGGATACTGGTGGCCAATGTGATCCTAAATCGGGTGGAAAGCCAGTCATTTCCGAATACGATTGAGGGTGTTGTGTTTCAAAAAAATAACGGGACATTTCAGTTTTCTCCGATTCGTGACGGACGCTATCAGAATGTTAAAGTGTCGGAGGAGACAAAAGAGGCGGTGCAAAGGGCGCTTTTGGGAGAAGATTACTCAAAAGGGGCTCTCTATTTTGTTTCCAGAAAGGGAGCGGCACCGGACAAGATGCGCTGGTTTGACAATCATCTGACACGACTGTTTCAATATGGCGGACATGAGTTTTTTCTCTGATCGCCCGCCCCCCTGAGAGGTTCGGCCAAAGTTTCATTGCGGGGAAAGTTGCTTTATGATATAATATCGAAGGATATTAGATCGCCGGATGGCGTTGATTTTCATGTCTGAAGGACAATAAAAGGAACGCAGATTACGGGTACATAAGAAAGGAACGGAAACAGGATGGAAGTTTTATATAAGAGCACCAGGAGCGACAGCAGATCGGTTACGGCATCGGAAGCCATTTTAAAGGGACTTGCCGATGACGGGGGACTGTTTGTTCCGGAGCGCATTCCTGCGCTGGATAAGACGCCGGATGAGCTGGCGGGGATGACATACGCGGAGACAGCTTATGAAGTGATGAAGCTGTATCTGACGGATTTTACAGAAGAAGAACTGAAGGCGTGTATTGCAGGCGCCTATGACAGTAAGTTTGACACAGAGACGATCGCTCCGCTTGTGGAGGCGGAAGGCGCCTATTATCTGGAACTTTTTCATGGCGCGACCATCGCTTTTAAAGATATGGCGCTTTCTATCTTACCGCATCTGATGACGACAGCCGCCAAAAAGAATCAGATCAAAAATGAGATTGTGATTCTGACGGCGACTTCAGGAGATACGGGCAAGGCGGCGCTGGCAGGATTTGCCGATGTGAAAGGAACTCGGATCATTGTCTTTTATCCGAAAAACGGAGTCAGCCCGATCCAGGAGAAGCAAATGGTAACGCAGAAGGGGGCCAATACGTCTGTCGTCGGTATTCACGGTAACTTTGACGATGCGCAGACAGGTGTGAAGCGCATTTTTTCTGACGCGGAGATGAAGCGGAAACTGGCGGATAACGGATTTCAGTTTTCCTCGGCCAATTCGATCAATATTGGCCGTCTCGTTCCTCAGATCGTATACTATGTGTACGCCTACGGTGTTTTGCTGCGGGAGGGGAAGATCAAAAGCGGAGAAGAGATCAATGTAGTGGTACCCACCGGCAATTTTGGAAATATACTGGCCGCTTATTATGCGAAGCATATGGGTCTTCCGATTGCCCGTCTGATCTGTGCTTCCAATGAGAATAAAGTGCTGACAGACTTTTTTCATACGGGTATTTATGACAGGAACAGAGAATTTGTGCTGACAAGTTCACCGTCCATGGATATTCTGGTCTCCAGTAATCTGGAACGTCTGATCTATCGGATCACAGGGGAAGACGCACAGGCAACGGAGCGGCTGATGCGTCAGCTTGGCGGTGACGGGAAATATGAAGTGACGGAAGAGATGAGGAAGGAACTGACTGCTTTTTATGGCGGTTATGCCACCGAGAAAGAGACTGCCGAGCGGATCAGAACTTTGTATGAAAACAGCGGATATGTGATTGATACTCATACGGCAGTGGCGTCTGCAGTGTATGAGACGTACAGACAGGAGACCGGAGACGAGAGGAAGACAGTGATCGCTTCCACGGCCAGTCCCTTTAAGTTTACAAGAAGTGTGATGGATGCCGTTGCTCCGGACTGTAATGAGATGGATGACTTTGCGCTCGCGGACGCGCTTGCGAAAATTTCCAATACGCCGGTACCGGGGGCGGTGGAAGAGATCCGTAATGCGCCGATTCTGCATGACAATGTATGCGGGAAAGAGGAAATGGCGCAGATGGTTTGCCGTCTCCTCCAGACAGAGATCGGATAAGGAGCTTTTACAAAAGAGTTTACGATAAGAAAGGACAGTAGTATGGATTTTATGATGGATGTTCTGATCGTCGGTTTTGGACTGTATCTGATCTATTGTGCGGTCAAGATGAAACGAACGGGAGAACTGACAAAAGGGGTAATTATCAGAAAGGATGCAGATCTTACAAAAGCGCCGGATGTACCGGGATTTATCCGTTACATGTATGCCAAAGTAATTGCAATCGGTATCTGTACCTGTATCTGCGGAACGCTCGGTATCATCAATGATACGTATATGCAGCTTGGCATGATGTATCTCGGTGTGATCGGGATCTTTGTTGTAGCGATCGGAATTTTTGCATTTGTCACAGTGAAAGCACAAAAAAAATATCTGGGAATCTGACGATTCCCGGATATTTTTTTGTATGTTTCTGCCTGTGAAGTTCTGAATGTCAGCGTTCTGTCATTGGTATATATGGATGATCGGTACATAATGTCATATAGGCAGGGCGCATAATCTTACCGTTTGTTGCCAGTTCTTCCAATCTGTGTGCGCTCCAGCCGACGATTCTGGCAATGGCAAAGATAGGTGTATACAACTCCATTGGCAGATGTAGCATTTTATAGACAAAACCGGAATAAAAGTCGACATTAATGCTGACACCTTTGAACATCTGACGTTCCTGGGCGATGATTTCGGGTGCCAGCCGTTCCACGAGGGAGTAAAGGGCAAATTCTTTCTGCAGGCCTTTTTCCTCAGAGAGATTTTTGACAAAATCACGGAAGATCTCGGCACGGGGATCGGATTTGGAATAAACCGCATGTCCGACGCCGTAAATAAGTCCTGCCTTGTCAAAGGCTTCTTTGTGGAGCAGACGGCGCAGATAGTTTCCAACTTCCTCTTCGTCGGTCCAGTCGGATACCTGCTCCATCATATCGTCAAACATTTTTACAACTTTGATATTGGCGCCGCCGTGCCGCGGCCCTTTCAGGGAACCGATGGCGGCTGCGATCACCGAATAAGTATCTGTCATCGTGGAGGAGACAACATGGGTTGTAAACGAGGAGTTATTACCGCCGCCGTGTTCCATATGAATCACGAGAGCGATGTCCAGCAGCTTCGCCTCGAGTGGCGAATAAGAGCTGTCGGGGCGGAGAATGTGGAGAATATTCTCTGCCGTGGACAGGTTGGGCTGCGGCTGATGGACATACAGACTGTCCCCGTTGTGATAATGATTGTAAGCCTGGTATCCGTAGATGGTGAGAAGCGGAAAGAGGCTGATCAGTTCCAGACATTGACGCAGTACATTGGGAATGGAAGTGTCATCCGCGTGTTTGTCATAAGAATACAGTGTGAGTACGCTTCTTGACAGCGTGTTCATCATATCTTTACTCGGCGCCTTCATAATAATATCCCGCACAAAATGAGTGGGCAGGGTACGGTAATCGGATAGTAACTGCGTAAACTCTGCCAGTTCTTTTTCCGTGGGGAGCTTATTGAAAAGGAGCAGGTATGTAATTTCTTCATAGCCAAACTGTTTTCTGGCGGTAAAACCAAGGACCAAATCTTTGATGTCATATCCCCGGTAAAAGAGGCGGCCCTGGGCCGGCACGAGTTCCCCGTCTATCATTTCCTTGGCGCGGACATCGGAAATATTGGTCAATCCGGTGAGAACACCTTTCCCGTTCAGGTCACGAAGTCCTCGATTCACGTTATATTTTGTATAAAGGGCAGGGTCGATAGTACCGGCTTCTTCGCTGAGTTCTGCCAATGCCAAAATTTCCGGCGTAATGCTTGAGTAGATATTGTGGTCCATAATGATCGCCACCTTTCTGAAAAAATAAATCAATTTACAGTATCGGATAATATGTCTCGGGGATATTATGTGTTCAAGTGTTTTCTATTACTTCCTGAAACATAGACTGGTAAAAACCAAACCGAAAGACACAGCGCATACAGGCTGCATTTTGCGAAATAGATTAGTTTATCATATCATAAAAGTTAATTTGCAGGCAAGTAAAAAATCAGATTTCACATAATTTTAATATCACGAAAATTGCTTGTAAAAAACAGAAAAAGAGAATATCATAGTAAAATAGACAGGTAAGAAAACGACGGGAGAGACAGGAGGAATTGCTATGACGAACGAAGAAATGCTGTGTCATGTTGACCATACGCAGTTAAAACCATTTGCCACATGGGAAGATATTGAGAAATTATGCGAGGAGGCGGTAAAATATCAGACAGCCTCGGTCTGTGTGCCTCCGGCATACATCAAACGGATTGCGGATCAATACGCCGGCCGGCTGACGATCTGTACCGTAGTCGGATTTCCACTGGGATACAGTGTAACGGCGGCCAAAGTGACGGAAGTGCAGGAGGCGCTGCGCGATGGTGCCAGTGAGATTGACATGGTAGTCAATATCAGTGATGTAAAAAATCATTTGTATGACAAGGTGGAGGAGGAGATCCGGACATTAAAAGAAGTCTGCAAAGATCATATTCTGAAAGTAATCATTGAGACATGCTTCCTGACGGAAGAGGAAAAAATTGCCATGTGCCAGGCAGTGACAAAGGCGGGAGCGGATTACATTAAGACGTCCACCGGCTTCGGGACTGGCGGCGCCACGATGGAGGATGTGCAGCTGTTTCAAAAGAATATCGGTCCTGATGTAAAGATCAAGGCGGCCGGCGGTGTGAAGACGAAAGCGGATCTGGAGGCTTTCTTACAGGCCGGGTGCGACAGGATCGGCACTTCCTCTGCGGTGAGTATTTTAAATGGGGAATCGGCGAAGGGATATTAAAAAGGGAAACCATATGATGGAAAAGAAGATAATCAGGCAGAGAATACGAATGATGCGCACCGCCATGCGGGAGATGAGGATTGACTATTATCTTGTGCCGACGGCGGATTTTCATAATTCGGAATATGTGAACGATTATTTTAAGGCGCGTGAGTTTTTATCCGGATTTACCGGTTCTAACGGGACACTTGTCATCTCTCAGGAGGAAGCGGGCCTGTGGACGGACGGGCGCTATTATGTGCAGGCGCAGAGGGAGCTGGAAGGTACGGAGATCCGGCTTTTCCGCATGAATGAAGAGGGAGTACCGGATATTCCCGCATATCTGTGTCAGCATATGTGGGAAGGCCAGAGCCTTGGCTTCGACGGAAGAGTGGTCGACGCCGGGTTCGGGAAACGGCTGGAAGCCGCTCTGTCAGAGAAAAGGATCCGCTTTGCGTACGAGAGAGATGTCGTGGACACAATATGGCAGGAACGTCCGGCTTTTCCATGCAGCAGGGCGGAGATCGTCCCTGAGCGGTACTGCGGGGAAAGCGTGAGAGAGAAGCTGTCCAGGGTGCGGGAAAAAATGAGAGCGCACAGGGCTTCGTGCTTTTTCTTAAGCCGTCTGGACGATCTGATGTGGCTTTTTAATCTGCGGGGCAGTGATGTGGCCTGCAATCCGGTTCTCATGTCCTATGGATTTATTACGGAAAGTGACGCCTGGCTTTTTCTCCAGGCACAATCTCTGCACAGGGAGACGATAGACAGTATGCGGGATTCACAGGTGCAGATCAGAGACTACCGGGTGATTCTTCCGTTCCTGCGGGAATATCTGTTCGGAGGAAATGGCAGTGTCTCTGCCGGTGG
This sequence comes from Lachnospiraceae bacterium JLR.KK008, assembly GCA_037015955.1. Classification (NCBI taxonomy): domain Bacteria; kingdom Bacillati; phylum Bacillota; class Clostridia; order Lachnospirales; family Lachnospiraceae; species Lachnospiraceae bacterium JLR.KK008. The sequence continues at coordinate 1,489,331 of CP143548.1, forward strand.
ATATGGTTCAGGGCGGGGCGGCGCCAGAAACAGGGGGCTTTTGCTATGTGACAGCAGGAATATCAGCTATTCCATGTACCGGCTGTTCAGAGAGTATGGGAATTATGTGGAGCGGAGCAACCCCACGGAGCTGATGAAAGCCGTAAAGACGGACACAGAGCTGGAATTTATTCGCAAAATCTATCTCAAAGACAGTGTGGCGGTGACGAAGTTTATTTACTGGATTAAAAATGCAGTCAACGGACAGATGGCAGAAGATCAGACAGCAGAAGACCAGGCAGCAGACAGTCAGCCGATGGACAGCCAGAGTCTGGAGTCAGGCGATCAGGAAACGCCGGCCTGCAGGCTGACGGAGTACACAGCCGCACAATATCTGGATGATCTGCGCAGGGCGATCCCGGAATTTCTTGACAGTTCGTTTCCGACGATCAGCGCTTATATGGAAAATGCTGCCATGATGCACTATGAGGCCGACCCTCAAGCGTGTAGTCAGCTGGAGGCGAGAGGAATGCTCCTTGTTGACTCTGGCGGCCAATATCTGGGCGGGACAACCGATGTGACGAGAACGATTGTGCTCGGAGAACTTTCGCAGGAGATGAAAGAACATTATACGGCAGTCGCCACCGGGATGCTGAGGCTGGCGCGTGCGCAGTTTCTGCACGGCTGCACGGGAAGGAATCTGGACATTCTTGCCCGCAGCCCTCTGTGGGACAGAGGACTTGACTATAAATGCGGCACGGGACATGGGATCGGCTATATGCTCAATGTACATGAGGGCCCTCACAATATCCGCTGGAAATATCAGGAAGGCATACCGGAGACAGTTCTGGAGGAAGGAATGCTCGTGACGGACGAGCCGGGCGTTTATCTGGAAGGAAAGTACGGAATACGGATCGAAAATGTCCTGGAGATCAGGAAGTCGCTGAAAAACGAAGAAGGACAGTTTATGCAGTTCGCGCCTCTGACATGGGTACCGCTTGATCTCGATGGCATTTTGCCGGAGCAGATGCCGGAGCAGGAGAGACTGGCGCTGAATGCTTACCACCGGGATGTCCGTGAGAAGCTATCTCCCTATCTGACGGAGGAAGAGAATGCGTGGCTGGAAACAGCCACCCGGGAAATCTAAAAAGATTGTGAAACTTTAGAAAAATCCCCGGTTCATTCTTGACTTTTTGCAGGGGGTTTGAGATAATACTTACGGTGTACTGGAAGCCGGTACATCAGGTGAAGCATATATCTGTCCGGGACTTTTGAGGGGCCGCGGACATGATATGAAATACATATTTTTTAAGGAGGACGTAGTATGTCAACAAAAGCGTATTATCCGTTAAACGAGATCGGTGCTGGAAAACCGGGTTTTTCCAAGACACGTTCTATCGTTGAGGCAGCTTTCTATGGCAATAATGTTGTGAAAGTCAACACATTAAAGGAAGCGTATGAATTAGCGAAAAATTCTCCGGGCACTGTTGTAACAGACATGCCGGTATATCACGGAGAGGAATTTGGTCTTGAGAGAGACGCAAAGGTTCTTTTGTTCAATGACGGCGCCGTTACGGGACGTTATGCAGCAGCGCGCCGTATTAAGGGAGAACCGGGCGTAGACGAAGCAAAACTCGATAAAGTAGTAATGGATGCTGTCTATGAGACACGCTGGAAAACGATGTATCATGCAGAGTGCTTTATCGGACTTGATCCTGAATTTATGGCAAAAGCTCACCTCCTTATTCCGGAAGGTGAAGAGAACATCCTTTACAACTGGATGTTGAACTTCCAGTATATGTCTGACGAGTATGTGAAGATGTACAAGAACTCCAAACCGATCGGAGACGGCAAAGAGCCTGATATTTATATTTTCTCCGATCCACAGTGGGCACCGCACGATGCACCGGATGTGGATTACAGCTGCCTGAGCGATCCGCTGACACTTTGCTATTTTGATACGAACCAGAACTGCGCGGCAATTCTCGGTATGAGATATTTCGGCGAGCATAAGAAAGGTACGCTGACAATGGCATGGGCACTTGCTAACAGAAACGGTTATGCTTCCTGCCACGGTGGTCAGAAAGAGTATACGCTTGCGGACGGTTCCAAGTTCGTTGCTTCCGTTTATGGTCTGTCAGGTTCCGGAAAATCCACACTGACACATGCAAAACATGGCGGCAAATATCCGATCACGGTTCTGCATGATGATGCGTTCATCATCAATACGGATACCTGCTCTTCCGTAGCGTTAGAGCCTACTTATTTTGATAAGACTGCAGATTATCCGACAGGCTGCCCGGACAATACCTATCTTTTGTCCGCACAGAACTGTTCCTGCACGATGGATGAGGACGGCAAGATCCAGCTTGTGACAGAGGATGTAAGAAACGGTAATGGCCGTGCAATCAAATCCAAACTTTGGTCTCCGAACCGTGTAGATAAGATCGATGCACCGGTTAATGCGATCTTCTGGATTATGAAAGATCCGACGATTCCGCCGGTACTGAAATTAAAAGGTTCCGCACTTGCTTCTGTTATGGGTGCTACACTGGCTACAAAGACTTCCACTGCAGAGCGTGTTGCAGCAGGTACCGATCTGAACGCACTCCGTATCGTGCCTTATGCAAACCCGTTCAGAACATATCCGCTCGTACATGACTATGAGAAGTTCAAAAAACTGGTGGAAGAGAAGAATGTTGCCTGCTATATCGTAAACACAGGTGACTTCATGGGCAAGAAGGTAAAACCGGCCGATACACTTGGTATTCTTGAGACGATCGTAGAAGGAAAGGCTAATTTCGAAAAATGGGGTCCTTTCGAAGACATCGAAATCATGAACGACTGGTCCGGTAAGACAGGCGACTTTACACCTGACCTGAACGATAAAGATTATGCGGCAGCACTGAAGAATGCTATGCAGAATCGTGTTGATGCGGTAGAAGGTTTCGCAACGAAGAAGGAAGGCTATGACAAACTTCCTGATGAAGCACTGGAAGCAGTGAAGAAACTGGTAGATGCGTTGAAATAATTCCGCTATATCAATTTTTATAAACAGAGAGGAATCTGCCTGAATACAGGCAGATTCTCTTTTTTGTCTGAGCTGGAGCATATAGACGGATGTCGATTCAGGGAATTAGAAATAATATTCTCAACACGCAAATTATGGTAGAAGATCGGAGGATTTTTGTATGAAAAAACTGGTCGCAGATCTGCATACACATACGATCGTCAGTGGACACGCATACGGAACGATTCGTGAGATGGCGGCGGCTGCCGCTGAAAAGGAACTGAAGATTCTGGGAATCAGTGAACACGCGCCAGGGATTCCCGGGACGGTGGCTCCCTTCTACTATGGAAATTTGCAGGTCATTCCCCGCATCTTATATGGAGTGAAGATTCTTCACGGCTGCGAGGTCAATGTGCTCTCCGGCGGACGGCTTTCTCTGGAACAGCAATATCTGGATTGGCTGGACTATGCGATCGCGGGGATACATCGCCCATGTTATGAGGATGAAGGGCGGGAGAAAAATACAGAAAATGTGATCGCCTGTATGAAGAATGAAAAAATTCGTTTTATCTCTCATCCGGATGATGATCATACGCCGTTTGATTATGTAGAGCTGGTAAAAGCTGCAGAGAAGTATCAGGTGGCGCTTGAAGTGAACAACAGTTCTCTGGTAAAGAAGGAATTGCGGCAAAACTGTTATGAGAATTATAAAACGATGCTGCAGCTCTGCATGAAACATGGCGTCCATATCATTGTAAACTCTGATGCCCATGATCCGAGCTGGGTCGGTGAATTTCGTCTGGCAGAGGAATTGTTGTCAGAGCTGAAATTTGACGAGAGTCTTATTTTAAATAATAATATGGAAAAAGTGGAGCAATTTCTTCTTGCAAAGGAAAAGCGTAATTTCCCTGAGAAATCGTACAAGAACTGACAAAGCAGCCATTTAGAAAATATTTTCCATCGCCTACATATTGTAATTTTTGAACTGTTTGGGTATAATGATAGTAACCTCAGATGTGGATAAAATTCTTGTTATTTTTGAACCTACATTTACTTTAAACGGGATTCCTATATCGCCGGACTAATGTCAGGCCTTCATTGCGCAGAGGAAGACAGGCATCCGTGCTGCGGTCACCCACCTGGCGTCAGCTAGGAGTCAAAAGACAGGAACCACATTTTGGGGATACAGAAGATAAAGGCAGTTGCGGGACAGCAACTGCCTTTTTTTCATATCAGCAGGCGCGGCGAAGAAGTCTGTGCGAACAGGGACGAAGCCCATGAAATGCAGGCGCGGCGAACAAAACGGTAAATTCAGGAGGCGGAATGGAAAAGAGACATAGAATGTGGCTGAAAGCGTTTATGATTATAGCGGGCCTTTTGCTTTTCTGTTTTCTGGCGGGAAAGCGTGGACCGGAGGTGGATTACGAAAAAGAGGCGCGGATCAGGCAGTATGAGGAAGATGAGAGCATTACGAAGACAGAAACAACACTGTTGGCATACGGGGATATGATACAGGGAACTGCGACAGGACCGGAGGACAACACGGTACTGACAACAGACGGAATCTTTACATATGAGAACGAGGAAGTGGAAAGCTGCAGATTCAAGCAGGTGACAGCCTACGTCAGGGATAACAGGATTCTGGAAGTGGTAGAACGCGAAGATCAGAAAGAGGTGGTGCTGCCTAACCTGTGGATCAGTGAAGTGGAGGAGGACACCATTCTCTGTTTTCTGTCGGGGATCAGTTTCTATGTACCGTATCAGGCTGAAAACAGCGACCGGGAGCAGGTGGCAGATCTCATACTCTATGACGGGGCAGTGAAAGACTGCATCTTCAAAAAGGAAAAGGTGACAGGGAAGCTACTCGGTGTGACAGAGCAAGAGATCAGGCTGGCAGGGCAGAACTTTGCATTGTCGGAGGATGTCAGGGTATACCGGCTATATGGGGAGATGAAAGAGATTACCCTGCAGGATTTGCCGATTGGTTATGAGAATACGGACTATGTGATAGAGGATGGAGAAGTATGTGCCTGCCTTGTGACCTGTGAGGAGAACATGGAAACGATTCGCGTCCTCTTACAGAGTGGAAATTATAACGGGCGTTATCATGATAGCGTTCTGTTATCGGCGGATTGTGAGTATACGCTGCGCTATGGAGAGGAAGAGGAACGGCATGGATCAGGGGAAGGCATCACCATCGATGCAGACAGTAGTTATTTTAAAGAAAATGAAAGAATAACTCTGACTCTGGCAGTCAATACAGGCAAGATTACCTTACATTCGATTCAGCGGGGACGTGAACAGACAGATTACAGGGGAAGCATGGAGATCATAAAGACAGAAGAGGGGCTTGTCGTGATTAACGAGCTTTTGCTGGAAGAGTATCTGTATGGGGTCGTTCCGAGTGAGATGCCGGCTTCCTATCCTCCGGAAAGTTTGAAGGCACAGGCAGTCTGTGCCAGGACATATGCTTATCGGAATATGGAGAAGGCAGGTCTGCCGGAACTTGGTGCACATGTAGACGACAGTACGGCATTTCAGGTATATGGCAATACGGACGAAAAAGCGGAGACGACAGCAGCGGTGAAGGCGACAAAAGGAGAACTTTTGCTGTATGAAGGAGAGCCTGTCAATGCCTATTATTATTCCACTTCCTGCGGATATGGGACAGATATGCGGGCGTGGAACGGATCGGAGGCAGACACGCTTCCTTATCTGCAGGCGAGAAGCATCTGCCAGGGCGGAGCGGAAATTGTCACTGCTTCCGGACAGACGACAGCAACACCGACTCCGGAAGAGATTCAGGAAGAATCATTGTTTGCACAGTTTATCATGCAGGAACAGACAGATTTTTTTGAGAGCGAAGAGGCATGGTACCGATGGAAGTATATTGTCGATGAAGTCGATGTGGAAGAGATCGAGCGGCGGCTTGCGGAGCGATATGCGCTTCAGCCACAATTCATACTCACAAAAACGGGAGAGGATGACTATTCCAGTCTGCAAACCGAAAAGATCGGTGACCTGAAGGAAATCAGCATTGTCGGGAGAACTGCGGGAGGGAATGCGGCAGAGCTGCTGATTGAAGGCAGTGAGAAAACGTATCTCGTAATGACAGAATATAATATCAGGTGTATTTTAAATAGCGGTCAGCATCCGGTAATCCGTCAAGATGGAAGTGAAGTCGCATCTGCCACCTTGCTTCCAAGCGCTTTCTTTACAATAACGACTGCTAAGGAAAACGGAAAGGTAACAGGATATAGCATAACAGGTGGTGGCTATGGTCATGGGATCGGTATGAGCCAGAACGGGGCCAGACAGATGGCTTTGGCAGGTATGAGTGGGGAAGAAATACTGGCATTTTTTTATAACGGGAGTTATTTGGAAACAATTTATTAAAAGGTGATTTACAACGGAAATTGATTTGTTAAAATATGATTTAGAGAGAAAATTGGTTTGTTAAAGGACAATTTATGACCAAATCGGTCATTAAATGGCGATTTATGAAGGCAAGAAAGGTATGTGGCGTAAAATATTTAATATCATACGTAATTTTACAAGAAAGGTGTCACGGGACAATGTGAGCGCCCATGCGGCCAGCACAGCTTTTTTTCTTTTTCTGTCTCTGATCCCGCTGTTGATGCTGGTCTGTTCAATTCTTCCCTATACGCCGGTGACAGAATCGATGCTGATGCAGTTCATGGTCGATCTGACACCGGATTCCGCGGATGGTTTGATGGTATATCTTGTGGGAGAAGTTTACGATCAGTCTGCGGGCGTTATTTCTATCGCGGCTGTGGCGACGATATGGGTGGCTGCCAAGGGAATGCTGGCATTGATGCGGGGGCTGAATGCTGTCAACGGCGTGACAGAGCGGAGAAATTATTTTCTCCTGCGGGTGGAAGCCTGTTTCTATACTGTGTTGATGCTCATCTCGATGATAATCGCTCTGCTGATTCTTGTATTTGGCAATAAACTGTCAGGAGTCCTTTCTGATCAGGTACCCGGGATTGGCGCATTTTTGCGTATCTTCATGTATATCCGGTTTGTGCCGGTCTGGCTCATACTGACAGCCGTGTTTGCAGTTCTCTATACATACATTCCAAGAGTGAGGACGCGGCTGCTCTATCAACTGCCGGGCGCTCTGCTTGCGGCTGTGGCATGGAGCTGTTTTTCCTGGGGATTTTCCATCTATGTTGATAAATTTAACGGTTTCAGTATGTATGGAAATCTGACGACGGTCATCATTGTGATGTTATGGCTCTACTTCTGCATGTATCTGCTGCTTATAGGGGCCAACATTAACCGCTACTTTTTGCCGGCGATTGAGTTTCTGCACAAAAAACACCGTTATCAGAGAAGCGCTGGTCATTAGAGAGGTCAATGCGTATGGATGAATTTTCCTGTGTGAGAAAGCAAGGGATGGGAGATCAGCGGATGGGAAGAGGATTCAGAAATCAGGGGACAGGGTCCGCCGCTGAAAATAGTATTTGACAATCTCCGGCGTTCCGGCTAGAATAGAACTCAGATTTATTTATGAAAAAGGCAGAGATGGTGTCAGTAGAAGTACATTTTCTTCCAGAGAGAGGAGGTCATCGGCTGTAAGCCTCCTTAAGTGCAGATGTATGTTCGAATTTCCCACCGGAGCCGTCTGGCGGAAAGCAGCAATGCCTGTCAGTAAGCCGGGCCGTGAGCGCACGTTATGCGTATGGAGTGCCTGCCACAGAGCAGGAATATTGGGTGGTACCGCGGAGAATTTCGTCCCTTGCATAGAGTTATGCAGGGGATTTTTTATCGTAACAGGAAATTCCTAATACGATGAAAATCAAAATGTGCAGCTCGCGGAGTGGAAACAAATATGACAAGGAGAAGAATATGAGAGAGAAATTAAAGCAGATCAAAGAAAAAGCACTGGAGCAGATTCGGGAGGCGCAGGCTCCGGAAATGCTGAATGAAGTGAGAGTGAATATTCTCGGAAAAAAGGGTGCGCTCACTGCCGTGCTGAAAAGTATGAAGGAAGTGGCTCCCGAAGACCGGCCCAAGGTCGGACAACTTGTCAATGAGACGAGAGAAGAGATCGAGAGAGTGCTGGAAGATGCCAAAAGAAAGATGGATCAGATTATCCGCGAGCAGAAGATGAAAGAAGAGGTCATCGACGTCACGCTGCCGGCTGAGAGAAATATTCTTGGACACAGACATCCCAATATGATCACGCTGGAGGAAGTGGAGCGGATCTTTATCGGCATGGGCTATGAGGTCGTGGAAGGGCCGGAAGTGGAAAAGGATTATTATAATTTTGAGGCGCTCAACATTCCCGCCGACCATCCGGCGAAAGATGAGCAGGATACCTTTTATGTGAACGGCGATATTTTGCTGCGGACGCAGACTTCTCCGGTGCAGGTGCGTGTGATGGAGCAGGGGAAACTGCCGATCCGTATGATTGCGCCTGGGCGGGTATTTCGCTCCGACGAGGTGGATGCCACCCATTCGCCCTCTTTCCATCAAATCGAAGGGCTTGTTGTTGACAAAAACATTACCTTTGCCGATCTGAAAGGGACGCTGGCAGAGTTTGCCCGGGAACTGTTCGGGGAGGATACGAAAGTGAAATTCAGACCGCATCACTTCCCGTTCACGGAGCCGAGTGCGGAGGTGGATGTGAGCTGCTTCAAGTGCCATGGCAAGGGCTGCCGGTTCTGTAAGGGAAGCGGATGGATCGAAATCCTTGGCTGTGGTATGGTGCATCCTCATGTGTTTGAAATGTGCGGCATTGATCCGAAGGAATATACGGGTTTTGCGTTCGGGATGGGTCTGGAACGGATTTCTTTGTTAAAATATGAGATTGACGATATGCGTCTGCTGTATGAGAATGATATTCGTTTTTTAAGACAGTTTTAGAAGGCAGACAATCCAAAACCGGCCGCTGTGTTTTTTATTGACACGGCATAATATCAGAAAAGGAGAAAATAATAATATGAATACAGCATTATCATGGGTGAAAGCATATGTACCGGAGCTTTCCTGCACGGATCAGGAGTATTGCGATGCCATGACGTTATCCGGTACGAAAGTGGAAGGGTTTCAGCGCAGCGATAAAAATCTGGAAAAGATCGTCATCGGAAAAATTCTGAAGATCGAGAAACATCCGGATGCCGACAAACTGATCGTCTGTCAGGTGGACATTGGTGGGGAAACGATTCAGATTGTCACCGGTGCTCCCAATGTGAAAGAAGGAGATAAAGTGCCTGTCGTGCTGGACGGCGGGAAGGTGGCAGGCAGCGCACACAGCGATGGACCGCTCCCGGAGGAGGGCATTGCGATCAGGGCCGGCAAACTGCGGGGCGTACCTTCCAACGGAATGATGTGTTCCATCGAGGAACTTGGCTCTGACAGGGGTATGTATCCGGAGGCGCCGGAGCTTGGTATTTATATTTTCCCGGAAGATGCGGAAGTCGGCGCAGACGCTGTGGAAGCGCTGGGACTCAGAGATACCGTATTTGAGTATGAGATCACGTCCAATCGGGTGGATTGTTACAGTGTGCTCGGCATCGCCAGAGAGGCGGCAGCGACCTTTGGTAAACCGTTTGTGCCTCCGGTTGTGGAGATCAAAAACGAGAAGGGCAGCGCACAGGACTATATCAGTGTGGAAGTACAGGACAGCGATCTGTGTACGCGCTATTGTGCGCGGGTATGCACCAACATCAAAATCGGGCCTTCCCCGAAATGGATGCAGCGCAGGCTGGCAGCCAGCGGCATTCGTCCGATCAACAATCTTGTGGACATTACCAATTATGTGATGGAAGAATATGGACAGCCGATGCACGCTTATGATCTGGATACAATCGCGGGACATAAGATCATCGTGCGCCGGGCAGGGGACGGAGACGAATTCCAGACGCTTGACGGGCAAGTCAGAAAGCTGGATCATGACGTGTTGATGATCTGTGATGCGGAGAAGGAGATTGGCATCGCCGGGATCATGGGTGGTGAAAACTCGAAGATCACGGACGAGGTGAAAACGGTGCTCTTTGAGGCGGCCACGTTCCATGGTCCCAATATCCGGAAATCGGCAAAGAGGATCGGTCTGCGCACGGACGCCTCAGGCATATTCGAAAAAGGTCTGGACCCGCGCAATGCACAGGCGGCGATTGACCGGGCCTGCCAGCTCATCGAAGAGCTTGGCTGCGGGGAAGTCGTGGGCGGTATGGTGGATGCCGGTGCGCCGCTTGCGCCTTTGCGTAAAATCCCCTTTGAGCCGGAGCGGATCAATCAGCTGCTCGGCACGGACATTTCTGCGCAGGAAATGCGGAACATATTCGAGAAATTAGAACTCGTCTATGCGGAAGAAAAGAATGCGCTGATCATTCCTTCATTCCGCCAGGATCTGGAAGGGTTTGCCGATATTGCCGAAGAAGTGGCGAGATTTTTCGGTTATGATAAGATTCCGACGACACTGCCGCGGGGAGAAGCGACGACGGGGAAACTGCCGTTTAAGCTGCGTATCGAGCAGAAAGCGAGAGATATTGCCGAGTACTGCGGCTTTTCGCAGGGGATGAGCTATTCCTTCGAGAGTCCGAAAGTATTTGACAAACTGCTGCTGCCACAGGACAGCGGCCTGCGGGAAACCGTGACGATTTCCAATCCACTCGGAGAGGACTTTTCCGTGATGCGAACGACATCGCTGAATGGGCTTCTGACATCGCTGTCCGTCAATTACAATAGAAGAAATAAAGATGTGCGGCTGTATGAGCTTGGCAATGTGTATCTGCCGCATCAGGTTCCGGTAACGGAGCTGCCGGACGAGAGAATGCAGTTTACACTCGGTATGTACGGGGCGGGCGATTTCTTTACGATGAAAGGTGTCATCGAAGAATTTTTCATAAGTATCGGGATGACGAAGCGCGTACAGTATGATCCGCAGGCGGGGAAACCATTCCTGCATCCGGGCAGACAGGCGCTCATCCGCTATGAAGAGATGGAAGTCGGTTTCCTTGGGGAGCTTCATCCGCAGGTAGCCGACAACTATGAGATCGGTACGAAAGTATATGTGGCGGTACTTGATATGCCGGAAGTGACCAAGTTTGCCACATTTGACAGGAAATACACCGGAGTTGCCAGATTCCCGGCGGTTACCAGGGACATCAGTATGGTCGTGCCGGGAGATGTGCTTGCGGGTCAGATCGAGACAATGATCGAACAACGGGGCGGTAAGATTCTGGAGAGTTATCACCTGTTTGATATTTACGAAGGGGAACAGATCAGGAAAGGCTTCAAGTCCATGGCATATTCGATCACGTTCCGTGCACAGGACCGGACGCTGAGCGAGAGCGATGTTTCGGCATCGATGAAAAAGATTCTGCACGGGCTGGAAGGAATGGGTATAGAACTGCGGCAGTAGACGCGAAAGCAGTGTGGGGAAACAGGCGAAAGAGAGACTGTTTCTCTGTGGTTTGCCGCCGGAATCCTCCGGCGTAAAACCAGATAAAAGCAGAAAGAAGGAATTATGTATGGAAAATAAAAATATATGGGAGACGTACGACGCGGAGCAGCTTGCGGAGATGGAACGTTTCACAGAGCAGTACCGTCAGTTTCTTGATGAGGGAAAGACAGAGCGGGAGTGTATCGACAGCATTGTCAACCGCATTGAAAAAGAAGGCTACCGGGAACTGGATGCGTTGCGCAGAGAAAAGCGGACGCTGAAAGCGGGAGATAAAGTTTATACTGTCTGTATGAACAAATCGATCATTCTGTATCAGATCGGCAGCCGTCCGCTGGAGGAAGGCATGAATATTCTGGGAGCGCACATCGACTCCCCGCGTCTTGACATTAAGCAAAATCCCCTGTATGAGGATGGGGGCTTTGCCTATCTGGATACTCACTATTATGGCGGCGTAAAGAAATATCAGTGGGTGACGATGCCGCTTGCCCTGCACGGGGTCATTGTCAAAAAAGACGGCACGACGATTGAAATGAAGATTGGAGAGGATGAGGACGATCCGGTATTTTTTATCTCCGATCTGCTCATTCATCTGGCCGCAGAACAGCTGGAGAAAAAGGCAGGTAAGGTCATCGAGGGAGAGGCGCTCGACATTATCATCGGTAACCGTCCGCTTACCATTGATCGTGATGACAGTGGAAAAGAGAATGAGGACGATGACCGGAAGAAGAAAAAAGATCCGGTGAAAAAGGCCATATTGCATCGCCTGAAAGAAGACTACGGCATCGAAGAAGAGGACTTTCTCTCCGCGGAGCTGGAGGCAGTGCCGGCCGGCCGGGCGAGAGAAGCCGGATTTGACCGCAGCATGATACTGGCCTATGGACAGGACGACAGGGTATGCGCATTTGCATCTCTGCAGGCAATGTTGGAGATGGGCTTGCCAGAGCGCACGGCATGTTGTATTCTTGTAGATAAAGAAGAGATTGGCAGTGTGGGAGCTACCGGTATGCGTTCCATGTTTTTTGAGAACAGCGTGGCAGAGCTGCTTGCACTGTGCGGCGGATATAATGATCTGACACTGCGCAGGTGCCTGGCATCGTCTCTGATGCTCTCCTCCGATGTGAGCAGCGCCTATGATCCGGCTTTTGCCAGCAGTTTTGACAAGAAAAATGTGGCGTATCTCGGAAAAGGCATGGTATTTAACAAGTTCACCGGTTCCAGAGGCAAGTCGGGGTCGAACGATGCCAATGCGGAATATCTGGCCTATATCCGCAATATTTTTGAGAAAGAAAAGGTGCATTTTCAGACGGCGGAGCTTGGCAAAGTCGATCTTGGCGGAGGCGGTACGATCGCCTATATTATGGCGTTGTATGGGATGCAGGTCATAGACAGCGGTGTGGCGGTGCTGAACATGCACGCGCCATGGGAAGCAACGAGCAAGGCGGACGTCTATGAGGCGAAACGGGGCTATGCCGCTTTTCTGAAATATAACGGTATGACATGGCAAGGATAACAGAAAGTAGAAAAAGACATCATGGAAGGATTGAAAACTTCGGATTATGATTTTGATCTGCCGCCGGAGCTGATCGCTCAGGACCCGCTGACCGACCGCAGCGGGTCCCGGCTGCTGACACTGGACAGAGACAGCGGGGCGGTCGGACATCATCAGTTCCGGGAGATTACGGATTACCTGCGGCCGGGTGACTGCCTTGTATTAAACAATACAAAAGTCATCCCTGCCAGGCTCTATGGCGTAAAACAAGAGACAGGAGCGGTGATCGAAGTGCTTTTGCTCAGGCGCAGGGAGAATGATCTGTGGGAGACACTTGTAAAGCCCGGGAAGAAAGCGCGGGCGGGGACACAGCTTATCTTTGGCGACGGAGAATTGACCGGAGTGGTCAGCGATGTTCTGGAGGACGGCAATCGTCTGATCCGTTTCACATATGAAGGTATTTGGGAGGAAGTGCTGGACCGTCTGGGAGAGATGCCGCTGCCTCCCTATATTACCCATAAACTACAGGACAGAACCCGTTATCAGACCATATATGCACGATATGAGGGATCTGCGGCGGCGCCTACCGCCGGGCTGCACTTTACGGAACAACTGTTGCGGGAGATAGAGGCGAAGGGTGTCTCACTTGTCTATGTGACGCTGCATGTCGGGCTTGGCACGTTCCGCCCGGTAAAAGTGGAAAATATTCAGGAGCATCTGATGCACTCGGAATGGTATGAGGTGACGGAGGAAGCTGCGGAACGCATCAATCGCTCAAAGAGAGAAGGTGGGCGCATCCTCTGTGTGGGAACGACGAGCTGTCGCACGGTTGAGAGTGCGGCAAACGAGAGCGGGATCGTCAGGCCTGGACAGGGCAGTACGGAAATCTTTATTTATCCGGGCTACCGGTTTCGGGTACTCGACGGTCTGCTCACGAATTTTCATCTGCCGCAGTCGACATTGCTGATGCTCGTATCCGCGCTGGCTGGCAGAGAGCATGTGCTGGCGGCATATGAAGAGGCAGTCAGGGAGAGATACCGGTTTTTCAGCTTTGGCGACGCGATGCTTATAATTTGACACAAAATGTTACATTTGTGAAGTAGAGGGTTCAGAGTTGCCCGGTAGGTAGAGATTACCTACCGGGTAATTTTTTTGAAATTTTCCGAAAAAAATTTCCGTAAAACCATTGACAACGTAGGTGGCAGTGTTAGAGTACGAGTACGATAAAACAAAGGAAATAACCAGGAGGTAGAGGTCATGGAAGAAAAGATTAGAGAAGAAATCAGAAGCATCGAAAGAAGGATGGAATGGAAGTTGGAAAGCCTTAATAAAGCAGTTGAGGAATTTAAGGAGTCCGCAGCTTCATATGATGCCTACCATATCACGACATTCCTTCCTGGAAAGATTGAGGAAATTGCAAGATGCAAAGCAGAAGTCGAAAAGTTGGCAGAACAGAAACAGATGTTAGAGTATATGCTCGGAAAGTAAAGGAGGAAAAGATTATGGATAACAAGAAAATGATTGAGACAATCGAAAAGAAGCTGGAAGTTAAGGTTGAAAAGGTTCTGGAAGTAAAGCAGGATGGCAAGGAAGTCATCGCCGATGTGAAGGTTGGAGAGACCAGCTGCCGCAAGGTAGTCCTCAAAGAGTCGAAAAACCAGTATGGTACATATTACAGATTTGTTTCTGCCAGCGAGTATGAGCTGAAGGTCGAAGCTGAACCGAAGAAAGCAGAGAAGAAGTCATCCGGAAAGCTGAGAACAAAGACAGAGCAGCTTTGCGGTGCAAGAAGGCAGGAGATTATCAGTTTCGCAGAGAAGACAATCAGCAAGGTGGCAGATGGCACAGCCCGGATCAAGGAAATTGAAGGTGCTGCACTGGAGAATACAGTTATCCGGTTCGTCCTTCTGATGAATGAGGATGACAGCCGCTTCAAAGAGGACATCGCAGTCAGCACCATCAGAGAAGCCGTTGCCAGTGCATAAATCCCATCTGCAAGAAAAATGCGAAAATGAGACAGATAAGAAACCCAGGAGATATGCGGTCTCCTGGGTGTTTTTGTCTCACTACTGCTTGAAGATGAAAGAATGAGACAGTCCGTTTTTGAAAGTGATACGCTGCACCATACCGTCCGTCACGATAATGCTGTCGATTATGCTGGTGAGGAAGTTTCGTAGGACTTCGGCATCTACGGACTGAGCCAGCCGTTTGTAGTTGATATAGTTCCGGTCGGTCAGCTTCTGGCTGATGATGAACTCGCTCGCCTTGGCGATGAACATTTCGTCTGTCACTGATTGCTGCCATTCGTCCGACTGCATCATGCCGATCTCGTCATTGATTTCATCCAGTTTTTCGGTAAGGGTTGTCCGCTGGATGATGTATTCCTTCTCAGACATGGCATCCTCAGAATAAAGGTAGAGGTTGCGGAGTCTGTCTAATGCACGTTCCGTCTTCTGCTTTTCGGCTCTCAGAGAGGCGATTTCGCTGTCTTCAGCATCCTTTGGTTTGATGCTCGCCCCCTTGCCGAATACCGCTCCCTGGACCTTCCCCGAAGTCAGAATATCGTATAAATCAAGCACTCCATCCGGCTCTATGCTGTCGATGTATGAAAAGGTGTTCCCGGTCAGCAGGACAGCTTGCAGGTCATCCGGAGAGGAAATATTCTCGAAGTTCTTCTGTGCGTTCAGCATATTGAGTATGTAGTTCATGGCAAACTCCCCAACGACAGGATCAGATGTTGACTTGCCGGTACAAGTGTATGCGTTCTTCCGCCGAGTAGGGCATGAGTATTTCGAGTACCGCCAGCCGTCCGCCCGGAGGGAAGCCGGGGCAGCACCCATAGGACAGCCGCAATTTCCGCAGAAACACAGCCCGGAGAATATGTGAGTGTACTTTCCGGATTTGTAGTTGTTCTTCTTCTTGTTTATCCGGGAGTTGGCATCCAGCATGGTGATGACACGCTGCTTTTGCTCCCTGGTGATGATAGGTGGATGGTGTTCCTCAATCGTTATCCATTCGGACTCGTCCTTGACTTTCTGCCGGTCGCCTTCCTTCAGCACATTGTACCGATAGTCTCCACAGTAGAAGATATTGTGAAGGATGATATGGAGGGAGACCGGGTTCCATTCATTGCCGGCTCTTGTGCGGTATCCTTTGGAGTTCAGTATGCGAGACTCCCGGACCAGGGAGCGCTCCTTCTCGTAAAGGTCATGGATCAGCTGAACGATAGGCGCTTCCGTTTCGCTCGGAGTGAAGTCGTGGGTATCGTAGTCATAGTCGTAACCGTAAGGTATCCTGCCGCCGTTCCACTGACCGTTATTTGCCCTGGAAATCATGGTGGCTGTCACACGCTCGGAAGTCATGTTCCGCTCCAGCTCCGCAAAGACCAGGATGATTTTGAGCATTGCCTCGCCCATAGCGGTAGATGTGTCAAACTGCTCGTTTTTGCTGACGAATATCACGCCCAGGTCCTTCAGTTCGTTATACATGGTTGCGAAGTCCAGAAGGTTCCTGGAGATACGGTCAATCTTCCATACCAGGAGGTGAGTGAAGCCGCCTGCCCGGATTTGCGACATCATTTCCTGGAACTTCGGACGGTCAGTGTTCTTGCCGGAGTACCCGGCATCCTCGAAGATAACGCAGTCCTCAGTACCGAGCATGAGTTTTGCGTATGCCAGCAGGTCCTGCTTCTGCATTGGAAGCGAGTCCTTGTCTACCTGGTGAAGGGTAGACACCCGGACGTAGATAGCCACCCTCGGATTTGTTTGCTTTAGCTTGGCATAAGCCATAGTACCACCTCCATAAAGAAACGCCCGATTTCTCAGGCGTTCTTCTCCATTGCTTTCTGTATTGCTTCCCCTATTCCGTAATAGTCGCACCATACCGGCTCCAGCTTCATAAGTGATGGGAGCGTTATTGTTTTCTGAACAGGCTTCATCTCGTCCAGTACCGAAGTTGGAAGCACATAGAACTCCCAAAGGTCCAGGTCCAAAGGAGACTCGTCTTTTTCCATAGCCTTGTATATGCAGAAGATATATACATCTAATTTCCGTTGTAGAGGAGTGTCCAGTTTTGGCTTTCCGGAGCTGTCCGGCATCCTGGAAGGAGCTATCTGAAAAGAAACGTGATCCGGATGCTCCGTATCCCATGACTGGACGTATGCAGCTGATTGGACCTCCAGCTTGTAACCGTCCGGAGATAGCAGACTGTATTGTTTCCATGCCGATCTGGATGTATCTGTATCTAAGTGAGCCGCCCCGATGGACGATGCCACGATGAACTCTGCCATCACAGAACGGTTGCGGCTGTCGGCAAGGTCTGAGTAAGCCCACCTCCAGTAATCGTTCATGGTGATGCTTATTGGTTTGCCGCCTACCAGGAATGGCTCGTTTCCGATGTATGTCAATATTACCGCCTCCTTTTGTAATCACTCAGCCGGACAATTTCGCAGCGTCTTCCGTAGAAGCAGATGAAGGCATGGCTGCCAACATTCCTTCAATGTAGCCAGTTGCCTTCAAGCGGAGTTCCGGAGAGAGCCGATGGAATGACTCCAGCAGCGCATCGTCTTCCGGATTGGAAATTTCCACTATGTTCTGATTTTGATGCTCCTTGCCATAGACAAGGTAGTCCAGCGATACATCAAAGTATTCAGCGAACTGCATAACTGCCTTTAGGGAAGGAGAACCCTTGCCTTTGCTCCAGTCTGTAAATGTTGAAGTTGACATCCCAAGCTGTTTCGCCAGTTGGGTAGGCTTGATGTCATGCTTGTTCATAAGCCGGTAAACACGTTCCAGTAAGTCAGACATAAAATCACCTCGTAAAATTATTTGGAAAATTCCAGTATTCTCTATTGACAAACTCGAATTTTCCAGTTACGATGTGTATTGTAAATTACAAAACACTACAACCAATCGTAAGGCAAAAGCATACTTGGGAAGGTTAGCAAAAAGCCATACGAAAGGCAGTTTACATTTCCATTCTACCAAAAGATTGCGGAAATGTAAATTACAAATCCGTAACGGAAGGAGGAAAGCTGAATGGGAAAAGTGTTATCGCCTTGGTGTAAGCAGGCAAAGATAGCGATGATCGAACTGGATATGACGGTTGTGGAGTTGGCTGAAAAAATCGGTAAATCCAGGGAATACACTTCCGCCGTAGTCAATGGTCGAATTTACGCCGAGCCGGTGGTAAAAGCAATCAGTGATGTGCTTAATATCCCGGAAACTGCCTGCTCGTTAAATGGTAATTAGATTATAGCAAGAAAGGCTGGTGACGAACATGGGAAAAGACTCCGCGAAAGGCAATGATAATGTGTACTTTCGGGCGAGGAAAGAGGCTGCAATATACAATGAGAGGCTATTCAGTAGGGAAGGAGCCGCAGAGCTGCTTGGAATTTCCGTTTCCACCCTGGCTGATTACGAGTTGGGGAATACGAAGGTAGTTCCAGTAGATAAAGTGGTCTTGATGGCTGATCTGTATAACTGTCCGGAATTGAAGTATGGATACTGCAAGCATGAATGCCCGATTGGGAAGCAGATGCCACTCGCAACTGAGGCGAAAGGCATTGAAGGAATTGCATTGCGGATGATACAGAAGTTCGATCCCGAAGGACTGAGCGAAATGAAGAACAGCCTGGTGGATATTGCCGCCGATGGAATTATCAGCGATGACGAGAAGCCGAAGCTGGAAGCTATTCTCCGTAAGCTGGATGATATGGCAGTTGTCATCAATGAGATGAAGCTCGTTGGCGAGAAAGCATTAAAAGGATAGGTGTTATCAATGGATGCTGCCAAAATGAAAGAAATTCTGAAAACCGAATATGGAATATGCGATGAAGCAGAGTTCAATGCGGCAGTGTCTAAGTCAGCCGGTATCAACCTGGGGATATTCACCATGCCGCTAACCGAAAGGAGTGTCAGATGTGAACAGACGAACAAAAAAGTGGCTACGGCGTAATGCCAAGATACTCGCCGTATGTGGAGGAGTAGTATACCTCACAGCCGGCGTTGCTAAGTTGGCAGCGGAGCCGCAGGAGTCGGAGGTTCCTAGAATGGTGTTTGCACAGATACCGGAAGAAACCGTTGTACCGACAGAAACACCGGAAGTTCCGGAAGAAACAGCAGAGCCGGTAGAAGCTGGATGCCATACGATTGTGATGTCGAGAGATTGGGATGCCGATGACTCATACCGCCTTGCTAAATTGGCTATGGCTGAAGCGGAAGGCGAAGATACTGAAGGAAAAGCACTTGTGGTTATGGTAGTTCTGAACCGGGTGTGGAGCGATGATTTCCCCGGAACGATTGAGGAAGTCATCATGGAAGAACATGGCGGAGTCCACCAGTTCAGTGTCACGCAGAAAGAAGGAAGATGGTGGAAAGTAGAGCCGGATGCCGATTGCTATGAAGCAGTCGAGATGGTGATGACCGGATGGGATGAAAGCCAGGGAGCGTTGTACTTTGAAAGCAGGAGCGACTCTGTATGGCATCAAAAGAACCTGGACTTCCTATTTCAGCATGGCAGCCACTTTTTCTACAAGGATAAGGAGGAGTAGGCAATGAAAAAGATGGAGAAGTACATCGTCCGGAATTGGATATGGCTTGTGACTGGATTGATCCTCACTCGGAAGGCTGTTGAGTTTGCCTATGCTGAGAGAGGATGTGTAGCTTTTGGAGGAGAATGGCTTGTATTGCCGGTAATGATGATGCTGGTCCACATAGTAAGAGATGTGAGAAGCAGCCTTTTCGCAACATTTGGGGAGGAGGTCGATGCTGGTGACAGAAGAACTTCAAGGCATCATCGCAGAATGGCGAAATAAGGACGTTCCCATATCAGACGAGGAGGCAGAGTACATCTTGTGGTATTGCAACCGGAAGATGGATGTTTGCAAGACAGAGAACCGGAAGGAGTATCTGCCGCTTTTGTATGCGGATGAAGTCAAGAATTATCTTTTCCGGAGGGCAGTTAATGCAACAACGATGCTCCGGAAGCTGGAGAAAGAATTGAAGGAGGAAGGCAAATGTGCAGTATGTGTCTGAGTTCACCTTGCCATCCGAGATGTCCGAACGCTCTGGAACCGGTGGCGATTTTTATGTGTTGCAAATGCGGAGAAGGAGTTTTCGAGGGTGATAAGTACCTCGATACTTCAGAAGGGCAGATTTGCGAGGACTGCCTGGATGATATGACAGCCGATGAATGGCTGGAATTGTTTGGAGAAAGCCTCGCAATAGCAGAAAAGGAGGAAATGTAGATGGCTGAGAATAAGCAGGCACCGGCGGCGCCGCAGCCTAAGAAGGTTCCGGTCGTGAACCAAGTCAAGAGCATCCTGGGAGAGGAGAATGTCAAGAAAAGGTTCCAGGAGGTGTTGGGGAAGAAAGCCCCTCAGTTTATGGCATCAATCGTCAATGTAGTAAGTGCCACACCTGCATTGAAGAAGTGTGAGCCGAACTCTATTATTGCGGCGGCGTTTGTTGCTTCATCATTTGATCTGCCGATTGACAGTAACCTGGGATTTGCTGCGCTGGTTCCGTATGATAAGAGCTTCAGAAACCCGGCTACTGGAGAATGGGATAAAGTGAAACTGGCACAGTTTCAAATGATGTATAAAGGTTTTATCCAGCTGGCAATCAGAACTGGCGAATACGAGAAGATGAACTGTTCTGCGGTGTACCAAGACGAAATCGTAGATTACAACCCTATCACCGGGGAGTGCCAGTTTGTTACAGAGTTTAGCGCCTGCGAGCAAAGGAACAATGGAGAAACGGATAAGATTGTCGGATATTACGCATGGTTCCGGCTGAAGTCCGGCTTCACTAAGGAACTGTATATGAGCAAGAATGAGGTTCTCAATCATGCGAAGAAATACAGCCAGTCATACAGATATGATCTGAATGACAATAAGAATAGCAGCAAGTGGTCTACTGATTTCGATGCGATGGCATTAAAAACAGTGATTAAGCTGCTGTTAAGCAAGTGGGGCATCCTCTCCATAGAGATGCAGAAAGCAATCCAGGACGATCAGAAGACGTTCGATGAAGACGGAAACGAGAGTTATGGAGATAATGAACCGGATTTGGATGACGAGCCGGACCCGTTCGTAACGCCTGCACTGGAGGATAACCAGGGAGCGGCGGAAACACCGGCAGATGAAGTAGAGGAAATAGATATTACCCAGTAAAGGAGGAATATGACACATGGAGTTGTCGGCAGAGAATTATTATAGCCAGGAAGCGAACCTGGAGTATATGTCTGTCAGCCAGTTCAAGGACTTCGCCGGAACGTATGGGAAGATGCAGTGCGAGTTCTATGGAATGGAAAAGCTGGCTGGAAGATGGGAAGACGAAGAAACCACCGCATTGCTGGTTGGAAGTTATGTAGATGCTTATTTTGAAGGAAGCCTGGAGAAGTTTAAGAAGGAGCATCCTGCATTATTCAAGAAGGATGGCGGTCTGAAAGCTGATTACGTCAAGGCAGATGAAATCATTGCCCGGATAGAGCGAGATGAATATTTCATGCGGTGTATGTCCGGGCAGAAGCAGGTCATTATGACCGGCGAAATGTTTGGAACCAAGTGGAAGATAAAGATGGACTCATACCTTCCTGGATCAGCAATAGTCGATTTGAAGGTGATGGCATCCATTACAGACTTGAAGTGGGTGAGAGACCTCGGATACCTGGATTTTGTGAGGTATTGGGGATATGACGTACAAGGGGCAGTGTATCAGAAGATTGTTGAACTGAACACTGGAAAGAAACTGCCATTCTTCATAGCAGCCGCCACCAAAGAGAAAGAGCCGGATATTCGAGTGATTAAGATTGAGCAGAACTATCTCGATGAAGCACTCATTCTGGTGGAGCATAATATCCAGCGCATCCTCAGAGTGAAGAACGGAGAAGAAGCGCCGGATAAATGCGAGCTTTGCGATTGTTGCAGACACAGCCGGGTACTGAAAGGCTATATCTCCATCAATGATCTGACTGCAAACATCTGATGTACGCAATTTAGGATGGAATGGTGGTGATAAGATGGCGTGGATAAGCGTACATGAGCAGGTTATTGGAGGGAAGCTGAGAAATCTGGCAAAGGAAATCGGCTGTTCGCAGAATGAGGCGTTGGGTATTTTGATACGGCTATGGCTGTGGGCGATTAACAATGCCGGGAAGGATGGCTGCATTGTCGGGGCAGACAAAGATGATGTGGCAGAAATCCTTAATATCGGCATCGACAGAAGATACAGTGCTGATGACGTTGTTGATGCCTTAATCGCTACAAATTGGATTGATATGGAGAACGGCTTGTATATCCATGATTGGGAAGAATGGCAGGAGCAATGGTACAAGGCAATCGAGGTCAGAGAAAGGGATGCGGCCAGGAAAAGGGAAGAAAGGAAGCGGAAGCGGATGACTAAGCAGATGGCAGAGCAAAGTGTTCCACCAGCAGAACCGCCGCCAGCGGAAGATATGGAGCATGATTTACCGACTCCGCACCTTAATATTCCACTTGAAGAAGCACCAAAACAGAAACCAGCAGAATACTCAAAAGACTTTGAAGCATTTTGGGAAGTATACCCAAGAAAAGTCGGGAAGGGAGAGGCTTATAAGAAATATAAGGCAAGGTTGAATGACGGATGGAGTGAAGCAGAACTGTTAGAAGCTGCCAAGAATTATGCCGGAAGAGTTGCCAGGGAAAGGACAGAGCAGAAGTATATCAAACACGCAAAGACATTTCTGTCGGAGAATACTCCGTTTACAGATTTCCTTCCGAAAGACAGAGGCATAGGGCAGAAGGCATCAGCGGATGACGGTGATGATCCATACGCAGAATGGAGGAATTAGATGGAGACAAATGAGGTTGTTGGAGAAGTAAGTCTCTGCAAAGTCTGCGGTGAACGCACTGAAAGAGAGATAGACTTTCCGATTATGGATGGGAAAGGCGGCACCAGGAAAATGAAGGTGCATTGTATGTGCCGGTGCGAAAGAGAGCGGAAGGAGGCGGAAGACCGAAGGCTTGCGTATGAGGAAGAACAGCGGCAGATTGATAATCTGAAACAGCTGAGCCTCATTGATGCAAAGTCCAGGAATGTACGCTTCTCAACATACCAGGTGAATGAGGAAAATGCGAAGGTGTTCGGGATTGCGAAGCGGTATGTGGAGAATTTTCCGGAAATGTATAGCCAGAACCAGGGAATGTTGTTTTGGGGCGATGTCGGAACCGGGAAAAGCTACACAGCCGCCGCCATAGCGAATGAGCTGATGGAAAGGCTACATCCGGTGATTATGACATCCTTCGTGAAGCTGTTGCAGGATATGCAAGGTTTTGACAATGACGATGGTGCGTACATGAACCGTCTGAATAGGGCAAAGCTGCTGATTATTGATGATCTTGGAGCTGAAAGGGGAACCGACTTCGCATTGGAAAAGGTGTATGACATTATCGACAGTAGATACCGAAGCGGAAAGCCGGCAATCTTCACTACGAATTTGACAATGGGGCAGATGAAGGAGTGTACCGACATCCGCTATAACCGTATCTATGACAGAATTTTTGAGATGTGCTATCCGGTCAAGTTCAGTGGATTGTCCTGGAGGAAGCGTGAGGCGGCAGGACGGTATGCCAGCATGAAGAAGATACTGGAGGGTTGATTATGGCAGAGGCAATGGAACTGAAGATTTACAGTAAGGAGGACCGGCTGAAAGTGGCAGCGATTTTGATTGACAACGGATATACGGTCAGCCAGGGGAAACGGCAGCGAACCCCTACCGGGAAAACGCTTGACTATTTCCTCAAAGTGACAGAGGACGGTGATAATGCAGATACGTCCAAATAGGAGGTGAGTGGTGCATGGCGAAGCAAGTTAGGTTTACGGTCTTGGGAGAGCCGAAAGGGAAGGGAAGACCCCGGTTCAGCACTCAGACTGGCAGAGCCTTCACACCGAAGCAGACAGTCAACTATGAGACATTGGTACATACCGAGTATATGGTTCAGTGCAAAGGCTTCCGGTTCCCGGATGATGCAATGCTGGATATGAGGATACTGGCGTATTACTCCATACCGAAAAGCGGCAGCAAGAAAGTAAAGGCTCAAAAGCTGGCGAACGTCATCCGTCCGACAAAGAAGCCGGATATGGATAATGTGGTGAAGATGGTGGCGGATGCCCTCAACCAGGTGGCGTACAAGGATGATACTCAGATTGTGGATTGCCAGGTCCGGAAGTTCTTTTCAGAGGAGCCGAGGATCGAGGTAATCATCCGGGAGGTAGTTCCGAAGGAGGTGAAGGAGGAAGCATGAACATATTTCTTATGGTTGCTGGCGGCATTTTCGGTATCGGAGTGATTGCTGAAAAACATGAAAAGAAGTGTAAGTGTATGCTGGCAGGATTTACAGTGTGTGTTATCGGGCTGGTTGCCCTGCAAATTTTATGATTAGGAGGAAGAAGACATGGCTGAAGAATTGAGTTTGGTGATTGAGAACCCACACGAAGGGGAGTTCCTCAAACACATCGACTGGAACAAAGAGGAGTTTATGGAGTTGGTGGCATCCATAACGGAGCAGTATGAAGGTCTGACCTATACAGAGGATCAGATGAAGGCGGCGAAGGCGGACAGAGCAAGGCTGAACGCTATGAAGAAGGCAATATCTGACCGCCGTATCCAGGTGAAGAAGGCTGTCATGGAACCGTACACGAAGTTTGAGGCGGAGGTCTCAGAGGTTACGGCTCTCATTGATAAGCCTATTGCCATGATTGACGGTCAGATAAAGGAGTATGAGGATCGCACCAAAGAGGAGAAGAAGGCGGCATTGAAGAAGCATTTCGAGGAGATTGCTGCCGACCTGGAAGGCATCCTCACATTCGACAGGGTATTCGACCAGAGGTATCTGAATGTGTCTGTCAGTCTGAATAAGGCAAAGGCTGACATCCAGGAGAAGGTTGATCGGGTGCATACGGACCTTAGAAGTCTGGAAGGTTTCTGTGAGGAGAAGTATCTCACCATAGCGAAGGATGCTTACATCCGGACGCTGAATGTATCGGATGCCCTGGCAGAGGCGAGGCGGTTGCAGGAGTTTGACCGAAAGGCAGAGGAGGAACGGCTCCGCCGGGAGGAGGAAGCGGAAGAAGCAAGGCTTGCCGCTGAAGCGAAGGCGGCTGCGGCGAAAGCTGCTGAGACCAAAACAGCCGAAAGCGTTACCGAAACTCCGGAAAATGTAACCAAAGGGGCTGAAAATGTGACCGAACCGGCGAAAAGCGTATCAGAACCTATCGAAAACGTAACGAAGCAGGCTGAAGTTATTCCTCCTGCCGCCCCGGTAGGACCGTCTATTGATACACCGGATACATCCGCAGGAAGCAAAAAGGCGGTGGAGGCAGACAGTAAGCCTTGCAAGGCATCTTTCACCGTATACGGTACAAAGGCTCAAATCATGGCACTCAGAGAGTACATGGTTCAGCATAACATCAAATTTGGAAAGGTGGAAAAGTGATATGGAATGTTATGAGCAGGAGTTGCACATCAATGATGAACTGTTCGCCGGCATGAGAGAAGATGCAGACAGAGTTTTGCAGAAGCTGCTGAAGAACATGGTCGAGAAGGACAGCCTGGAAGGAAAGGTGACTATCGGAATTGATGTCACGCTCGTCCAGGAGTTCATTCCCAATCGTGATCCAAACATCGAAGGCGAGACAAGGAGGATTTTGACACCTAAGTTTTCTCATAAAGTCGGCTCTGTGATGCAGATTAAGAATGAGGCGAAGGGTGATCGCAACTGCGATGGCACTGAACTGGTATGGGATGAAGAAAGAGGTGAATACGTCCTCAGACCGATTGCCAATACCGAGCAGATGACGATTTTCGATGCCGACTTTCGCTGCGTCAACGATGAAACCAGTGAAGCAGGCGGAGGAGATGAAGAAGGACAGCCAGCCCTCGAAGGGCGGCGTATTGCAGCTTTACCTGGACCTTCTGATACAGAAGGCGATGGAACGGAGGGAGAAGTAGCTGAGGAAGCTCCTGGCGGAGATACGGAAGGCATGGACGGTACTGAAGAAGGGGAGGCAGAAGATATGTCTGAAGCCTTCGATCCGAGTGAAATGCCTTTTGCAGGCGGCGATGATGATGGATACGGATATGAAGAACCGGGAGAGGAGGAATAAGCATGAGTACAATGAGAAGCCTGGCAAGGACGGTTGCAAGAAACCAGAGTTACAAGAAAAGCCACACCACCGATATGTTCCAGTATTTCTTCACGAAGCTGTGGAGAGAGAAGGGGCATCCGGCAAGCGGAATTGACAGACCTACCAAGAATCGGAGGGGGAGATAGCATGGAGATTAAAAGACCGAACACGCCGCAGGATGGACCTGCCGATGGAGTCATGGGAGTTGTTGAGTGTATCAGAACGGACTTCCTGGAAAATCCGGCGGAGGGCGAAGCTGCCTTCCAGCAGAGAGATAAGAGCCAGGCACATATTACGGCGAGCGTTGAGATTGGAACCTTCGGGATCAGAGATATGGCAACTGGAGTTATGCTTACTGTCTGCCTGGAGGATGCTATGGAGATTATGAAGGAAGCTATTGATGCTTCCAAGAAGGAGTAGTTTATGGGAGATGTATCACAATGTAGAAGTTGCGGTGAGAGGATCATGTTCATCCGTATGAAGTCCGGAAAGAGTATGCCGGTCAACCCTATATTCGTGAATTTCAAGAAGAACCCTGGAGGCAAGGACAGAATTGTCCTTCCTTCTGGGGATGTAATAGCTTGTGATGCGAATGTGAGTGTTGACGAAGCCGATGGCTATGGC
Source organism: Lachnospiraceae bacterium JLR.KK008 (assembly GCA_037015955.1). Classification (NCBI taxonomy): domain Bacteria; kingdom Bacillati; phylum Bacillota; class Clostridia; order Lachnospirales; family Lachnospiraceae; species Lachnospiraceae bacterium JLR.KK008. The sequence goes on from CP143548.1 coordinate 1,516,033, forward strand.
TATGTATCGCACTTCGCCACCTGCCCTATGGCAGGAAAGCACAGAAACAAGAGGTGAAAAATGTGAGCGAATTTAACAGAGGAGCGGCTTATTGCAAAGATTGCATTATTGCAAATATTATAGGACTCCAGAATGAGGTTGGTCTTGATGAAAGCAATGAGCAGTATCAGATATTACAGAAGCTGCTGGTTCACATTGAGGAAACCTACGGCGGTTGTTGTAGAGACTTCAAGGGATAGGGCAAAAGAAAAAGACCATGCCGCCTATGCAGCACAGCCTTCGTTCTCTAATACGTTTGCAACTCCTATTATAGGAGGTTATTAAGAGAATGTCAAGGAGGTAATGCACAGATGGGAAGTAATGTGAAGAAATATGTGGTAACGGAGAGTGAACTGGCAATGATTGCCGAGGTTGCCGCTGAAAAAGCAATCAGTACATACAAGAGGGAGCAGGAGGAGCAGATACAGCAGCAAGCCGAGAAATGCCGGTACAGTGCAAAGCTGCTCATTATCCATTACAAGCGGCTGAAGCGGATGAAGGATACCTCAGTGTACGATGCAAATACCGTCACTGATGCCACGCTTGCGGAGATTTTTGATAATATGCTCGGAAAAATCCGTATGAATGAGTTTGATCTCACAAGTACAAACCGGAACCGGATAATTACCGGGATGCTGATGAACCATGTCGATGTTCAGCTGGAGAATTACCAAAAGGAGTGCGAGAAGTCTAAGGAGCAGGATGTAGCCCGAAGATACCGCATAGTTGAAATGATGTATCTCCGGGAGGAGTCTCTGACAGCAGATGAAGTTGCCGATGTGGAGAGCATTGATAAAAGCAATGTGTACCGCACTTTAGAGAGAGCGTATGATGACCTGGCAGTCCTGTTTTTTGGAGTTGATGGGGCTAAGATGGTAGAACTGAGAAAGCGTGAAATCAAGGCAAAAAGGGAGCGTTCAAAGAAAAACAGAGGCAAGTGAAGGCATCGTGCGAAAAAGTTGCACTTTACCTGCGAATGGGAAAGTTGTAATATGATAAACAGCCAACAACCCATAATGTCACCACCGACACAGAGCCATGTAGTTTTTCTTCCCAAAAGTGCATGAAAGAACGCCCAAGGATAACCTCCCTGGGCGTTTTGCTGTGCGGTGTACCAATTAACGAGCAGGACTGTCTCATTGAGGACGGTCTTTTTTGCTGTCGGAAGAAATGTCCTCGCAAGCACTCAGTATTGCCGGACAGAGTTCATTGAATGACAGCTCCGGAGACCCCAAAGTCTCCAGTTTGGTGAGAGAGATTGTTTTCTGCTCACCGCACTTTTCATTAAGGACAGATGTTTTGATGACATAGAATTTCCAAAGGCTCATGTCGAAAATGTTCTGTTCTTTTGTAGTCGCTGTATAGATAGCGAAAACGTATATGTCGGAATTGCGCTGGCGTTCTGCATCCGGACGGTAATCGCCGATTTCGTCTGGCACTTTTGCCGGTGCTATGCTGAAAGAAATTCTAGGCGTAGTTCCAGGATGCGGTTCCCATGCCTGGACGTAGGCAGCCGATTTCACTTCTATGCGGCATGGCAGAAATTCAGTAGAGTTGGAAACTTCCAATTTTTCGGGGGGGGGGGTAAACGCTTGTTCGATATTTGGTCCTACGAGGTCGTAAGGCTCAAAGTTGGAACGGATGTCGGTGTTGGTGTAAATTCCCCCTAGTTCCAGGGCAGCTTTTACAACGAACTCCGCAAGCACCCCTCTGTTTGTGTTGCGGAGCATATCGGAATAAGCCCACTGCCAAAACTCGGCAATGTGGAACGGCAGGACTTTACCGCCATCCACAAGATGCTCCAGCCCGGTCAGCTTCCTCTGATAGGAGCCGGAGTAGTTTGCGGTCCTTAAAGGACCAGGGTATGTATTGTTCATTATTGTCTTTCCTCCTTTGGGAAGAATTATAGCATAAAAGGAGAGTGCGATAAACCATGAAAAGAATAGAAGTGTGTAAGATGCGTGTCGGTGATCTGAAACACAATTTTGGAAATCCCAGGAAGATTTCAAAGAAGAAAGCTGAGGAGCTTGAACGGTCGATGGATTTGTTCGGTGACTTCGGCGTTTTTGTTGTTGACGAACACAATAATGTGATTGCTGGAAACCAGAGGTCCATCATACTTGCGAGGCGTGATCCGGACATCGAAGTCGATGTTAAGAAACTGATAGGATATTCGGAGGCAGAACTTCGCTCAATCAACATCATGGATAACACCCATGCCGGCGAATGGGATTTGGAACTGTTGGCTGACTGGACTGCGGACCTCAACCTGGATTTGGGAATTGACCTCAACAATGAAAATCCGGAAGAACGGAAGATTGAGGACATGGAACTGATCCGGTACGAGAAGTACAACTATGTGATGATAGTCTGTAAGAGTGAGATTGACTATAACGATTTGATAAGGAAACTCGGTATCGAAGGCAGGAAGGTTGCTATCACCAAAAAGCGGAAGATAAAGGCAAGGGCAATCTGGTACGATCAGATGAAGGCACAGATAGTCGAGAAACCGCCGGAAGCAAACCAACCTTCCGAAGATGATGAAAAAGATGGTGAAAATGGAAAGGAGGAGCAGGAATGAGGTATTTGATAGTTGCGGCACATCCGGATGATGAAGTCCTGGGAGCCGGTGCGATGATGCACAAGGCAGCTGGAAACGGCGATGAAGTCTATGTCTGCCTGCTCAGTCATTGGAGTCCTACCAGGGATGATAACCTGGAGGACGGCATTGCATCCAGCCACGCCATCCTGGGAGTGAAGAAGTCCTATGTCGGAGATTTCGGGTGCATGAGGTTCAAGGATGAAGACCATCATGCCATTGTCCGGTTCATCGAGGCGGCGATTAGAGACTGCCAGCCGGATGTTCTGATTACTCACCACCCGGCGGATGTTCATGTGGATCATGGCATCACATCGGAGTGCTGCATGGAAGCATCGAAGCTCCCTATGAGGCAGATTGCGAATATCCAGCCAATCCGGAAGATTATGTATATGGAGGTTCCGTCCTCTACGGACTGGAATGTAAGTACGGCCAATGGAGTTTTTGTTCCGAATGTGTTTGTCGGCGTAAGCGAGGAAGATTTGGCTGAGAAGGTTAAGGCGGTAGGTGTCTATAAGGATGTCATCCGGAAAGCACCTCACCCACGTTCCAGGGAAGTCATCAATGCTATGGCGGTGCTGAGAGGAAGCCAGTCTGGTTTGATGGCGGCGGAGTCCTTCCAGCTGGTGTTTGGATTGGGGGTGTAGGGCATGATGGTTACAATTCATCAGCCATGCTATCTGCCATACCTGGGAGTGTTTCACAAGATATGGAAGGCTGATGCCTTCGTATTCCTGGATGATGCACAGTATAGCAACGGCTATGTGTTTGAATGGAACCGGATCAAGACACCGCAAGGCGAGTGCCGGCTGAAAGTTCCACTGCATAAGGAGTTCGGGCAGACACTTCGGGAGGTAGTTCCAAAGGACGGTCTCGGCTGGCAGCATAAGCATATAAAGACAGTAGAGATGAATTACAAGAAGGCTCCGTATTTCCCGGAGCTTTTTCCTGCTTATGAAGGAATTGTCAGTGAGTGCTATGATAATTTGGCACAGCTGAACATTGCACTGATGAATTTCTTCCTACTGTGGTTCGGATGGCATGATAAGAAAGTCTATTACGCATCGGATTGGAAGCTGGAAAGCAGATCAGAAGCCAGGGTGATTGAGATATGCAAACGCCTTGGAGCCGATGCCTACCTGTCTGGGACCGGCGGAAGGAATTACCAGGAGGAAGAACACTTCAAGGAGGCTGGCATCAAGCTGGTGTACCAGGAATGGGAGCCGCTGGAGTACCGGCAGTTGTGGGGAGAGTTCCGACCGTATATGTCAATCCTGGACTACGCAATGAATGAAGGGCATGACATAGGCAGCCACTTCAGAAGGATGGAGGAGGTGATGGCAGATGGCAGATGAAGAACTGACATTAGGCATATACGTCCAAAGCTATCACCGTCACAATAAGATACTCACCCAGGATTTGCTGGAACGGTGTACCTATGTGGTGAGGGCGAGCGAAGCGGATTTGTACCGCAAGGCAGGAGTGGAGAATGTATGGGCTGCTCCGGACGAGGAGGTCAACAATGCCATCCGGACGTACTGGTGGATAGTGGATCATGCACCGGAAGACATCGTATTCATTGCAGACGATGATATTGAGGATGTGATGTACCGCATGGATGACACCACCCGGCTGAATAAGGATAAGGAGACCATCATGGCGGAGATTGAACGCATCGCGCAGATGATGGTTGATCTGAATGTAGGATATGCCTGCATAGATGCTACCGGCATCCCTTATGGGTATGACGGTGAATTTGCATTTAAGGGAACGTCCGGCTCTTTGAAATGGGTGTATAAGAAAGTGCTGAAGGCTCGCCCGGATGAAAACTGCAAGTACAATTATGACCTGGACCTGGTATTGCAGGAGTTGCTGCACAATCGCATCATTCTGAAGCCCCGGTACATCATCTGCAAAGATTACCAGGATGTCAATGCCGGTGGAGACAGCTCCAAACTACGGCAGGATCAGATAGACAGCATCGAGAACATGAAGCGGAAGTGGGGAAAGTATTTCAAGTACAATTACAAGAATAACAAGCCTCAGATAAATGTTCCCCGGTAAAATCAGTAATTCCAGCCAATTTCCATTTGACAACGGTGGTGCAGGTGCTACGATGCGGTTACGATAAAAAAATAGGAGGTTGGCGTTATGGCTTACGATTTAGTAACTAAGAACGGTCATAATATGTATGACATGGCATCAATGATGCAGAAGGCGATCCGGAGGAACAATCCGAACCTGGCAGGATATGCCGCCTATGAACTGTTCGGCAATTTCCACACCTATATGTGGAAGCGGCTGGTGGTGGTATCGGCGGAGGACTGCTACGGCATTATGACGAAGGAAGTAATCGCTCTGAAGCTGGCAGATGATTTCTGCAACAAAGGCAGGAAGGGATATGATAAGGACCCTCTGTTTGCGGCGAAGGCGATCACGCTGTTATGCCAGGCGAGAAAGAACCGGGATGCCTGCTATGTAGCCTGTAATTTCATGTTGCCGGACCGTATCCTGGATGAAAGCGAGATTGAACATATCGACATCACGAAATGTCACCTGGGAGTGGAAGGGATACCGGATTGGGTGTTCGATGTTCATACCCTCACCGGGAAAAGGAATGGCAAGACAGACCTTGATATGACAATCGAGGAGCAGGCGGCACTGGAACCGAAGCAGATGTCTCTGTTTGATGACTGCTCATGGGAGAACTACTACACATGGGCGAGGAGCCAGGGCAAGGTAGGGAATAAGGAGTGGGCGGACTTCCAGCAGTTCAAGAAGGGAAGGAAGCTTGAACCGGACTACAACGCATGAGGAGGACATTGCATGAATGAATATGAATTTGAACTGATGGTAAATGGTGTTGCCTGCGGAACCTTCACCAAAGAAGGGAAAACGGAGGCGGAAGCATACGAGAAGGCTCAGGAGGAGATTGACGGCGTTATGGCACAGCTGCCTGCCACTGTTAATGTAGAGTATAGCATTGGAGTGGCGTAAAAAATCAGTATTTTTTCTGAAAAACCTATTGACACCAAAAACGCAGGTGCTACGTTACGAGTACGATAAATAACAGAGGAAAGGCGGTAGCACTTATGAAGGTTAAGGTTAAAGTATATGACGGAGTTAAGTATAACAAGGGAAGCAAGAAGGTAGCAGAGGTTGAATATCAGATTGAAGGATTTGAAGTAGTGACCGGGGACCGGGCTACTGAAATCGGATTGGAAACTGATGAAAACAGCCGGGATGAATACAACGAGTACCTGGTATTGGACCTGGGAAATGGAGAGACCGCTACATTCTGCAATTCCCATGTTGATCTGTTCAGAATATAGGAGGTGTCGGTATGGTAGTAAGAGATGGAAAGCTGGTAAAGCAGTCAGACATAGTAAGGGAGGCAGTAAAATCCGGGGAGTGGAAGAAGGCTCTCCGGATAGCAAAGGACTTCCGGATAAATGTTACGAAGGCACAGAGGGATGCGATGGCAAGGGCGTATGAGTGCATGGTACATCCGGAGTTCTATAAGCAGATAGGCACAGACATACCCGGAGCGATAGCGAAGGGGAAGGAAGTAGTAAGCTGTCTGTATGGGGCGTAGAAGCCCATAAACTGAATAGGTAACAAATCCATCAAGGGAACTCGGAAAAAGGCTGCACAAGGCTACAACGGGTTCCTTTTTCGTGCCTACGGAAAGGTGGTGAGGCAGATGTGGCACAGAAGGACTTAAAGCCGGTACGAACCAAAGAGGAAGCAAAGGCGAGGGGCAGGAATGGCGGCATTAAATCCGGAGAAGTCCGAAGGGCAAAAAAATCCATGCGTGAAACTGCAAAAGCTCTCATGTCAATGGAGGTGGTTGGAGACAACAACAAGAAGAACCTGGAAGCCTTCGGTATCCAAAAGGGAGATCAGAATTATCAAACGGCGGTCGTTGTCCGGCTCATGCAGAAGGCTTTAGTCGAAGGTGACACATCCGCCATCCGGCTGATTGGAGAATTGACCGGAGATTTGAATAGATTTGGACTCATACCGGAAGAAGAAAGCGAGATTGTTGAGCTTGCATACCCGACAATCAATCTGCCGAACAACGGAAGGGATAAGAAGGATGCCTTCCAGCTTGCACCCCAGGCTGGACCACAGACGCAGTTCATGGCATCGTCAGCGGACATCATCATATATGGTGGCGCCGCCGGTGGAGGAAAGACATACGCATTGCTGTTGGAGGCTCTCCGGCACAAAGATGTTAAGAGTTTTGGCGCTGTTATTTTCCGTCACAATTACAATCAGATAACGGCAGAGGGTGGCTTATGGGATGCCAGTCAGAAGATATTCAATCAAGTTCCGGATGCACACTCCAGGAAGTCACCGAAGTTGCACTGGAGGTTTGACGGCGGTGCGAAGCTGAGTTTCGCCCACATCGAAAGAGATGAAGACCTCAAATCATGGCAAGGTACAGAGATTGCCTATATCGGCTTCGATGAATTGACACACTTCACGAAGCACCAGTTTCTGTATATGCTATCCCGAAACAGAACTACTTGCGGCATACGACCGTATGTGAGAGCAACCTGCAACCCGGACTCAGACTCATGGGTGGCAGAATTTATCAGTTGGTGGATAGACCAGGAAACCGGATATGCAATACCGGAGCGATCCGGACAGATACGATGGATGGTTGTGCTGAATGACATCATCTATTGGGGAGATACCCCGGAGGAGTTGGCGAAAAAGTATGAAGTCAATGTGGAGGACTGCAAAAGTGTTACGTTCATTGCAAGCCGCCTGGAAGACAATAAGATACTGATGGAAAGCGACCCTGGATATTTGGCGAACTTGAAGGCGATGACGGAAGTTGACATGGAACGGTTGCTGAGAGGTAACTGGAAGATTAAGGCAGCTGCCGGTTCCTTCTTCAAACGAAGCCAGGTAGGAGAAATCCTTACAGAAGTACCGAAGGATTTGGTTGCTGTATGCCGAGGCTGGGATTTGGCTGCCACAGATAAGGATGAAGATGACGAAGCTGCATTTACTGCCGGTGTCCTCATGGGCAGAAGGGAGAATGGCAGATTTGTCATCATTGACGTTATCAATCGCCAGTTGAAAGCTGGTGATGTACGAAGCACCGTATTGGTGACAGCTAAGATGGATCATGCAAAGTATGCTTGGTGCAGGCAAAGATTGCCGCAGGACCCAGGGCAGGCTGGAAAAGACCAGAAGGCTTCCTACATGGAGATGCTTGCCGGATTTGATGTTCACATGATACCGGAGTCTGGTGATAAAGCAACCAGGGCGGAGCCTATGGCGGCACAATGGCAGCATGGAATGTTCGATTTGGTTGCCGGCGAATGGAATGAAGCATATCTCAATCAGTTGGAGTCATTCCCGGACAGCAAGTGGAAAGATATGGTGGATGCCAGCAGTTCAGCCTTCAACGAGATAACGCTTGGCATGGGCTTCAACATTGACAATTTGCTATAAGGAAGGAGGTAGCGTAAGAAATGAATGAACAGCAGAAAGCTATGCTGGATCGGCAGTTGAAACTGCAAAGGGGAGCCGCAATCATCGAAGGCACCCAGGAAAAGTTCCGGCAGGATGGTTATAGCAACCTGCTGAACAAATACGGAACCGCACAGGACAGCTCCACATCGTACCAGTACAACCAGGAGATTATCACGAATGACATGGAACTCATACGGCTGTATGAAGGAAACGGTCTGTTCACGAAGATTATTGATCGCCCATCAGAGGAAGCAGTAAAGCATGGATTTGACATAGATTTCGGTGATGAAGATGTTACTGAATATGTTGATGACAGAATGGATGACCTGGATTTCGAGTCGAAGTTTGCTACGGCTGAGAAGTGGGCGAGGCTCTACGGCGGCTCCATAATTGTAATGCTTGTTGATGACGGCAGAGGATTGGAGGAACCTCTCGATTGGAAGAATGTCCGGACAATCGAAGAACTCCGGGTGTTTGAAAGGGCGATAGTCCAGCCGGACTACACCTCGATGTATCATTTCCATTTCCTTGATACGATTGACAGTGACCGTCCGTTCGCAGAACCGGAATATTACCAGGTGTTCAGCATCTATGGATACTTCATCGTACACCGAAGCAGATGCCTGGTATTCAGAAACGGCAGACTTCCAGAGCAGACCACCAATGCAATCTATCGGTATTGGGGCATCCCGGAATATGTCAAGATTAAGCGAGCATTGAGGGAGTGCATCACTTCCCATGAAAACGGAACTAAGCTGCTTGAAAGGTGTGTGCAGGCAATCTACAAGATGAAGAACCTGGCGAATATGCTTGGTACGGATGAAGGTGAAGACAAGGTATTGCAGAGGCTCCAGGTCATTGATATGGCGAGGAGCATTTTGAACTCCATAGCCATTGACAGTGATGGTGAAGATTATGATTTCAAGACCTTCTCAATGGCAGGAGTTAAGGATGTCCTAGACTCCACCTGCAATATGCTGTCAGCAGTAACAGAAATTCCGCAGACGATTTTGTTTGGGCGGTCTCCGGCAGGAATGAACGCCACCGGCGAGAATGACATGGAGAACTACTACAACATGGTGGAGAACATTCAGAAGCAGAACATGAAGAAGAACTCCAGGACAGTCATTGATTTGATATTACGCCAAGGGAGGCTGGAAGGAAAGATACCGGAGGAGCCGAAGTACAAAGTCAAGTTTGCTGCCCTTTGGTCCTTGTCTGATACAGAAAAAGCCAATGTCGATAAGACAAAGGCTGATACGGAGTATACGAAGGCTCAGACATCGCAGATTTACATGGATAGCAATGTCCTGGACCCTTCAGAAGTGAGGAAATCGCTGGCATCGGAAGGGGATTTTGAAATCGAGGAGGTTTTGTCAGAGGAAGAACTCAACCTTCCGGAAGATACGTTTGATGTTGGCGAAAAGGCAACGGTCGGAGAACCGATTGAAATTCTCGGACAGACCAATGATGAAGATGATGCCATTGAGATTGATATGCCTGGAAGCCAGTTAAGGACCGGCGAGAAGGTAGTCATCAAAGATACCGAAGGAGATGCCGGAGGCGGTGCTGAAACAATCATCGTGGAAGGTGTTTCTGAAAATGGCGATGGAGCAGATTATCCGGCAGCCGCAGTTATAATCATCAAAGACGGCAAGATTTTATGTGCTTCCAGGAGAAATAACGAAGGCGTGTGTGGACCCGGAGGTCATATAGAAGAAGGAGAAGAACCCGAAGATACGGCGGTGAGGGAGGCGATGGAGGAGTTCAATATTGTTCCCCTCAACCTACAACCGTTAGGCGAATACAAAGGCGGCACTGGTTCATATCTGCCTTCTATGGTGTACTGGACGGATCAGTTCTCCGGAACTCCCGAAGCAGATGGTGATGAAATGCTCAATGCGAGGTGGATGACCTTGGAGGAACTGCAAAGCCAGCTTTTGTTTCCACCGTTCGAGGAAAGTCTCCGGATGCTTGCTGAAACAATGAGCGGCTACATACAGTAACGTAATTTTTTCAGTAAAACTATTGACAACGGTGGTGGTGCTGTTATAGTTCGCCGCGCGATACAAAAAACACAGAAGATTTCAGATAGGAGGTTTTGGACTATGGGCGAATTGAGCAGAGAGCAGTTGGAGAAAATGGCAGATGTTTTGAGCAGCCTGCTCCTTGAATTTGTAGATGCACAGACAGCCGAAAGGCTGCTCCGGGCAAATGGATTTGAGAATGAGGAACTGAAGGCGATTGGTTTCGATGTGGAGGTGGAGTGATATGGATAATGCACTGAAATTCAATGACAAAGCAATCCAGCAGCTGTTCTTCCAGTATATCGAAAGCTGCCAGGATAAGGAAAGGCACTCCGCCGAAGCTGTTCGGTGTGCGGAAGTGTTCGATGATTTTTGTAGCCGGCACATTGAAGGCGATATGCTGAAGAAGATTGAGGCGTACACCAAAATGACAGATGTGGCGGTCGAGTTCGAGGAAGATGGTTTCATCGCAGGCTTCAAGATGGCGATGAATTTGTTATTAGCCCAGGAGCCGAATTTATCAGATGACACACAAAATACTACCGATGAAGCCAGGGAAAGCCGGCATGAGGCTACAAGCGGTTCAAATGAAGGCTCAAAGATGAAATGCTTCATCACATCGTTGCAGATTGCAGAATTGTTTCAGACTCCGAACCATAAGGTGATTAAGCGGATTGAGGAAAGGATCATGCCTCTCCTGGATGAAGACAGCAAGGCGATGTTCAAGAAGGCATCCGGGAAGAACTCGCAGAATAAGGAAGTCACGTTCTACAAACTGAACCAGGCGGCTTGCATGATGTATCTGGAAATCATGGAGCCGAAGAAGACGCAGTTCATCAACATAGCAGGAGGATATGCAAAGCTCCAGGAATTGATGCAGAGTACATTCCGTACAGAAGCAGTTCCGCTCCCGGCATAGGAAGGATAGAAAACAGAATAGAGACTACGAACAGTCTATGTCATCCACATAGGCTGTTTTTGTTTTGAAGGAGGTGGTAGAAGATATGGATGAAGTGCAGATGAACCGGCTGCTCATGCAGAAAGTCGGAAGAAAATTCTACGGTCACGACACATTGAACAGTAAGTATGATCCTCAGATACCGGCATCTGCTGAAAGGGAATACGTCCGGACCACAAACGCATACATGGCAATACTGAAGACTGAACTGGAGGAGCAACTGCCGAAGCTGAAGGAGATTTACAAGGAGAACCGGGATGCAGAAGTCCGGGAGAACCGAAGGAATGACTCAGCAACGGATTTGATGCTTGCCGTTTCTCAGATATTCACCACGATAAAGAACAATGTCATTGCAAAGACGATTGGCTTTGGTCTTCGGCGGAAGTTGGAGTCCCTGGCACACCTCACCCGTAAGCTGACGGTCAAAGAATGGAAGAAAGCAATCAAAGCTACCCTGGGTATCGACATCCGAGAGGACTATTACCTGGGGGATTTTTATGTCGAGCAGCTGAAGAAATGGGTAGAGGAGAATGTCGGACTGATTTCCTCCATACCGGAAGACACCCTGGAAAAAATGAAGGACATCGTATATGACGGCTTTACCAATGGCAAGACCACAACCCGAATGGTAAAGGAGATACAGAGAGCATACGGCATAAGCCGCCGCCGGGCGGAATTGATTGCGAGGGACCAGACGGCAAAACTGAACGGCCAGATACAGAAGACTCAACAGCAGGATGCCGGAATTACGGAGTATGTTTGGTCTACCACCGGTGATGAAAGGGTAAGGAGAAGCCACCGGGAGCTGAATGGGAAAAAGTTCTCCTGGGATGATCCTCCGGAAAATTCAGACGGAAGGAAATGCCACCCAGGTCAAGATTTTCAGTGTCGTTGCATCGGGAGACCGGTGTTCAATCGCAATATCAATCTGCCAGTAGCCGATGATGAACCGGCTCAGATAACCATAAAAAGGAATGGAGGCTAAGTAAATGGATGAAGTAATAAAAAATATCTGCAACGCCTTAAAAGAGGAGGCAGAGGCAGTTATCAGCTACACAGACAAGATTTCCTCTACATCAGCAGTCGAAGGTATGGATGCAACGGTCCAGGCACTTGCTTTGATCCGGCTTGATGAAGTGGAGCATATTCAGAATTTGACTATCGAACTCACCAAGATGATGTCAACTGGTGCATTGTCTGCTTCTTCTATGGGTGAGGGAGAAGGCGAGGAGAATGAGCAATAAGGAAGGATACCCGGACAGGACCGCCGAGGTAGCAATCGCCCATGTAGCCAAGCATGAAAAGCGAAAAAGGAAGGAGAGGACCAATGGAGATAAGAGACAAACCAAAACTGAAAAGAGTAACAAGAATTGACAGCATCCCTATCGGCAACACCAGTTTTGACGAGCAGGGATTTTTGCATGATACGCCTATTGTCACATCGACCGGCATCTTTGAATACGGATTGCCGGATGGCGGAGTAAGGAGGGAACTGAGGCTTCCAGAACACGTTTTCGATAAGAAATCTCTTGCTTCGTATGCCGGGAAGCCGGTAATCATCACTCACGAAGCAGGCTCAATCGACAAAGACAATGTAATGAAAGAGATTGTCGGAACAATTCTAAGCGAAGGGTTCCAGGACGGTTCGGATGTCAGATGCAAGGTTGTCATCCATGACATCGACAAGGTAAAGAAGACACCGTACCGAGAACTGAGTCTCGGATATAATTTGGACCTCATAGAAGAACCTGGCGAATGGAATGGCGAACCGTATGATGCCATTCAGACGAATATTCGCATCAACCACCTGGCGATTGTAGAAAGTGCAAGAGCCGGGGAACAAGCGCATCTTAATCTCGATGGGAAGAAAGTCGAGTTGGATGATAAAAAATCAAAAGGAGGTAACAGAAAAATGGATGGAAACACCACAAGGAAAGATAGTGTTGCCATGACTCCGGAAGAACTGGTCGAAGCAATCAATCAGTATAAAGCCGGGGCAAAGCCGGCAGAGGAAGCAGCACCTGCTCCTGCTGGAGAAGGCGGCACTGGTTCGGAAGCAATTCCGGAAGAAAAGGACGGTGCAGGCATTGAGGAACCGGTTGCAGCACCTGCCGGGGAGCCTTCGGCTATGGGAGAAGCTCCGATGCAGGAGGAGAAAAAGGAAGATGGAGGCGTAGGAAAGCTGATCGGCGTGTTGGAGGAGTTCCTGGCTGAACTGAAGTCCAGTGCAGGCGGCGGTGAAGCACATGACAGCACTGGAACGGATGCCGCAGACGGTGCTTCTGGTGCTGACTCCGCAGATGGAGAATGTACCGATGCCGAGGACAATGCAGACTGCTCCGATGATAAGTCCGGCTCCATGAACAATGACTCTGCTGACGAGATTTTCCGCCAGAGGTTAAGCATTTGCCGCATGGGAGACAAACTCCATCTGGACGGACTGGAGGATAAGTCCATCATCGAAGGCAAGAAAGCCATTGTCAAGAAGGTGTTCCCGGAAATGCGGCTCGATGGTAAGAGTAAAGTTTATGTCGATGCCGCTTACGACCTGGCAGTAAACGCAGCAAACAAGCGTAAGGACGTTGCATATCAGAAGCAGCAGATGTCCTCTACTCCTGCACCACAGCAGAGAGCAGACGGTCAGACCGGGAGCAATGCGGCGGCTGCAAGACAGAGAATGATTGAGAGAGAAGGAGGTAATGAGTAATGGCAGCACAGTTAGATTATGGTTATAGCACTCCGAAAGGTGTGGCAGGTGGCAAGGTAGACATCGCCTATGACGAGGTTATCACTCGCAAGAATGAGGAAGCAGACGGCGTTCTGAAATATGGCATGGCGGCAATGATCGGTACTTCCAAAGGAACCGGCGTGAAGGTTCCTGTAACCGGGGCAACCGCAGACCAGATTGAGGGTATTGTTCTTCATGCAGCAAATACTGAGCAGGACATGAAAGGCAAGGTCATTGTACCCAACAACGCTTCGGTCGGTATTCTCCGCAAGGGCAGAATTTGGGGCAGGACCTCTAAGGAAGCAGCGCCCACATATAAGGCGAAAGCCTACGTTGTGGTGGATGGCGATGATGCCGGATGCTTTACAGATCAGTCTGCTGCATATTCTGCATACGTCAAGGTGGAGTCCGGCGATGCTGGTGCGAAGGAAGTTGTTGCAGATACTGCAACTCCTACCGCAACACAGATCAAGGTGTCCGGAGTGACTCCGGCGCTGGATGGATATGTGCCGGCTGTCGGCGATTATGTAGTCAGCAAACAGCTTCATGGAGCAACCGTTGACATCGGCGCCAAATTTGGCAACGCTTCCGATGATGGCATCGCCGTTATCGAGATCAATATGTAAGAAGGAGGAGAATGACAATGAAAAATCAGTACAATCCGGAGATGCCTTCCACTGGATACGACCAGGCGGACTATGCAGCATTGATGGCATCCAACATCGCACCTACCCTGGCAGGAAATAAGCAGATGCGTTTCGACAGTGCCGAGGACGCTTCTATTTTCTTCGCAAGGGAGCTGGACTACATCAAGTCCAAGTCCTATGACAAGATTTATCCGGAGTTCACCGCTCTGAACAACTTCCCGATCACGCATGAAGTTCCGGAAGGAGCAGAGACGATGACCTATTACAGCTATGAGAAAACCGGCATGGCTGCAATCATCAGCAACTATGCAACTGACCTTCCGAGAGCGGATGTGAAGGGCAGCCCTACCACCGCCTATGTTAAGTCAATCGGTGACAGCTACGGTTACTCCATCCAGGAAATGAGAGCGAGCCGCATGGCAGGAAAGAGCCTGGATACCCGGAAAGCGGAAGCGGCAAGGTATGCTATTGACCGCAAGACCAATGAGATTGCTTTTGCTGGTGACAAGGAGCATAAGCTCATGGGTATGCTTTCCAGCGACAACAATATTCCGCTTTACACCCTCGCTACGGTTGAAACCAAGACTTCCTGGAAAGACAAGAGTGCTGCCGAGATTTTGGCAGACATCAACGGAATGTTCGCATACCAGTCTCGCATCACCCAGGATGTTGAGAGGGCGGACACCCTGGCACTTCCGCCGGCGGTGTTCATTGACATCAGCACAAGACAGATCCCGAATACCGGCTATACGGTGAAAAGGTTCCTGCTGGAGAACGCTCCATATCTGAAGAACATCATTACGGCTCCGGAGTTATCTGCCGAGAATAAAGCCACCAATCCCTACGGCGTTGATGTGGCGATGCTCTATACCAACAGTGCCGATAAGTTCAGCCTGGAAATCCCGATGGCGTTCTATCAGTATCCGTTGCAGAACCGCAACCTGGAGGTCATTGTTCCTTGCGAGGAGCGTGTGGCTGGTATCGTATTGTATTATCCTCTGTCTGCATTGCTGGCAGTAGGTGTCTAAGAAAAGGAGGAACATGGCTATGAAGATCGAGAATACTTCAAGTGGAAAGATTATCGGAATTGGCGAGGTGAGCGTACTGCCTGGGGAGACAAAGGAAATCCCGGAGGCGTATGAGACCAGCCCGATCCTGGAAGTTTACCGGAAGCAGGGGTTCGCAAAGATTACCGGAAAGCCGAAGGCGGTTCAGAAAGCAGAGGAGAAGGCAGCTGCCGATAAAGCGGCTGCCGAAAAGAAGGCGGCGGAGGAGGCAGAAGCACTTCGCCAGTCTCGCCTTGCATCGCTGGAAGGCATCAGCGAGGAGGACCTCGGAAAGCTGGCGAATGAACTCGGCATCAATCCTGCTGAGTGCAAGGACCAGGCTGATGTGCTGAAAAAGGTGAAGGCTGCACTGAAGAAGTAAGGAAGGTGAACGGCATGGATGCACTCGCAATTTTTCGCCTGGTGGCAACCGAGTTTGCCGATATGCCGGACGATGATATTGTTGATGCCGACACCGGAAAGGTCACTAAGTATGGAGTCAATTCGTTCCTGCAACTGTACTCCGATCAGATTTCAGAGAAACGCTTTGGAAAGTCATATCAGAAAGCACTGGCATATCTGACCGCCCACAAGCTGAAGATGAATGGTTATGGGAACAATGAGAACGGTGTAATTGGTGACAGTCTCCGGGTCGGCTCGTATTCCGAGGGAGAAACCTCAATAAGTTATACCACGAACCAACAGACGAACCTCCAGGTCGATGCTGAGTATGCACTCACAGTCTACGGCCTGGAGTTTCTTACGCTGCGGCGAAATGCGGTCATTCCGATTATTTCAGCCGGGGAAGGACCTGGCTATGGCTGCTAGGACAACGGACAGAATAACTCCAGACGGTATCAAGTTTCAGAGGATGCTAAAGGAACTTGCAGACAAAGAGGTCCGCATCGGCTTCCAGCATGGTAAAGCCACTGAGGAAAACGGAGCGGATGTATGCGATGTTGCGGCATGGAATGAACTTGGTACTGAACGGATGCCTTCTCGTCCGTTTCTCCGCAAAAGTGTAGATGAAAACGAAAGCAAGATTAACGCCTTCTTGCAATCAAAGAAGAAAGATTTAATCAGAGGCGTATCTGCCGAACAGGTGCTGAAGGAGATAGGAATTTTTCAGAAAGACTTGATCCAGGAAAAAATCACTGATGGAGACTTCGCCCCAAACGCTGAGTCCACCATACGGCAGAAAGGCAGTAGCAAACCATTGATTGACAGTGGCAGGATGCGGCAGTCGGTCAACTATGTCATCCAGAAGAAAGGAAGTGGGGACTGATGAATTTCTTGAAAAGACCGCACACGCTACGGCGTTATTCCGAGCCGGTTTTTGTGAAGGGGTATTCTTCTATACCTTATGAAGATTTAACGCTCCCTATGGACGTACAGACGTTGGAGGACGTAGTTATCACCACACCGGACGGTTCTAAGTCGGTGCAGAAGCTGAAAGTATTCTGCGACAGCGAGATATTTGTGGAAAGCGAAGCGAAGCAGCAAAAGGCGGATAGGTTATGGTTTCAGAATAAGTGGTTTGAATGTAAGTCATGCAGACTCAGCGAGAACACTCCGCTGCGGCATTACACAGCTACATTCATTGAATGTCTGGACCAGGAGCCTCTCAATGATGCCGAGGAAAGTGGGGGAACGGAAAATGAACCTGGCGGAAGTTAAGGATAGGCTCTATGAATTGACAGACTCGTTCTTCAAAGGAGCAACGGTGATATGGTCCGAACAGATTAACACGAAACCGCCATTACCGTACATCGCCCTTAAATGCGGAGGTGTAGGAAGAACCTCATTCCCGGTGGGTGATGGAGAAGGCAGGAGAGTTTACCAGTCGAAAACAACCTGGGAGGTCAACCTATTTACCAAAGGTCAGCCCATAACAGTTGGAGAAGGCGTTACTGGAAATTACGCCAACACAGCCGTATCTGATTTGTCTGAGTTCGCAAATTATCTGGACTCGGAAGAAATCGTTGACATCATAGCCGGATACGGCATGGACATAATGCTCATGCCTCCGGTGAGGGATTTGACGAATTTACAGAATGACAGTAAGTACCGCTACCGGGCGATGGCAGAGTTTACAGTCTCATTCGTCCAGGAAGCAGACGGTCCTTATGGAATGGGAGGTATGCCGCTTGTGCCGAACAGCAGCGGAGGCGGCACGAAGGAGATGGCGGAAGCGGAGACTGAAACCATCGAAGAAGTAGAAATCACAGAAGGAGGATATGACGATGAATAATAACCCATTGGACGATATTGTGAAATGCAATGTCGAGATTTCCAATCCGGCATCCAACGATGCCACATTTGACAGTATCCTGCTGGTGGTAAAAGGTCCGGAGGCTTCCGGCGAAAAGACCATGAGCAAGACCACTGCAATATCCCAGGCGGATGAATTGCTGGACTATGGATTTACAACGGAGGATGCGGCATACGTTGCAGCTACCGTTGCTTTTTCCCAGAACCCGGCACCGAGCAGCATTTATATCTGCATCCGCAAGGAGACTTCCGCAGAAAGTGCTGAAACCGTAACCTATGAGGACATCAAGAATACGCTTGCGAGAGCTAAAGGCGAGGTTTCATTCTATGGCATCCACATCACAGAGTTTGGTGATGATGCAGACATCCAGGGAGCGATTTCGTGGACGGAGGCAAATGAGAAGATTTTTAGCTTCGAGTATAGTGACATCACCAAATGCCCGGTAAAGAATTTTTCGTTCTACCGTAGCTTCGGATTGTTTTCCGGAAAAGCAGACGGGTATGATGCGGACGAACAGCCGATTGAGAATGAATATGCTGCCCTGGCATGGATGGCTAAATGCTTTGGGTATGATCCCGGAACGGAAACCTGGAACATGAAGGAACTGGCAACCATCGTTCCGTCTGCTCTCAGTACGGATGAAAAGAAGTCACTGGAGGAAAGCAACATCAATTCTTTCCGCAGGTATGCCGGAAGCAATATCACCTTCGGCGGCAAGATGCTCTCCGGAGAATGGATTGATGTCATCCGCTTCAGAGATTGGCTCAAAGCAGAAATGCAGACCAATGTGTTCAACGCATTGAAGACCAATCGCAAGGTTCCGTTCACTGATGGAGGCATCGGGCTGATTGAAGGGCAGATGGAAGCCACCCTCTCCAAAGGACAGACAGTTGGCGGCATCGCTCCTACGGAGTATGACTCGGATGACAATGAAATCCCTGGCTATACCGTAACGGTTCCGCTGGCATCTGATTTGACGGAAGCGGAGAGGAAGTCTCGTAAGCTGACCGGATGCAGATACACAGCCCGGCTTGCAGGAGCTATCCATATCGTAGAAATTCATGGAAATCTCACGTTTTAAGGAAGGAGGAAATAGAAGATGGCGATGAAGACGTACAATCCCAAGAAAGTTACCTGCTCTCTCGGCAGACACATCGTTGTAGGGTACGCTGAAGACAGCATGATTACCATTGATTTTGCCAGTGACGGCACAAGCTATGTGGTAGGTGCTGACGGCGAAGTCGTAAGAAGCATTGATCCTGCTGAAATCTACACATTGAAGCTGTCAGTCCAGCAGACATCCGCAACCAATGCGTTTTTGCAGAAGATGTTCGACAAGGACCGCAAGGACGGCTCCGGTACGTTCCCGGTGAATATCAATGATATTCTCGGAAAAGAGAAGTTTTCCGGTGAAGTGGCGTGGGTAACGAAGCCTGCTTCGTTCGTGAGAGGCAAGACTCAGAATGATCGTGAGTGGGAGATTGCAGTAAACAAAGGACAGTTCAAATAGGAGGTAAACAGACATGGCACTTAAACAGGTAGAGCCGACAATGGAAACTGTTGGCGAAAATAAGTTTTATATCACACCGTTTGCGGCTTTTAAGGCTGCGAACCTCACCGGGGAGTTAGCTTCAGTGCTGGCTCCCCTTTTGGGTGTACTCGCACCCCTGGTAAATGACGGAAGCCTCATGGATGTGGATGCAGGCAAGGCAGCTGAAGCAATGGCAAACTGCACAGCGATTGACGGCGATAAGCTGGAGAAGCTGATGAAGAAATTGCTCCTCGGCGGTCATATCACAGTTGAATTTACCAATGAAGACGGAGAACCAGAAGGGGAAAGGCTGAATGAGGATTTGGCGAATGAGATTTTCTGCGGTGATGTGCAGGATATGTTCGTCTTATGCTTCCATGTCATCAAGCTGAATTTCAACGGTTTTTTCAAGAAGTTCGCCGCCCTATCTGGGAAGGCAGGGTTGGCAGAGGTCAAGACGCCGAGAGCAGTCTTGTAAAATATGGCAAGTTCGACTACTCACAATTTAGCGAGTTGGAACTCCGCTGCTACATTCTGATTAAGGCTAGGATGGCTTCGATGTACGAACTCCAGGAGGTTTATACCCTGGATGAAGCATTGAAGCTGTACGCCTTGTATGAAATGGAATTGGATGTAGAAAAGGGGAGAGCTGACGAACTGGAAAGGAGGACTTAAAGTTTGACGATACGAGACATAGCGGTGGCATTTGGGTTCGAGGTTGACAGAAACAGCGAGAAGCAGGCGGAAAACAGTATCAAAGGCATCAAAAATCTCGCCACAAAGCTGCTCGGTGTTATCGGAATTGGCTTTTCCATCGCTGGTCTCAGTGAATTGGCAGAAACTGCCGCAGAAGCAGAGGCTTTGAAGTCTCAGTTCACGCAGGTATTCGGTGAAATGGAAACCGATGCCGCAAGCAAGTTGGATGCAATAGCGGACGAAACCGGTGTTGCAGTAAACCGGATGAAGGGCAGCTTCACACAGATAGCCGCCTTCTCTAAGACAACCGGACTGGATCAAGCCCAGTCTCTTGAAATTGCTGACAGAGCAATGAAAGCCGTAACGGACTCGGCGGCGTTTTACGACCGGTCCATCGAAGATGTAACGGAGTCAATGCGGTCCTTCTTGAAAGGAAACTTTGAGCAGGACGCAGCTCTTGGTCTGTCAGCAACGGAAACAACACGAAACGCTGCCGCAAATGAACTGTACGGTAAGTCGTTCAAAGATTTATCTGAAGCAGAGAAACAGTTCACTTTGCTGTCGATGGTAGAGGAAGCAAATAAGGCATCCGGCGCTTTAGGGCAGGCTGCAAGGGAGTCCGACACATGGACGAACCAGTTAGGAAACTTGAAGCAGTCTGTTACGGACCTTAAAGCTGCCGCCGGAAGTGCGTTCCTCAAACCGGCAGTGCAGGTGCTGAAGATATTAAACGGATTGGTGCAAAGGGCAACCGCAGCCATACAAGAAATGACCGGGGAGACTGGATTTCTCACACGTTCTTTCGAGAGGTTCCATGCCCTTGTCAAACGACTGCAACCGGCGATAGACAGAATGAGCCAGACACTATCCAGAGGAATATCAAAGGGCATTGATGTTGCGAAAGGCATTGTGGATAAGCTCGGTGGCTTGGAGAATGTACTGAAGATAGCCGCAATAGCCGCCGGAGCCTTCATTGCCGTAATGAGCGTTGCAAAGATTGTGAGCATGATAAAGGCTGTCGGAGGATTGGCTGGAATAGTCAGCAAGCTGGCAAAGATATTCAGCCTTGCAAATCTGAAGATACTGGCAATCATTGCTGTTGTGGTGATCCTGGCACTGATAATTGAGGACTTCATCAATTTTATGATGGGGAATGACTCGGTTATCGGAACTCTTTTTGAGAAAGCCGGTATCAGCGCAGAAGATGCCCGGCAGATGATTGTCAATGCCTGGAACAAAGTTAAAGAATTTCTGCTCGGCGTATGGGATTTCATCAAGCAGGCAGCCCTAATGTGGGTGGATGCCATCAAAGGATTTTTTGAACGGCATGGTGAGAGCATCCGGCAGAATTTTGAAAGAGCATGGGGAATAATCAAGACGTTCCTCAAAGGAGTGTGGACCTTCATCTCGCAGTTGGCATCTACGCTGTTCGGAGACACAGAGAACAGTATTGATGGTTCCACGACTAGCACGAAAGATAAACTTCTCGAAGTATGGGGAGCGATTTTGGATGCACTGTCGGCTATATGGGATGCACTGTATGAAGTCGGAAGTGCTGTTTTTAATGCCATTGCCACAGTGATAGAAACCGTATTTGGCTGGATACAGACATTTTGGAACAACTGGGGCGAAAGAATTTTGTCATGGTTCAAAGTGTTGTGGGATAGCTTGGGCGGTATTCTGAACGGCTTCCTGGAAATCATCAAAGGAGTGGCGAATTTCATTTCATCGGTATTCACCGGTGATTGGCAAGGAGCCTGGGAAGCTATCAAGCAGGTGTTCGTTGGTATATGGGATGTCATCGTGAATTTCATAACCGCAGTATGGGATACCATAAAAATGCTGTTTGAGATGGCATTGGGAGCAATTAAGGCGATATGGGAAGCTATATGGGGAGCAATCAGCAGTTTCTTCCAGGGAATATGGAATGGAATTGTGTCGTTTGTGACCGGAGTATGGAATACCATCACCAGTACAATATCGAACGCAATCAACACCGCATACAATACGGTGGTTTCTGTATTGCAGGCGATATACAATTTTTTCAGCAACATTTTCAGCAGTATAGCCAATTTCGTAAGCAGCACGTTTTCCAATATACTGAACGGCATCATCACCACAGTCACCAGTATTAAGGATGCCATAGTCAACGGCTTCAATGCTGCCATAGACTTTATCAAAGGTCTGCCAGGGCAAGCGATACAATGGGGCAAGGATTTCATAGGCGGACTGAAGGACGGTATCATGTCTGGAGTACAAGGAATTGTTGATGCGGTAAAAGGCATCGGAGATAAGATAAGGTCATTCCTGCACTTCTCCGTTCCGGACGAAGGACCATTGACAGATTATGAGTCGTGGATGCCGGACTTTATGAGCGGTCTCGCAGAAGGCATCTCCAACAACGAAAATACAGTCCTGGATAAAGTGAAGGGGCTGGCGAGCGGAATAGCAACATTAACGCAGGCAGCGGTAGCACAGCCTGCAACTGCAACAACAAGCACTGTAAACAATAAGACATCCAACGTCACGCAGAATGTGAATATTGATAACACATACAGCGGCGGATCAGCGGATGCACAGAAAGCAGTGTCCAGGACCATGAAGAAGTCTGCAACCGATGCGACAACTCAGATGGCTAGGGCATTGGCATATTCAAGGGGGTAGGCAGACATGGCGAGAAAGAAGTTAAAACCAGTGAGTATATGGGGCATTGAGTTCGATGCTCTGATTGACGAGACGAAAAACCTGTCTGCCACAATCCCGACATATCCGGTTGAAAAAGGATTTCCAGTGTCAGATACGATTATCCTGGAACCAATCAGCGTACAGATGACTCTGTATATCAGCAATACGCCGGTTACATGGCTGTACCGGCATGGAAGTTCCACTGACCGGGTAAATAAGATATGCGATCTGCTGGAGCAGAAATGGCTCAAAAAGCAGCTTGCAAAGATTGTAACTACCGAAGCTATCTACAAGGATATGGGAATTACCAGCATCAGCATTAAGAAGTCGCATGACATCGGGTATGCAAGGGAGGTATCCATATCTGCACAGAAGGTTCGGATAACCAAAAGGAAGACGGTCAAGATACCGTCTTATGTACTGAAAAGTGGAGAGACAAAAGCCAATGCCGGAACTGCTTCGACATCAACATCGTCAAGCAAATCCAGTACCGGTTCCGGAAACGGAGGTTCCGGCGGCGGAGGCGGTTCGTCAAGCAGTAAAGGCAGTGGAAGTTCCGGAAGCTCTAATGCAAAGAAAGGACAGTCTATCCTCTATGGTGCAGCCAGTGGACTCGGATTGATATAGGAGGTGGAGAATTTGCTTTACATCAAAGTGCCGGACATGAATGATAGTATGTCAACGCTGTCGATTGATGGTGTGGAGTATCTGCTCCGCTTCACATATAACGAGAAGTATGATTACTGGAGTTTTGGACTGTATACGGCAGAGGAAGAACCTATTGTCGCAATGACAAGGATTGTTCCGAACTTCCCGATCATGCACTATTACACATACTCAGATATTCCGGATGGCATCTTCGGATGCCTTTCGGATACTGATACAGTTGGGAGGCAGGCGTTCAATAATCAGACGGCAGAGTTTGTTTACATTCCAAATGTAGAATTGGAGGAATGATATGGCGAATGAGAATTTTTTGAGAACGTACACCATGAAGTGCGGAAAGATGAAGTCGAAAGGCTTTATGATAGGGAATATCCATAATGCAACCGAAACTACGTTGCACGTTTCGTTCAGTGTTGAGAAGTGCGATGTGGAAAGCCCCAATACAGCGAAGGTCCAGGTATGGAATTTGTCTGATGAAAATTTGAAGATACTGGATGGCAAGGACTGCATAGTCGAACTGAAGGCAGGATATGGAAACAACAACGCCCTCATTCTTGTCGGCAATGTCACATCGGTAATCACAACTCCGGAAAACGCAGACCAGATGACGGAGATTGAGGTGATGGATGGCAGAGTGGAATTAAGGGATACCACAATCAGCATCTCAATAAATGGTTCCGTAAATTGCAAAGATGTCTATAAGAAAATCGCAAGCAAGATGGGGCTTCCCATCACATTTGCTGGCGATTTGTCATTTAAGAAGATGCCAAACGGCTTCAGCTATACCGGAAAGGCAAAGAACGCATTGCAGAAGATAGCCAAGTATTGCGGACACAGATGGACCATTCAGAACCAAACGATACAGATTACATGGCCTGGACGGGCGATAAGTGCAAGGGGGTTCCTGCTGAACTCCGATACCGGACTGATAAGCATACCGAAGCGAATAACGATTGGCTCCACATCAGATAAAGAGGAGTCACAGACCGGATGGGAAGTTGAGTATTTCCTCAACGGAGCAATCGGTGTCAACGATGTTGTGAAGATACAAAGCTCAACGGCGAATGGCTATTTCCGGGTGTATAAAGTTACCATTGACGGAGACAACATGGAAGGGGATTGGGTATGCACCGCTCAGTTGCTGGAGATTAAGGCACAGCCGAAGCTGGATAAGAAGGCGGACAATGCCAAAAAGTCCAGCACCACTCCGGAAAAAGGCGGAGACATCAAGAAAGGCGATAAGGTCAAAGTGATCCGGACGTTCAAACAAGGCACTAAGACCAAAGGATACCAGTATGCAGGCGGCACGTTTGTATGCTGGTATTCTGTATATGATGTCATCCAGGTTAAGGGTGACAGGGTAGTAATTGGAATTGGTAGCACAGTAACGGCTGCCGTAAACATGAAGGACCTGGCAAAAGCATAGGGAGGTGATTGAGCATGATGCAGGAACTCACGCAGCAGATTGAGGAAACCGCAAGAGCGGTGACAGATGAAATCCACACAGCGATGCCCGGAACCATTGTTGCATTTGATCCCGGAAGCGGAACTGCAACGGTAAAGCCAAGCGGCAAGTATGTGACAGCAGATGGAAAGAGCCTTGACTATCCGCAGATAACGGATGTTCCAGTCACCTTCCCATTCTGCCAGACGGCAGGAGTCGGGATTGCCTTCCCGGTAGGGAAAGGAGATAGCTGTCTGATAGTCATATCGGAAGTTGAGCTTGACGAATGGCGGACCGGTGCCGAGTCTGAAGGCTCGCTTCGGTTTGATTTGACAAGTGCAATGTGCATACCCGGTCTGCTTGAAGGCGGAGGAGACATCATCTCCAAAGCCTGCCAGAATAACGCAGTAATTGTCGGAGCCGGAGACGTTGAAGTCATGGTGTCCGATGCTGGTGCGGTGATTACGTCCGGAGGCACGAAGATGACCGTCTCAGACGATGGTGTAGCCATCAGCGGCGATTTGAAAGTAGATGGCAATATTTCTTCCACTGGAACGATAACGCCTTAAAATGAAGCCATCAGAAGCTAAAAAAGGCATCATCGGTATTTGACCGAAAAAGCCGAAGCAGGAGGTGCTTATGGATATATTGCTTGACAGAAGCGGAGACCTTCTCGTCACTAAGGCAGGAGACATCCTGCTGGAGAACTCAGTCGCACAGAAGATACGGATACGGCTGTTGTGGTTTGAAGGCGAATGGCGGTGGAATACCGATGAAGGTATGCCGTACATGACAAATCTGCTTGTTAAGAACCCGGATACAGACTACTTCGAGAGCATTGTCCGGGAGAAGATTTTTGAAGTAGATGAAGTAGTAGATGTAAGAGATGTGCGGATTGTGTATGATGCCAGGACAAGGGAGGCTGCCATACATTATGTCGCATTGACAGATTACGAGACCATAAAGGAGGAGGTGAAGATAAGATGTCGGACTATGGAGTGACAAATCAAGGCTTCGTTCTGAAACGCATGGATACCATTCTGGAGGAGATACATTCCGATTTGACGGAAGGATTTGGAGTTGATACCCGGCTGTCCGGAACTTCATTCCTGGATACGCTGGTTACGACATTCGCCGGGCAGATTGCAGACTTGTGGGAGACAGCCCAGGACAGTTACTATGCGAAATATCCGGCAACGGCAACTGGAGTCAACCTGGATCATGCAGTCCAGTACGGCGGCATACGCAGGATGCCGAACAAACGGACCTGCTATCCTCTGCATTGTACCGGCGATGACGGTGCATACATTCGTGAGGAGGCGATAGTTGCCACGAATACGATGCCGGAGGTTAGATTGTATTCTGCCGATGAATTTCAGATTACCAGGGATAACTTCAATGCCGTCTGCATCAAGGTTGCGGTTGTTGAGAATGAAGCGGTGTATACGGTGACGATCAACGGCAATCATTACAGCTATTCAAATTCTGATGGCTCTGAAGGAGACATCCTGGAAGGATTGAAAGCGGTGATTACCAACGCTGAGTATGTGGTGGAGTTCAATGCCTCTGATAACATTCTGAAAATTACGGATACGGTGAAGTCGAGAGGAAATGCCCTGGTGCTGTCGGATAACCTCACAACGAGCAGTGTCACAACGATTGCCAATTTCTTTACGCAGGAGTACGGACACATCACGCTTCCTTATGGGATTGTGACAAAGATGGTGAACAATATCACCGGATTTACAGAAGTGACAAATCAACTGGAGCCTACCTATGGCAGATTGCAGGAGTCAGACATTGAATTGCGGCAATCGTACATTGCCAAGTCAGCGCTTCGCTCCAACACGATGATAGACAGCATTGTTGCTGAATTACTGAATAATGTTGCTGATGTGGAGTCCGCATCCGGTTATGAGAATGACACAGACTATACGGATGAAAGGGGGCTGCCGCCGCATAGCGTAGAAATCATCGTTGAAGGCGGAGATAATAACAAGATTGCTGAAGCTATCCTCCGGAGAAAAGCCGGAGGTATTCAGACACATGGAAGTGTTACGGTCAATGTTCCCGGAAAGTATGGCGATACAATACCGGTGCATTTCAACAGACCGGAATATCTGTATACCTGGCTGAAAGTCGTGCTTCATGGAAACAGTGGAAAGTTGCCTACGAACTATGCGGCGCTCACCACAGCCTCGATATGCGAGGATGGAAGCCAGATGGTTGCCGGGAACAATCTGCTCACACAGTTGCTTAACGAAGGCATCTACAATGCAGTTGCCGGAATAACCTATGTCGAAATCAAGACGGCGTATTCGACCGACAAGGCATACATTCCGAAGGAAGGAGATTATAAGGCAGAGAATATCATCGTCACATCAAGGCAGAAGGTGCTGATAGATGAACGGAGAATTGAGGTGACGTTCGATGCAGATAGCTGATATTTGGCTCCGGGATTTGCCGCAGCAGTTCCAAAGCAAACACAATATCGAGGTTTTGATAAAAGCATTTTCTAAGCAGATGCAGGAGCTGGATAAGGTATTCCAGGACCTCAACACCATGACAGATATTGATGATGCTGTCGGGCAGAACCTGGACTATGTAGGAACAATCATACCGCTCACAAGGAAAGAGGCTGGCGAGTTAGCTGGCATTGGAGTTACCGATCCGGTAATCTCTGATGACCGTTACCGCCAGTTTTTGCGTTATCAGAATTTGGTGAATACGAATGAGTGTACCTACTATGACCTCATGGAAGGACTGGCATTGCTATGGGATGTCTCCCCGATTTATTACATCGAGGACCCGGATATGCCGGCAACAATCATTCTGACAATGCCGTTTCTGAAGCCGGGAGGAGAAGTGGTTCGTCTCGGCGAAGTTCCGATGGTAAAGCCTGCCGGTGTCCGGATTGAGTTTGAGTATCTGATACGGTATGCGGTTGAAACGCTTGTGCGTTGGGTGTATTCGGTGTACGGAGTGCCGCTCTGCAATCAGTTACTATGCGGCCAGCATCCACGCCCCGGCTCCCTGGGAGAAATCCTGTTATTGCAGACGGAAGTGGAACTGGAGGAGATAAGGAAAATCTTCGAGCAGACGAAGACCGGAACAATCCGGGTAGGAGGAAAGCTGTACGACTCCACCAAAGGAGAGATAATCACCGATGATGTGGAGATTGAAATAAATGCAGATTACCAGATTGAGGAGCTGATCCTCGCCGGGCAGGTGGTGTCCGGAACGCACCCGATACAGTCCGTCAATGGATTTGTTATGGGAACCACCGTAGAAGCCGCCGGGAGCAGCACCACTGCATCGGCGGATTTGCCGTTATCCGGCACATTCCCTATCCAGTCCGTAGAGGGCGTAATGATAGGCAGTAGTGTAGAAGCTGATAGAATTGTCAGCAATTCCAAAGTAAACGCTCCTCTGACCGGTACGCTTGTCACAAGCGGTACTACGGAGGAGAAAACGCTGTTCGTATCAACGGAGACGGTCAGCGTGGAACCAGTAGTCCATATTGCGGCGGTGAAGCCCAGGAGGTGTGGAACCGGCGTTTGTGGAAATAAATCATAAGGAGGTAGAAAACAGATGTCTTTTTGGTCCACAGATTTTATGAATGACCGAAGGAAGCAATGGCTGGCGGCACTGGTGAAGTTCCAGTTCCGGGTAGGCTCAACCTGGCACGATGCGGTAATCAACACGAAGCGTATCGTTGGAAACCGGGTGGAGATTATCGTCAGCTTCCCTCGGACATCATCCGGCAGTCAGACGATTACGGCAGTCCGTATCATTGATGTGACCGGAAAGCAGTGCGGCTTCCAGGAAACGGAGGTTGTGAGGGCATCCAGCCAGGGAGTTCTGACTAAGTTCGAGTTCCCTATCTACGAGAAAGAAGGTGAAGAAGCATGAATGGCAGAGAGCAGCCGTACATCAGAGGAAACGGAACCGGAACATACGAGCCTACGCAGTGGCTTGACGATGTTCCTGGCATCCAGGAAGGTACGCCGCAGGATGAACAGCACTTCAACAACATGGAGACCGGTATCAATGGCTCCAATCTGTTAGGAGAGTTTCTTGCGGAGGTTGTATCGAAACAGCAGAAACGCCTGGATGACATTGACGGCGAGGTGATTGCAGTCACGCTCACCAATACGCAGGACTATTACGCCAACAATTCCACGAAGACGGTGGCGTTGTCAGTCCGCAGAGATACCCTGGACTACATCGTGGATGCAGAAATCCAGGGAGATACCGTCAATGTCGGAGACATTGTTGTCTATGACAAGCAGGTCAATGGCTTCAAGGTAAAGTTCACCGGAAGTGCAGCTTCGGTGGCTTTGAAACTTTATGTGCATGGAGGTAATGCGGCGTGAGTGTAGGTGTGATTATCAGAAGTGACGAGAGAGTTCGTCAGCAGAATGAGGCATTAAGGGAGTATGGCATCAACCCAGACAGAGCAACAGCGCACCAGCGAGACATGGCAGACTGTATCGCTCAGAAGACCAACGAGGCTTACGATGAAGCCCGAAGAAAAGGAGGAAGCAGACGATGAATGTAATCGAAGTAAATGAAGGAACGAAAATTCCGTATTCTGTCAGCAAGACGAAGATCACGTTCGATGACGAGCTTATGCTGAATGTGCAGAAGTTGGAGCGTGATTTTGATGTCTGCATTGACATCTGCATCGACAAGTATGGCATGGTGACTACCGGACTTGGAGTGAAGTATGCGGCTCAGATTGAAATTCCTGCCAGGGAATATACCGAGCATACCGAGGAGAACCCCGACTATGATCCGGAAGATGAAACGAGCCGGGAGACCATCACCACGAAGGAGCCGGTTCCGTTCAATATGGCAAATGTTACTTTGAAACTGTATGCGATTTAAGGAGGTAAAGATATTATGGCAAATTACGATCAGTTTGCAGCGGCAGTAAAGGAGATTTCCGGGGGAAAGAATGTCGTCCTGCTGGATGACCTCGGCATCCCTTCTGTGTATGTACCCATCAATAAGCTGAAGAACAGCGAACTTGTGTCCGGATTGAGTGAGAACATTCATCCGGCGTTCAGCGTTGCGGTCAACGGCGCACAGGTAGAGAAGGATTGCTTCTACTACTCTAAGTACCAGAATGTAATCATCAACGGAAGGGCGTATTCGCTGGCTCACAGAGACCCGAAGGTGTATGTGAACTGGGACCAGGCAAGGGAGGCTTGCGAGGCAAAGGGAGCCGGCTTCCACCTGGGAACTATGGCAGAATGGGCGGCGATTGCTCTCTGGACCAGGAAGAACGGCACGATGCCGCATGGCAATAACAACTACGGCAGAGATGTCAGCTTCACGCATGAGAAAGGGCAGGAGTCCTCGCATGAAGGGGAAGGAGCTTCCCGGAAAACGGACAGAACATTCACCGGTTCCGGTCCTGCAACATGGGGGCATGATCACACCATTTTCGGCATCCAGGATTTGAATGGAAACGTATGGGAATGGGTAGGCGGTATGCGTTTGAAGGAAGGAGAAATTCAGATTATTCCTTACAACAACGCTGCCCTCGGAGCCGAGTGCGACCAGTCCGTAAGCTCAACTCTCTGGAAGGCAATCAAGAACGATGGCTCCATTGTCACTCCTGGAACCGCTGCAACGCTGAAGTACGATTGGGTATCCAGCAAAATTCAGCTGACTACCGGCATTACGACAGCCGCCGATACCGGACGTTATTGCGAATACAAGGACATGACACTGGCAAGCGGCTTAACGGCTCCGGAGTTGGCGAAGGTGCTGCTGATTTATCCGGACACTCCGAATGGGGATTATGCCGGGGACGGTCATTGGATGAACAACTCCGGAGAGCGTTTGCCGCTCTGTGGGGGCCACTGGGGCCATGGCGCCGGTGCTGGCGTGTTCTACGTGGGTTTGAGCAACCCTCGCTCGTACTCGCACAGCAACGTCGGCTTCCGCTCCGCTTATGTAGAACTGTAAACTGTCGGCTGTATTCTGTGAGGCGAACGGTAGTGAGCCTTTAGACCTATGCGTCCTATGGAGAGTCCAGGGAAAGTCCGAGGACTGTCCGGCGGACGCATTTTTTGGGAGGTAATCATGGCGAAGAAAGATGAAGACAAAAAGGACCCTACGCTGCTGAAAATCCAGGATATGATCGAGTACGCATTTCCGCAGATAGACAAATTTCCGAGACCGGAGAAAAGCTATGAGGGAATGGCAACCCGGCTGAAAGGCATCATGGCACGAATGGCGGAGAACTGCATGGATACGAAGAAGTGCTACTATGCGAAGTCTCTGCTGAAGCAGCTGGACGAACTTGACCGGGAGATTATGCACTGCAAATTTTGGGTGAAGGTGGCGTACCAGACGAAGCTGTTTTCGTTCAAGAATTTTGAAGTCATCAATGACTACCTCGAACAGATAGGCAAGATGACCGGGAGCTGGATGAATACGGTGAGAGAGGCAGAGAAGAAAGAAAATTACGGCAAGAAATAATGTGATTTGTACTTTGGGAATGGACTACTGCGTTTGCCGATCTGTGGGGGCAACTGGAACAATGGCGCCAATGCTGGCGTGTTCAACGTGAATTTGAACAACCCTCGCTCGAACTCGAACAGCAACATCGGCTTCCGCTCCGCTCTACCCTCATATGCCGGATCAGCAGGATTTCTAAGGATGTTCTGCCAGTGCGAGGGGATAAAGGAGTCCATTTCCGCTCCGGACCGTATGGTAGGAGAAAAATAGGCATCGTTCGTGGTTGGGCGGTGCTGCCCTTTGAGGAGACCAACAAATCTTAGGGCAACCTGGGAAGCTGCAAGTAGCTTTGGCGAAAGCTGTGACACTAGAGAGGATGATGCAATGAAGATAAAGAATGTGTTCGACC
Source organism: Lachnospiraceae bacterium JLR.KK008 (assembly GCA_037015955.1). NCBI lineage: Bacteria > Bacillati > Bacillota > Clostridia > Lachnospirales > Lachnospiraceae > Lachnospiraceae bacterium JLR.KK008. The sequence goes on from CP143548.1 coordinate 1,547,747, forward strand.
TCATCTTCTCAATGGAGAACCTATACGGTGCTTTGGAAGATGCTTCCAGGGGAAGGAGATACCAGTCCGATGTACTGGATTTCAACTCCGATGCCTGGGATAATCTGAAAGACCTGCGAGAAGAAGTAATCAGCGGTTCGTACTGGATTGAGAAGTATTACATTTTCTATATTCACGAACCGAAGCTGAGAATGATTATGTCGATTGCCTTCAAGCATCGCATCGTCCAATGGGCTATATACCGGGTGGTAAACCCGGTACTTGTGCCGGGGTACATCGAGGACAGTTACGGATGTATTCCCGGCAGAGGTAGCCTAAGTGCAATGAAGAAGCTGAAATACTGGCTGGAGTTCGTGAGCCGCAAAGAGGGTGAAAGTTGGTTTTATCTGAAGCTCGACATCAGCAAATATTTCTATCGGGTATCGCACCGGATATTGAAGAAGGTGCTGGCGAAGAAGATTAAAGACGAGAGGCTGCTGGAACTTCTGTATGGCATTATTGATTGCAAACATACGCCGTTCGGTCTTCCTCCCGGAAAGAAACCGGAAGAAGTACCGCTGGAGGAAAGACTGTTTGATGTCGGTATGCCTATCGGCAATCTGCTTAGTCAGATGTTTGCTAATATCTACCTGGATATGCTGGATCAGTTCTGTAAAAGAGTTCTCTGCATCCGGTATTACATCCGGTACATGGATGACGTTATCATTCTTAGTTGCGATAAAGTCCAGCTTCGGGAATGGAAGGACCGCATCGGTGAGTTCCTGGATACAGAACTGGAACTGAATTTGAATAATAAGACTTGTATCCGTCCTATCGGACAGGGTATTGAGTTTGTAGGATACAGAGTTTGGGCGGATCGTGTTGTTCTGAGAAAAAGCACCACGCTCCGGATAAAGCGGAGTCTGAGTGGTGTCCGCCGGCTATATGAGAGCGGAAGGATACCGCTGGAGAAGGTTACGGAAATATTCACTTGCTACATAGGTATGCTGAAGCACACCGACAGCCAGGCTCTGATAGATAAATTGTACAAGGACATGGTACTCATTAAAGGAGGCTCTGATGAAAAAGAGGAAAAGGAAGAATTTGTTCCGATGCTCCCACAAGAAGATTGGTATTTGTGCTATGAACTATACGGAGTGTACGGAGATATGTGCATGGCACAGCAAATGTGAACATTGCCTTAGTTGCCACATTCCTGCCGGGCAGTACCCTTGCAGTAAATGTGAGCTTTTGAGGATAGATTTGAGACCGCCCGAATAAGGCGGTTTTCTTTATGCGGAAGGAGGTGAGAAAGAGATGGATAACCCGGTAACACATAGAGAGCATGAGGAGTTCCGGAGACTCATGGAGTCTGAGAATGAGCGGTTGAAGGAGGAAAATGACCGCCAAAACCACCGCATTGCCGTCTTGGAGGGCAGCATCCAGGAAATCAAAAAGCTGACTGCATCGACCGAAAGGCTGGCTGCCAACATGGAGAATATGCTGAAGGTCCAGGAGCAGCAAGGACAGCGCCTGGCACAGATTGAGAGCCGGGATGGTGAGAAATGGCGGAAGGCGATGGCGTACATCGGCACTGCAATACTGGGTGCTGTTCTTGCTATCGTTTTCGCCAAGATTGGATTGTAAGGAGGTAGGCGAAGTGAGGCGAAAGAAGGAAGTACGAACAATGGATGTCATCCTGGTGTTCATTGCCGTCTTCCTGCTCGCCTTCATTGTCACCATGATAATTCTGTACTACACCACCGGGGCAATCCCGGATACCTTATGCACCTGTGTATTTGCGGCGTGTGGAGGGGAGTGCGGAGTCATGGGATGGATCAAGACAACGAAGGAGCGGCAGAGAGACCGGCAGTACGAACTGGAGGACAGAAAACACCAGGAGGACCTGGAAAAGCAGAATGGCAATGGCTCTGAGGAGACCATGCCGGAATAGGAGGAAGATATGAATTTTTTCATCAACAACTGGTATCTGATTGTGGCAGGAGCCGCTGTACTGGCAGGAGCCGGGTACAGTGTGTATGTGTTCGTCAAGAGACCGCACACCGAACAGCTGAAGTCCGTAAAGGAATGGATGTTGTTTGCGGTAACAAAGGCTGAGAAGGAGTTAGGCTCCGGAACCGGAAAGCTGAAGCTGAGGTATGTTTACGATATGTTCATCGCAAAGTTCCCCTGGCTCGGCAAGGTAGTCAGCTTTGAAATGGTGAGCATGATGGTTGACGATGCCCTGGAGGAAATGAGGGCGATGCTGGAGAGCGACAATGCTGTCAAGGAATATGTGAATGGTCCTTCCGAAGCAGAGGAGACCGGAAAGGAGCAGTAATATGGCACTGAAAGGAAAGACGGTCCGGGAGCAGATATGGAACTATCTGAAATCCAAAGGACTGAGTAATCATGGCACAGCAGGACTTATGGGTAATCTGTTTGCGGAGTCCGGGCTGAACCCGAAGAACCTTCAGAACACTTCCGAAAAGAAGCTGAACCATACGGATGATTCCTACACCCAGGCGGTGGATGACGGTTCGTATGATAACTTCGTAAAGGACAGCGCTGGCTATGGATTGGCACAGTGGACCTACTGGTCCAGGAAGGAGAAGCTGCTCAATTTCGTGAGGTCACGAAAATGCTCTGTCGGCGATTTGGAGGCACAGCTTGATTTTCTTGTAGAGGAATTGAGTGAAAGCTATGGCACAGTCCTGGCGAAGCTGAAATCCGCAAGGTCAGTGAAGGCGGCATCCGATGCCGTTCTCACTGGCTTTGAGAAGCCGAAAGACCAGAGCAATGCCGTAAAGGAGAAGCGAGCCGGTTACGGCCAGCAGTATTATGACGAGTTTGTATCAAGCAAAAAAGAAGGAGGTAACAGCAATATGACCGAAGCACAGTTAAGACAGAAAGTAGTTGGAGTTATGCAGGGGTGGATCGGCTGCAAGGAGAGCAACGGCAGCCACAAGAAGATTATCGACATTTACAATGCACATAAGCCGTTGGCGAGAAGCTATGCAGTGAAGTATACCGATGCGTGGTGTGCCACTGGTGCATCCGCTGCGGCAATCGTTGCCGAACTGACGGACATCATTCCTACTGAGTGCGGATGCAATCAGATGATTGAGCTGTTCAAGAAGATGGGGGCGTGGCAGGAGAATGATGCCTACGTTCCGTCTCCTGGAGATTATATCTTCTATGACTGGCAGGACAGCGGTGTCGGAGACAATACCGGAGGTGCGGATCATGTCGGTGTTGTTGAGAAGGTTGCCGGAAGTACCATTACGGTGATTGAGTGCAATATCAACGATGCCTGCGGAAGGAGAAATCTGAAGGTGAACGGCAGATACATCAGAGGCTATGGCGTTCCGAAGTATTCCAAGAAAGCCACTGTACCGAAGGGCGAGGATGTAAACAAGTCCGGCACTCTGAAAGTCGGCGATGTTGTGAACTTCACCGGCAGCAAGCAGTTCACCAGTTCTTATTCCGGAGCAACGAAGAAGTCTGCGAAGCCTTGCCAGGCAAGGGTAACGGCGATCAGTGCAGGAAAGCCGCATCCGTATCACCTGGTTGCACTCAGCGGAGGCAAAGTGTACGGCTGGTGCGATGCCGGCGATATTGAAGGTGCATCCGGCTCCAGCGGTTCGTTCAAGGTAGGCGATAATGTTTCCTTCACCGGAGACAAGCACTATACCAGCAGCTATGCCGGGGCAAGCGGAAAGTCTGCGAAGCCTTGTAAGGCGAAGATTACCGCTGTGAATAAAAACGGCAAGCATCCGTATCATGTGGTGGGCGATACAGTGCATGGATGGGTAAACACTTCTGACATCAGCAAATAGGAGGTGCCGGAGTGAAAAATTACATCGGTGTTAAGATTGTCAAAGCTGAACCGCAAGTGAAAAACGGCAAGCCCGGATACAAGGTTGTGTATCCGGATGGCTATGTGTCGTGGAGTCCGAAAGATGTCTTTGAGGAGGCATACCGGGAGCTTGGCTGCGAAGACTTCATAAATGAAGATATGTAAGAGAGGACCTCTCCGTTGCAATAGTGCTTCGGGGAGGTCTTTTTTGTTGCTCACAAATGGAGCTAGTGTCAACATAAAATTTCGACAAAAATAAGATTGACGTTTTAGTCACAATTTCGGATTTTGTTCAAAAAATCTTTTTCAATACCTAATACCTCTACGAAGGAAAAAGCCGGAAAAAGGCAAATAAGAAGTCCCAGGAGGTAGAGCATTTTTCAGAAAATTTCCGGGGCATTTCTGCTCGAATTTCTCCATATAGAAAACGTCCGTAGGACAATCCAGCGGACAGTCACAAGGACAGTCCTGCTTTTTACGTCTGGAAAGTCCTTTGGAAGTATGCCGGACAAAGCGTTTTTACATACGATGCCTTTGATTTTGGTATCAGTAATTCCGGAGATACTTTGAGAGGTCTTTCTTCCTATTATAATATATGCCGATTTTTCATGCGTCCATGTGACAGTCTATGTGACCGTCCATAGGACAGTCCGCTGGAAAGTCCTTGACCATACCGTCACCGTAAACGTAACCGTAACCTATATATAAACATATATGTGCGTTTGTTGATATGGTGGATAAGTCTGTGGATAAAACTCGAAAATTCCAAAAATATTTTCCGTAAAACTATTGACACCCCAGGAGGTAGTGTTACGATGCGTTCACGCTAAACAAATACCTAAACTAAGCGAAGCAGTAGGCAGCCAGATGGTTGCATCAATCGGGCGGTTGCTGAAAAGTAGCAAGATAGGTAAATGGAAAATTCCAAAAAATATTCAGTAAAACTATTGACAAATTGGAAAATTCCAGTTACGATGCGTATAAGTTAAATATCAGTAGAACAACTGAAAGGAGTAGATGAACATGACAAGGTTGAGAAAAGAAATTCGTAAAGAGATGGATGAACTCTATATGCAGGAGCAGGCAGAGTATGAAATGGGATGTGGATTTGGCACAAATGAAATCGCAGCGGCGTTTGCCCCGGCTTGGGAAAAGCTGTATGAAAAACTTGCAGCAACATACGGTCTGACAGTGCAGGCATACGAGGCAATGCAGTATGAAATTGGAAATAAGCTGGCTGCTGCTGGCGTTCTTCCGTTCAATTAGGAGGCGGCGTGATGGCTCAGAGAAAGTTTTACCAGGACAGATGGAATGAAAAGAAGGTGTGGGAGGTAGTAAGGCTGGTTGGCGGCTTTTACCTCAGACAGTACATAGATGGGAGACAGCAAGGCAGAGGTCTCCGGACCACTAAGAAGTTCATCAAAAGTATCGGCATCCTGGACTTCCAGGAAGTAGCCGGAGTTTAAGGAGGAGAAAAGGACATGGCAGTGAGAAGCATTGAGGAAGCAAGGGTAGAGGCAGTAAAGAGATTGGAAGTTCTGAAGGTGCATGAGAATGTGCTGAGAGAGTTCAAGGAGGAAGAAAAGCTGAATAGGTCGGAACGGCTCGGTATTCTGTACTGGCTGAATGACGAGGAACAGGCGATGGTGAAGGAGTTCGAGGAGAAGCATGAGGCGGTTGTCTATCATGTCATCCACCAGCACACGAACATCGGCGAGATGTATAGCCTTCTGTATGTGAGCCTGGAAGACGGCGAGTGGTGCATTGACCGGGAAGACCTGGCATCCGGGCAGGCATTGGCGTATGTGATTAACAAGACGATGCCGGATTGCTCGGAGTTTGGCAGCATTGGCGTGGAGCCTTGCAATGGTGGCATCGTCAGAACGTGGTAGGGAGGAATGGAAGATGGCGAGATATTACAGTACGCAGCGCCCGGTTATGCCGGGCGGCTTCCCTAGAAAAGCAGATGTTGTGGAGATTAAGAATTTTGATGTGAAGACATTTTGCGAGGAGATTGGAAAGGAAGCCTGGGGATACATAGAGTACCAGGCGGAACTCACGAAAGAGGAAGCGGATGCTTACGAACTGACACTTGGCGGCATGAAGACCTATTATTGCGTCACTTCCTCAGTAGATGACAAGGGAAAGGTGAGGGCAGCAATCACGAATGTTATTGATGCTGTCTGCAAGCCGGAGAATAGCTTCAAGAGTCTGAAGCGGAAGGACATCTACACTGACTGGTTCGAGAGCCGGGAGGAAGCTGAGAAGCTGGTAGAGGAGGCGAAGACGGCATGAAGGCAGGATTGAAAGTGAAGATACCAGACATCGGACCACTGGCAACGGTGGTTCAGCCCGGAAAGAATATGGTGAAGCTGGAGTTGGAAGGAGAGCAGTTTTGGATGCCAGTGGAACTTTTGGAAGTCGAGGAGAAGGAGGTTGCATAGTGGCTGACGAGAATAATGTGATTAGAAAAACTGACAGCATAGGACACACCAAAGAGATTTTGGAAGCTCATGGAGTGTCGCTTCCTCGTGGATGGGAAATTGCTATGGGGATGTTGCTGGAAGGATGCGATTATTTGGAGGTTTGCGGTTTCGGACATAATGCACAATTTAGATTATGCGAGGAGGAATAGAGATGGAGAAGTATTATTTTACATTTGGAAGTTGGGAAAAGTTCCCATATCAGAATACATATTTGGTTGTGGTGGCATCCAGCTATGGGGATGCTGTCAGAGGATTTCGTGAGAAGCATCCGGACGTAAATCCGGACTGCATGAATTGCAGTGATTGCTATTCTGAGAAACAGTGGGAGAGAGTCGGCAAGAACTATGCGAATCAGAGTCCGGCGGAAGTCATCTGGACTGAGACCTGCTTCGGGAAAAAGCCGGAAGGATATGATGATTTGTTCATATTCGTTCCGGAAATGAAGCAGATCGTTCGCATCGCCGAAGGAACCGGAGACAATCTGCTTCCGGAAGACCAGGACCAGGGATATGTTGACTACATCTACTATGAGCAGTACGAACTCAGCCAGGATATGCCGGAGGTTGACGGAGGGCAGATGATGCTGGAAAAGATGGTGCGAGACCAGTACCGGTGCATGGCGGACAGCATCCAGGACGTATTGAGCATGGCGTATGGCAGCTATATGTATGACTGCATGATTTTAGCATAAGAGAGGAGGACGGTACTGTGAGGAGACTGAACGAAGATGAAGTAAAGAGACTTGCTGAAATGATGGAAATGCCGCTCGAAAGAGCTAGAGCGTTTGCTGAAATTCTGTTCAGCGAGAAAGAGAAAGGAAACTCCAGTTTGCGATGTGCTGACTTGGATAGCGTAGATGGTTATTTTCAAGAAAGGGAGAATAACTGGTACTTTTACCACGATTGGCAGGCACTCATTCAGAGCGAGATAGACCAGGCGGATGCCGGGCTGACTGAGAAGGAGTGCGAGGAACTGATGGGAAAGATGATTTTCAAGTTGCCGGATGGATGGTACGCACAGACTGTTTTATAAAAGTGAAAAATCTGAAAAAATTCAGTTTTTCTATTGACACCTCGGACGGAGGTGCTATCGTTCGCCGCACGATATAACAAATCATATCCGGCGAACGACCGGAGGAAGGAGCAGTTTATGGATGTTATGGAGAGACAGAAACTGACAGAGGATCAGATTGAGAAGCTGGCAGTTGAAATCAGAGAGTTCCTGCTGGAACATGGATTGTGGCAGGATGTTGATATTTATTTCAACCACAAGAGATTTGGATGCAAGGACCCGGAGACCGGGAGGTACTTCTACAATGACCGGGAGCATCTGTTCGTAGAGGAGGATATCGAGCCGCAGACGTATTTTGAATATGTCAATCCGGACCACATTCTCAGCATGAGTTTTGAAGGTCCGGTATGTGAGATGCTTTACTACTGCGAACGTCCGGAAACCAGGAAGAAATTTGATGCGATTTTCGAGCGGTACGGTTTGTATTATGAGTTCGGGAACCACTGGAATTTCAGTTGTTATTATATTTGATTGGAGGATGAAGAAATGAGCAATGTAAGTTGTTTGAATTGCGGACATGAATTTCCGCTTAGAAGGACATATTTTGATGAAAATGGACTGTATACAGTGTGTCCGGAATGTGGAGGCTCATTCGACACAGATGAAGAAGTCGAGTTGAATGATAAGCAGTCTAAGAGATGCGATGAAGTATATGATGCAGTGTATGAAATGTGCAAATGCTTTACCGAGAATGAAAATCTTGAATGGGATATGGCTTATATTGGCGAGATTGCTGAATTTGCCGCAAATACTTTGGTATCACATGGAGAAAAGGTTCGCTTCCCGGCGGTTGTTACAAACCAAGATAACAGCCAGTATATTGAGGAATATTACAATCCGGAAGGAGATGAATGATATGGCATTTTGGAAAGCTGTTGATACAAGGTCAAGATGGAAGATGCAGAAGTTTCTGGCAGAGCATTTCAGATATGACACCATGAGTAGCTGGAACCGTTCAACATCGTATGCCTGCAACATGAAGATTTACAATCTGGACGTTCCGGCAGAGGTGAAAGATAAGCTGTATGAGATGTTGGATTGCCATGATGTATATGACCGCATCCAGGAACTGATTGATGATTTCAATGCGGAGCATGATTTCAGATGGCAGGCAGCCTTCAACGGAAGGAGCGGAGGTTATTTGGTACTGTACCAGGGCGGAAGCAAGCCGTCAGAGCATAAATCATTTTGCCGTTTTTGCGGACAGCGGAATTTTACCAGCGTGAAAGAGACTGGAAATGTTTGCGGCAGATGCCGGCAGCCTGGGAGAATTGATTATGCAAAGCCTCCGCTGCAAGTGTTTACGCTTCCTGGGAAATCGACAGATATGGATGAAGATTTTGAAGGATGGAGTATGGATGACCTTCGTGCGAGAGTAAAGCTGGTGCAGGAATTTGATGCCCTGGCAGACAATATCGTCCTTGAAGTAAAGAGCATAGCTGAGAGCTGTTCGGTTCGGGAGGAAGTTTACTACGAGCCGAAGACCAGGAAAGTGTTGGCAGGAGGTGCTGTATGAAAAGGATAGCTGTCGGCAGACACATCAACGGCATTACTATCAATCCGTTAGAGTATCTGCTGGATGACGAAGGGGATCTGATGACCTTCGAATCAGAGGAGAAAGCAAAAGAGTTTCTGGCAGAGAAAGGCTTCTCTGAGGAGGATATGTACTGGATGGTGTTCGAGGAAGTGGACGATGCCAAACAGACAGATGAATACGAAGTCATCGGCGAGTGCGAGGTTGATGAAAATGGAGAGATAGTCAAGCTGGAACGTGAGTATTTCCGGCAAGGGTACATATACAAGAACCCGAACGCATACCACAACGACAAGTCGGCTGTCTGCTATGTTCCGGAACTGTCGGACTCAGCTTATACCGGGCAGGACTTCCTGGATATGTGCAACGGCCAGCCGGAAATTGCAGACCAAGTTTTTGATGCTGTTGACTGGCAGCATCCGGAAAGTTACCTGGATGAACAGGGTGACGATGAATTGTGGCAGTGCAAATGCGGTAAGTTGTACTGGTGCTATGGAGTTGATAAGTGTCCGCATTGTGGGGCAAAGAAGGAGGTTGACTGATGGAAAATGAAGTTTTGAAGTTAGAGTTGGAAGTTGTTGTTACCCAGGAAGATATTGATGACATCATGGCAGGAGCTTTGGAAGGAGGCATCAACTACTGGTGCTGTAAGGCAGAGGTGGTCGGAGATTACCTGGGAGAATATGCAAGTGAGCAGATTTCTAGGGGCGGTCAGCTTCTCCTGCATGATATTGAGGAGGATGAAAGACACACACTGGATAAGGAGAAGTTTCTGAAAGGATTGAAGATGTACTTTGAGAAGCCGCATCCGTATGACATCCTGGAGGAGATCGACAATAAGCTGAGAGTTGACACCTGCAATGCTGATGCAACGGTGTGTGACATGATTATCCAGTACGCACTGTTCGAGGATGTGATATACGGATAAGAGGCTGTACTGAGCCGGAGTAAATTGAAACCTATCAAATATACCCTGGGTGTCCGGACAAAGGCTCCCAGGGGCGTTAAATGAACATAAGGAGGCATGAATGATGAAGATATTGACGTATGTTCTTCATGGAATGTGGAACACGCCGGACACCGATGGAGTTACTGTTATCGGAGTATCTGTTGACGTAGAACCGCTTCTCAGAAAGCTGGATAAAATTGCCGACAGCAAGGCGAAAGAGTATGTAGAAATGTGCGGCTACATCCAGGAGGAGAGAGGCGAAAGGTATTATGAGGCGGTGAATGTGAGCGGCAAGTATGCGAAGTTCTACATCGCCGAACACCAGCTGGAACTGCCGGAGAATACGATGGGAGCCATCAGCCGGGAGATGGAGAAGATCGACCGCACCAATGATGTGAGAGCATACATTGAAATGCTGTATGAGTCAGAAAGTATCGAAGCATGGAAGTATGAGTACATGACTAGAGAGCCAGCGGTGATGCAGGAAATCCTCCAGCTTTTCATCAAGACCGAAGATTGCAATACGCCGTTCAATACCACGATGGATATTGTAGTCGGAAACGTGATGAAGGAGATTACCCTCGATGATAAGAAGCTGGAGTATCTGTGGGAGGAGTTCGGTGATGTACTGATTGATGATGACGAGTGCATCCTGGATGATTTCCTCGGATTTGAGTGTGGAACGCACCGGGAGGCGGTATGGCACTGGTTCGATGAAAGATATTCCGGCGGCGTTGCGAAGCTGATGTTTGGAGGTGATTGATGTGGCTTATACATGGGATGGAATGAAGAAGGTTGAATGGGAAGAAGTCATATTGAAGCATGAGAATGGCGGAGGACTTGCTGGATATTTTTATCTGCATGATGACGGAACTGAAGCGGTCATTGAGGAAGGGTATTCTTGGAGTGATATTGTGAAGCATCACGAGAATGGTGACGAATTTGGAATGGAGTTGGTAACGAAGAACACAAGAATTTCCTATCTTTACAGAGATGCCAGCAACTATAAACAGCACAATGAGGTAGTTGTTTCTGGAACCTTCACCCCGGAGCAGATCGAAGCCATAATCGGATGCCTGGATGCAGGAGAGTATTTTATTCCGGTCCAGGTCGGTCTTCCGGAAGAAAGGTTTGAGAAGATTACAGAAGACGATCACTGCTGGTTTGAATTGAGCAGAGATGGATTTGAAGAAACCGATGCAGAGGCGAACATTGATATGGCGCCCGATGAAGTGGTGGCAAAGTTCCTGGAAGCAAAGGGAAATTGGGATGACAGTAAAGAATTTGGAGGTGAATTAGAATGAAAGGCATAGTAACAGAGCATAGTGAAATCTGCTTCATCTGCGGCAGACAAACAGAGGCAGAGCATCATCTGATATTCGGAACCGCCGGCAGAGAACTTAGCGAGAAAGACGGGCTGAAGGTTCCGATCTGCAATAACTGTCACAATATGGGTGAAGTGACAAGGCGGATACATGGGAACCCGATGGCGGAAAAGATGTCGAAAATCATCGGACAGCTTGCATGGGAGCGGCAGTGGATACTGAAAGATGCCGTCCATGACAAAGACGGCGATGAAGAAGAAACCCAGGCTTTGGAAAGTAGGATTGCCCGGAAAGAATTTAGGAGCAGATACGGCATTTCGTATCTGTAAGGAGGTTTGAAATGAGCATGGTGAAAAATACGCTTGGAGATTTGAACAATCATCTGTTCGCACAGTTGGAAAAACTCGGAGATGATGATTTGAAAGGTGATGAACTGGAGGCAGAAATAAGGCGATCCGAAGCGATGGCAAAAGTCGGAGAGCAGATTATCAAGACCGGAGAACTCCAGCTGAAGGCTATGCAGCATATGGACGAGTACGGTTATGAGAGAAAGAAAGCCGTACCGGAAATGCTGGAAGTTCGGGGGGGGTATCTGACAGATGTGGAAATGGCCAGTGGAAGTAGTTGACTGGATGCGTGAAAACACGCCCGGTCGGACCACCAAAGAATTGACGCTTCTTATCAATCAGCAAGGGTTCGACAAGAAATATGGCATGATATTCACAGAAAGCATTGTCAAAGGTGCAAAGAGCCGGTTTGGTTTTAAGAGTGGTACGCCTACTGGAAATCCGAAAGGATATTCTTCAAAATATCCGGATGGAATGGCTGAGTATGTTGAAAGTATTGCCAAAGGTAAAAGCACCGCAGAATTGGTGGAGGCGGTAAACCGGAAGTATGGGGCTGGAACAATCGGCATCCGGCAGATGAAAGCCTATAAGAGAAATCATGGTATCAATACCGGTCTTACAGGACAGTTTGAGCCGGGGCATATACCAGCCAATAAAGGAAAGAAAATGAGTCCAGAGCAGTATGAGAAATGCAAGGCTACAATGTTCAGAAAGGGGAATGTTCCTGCAAACCATATGGAAGTCGGAGAGTATACACATACGACAGACGGTTATCTTGTCCGGAAAGTAAAAGAGGATGGAATACAGAGGGAGAGATTCGAGTACGTTCACCGGAAAGTATGGGAGGAACACAACGGTCCAATCCCAGAAGGGAAGATGGTTAGCTTCCTGGATGGAGATAAAGATAATTGCAAGATTGAGAACCTTGTGCTGCTGGATAACAGCGAGAATTTAGAAATGAATAGAAGCAATCTGAGGTTTTCGCACGCAGAGTTGACAGAAGCCGGTGTAAATATCGCAAAAATAAAAGTTGCTGCCAGAAGAAGAAAAAGGAACTGAGCAGCGCATGGAATGAGGTGAGAATAGTGAAGAAGACAGTGATGCACATTGATGAATTTGAAGGACAGTGCGGTTACTCATACAAGCACGAACCGTTCTGCAATGGAGGTCATAACTGTCGGCATCCGGAAGCGGCAAAGGAAACTGTAAATGGAGAGGAAGTCGGCTATTGCTACGCATTTCATTGTCCGTTGGCTCCATGTGCAGACGAGGAGGATTTCAAGGATGCCGGCGAGGACCTGGAGCAGTATGAGGAAGATATGTATGTGGTTTTGTATGATGATGAAAACAAGGAGGAGAAAACAGAGTGAGAGAAAAAGCATCAGAGATTGTAATGAAGTGTCTGGAGGAAAAGAAGATGTCGCAGCGGCAACTGGCAACGAGAATGGGAGAAGATGTCAGAGGGCTTAATCAACAGCTTCACCGCCAGAGCGATATGAAAGTGAAAAGATTTGCGGATGTCCTGGAACACGCCGGATACCGTCTGGAAGTAGTTGAAAATGATGGCATCCAGCGAGTGTGCCAGGAGTTTGCAAATCAGATTATTGAGACGAGACAGCCTATCGGATATTTCTATACGTTTGCAGCCGGCATCTATACCGGTATTGATAATGGAACCGGGGATGCCTGGACTGAAGATTTCAATTCTTGCGAGGAGTGCATGAAGTGGCTGAGACATGAACCGGCAACGGATGCCAGCGGCAATCTGCACGAAGTATAGTCTGCTCGAATATTCCAAAAAAAATCTCGAAAAATATCAGTTTTTTTATTGACAACGCAGGAGCCAGTGCTACGATACGTCTACGATAAAAAACTCGAATTTTCCAAATGGAGGTAAAAAGCTATGATGATGTCAGAGTTTATTGAGAGAGTTGGATTTGAGCCGACAGCAGCTGAATATGCAGAGATTGAGCAGGAGTACATGGGATGCGATGTCGATAAAGACAAGTTCTGCAAGGAATGGAAAAAGAACGGTGGCATCCAGCGGCTTTGCAGAATGAGAGCAAGGCGGATTGAAGAACTGGAAGCAGAGGTTGCCATGAAGGACCGCCAGTATGAGGAGATGGATGCCCGGCATAGCCGTCAGTTCAATGAGATGAACAGCAGATTAAAGGCAGAGCTGGAGGCGGCAACGAAAAGGCTGGAAAATATTCAGAATGAAAAGGATTGCCTCTATGGAGAAATCCAGAAGGCAAAAGCAGCACAGAAGGAAGCAGAGGAGAAGCTGGCAAAAATCAGAGAAGCGTTCGCAATTCTCGGAATTGCAAAGGAGGTGTAGGGATGTACGAACTGGATTATGACGGTGATATGAAGTATTACCAGGATCAGCTGGCGAAGAAAGGCATCACGAAGGATATGCTCAACATGGATAATTACGCCGGGCTGACCGCCAGGGAGTTGCAGAGCATTGTTGACAGCGTACAGCTGGTGAAGAAGGAGGGGGTTGTGAATGTTTAGCTGTGAAATTAAAACCGGCGGCGAGGCATTTAGAGACCCGTTTACCGGAGAAGAAGACGATGCGATGGAGGCAGTGGAAATCAGAAGGCTACTGGCTAAAGTGTCGAATGAATTGGAGCATGGAGCGACCAGCGGAACCATAATTGACCTTAATGGAAATAAAGTAGGTAGCTGGAAACGATAGGAGGTGCAAGATGGCGGAGGAAAGAAACTGGAAACTGGGTGATGATGTCAGCAGACATGATATCCTGCTTGACGGTATCACGTTTGATGACATCATTCTTGCGGTGCATTGTAATTGCAAAGAAATCACTCCGGAAGCGGTTAGAAAAGAATTTAAGGATTTTTTAGAGATGCGAATGATAGATACTGATTATCTGCTGGAAAACAACATTGATGAAATTATCGCAGAAGCGAAGAAAGGAAGGGAAGGTCAATGAAGAAAGTGGTAAACCCTTGTGTGTGCAGTACATACTGCGGAGATGCTCAGGCTTATGCAAAAATCGAATACGAAAATGGCAGATTGAGCATCTGCGGAGTTGTTGGTCCAAAGAGAAATGGAGATTGTAAAGGTTCGGCAGGACAGTGCGTTGATGAAATCAGAGCCGGAAGACCGGGAGTAGATTGGAATGAAGAAATGCTTCAGAAGTTCTGTGATATTTGGGACCGATGGCATCTGAATGATATGAGACCATATTGCTCTCATATGAAAGAGCTTGGTTGGGTTGAGCAGTTACAGGAGAAGGTTAAGGTTAGGAAGTGGGATGTTACAAAAGAAGCAAGAGATAAAGCGAGAGATGCTGAGAAAAGAGCAATCGAATGTTTGAAAAATGGCGATGTTTTTATTCCTACTCCAGAAGAAACGATGTATGCCAATATCGGATATGGCGTTACCACATACAATGATGAACTTCCAGCACATCCGGAATTTTACGAATTTAAGGAGAGGGATTGCCTCGGACATCCAAATGAAGAATACAAGACAAGAGGATGGATCAGCTGCACAGAACATGAACTCGGCTTCCTTGGAAAGAAATGTCCGGTATGCGGATATGGTTATGGAACTTCATGGATCAAGGAAGATGTTCCGCAGGAAGTGATTGATTGGCTGTTTGCCTTGCCGGATACGAAGATAAAGCCGGCATGGATTTAAGAACGGAGGATTTGGCAATGAAAAGAGTATTTTTGTTCAAGGATGTCAGCGACAATGGCAGAGATTGCTGTGCGTATATAGCAAACGAACCCATGAGATTTGAGTGCGGACACTATTTTGGAAGTGTAAATCTGGAAGGGAGTTGCTATTCCGGTTCAGATTGGAAACCGTACTGCGACATAAAGACTGTCCTAACAGAAGCTGAATACAGAGCCTTGAAAAAATTCAGCAAGGAGATATCTAAACTCGGATATGGAATTACAGTTGGAGACGAGAGGTATGAAAAAGGAGTCCGGTTATGCAAGGATATCCAGTATGTGTACGATAGGCTCAACTCTGAAGACAACGAAAAGCTGTTTGAGGAAATTCAGAAGGAAGAAGTTGAATGGCTCATGGAAGAATATTCTCTGGACGAGGAGGATATAGAAGCGATTTTCAATGAATACACACTTGAATACAGAGACAGAAGTATCGTTGGATGCGTGTTCAAAGATACGGCAGAACTCGGATATGAGGAGGCATGGGAACTCGGATACATCAAGAACGGAGACACCATTGCAGAAAAGTATTTTGATACAGACAGATTTGGTGAGGATTTGCTGGAAGAAAGCCATTATATCCAGCTTGAAGACGGAAGGGTTGTTTCCCTTAATTATTGAGAAATGATTGTTATGAAAAGGAGGAACTTATGAACGAACAGACGTATCACAGAGGTCAGATTTATTATGTGTATCCGAGAGGATACGATTA
Source organism: Lachnospiraceae bacterium JLR.KK008 (assembly GCA_037015955.1). Taxonomy (NCBI): domain Bacteria; kingdom Bacillati; phylum Bacillota; class Clostridia; order Lachnospirales; family Lachnospiraceae; species Lachnospiraceae bacterium JLR.KK008. The sequence goes on from CP143548.1 coordinate 1,563,717, forward strand.
CACCGGGAGCGAACAGGGCGGAGGCAGACCGGCAATCATTGTAAGTAATGATGTCGGGAATGAGTATTCCAGCGTGGTTGAAGTGGTGTTCCTCACCACAAGAGAGAAGAAACCGTTGCCTACCCATGTGAAGATTATTTCCTCCAGGCAGCCTTCCATCGCATTGTGCGAGCAGATAGAGACCGTTGACAAGGGAAGGATTGGGAACTACATAAACGAAGTCTCCCAGGCGGAGCTGAAGGGAATTGAGAAGGCAATTCTGATAAGCCTGGATATTGCAACGAACATCAGAGGAAGTAAGGCATTGGAAACCTGGCGAAGAATGATGGAGACCTGGGAGGATGAAAGCGCTCCGGAGGAAGCAACAATTTCATCAAGCGAAGATGCAAAAGAAGCTGAAAAAGGCATGGAGGCAGCCGAACTTCCTGCTTCCAAACAGACTGAGGAGAACATCGACCTGGAGGCGGCTCCGGAGTACATCCGGATGAAGACCGAAAGAGATGTCTATAAAGAAATGTATATGAATTTGCTGCAAATGAAAGCGGCGATGTAAAGGAGGAAAAGAGCATGAGAGTAAAATGTGGAATGAAGTGCAGAGCAAATGAAAATGGGTACTGCAAGAGACCGGAAATTGACATCCTGGCATATGGGAAGTGCGGAGATTTCCGGGCGGAGCCGGAGTTCGAGGCTTTCCGGGAGGACAATGTTGTGATTTTCGATAAGACAGGATTGCCGTCCATCATGGTGAAGTTCACCAGGAACCCGGACAAGCCGGTACACCCGATGTTCGTGATCGGCGGAAAGACCTACGATGAAGTGTACATCTCGAAGTACCCGAATGTCATCATCAATGGCAAGGCGTACAGCCTTCCGTTGAAGGAGCCGTCAGTGAACGTCACTCTGGAGGATGCTGAAAAAGCCTGCTTCAGCAAGGGTGAAGGCTGGCATCTTATGACTGCAATGGAGAGAGGCTATATCGCCAACCTTTGCCATGATACCGGCATCTTCCCTCATGGGAATACGGACGGAGGAGTCTACCATGCAGACCCGAAGGAGAAAGGCACTACCTTCAATGGACGTGGCAAGACGCTCACTGGCTCCGGACCGGAAACCTGGACACACGATCATACGGTGTTTGGCATCCATGACCTTTGCGGCAATGTCTGGGAGTGGTTCAGAGGACTCCGGCTCATGGACGGTGTTCTCCAGGTGGCAGAGAATAATGATGCAGCCATGAACATCGACTTGTCAGAGCATAGCCAGAACTGGAAACCGGTGATGTGTGAAGAAAAGCCGATCAGACTCGACTGCACCGAAGGAGAAGTTACCTTCACCACTTGCGAAGAAATTGATGCTGACTATGACGGATGCAAGTGGGGAGATGTCAATTTTGATTGCGAGAAAACGCAGACGATGAAGGACCTGGGATTGTTCCCTGGGGAGCCGGAAGCATACTTCTATGCTGATACAAGCGGAGAGCGTTTGCCGCTCTGTGGGGGCTCCTGGTCCTATGGCGCCTCTGCTGGCGTGTTCTACGTGCATTTGCTCCACCCTCGCTCGTACTCGTACAGCAACATCGGCTTCCGCTCCGCTTTCTACCGGAAACTGGAAACTGAGGACTGAAAACTGCGAGGCGGCTGTTAAGCCGCCATGAAAGGAGATTGACATGAACAGAGTGATACTGATGGGAAGGCTGACAAGAGACCCGGAAATGAGGTATGCACAGAATGAGAACGGAACGGCGGTTGCCAGGTACACCCTGGCGGTGGACCGCCGGTTCAAGAGAGATGGGGAGCAGGATGCAGACTTCATCGGATGCGTGGTATTCGGAAAAGGTGCCGAGTTCGCTGAGAAGTATCTCGCCAAAGGAACTAAGATTGTGATTATCGGGCGTATTCAGACCGGCAGCTACACCGACAGAGAAACCGGGAAAAAGGTATACACAACCGATGTCATTGTAGAGGAGCAGGAGTTCGCTGAAAGTAAGGCTGCCAGTCAAGGCAATGGAGGCGGTTATCAGAACGCCGGAAGCAATAATTCCACATCGGGAGACGGTTTTATGAATATTCCGGACGGAATTGATGAAGAATTGCCGTTCAACTAGGGAGGTGGTGCAATGTCACAAGATGAAAAAATGAAGGAACTACTTTCAGAAAATGAGCAGTTAAAAAAGTGCCTTCAAAGCGTTGGTACTTTTGAAAAGGAAATGCACGATGACTCTTTGCGTGTTGCGAAGGATATTGTGCAGAGAGATCGCAAAGCAGTAGCCAATATCATACTCAATATGAAATTTGGGAATATGAGCAATGTGAGCTTTTGCGAAATATTCAGTTTGAAGCCTGGTGGGTGTGAAAGTCATCAACGATGTACCGACTGCATCCATGATTTCCTCACCAAAACATACAGACCGATAGTGGAAGAAAGTAGTGTAGTGGTAGGTCAGCTTGCTGATTTCATTCTGAAAGATGCCCATTTTTGCCCTATACCAGTCGAAATGAAATGTGAGTGCGGATTTAAGGAAGAAGGATGCAAGGAATGTTTGATAAAAAACGCTCACCTGCTGAATAGACCTAGAGAAGATTAGGAGGTGATCCGGATGTCAGACGGACTTGCTAGGTGCAATAAGTGGATGTTCCAAAAAGTGAAGTGCCGGGCATACATGAAAAAGGTGAACGATGGTCGGTTCATACAGAAGCTGGAGGGTAGCGAAACTGAAAGCGGACTTCCTGCATATTTATATGTCGATACGAACCGGAAGAATGAGTCTGGAACCGATGTGTGGAGCAAAGAGGTAGATGAATTTTGCGGAGAATTGGAGTTTCTGAAAACCTATTATCGGCATACAGAGAAAGAGTTTGTCGGGATTGTTGTCGGAATGAAGATGCTTGCAGTTTCTGCATGGCTGTATGTAGATACCGCTTTCGACCACGAAGGCATTGATATTGGAGAATATGTAGGGAGGCAAGTGAAAGAGAAAATAAAATGTGCATTGGTATATTACGGCTGCAACAAGAGCCGGTATGTACCGATGGACGATTTGGAGATTATGAAGTGGAGGAATTGGAATGAGTGATATTGTATTTATAGGCATAGAGCATATCCATCCGCATCCGGAAAACCCCAGGAAAGACCTTGGGGATTTGACAGAGTTGGTGGAGTCGGTAAAAAAGTTGGGCGTGATGCAGAATTTGACCGTAATTCCCCAGGAAGGAAGCCCTGGAGAGTACACAGCCTTAATCGGGCACAGAAGACACGCTGCGGCGAAGCTGGCAGGAATTGCTGAATTGCCTTGTATCATCAAAGAGGGCATGAGCAAAAAAGAGCAGGTATCCATCATGCTCGAAGAAAATATGCAGAGGAATGACCTCACGATTTATGAGCAGGCACAAGGTTTTCAGATGATGCTCGACCTGGGAGAGACAGAGGAGTCCATTGCCGAAAAGACCGGCTTCAGCAAAACGACCATCCGGCGCCGGCTGAATATTGCGAAGCTGGATCAGAAGGAACTGAGGAAGAAAGAGCAGGATGACAGCTTCCAGCTATCGCTGAAAGATTTGTATGAACTGGAGAAGGTTGAGGATGTCAAGATCAGGAATAAGATTTTGAAGGATGCCAAGGACTCCAGGGAGATTGTCTCGATGGCACAGAGAGCCGCTGCTGAAGCGATACGGAATAAGCGGTTTAAGAAGATTGCTGAGATGGCGAAAAAGGCTGGTATCGAAAAAGCACCGAAGGAAGCTGAGAGTGAGATGTACTCCGGGAAGTGGGATACTGTAAAGGAGATTGACCTGGATAAAGAGCCTCCGAAGAAACTTTCTGTGAAGGATGATGACAAGCTGTATTATCTTCTGTACTTTCGTTCTGTCCGTATCATCAGAAAGCACAAGAATGAGAAGAAGGAACTGACTCCGGAGGAGATTGCCAAGAAGGAGAAAGATAAGAAAAAGAAGCAGATTAAGGCGATTATCAAGGAGACAGATGCCAGCCGCAAAGAGTTCATTCAGAATATTATCGCAGGCAAGATTGATGCTGTGAAGAATGAGGATGAGATAAGGGAAAAGATATGGCGGTTCCTTCTTGAAAAGTATGCGTATCTGTCATTCAACAGTATGATCGGTTTCTTTACAGAGAAAGAGTATTACAGCTGCACAGAGGCGGAGAAGGCTGAAGCCGAGAAAAAACTGAAAGGACTGAGCTACACGCACTCGATGCTCCTGGCACTCCATAATGCGGCAAAGGATACGGAGCTTGTCGATTATAAAGGTTGTTACAAGAAAGATGCCGGAGAAACACTGAAGCACTGCTATGATGTGCTGAAGGCGTATGGTTGGACTTTTGCCAGCGAAGATGCCGAAAAGGTACTGGACGGAACGCACGAACTGTATGAGAAGGAGGCAGAGAATGGATAAGGCACTGATTGTAAAAGAAAAGTGGCTGAACCTCATTCTGGATGGTGATGAAAGCGGACCGAAGCTGTGGGAAATTCGGGGCAGCGGAACGTGGATAAGAGGCAGAGTCGGACTCATACAGTCCGGCTCCGGGCTTATAATGGGAAGTACAGAAATAGTCGGAAGCTCCCTTCTTCTTAGAGAAGATTTTGAAATGTTTCGCCACTTGCATAAAATTGATGGAGCGTTTGATGACTTGCCCTATAAAGAGCCTCATATTTGGTATCTGAAAGGTTCACAGAGATTTTCTGCTCCCATACCATACCAGCATCCGCAAGGAGCGGTAATTTGGGTGAATTTAGAGAAAGGAGTGATTTTGAATGGGAGAAACTGATTACAGCAAGAGAGTTGATGAACTGAAGGAGGCTGCAAAGCCCCTGGTAGATTATCTGTATAAGTATGGCACACCGCATGATGTCATCATTGTGAGGATGGACTCGGTAGAGCATCTTTCCGGAGAAGCAGGATCGCCGATTGAAGTGAGAGATTAGGAGGTGCGGCATGGGAAAGATTAAAGGCTTTATTCTGAACCGCAAGCAGTATAACCGCATCCGGAAGATGGACCACTGCCAAATGACATTATGGGCGGAGTCGGTATACAAATCTGGATTTAAGGATGGGCAGGAGGCAACACCTGGACTCTCCAGCCAAGAGATAAGACACGCTTTGCTACCAATAAAGGGAATTGGCGAAAAGAAAATTGATGTTATCGTGAAAGCGTTGGAAGACGAATTACAAGCAAAGAGTGATGCCCTGGATATGCGGATGATAGGGAAGCGGCAAGCAGATTGACCGCTTCCGGCTGGCAAGCCTCATTCTGAAAAGTGGATGCCATCACCGCCGCTCTCGAAAAAGCTATGGAGCAGAAAATAAAGACAAGTGGCAAAAATCCTATTGATGGCTAGGATAAAAACCGATATAATGGTATGGAGAAAGGCGTTCCTATCGAAATGTAAATTACAAAAGCGGAATTTCGTGACGAAACCGCCACATGGGGGATGCCATGCTGATCCTGTGATTTGACAGAGAAAGACAACAATATGGCGATCAATAAATTTATGCAGGCGGTGCTCAGCGCCCTGTCTTATCCGGAGATAGACATCAAAAAAAGTTATCCGATCGAGCGGGAGCTGAAGCGGATCACCGCCAGACGTGGCAGGAAGCCAGAGCTTTACCGTCTGTGGGAACATACAGTGCCCTGTGGCGACCATGAGATCCCGGTGCGCATTTTCACACCGCCGGGAGAGGAGAGACATCCGATCCTCATTTTCTTCCACGGCGGCGGCTGGGTGACGGGGAGCATTGACAGTTATGACGGTGTATGCAGCGATATGGCGGCGATGACGGAGCGGGTCGTCGTCTCGGTCGATTACCGGCTGGCGCCGGAGCACCCGTTTCCCGCAGCGCCGGAGGATTGTTATGCGGTTGTGCGAGAGATCTTTATGGATGCGGGCCTGATGGACACGAAGCAGGACGAAATCACGCTGATCGGAGACAGCGCGGGCGGCAATCTGGCGGCGGCTGTCTCGTTGATGGCCCGTGACCGGGGAGAATTCCTGCCTCCCCGCCAGATCCTCATCTATCCGGCGACAGGGAATGACCATTCGGAGCATTCCCCTTACCCGTCTGTCGTGGAGAACGGCAGCGGTTATCTGCTCACTTCCAAACGGGTACGGGACTATATGGAGCTATACCGCGCCTCAGAAGAGGATCTCGATAACCCTTATTTCGCGCCGCTGATGGCGAAAGATTTTTCAAATCAGCCGGATACGCTTATCGTGACGGCGCAGTATTGTCCGCTGCGGGATGAGGGAGAGGCCTATGGTGAGAAACTGCGGGAGGCAGGAAACCGGGTGGAGATCGTGCGGATCGCCGATGCACTGCACGGTTATTTCGCGCTTCCCGCCAGATTTGAACCTGTTCGAAGGACATATGAAGTGATGAATCATTTTTTAAAGGATGGAACCGGACCATGAAAAATACCCGCCCCCCGAGATGGAGCCGTCTCGATAACGCCGCAAAGATATTTCCATCTAACAGCAGCAAAGCGGATTCGAAAGTCTTTCGTTTTTCGTGTGAGTTAAACGAGAGGGTCGATCCTGTAATATTGCAGTCAGCCCTTGACAGGACGATCGAACAGTTCCCGTTTTACCGTTCGGTCATGAAACAGGGGTTATTCTGGTATTATTTTGAGGACAGTGATCTGGAAGTGGTCGTGAGTGCGGAAGATAAACCTCCCTGTCTGCCTCTTTACAGCGCTGAACGCAGAAGTCTGCTTTTTCGTGTGTATTATTATGACAGGCGGATCAGTCTGGAGATCTATCATGCGCTGACGGACGGTACCGGCGCCCTGCAGTTTCTGTGTACGCTCGTCTATTATTATTTGCTTGCGTGTCATCCTGCCGATTTCTGGGAGGCTGTGCCGGAGCTCAATTATGGCGCTTCCCAGTCACAGAAATGGGATGACAGTTTTCAGAAATACTATCAGAAACCGGAAGATATGCCTGCCGTTCCGCGGATCTCCTGGAAGCGCAAGGCTTATCATCTGCGCGGAGAGCGTATGCCTGCCAGACGTCTGGCTGTGATCGAGGGAAGAATGTCCCTGAAGGCTCTGCTTGCCTGTTCCAGAGAAAGAGGCGTGACACTGACGGAACTGCAGGTGGCCCTGCTCATCTGTTCGATCCATGAGGGAATGCGTCTGCGCGATTGCAGCCGTCCGGTTGTGATCACGGTACCGGTCAATCTGCGGGGATTTTTTCCGTCGGAGTCTGTCCGCAATTTCTTTGCCACGGTCAATATCTCGTATGATTTCAGTCGTCAGGCGGACAGTCTGGAAGCAGTTCTTTGTCATGTGAAACAGAGTCTGCGCGAGAATCTCACGCGGGAAAAACTGCGCAGACGGATGAATATGCTCTGCGCTCTCGAGCATAACATTCCCATGCGAATCGTGCCGCTGCCGGCCAAAGACCCGGTGCTGCGGATCGCCAATTATGTCTCTAACCGGCAGGTGACTGCCTCTTTCTCCAATGTGGGGCGGGTGACGATGCCGGCGGAGATGGAGCGTTATATCCGTCAGTTTGGTGTCTTCAGTTCACCGAACAAGCTGCAGGCCAGCGCCTGTTCGTTTCTGGATCATTATGTCGTCAGTTTTGCAGGACCTTTTTATCATCATGATGTGGAGAGAGTCTTCTTCCGCCGGATGGTCCAACTGGGGATCGATGTGGAGATCACGACAAATCTGACCCGCACGGAGTGAGAAGTGCGGCAGGGAAAGGAGTGTACCGGATGCGGTACTGCGAGAAATGTAATGTGAAGCTGACGGGAGAAATCACGATCTGCCCGCTCTGCCGGGGGCCTTTGACCGGGGAGGCGGACCGGGAAGGCAACGCATATCCGGATATTCCGCTGACAAGAAATCCCTATTGGTTTCTTGTCCGTCTGCTTGCACTGGCGACGGTGGCAGCCGGTTCGGTCTCGCTTGCGGTCAATGTGATTTTTCCCGAGAGGGGATGGTGGTCGCTTGTGGTAATCGCCGGACTGCTCAGTGGCTGGCTGACGGTAGGGATTGCCTTTAAGAAGCGCAGGAGACCGCTGAAAGCCCTTCTCTGGCAGGAGTGCATCGTGTCGGCCATCGTATTTGGCTGGGATTACGGGACCGGCTATGTGGGCTGGTCCATCGACTATGTATTGCCGGTCTTATATACCTGTATGACATTTGCCATGTTTGTGATCGCGCGCCTGACACATCTGCGGGTGCAGGATTATCTGCTCTATCTTTTGCTGAACAGTCTGATCGGCCTGATACCGGCGGCGCTGCTCCTGGCAGGCGTTACCCGTATGATCTACCCTTCGGTGATCTGTACGGTCGTCAGCGTAATCTCTCTCTCAGCCCTGATCCTCTTTGTGGGAACGGCGCTGAAAGATGAGTTTATACGGAGGATGCACCTGTAGTGGTCGGGCATGCGTATCATATCTGCCTGAAACGGATAAAACTGTGTACAAAATTATGGAATTACCTGTATTTTTCAGCGATGAATGGAAAACAGAAAGGAAGCGAAGAGATGAAGGAAGCATATGAAAAGTTGCAGCTCTGTTATGAGAGCGTAAGAAAAAAAATTGAGTGTAAGCCGGAGGTAGCGCTCGTACTCGGCTCGGGGCTGGGAGATTACGCGGATTCCATCAAAGTGGAAGCGGAGCTTTCCTATGGAGACATCGAGGGGTTCCCGGTCTCTACTGTGCCGGGGCATGACGGAAAATTTATTTTTGGCTATGTGGGAGAAGTGCCGGTCGTCTGTATGAAAGGGCGCGTTCATTACTATGAGGGCTATCCGATTTCCGATGTCGTACTGCCTGTGAGACTGATGAGACAGATGGGTGCGGAAATCCTCTTTTTGACGAATGCGTCCGGGGGCGTGAACCCGGACTTCCAGGCGGGTGATCTGATGATGCTCACCGATCATATTGCCTGCTTCGTACCCAATCCGCTGATGGGTGCGAATGCAGATGCGCTTGGCGTGCGTTTTCCCGATATGTCCGAGATCTATGACCGGTCCTTGCAGGCAGTAATCAGAAACTGCGCTGTACAGGAAGGGATCCAGCTCAGAGAAGGGGTCTATCTGCAGCTTACCGGTCCGTCTTATGAGTCGCCGGCGGAAGTGCGGATGCTGCATACGCTGGGGGCTGATGCCGTGGGCATGAGCACTGCGGTGGAGGCGGTTGCCGCCAATCATATGGGGATGAAGATCTGCGGTATTTCCTGTGTCTGCAATCTGGCAGCCGGACTTTCGCCGCAGCCGCTCAGCCATCAGGAAGTGCAGGAGGCCGCGGCTAAGGCGTCGCCGCTTTTCAAGAAGCTGGTGACAGCGTCAATCCTGAAGTTCGGACAGAGGTGACAGGACGAAACAGGGACAGATCAGACAGATACGAAGCAGGAGTGTGTCATATGGAACAGATGGAGAAAGAAAGATTAATCAGAGCGGCGCTCGAGGCGAGAAAGCACGCTTATACGCCCTATTCTCATTTTCAGGTAGGAGCCGCGCTTCTGACAAAGGGCGGAACGCTGTATCAGGGGTGTAACATCGAGAATGCGGCTTACACACCGACGATCTGTGCGGAGCGCAATGCCTTTTTCAAAGCGGTGTATGAGGGAGAGAGAGAGTTTGCGGCGATCGCCATCGCGGGAAGCCCGGAAGGGGACTGCGTTTCTTATGCGGCGCCCTGTGGAGTGTGCAGACAGGTGATGATGGAGTTTTGTGATCCGCAGGAGTTTCGGATTCTCATCGCCAAATCTGTGGAGGAATATGTCGAATATTCCCTGGAGGACATGCTGCCGATGGGATTTGGACCGGAAAATCTCCAGCGGGGCTGAGGAAAGCAGGACGGATGACAGGAGGCCGGAAAGGTATGATGAAAATTACATATTTGTATCACAGTGGATTTGCCGTGGAGCTTGCAGAGCATGTACTCGTCTTTGATTATTTTCAGGGAGAACTTCCACAGTGGGATGGCAGCAAGACCATCCTTTTCTTTGCTTCCCACAAACACGAGGATCATTTTTCTCTAAAAATATTTGACTTATTTGGTCAATATGATAAACTGCACTATTTTCTCGGGTCGGACATCAAATTGAACCGTAAGTATCTCGAGCGAAAGGGTATCGATCCGGCGGTCAGTGAGAGGATCACGTGTACGGGGAAAAATACGACGACCAGGTGGGAAACGATTACAGTGGAGACACTGCGCTCGACCGACGAGGGTGTGGCCTGGCTTGTCACAGTGGAAGGGAAGACTATTTATCATGCGGGCGATCTGAACTGGTGGCACTGGGAAGGGGAGGACGACAGCTGGAACAGGCAGATGGCGGTGGATTATAAAAAAGAGATCTCGCGGATCGAAGGCCGTCATTTCGATGTGGCTTTCGTGCCGCTTGATCCCCGGCTGGAAGAGAGCTATGCGCTGGGGATGCTGACGTTTCTCGAGCATACGGACACGGATGTGGTATTTCCGATGCATATGTGGGACCGTTATGAGATAATTTCCAGACTGAAAGCAGACAGCAAAGGGAAACAATATCGGGAGCGGATCATGGATGTCCGGCAGCCAGGACAGGAATTTATTGTATGAAATACGGATTGACTCTACTGGTCATCGTAGCGGCTGTGATCTTTTTGTTCGTGAGAGGATTGTGGGACGAAAAAAAGAAACGGGTGGACGATGCCCGGAAACTTCGGGCAGCTTACGGTCGCAGGCCGGAAAAAAAGAGGCGGTCCGTAAAAAGAGAGGTGGCTGTTATGCAGGGCCGCTTTACGATTGATGAGATCACCTGGAGAGAGCTGGATATGGACGCGGTGTTTGCGAGGATGGATTACACGCTTTCCAGTGCCGGTGAAAACTATCTGTATAAAGCGCTGCATCATCCGGCGCGCTGTGAGAAAGAGGCAGTTCGCTGGGAAGCTGTCGCCGGATATTTTGCAGCTCATCATCAGGAAAGGGTGCAGGTTCAGTTGCTTCTGGCAGAGATCGGCAGGGAGACGGGCCCCTCTCTTTCCGCCTGGCTCTCCATGATGAAAGAAGAGCAGGGGAAGAGTGTGGCGGCAGAATATGCGGTCAATATGATTTACGTGTTCGCAGGTCTGGCCGCGTTACGGGATACGGCTGCCGGCATCTTTTTGTTTGCGGCCGTGGCCGTTTTTCAGATTGTCACCTATTTTCACAGACGGGCTCAGGTTCTCCCCTGTCTGAGCGGCGTTGCGGAGATGATGCGTGCTTTGCGGGGAGCAGAGAAGCTGCGCCGGATACTGCCGTCTGCTCTGTGGGAAGAGGCAGAACAGACAGCTGGCATTTCTCTCGTTGACGGTATCCGGAAACTGCGCCCGCTGAAGCGTCATTGCTTTTGGGTGCTACAGTGTAAAAGTGCGGGCAGTCATCCGCTTTCGCTGCCGGGCGACTATGCGCGGATGTTGTTTCACTTCGACCTGATCCAGTTCCGGAAGTTAAAACATAAAATGCTGTCACTCGAACCGGAGCTATTGGCAATTTATGATACGATCGGATATGTGGACAGCGCCATCAGTATTGCGATGTATCGGGCGTCTCTGCGCGAGTGGTCACTTCCTGTCCTGCGGACGGCCGCGGAGCAGATGCCCGCAGGACAGAGCGGGTTGTCTATGGAAGAAGGGTATCATCCTTTGATCGAAGATGCGGTTGCAGGCAGCATTGAGGTGTGTGGCAGTCAGGGTGTGCTTATCACCGGCTCCAATGCCTCCGGGAAGTCTACATTTTTAAAGATGACGGCGCTTAACCTGCTTCTCGCGCAGACGATCCATACTGCGCTGGCAAAGCGGTTTTCAGCGCCATTTTCCCGTATCTACACGGCTATGCGGGCGGAGGATGACATTGGACGGGGAGAGAGCAGTTATATGGCGGAGATCCTTTCTCTGAAGCGGGTCCTCGATGCCGGCAGGCAGAAGGAACCGTTTCCTGTCTTTTGTTTTATTGATGAGATTCTTCGCGGTACAAACACCGTAGAGCGGATCGCGGCGTCCGCGCATATTCTGCGGTCGTTCAGACCGCCCCTTGTCTATTGTTTTGCGGCGACGCATGACAGAGAGTTGATGGTATTGACACGGAAGCAGTATGATGCTTATTATTTTGATGAGGAAGTGAGAGACGGTCAGCTCTTTTTTCCTTACAGGCTGCGGCGGGGCATTGCCGGGACGGGCAATGCCATCCGGCTTCTGGCAGAGGCAGGATATGACAGAGAGATCACAGAGGGGGCGGCAGCGCAGGTGGAAGACTTTTTGAAGGAAGGGGTTTGGCGATGAAGGTAACGATATACACGGACGGTTCTGCGAGAGGAAATCCGGAAGGGCCCGGCGGCTATGGGACGATCATTCACTATGTGGACGGCAGAGGGACGCTTCACGAGCGGGAGTACAGCGGTGGGTACAGGAAAACAACGAACAACCGTATGGAGCTGATGGCAGTTATCGCAGGACTGGAGGCGTTGACAAAGCCCTGTGAGGCAGAGATCATATCCGATTCCCGGTACGTGACCGATGCCTTTAACAAAAAGTGGATTGACAGTTGGCAGAAAAAAGGCTGGAAAGGTTCTGCCGGGCCAGTAAAAAACATTGATCTCTGGCAGAGACTGCTGGCGGCAAAAAAAATGCACCAGGTGACATTCACATGGGTGAAAGGCCATAACGGTCATCCGGAAAATGAACGGTGCGACATGCTGGCCACATCGGCTGCGGACGGAGAAGACCTGGCGGAAGATGTGGAAGGAAAGGGCATGGCATGAGACAGATCAGGACACAGTACTGTAATTTTGTAAGGGGGGGGTAATACGATGTATCGGGTAGCAATCTGCGACGATGAGGAGAAGGAGCTGGATATTACGGAATCACTGCTTGCGGAATATCTGGAATCGCTTCACAGCAGAGCCTTTATACCAGGACAGGACGTATTCAAACAACCGGATATTTTTGTCGATCGCTTCACTTCGGCAGAAGAACTCTGTATTCAGATCAGCATGGGCAGATACCGGCCGGATCTTTTGTTTTTTGATATTTACATGGAGGGAAAGTCCGGCATGGAAGCGGCGCTGGAGCTGCGCCGGGAGGGATTCTGTGGACCGATCATCTTTCTGACGACTTCCAAAGACCATGCGCTGGAAGCCTTTGGAGCGGGCGCATCCATGTATCTCGTAAAACCACTGGAGAAACAGGCCTTTTTCTCTGCACTTGACAAAGCGCTGGAAGAGGTGGAACGGGAGCGCAGGAGATGTCTGATTCTGCGGATAGACGGAAAGCTGGAGCGGATCGTGATGGATGACATTGTCTATTGTGAAGCGGAAGGCAATTATCAGGGCCTGCACCTGCAGGATGAAACGGTCCAGTCGGTGCGGATGACGATGACAGAGCTGTATGGGCTGCTTACAGTACAGGAAGGATTCGTGCGGGCAGGTTCCTCCTATATCATCAATCTTATCTATGTCGACAGCCTGAATTCCAGAGAGATTGTCTTCTCCACCGGGCGCAGACTTCATCTTCCGAGAGGGGTGTACAGTGACCTGAAGGAGCAATATTTTCGATTCTATTGTGGCAGGCAGGATACGATATAAGTGTTTTTTTGTACCGTTTTTCTGCTTCCCATCCTCTAACTGCAGTTTGTCACCTGAAAACTGCAGTTTATCACAAAATTTTCCAAAAAATAAAAAATTAAGCTATGATTGTGGCAGATGATTGAATAGAAGGTGAATACAAATGGTGCTGGGGATCACACCGATACTTTCCGTACTGCGCAATTTCATAGAAATAGCCGGATTTATTATATTGTTTCTGATATTGGATAAACCACGTTTACCATGGAGAAAGACAATATTTTTTTATGGCATATTTTTGATCTGCCACACTGCTGTCGGAGCGGTATGGGTCCAGTTACATCCGCGAAGTTATGGCAGACTGTGTATAATTTCCCTGATCGTTCAGTCGGCGCCGTTTTGCTTCTGGATGAGCCGGTACGGCATTTTCCAGGTGCTCTATAATATTTCTCTGCAAATATCTGTTCTTTTGCTGCAGATATTTATCAGTGTCCGTTTCGCCCTGCTCTTCTTTGATGGCAGCCCCTGGGCAGATCTTGTTTTGCGCGTAATGTCTCTTGGTTTTGTGATTACGGTCTATCTCTGTTATTTTCGCAGATTCTATCAGGAGATGGCTGATCATCTGCGGACATTCTGGAAGGGAATCTGTGCGGCGTCTCTGTGCGGAGATCTGCTGATCATCTATTTTGGTATGTATCCGGTCCATGTGATGGTCAGAGAACCGAAAGAACAGACGGTGACGATTGCCGCCGTCCTGCTCTTTTTTGCCACGCATCTGGCGATTCTGCGGACACTGCTTGTTTCCCAGAGAGAGATGGACAGTCGGGATGAGCTGGAGATACAGATGCGCAGCAATGAACTGCTCAGGCGGGAGATTACCGTGACAAAAGAATCAATGGAAGATATATTGAGTCTATATGACGATATTTGCCGGCACTGCCAGACGCTCGACAGTTTTGCAAAAGAAGGCAATATGGAAGGGATTCTGAGCTATCTGCATGAATATGAAAAAGAGGAAGAACGGAAACGCCCGGACTGGTTTTGCAGCAACTGTGTTGTGGACAGCATTCTCACGGCCTATGAGAGAAAGGCCAGAAAGAAAGGGATTTCCGTGCAGATTGATGCAGCGGTAAAACGTAATATTGGTATCCGCGACGTTGATCTGACAGCGATCCTTGGTAATCTGCTGGAAAACGCCATTCAGGGAGCGATGGCGGCGGAAGCTGTGGAACGTGTCATCAGCCTGTCCGTGAAAGAGAGAGCGTCAAAGTTTGTGATTGTCATTTCGAATACAAGTACAAACAGTATTTTATTTAAGGACGGGCTGCCGCAGGCACAGAGAAAGACAGGCATCGGTATCAGCAGTATTTTGAAAAGTGCGGCACGTTACGGAGGGGAAACCGACTTCTGTCTGCAGGATGGTATGTTTATCTGCCGGATGTTACTGAAATTGCCGACTGAACCGGTCAATCCGACATAAGTGGATTTTTTATGAAAGGAGAGTGTTCAATATGGTGCTTGGCGGCACGCCGCTGCTATCCTTATTGAGAAATTTTATTGAAATCACAGGGTATTGTCTTTTATTTCTGACTCTGGATAAACCGTGCCTGCCCTGTAAAAAAACCTGTCTGTATTATAGTGTATTTATTCTGCTCTATACGGCCTTGGGTTTTGTATGGTGCCTTTCCCATGCGGAGAGTTACGCTGTTCTGTGTACGATCACCTTTTACATACAATCATTTTTCTTTCTTCTGCGCATGAGCAGTGATAACATTTATCAGGTAATTTATCATATTTCTTATCAGGTGTTTATTCTGTTGTTTCAACTCTATATTTGTGTCAAATGCGCACAACTGTTTTTTGACGGAAACGCGTGGGTGGATGTTGCCCTGCGCCTGGTCTTTCTTGCAATCAGTGTCTGCATCAATCTATGTTTCTTCCGGCGGATATACCGGGACATCGTGGAGACGATCCAATGTAACTGGAAGGGGCTTTGCCTGATTGCTCTGGCAGGGAACCTGCTGGTCATCTATTTTGGGGTATATCCGGCTCATGTGATGGTGCGCAGTGTGAAAGATCAGATTGTTTTTGTCTGTTTCTGCCTCCTTTTGAGTTTTACGCATTTGGTGATGCTGAAGATGTTATTCTCAATCCGCAAGGAATTGATGACCAGCAGGGAGCTGGAACTCAGTATTCGCAGGAGTGAGCTGCTGGAGAGTGAGCTGGCTGTCATACAGGAATCAGTGGAGGAGATCAGGCGTCTGCGTCATGATGTCAGACACCATAATCTGATGATTGCCGAATATGCCAGAAATGGGGAACAGGAGGAGCTTGGCCAATACCTGGACGAATATATCAGGGAGGCAAAACGATGCAGGCAGGCTGTCTTCGACAGAGAAGAACAAAATCTGTTCGGGCATCCGTCACAGAAGAGAAAGGATCATTAAACATGGAGAAGACAACACTTATTCTCATTGCCATCATCATGATGACAGGTGTGCTGGCCATTCCTTATATCCGGAATCATTTATTGCGGATTCGGGAGGCGGAAAGTGATATGGACGGCTGTGCGGCAGTGCTGCCGGGGGCTGTCAGCGGGACGATAAGGGAATCGGAAACTGTCAGAAAGACATCTGCTACTGCACAGGTACTTGAGAGAGTATTACGAAGAGCGGAAGAGAAAGTGGCGGCGGCAGTCGGGGTGGCGGTACAGGAGACAGAGCGGGCAAAAAAGCAGTGCACCGATATTGTAACCGGAGCCAAAAAACTTTATGAGACGGCGATGGAATCAGGATTCTATTCCGTAGATCTGGTAGAAAATGCCAAAACAGAGTGCGATCAGGCTGTCATGGCTGAAAAGCAGACGGAAGAGATCCTGATGCTGATGCGGGAATTGTTCGAGATCAGTATGGAGACGAATAAACTGGCGATGAATATTTCGATTGAGGCCGCCAGAGCGGGAGAACGGGGAAAGCGGATCGGGCAGTCAGCGTACGAGATCCGTATGCTTGTGGAACGTTCCAAACGGACGGCAGGGAAGATGTCGAAAGAGATGCGGGAGATCAGAAAAAGTGTGACCGGGATTGCGGCCAGTTCCGAGCGGTTTCTCTCTTTGATGGATCACAAGGTTCTCGTCGATCATGACAGTTTTATTTTCACTGCGGAACGGTATATGGAGGATGCAAGACTGTACCGACAGGGCGCGGTTGGCAGTAATGACTCCGTAAAAAAGGTAGAGGAGGAATTGAGGGAGCTGGGCAAGGCCGTAGACTCAGTCTCTGTCTGGCTGCAGACGATAGGAGAGAACGGTAACAGAGGGAGAGGGGATCTTACCGGGTCCGACGGTCCGGTCCTTGTCGGTATGGCCGATCTGGAGGAGTCCAGCCGGCGGCTCAGTGAGATGGTCGCCGCCTTTCGTGTAAAAAACTGAAAAGCCGGCGCAGCAGTAATTGCTTTTTGCCGGAGAATTGGTTATAATAGCTGTGTAGTTATGGAAAGCTATGAGAAAAGGCGGGAGTGACATGGAAAATTTAAATGCTTTTTTGGGATATTTTTTATCGTATCTGATCGTATTTCTTGTCTTTGTGGCGCTTGTAGTGATTGCCTGCATTGTCGGTGTCAGGTGGCGGAAAGCGAAGGAAGCCAGGGAAATTTCCGGGGCGGCCGAGAGCGGAGGGACTGCAGCGGACTGACAGCAAAATGACGGACTGGACGGCATTTGAACAATGTCGTCCATTTTGACGCACAGGGGGCGCACAGGGAGGACTGGTGAAGATGGAAGCGGCAAAAGAGAGAGAAACGGATTACAATGCACTGTTCAGACCTTACCATGAGACGTGGGTCATAAAAAAGGACGGGAGCAGAGAAGCGTTTCATGTGCAGAAGGTGATTGATGCGGTAGGAAAATCGGCATACCGTGCGCTGACAAAGTTTACAGACGAAGAAAAGCGACATATATGTCAGCATGTGATCGATAAAGTGGAAGAACTGGGGACGCGCGAGGTGCCGATCCCGGTCATGCACAATATCGTGGAGAGTGCGCTGGAAGAGGTCAAGCCCATCGTCGCCAAAAGTTATCGGGATTACCGCAATTATAAACAGGATTTTGTACGGATGCTGGACGATGTCTATAAAAAGAGTCAGTCTATCATGTACGTGGGCGATAAGGAAAATGCCAACACCGATTCGGCGCTCGTATCGACGAAACGGAGTCTGATCTTTAATCAGCTCAACAAGGAGCTGTACCAGAAATTTTTTATGACAACCGAGGAGATTCAGGCGTGCAGGGACGGTTATATATATGTGCATGATATGTCTGCCAGAAGGGATACGATGAATTGCTGTCTGTTTGATGTACAGAATGTATTGTCCGGCGGTTTTGAGATGGGTAATATCTGGTATAACGAGCCGAAGACGCTCGATGTGGCGTTCGACGTTATCGGAGATATTGTCCTGAGCGCCGCCAGTCAGCAGTATGGCGGATTTACCGTGCCAAGCGTGGATCTGATCCTGGAGCCATATGCGGAAAAATCATACAGGAGAAATATAGAAAAATATACCAGCCTTGGCGTTGCCAAAGACAGGGCAGAGGCGGAGGCGTATTCTGACGTAGCCAGAGAATTTGAACAGGGATTTCAGGGCTGGGAATACAAATTCAATACGGTGGCCAGCAGCCGGGGCGATTATCCATTCATTACGGTAACGGCAGGCACAGGCAGAGGACGATTTGCGAGACTGGCTACGATCTCCATGCTTAATGTGAGAAGAGCGGGACAGGGCAAAGCCGGGTGTAAAAAACCGGTGTTGTTTCCAAAGATCGTATTTTTATATGATGAAAATCTCCATGGACCGGGAATGGAATTGGAGGATGTGTTTGAAGCCGGTGTGCTTTGTTCTTCCAAGACGATGTATCCGGATTGGCTCTCTTTGACGGGAAAAGGGTATGTGGCCAGTATGTACAGGCAATATGGGAAGATCATCTCTCCGATGGGCTGTCGTGCGTTCCTCTCTCCCTGGTACGAGAGAGGCGGGATGCACCCGGCGGACGACGCGGATGTGCCCGTATTTGTCGGCCGCTTTAATATCGGCGCCGTCTCTTTGCATCTGCCGATGATACTGGCAAAGGCGAGACACGAGAGCCGGGACTTTTATGAGGTGCTCGATTATTATCTCAATCTGATCCGCCAGCTTCATATCCGGACCTATGCGTATCTTGGTGAGATGCGCGCATCCACGAATCCGCTGGCGTACTGTGAGGGCGGTTTCCTCGGTGGTCATCTGAAGCTGTCGGATAAGATCAAACCATTGTTAAAGACAGCCACAGCATCCTTCGGTATTACTGCGCTCAATGAGCTGCAGGAGCTGTACAACGGCAGATCGCTTGCACAGGACGGGGAATTTGCGCTGGAAGTGCTGGAATATATCAATCGGAAAGTGGCGGAATTTAAAGAGGAGGATGGCAATCTGTATGCCATCTATGGAACGCCGGCAGAAAACCTCTGCGGCCTGCAGGTGAGACAGTTCCGGGAGAAATACGGAATCGTTGAGGGTGTCTCAGACCGGGAATATGTGAGCAACAGTTTTCACTGTCATGTGACGGAGGACATCACGCCCATTGAAAAGCAGGATAAGGAATACCGGTTCTGGGAGTTGTCAAACGGCGGTAAGATACAGTATGTAAAATATCCGATCGACTATAATATCGAGGCCATACGGACATTGATCCGACGTGCCATGGAGATGGGATTTTATGAGGGAGTCAATCTTTCGCTGGCTTATTGCGATGACTGTGGTCATCAGGAACTGGAGATGGATGTCTGCCCGCAGTGTGGCAGCCGCAATCTGACTAAGATCGACCGTATGAACGGATACCTGTCTTATTCCCGGGTCCACGGAGATACGCGGCTGAATGACGCCAAGATGGCGGAGATTGCGGACAGAGTCAGTATGTAAGACGGTACCCCTGTCCACTGAGGGTATCATGGAAAAAGCAGGAGAACGGTGATGAGGTATCATAATATTACGAAAGATGATATGCGGAACGGGGACGGGCTGCGTGTCGTTCTCTGGGTGGCAGGCTGCAGTCATTGTTGTAAAGAATGCCATAATCCGCTCACATGGGACCCGAATGGAGGACTGTTTTTCGACGATGCTGCCAAAGAGGAGATTTTTGAGCAGCTCCGAAAACCATATATATCGGGAATTACCTTTTCCGGCGGTGATCCGCTGCATCCGTCCAACCGGTCGGATGTGCGCTCGCTCGTGCGGGAGATCAGAGAAACCTGTCCGGACAAGACGGTGTGGCTCTACACCGGTGACGTCTGGGAACATGTATGCAGCGATTCAATGATGAAAGATATTGACGTACTTGTAGACGGAGAATTTCATATCGCGGAGAGAGACCCGAAACTTCTGTGGAAGGGGAGCGGTAACCAGAGGGTCATCGATGTTCAGAAAAGTCTGAGGCAGCCGGAAGGGAGCAGTCCTGTTCTGCACTGCGGAGACTTTGAGTAAATATAAGTAAAGACAGAAACAGGGAGAGAGCAAAGGAGGAAATCATGAAAAGAATTGCAAAATTCCACAGAGTGAGCGAAGAGCAGTTTGCAGCGGACTTCAAAGAGGCGATGCCGGGCTTTACGGACAGTGAGATACATGACATTTATTGCAGGATAGAGCTTCCGAAAAGAGCGACGGTCGGGAGTGCAGGCTACGACTTTTATTCCCCGTTTACCTTTAATCTGCGTCCGGGCGAGGGGATTCGTGTCCCTACCGGAATCCGTGCGGAGATGGAGGACGGCTGGGTGCTTCAGGTGTACCCGAAGAGCGGGCTTGGTTTTAAATACCGCCTGCAGCTCAACAATACGATCGGTATTATCGACAGCGATTATTTCCATGCGGACAATGAAGGGCATATCATTGCAGAGCTTACGAACGATTCCAGAGCGGGCAGAGAGCTGCGGATTGAGCATGGCATGGGTATCATTCAGGGTGTATTTATGGAGTATGGGATCACGTCGGACGATGAGACAAATAAAATCCGTCACGGCGGCTTCGGCAGTACGGAAGAGAAGAGATAACGTTTTTCGCATAAAAACTTCTTTCGGAGGACACATTAAGTGTAAGTTGTCCGAAAGGAGTTTTTTTATTTGGAAGAGCAAACGCGAAACAAACTGTCAGGAAAACTCGTCTCTGATATGGATTATATGAAAGAGACGTTGTCCATCGGTACCAATTTTGATATGGTATACAGAGTCATACACATCGGCGGAAAGGAGGCCGCTTTTTATTTTATTGACGGCTTCTGTAAGGATGAGCTGATGGAAAAGATGCTGCAATATCTGATCGGAATTACGGCTCAGGATATGGCGGCGGATGTCCATGAACTCCTGAAAAAACATATGCCTTATGTGGAGGTGGATGTCAGTGATACCTGGGAGGACATCATTCATAACCTGATGTCCGGCGTACTCATACTGATGATCGATGGGTATGAGAAAGCCGTACTGATTGACGCCCGCACGTATCCGGCCAGAAGTGTGTCAGAGCCGGAGAAGGACAAGGCGCTGCGGGGCTCCAAGGACGGTTTTGTGGAAACCGTTGTATTTAACACGGCGCTCATCCGCAGGCGGATCCGCAGTACGGACCTGCGCATGGAGATGATGAACGCCGGAGAGAGTTCGCAGACGGATATTGTTCTCTGCTATATGGATTCCCGGGTGGACCATGCGTTTCTGGAGAAGATCAAAGACGGAATCCGCAGCATTCAGGTCGATGCCCTGACGATGAATCAGGAGAGTCTGGCAGAATGCCTGTATAAGCGCAGATGGTACAATCCCTTCCCCAAATTTAAGTTTACGGAGCGGCCGGACACGGCCTCGGCACATGTGCTGGAGGGAAATATCGTGATTCTTGTTGACAATTCTCCTTCGGCGATGATTACGCCGACGACTGTCTTTGATGTCATCGATGAGGCTGACGATTATTATTTTCCACCGATCACAGGCACATATCTGCGGTTTTCACGGTTTCTGATTGCATTTCTCACGTATCTGCTCACGCCGACGTTTCTGCTCCTGATGCAGAATCCGCAGTGGATTCCGGAGTCCTTTGATTTTATCCGCATCCAGGACGAGATGAATCTTCCTCTGGTCTGGCAGTTTCTCGTGTTGGAGCTGGCCATCGATGGTCTGCGGCTGGCGGCGGTCAACACGCCGAATATGCTGAGTACGCCTCTGAGCGTGATGGCAGCGCTTGTGCTTGGAGAGTTTTCTGTCAACAGCGGATGGTTTAACTCTGAAGTCATGCTTTACATGGCATTTGTGGCCATATCCAACTATACCCAGTCCAGCTATGAGCTCGGATATGCGCTGAAATTCATGAGGATCCTCAATCTGATTGCCACCAGCCTGTTCGGTCTCTGGGGATATCTCGGAGCGGTTTTGTTATGCTTTGTCAGCATTGCCTGCAACAGAACGGTGGCCAATACAAGTTATCTCTATCCTCTCATTCCCTTCAATGGCAGAGAGCTGGCGAGAAGGGTGCTGCGTCTGCGGCTTCCGGGCGCAAAGCAGTGAGGCATAATATTGTACGTTTGCCTTATTGCCCACCTCTCTATTGAAAACCATTCTTTTGTCTGATAAAATACAAACGGATAGGCATAAAAAGAACGGTTGAGAGAGAAGGTAGATAAGATGGAAAGTTATTGGTATCGGTGTCCTGTGTGCGGTATGACCCATCAGGTGCCGGCATACTGGGTTTCTTTTTCCCCGGACCCGGTCTACGAATTCCCCCATATGGACCCGCAGACAAAGACACTCTGTCCGTGTACGGAGATGGAATTACAGGGAGATGACAGTCAATGACATTATACGACGGGATTGCGGGCGGGTCCTATCAGGTGGAAGGTGTGTTCGTGGAGGAAGCGGTGACGCGCAGATTACAGGCGCTGGGCATCAATGACGGGACCTGGGTGAGAATCTTGAACCGCAAGAAAAAAGGGGCGATGATCATACAGGTGAGAGGTACGAGACTTGCCCTTGGCAGACATATTTCCTCCTTTATCGAGGTGAAGGAGGAGTCAGAACAATGAGCAGGAAACAACAGATCAGAGTGGCGTTTGTAGGCAATCCCAACTGTGGGAAGACGACTTTGTTTAATGCGGTCACAGGGTCGAGGCTGAAAGTGGCCAACTGGCCCGGCGTGACCGTGGAGAAAAAGGAAGGCTATGCGGAATATGAAGACTGCGGCCTGACGATCGTCGATACGCCGGGGATCTATTCCCTGACGTGTTATACAATCGAAGAGAAAGTCACAAGGCAGTGCATCATGGAAGATGACATTGATGCCATCGTCAATGTGGTGGATGCTTCCTCCCTGGAACGCAATTTATATCTGACGTTGCAGCTTCTGGAGCTGGGCAAGCCGGTCGTACTGGCACTGAATATGATGGACATCGTCGAAGAGCGGGGGATGGAGATCGACCTGCACAGACTGCCGGAGATGCTGGGCGGTATTCCGGTTGTATCCGTATCGGCGGCCAGAAGGACGGGCCTTGGTATTTTGCTTCATGCGGTCGTGCACCACTATGAGGAGGGGCCGGCGGGCAATGTGCTGACCTACGGGGAGGAGATCGAGACAAGGATCGCCAAACTGGAAGTGATGATGCAGGCCCGGTTCCCGGCCCATTCCTCGGTCCGCTGGCATGCGATCAAGCTGCTGGAGAACGATGAGGACGTTAAGAGCGAGCATCCGATGTCCGTGATCAACGTCGTCGACAGGAGCTATGAAAAGGACATCATCCAGAGAAAATATACATACATAGAGACAATCGTCCGGGAAGTGCTGTTCCACAAAGAGAAAAAGGCGGCGTTTACCGACAGGATTGACCGTGTGCTGACCCACCCGTTCTGGGGCGTGCCGGTGTTTCTGCTCATTATGTGTATTGTCTTTCTGATGACGTTTCTGGTGGGAGACTTCCTGAAGGCCGGGTTTGAGGCCGTGTTGTCGGTATTATCCGGACAGACTGCGCACCTGCTGGCTTCCGTCCGCTGTGCACCGTGGCTGATTTCCCTTGTCGTTGACGGTATTATTGCCGGGGTAGGCGGTATTCTCACGTTTATTCCCAATATTGTCATCTTGTTTCTGGCGCTCGCGATTCTGGAGGACAGTGGCTATATGTCCCGTGTGGCCTATGTGATGGATGGCATTATGGGCAGGGCAGGGCTGTCAGGGAAAGCATTTCTGCCGATGGTACTCGGGTTCGGGTGTACGGTGCCGGCGATTATGGCCACACGGGCATTGGAGACGGAGCGTGACCGGCGCAAGACAATGCTGATCACACCGTTTATGTCCTGTTCTGCCAGACTGCCGGTCTATGTGCTGTTTTCCGATATGTTTTTTCCCGGACATCCTTCGGCGGCGGCTTTTTCCATGTATGTGATCGGTATGGTGGTAGCGTTGGCGGCAGCGCTGGTCATGCACGGTATAGACCGGGGAGAGGAAAATGCCTCTCTGCTGATCGAACTGCCGGAATATAAACGTCCAAATGGGAGGACGATTGGCATCTATGTGTGGACGAAATTAAAAGACTATCTGGAGAAGGCGGGGACGACGATCTTTATCGCTTCCATCCTCATCTGGTTTGTGCTCAATTTTGGCGTGAGCGGGATGGTGGAAAATCCCGG
This sequence comes from Lachnospiraceae bacterium JLR.KK008, assembly GCA_037015955.1. Classification (NCBI taxonomy): domain Bacteria; kingdom Bacillati; phylum Bacillota; class Clostridia; order Lachnospirales; family Lachnospiraceae; species Lachnospiraceae bacterium JLR.KK008. The sequence goes on from CP143548.1 coordinate 1,587,950, forward strand.
CGACAGCTTTGGGGCGATGATCGGCAGAGGGCTTGTGCCGGTTCTGGCGCCGGCCGGGCTGGGTATGTGGCAGATCGCGGTGGCGCTGATCTCCGGGATCTCGGCCAAAGAAGTGGTCGTTTCCAGTTTTGCGGTGCTCTTTGGCGTTGTCAATGCCAATTCGGAGGCGGGAATGCAGGCGATCGTCTCCGGTATCAACGCCCAGTATCCGGGGTTTGGACCGGTCAACGCCTATGCGCTGATGGTGTTCTGCCTGCTCTATGTTCCCTGTGCGGCAACGATTGCCACGGTGAAAAAAGAGAGCGGCTCCTGGAAGTTTACGCTGAAGATGGTGTTGTTTCAGCTTTTGCTTGCCTGGAGCGCAGCCGTGCTCGTCTATCAGATCGGGAGCAGGCTGCCGATAGTTTGATAAAAAAATAACAAAAGGGTTGATTTCCTCATGTGTTTATGTGAAAATAGAACGTGAACATATGAGGAATTTTGATATGAGAGAGATTGTATTGGATGGAGGAGCTTATGAGAGGAATCGAGACGCAGGTCAGAAAAACAAGAAGACGTGTATTCAAGGAGATTGCTTCCCTTGCCTATGATTCGGAAAATCTGATTCATGATATGGAAGCGCTTCCTTACAAGATCGTAAATTATACAGAGTCATCTTACCGGGAAAGCGTTTACAGGGAACGGGCGATCGTCCGGGAACGGCTGCGACTGGCGATGGGGATGAGCCTGCGGCCGGAAAATCTTCCGGTCCATGTGACGCAGGGGATGGAAGAGAGCAACATTGATGAAAAATATTATGAACCGCCGCTGATGCAGGTCATTCCTTCCGCCTGCAATGCGTGTCCGGTCAATGAATATGCGGTGACTGACAGGTGTATGGGCTGTGAAGCGCATCCATGCAACGAGGTCTGTCCCAAGGGCGCCATTTCGATGGTAAACGGAAAGTCTTATATCGATCAGGAAAAATGTATCAAATGTGGAAAGTGCAAGGCGGTCTGTCCGTATGATGCCATTTCTCATCAGGTGCGGCCCTGTGCGGCAGCCTGCGGTGTGAGCGCAATCAAAAGCGATGAGTCCGGCAGAGCGGTCATTGATAACGATCTGTGCGTCTCCTGCGGACAGTGTATGGTGAGCTGCCCGTTCGGCGCTATCGCGGATAAGTCTCAGATCTTCCAGCTGATCCGGGCCATGCAGTCGGGAAAAACGATCATCGCTCAGGTAGCGCCTGCCTTTGCCGGACAGTTCGGACCGAAGGTGACACCGGACATGCTGAAGACGGCGCTTAAAGAGCTCGGGTTTGCGGACGTATACGAGACGGCGATCGGTGCGGATATGGGCGCAGTGGCGGAGGCAGAGCATTATGTACATGCGGTCGCCACCGGCGAGCTGCCATTTCTGCTCACCTCCTGTTGTCCATCCTGGTCAATGCTCGCCAAGAAGTATTTCCCGGAGACGATCGGCAACATATCCAATGAGCTGACGCCGATGGTGGCGACTGCCAGAGTGATCAAACAGGAGCACCCGGAGGCGAGTGTTGTATTCATCGGTCCCTGTGCGTCCAAGAAGCTGGAAGCATCCAGACGGACCGTCCGTTCGGACGTTGACTTTGTCATCACTTTTGAAGAGCTCGTAGGCATGTTCGAGGCCAAGGGGATTTTGCTGGAAGAAATCAAGGCGATGGACGAGATGAAAGATGCCACCGGGGCCGGAAGAGGATACGGCGTGGCGGGCGGCGTGGCCAGTGCCATTGAAGACTGTATCCGTGAATATTATCCCGATGTGGAAGTCAATATCGATCATGCGGAAAGTCTGGCAGAGTGCAGAAAGATGCTGATGCTCGCAAAAGTGGGCAAGAAGAACGGCTGTCTGATCGAAGGGATGGCCTGTCCGGGAGGCTGTGTGGCAGGGGCAGGGACGAATATTCCCGTCACACAGGCGGCAAAAGAAGTAAATAAATTCAAGGCGGCGGCAGATAAAAAGCTGCCCGAGATGGAAGCGGCGGAGGAAAACTGAGAGATGAAAAAGATAAGAACGAGATTTGCGCCCAGCCCGACAGGGCGTATGCACGTGGGCAATCTGCGGACGGCGCTGTATGCCTGGCTGATTGCCAAACATGAAGGCGGAGACTTTATCCTGCGGATTGAGGATACTGACCAGGAACGCCTTGTGGAGGGGGCTGTGGAAATTATCTACCGCACACTGGAGAAGACAGGGCTGCTTCATGACGAGGGGCCGGACAAAGACGGAGGCGTAGGTCCTTATGTGCAGAGCGAGAGACAGGCGCAGGGACTTTATCTGGAATATGCCAAAAAGCTGATCGCCCAGGGTGAAGCCTACTATTGCTTCTGCGATAAGGAGCGTCTGGCGACATTGACCAGAGTGGTCGATGGAAAAGAGATCAATATTTACGACAAACATTGTCTTTCTCTCTCACAGGAAGAGATTGATCAGAAGCTGGCGTCCGGGATTCCCTATGTCATTCGCCAGAACAATCCCGCAGAGGGGACGACAGTCTTTCACGATGAGATTTATGGGGACATCAGCGTCGGAAATGAAGAGCTGGATGATATGATTCTGATCAAATCCGACGGCTATCCGACCTATAATTTTGCCAATGTCATTGACGATCATCTGATGGGGATTACCCACGTCGTGCGGGGGAATGAATATCTCTCGTCGTCGCCCAAATACAACAGGCTTTATGAAGCCTTCGGCTGGGAAGTGCCGACCTATGTGCATTGTCCGCTCATCACGGACGAGGAACATCATAAACTGTCCAAACGCTGCGGACATTCCTCATATGAGGATCTTGTGGAGCAGGGTTTTCTTACGGAAGCCATTGTCAACTTTGTGGCGTTGCTTGGGTGGAGTCCGGCGGATAACAGGGAGATCTTTTCCCTGCAGGAGCTGGTGGAAGCGTTTGACTATCATCATCTGTCCAAATCACCGGCAGTTTTTGACTATACGAAGCTGAAGTGGATGAACGGGGAATACATCAAGGCGATGGACGACACAGTCTTTTACGAGAAAGCTCTGCCATTCCTGAAGGAGAGCATCAGCAGGCCGCTTGATCTGTCAAAGATCGCGCAGATGGTCAAGACCCGGATCGAGATATTACCGGATATTCCGGCGATGGTGGACTTTTTTGAGACCTTGCCGCAGTATGATCCGCAGATGTACTGCCACAAGAAGATGAAGACGACAAAAGAGTCTTCACTGGAAGTGCTCAGAGAGCTGTTCCCTCTTCTTGAGGCGCAGGACGACTACAGTAACGATGCCCTGTATGAGCGGCTGCGTGGTTATGTGGAAGAGAAGGGGTACAAAAACGGCTACGTGATGTGGCCGGTCCGGACAGCGGTCTCCGGGAAACAGACGACGCCCGCGGGCGCGACCGAGATCATGGAAGTGCTCGGAAAAGAAGAGTCTCTGCGGCGGATCCGCAGAGGGATCGAACTGCTGGAAGAATAAGACCATTCATTCACAGAAGGAGAATTGAAAATCATAACGTTTGATTTAAATACATTCAATGCTTCCCAGCGGGAAGCGATCTGCCACCAGTCCGGGCCGGCGCTTGTACTCGCCGGTCCGGGCAGCGGCAAGACGACCGTGATCACGAAAAGGCTGCAATATCTGACGCAGGTGCTTCGCGTACCACCTGACAAAATATTGGCCGTCACCTTCACAAAGGCTGCGGCTCTGGAACTGCGGCGGCGGTCGGTGATCCTGACAGAGTCCGCATCTCAAATTCGTTTTGGCACGTTTCATGCCATCTTTTATCAGATCCTACGGGAAAGTTCTTCCAACTGTCTCACCTTACTCACCGAAGCGGAAAAGCAGCAATATATCCGATCTGTTCTTCGCAGACAGCAGATTGACGAGACGCTGGCTTCTGCCTTTCTGGAGGCATTTGCCAGTTTGAAGGGAGGCACTGTGCAGCGGCCGGGTACTGTCGCACAAGACTGCCGCAGAGGTTCGCTTGCACTGTCTGGCGCGGGAGAAGGTAAAGTGACAGGGAAGTCAGAGACCGCAGTTACACAGGAGCAGGTTACGGCTGTATTTCATCGCTACAGAAAACTTTGTCAGGAACGGAACAAGCTCGACTTTGATGATATGGCCTATGAGTGTCTGAATTTGCTGGAGCAGCGTCCTGATGTGCTGCAGCGCTGGCAGGATCGGTGCCGTTATATTCTGGCTGACGAATATCAGGACATCTCGCCGATTCAGGAGAAGATTTTATTGCTGCTGGCAAAGCCGGAAGACAATCTGTTTCTTGTCGGCGATGACGACCAGTCGATCTATGGGTTTCGCGGCGCCGGGCCGGAACGTATGCTGACGTTCCCGGAGCGGTACCCACAGACGAGACAGATCGCTCTGGAGGCAAATTATCGGTGTCGGCCGGGGATTATCCGGGCCGCAGGCGCTGTGATTGCGGAGAATACAAACCGTTTTGTAAAAACACAGACTCCCGCACGGGAAAGTGTGAATGACAGCGAAGTCATCTGCGAAGAGTTTTCGGATCAAAGGACAGAGAATCAGGAAGTGCTTCGCCTGTTGCAGTGTCTGCGCAGAGAAGGGCATCTGGCCCGGACGGCAGTCTTATTCCGCAGGAATGGGGAGGCAGACAGTCTCGTCCGGATGCTGGCTGAATCCGGGGTCCCGTATGTGCGGACAGGGAAGAAAAATTCCGGTCGGAGTGATTTTATCTGGGAAGATCTGGCGGCTTATGTCCGCCTGCTGCTGGGAGAGCGGAGGAGAGCGGATTTTTACCGGGTCATGAACCGGCCCGACAGGCAGATCGACAGAGAGAGCTGTCAGAAAGAGACGGTCTGTTTCCGCGAACTGCTCAACGGAAATGCTGACATGAATGTCATGAAAAATATCCGAAAGCTGGAAGCCGACTGTGAAAGGGCCTCACGCATGAGGCCTTTTGCCGCGCTGATGTATATTCGTAAGGAAGTGGGATATGAGGCGTGGCTGCATGGTGCATTTCAGGGAGAAGCACTGGAAGAGGCGCTGCAGATATTGATGCAGATACAGGAAATGGCGGCTGCGGCGAAAGGCTTGTGGGAACTGCGGGATCAGCTTGCGGAAAACCCGGACAGGCGGGCGGAAAGCGGGAAGATACGGAAGGAGGCGAAAAGAGACGGCGTTCATATTCTTACTTATCACGGTTCGAAAGGACTGGAATTTGACTATGTGATTCTACCTGGTCTGAATGAAGGGAATGTGCCCCATAAGAAGGCGGAAAACGGGAAGGAGATGGAGGAAGAGAGAAGGATGTTTTATGTAGCTATGACCCGGGCGCGGGAAAAACTGTATCTGTTTTATAAAACAGGGACAAAAAAAGAACCGGAAACGATGTCCCGGTTTCTGAAAGCGATTGTGGGAGATAAGCACAGCGCAACATAAATTAAAAAGGAAAAACTTTGGGTTGGAAAACCGCAGTCTTACCAACCCGCCTGTCATTTTCAGGAGTTTTTGTTATCTACAAGTTCGTCAAATTCCGAGTTGTCCAGATATTCGTCAAAGGCCTCTGCTATGGCCTCATATTCCTCGTCATCTTCGATGTAGGTCAGTTCCGGTTCAATATCCGGGTCTACCTCATCTTCATGATAACGGTACAACCACACTTCTCCGTCCGTATTTTCCCCTTTTTCATCCAAAGGGAGAAGCGCGATGTAATCTTGTTCCCGTACAGTCAGGATCGTGATAATGGCACATTCAACTTTAGAGCCGTCTTCCAGCTCCAGTTCCACAGTCATTTCTTCGTCGGTATTGTTTATCCCCATATGTTGTACCTTCCTTTCGGTTCCTATTTTCTCCCCACACTTATTGTACAAAAAGAATGAAAAAAAGTAAAGCACAGGGAAAACTATTGTATAAAATTATCGCAACCAAGGAAGATTTATGATATAATGTCCGTACAGTCATGAGCAGTGCAAAAAAAGACAGATAAAAAATACGTCGTACCTGTACGTAAGCATTCTTTCAGATAGCTTTTTTTATAGGGCGAACGCCCGTGAGTGAGCTGGAACGCAGTGGAAGCTAGCGCACTGCGAATGTATGTATATGAATATGGCAGAGCGCGGTGAAGGTACGCACTGTGGACAGAGGAATTGGATAGCAGTTACAGGGTTGTCTGTGACAGATACTTTAGCGATAGAGGATTACTTGGAAGGGAAGACTTGCATGAGAGATAAAAGTTACTATCCGAAAGGCGTAACAGTGGTAGACAGAGGCATTCAGTTTGTATTTAAAATAGAAGAACCTGCTGCAGATATAAAAATCGGGATATTTGCCGGAGAAAGGGAATTGATGAGAGTTCCGGTGTCAGAGAGCTGCCGACAGGGACAGATGTACTCTGTGCTCCTGGAAGATCTGCCGGAAAAGGCTGACAGTTATTGTTATTATGCGGATGGCAGGGAAATCTGCGATTTCTATGCGCGGGGCGTGGTCGGTATGCGCTGTTATGGACAGGAAAAGGGAGCGCTTCGCTACGAACTGCCGCGTGGGAGCTATGAGTGGGGAGATGAGGTTCGTCCCCTTCATTCTTACGGTCAGTCTGTCATCTATGGTCTGCATGTACGCGGTTTTACGAAACATACTTCCTCGGCAGTCAAAAAGAAAGGGACGTTTGCAGGCGTCAGAGAAAAGATTCCTTATCTGCGGGAGCTGGGTATCACGGCGGTTGAACTGATGCCGGCGTATGAGTTTGATGAGATCGATAAAACGGAGAGCACTTATCAGAAAGAAGCGGAGATAAAGATCAACTACTGGGGCTTTAAAGCCGGATATTATTATGCGCCTAAGAGCGCCTACGCTTATGGCCGCAATGCGGCGGCTGAGATGAAGGATATGGTCAGGGAACTGCACAAGGCGGGTATTGAAGTCCTGATGCAGTTTTATTTTCCGGAAAAGACTGCGGCGGCAGAAATCCCGGACATTTTGCGTTTTTGGGTGGAGGAGTACCATATTGACGGATTTCATCTGATCGGCGGCGATGCGCCGGTCGTGATATTGGCCACCGATCCCTTTTTAAAAGATACGAAACTGATCGGTACGCATCTGCCACTGGAGAAAATTTATCCGAAAAAGAAAGGGAGCTGGAATAGAAATCTTGCATTTTGGCGGGAGAGTTTTCCATATGATATGAGAAAGGCTTTGAAAGGGGACGAAGGCTGTATTAATGCGATGCTTTCCCATCTGCAGGACAATGAAGAGAAGGCGGGAGTTGTCAATGCCATTGCCGGATACGGCGGGTTTACGTTACAGGACCTTGTTTCGTATGACAGAAAGCATAATGAGGAAAACGGAGAGGAGAACAAAGACGGAGAAAGCTACAATAACAGCTGGAACTGTGGGGTGGAGGGGAGCACAAGGAAACGGTCGATCCGGCTCCTGCGCCGCCAGCAGATGAGAAATGCACTGGGGCTTGTTTTTCTATCCCAGGGAGTTCCTTATCTGCAGAGCGGAGATGAGTTTGGTCAGACACAAAACGGTAATAACAATCCATATTGTCAGGACAATTCCGTGACCTGGCTGGACTGGAAACTGCTCAAGTCCAATCAGGATTTTGTCGATTATACGAAAAAACTGATCGGTTTCCGAAGAAATCACGCAGTCTTTCACAGAGAGCAGGTGCTGAAGGGAATAGATTATCTCGGATATGGAAATCCGGATATTTCCTTTCATGGGGAAGAAGCATGGAAACCCGCGCTGGATCACAGCAGTCGCCATGTAGGCGTATTATACTGTGGAAAATATGCGCAAAATAAGGGCGGAGAAAAAGACAGTGACTTTTATGTCGTCTATAATATGCATTGGGAGCCTCACGAATTTGCACTGCCGAAACTACGCAAAGAGATGGAATGGAAACTTTGCATGGATACGTCAGTTCCCACAGGGTATCTGTCAGAGGAAGAAGAGGAAGCGGTTTCTCTTTCCGGAGGAATCGCATTGGCGGGAGCACGCACGATTCAGATCTATCAGTCCAGAAAAAAGGAAGAGCATTAAAGGAAGACATTACAATGAAAGCATGGAAACATTTTAAGACGATCACATATCACAAGTATCTGGTGATGAAAGGCTGTTTTGCAGTAGGGCTGTACCGACAGGGACTGCTGCATGACCTGTCAAAATATACGCTTACGGAGTTTCTGGTGGGGGCCAGGTATTATCAGGGAAACAGAAGCCCGAACAATGCGGAGAGAGAGACTATTGGTTATTCTTCCGCCTGGCTTCATCATAAAGGGCGGAACAGACATCATTATGAATATTGGATCGACTATTGCGCGGACGAGGGAACATGCAGAGAGGGGATGAAAGCGGCGCCCATGCCGGACCGCTATATTATTGAAATGTTTATGGATCGTATCGCTGCATCAAAGGTGTATAATGGCAAAGCGTATACGGACAAAGATGCGCTCGCATATTATAAAAAGGGTGCAGCGAAAATGCGGTTTTTCCTCCATCCCTATACGAGAAAGCGACTGGAGAAGCTGCTGCGTATGCTTGCCGTCAGAGGCGAGAAGGCAACCTTCGCCTATATCCGTGCGAGGAGGAGAAACGGGTATCATATCGATGTATAGAGAGGTCTGATTTCATTTTGGCAGGCGCATAATATTTCACTGTCACAAGGCCGGGAAATCCACATAGAATAATCATATAAAAAAGGAGCGAAAGCAATATGAATATTTTATGTTGGTTAATCTTGTTATGCTGCTGTAATCATGGTGGCATGGGCGGAAACTGCGGCTGTATCTGTGACTGTGGCTGTAACTGTAACTGTGGTGGTAATGACTGTGATTGCGACTGTGGCTGCAATTCTCCGGCACCTCCGTGTCCGCCGCCGTGTCCTCCGTCAGGCCCTGGCTGCGGAAATAATAACAGCTGCGGCTGTGGGAACAATAACAACAATGGCTGTGGCTGCAATCCTCCGGCACCTCCATGTCCGCCGCCTTGCCCGCCTCCGGGACCAGGTTGTGGAAACGATAACTGTGGTTGTTGCGGAAACGACGGCTGTGGCTGTGAACCGCCCAGACCGGTCTTTCCGTGTGGATGCAGTGATTGATGGCTGGCAATGGAACTAAGTGACAAGTTGGCCGTCAACAGATGGCGGTATGTTCCCCAAAGGGGCATACCGCTGTTTGTTTGGCCTCTTTGTTGACGAACGAAAGCGGCAGTGTTACACTGGATAAAGTATGACAGGGAACGATAATCAGGAGGAAATAAAAATGACAGGTGATAAGAAAGTACTTTTCAGTGCGATGCAGGCAACGGGAACCCTTACCTTGGGGAACTATCTGGGGGCGCTGAAAAACTGGATTACTCTGAGCGATGAGTATGAGTGCTTCTATTCGGTGGTGGACATGCACTCGATCACGGTCAGGCAGGACCCGGCTGAGCTGAGAAAGCGTGCCAGAAATCTTCTTATTTTATATATTGCGGCAGGACTTGATCCTGAGAAAAATTGTATCTATTATCAGTCTCATGTGTCCGGCCATGCGGAGCTTGCATGGATTCTCAACTGCTTTACGTATATGGGAGAACTGAACCGGATGACGCAGTTTAAAGATAAGGCGGCCAGACATGCGGACAATATCAATGCCGGACTGTTTACGTATCCGGTGCTGATGGCAGCGGATATTCTGCTGTATCAGACAGATGTGGTGCCGGTTGGAAAAGATCAGCTTCAGCATCTGGAGATCACCAGGGACATTGCCCAGAGGTTCAATGCGATCTATGGGGATGTATTTACGATTCCTGAGCCTTTTATCGGTAAGGCGGGAGCTAAGATCAACAGTCTGCAGGATCCGGCGAAAAAGATGTCCAAGTCTGACGACAATCCGAACGCCAGCATCTACCTGACGGATGATCCGGATACGGTTATTCGCAAATTCAAACGCGCAGTTACCGATTCCGAGGCCAATATCGCATACAACGAACAGCAGCCAGGGATTCGCAATCTGATTGACATTTACTGCGCATGTACCGGTAAGACGGTGGAAGAGACGGTAACGGAATTCGCGGGCAGCGGGTATGGAGAGTTTAAGCTGGCTGTGGGAGAGGCTGTGGCAGATATTTTGAGACCGCTGCAGACGCGGTTTGCAGAGCTTCAGAAAGACAAGGCTTATATCGACAGTGTCATCAAAAATAACGGAGAGAAAGCCAACTATTTCGCGGCGAAGACGCTGCGCAAAGTGCAGAAAAAAATCGGATTCCCCGAGAGGATTCGGTAAACTATACAAAAATCCGCAGCTGAGTAATCAGAACTGCGGATTTTTGTATTTCATAAATGGTTTCTGTTTATCTTTGCCGGACTACTTTGCCTCAGGCTATTCCGATTTCACTTCTTTCCAGAATTCGTTGTACAGTTCATCACCTGCTTCCCCGAGATAGGAATAAGTTTCAAGGTTGTCGTACTGTGACAGGTCAGGGAAGGCGATGGGAGAGTTTTTGATCTGCTCATCCTCGATAAGTTCCCTCGCCCCTTCGTTGGGGGTGGAGTAGGTGATGTATTCAAAGTTTTTGAGAGCGATGTCGGGGCGGCACATATAGTCGATGAATTTCTCTGCATTTTCTTTGTTCGGCGCGTTTTTAGGGATGACCCAGGAATCGATCCAGACATTTGTGCCTTCTTTGGGAATCACATATTCGAGATCGGGATTTTCGCGCTGGGTATAGATTGCCTCGCCGGAGTAGATAACGCCGATCGCAGCCTCATTTCCGATCATCTTATCCCGCACCTGATCGATGACATAGGCCTGCACAAGCGGCTTCTGGGCAATCAGGTCTTCTTTGGCGGCGTTTAGCTGTGCCTCATCAAGACTGTTCATGGAGGCGCCGTTTCTTTTCAGTGCGACCATAAAGGCATCTCTGACAGAATCCTGCATCAGGATATTGTCGGCATATTTCTCATTCCATAAAATATCCCAGGAGTCTACCGGATCGTCCACCATCGTCTTATTGTACAGGATGCCGACGGTACCCCAGCAATAAGGAATGGAATATTCGTTGGTGGGGTCAAACTCTTTTGACTGGTCAAAGTACTGCTGTCCGATGTATTCTCTGGCGTTGGGGATGTGGTCAAAATTGATGGTGTCGAGCAGATCGTTGTCGATCATCTTTTTGATCATATAGTCGGAAGGACAGACGACGTCATAAGCGGAGGCGCCGGCTTCCACCTTCGGATACATGATCTCATTGGTCTCAAACTCGTCATAGACGACAGTGATACCCGTCTCTTCCTCGAACGAAGTCAGTACATCGGGATCGATATATTCTCCCCAGTTGTAGACGATGACTTCACCGTTTTCTCCGCTGCTGCCGCCGCAGGCCGTGAGGGAGAGGGCGGTGATACCGCAAAGAAGCAGAGCAGTGAGTTTGACCGTTCTCTTTTTCGGGAACTGAATCTGTTTCATTTTTTGATTTCCTCCTCATGATTCGTTATCAGCATTGCTGTTTGAGTCCTCTTTTTCCCGGAAGGAGATCTGTTCACGAGAAAGAGAAGAATTAAAACCGTTACAAATATCAGTGTGGACAGAGAGTACATCTCCGGTTTGATGCCTTTTTTGACTTCTGTGTAAATTTTCGTCGATAAGGTGTCCACACCCGGGCCTTTCGTAAAATGAGTGATAATAAAATCATCGAGCGACATCGTAAAGGCCATCAGGAAGCCGGAAAGCACGCCGGGCAGAATGTCCGGAAATACGACTTTGAAAAATGCCTGTATATGTGAAGCGCCCAGATCAAGGGCGGCCTCATAAATGCTCGGATTCAGTTGTTTCATACGGGGCATGACGCTCAGTATCACATAAGGAATGTTAAAGGTAATGTGAGAGAGCAGGATTGTCATAAAACCGAAGCGAAAACCGAGTGTGATAAACAAAAGCATCAGGGAGATGCCGGTGACGATCTCGGCGTTTAACATCGGTATATTGGTGATTCCCATAATAATGGCTCTGTTTCTGCGTTTCATGCCCTGCATGGATATGCAGGCGATCGTACCGATGACCGTGGCAATGAGAGCGGAGAGCAGGGCAATGACAAGGGTATTGGAGAGCGCCTGCAGGATCGCCCTGTTATGGAACATCGACAGATACCATTTTACGGTAAAACCGTCCCATTTGGCTCTGGAACGCCCGGAGTTGAAGGAGAGGACGATCAGCGTCACAATCGGGGCATATAAAAATAATACGATCAGGCCGATGTAGAGCCTGCGGAGTGTCTGTTTCACAGTGCTGTTCCCTCCCCGTTTTTATCAAATGCGGCTTCCACAGCCATGTTGATGATAATAAAGATCATCAGGACGATGGAGAGGCCGCTTCCAAGGTGCCAGTTGTTTGTCTGAGTGAACTCCTGTTCGATCACATTTCCGATGAGCAGGATTTTGCTGCCGCCAAGCAGAGTGCTGATGACAAAGGTCGTCAGTGCAGGGATGAATACCATCGTGATACCACTGATGATGCCGGGAACAGACAGTGGCAGAGTGACCCGGAAAAATGTCTGCAGACTGTTGGCGCCCAGATCTCTGGCGGCGTTGATTACGTTTTTGTCAATCTTCACGAGCACATTATAGAGGGGCAGGACCATAAAAGGCAGGAAGTTATAGACCATGCCGAGTATGATCGCCGCTGGCGTGTTGATAATCTCCAGCGGGGGCAGGTGAAAAAAGCCCAGAATATTGTTGATGACCCCTGTTTTCTCCAGTAAAGTCTGCCACGCGAGCGTGCGCAGCAGAAAATTCATCCACATCGGAAGGATGAAAATCAGGACGATAAAACTGTGCTGGTTTACGTTCATGCCCGCCAGTATCATGGCCAGCGGGTAGGCGAGCAAAAAACAGATTGCCGTGCTGATGAGAGAGAGGCGGATAGAAATCATCAATGCTTTCGCGTGTTCCGCTGTCGCCATCGTGGCAATATTCTCAAGCGTAAAAGCTCCGGTCTTATCTGTCAGTCCATAATAAAAGACCATACAGAGTGGAATGAGGATAAAGACCACAGACCAGAATATGTAAGGAAAAGAGAGCGTTTTTTTATTCATCAATGCCGATTGCCTCCTCATCTTCGGATACCGGTTTGTTCATAATCTGGATATTAAAGGGGTCTACGAGAAGACCGACCTGTGTGCCTGCCGGAAACATTTTAGTCGACTGCACAAGCCACTCAAAACCGCCCGCCATGACTTCCATTTCATAATGTACCCCTTTGAAAATGATATGAGTGACAACACCTTCGATGATACCGCGCTGAGGCTCCACGAGTTCTACATCTTCCGGCCGGATGACGACATCGACCGGTTTGTTTTCCCCAAAACCCTTATCCACGCAGGCGAAGCGGGTGCCCAGTATCTCTACGAGCTCATCGCGGATCATGACGGCGTCAATGATATTACTGTCGCCGATAAAGTCAGCCACAAAAGCATTTTCCGGCTCATTGTAGATCATTTCCGGGGTACCGATCTGCTGAATATATCCCTGATTCATGACAACTATTGTGTCGGACATCGTCAGCGCTTCCTCCTGATCGTGGGTCACATAGATGAAGGTGATGCCAAGTTCATTTTTCAGCCGGATCAGTTCATACTGCATATCCTGACGCAGTTTTAAGTCCAGTGCGCCGAGCGGTTCATCCAGGAGCAGTACTTTCGGTTCATTGACGATTGCGCGGGCGATTGCCACACGCTGCTGCTGGCCGCCGCTCAGAGAGTCCGGCATCCGGTTCTCATAACCATCGAGATTGACGAGTTTCAGGGCATAGGTGATCTTATCACGGATATAAGATTTCGGTTTGTTTTTTATGCGCAGACCGAACGCAATGTTTTCTCCGATATTCATATGGGGAAAGAGGGCATATTTCTGAAACACGGTGTTTAGCTGGCGCTTGTGTGGCGGATACGAGGTAATATCCGTTTCGTCAAAAATAACGCGGCCTTTATCCGGAGTCTCAAAACCGCCGATGATGCGCAGAGTGGTCGTCTTGCCGCAGCCGCTGGGTCCGAGCAGTGTCAGAAATTCGTTTTCACGTATATACAGATTCATATCATCCAAAACGACATTGGAATCATAGGCTTTTGTGATATGCTGTAAGTCGATGAGTTTATGCAAGTTGGATTCCTCCTGTGTAATAACTTTTGTAAATAAGCGGAAACAGATCAAAAGCTGGGCGGACTGCTGACCCAGATTACGATGGCGCCGCCTTTGCCCGTGCATTCGATGTAGTGGGTCGTGTTCGGCGTAAAATAAAACGATTCCCCCTTCTTCGCCGGATAGGACCGCTTGCCGAGATGGAGAACGATACTGCCGGAAAGCACGTAACCGAATTCCTCTCCCTCATGGGGATTATCCGGGTATGTGGAGCCTCCCGGCTCGAGAGTGAGGCAGATCGGTTCCATAATGTTTTTCTGGGCGTTGGGAATGATCCATTCGACTTTGTTTTTCAAGTCTGTGTCCTGTTTTTCAAAATAATCCTCTTTATGAAATACGATTTGTTCTTCGGTGTTTTCGTTGAAAAAATCCTTCAGATCCGTCCCCAGACATTGAAGAATGTCCACGAGAGTGGCAATGGAGGGAGAGGTCAGGTCCCGCTCGAGCTGGGAGATGAATCCTTTTGACAGTTCGGCTCTGTCAGCAAGCTCTTCCTGAGTCAGTCCTTTTTGGATTCTCAATTCTTTGATCTTCGTTCCGATATTCATGACAACACCTCAATAGTAAACACAAAGTTTAATAAAACTAAACAAACGCTGATAAATATTATACTAGGTTTCTTCCGCTTGTCAAGCATTATGCTTTTGAAAAATCACCGTATTTTTTGTTGACCCTGTTGTTGGCAGATGATACAATAAAAGCGCAGATGGAGGGTAAGAGCGATGAAAGCAGACAGATATGTTGCCTATGTATCGACCTACACGACAAAGGGAGATGCACATGGCATTAAAATTTATGATGTTGATCTGGAATGTGGCAAGCTGATCGAAAAAAACCAGGTGATGATCACCAATTCTTCGTATGTGACCATTTCTCATAATCAGAAGTTTCTGTATTCGATCACAGATACCGGCGTGGAGGCCTACAAGATCAATTCTGCCAGCGGCGATCTGGAGTTGTTGGGACATGGTTCCATCAATGGAATGAGAGGGTGTTACCTGTCAACGGATTATACGGATTCCTACCTGTTTGTAGCCGGGTATCACGACGGCAAGCTGACAGTGCTGGATTTAAAGGAAGACGGCAGTATCGGCGAAATCACGGATGAAGTGTTTCATAAGGGACTGGGCAGTATCGCAGAGCGGAATTTCCGGCCTCATATCAGTTGTGTGAAGATGACGAGAGACAATAAGTATCTGCTGGCGGCCGATCTGGGTATGGATCACGTAAATGTATATCGGTTTGACCATGCGACCGGAAAGGTAAAACAGATCGATATGATCCGCAGCGAGATAGAGTCCGCGCCCCGCCATGTAAAATTTACAAAAGACGGAAGGTATCTCTATATCGTGCATGAACTGAAAAATATTATTGATGTCTATCGCTATCAGGAAGTCAAGGGCAATCCCGAATTTGAAAAGATTCAGACAGTCTCCACGCTGAATGATTATCATGCGGGAGGTTCTGCGGCCTGCACGCTCAATTTTTCAATGGATGACAACTATATTATCAGCTCCAACGCGGGTGATAACAGCGTTGTCGTCTACAAAGTCAATCATGACACGGGAGAGCTGGATAAATTGTTCTGTCTGCCGATCAGCGGCGACTATCCGAAAGATGCCAATTTCTTCCCGGATCTGCGTCACATCGTATCGCTGAATCATGAGTCCAATACAATGACTTTTTTCAATGTGGATCTGGAGAAGGGTCTGCTCGTGATGAATGGAAAAGAGATTGCGGTTGATAAACCGAACTGTATTATCTTCCATAAACTGACCTGAAAGTTTACGGATAAAGACGGAAGGAATCAGATCAGAGACGATTTTGTCATATTGTCATGGAAAATTACCGAATAAGTTATTGAGATTAAGAAATTAAGAGTGAAAGGATGCTTGTCACAGAGCATCCTTTCGTTTTATGGCCGTTCCTTTGGACGGACAAAGTCCATAAATCGTTTCATCGCCTCATTGGCGGAGGCTTCCTGTCTGCAGGCAAAGCCGATCTTTCGCCTGGGGATCGGCACCGGAGAGCGCAGGCGGATCAATTCTCCCTTCTCCAGCTCTTTTGCTACGAAATCGGAGATGACACAGGCAACGCCGAGGTCGATCTTGGCGAACTCAATGAGCAGATCCATCGTCGTCACTTCGATGAGACGGTCGTTCTCGATCAGTTCCCGGCTCAGATACTTGTCCACATATTGCCGGCTCAGATTGTCCTGATCAAGCAGCAGGAGAGTTGCCTGGGAATAGATGGACTCGTGATCCGCAAAGTGACGGACATCCATACGCTTTTTGAGGTTTTCCAGGTAGCTTTTGGTAGTGACAAAAATATCCTGGATCTCTTTCAGGGGAAAGAAGCAGAGTTTTCCCACTCTTGCAGGTTCTCCGATCAGCCCTACGTCGATCTCGCCGTTTTCGAGCGCGCGGATTGTCTGATAGCTGGACTGACTGGAGATTGATATTTTAATATGAGGATTTTTCTGGACGAACTCCCGCAGATAGGGAAGAAGCATATAGCGGCAGAGTGTGGCGCTGACACCGATAGAGAGATGGCCGATCCCAAGCTCTCCCGCCTTGCGCAGATGCTCTTCCCCCTGCCTGAGAGCGGAGAAGGCAGCGTCTGCCTGCCGGTACAGGATCTGTCCTTCCGCAGTCAGAGTTACGCCCCGGGAGCTGCGGGTAAACAGAAGCGTGTCCAGATTTTGTTCCAGTTTGGAGATGGACTTGCTGATGGCCGGCTGGCTGATAAAGAGCTGATGGGCAGCGGCGGAGATGTTGCCACATTTGGCGACGACATAAAAGATATGATACAGATGCAGATTGCTTTCCATGGCGGTCCTTTCCGGTAATGCTCAGTTATGTTGGTTATAATAGAAAATCATATCATAATAATCAGTTATAGTAAATATAAATAATAGATATTGGGAAATGGGCTGCGAATGTGATAGGATAGAGGAGAAAGGCGTTTAACTGCCGTGGATCATATAGTGTGCGAAACTTTCTGATCTGTTTGTTTCATAAGTATTTTAAAAGAGAGAAAGCAGGAGGATAAAGGAATGGGAATGACAATGACGCAGAAGATTCTGGCTGCCCACGCCGGCCTGGATCATGTAGAGGCCGGACAACTGATCGAAGCGGACCTGGATCTTGTGCTTGGAAATGATATTACAAGTCCGGTGGCCATCAAAGAGATGGAAAAGATGAATATCAAGGGGGTCTTTGACAAAGACAAGATTGCGCTTGTTCCGGATCATTTTGTCCCTAATAAAGACATTAAATCGGCGGAGCACTGCAAATGCGTGCGGGAATTTGCGTATCGCAACGAGATCACCAACTATTTTGAGGTAGGTGAGATGGGGATCGAACACGCACTGCTGCCGGAGAAAGGTTTGACAGTGGCGGGAGACGTCATTATCGGCGCGGATTCCCACACTTGCACCTATGGTGCGCTCGGTGCATTTTCCACCGGTGTCGGCAGTACGGACATGGCAGCCGGTATGGCGACCGGCAAGGCATGGTTTAAAGTGCCATCTGCGATCCGGTTCCATCTGACGGGAGAACTGCCCAAATGGGTGAGCGGAAAGGATGTGATCCTGCATATTATCGGTATGATCGGTGTGGACGGCGCACTGTATCAGTCAATGGAGTTTACGGGTGACGGGATCGCCAGTCTTTCCATGGACGACCGCTTTACGATCGCCAATATGGCTATTGAGGCGGGTGGCAAAAACGGGATCTTTCCGGTAGACGAAAAGGCCATCGCCTATATGAAAGCACATTCCCAAAAGCATTATACAATTTATGAGGCGGATGAGGACGCCCGGTATGAGGCGGAGTATACGATTGATCTGAGCAAGCTCCGTCCGGTTGTCGCTTTTCCGCACCTTCCGGAGAATACCAGAACGATTGATGAGATCACGGAAGAGATTGCGATCGATCAGGTCGTGATCGGCTCCTGTACGAACGGACGGCTTGATGATATGCGCATGGCGGCACAGATCTTAAAGGGAAGACACGTGGCCAAAGGCATCCGCTGTATTATCCTTCCGGCTACGCAGGCAATCTATATGCAGGCGATGGAAGAGGGACTTCTGAAAGTCTTTATCGAGGCGGGAGCCGTTGTCAGCACTCCGACGTGCGGACCCTGTCTGGGCGGCTATATGGGCATTCTTGCGGCAGGGGAGCGCTGCATATCGACAACGAACCGCAATTTTGTCGGACGTATGGGACATGTGGATTCCGAAGTCTATCTGGCAAGTCCGGCCGTTGCCGCCGCCAGTGCAGTGACCGGAAAAATATCCGGCCCCGATCAGCTTGCGTAAGGAGGAGAGAGAAATGAAAGCAAAAGGCAGTGTATTTAAGTATGGAGACAATGTGGATACGGACGTGATTATTCCGGCAAGGTATCTTAACACATCCGAGCCGGCGGAGCTGGCTGCTCACTGTATGGAAGACATTGATCAGCAATTTATCCATAATGTAAAACAGGGAGACATCATTGTCGCCAACAAAAACTTCGGCTGTGGCTCTTCCCGGGAACATGCGCCGATCGCGATCAAGGCAGCCGGCGTAAGCTGTGTGATCGCCGAGACATTTGCGAGAATTTTTTACCGCAATGCCATCAATATCGGACTTCCGATTATTGAATGTCCGGAGGCGGCCAAAGCCATTGAGGCGGGCGAAGAGGTGGAGATCGACTTCGGCAGCGGTGTGATCACGGATGTGACGAAAGGCGTGTCCTGGCAGGGGCAGGCATTTCCGGAGTTTATGCAGAAAATCATTGAGGCCGAAGGGCTGATCAATTATATCAATCAGAAATAAACCGGCAGGAAAGCCGGATGGTCAGGCGGACAAAAACAGAAAGAGGAGAAGATGAGCAGAGGAAGACGGAAGATAGCGGCGTTTACGGCGATGCTTTTGCTGGCGGTGAGCTGTCAGGCAGAGGCGGCGCCGGAAACGCCGGTTTTGCAGAAAACAGAGCAGGAAGAGGGAATCAGTGTGGATTTTGATGTGGATCGCTTTGCACTCCCGGAGGGCGCACAGGTGCTCGTCGTTGTGGAGGGGACGGGCGGCTCTCAGTGTAACGTTTATGCCTATGAGAAGATCGATGGTGTTTGGATCGGTAAAGTACGGACCTGTGGCTATCTCGGACGGGGCGGTATGAGTAACGACCGCGTCGAGGGGGATAAAACGACGCCGATCGGTCTGTTTCAGATGAATACGCCTTTCGGACAGAAGGAGGCGATGGAAGGATTCCCGGCGAATTATCTGCAGGTGAATGAGAACCATGTCTGGCTTGCCTCTTCGAATCAGATGACAGAGGACAAGAGCGCCCGGGGCCATGGAGAGGCAGTGGGTACCCCCGCGTATGCCGGCTATTACGATTATGCCATCGATGCCGGCTATAACAAATATGGAATTGCGAAAAAAGGGTCCGCGCTGTTTTTGCACTGCATCAGGGAGGGTCGCACGGATACTTCCGGCTGTGTCGCTATCCCCACGGAGCAGATGATTGCCATTATGCGGCTGTATGGCGCTCACGGGGATGGGGCCTGCTATATTGCCCAGGCTCCCCAAGGGACATTCTCACTGATCTATGATTCTTACGGGGCAAATAACGGATTGTCTCCCGATGGTGAGTTTCAGACGGCGGCAAAAAACAGTTGAAACATACGTTCGATCGTGTTACAATGGGTGCATGAAAAAACGAGAATTACTATTTGCAGGGACGGTTCTGGCGGTGGCCGGTGCTTTCTTTTTAGTTCAGAGAGCGGCGTCTTTGACTGATGGAGAAGAAACGGTGACGGTATATCAGGAGAAGGAGCAGATCGCCGTTTATTCTCTCCGGGAAGAGCGGGAGGAGACGATTTACGGAGCAGACGGCAGTATGAACCGTCTTGTGATCCGCGGAGGGGAAGCATGGATCGAAGATGCGGACTGTCCGGACCGTCTCTGTGTAAAACAGGGCAGGATCTCCCGCAATGGACAGGCAGTGACCTGTCTGCCCCATAAACTGGTGATAACGGTGGAAAGCGGCAAAGAGACGGAACTGGACGGGGTCACAAGGTGAAAATATGAGAAGTCATTCGGAGAAAACGGCAGCGCTTGGTGTGCTGCTCGCTTTTGCGCTGATTCTTGGATACGTGGAGACTCTAATTCCGTTTTCTTTTGGCGTGCCGGGCATGAAGCTGGGGCTTGCCAATCTGGCGGTCGTACTTACGCTTTATCTGTCAGGCGTGAAAGAGGCTTTCTGGATTGATATACTGCGGATCGTGTTGAGCGGTTTTTTGTTTGGCAGCATGTACAGTCTGCTGTACAGCCTTGCCGGCGGCATGTTGAGCTTTGCGGCAATGGCGTTTGCGAAAAAGACCGGAGGGTTCGGAGTCTGCGGGGTAAGTATGGCCGGAGGGGTGTTTCATAACATCGGACAGCTTGCTGTGGCGGCCTTTGTCGTGGAGACAAAGGGTATCTTTTATTATCTGCCGCCGCTTCTCGTTTCCGGGACGGTCACGGGGATGCTGACCGGTATCATATCGGGGCAGACACTGCGAAGGATAAGGAGATAAGAGATGATCGCTTATGTGAAAGGCACGCTGGAGGAAATAACGGAAAACAATGCGGTCGTGGAGAACGGAGACATTGGTTATAATGTGAAGATTTCTGCCGGGACGATGAGCCGGCTGCCGGGACTGCACCAGTCGGTGAAACTGTACACCTATACTTGTGTGCGGGAAGATGCTTTTTGCCTGTACGGTTTTTTGACAAAGGAGGAACTGCACATATTCCGGCTGCTGATCACAGTGAACGGTGTGGGACCTAAAGGGGCTCTCAGCATTTTGTCTGTCATGAGCGCGCAGGATCTGCGTTTTGCCGTTGTCGCTGCTGACAGCCGTATGATTGCCAAGGCGCCGGGGATCGGTAAGAAGACGGCGGAACGGGTTATCTTAGATCTGCGGGACAAGGTATCGCTCGAGGACGCGCCGGAGAACGGACAGCAGCCGGAAGTTTCCGTCTCGGGGGCGCAGGACAGAGGCGCGCGAGGCGAAGCAGTGGAAGCACTCATTGCTCTCGGATATAGCGGAGCCGATGCGCTGCGGGCAGTGAAGCAGGTGACAGACGTGGACGAGACGGACACGGAAGCAATTTTAAAAGCGGCTTTAAAGCATATATTTTAGCAGGCGGAAACGGACATGGAACGTAGAGTGATCGAAACCAGTCTGATGGAGGAAGACGTCAGATTGGAAGGGAGTCTCAGGCCCCAATATTTAAAGGATTATATCGGACAGGAAAAAGCAAAGGAAAATCTGAAGATTTATATTGAAGCGGCCAAACAGCGGCAGGACGCGCTGGACCACGTCCTGTTCTATGGCCCGCCTGGTCTTGGCAAGACGACGCTGGCGGTAATCATAGCCAATGAGATGGGCGTCAATCTGAAGATCACGAGTGGCCCGGCGATTGAAAAACCGGGCGAGATGGCAGCAATCTTAAACAACTTACAGGAGGGAGACCTTCTTTTTGTCGATGAGATCCATCGGCTCAACAGGCAGGTGGAGGAAGTGCTCTACCCGGCGATGGAGGATTATGCCATTGATATTATGATCGGGAAGGGGGCGTCTGCCCGTTCGCTCCGTCTGGACCTGCCTAAATTCACGCTTGTGGGTGCGACGACGCGGGCCGGACTTTTGACGGCGCCGCTGCGTGACCGATTTGGCGTTATTCACAGACTGGAGTTTTACAGTGTGGAGGAGCTCTGCCAGATCATTCTTCATTCTGCCCGGGTGCTGCAGGTGGAGATCGAGGTAAAAGGAGCGCGGGAACTGGCGAGAAGGAGCCGGGGAACGCCCCGTATTGCCAACCGTATTTTAAAGAGAGTGCGTGATTTTGCTCAGGTACGGTATGACGGCGTGATCACAGAGAAAGTAGCGGGCATTGCCCTTGACCTGCTCGATGTGGATAAACTGGGACTGGATTTTGTGGACCGTAACATACTGGTGACAATGATCGAGAAATTTGGCGGCGGTCCGGTGGGACTTGACACACTGGCAGCGGCCATCGGTGAGGATGCGGGCACGATTGAGGATGTATACGAACCATATCTGATCAAAAACGGTCTGCTCAACAGAACTCCCAGAGGACGGACGGTGACAGATCTCACATATCGGCATTTTGGGCTTGAAATTCCGACATAATCTAGGTATAATATTTCCGTTACGAGAGTCGGCGATATGGTTACAAATGAGGAGTGTGGAAATGTCAGCAAAAACAGATACGGAAGTCATTATCGGAGGTAAGGTCTTTACATTGAGCGGTTACGAGAGTGAGGAATACCTTCAGAAAGTTGCTTCTTATATCAATAACAAAGTGGCAGAATATAATAAAGTTGACCAGTTCCGCAGACAGCCGATGGATATTCAGAATGTACTAATGCAGCTTAATATCGCAGACGATTATTTCAAGGCGAAAAAGCAGATCAGTATTTTGGAGGAAGACATAGAGAGCAAGGAGAAAGAGATCTACGATCTGAAGCATGAGCTGATCGCCGCTCAGATGAAGATGGAGAGTACCGAGAAGAGTATGAAAGGATTGCAGAACGAGCTGAATGAAAATGCCAAAAAGATCGTTCGCATGGAAACGGAGTTAAAGGGACAGAAAAAGGCATAAAGACAGATGAAAAAAGTTGAGCTATTAGCGCCGGCAGGAAATTACGAGGGCTTTTTGGGAGCGATCCATGCGGGTGCGGATGCTGTATATATTGGTGGTAAAAAATATGGAGCCAGAGCATACGCTGCGAATTTTACGGAGGAAGAGGTATGTCTGGCTATTCGTTATGCACATTTATTCGACAGGAAGCTGTATCTCACTGTGAATACGCTTGTCAAAGAGTCCGAGATCGGGGAACTGACAGAGTATATCCGGCCTTTTTATGAAGCGGGTCTGGATGGCGTTATCGTTCAGGATGTGGGAGTGCTTTCTCTCCTGCGGAAGTCATTTCCGGGTTTGCCGTTGCATGGCAGTACGCAGATGACGATCACCGGAGCACGCGGAGCCAGATTCCTGATGGGTCAGGGCGTCTCACGTGTGGTGCCGGCGAGGGAGTTGTCTCTCGGAGAGATTCTCAGGATCAAAGAGACTGGGATCGAAGTGGAAGCGTTTATTCATGGAGCGATGTGCTACTGTTATTCCGGACAATGTCTCTTCAGCAGTATGCTCGGAGGCAGAAGTGGAAACCGGGGCAGGTGTGCGCAGCCATGCAGGCTGCCGTATGAACTTGTAGGGGCAGACGGACCTGCGGGGCAGGGCTACTATCTGAGTCTGAAAGATATGTGTACGATCGCCTTTCTACCTCAGTTGATCGAGGCTGGCATCGATTCCTTTAAAATTGAAGGACGGATGAAAAAGCCGGAGTATGCGGCGGGCGTCACGGCCATTTACCGAAAATATATCGATCGCTGTTATGCCGCGCCTGGAGCAGAATATACCGTCGATCAGGAGGACATGGAAAGACTGCGCAGCCTGTATATTCGCAGTGAAATACAGGAAGGATATTATCACAGGCATAACGGTCGGGAGATGATTACACCACAGCAGCCAGGATATGCGGGGACAGATGAGACCTATCTGCAGGAAATCCGTCAGACCTATTTGGAACAGAGGTCCAAAATACCGGTCTGCGGGGAAGTCCGCCTGGAAAAGGACAGGCCGGCTCTTCTCACATTATGGACAGAGAACGGCCGATACGGTTATGAAGAGAACTCTGCAAAGAGACAGGATCACACTCTTGCATCCCGGAGATACCGGATCTGCCAGACAGGCCAGACTGCGCAAGCGGCGATGAACAAACCGCTGACAAAAGAAGCGGTGGAAAAACAGCTGCGCAAGACCGGTAATACGCCTTTTTTCATGGAAAAGCTGGAGATAATGATGGAGCCGGATCTGTTCTTGCCGGTCAGGGCATTGAATGATCTGCGCAGAGATGCACTTTTGGCGCTGGAGGAAGCGATGACCGGCGCAGATGCCGTTACAAGGCATATCACTGCGTCCGCAGGCTCGGAAAGCAAATGGAATGCAGAGACGACATATCATAAGACGAAGCATTTGACAGAGACAGAATACGGTACAGAAACAGAACGTGATATGGTGATGACAACAGTGCCTTATCTGGCCGTGCAGATACAGCACAGAGAGCAGTTCCCGGCAGTATCGGAGCTTCCGGAGATCAATCGGCTCTATATTGACGGCGATCTGTTTTTGGCAGACGCAGCAGACAGGGGGCAGGAAGCCTTTGATGTCAGACTGGTGGACTGGAAAGCCAAAAGGCCGGGCAGGACACTGTTTCTGGTCATGCCTCAGATTGTCCGTCTGCGGGACGAGGCGTATCTGGAGACGGTCAAAGGAGTATTGTCTGCCTCTGCGGCAATCTGGGACGGCGTTCTCGTGCGCAATCTTGAAAGTCTCTGTTGGCTGCAGGAAGAGAATTACCGCGGTGAGATCATCGGAGATGCCGGCCTTTATGTATGGAATCGCCGTGCAAAAGCGTTTTATGAACAGATTGGCGTCTCTGTCTGCGCGCCTTTAGAATGTAAGAAAGAAGATCTGTATGAAACAGGCACTGAGGGAATGGAAGTAATTGTCTATGGCCGGACACTGCTGATGATTACGGCAAACTGTGTCAGAAAAACGGCTGGCCGGTGTCCGAAAGAGACGGGTGCGCGGCCCCGGGCCGGGAGAGGACAGGCAGAAACTCCATCTGGCCAGGAGGAG
Source organism: Lachnospiraceae bacterium JLR.KK008 (assembly GCA_037015955.1). Lineage (NCBI taxonomy): Bacteria > Bacillati > Bacillota > Clostridia > Lachnospirales > Lachnospiraceae > Lachnospiraceae bacterium JLR.KK008. The sequence continues at coordinate 1,612,856 of CP143548.1, forward strand.
AGCCGGATGCTTCTGCGTGACCGGTATGGGACAGATTTCCCGGTTCGCATCGTATGCACACACTGTTATAATGAGATTTATAACAGTATCCCATTATCTTTGCACGAATACGGAAAGTCTGTGATCAAAGAGTGTCCTTCCGGTATTCGGCTGGCTTTTACTACGGAAGGAGAAGAAGAGATCCGGCAGGTGCTCGCCTGCTACAGAGACTTTATCAGGGAGCCGGAAAAGCGTCGAAAGGTCGATTTTTCTTATACAAAGGGGCATTATAAAAGGGGAGCGGAGTGATCCGGCGATCGTATGGCACAATATATCAGTGAATTTTCCAAATATTTTATTACGCTGTTCGTTTCTTTTTATACGTACGAGTGCTTTGCAGTGTTCCGGTATGAGACGGAAAGCGAGCGCAGCGGTATTTATATCCGGCAGAATCTGTTTATGTTTCTCGTTCATCTGGGCTGTTTTCTGCCTATTTATGTCAGGACGGGGAAGATGGAATATCTGTTTTTCTTTTTATTCCAGCAGATCGCCATGTACACGGTTATTGTACTGTATCATCTGATTTATCCGAAAGCAAACCGGCTTGTCGTCAACAATATGTGTTTTCTGATGGTGGTGGGATTTACGGTTCTGACGCGCCTTTCTTATGATAAGGCGGTGCGGCAGTTTGTGATCGCGGCGGTTTCTGCGGTCATTGCCCTTCTTGTTCCCGGCCTGATGCAGAAAGTGAGAAACTGGAGCCATTTTACATGGATATATGCGGCGGTGGGGCTGGCGGCGCTGGGAGTGGTGCTCGTACTGGGGGCGGTGACAAATGGTTCCAAGCTGGCGTTTTCTGTCTTTGGCGTCTCGTTTCAGCCATCTGAGTTTGTGAAGATTGTATTTGTATTTTTTGTCGCCTCTATCCTCTGTCGTTCCCTCTCTTTTTGGAATGTGGCGCTGTCTGCAGCAGTCGCAGGCGGTCATGTGCTCATTCTCGTGCTCTCCAAAGATCTCGGAGGCGCCTTGATCTACTTTGTCACCTATGTGGTACTGGTCTATGTAGCTACCGGGAAAAGGCGCTATCTGGCCGCAGGACTGTTCGGAGGGGGAGGCGCGGCATATTTGTCTTACCGTCTGTTTGCCCATGTGCAGGTGCGGGTACAGGCCTGGCGCGACCCGTGGAGTGTGATTGACAGGGAAGGGTATCAGATCACGCAGTCTTTGTTTGCGATCGGGTGTGGGGGCCTGTTTGGGCTTGGTCTCTGTCAGGGAAGTCCGAAGTCGATTCCTTATGTGGAGACGGACTTTATCTTTTCGGCGATCGTGGAGGAACTCGGACTCTTATTTTCTCTCTGTCTGATCCTCATTTATGTCAGTTGTTTTATTATGTTTATGCAGATTGCGCTGTCGATGAAGGAGCAGTTTTACCGGCTGACGGCAGTGGGGCTGGGTGTCACCTACATCTTTCAGATTTTTCTGACGATCGGCGGCGGCATCAAATTCATTCCGCTGACCGGTGTGACATTGCCTTTTATCAGCTATGGAGGAAGCAGCGTACTGAGCACGATCCTGATGTTTTCCGTCGTTCAGGGACTGTATCTGACAGGAGGAAGGAAGAATGCCTCAGAAAAAAAGAACAGAAAAAAAGAAGAACCGGAAGAAGAGTAAAAACCGGGAGATTATGGTCGTGACAGCCGGCTTTGTGGTACTCTATCTGTCTATGATGGGGTATCTGTCTCTGTATGCCATGACCCATCAGGAAGAACTGATGAACAATAGCTATAATAACCGCCAGAATATTTTGAGCCAGCAGAACCGGAGAGGTACGATCTATGCGAGCGGTGGAGAAGTGCTGGCGGAGACTGTGACAGATGAGAACGGGAATGAGAAGCGGGTATATCCGTATGCCGGTCTGTTTGCCCATGCGATAGGTTATGTGGACAAAGGAAAAATGGGCATGGAGTCGCAGGCCAATTACTATCTGATCCGCTCCAGCATTCCTGCGGTGGCAAAGGTGAAGGGAGAAATCAGCGGCGGGAAGAGTCCCGGGGATAATGTATATACGACATTTGATGTGACGTTACAGGAAGCTGCCTCGAAAGCGCTGGGCATCTACCGGGGTGCGGTCATTGCCATGGACCCGGAGACAGGGGAGATTCTCGCCATGGTGTCCAAACCGGATTTCGACCCCAATCTGATCTCTCAGCTCTGGGACGGATTGCTGGAAGACGAGGAGAGCGGGACACTGCTCAACCGTACGACACAGGGACTGTATCCGCCCGGTTCTACTTTTAAGATGATAACGACACTGGAATATATCCGGGAAAACCCCGATACGTATCAGACCTATCAGTATTCCTGCAATGGGAGCTATCGCAGGGGTGAGAGTGTGATCAACTGTTATCATGGAAGTAAACACGGAACGATCGGACTGAAGACAGCGTTTGCCAAATCCTGTAATGCGTCCTATGCGGACATTGGCCTGCTGCTGGACAAAGATGCCTTTGCGCAGACGCTCGATACACTGCTGTTTAATCAGGAGCTGCCGATGGAAGGCGTCTATAATCAGAGCAAGCTGGTGATCACCGGGGCGGAAAGCGACGAAGAGATGATGCAGAATGTCATCGGTCAGGGAAAGACTCAGATCACGCCGCTCCATGTTGCCATGATCACATCGGCGATTGCCAATGACGGTATTTTGATGAAGCCCCGTATGATCAGGCGGGTCGAGAGCGCAGAGGGCGTCAAAGTAAAAGAGTATTCACCCGAAACATATGGATCACTTATGAGCAGTGAGGAAGCGGCCATTTTAAGAGAATATATGGAGGAAGTCGTAAAGAGCGGAACCGCTACGAAACTGTCCGGGCTGTCTTACACCGCTGCAGGCAAGACGGGTTCGGCGGAGTATAACAAGCAGAAAGGAGAGAGCCACGCCTGGTTCACAGGCTTTGCACCGGCGGAAGATCCGCAGCTTGTGGTGACGATCATCATAGAAGGGGCCGGATCCGGTGGAGATTATGCGGTACCGATGGCGAGACGGGTTTTTGACGCTTATCTGGCATCGGCGGAAGAATCTTCCGGCGGGGAATAAAAGGTTTGCTTAATAGGACAAGATAGGATATACTATTAAGGATATCAGGCTGACACACCTGGGCAGGAGGGATTGCAATGATCGAGGCAACGAGCTGTGGCGGTGTGGTTATTTTTCGGGGAAAGATTCTGCTTTTATATAAAAACTACAGAAACAAATACGAAGGCTGGGTTTTGCCGAAAGGAACTGTAGAAACGGGAGAAGAATTTAAGGATACTGCACTTCGGGAAGTGCTGGAGGAATCAGGAGCCAGAGCGTCCATCATAAAATACGTGGGAAAAAGCGACTATACGTTTAATGTACCGGACGACACGGTAGAAAAGGAAGTCCATTGGTATTTGATGATGGCTGACAGTTACTACAGCAAACCACAGCGTGAGGAATATTTTGTAGATTCAGGATACTATAAATTTCATGAAGCCTATCATCTTCTGAAATTTGCCAACGAAAAACAGATATTGGAAAAAGCGTATCATGAATATCTGGAACTGAAGAAAAATAATTTATGGGGAAACCGAAAATATTATTAAAACATGTATATGAGATTTCATAGGGAGTTATATGTAGACAATTCCATCAGAAATGTGAGAAAAGTAAAGTGGAAGCTGAAGCATCACGACGGACAACTGCGCATATTTGTTATCGCTCTGTCACCGGGCAGAGATGAGCTGGAAATCTACCACTGTGCCCTTCTCCAACAGAAATACTATAAGAAATATCCGCCTTATATCGTAGGGATTGCAGGAGGATATGACAATGCGGTGGAGCTGTTGCAGCAGATGGTCGCTGACATTTATAGAAAAACAGGCGGCTATGCGCTGAAGGAATATTTTTTAAAGAGTTAAGAAAATCAGAGGGACTTATGCTACATATACTGGGAATGGTTGGAAAGGGAATCGGGATCACACTGCTTTGTATTTTGGTCGTGCTGGTCGTTTTACTGCTCTGTGTGCTGTTTGTTCCGATCCGCTATCGGGTGGCAGGCGTGAAAGAGGAGACAGGAAAGCCGCAGGCAGCCGTCAGAGTATCCTGGCTGTTTCATGTGCTCTCCGCCTTTGCTACATGGGAGGGATCACTCCACTATGGCCTGAAAGTCTGCGGGATTTGTATCTACGACAATCTGCGCAGGGCGCGGAAGGAAGAAAGGCACGAAGACCGGAAAAAGAGCGGGAAAAATAAGAAGCGCAATCTGAAAAAGTGCCCGGAAGAGAAGGCGGGAGATGAAGAAAAACAGCCGGAAACAATCCAGGAAACGCATTCTCAGATACGGCAGGTAACTCCGCCGCAGGAGAGTATCCCACCTCCGGTGGAAACAACGTCCGTACAAAAGGAAGTTCGACCGGAGCAGGGGAAATACAGGCAGGAAGAAAAAACGCAGCAGATAAATAGCAAAACTTCTCTTTCCGGGAAATGGCATACTCTTTGCCGAAAGATCAGACAATTTTTTTCCATGCTCCTGAACCTGTTGCAAAGGCTCCTGGAAATCCCGCATCAGATACATGAAAAAATCGATAGACTCAGAGAGAAGCTGGAGAAGTTTATTGCATTTTTACAGTGCGAGGAGCTGAAACGGGCATTTACCCTCTGCAAACAACAACTGCTGTCCGTGTTGAAAAGCGTCAGGCCAAGGACAGTGAAAGCAGATATATGTTTTGGCTTTGAAGACCCGTCTGTAACGGGACAGATTCTGGCCGCGGCAGGAATGTTCTATCCGATATTGGGGAAAAATATAATTTTAAGACCGGATTTTGAAACGACCGTGTGCAGTGGCAGGATAACAGTCAAAGGCAGAATTACAATATTTGTCTTATTAAGGACAGCATGGATTCTATACTTTGATAAAGATATAAAACGATTGATCCGCATATGGAAAAAGGAGGAAGCGTTAGATGGGAGACAATAATTTTACAGGAGTAGTGGAATCCCTGCTCAAAGGTATGGACACCGTGTTATCCACCAAGACGGTAGTGGGGGAAGCTACAAAGATAGGAGATACAATCATCCTGCCTCTGGTAGATGTGACATTTGGCGTCGGTGCAGGCGCCTCAAAGGGAGATAAAAAGAACGGTGGCATGGGCGGTATGAGCGGCAAGATGACTCCTTCCGCCGTACTCGTGATCAAAAACGGACAGACGAAACTTGTCAATATTAAAAACCAGGATACGGTGACGAAGATCCTGGATCTGATCCCTGATCTGGTAGACCGTTTTACAACGCCAAAGGAAGAGATGCCGAAAGATGACGAGGCGATTGACATTGCCTTTCCGGAAGAAAAATAGGAACGTTTTTGTCGCGGATGCATAGGATAGTCAGTAAGAAGTGACGAATGGATTTGTCTGTGATGAAAAAGCTGATTGGTTTTGCCGCCATCTGGATTGCGGTCGGTATGCTGCTGATGTTTTTGTTAGGCAACCGGTTTACCGGTCTTATTTTGATGGGTGCATTTGCGCTGGTCGGCTATTTTGCGATGTTTTGTGGATAAATAAGCAGTTGGAGAAACAGGAATGGAAGAAATGAAAGATGAGACAACGCAGGGAGAAGAAGTATCTCCCTGTTTGGAAAACAGGGAAGATTGCCTTTGCCCGGAGGAAGAACAGATGGAAGCAGAGGAGCAGCTTATAGAAGCAGAGGAAGACTCTTCGGAAGAGATCATACAGTGTTCCGAAGAGGAACGTGCATTCGCAGAGCGGGAAACTCAGCTTGCGGAAAAGGAAAAATGGCTTTCCGGTGAGGAAGAGAGGCTGCTCGGGGAGCGAAAGCAGCTGGAGGAAGAGAAACGGCGGGTACAGAAAGAACTGCAGAGCATCAACCGGAAGATTACGGAAGGGCAAAGAAAACTGAAGGAGGACAAGCTGTTTTTTGACCGGAAAATGGAAATATTAAAAGGTGGATTCGCGCAGCTGGAGGCGGACAGAAAGGAACTCGAGGAGGAGCGAATGCGTCTGCAGGCAGAGAAAAAATCTGCGGGAGGTCCGTATCTCACGGATGAGGCCTCTGTACGGCTTTTTTTCAGAGGTGTCAGCAATATGCTCACTTTGCGGAAGCGGTATAAGGATCTGATTAAAATATTTCATCCGGATAATCTGTGCGGGGATACGGAATTGCTGCAGAAGATTAATGAGATGTATGAAGTTCTCCTGGAAGAGATTGGATGGCAAAAAAAAGCATAAGGTTTTTCCTTATGCTTTTTCAAAAGTCATTTTAAATTGTATGGGCAGTTAGGCTCTTTCCACTTTGTTGGATTTCAGACATCCGGTACAAATGTGTATTCTTTTGATCGTGCCATTGATGTTACATTTTACCCTTTTAATGTTAGGTTTCCAAATATGATTGGATCTTCTATGAGAATGGCTCACGTTGTTTCCGAAATGAACGCCCTTGCCACAAACTTCACATTTCGCCATTTTTGCACCTCCTAAACGATATAATATTGTATCTGCTATGAATGCGTATCTACGCTCGCAACAGTGAAATTTTAGCATATTTGGTATTGAAATGCAAGCATAAATATCTTAAAATTATGGAAAATGAATAGAGGAGGTTTTATTTGAATGAAAAGAACTTCTATAAATACCCATATGGGGAATATTTCGATAGACAATGAAGTGATCGCTCAATATGCCGGTTCGGTGGCGGTGGAGTGTTTTGGCATTGTTGGCATGGCTTCCGTAAATATGAAGGATGGAATCGTGAAGCTCCTGAAAAAGGATCGGATTACCCACGGGATTTCTGTCTCCATCGGGGAGGATCGGAAACTGACGCTCAATTTTCATGTCATTGTCTCATATGGTGTGAGTATTTTGACTGTTGCAGATAATCTCGTTGACAGTGTCAGATATAAAGTGGAAGAATTTACAGGACTTGAGATCGAAAAGATCAATATTTATGTAGAAGGGGTTCGAGTGATCGATTAAGGAGGAAGTGATAGTGGAAAGCATAAATATAGACGCCGGAATGGTCGCAAAGATGTTTCTGGCGGGCGCCCGGAATCTGGAGGCTAAAAAAGAATGGATCAATGAACTGAATGTTTTTCCGGTGCCGGATGGAGATACCGGTACCAACATGACGATGACTGTTCTCTCGGCGGCGAGAGAAGTGGCCGCACTTAAAGAGCCGGATATGAAAGATCTGGCCAGAGCCATTGCCTCCGGCTCATTAAGGGGGGCGCGTGGAAATTCCGGTGTCATTCTCTCCCAGTTGTTCCGCGGCTTTACGAAAGGGATCAAAGAGTATGATCAGGTCACAGTGCCAATTTTAACAGACGCTTTCGGGAAAGCGGTGGATACTGCATATAAGGCCGTTATGAAGCCAAAAGAGGGAACGATACTGACCGTTGCGCGGGGAGGAGCCGAGAAAGCCGAGCAGCTCTGTGAGGAAGGCGTGGAAGATCTTTCCGTTTTTTTCTGCCAGGTGATCGAACATATGGAAGATGTTCTCAATCAGACGCCGCAGATGCTGCCTGTACTCGCACAGGCAGGCGTCGTAGATTCGGGCGGCCAGGGGCTTGTAGAAGTATTAAAGGGAGCTTATGATGCTTTTCTCGGTAAAGAGACGGACTATGCGCCGTTTTTGCCGGAAGAGCGCGCAGCGGAGGTGACAGTGACCGCTGTGCAGGAGACAGACATCAAATACGGTTACTGTACGGAATTTATCATAATGCTGGAAAAGCCGATCCGGAAGGCAAAGGAAGACGCGCTGAAAACATATTTGGAGTCGATCGGAGATTCTATTGTCGTAGTAGCGGATGACGAGGTCATAAAGGTACATGTACATACCAATGACCCGGGACTTGCCATACAGAAAGCACTGCGATATGGTGCGCTTTCCAATATGAAGATCGATAATATGAGACTGGAGCATCAGGAAAAGCTGTTTCGGATGCAGGATGATAAAGTCTCACAGACAAAAACTCCTCCACAGAATATGCCGGAGGAGAAGAAGGACGTTGGATTTGTCGCTGTCTGTGCGGGGGAAGGTTTGAATCAGATCTTCCGGGAACTAGGTGTGGATTATATTATAGAAGGCGGACAGACAATGAATCCGAGTACGGAGGATGTACTGAATGCCATTGAGAAAGTTAATGCGGATACGATCTTCCTGCTCCCGAATAACAAAAATATCGTGATGGCCGCCAATCAGGCCAAAGCGCTCACAAAGGAGAAGGAGATAATCGTCATCCCGACAAGTACTGTGCCTCAGGGAATTACAGCGGTGATTACGTATGTACCGGAGCTTTCCGCAGCAGAAAATGAGAGTGCGATATTGGAAGAAATCGGCCATGTAAAGACCGGACAGGTCACTTATGCGGTGAGAGACACTTCCGTAGGGGGAAGAGAGATCCGCCAGGGAGACTACATGGGAATCAGTGATACTGGGATCGTGGCCGTGGGGACGGATTTGGAGCGGACAGTTATGGAAACGGTCGACGCACTGCTCACGGATGAAGCAGAGCTTCTCAGCATTTATTACGGCAATGAAATATCAGAGGAAGCTGCCGAAATTTTGAGACAAAAAGTGGAAAACAGACATCCGGAAGTGGATATTGAGCTTCAGGACGGTGGTCAGCCGGTTTATTACTATATGATTTCCGCAGAATAATAGTGGAATGGTTGAAATGAAATTGAAAGGGGATAGAGAACGAGATTTTCTATCCTTTTTCGGTTCAGATTTATTCTCGTATTTTAGTCAGAATATAACCGAAGCGAATCCATTTGGAAGTGTCGTTGATATTGTGGCTGTCGATGATGATTGGCTCACCGTATCCGTTGATCGGGTCCAGTATCCATGTATCTGAGGGATGTAGCTTGCGAATATAGGCTCTACCTGTTTCTTTGTTTAAAAAGATCCCGGTATCCCCTTCGCGGATCGCTTTGTGGCAGACAAGAAGGACATCGCCGAGATTATAGACCGGATGGAAATGATCGGATGTGACCTGAATGCCGCAGTACAGATCGTTTCCAAATTTTTTGCGATAGGCAGCGGCGTTCAGCTTATAATAGTTAGAGGAATCGTAGATCATGCCGTCCTCCATATTTCCGGTAGGGACAAATACTGTGATGTAATCCTCTGCAGGTTCGTCTCTGTGAGAATTGGCAAATTCGAGTTCAAAATCAATGATCCCTCTGATAAAATTTTTTTGACGGAGCGACAGTTTCTGAAGTTTCATTACAAGTTCCGAATCTTCCGGATAATCATCAATCAGTTCAAAGACCCATTTCCCTGTCAGATTTCGCAGTAAATATACCGTATATAAGTCTATTTTTGTTGTGACTCCCGAAACCATTTTCTTGTAACCGGAGAGCGACATATCCAGTTTTTTTGCCATCTGTGCCTGTGTCAGATTCTGTTTTACTCTTTCTTTTTCAATGTTTAAAATAAAATTATTTACCATTTCCTGCTTTGTCAACATGATAATACCCCGATAGCCACTTCCATGTCCAAGTTGTGTCGTTTTGTAGGATTAGAAGCTGTTTTTTGTCTACTACAGTAACGCCTGACTCATTATATAATCCAAATTATAACATACGAAAATCAAAAAAGGAAGGATGGCGTAACTATGAAGAGGGAGAATGTGGAAAGCGTATTGATTGCGATGGGAATGCCAATCAAATTAAAGGGATTCAAATACATCACAGACGCAGTAATGCTCTTGGATACACCTGAATGGGAAAATCCAAAATGGACAGCTTTATATTATAAGATCGGGACGATGAACGATGATACGGGTTCACGGGTGGAACGGGCGATCAGAAATGCGTTTATGACTACGCGGACTAATGTTGCTGATTACGAGATGATAGAACATTACATTGGATTTGTCAACTGTGAAAATTCCAATTCCATTACATTCCTTCACAAAAATATTAAAAATGATTTTCCGGACGTAGAAGAAATACCAAAACCGGAGCAGGAAGAGACTCAAAACTTGAATGATGTGACGACAGACATGGTCAAAGAGATCGTCAGGCAGACATTGAAAGAAATGCTGTTTGAATTTGTATGAGACGGTCTGTTGTTTCGTCATTTAGTAAGATAGTGCAGAAGCACTATCTTACTAACAGGTCGTCAAGACCTGCTGTGTCAGCGATCGGGTTGTCTTCGCAAAAAACAGTATGCAGATAACCCAGATCGGCAAGAGGTGACAGATCAGTCACATAATTGTCTGCAATATCCAGTACTTCCAAATACATCAGATTATTTTGAGATACAAAAGAAAGATCTTCCAGGTAAGCGCTTTCAAGATAAAGCTCCTGCAAATTAGGAAACCTGGAAAACAGATCCGTATGGTTGGCGAGAGTGAGTTCTTCTGTATCATGCAAAGAACCATATTCGCCGCTGCTGATCGGGTGGAGAGATACATGATTCATATTTAAAATCGCCAGATTTTCGTTTGTTACAACCTGATCCACATTAAATCCGATTGTGCAGTCTTCCATATAAAATTCTGTCAAAGTAGGAATACCAAGCAAAACCGCCGCATCGGCATAGGCAGTGCTTTCATTGATGCTGAGGTACTGGAGTTTGGGCAGACTGGTGACCGGTTCGAAGGAAATATAGTAACCGGACATATCAAGCAGCTCCAAAAATGCCAAATTCTGCATTTGTGAGAGGAAAGAAAGATCCTCACAGTTGCAGCGATCCAGTGTAAGACCGATCAGACTCTTAGCTTCGGCAAGTGAGGCCAGATCACCGGCTCCTGTTATGTTCAGGTATTGCAGATTTTCCATACCTGCCAGAGAGGGCATAGTATCTTCATAAGTCACACCAAATTGCAATTCTACCAGATTTGTCAGTGTCTCGATAATCGTGAGATCATTCAGTTCCCATGTATCTTCCAGATAAAAATATTCCATAGTATCAGCACGTGAGGAGACCGCATCGATGGAGATCAGATCCTGCGCGCCTATAATATCCAGATAATAGAGATCAGGCATATTCGCGACAAAGCCAATGTCTTTTAAAGCCATGGAGTCGATGGAGAGTGCCTGCAGGCTGTCAAGTTTATAAAGAGGACTGAAGTCTTTGATGTGGTCACAGTCAACGAGAAACAGCGATTCGAGGCCGGAGAGCGCCATCAGGCCGCTGATGTCAGACAGACTGGAACCTTCGGCCGAGAAAGACTTCAGGTTTGGAAAATTTTCAATGCCGTCACAGGAGTCCATAAAGATCGTGGAATAGATCTGGATCGATTCCATCTTTTCCGGATGGGGAACGATTTCACAGAGATCATCCAGCGTCATATCGGAAGCGATATGGACAAGACTCTCCATGCCGTCCAGGTCACCGGGGTAAATATTGCCATATTCAATCGATAGGGTAGTAACACCGCGGAAACAGGAGAGATCGGCAAATTCCGTGTAGAAATCGCCGTCGATATAAAACCAGTGTTCCATCCCGTCATCCAGAGCGCAGTATATACACTTTCTGTTATCTTCGTCGTAATAAAAAGACAGTTCAGTAATCCGGTCCAGTTCTTCCGCAGACACTTGCGTATAATCTTTTTCATAGATCTTGGAGACAAGAGACTGGAAAAATTCCGAAGCAGGCTGCTGCGGATGCGCCTGATAGCTGTCGTCTGCAGTATCCACCGTTTCAGTCGGCGCAGCGATCGCTTCTTCGGATTCTGTTGTCTGATCGGCTGAAAGAAAAGCGGTCAACAGTCCACCGAGAAAGATGAGCACAAGCACAGAGAGAATGCCGATGTTGACATAGGTCATCGTACCAGTCTTTTTATTCCCTTTGGAGACAGTGATGGGGCGCGGTGTGGCGCCCGGATAAAAGCGGGTGGAAGTGACAGGGCCAACATTTTGCGGCGCGGAATTTGGCCTGGGGGAGACAGACGGTGTGGGTTGTGCGGAGGCAGCGTTTTTGTCTATGATCTGATAATATCCACATTCGGGGCAGATCATCCGTCCGCTGCTTTCTTTTAATCGCTTCGCACAGACAGGGCATTTTTCCAGTTTCATATGTATCGATTCCTTTCCTAAATGATACTTTCAGTATAGCATGAAAAAAATGAGATAACAAGACGACAGCCCCGTCACATGTCCGGATTCAGTGCGTGGGACGCTCGATACGCTCCATACTGGTTTTATCATAGATGATCGTCTGGCTGCTGTAGAGACCGTAGTAGCCGGAAAAGAAATAGCTGACTGCACAGGCGGTTGCAAGCAGAAGCAGATCTGTCCGTTCAAAGATTTCCAGACCGAGCAGAAGGGAGGCCAGAGGACAGTTTACGACGGCACAGAAAAGAGCGATCATGCAGATCGCTGCGGCAAGAGGGATGTCAATACCGAGAAGGGGGCCAACCAGATTGCCAAAAGCGGCGCCGATGAACAGAGTGGGTACGATCTCGCCTCCTTTGTAACCCATTCCCATTGTCACCGCCGTAAAGACGATCTTCCATAAAAAGGCGGTCCGTGGCAGCTGTCCGTGGAGTGCACTGTCGATCATATTTGCACCCGCTCCGTTATAGTAACTGTTGCCGACAAGCAAAGTCAGAAGAATGATGATTACGCCGCCGACAAAGATACGGATATAATCATTGCTTATTTTTTCTTTGGAGATATGGGAGACTTTGTGCAGTGTATGACAGAGCAAAATGCCGACGACACCGCATAATACCGCCAAAAGGATCACCTTCAAAAATAGAAGGAGAGAGAGCTCATAGGTGCCGTCAACGAGATAGCGGGTAGCGCTTATGCCCATGTAACTCGTGAGACCGTAGGCGACAGCAGCGGAAATGATGCAGGGTACGAAAGCGCCATAATAGACGATGCCGACATTGGATACTTCCATGCTGAATACAGTGGCCGTGATCGGCGTACCGAACATGGCTGTGAAGACTGCACTCATTCCGCACATAACGAGTATGCGCCGGTCCTGTTCGTGAAGCCGCAGAAGGCGGCCACAGGTGGAGCCGATACTGCCACCGACCTGCAGGGCGGCCCCTTCCCGGCCGGCGGAACCTCCGCACAGATGAGTCAGTATCGTACCGACAACGATGAGAGGTGTCATCCGGAACGGGACTTGCTGATTTGAGTGTATGGAGTCCAGTACGAGATTGGTGCCTCTGTCGTCTGCCAGTCCTGCGCGGCGGTACAGAAACACGATCAGCAGACCGGCAAAGGGGAGCAGACAGAGCATATAGGTATGGCCTTCACGAAACAGGGTCACCTCTTCGATACAGGTGTGGAACACGGAACCGATCAGTCCACTGATGACACCAATGACAGAGGCAATGACCAGCCATTTTAAAAAGTATAAAAGACAGCCTGCAAGCCGTCGCCATGTCTCATTGTGGAACAGAGCCCATTTTTTATTCATATGCAGTAAACCTCCTGATTTCTAATATTATCTGATAACTGTTTATATTGTAGTATAGGATTATCGTAAAAATTTGGCAAGTCGTTTTCGGAAGGAAACAGAGATCATATGAAAAAAGAATATATGTTCGAAGTATTGTGCGATATGTGGATGGATGATATAATATCCGGAAGAAGATTCATATCAGGGAGCGGCAAGATGGAACAACGGACGGAAGTGAGGGCATTAAAAGGGATCGGCGAAAAGACAGCGGCGCTTTTTGCCAGACTGGATATTATTTCGATCAGGGATCTGATTGAACATTATCCGATCGGTTATGATATGTTTGAAGATGTTCTCTCTGTCAGCGAAATCAGGGCCGGAGAGCTGTGCGCGGTGCAGGGGTGTCTGTCAGGAGGTATATCCGGAAAAAAGGCAGGCAGGCTGACGATCTCTGCGTGCCGGATCGCTGATCAGACCGGCGAAGTCAGTCTCACCTTTTTTAATATGCCTTATTTAAAAAAAATGATCAGACCGGGGGAACCATATATATTCCGGGGAGTTGTACAGGGGAAAGAGGGAAAATGGAAGATGGAGCAGCCAACGGTCTATAAGCCCGAGGCATACCAGGCATTACTGAATGCGCTGCAGCCAAGGTATTCTCTGACGACGGGATTGACCAATCACGCCATCACAAAGGCGATGCGTCAGGCATTTTCTGTCTGTGCCGATCTTGAGGAGTATTTACCGGACAATATCAGGGAACGCTATCAGTTGACAGGTTATCGGGAGGCTTTGGAAGGGATTCATTTTCCCGCAAGTGAAGAGATGCTGCAAAATGCCAGAAGACGGCTTGTATTTGATGAATTCTTTTTGTTTATGATACGGCTGCGAAAATGCAGGGAATATACGGAGTCCATTCAAAATCCCTATCCTCTGCTGGAGACGGCGGACACGGTACGACTCGTGCAGAAGCTGCCGTATGCACTGACCGCGGCGCAGCAGCGGGTCTGGCGGGAAGTCAGGGAAGACCTTGGAGGACCTTCGGTGATGAACCGCCTGATTCAGGGGGATGTGGGAAGCGGCAAGACAGTGATTGCCGTGCTTGCCCTTCTGATGGCTGCGGCAAACGGCTGTCAGGGAGCGATGATGGCTCCCACTGAGGTCTTGGCGAGACAACATTTCGAGACGATCCGGGAGATGACAAAATGCTATGGACTGCCTCTGGTTCCGGTCCTGCTCACCGGTTCCATGAAGGTTCGGGAGAAGCGGGAGGCCTGTGCCCGTATAGAGTCCGGAGAGGCCAATGTCATCATCGGTACTCATGCGCTCATTCAGGACAGTGTCGTCTACCGGAAACTGGCGCTTGTAGTCACGGACGAACAGCATCGATTCGGTGTCCGCCAGCGGGAAGCGCTCGCCGGCAAGGGGACAGAGCCGCATGTGCTTGTTATGAGTGCGACGCCAATTCCGAGGACACTGGCGATCATTTTATACGGCGATCTCCACGTCTCTGTGATTGATGAGCTCCCGGCGCAGCGCCTGCCGATTAAAAACTGTGTGGTGGGCTGCGACTACAGAAAGACCGCTTATGCGTTCATCCGCAAAGAGATCGAAAAGGGCAGACAGGCGTATGTCATCTGTCCGATGGTTGAAGAAGGTGAGATGGAAGGGCTGGAAAACGTCGTCGATTATGCGGAAAAACTGCGGGCTGTCTTTCCGCCTCAAGTGCAAATATCCTGTCTTCATGGCAAAATGAAGCCGGTGGAGAAAAATCGGATCATGGAGGCGTTCGGGCGTGGAGACATCGAGATTCTCGTTGCGACAACGGTCGTGGAAGTGGGAATCAATGTTCCCAACGCCACTGTGATGATGGTCGAAAACGCGGAGCGGTTTGGCCTGGCGCAGCTTCATCAGCTCCGGGGACGGGTCGGCCGGGGAACAGAACAGTCTTACTGTATCTTTGTCAGTGCCAGCGACCGGAAAGATACGATGCAGCGGCTCTCTATTTTAAATCGTTCGAACGATGGTTTTGAGATTGCGGGAGAGGATCTGAAGCTGAGAGGACCGGGCGACTTGTTCGGTATCCGTCAGAGCGGCAGTCTGCAGTTTAAGCTGGCGGATATTTATCAGGATGCAAGGCTGCTGCAGGAGGCCAGCGAGGCATCTGAGTGGTATCTGCGCGAGGACGGTTCGCTCACTGCCATTCCTTATGTTGACTTTAGAGGCATCTGAACGTAAAATAGATAACAATGAAAAAGATAAGAGTATCAGGGAAAAGTGAGGAAGAGACAACGTGTCAAAGACTGCGATCGTAACAGACAGCAACAGCGGTATGACTCAGGAAGAGGCGAAAAAACTGGGAGTATATGTGCTTCCGATGCCTTTTATGATAGAGGATAATACTTATTATGAAGAAAAGGATCTGAGCCAGGACGATTTCTATGAGAAAATGGCGCAGGAGGCAAAGATTACAACTTCCCAGCCTACACCGGAAGAGGTGATGACCCTGTGGGACAGGGTGCTTTTGGAATATGACGAGCTCGTCTATATCCCCATGTCGAGCGGCCTGTCCGGGTCCTGCCATACGGCACAGCTTCTCGCACAGGATTACGAAGGAAAAGTGTTCGTGGCAGACAATCAGCGTATTTCTGTGACTCAGAGAAGAAGCGTGCAGGACGCCCTGTATCTGGCAAAAGAAAAAGGTATGTCCGCGGCCCGGATCAAAGAGTTTCTGGAGGAAGACAGGGTAAATTCCAGCATCTATATTATGCTTGATACGTTGACATATTTGAAGCGGGGCGGGCGCATCACACCGGCCGCGGCGGCGCTCGGCAATATACTTCGTTTGAAACCGGTCCTGCAGATACAGGGAGAGAAGTTGGACGCCTTTGCCAAAGCCCGCACGACAGCGCAGGGGAAAACGATCATGGTCAATGCTGTCCGCAGCGATATTGCAGATCGTTTTGGCGGAAATGAGGAAAATGTCTGGCTTTATATCGCTCACAGCCACAATGAGTCCGGAGCCGCCGCCTTTGCAGAGGAACTGAAAAAGGAGTTTTCACAGCATCAGATTGAGATCCAGAGATTGTCACTGAGTATCGGCTGTCATCTCGGACCGGGCGCGCTGGCACTGGCCTGTTCGCGTAAGATCCCGCTGTGAGTATGGTGTTTGGATGACAGATGCCGATGGATGCTTATGTATATAAAGATAAAAAAAAGCTGCGCTGCGGTTATACAACCGGTTCCTGCGCCGCTGCGGCGGCCAAAGCGGCGGCGTGGACCCTTCTGCTGGGTGAGACACCGGAGCAGGTGACAGTGGATACTCCCAGAGGGGTTTGCCTCACTTTACCGGTGGAAAAGATTTCATCGGGAGGAACCAGGGCCTGCTGCGCCGTCAGAAAAGACGCCGGTGATGACGCCGATGTGACGGATGGTATACGGATCATCGCGGAAGTGGCGAAAGAGTCCGCGGCCGGCGTGCAAATCACGGGTGGCAGAGGAATTGGCAGGGTTACGAAAAAAGGTCTGGAACAGGAGATCGGCAGTCCTGCCATCAATCGGGTCCCGCGGCAGATGATCCGGGAAGCGGTGGAGGCGGTGTTGGAAGAAGCCGGATATGAGGGCGGTCTGCTGGTGATCGTATCTGCACCGGAGGGAGAGGCGCTGGCAAAGAGAACGTTTAACCCTGCGCTTGGCATTGAGGGCGGTATCTCGATTCTCGGAACAAGCGGCATCGTGGAACCGATGAGTGAAAAGGCGCTGACGGATACGATTGCCCTGGAGATGCGGATGCAGGCGGCGGCCGGAAGACGATACTGTGTGATTACACCTGGCAATTATGGGATGGATTACATCCGCCGGGTCTTATCGCTTGACCCTGTCTGTACGGTCAAGTGTAGCAATTTTATCGGTGATACGCTGGATATGGCGCCTGCCTGTCATATGAAAGGAGTACTCCTGATCGGGCATCTGGGGAAACTGGTAAAGCTGGGGGCAGGCATCATGAATACCCATTCCCGATACGGAGACGGACGCATGGAAGTGCTCATGGCCTGCGCACTGGAAGCGGGAGCAGAGCTCTCCCTGCTGAAAGAAGTGATGAGCTGTGTTACGACCGATCAGGCGGTGACATTGCTTTCGCAGGAGGGAATCCTTTCGCCTGTGATGGATCGCCTGATGAAGAAAATAGAGTACCATTTAAAAAGACGGGTGTTTGACGGCATCGAGACAGGTGCCGTCGTCTTCTCCAACGTGCATGGCCTTTTGGGGATGACGGTGCAGGCGCCCGGTCTGCTTGCACGGATAAGAGAAGCAGACGGAGTGGACAGGGCCGGAGAAGGCAGGAAGGGGGAACGTTTATGATATGTTTTGTCGGTGCTGGCCCGGGCGCCAGGGATCTGATCACGATTCGTGGTCAACGGCTTCTTTCCGGGGCGGACCGGATCATATATGCCGGTTCCCTCGTGAATCCGGCTCTTTTAGAGTATGCCGGAGAACATTGTGAGATTTATAACAGCGCGGAGATGACATTGGAGGAAGTGATCGAGACGATGCGGGAGGGGGATGCCAGAGGGATGGAGATTGTCAGGCTTCACACTGGGGACCCCTGCCTTTATGGGGCGGTGAGAGAGCAGATGGACGCTCTGGACAGGCTTGGCATCGCCTATGAGGTCTGTCCTGGTGTCAGCAGCTTCTGCGGCGCGGCCGCTTCCCTGAAAACGGAGTATACATTGCCAGGACTGACTCAGTCAGTCATTATCACAAGAGTCTCAGGCAGGACGAAAGTACCGGAAAAAGAGCGGCTTTCACGGCTGGCGGAGCATGGCGCGGCGATGGTTCTTTTTCTGAGCGCCGGACTGTTGGAGGAAGCGCGCAGGGAATTGCTGCAAGGCGCATACACGGAGGAGACGCCCTGTGCAATCGTATACAAAGCGACTTGGGCGGAGGAGAAAATCGTCCGGGGGACACTCGGCGGACTTGTGGAGATGGCGGCGGAAAACGGCATTACCCGGACGGCACTGATCGTCGTCGGAGAATTTCTCGGTGACGATTATGAGTTGTCAAGGCTGTATGCCGCCGATTTTTCCACCGGGTATCGGGAGGCCTCGGTGTGATGCGCATCGGTATCGCCGCCTTTACGGAGCGGGGCGGTCAGCTTGGGCGTTTTCTGCTGGAGGAATATGGCAGAGCCGGATATGAGGCGGAAGGCTTCCTGTCCGAAAGACATCGGATGGAGAACATGCAGCCTTTTTCGGATCTGGGCAGTGCAACCCGTCTTATGTTTGAGCGGGAGGACATGATTGTCTTTGTGGGTGCCTGTGGCATCGCCGTGCGTGCGATTGCGCCTTATATCAAAGATAAATTGCATGATCCGGGCGTGGTCGTGGTAGATGAATGCGGCAGACACGTGATTTCTCTGCTGTCAGGCCATGTGGGACGGGCCAATGATTTTACCGAATATACGGCGCGTATCCTTGACGGCGAACCGGTTATCACGACAGCCACGGACAGCCGCGGACTCTTCGCGGCGGATCAGTGGGCGGTCAGAAACCGGCTGCATATTGTCAATCCACAGACGGTCAAAGAGATTTCTTCCCGCATTCTCGCCGGGGAGCGGGTCGGTTTCTTTTCGGAATTTCCGTTTGCCGGAGAGCTGCCGGCAGAACTCACCATGGAAAATGGGGAAATAGAAAAAGAAGAGGTGGAGGCGGGGATCGCAGTCTCCTGTGAGAATACATATCATCACCGTTTTCCGGTTACGCTGGCGCTGATGCCGAAAGATCTGACGGTGGGGATCGGCTGTAAGTCAGGGAAGACTGTCTCGGAACTCCATGATTTTCTATGTCAGATATTTGAGAGATACCATCTGCGGACAGAGCGGATCGGTAAGATCTGTTCTGTGTCTGTCAAGGCACGGGAGGAAGGACTCATCAGGCTGGCACAGGCGCTCGGTGTTCCATTTGAGACTTATACGCCCGGGCAGCTTTCACAACTGGAGGGAGATTTTGCAGCCTCTGAGTTTGTCAGGGCGAAGATCGGTGTAGACAATGTGTGTGAGCGGAGCGCCTGCTTTGGCAGCGGCGGGAGAAAGCTGGTCGGCAGGCAGACAGGCAGCGGGATGACGATAGCTGTCTATGAGAGGCAGACGATTTTGTTTTTTTGATAGAAACATAAGGAGGGAGCTATGAGTCTGTATGTGGTGGGGATCGGACCGGGCGGGTTGGACGGTATGACAGTGGAAGCGAAAAATGTCCTGGAATCATGTCATATTATTGCCGGGTATACGGTATATACGGAGCTGTTAAAGCCATACTTTCCACATAAGAAATACTACAGTACGCCGATGAAGCAGGAAAAAGAACGATGCGGCTGGGCACTGGCGAGAGCTGCCGAAGGGGAAGCCATAGCCGTTGTGTGCAGCGGGGACCCGGGTATCTATGGGATGGCAGGTCTGCTCTGCCAGTTACAGGCACAGGCGCAGCAGGAAACGGTCCGGGCGGCAGAGATTATCGTGATCCCCGGCGTGACGGCGGCAAGCAGCGGCGCAGCGCGGCTTGGCGCTCCTTTGACGCATGATTTTGCGGTCATCAGTCTGAGCGATCTGCTGACACCGCTTGCCGTTATCCAAAAGCGGCTGCGCTGCGCCGCCATGGGGGACATGGTCATCTGCCTGTATAATCCGGCCAGCCGGAAACGGGCGGATTATCTGCGGATGGCCTGTGACATCGTTCTCGAATACAAGAGTCCGCAAACCGTATGCGGTTATGTGAGACAGATTGGCAGAGAAGGGGAAGAGGTAAGGGTTCTCTCACTGGAGCAGCTGCGGGATATACAGGCGGACATGTTTACGACGGTTTATATCGGCAACGATTCCACGATGGAGCTCGGAGGAAAGATGGTGACACCGCGGGGATATGCCGATGTGTAAAGTCATCATTTTCGGCGGGACGACAGAAGGCCGGATTCTGTCGGTCTACTGCATGGAACACGAGATACCGGTGGTAGTCTGTGTGGCTACTCCTTACGGAGCACGGATCGTGAAACGGGAACAGGAAAACCGGCGCCAGGAGACAGCGCCCGTAAATACAGACGGCAGGGACAATGGATTTTCCGTTCATGCCGGAAGGCTGGAGACTGAGGAAATGAAGGCTTTACTTTGCCATGAAAGGGCCGGACTGGTGCTTGATGCCACACATCCCTATGCGCTGCTGGCTACAGAAACGATCCGGACAGCCTGCAAAGCGCTGGACATACGTTATCTGAGAATCGTCAGGGGAGAGGAAACGGCAGATGCGGAGGAGGGGACACTTTCCTTTGACACGATCCGGGACGCCGTCACTTTTCTGTCCGCGGAGGAAGGCAATATATTTGCGGCGACCGGCGGCAGCGGACTGTCTCTCTATACTGCGCTGCCGGGGTACCGGGACAGACTGTATGTGCGGGTCCTTCCGAGCCCACAGTGCATCGCGGACGCGCTTGCACTCGGTATCGAGGGGCGGCATCTGACCGCCATGCAGGGACCGTTCTCGGAAGAGATGAATTATGCGTTTTTAAAGGAATTTGAGATACGGTGGATGGTGACGAAGCAGTCGGGTGCAGCCGGCGGTTATCTTGAAAAACTGCGGGCAGCGAAGAGAGCGGGCATTCCGCTGCTCGTCATCCGCAGAAGAGTCAAAGAGACCGGTATCAGTCTGGAAGAAGCAATACATTGTCTGGAGGAATGGAAATGAGCAAAAATATCAGTATTGTAGGAATCGGTATGGGCAATCCGGATCTGCTGACAAAGGAAGTGCGCTGTGTACTGCTGGAGGCGGATCTGATCATCGGAGCCAGACGAATGAGAGACGCTCTGCCGAAAAACTGCAAGGGAGAATATCATGAGACGTATGACGGCAAGGAGATCCTCTCGATTATCGATCAGACGCCCTGTGAGAACATCGTGATCTGTATGTCCGGTGACAGCGGTTTTTACAGCGGGACGAAAGGTCTTGTCTCAGTGCTGGAAAAGAAATATGAAACCGTGAACATCATGGCCGGCATATCCAGCATTTCCTATCTGTCAGCCAGGAGCGGTATCTCCTGGCAGGATGCCTGCATCGTCAGTCTTCACGGCAAAAAGGAAAACTGGATTCAGGCCGTAAAGACCCATGAGAAAACGTTCATGCTGCTGGGCGGCAGTCTGCGCGGCGTGGTTGAGCGGCTCTGTCTGGCCGGACTGACACAGTGTACGCTGGTCATAGGCATCCGTCTCTCTTATCCCGACGAAAAGATCATCCGGGAGAAGGCGGAGACGCTTCTTGACCGGGGAGATAAACTGTCGGGTGTCGATACGTCACTCTGTGTCTTGTTTATTCTCAATGATCAGGCGGTCTGCAGTACACCTTCCACCGGCATCCCCGATGATGAGTTTATCCGCGGACAGGTCCCGATGACAAAGAGTGAAGTGCGTGCGGTGACGATGAGCAGACTGCATCTGAAAGAAAACGCCGTCGTCTATGACATCGGCGCCGGGACCGGCTCGGTTTCCGTGGAGATGGCGGCGCAGGCATGGCGCGGCACTGTCTATGCAATCGAATGCGTGCCAAAGGCGCTGGAGCTTCTGCATGCCAATAAGGAAAAATTTATGGCGGATAACCTGCAGATCACAGAGGGAAAGGCCCCGGAAGTATTTGCGTCTCTTCCTGCCCCGGACGCTGTCTTTATCGGCGGCAGCAAGGGGGAGAGAGATGGAATACTGGAGGCCGTATTACAGAAAAACCCTCAGGTACATATCGTGATGAATGTGATTTCTCTCGAATCGTTGACAAACATATTGACACTTGTAAAAACATATGAACTGGAAAATCTGGAGATCACGCAGATCACGGCGGCGAGGGGACGAGAGATTGCGGGACAGCATTTGATGGACGGACAAAATCCGGTCTTTGTCCTCTCGATGGACGCGAAAGGCAGATAACGACCTATGGGAACGCTTACCGGAAAACGGGTGATGATTGCCGGGACAGGCAGTGGCTGCGGCAAGACGACGGCTGTCTGCGGCATTTTGTATGGTCTGAAAAAAAAGTTTGGACTTTCTGTCGCCTCATGGAAATGTGGTCCGGACTATATCGATCCGATGTTTCATAAAAGGACGCTGGGGATTGCCGGCGGCAATCTGGATTTGTTTTTTTCGGGAGCCGGTCAGGTCTGTGAACTGCTTGCAGTCCAGGCGGCGAATGCGGACATCAGCGTGATCGAGGGCGCTATGGGGTATTATGACGGAATCGGTATGACACAGGAGGCAGGCTGCCATGCGTTGGCACAGGTGACAGAGACGCCTGTCATCCTTGTCGTAAATCCGAAGGGAATGGGTGCTTCACTCTGTGCCCTCCTGCATGGATTTTTGCACTACCGGAAGCCAAACGCGATCAGAGGCATTATATTTAATGAGATCACGGCAAAGCGGTATGAGAGTCTAAAGCCGCTGGTGGAAGCTATGGGGCTGAAGGCGGTCGGGTATCTGCCCAGGCAGAGAGAATTTGTGCTGGAGAGCCGTCATCTGGGTCTGGTTACGGCTGACGAGATCCGGGATTATCAGCAGAAGATTCGGATTTTTTATACGCTCATTGACAATACGATAGACTGGGAGCTGTTTATGGAAATAGCGTCCGGAGCACCGGAGGTGAGCTATCGGGAGAGTTCCCGGCCTGCCGGGCAGCGGACAGTGAGAATCGGGATAGCCAGAGACGAGGCATTCTGTTTTCTATATGAGGACAATCTCCGCTATCTGCGAGAGCGCGGCTGTGAACTGGTATTTTTCAGCCCGCTCAGAGACAGACATCTGCCTGCTCAGACAGATGGCCTGATCCTGTGCGGCGGCTATCCGGAATTGTATGCGCATACGCTCTCGGAAAATGCGGAAATGAGACAATCCGTCAAAGCAGCGGTACAGGCAGGAATGCCCTGTATTGCGGAGTGCGGCGGCTTTCTCTACCTGCAGAACAGTCTGACCGACCCGCAGGGGGCGACTTACAAGATGGCGGGAGCGCTTGCCGGGGGAAGCGCCAAAGGCCG
Source organism: Lachnospiraceae bacterium JLR.KK008 (assembly GCA_037015955.1). Lineage (NCBI taxonomy): Bacteria > Bacillati > Bacillota > Clostridia > Lachnospirales > Lachnospiraceae > Lachnospiraceae bacterium JLR.KK008. The sequence continues at coordinate 1,636,290 of CP143548.1, forward strand.
GTCGCTGCGTCATTTTGGGTATATCGCCATGTCATTACGGTCGGGGAACCTTTTCGGAAGGAGCAGGATGCAGCTGCGCGCCCACGAGTTTCATTATTACGAATGCGTTCCTGACGACATGACATATCAGGCATTTGCCGTGCAGAAGGCTTCCGGCGAGGCGGAATGGATGACCGGATGGGCAGGAGATACGTTGTATGCGGGTTTTCCGCATATTTATTTTTATGGAAATGAGGATTTTGCGGAGGCTTTTCTGGAAAAAGCGCAGGCTTTTCGCCGGATACAATACCAGAATCAGTGCTCATGAATCAATGGCATCGTAAATCGATGAGGAGAAAGAAAGTTACAGAGGGAAAGAAGATGGAGGAAAGGAATCCTTATCAGACGCTTGGAACAGGAAGGAATCCGGACGCTGTGGCTGCAAAAAAGGCCCGGGAACAGTGGGACAGCATTGCCAAACCACTGTACGGGCTGGGCAGACTGGAGGATGCGATCGTTACGATTGCGGAAATCCAGGGAACGAAGGACATTGCCATAGAGAAACGTGCAGTCCTTGTATTTTGCGGGGATAACGGCATTACCACGCAGGGCGTGACGCAGACAGACAGTCATGTGACGGCTGTCGTATCGGACAATATCGCTGAGGGAAAGGCCAGTGTCAACCGGATGTGCGGGCGGTGCGGCGCGGATGTGTTTGCCATCGATATGGGGATCCGGGACGAGACGCATTCCCGGCATCTTATTTCCCGCAAAATCCGCAGGGGCACGAGAGACTTTTCCACAGAACCGGCCATGCGTATGGAAGAAGTGCAAAGAGCGGTCGACACAGGGATTGATCTTGTCAGAACATATGCAGAAAAGGGATACACACTGTTTGCTGTCGGGGAGATGGGCATCGGCAATACGACGACGGCAGGTGCCATGGCAGCGGCGCTGCTTGATCTGCCCGTGGAGGAAGCCGTAGGCAGGGGCGCGGGATTGTCAGGAGAGGGCCTGGCAAAGAAAAGAAAGATTGTGGCCGCCGCTCTGGAGCGGTACGGGCTGCGGCAGAGATCCGCACTGGAAGTGCTGGCCTGCGTGGGAGGTTTTGACATTGCCGGTATGGCGGGCGCCTTTATCGGCGGCTGGCTGTACGGTGTCCCGGTTATCGTGGATGGCATGATCTCGGCCGTGGCCGCACTCACGGCGGCAAGACTCTGTCCGGGAGCGGGTCGCTGTATGCTCGCCTCTCATATGAGCCGGGAACCGGGTATGCAGGCTGTGATGAAGGAACTGGCGCTCGCGCCGGTCATCGACGCTTCGCTGGCGCTTGGTGAAGGAACCGGCGCGGCACTGTTGTTTCCCATGCTCGATATGGCGGCGGCCGTCTATCGCAGTGAAGAAACATTTGCGCAGATACAGATTGAGAGTTATCAGAAGTTTGAGGAAGAATGAATGTTGTTTGTGATCACAGGGGCGAGTGGGAGCGGAAAGTCGGAATATGCGGAGCAGCTTGCGGGCAGACTGGCCGTGAGAGAGCGGATTCAGAGAAAGCTCTATGTGGCCACGATGGAGACGGAGAGCGATGCGGCAAGAGAGCGAATCGCACGCCACCGGGCGCTGCGGGCAGGAAAAGGGTTTGTCACAGTTGAGTCCGTTATGGGACTGGGCAAGGAAGCGCTTCGGGACTCCCTGCCGGGGACGGTCGTTTTACTGGAATGTGTTTCGAATCTTTTGGCCAATCTGATGTTTTCCGCTGGAATGACAGCTATGGAGGCACAGCGGGAAATTCTTTCTCAGGTGCAGGAAGCCTGTGGGATCTGCCGGCACCTTGTCGTCGTCACGAACGAAGTTTTTTCGGAAACAGTGGGGGACTCCGGGGCGCTTGACCAGTATGTGCGGGCGCTCGGCGGCATTAACTGTCATCTGGCCGGGTTGGCCGACGCCTTTTGTGAGGTCGTGTATTCAATCCCGGTATTTCTGAAAGGAGAGAAGCTATGCCGGTTTTAAAGAGTTTTTGTCTGGCATTTTCCATGTATTCCAAAATACCGATGCCGAAAGTGGCATGGGAAGAAAAGAATATGCGCTATGTGCTCTGCTTTTTCCCTCTTGTCGGTCCGGCAGTCGGCGCCTGCCTGTATCTGTTGTGGCGGCTTCGCGGCTGGCTGGGAGTCTTCGTCCCCTTTCCGGTCTTTGTCCTTGTGGGGACGGTTCTGCCGATCGCGCTGACGGGAGGAATCCACATGGATGGCTTTATGGACACAATGGACGCGCTTCACTCTTATCAGAGCCTGGAACGGAAACTGGAAATTCTCAAAGACTCTCATATCGGTGCGTTTGCCTGTATGAGCATGGTATGTGAAAGATGTCTCTACGGGGCTGCGCTCTTTCTGCTTCTGGAAGTGCGGCAGATCTTGTTTCTTGGAATCGGGTTTTTTCTGTCCCGGATTCTGAGCGCATTTCTTCTCGTCACGGTCAGGAGTGCGAAAAAAGACGGGCTGCTCTATACGTTTGCCTCCAGCGCCCATAAGGCGACTGTTCTGGCTGTGTTATCGGTATGGATGTTTCTGGCTGTGGCATTTGGCTGTTTTCTATATGGAACGCCCGGTGTGGCTTGTATTATTCTCAGCCTCCCGACCGCGCTCTGTTACCGGCGGATGGCGTACCGGCAATTTGGCGGGCTGACAGGAGATCTTGCGGGCTGGTTTGTTGTCGTATATGAACTGGTGTTTGCATGGCTGACAGGAATCATGGGGTATCTATGGAACTTATAATCGGTGGCTGCTATCAGGGAAAGCTGGCTTATGTGGAGCAAAAACTGAGACAGCGGAATGTTATACTGGACAAATGTGCTGTTTTGGACGGAGCTGAGATCGACGCCTTCGCAGCGCCCAGCCAGTGGCGCAGACAGATTTCGGGCCGTATGGTCCTGAATCATCTGCATCTGTTCGTGAAAAACTGTGTCTGTCATGGTCATGACGACAGGATTTCCATGGCGCTGGCGCTGTTTTTGGAGGAGGCGCCAGAGTTACTGGTCGTCTGTGATGAGGTAGGCTGTGGGGTCGTACCTTCCGCGCCGCAGGAACGGGCGTACCGCGAGGCTGTGGGACGGGCGCTCTGCTTTCTGGCACAGCGCGCGGACAGCATGGAGCGTGTGATCGGCGGAATACCGATGCGGATCAAATGAAAGAACAGCGGAAAAGGACAGATAAGATGGTGGACGGGAAAGCGAAGGAACCGGAAAAGATGGAATGGCTCTGGGTCCGGCATGGAATGACAGCAGGAAATAAAAACAGACGGTATATCGGTTCCGGGACAGACGAGGGGCTGTGTCCGGAGGGCAGGCAGCTTCTCCGGCAGCGGAAAGAGAGGGGGCTGTATCCGGCTGTCTCTCATGTCTGTGCCAGTCCGATGAAGCGATGTCTGGAGACGGCACAGCTCCTGTATCCGGGCGCAGAGATACGGATCGTGCCGGATTTTCGGGAGTGTGATTTCGGTCTGCTGGAAAATAAAAATCATGAACAGTTGTCTGGTCTGCCTTTTTATGAGCAGTGGCTGTCACAAAAGGGGAACGCAGCCTTTCCGGGCGGAGAATCGCCGGAGGACTTCTGTCGCCGCAGTGTGCGGGCGCTGGAGACGATTGTGCGGGCGGGAATGCCGGAAGGAAAAACAGCTTTCGTTGTGCACGGCGGGACGATCATGTCCGTCTTTTCCCATCTGGATGAGAGACAGGGAGGCTTTTATGATTACCATGTGGACAATGGAGACGGCTACCGGTGCACGGCGCAGATTGAGGGCGGACAGATCCGATTGCGAAATTGTCGGAGGATCGGAGAGGACAGGTTATGAATACTGTGTTTGCGATGGGGATCGGATTTGCGCTGGACTGTCTGCTGGGCGATCCTCATCATCTGCCGCACCCGGTCCGGTGGATCGGCAGACTGATCGGATTTCTTGACAGGCAGCTTCATCTGAAAAAAAGCAGTTCTGCCAGGCGGCAGCTTGCAGCAGGTATTCTGCTCGTCGTGCTTGTAACTGCAGTAACGGGCGGTGCGGTTATGCTGATCCGGCTGTTTACTTATCGTCTGTCCATTACATTTGGCATCGCGGCGGACGGTATTTTATTTTATTATTGTATTGCGCCGCGCAGTCTGTATACAGAGAGTATGGCCGTTTATGATGCACTGGAGAAGGATTCGCTGACAGGCGCGCGCCAGAGGCTGTCGATGATCGTCGGCCGGGATACCGAATGCCTGACAGAAGAGGGGATTATCAAAGCAGCTATTGAGACTGTGGCGGAAAACACGTCCGACGGCGTGACTGCGCCGGTGATCTATATGGCCATCGGCGGCCCGGTACTCTGCTTCCTCTATAAAGCAGTGAATACGATGGATTCCATGGTCGGATACCACAGCGAGATCTATGAATATTTTGGGAAGGCGGCAGCGAGAGTGGATGATGTCTGGAATTATATTCCTTCCAGGCTGACAGCACTGGTCATGCTCCTTTTGGCGATTCCTCTGCAATTATTGTCTCGATTTTCAGAAAATTGCAAAAATTCAAACAATAATCATAAGAAAAATTGTGCAGAAAATTCGCTCAACAGCAGGGATTTTACCAATAAATATCAGACAAATCTATATTTTCCTCCTGTTATTTCCAACAAATCTATCGACTGGAAGCGGGGATGGAAGATTTACCGGCGTGACAGACATTGTCACAAAAGTCCCAATTCCGGGCAGACAGAAAGTGTCTGCGCCGGTATACTCGGCGTCCGGTTGGCAGGGGATGCCAGTTATTTCGGAAAAACCGTACACAAACCCCATATCGGCGATCCGGTGAGAACGGCAGAGCGGGAAGATATCCGCCGGGCGAATCTGATGATGTACGCGGCGGCGATCGTGGTACTGCTGCTTGCGGCAGCCCTGCGGATGCTGTATGATTGTTATTGATCAAAAAGAAGTGTGAGGCAACGATATGACCGACAGATATAAACCGGCGGAGATTGAGGCGGAGAGTTTCCGTATCATCGAAGAAGAGATCAGGCAGATGGGCAGACAGGTGCCGGAAGAATATGCCGCCGTCATCAAACGGGTGATCCACACGACGGCTGATTTTTCCTATCTGGACAGTCTTTACTTTTCGGAACAGGTGATGACGCTGTCAAAAGAAGCGCTTCGAAGTGGCAGCAAAGTCATTACCGATACGAATATGGCAAAGGCAGGCATCAATCGCCGTGCGCTGCACAAGCTGGGCGGAGAAGTCGTCTGCTATATGGCTGACGAGGAGGTGGCCAGGGAGGCCGCGCAGCGACAGGTGACAAGAGCGCAGATCAGTATGGAGCGGACGGTGTTATCCACTGAGAATCTGATTTATGTCATCGGCAATGCACCGACGGCGCTGTTGACGATCGTCAGACTGACGCGGGAGGGCAGAATCCGGCCCCGGTTTGTGATCGGGGCGCCGGTTGGATTTGTCAATGTGACAGAGGCAAAGAGACAGCTCATGGCTTCCGGGATACCCTGCATCGTGCCGGAGGGCCGGAAAGGCGGCAGCAACGTGGCGGCCGCGATTCTGAATGCGCTGTTATATGAAGTGGCGGGAAGAGAAGAAGACAGGAGCGGGACAACATGAAAAGAAATAAAAAAACAAAACGATGGAAACGGGCAGTGCTGTGTATGATAACCGCGCTCGCCGCCGCGGGAACCATCCCGGCCGGAAACGGCATCGTGTCTGCACAGTGGTCGGAGGAACCGGCGGAAACCGCCGACTTCCCGGGAAGCATACGGGATGAATCGCTGGAACAACAGATCGGCATGTATCTCGAGGCAGTCGCAGAGGGAGATGCAGACAGAGCAAGAGCGCTGCGCGGTATGGAAAATAAGGTCACGCAGACGCAGGAGGCCGTCTGCTTCCGGCATGGCCTGCGGGGATTCGATGATGTGAAGACCGTCATCTACCCGCTTGGAGAGGACAGGCTGGTGTTTGTCTCTTATGATATGGTCATCGACGGGCTGGAACCTGCTCTGCCCGGACTTGTGACATGGCTGGCGGAGCAGGATGGTCAGGGCGGGTGGATATTGCTGACTGACAATGCCTCTCCCTCAAAGGAGCAGCAGGCTCAGATCAGAGCCCGTTTAGAGACGGATGAAATCGGCGGCTGGTTCGATGAGATCAATGAATCCTTTATGGAGATTGTATGGGCGGATGCTGATGTGTATGCGTGGCTGCAGGCAGTCTCCGACGATTCTAAGTCCGATGAGATCAATCAAACGGGATACCGGAAGGAAACGCCATGAACCGTCAGGAACGATTTTTGCAGCTTCACGGCGGGGACAGGTACCGGCTCGACATCAGACTTGATTTTTCGGTAAATACAAATCCGCTGGGAATGCCGGATTATGTCAGAAGAACGGTGCAGGCGTCATTTTGTCAGTCTGAAGACCGGTACTGTGAGTGGTATCCGGACCCGGAGTGCAGCCGGCTGCGGAAAGCGCTGGCCGCGTATCATCACATATCAGGGGAAGCGATCCTCTGCGGAAACGGCGCCTGTGAGCTGATCTATGCTCTTGTCCGCGCCCTGGCGGCGAGCGGGGCGAGAGCGGTCAGAGCAGTCCTTCCGCTTCCGTCATTCGGGGAGTACGAGAGGGCACTGGCAGCTGTCGGTGCGGATGTTACCTGTTATCTGTTGGAGGAAGCGCACGGGTTTGCATGGAATGAAACGATTTTGGAGACACTGACGCCTGATACGGACCTGCTCTTTCTGTGCAATCCCAACAATCCGACCGGAAACCGGATTCCGGAAACACTCTTGGAGCATATTCTGAGACATTGCCGGGAGCGGGAGATCGTCGTACTGCTCGATGAATGCTTTCTGGAACTTGCGGTACAGGAAGAGAAAGAGAATGTTGAGGCCGAAGGATATGAGGACTTCGGGGAACCGAACATTGACAGAAAGCAGCAGTGCAGACTTGTCCGGATCACGGAAGAATATCCAAACACAGTTGTCTTAAAGGCATTTACGAAGTGGTATGCCATGCCGGGACTGCGGCTTGGTTATTGTATCAGCGGTAATGGTCTGCTCCTTGCACGGATGAGAGAGCAGATCCCATGCTGGAGCGTCTCCGGGATCGCTCAGCTTGCCGGAATGACTGCTCTGGACAATGCTGAACATATTGACTATATCGGTCAGTCAACACAATTAATCCGGGTGGAACGGGCTTTTTTGAAAAGCGGACTGGAAAAGCTGGGAATGCACGTTATTCCGGGCTGTGCCAGCTTTCTCTGTTTCTCCGTAAAGTCCTGTGAGGACTCTTTTCATGACCTGTATGAAAGGCTGCTGGATGTCGGTATTCTCATCCGGGACTGTCGTAGCTTTCGGGGAATGGGTGACGGCTGGTACCGGATCGCCGTCAGGCCCCATGAGGAGAATGTATGTCTGCTGCGGGAGTTGGAGAAGATGAAAGGAACAGTATGAAGGCCAGAAATATCATGATCCAGGGAACGATGTCCGATGTGGGCAAGAGCCTGTTTACGGCAGGGCTGCTGCGGGTCCTCTCGCAGGATGGCTACCGGGCGGCGCCGTTTAAATCACAGAATATGGCGCTCAATTCTTATATCACAGCACAGGGGCTGGAGATGAGCCGGGCGCAGGTTATGCAGGCGGAGGCGGCAGGCATTGATCCGGACGTGGCTATGAATCCGATATTGCTGAAGCCCAATTCAGATATGGGCTCTCAGGTCATTGTCAACGGCGAAGTGTTCGGCAATCTGACAGCGGCGCAGTATTTCCGGCGTAAGCATGAGTTCGTGCCGGATATCAAGGCTGCCTATCATAAACTGGAACATGACTATGAGATTCTCGTTATCGAGGGGGCGGGCAGCCCGGCGGAAATCAATTTAAAGCAAAATGATATTGTCAATATGGGACTGGCGCAGATGATCGATGCACCGGTCCTGCTCATCGGGGATATTGACAGAGGCGGTGTTTTCGCCCAGCTCTATGGCACGGTGGCCCTGCTGGAAGCACAGGAGCGGGCTCGCATCAAAGGCTTTATTATGAATAAATTCCGCGGGGACAGACGTCTTCTGGAACCGGGACTGCAAATGCTCTATGAGCGATGTCCGATTCCGGTCGTTGGCGTGATCCCCTATACGGAACTTGATATTGAGGATGAGGACAGTCTGTCGCGGCGTCTGCTTCCCGGCAGCGTCCGGGACAGGATTGATATTGCCGTCATCCGCTTCCCGCATATCGCTAATTTTACGGATCTGAATCCGCTGGAGCGGATCAGCCATGTCTCTTTGCGCTATATTTCAGACTGCCGGGAACTTGGCTGTCCGGATCTGATTATCCTGCCGGGCACGAAAAATACGATGCGGGACCTGCAGTGGATGCGGGAAAATGGGATCGAGACAGAGGTGCGGCGACTTGTTGGCTCTGACCTGAGCCTGCTGCTGGGTATCTGCGGCGGCTTTCAGATGATGGGGGAAGAGCTCGCCGATCCGTACGGTGTGGAGGCTGGCGGCATATCGCGGGGACTGGGGTATTTTCCTCTGCGTACCATATTCGGGACGGAGAAAGTCAGGCGCAGAGTGCGGGGAACCATTCTCACACAATGCAGTGCGTCCGGTTCCCGGTCAGTATGGGAGAGGCTGGCGGGAAGCACCTTCCTGGGCTATGAGATGCACATGGGCACCTCAGACAGTGTGGGCGGCGCACAGCCCCGGAGGCTGATGGAGCTGACGGATGAAGACAGCGGCAGTGAAAACAGTCGCCACAGGCGGCGGGCAGACAGGATAACAGGAGGCGGTAACCATATGGATGGCTGCATATCGGGCAACTGTATCGGCACTTATGTTCACGGCCTGTTTACATCGGGCACGCTGCGTGACAACCTGCTGGATCTTTTGTTTGAGAGAAGAGGGCTTACCAGGGATGCAGCCGGACAGACCGACTACCTGACCTACAAAAACAGCCAGTACGACCGCCTTGCCGATGTCATCCGGGAACATACGGATCTGAAAGCGATCTATCGGATGATTGGGCTGGAGTGAGAAATCTTTCCTTTATTTTTGTTTGACGAACACCGTTTTTATGATATATATTGTATGCAGTGAATTTTTGTAAATGTGGGAGAGGGTATTATGGCGAACAGGGAGACCTATGACGCTTCCAATATTACCGTCCTGGAGGGACTGGAAGCGGTGCGGATGCGGCCCGGTATGTATATCGGCAGCGTATCTACGAAGGGTTTGAATCATCTGATCTATGAGATCGTGGATAATGCGGTGGATGAACATCTGGCCGGCTATTGCAGCCGGATCACAGTGATCTTAAACGAAGACGGCTCGGCCACTATTCATGACAATGGCCGTGGGATTCCGGTCGGTATGCACGAAAAGGGGGTGAGTGCGGAACGGCTTGTTTTCACGACATTGCATGCGGGCGGTAAATTTGACGCTTCGGCTTACAAGACAAGCGGCGGCCTCCACGGTGTCGGTTCCTCTGTTGTCAATGCACTTTCTACATGGTTGACCGTACAGGTCAAACGAGATGGCTGCATTTATGAAGACCGTTACGAGCGGGGGAATCCGGCGGTGGAGCTGGAGGGCGGCCTTCTTCCGGTTATCGGCAGGACAAAAGAGACGGGAACGAGCATCACGTTTCTGCCAGACGATACGATCTTTGACCGCACACGGTTTCGGGAGGATGAGATCAAGAGCCGCCTTCATGAAACTGCCTATCTCAATCCGGCGCTGACGATCGCGTTTGAGGACAGAAGAAAGGCGGAGGCGGAAGTTCTGGAGTTTCATGAACCGGACGGCATCACCGGCTTTATCCGGGATATGAACAAGGCGAAAGAGACCGTTCATGAGGTCATTTATTATAAAGGAGAGAGTGAAGGGATTTCCGTGGAAGCAGCGTTCCAGTATGTCAATGAATTTCACGAGAACATCCTTGGATTTTGTAATAATATCTACAACGCAGAGGGCGGCACGCATCTGACCGGTTTTAAGACGATGTTCACGACGGTCATCAACAACTATGCCAGAGAACTGAACATCTTAAAAGAGAAGGATGTAAATTTCACGGGAGCGGACGTGCGAAACGGCATGACGGCCGTCATTTCCGTGAAACATCCGGATCCCCGGTTCGAGGGACAGACCAAGACGAAGCTGGACAATCAGGACGCGGCCAAAGTTGTGGCCAAAGTGACCGGGGATGAGATTCAGCATTATTTTGACAGAAATCTGGAAGTGCTGAAAAATATTATCAGTTGTGCGGAAAAAGCTGCCAAAATCCGCAAGACGGAAGAAAAGGCGAAGACAAACATGCTGACAAAGCAGAAGTTCTCCTTTGACTCCAACGGGAAGCTGGCTAACTGTGAGAGCCGGGATGCCTCCAAATGCGAAATATTTATTGTCGAGGGGGATTCCGCCGGCGGCAGCGCCAAGACAGCGCGCAACAGACAGTATCAGGCGATTCTGCCGATCCGCGGAAAAATACTGAATGTGGAGAAAGCCAGCATTGATAAAGTACTCGCCAATGCGGAGATTAAGACAATGATCAATGCTTTTGGCTGCGGGTTCTCAGAAGGGTATGGCAACGACTTTGATATTGCCAAACTGCGCTATGACAAGATCATTATTATGGCCGATGCCGATGTGGACGGCGCTCATATTTCCACGCTGCTTCTGACGCTGTTTTACCGATTTATGCCGCAGCTCATCTATGAAGGACACGTGTATATCGCCATGCCTCCCCTCTATAAGGCAATGCCTGCGAAGGGAAATGAGGAATATCTGTATGACGATAAGGCGCTGGAACGGTACCGGAAACGACACAAAGGGCCCTTCACTTTACAGCGGTACAAAGGTCTGGGGGAGATGGATGCCGAGCAGCTCTGGGAGACGACACTGGACCCGGAGACGCGGCTGCTGAAGCTGGTGGAGATTGAAGACGCACGTATGGCGTCGGAAGTGACGGAAATGCTTATGGGCACAGAAGTCCCGCCGCGAAAAGCCTTTATCTATGACCACGCAACTGATGCGGAACTTGACATATAGGAGCAGTAAGCGATGAATGACAGAATTATAAAAACCGAATATTCGGAAGTGATGCAAAAGTCCTATATTGACTATGCCATGAGTGTAATCATCGCCAGGGCGCTTCCCGATGTGAGGGACGGTCTCAAACCTGTTCAGCGGCGCACGCTCTATGATATGCACGAACTCGGAATCCGCTATGACAGGCCCTACAGGAAGAGTGCCCGTATCGTCGGCGATACGATGGGTAAATATCATCCGCACGGCGACAGCTCGATCTATGAAGCGCTCGTTGTGATGACACAGGAATTTAAAAAAGGACTGCCGCTGATCGACGGCCATGGCAATTTCGGCAATATCGAGGGAGACGGTGCGGCGGCCATGCGTTATACGGAGGCCAGACTGGCAAAGATCACGCAGGAGGCGTTTCTGGCCGATCTGGATAAAGACGTCGTCGATTTTATTCCCAACTTTGATGAGACGGAGAAAGAACCGTCCGTACTTCCGGTGAAAATTCCCAATCTGCTCGTCAATGGAGCGGAAGGGATCGCCGTCGGTATGGCGACGAGCATCCCGCCTCACAATCTCGGGGAGATCATCGACGCCATGAAAGCCTATATGCAGGATGAATATATCGCCACGGCGGCGTTGCTCAGATACGTGAAGGGGCCGGATTTTCCGACCGGCGGCATTGTCATCAACAAGTCCGACCTTTTGTCTGTCTATGAGACAGGTACAGGCAAGATCCGCATCCGCGGGAAAGTGGAGACGGAAAAGGGCAGGGCAGGCAGGATCAATCTTGTTATTACCGAGATTCCCTACCCGATGATCGGCGGCGGTATCGCCAAATTTCTGTCCGATGTGGCGGCGCTGGCGGAGACAAAGAAGACGCAGGACATTGTCGACATCTCCAATCAGTCGTCCAAAGAGGGAATCCGCATCGTCATCGAGCTCAAAAAAGATACCGATGTGGAAAACTTTAAAAACATGCTCTACAAAAAGACCCGTCTGGAAGACACATTCGGTGTCAATATGCTGGCCATTGCCGGCGGCCGGCCGGAGACGATGGGGCTGAGAGAGATTATCAGGGCCAATGTAAACTTCCAGTTCGAAGTGGCCACAAGGAAATATACGACACTGCTGGCCAGAGAGCAGGAAAAGAAAGAGATTCAGGAGGGCCTGATCAAAGCCTGCAATGTGATCGACCTGATCATTGAGATATTAAGAGGTTCGCGGGATCGGGCGATGGCGAAAGCCTGTCTCGTGGAAGGGAAGACCGACGGGATTAAATTCAAATCCCGGGAGTCGAAAGTGATGGCGCAGATGCTGCGGTTTTCGGACCGGCAGGCAGCCGCCATTCTGGAGATGCGTCTCTATAAGCTGATCGGTCTGGAGATCGACGCCCTTGTGAAAGAACATGAAGAGACGCTGGCCAATATATACCGGTATGAAGATATTCTCGAGCGCCGGGATTCGATGGCCCAGGTTATTATGAACGAGCTGGACGCTATCAAAAAAGAATATGCGAAAAAAAGACGGACCGTCGTGGAGGACGGAAAGGAAGCGGTCTTTGAGGAAAAAAAGACGGAAGAGATGGAAGTCATCTTTTTAATGGATCGGTTCGGTTATGCGAAAGTGGTCGACGTCTCCACATACGAACGCAACAAAGAGGCAGCGGACGCCGAACATGTGTATGTCTTTTCCTGCAAGAATACAGGGCGCATCTGTCTGTTTACCAATACCGGAACACTGCATACGATCAAGGTTATTGACCTGCCCTTTGGAAAATTCCGTGATAAGGGGATTCCGATCGACAATGTGAGCAATTATAATTCTTCGGAAGAGAACATCATCTTCATGACCGGACAGACGGAACTGAATCTCTACCGGGTTATCTTTGTGACGAAATTTTCCATGGTCAAAATCGTGGACGGCGGTGAATTTGACGTGATGAAGCGTACTGTGGCGGCGACCAAACTCCAGGAGGGGGACGAAGTGATCAGTATCGCTGTCCTCCGGGAACAGAAGGATATGGTCTTGCAGTCAAAAGACGGATATTTTCTCCGTTTCTCTCTGGAAGAGATTCCTGAGAAGAAAAAGGGCGCCATCGGCGTACGGGGAATGCGGCTGAGCGAGCAGGATGTGATCGAAGCCGTCTATTATACGGAAAATATGACGGACACGGTCGTTCCTTACAGGAATAAAAGTCTGGAACTGCATAAACTGCGTTCCGGTAAACGGGATACCAAAGGTGTTAAAGTGAGAGTATAGAGGATTCATTTATGAGAGTGATCGCAGGAAGTGCCCGCAGTCTGCCGTTAAAAACCCCTCCGGGGCTTGATACGAGGCCGACGACGGACAGGATCAAAGAGACGTTATTTAATATATTGCAGCCGCATCTGAGCGGAAGTGTATTTCTGGATCTGTTCAGCGGCAGCGGCGGTATCGGCATCGAGGCGCTCAGCCGTGGTGCGGAACGCGCTTATTTTGTGGAAAAGGACCGGCGTGCCGCAGCCTGCATTGAAGATAATCTACGGTTTACGAAGCTGTCGGGGCGGGCGGTGATACTTCAGGAAGAGGTACAGGGAGCACTCAGCCGGATCAGAGAAGAGGCGGTGGATCTTATTTTTATGGACCCTCCTTATGGGAAGGGACTGGAAAGACAGACACTGACACTGCTTGAGAGCCGGACATATGTGACCAGGGATACACTGATCGTCGTTGAAAGCGCTCTGGAGACCGATTTTTCCGATCAGGAATTGGAACATTGTGGTTTTATGGTGGAAAGAGAAAAGAAATACAAGACAAATAAACATGTGTTTATCAGGAGGCGTGCATAGGATGAAAGCGGCAATTTATCCCGGAAGTTTCGATCCGGTCACATTCGGACATCTGGATATTATCCGGAGAGCGGCATATATTTTTGACGAATTGACGATTAGTGTGTTGAATAATGTCAAGAAGACACCATTGTTTTCTACGGAGGAACGTGTTAGAATACTGAAAGAAGCAACCAGGGACATGCCTAATGTAAAAGTAGACTCTTTCAGCGGGCTGCTGGTAGATTATGCCAGACAGAAAAAGGTTCGTGTCATTGTCAGAGGGCTTCGGGCCATCACGGATTTTGAGTATGAACTGCAGAACGCACAGACGAACAGACTGCTGTCAAAAGAGAAACTGGATACAATGTTTTTTACGACCAGTCTTGAGTACGCATATTTAAGTTCTACAACGGTTAAGGAGATCGCAAGTTTCGGCGGAGATATTTCCGGCTGTGTTCCAGCCTTTGTGGAAAAGCTGATCTATGAAAAATATGGGGTTCCAAAGGCGCCGGCGAAGTGATCGCATGTCGGTGTGCAGTGACTGGAGGGGAAAATGAGCAGTAAGATCGAACAGCTGATCGATGAGATTGAAGAATATATCGATACATGTAAATACCAGACGCTTTCCAACACAAAGATCATTGTAAATAAAGAGGAGATCGATGAACTTCTGCGGGAATTGCGTATGAAAACGCCCGATGAGATCAAGCGTTACCAGAAGATTATCAGCAACAAAGAGGCAATCTTAAACGATGCCAAAGAAAAGGCGGAGGCACTGATCAACGCCGCTACCGTACAGACAACTGAGCTGATCAACGAGCATGAGATCATGCAGCAGGCATATGCGCAGGCCAATGAGGTTGTGACGATGGCCACCAATCAGGCGCAGGGCATTCTGGACAATGCCACGATCGAGGCTAACAATATGAAAGCGGCCGCCATGCAGTATACGGATGATATTCTCGGTAATCTGGAGACGATCATCGCACATTCCATTGATACTGTGTCCCAGCAGTTTCAGAGGACAGTCTCTTCGTTACAGGATTGTATGAATATCGTCAAGTCCAACCGCATGGAACTGCATCCGGCGGATGTTGAGGCGGAGAGCGAGAAAAGTGAGGGTACTGAGGAGGAGCCGATCAATCTGGACATGATCTGACAGGCAGTGCGTCAAAGTGAAAGAAGAGCGTACGGTTATTCTACATAATAAAAACAGAGGGAAGCATAGACGGGAGAGAAATAAAGAAATATAAAGGGAACGATAAGGGGAAGCAGATTGAGAGAGACAGCAAAGACAAATGGTACGAAAAATACCAAAAAGAACTGGCAAAAAATAATGACGGGATTTATGGCGGCAGTCGTATTCGCTGCGGCGATTCCGTTCTCTGCGGCAGCGGCGCCGCAGGATGACAATATCGTAGTTGTTATTGATCCGGGACATGGCGGTACAAATATTGGCGGACAGATCCCGGGACTGGACGAGAAAAATGCGACTCTGATCACGGCGCTGGCCATGAAAGAAGAGTTGGAGAAATATGAGGGAATCACCGTATACCTGACAAGATACGGCGACGAGGATGTGTCGCTTTCGGAGAGGCCTCTGCGTGCGGCTGCCGTGGGGGCGGACTTTTTATTCAGTCTGCACTATAATAAAGCGGTGCCAAATCGCCTGTATGGAGCGGAAGTGTGGGTCCCTTCGCTCGGAGAAAACTACAGCAGGGCCTATGCCTGCGGTGATCTGATTTTAAATGAACTGTGTGACAGTTATGGTATCTATCGCCGGGGGATCAAGACAAAGCTGAATAAGAACGGGACAGATTACTATGGGGTAATCAAAAATGCTACGGCTGTCGGCATCCCGTCCATGATTATCGAACACTGCCATATCGACAATGAAAAAGATCTGTCTTATTTTAACAGCATCGAAAAAATGCAGCAGCTCGGGCGTCTTGATGCCACCGGGGTCGCCAAATATTTCGGCTTGCGGTCCGATGTGCTCGGCGTCGACTATTCCAATGTGCCTAAGACCGTGGTGACGGCCCCAAGAGTGCCGGTCGCAGACGATACGACTCCGCCGGAAGTAGCGGCAATCGTGTCCGCGGTGCGGGAGAACGGGCAGATCAGAGCCGTACTGCAGGGAGCCGATTCCCAGAGCGGTATTCTTTACTATGACTACAGTCTGGACGGCGGTCTTACCTGGTCGGCATTGCAGGAATGGAACAGCGCCGATACTGTAAACGCGGTCCTGATTCCGGGGGATGGGTCGACACTGACTGTGCGGATCTATAATCAGTATGACAAAGCGTCACAGAGCGCGCCGGTTCCCGTTTCATGACGTGACAGAGTCTGTTACATAAAAATGCGGAAGATGAACAGGTAATAACAGAGCGTCAGAGCACTCTGACAGAGCTTATGAATCACATAGGGAAAGACGGACAGATCTGTCCCGGTGATCATGCCGGCTGTCTGGGCGATGCAGGAGAGGCCGCCGAACGGAAGAAATGTCAGAATAAGCAGCGGCGCGTCGGTTCCGGCCAGAGCGATTCCGCCGGTGATCTCTGTAGTCAGATACAGCGGAATCCGCAGAGAAGTAAATGCGGGCGGAAGCAGAGGCAGAAACAGTCCGGGCAGTACATTCAGCAGATTAAAGAAAATCATATAACCTCCTAATTTTGTAATGCTTTGGATGGCAGATAATATCGACTCATCCAAAGTCTGTACAAAGCCGGGAGGTTTTTGTATTGGCAGCTCTGCCGCCCCGCAGACGTTAAGACTGTTCCCATAATACAGATACCGCAGAAACAGCCCATAGAGAAAGGGAATGCCGTACATGCCAAATAAATAAACGGATACCGGGATCTGCCTCGGAAGAAATGCGAGCACAAAACCGGTAAAAAATACAGGACCGATGTTGTTGCAGAAGGCAAGCAGGAAGTCGGCCTCTTTTTTTGTGATCTGTCGCAGGCGGTACAGATCAGCAGTGATCTTTGCGCCCATGGGAAACCCACAGAGAAAACCGATGATAACACAATACAGGCAGCGGTTATTCACACGCAGGAATGGATAGAGCAAAGGGCGGAAAAAACCGGCGAATTGGTCTGATAAGCGCAGCCGGATCATCATCCCTGAGAGGACCATAAACGGAAACAGGGTGGGGATCATCTTCTGGAACCAGACATTCAAACCTGTCAGCGCGCAGGAGAGAGACAACTGTGGATAACAGAGCATGGCAAAGACCATCAGGGCGAAAAAAAAGAGCAGACATGATTTTTTTATAAATTTTTGCAAGAAATCACCCCAAAGAAGTGAAAATGTTATATACTCATACATATGTGCAAGGAGACAGATTCATGCGCCTGGATAAATATCTGACAGAGGCCGGCTTCGGTTCGCGAAGCCAGGTAAAACAATCAATACGAAAAGGACAAGTCCAGGTGGACGGTGTGACGGAGACCCGTTCCGACCGCAGTATTGACGAAGCGGTTTCAGAAGTCATCGTTCAGGGCAGGGTGGTCCGTTTTCAGAAGACGGTCTATTATATGATGAATAAGCCGACGGGCTTTGTCTGCGCCACACGGGACCACAGAGAGAAAACGGTCCTGGAACTTTTGCGGGAAGAGGACAGAAGGAGAACTGATCTGTTCCCCGCCGGGAGACTGGACAAGGATGCGGAAGGGCTGCTTCTGATCACCAATGACGGCGCGCTGGCACACCGGCTGCTGACTCCCAGGAGACATGTGCCGAAGACGTATTTTGTAAAGCTGTCGCACGGTCTGGAAGAAGAGCAGATACAAATGCTTGAGGCCGGTATCGATATTGGAGAAGAGAAACAGACACTTCCGGCACGATTTTGCTGGAAAGACAGAGAGAAGAAGGAAGCGCTGCTGACGATCACCGAGGGAAAGTTTCACCAGGTCAAACGGATGTTTTCGGCTATCGGAACCCATGTCTTATATTTAAAGCGCGTACGCATGGGGAATCTGGCTCTGGACGAGACACTGGAACCTGGTCAGTACCGCGCGCTGACTGCGGAAGAATTAAAGGAGTTATCAGAATATGCTGAACAATAAAGAAGCTGTTATCTTTGATATGGACGGTTCTCTTGTGGATTCAATGTGGGTCTGGAAAGACATTGATACTGAATACCTGTCGCGATTCGGCCTGACGGTGCCGGATGATCTCGGACAGTTGATTGAAGGTATGAGCTTTACGGAGACCGCCATGTATTTCAAGGAGCGATTCGGACTGGAACGCCCGCTTGAGCTGATCAAAGCCGACTGGAACGAGATGGCATGGGAAAAATACCGCACGGAAGTGATGCTCAAACCGGGCGCCAGAGAGCTGCTTGATCATTGCCGCAGGCACGGGATCAAGCTGGGGATCGCAACGAGCAATTCGAGACAACTCGTCGATATGGTCATGCGCGCACGCGGGGTTTTTGATTACTTTTCTTCGATCATGACAAGCTGTGAGGCGAAAAAAGGCAAACCGGCCCCAGATATTTACCTGATGACAGCGAAACAGCTTGCAGTGAAACCGGAGAACTGCCTCGTATTTGAGGACATCATATTTGGCATTCAGGCCGGTAAGGCGGCCGGCATGGAAGTATGCGCCGTGGAAGACGATTATTCGGCCTATCAGAGAGAGGAAAAGCGCAGACTTGCCGATTATTATATCAACGATTACACAGAGATCGAAGAAGTACAGGCGATGCTGCGGGTGAACGCCTGTTGAGCGGCGGCTTTTTGCCTGTCAGCCGGGAAGAGATGCTCGCGCGGGGATGGGACAGCGTTGACTTTGTCTATGTATCGGGGGACGCCTATGTAGATCATCCGTCCTTTGGGCATGCTATCATTACAAGGCTGCTGGAGGCGCATGGCTTCCGGGTCGGCATCATTGCCCAGCCGGACTGGCGGGACGCGGAGAGTATCGCAGTCTTCGGGGAGCCGAAGCTGGCGTTTCTCGTCAGCGGCGGCAATATGGATTCGATGGTCAACCACTATTATGTATCCAGAAAACCGCGGGAGCATGACGCCTATACGCCCGGCGGAGCGACGGGCAAACGGCCCGATCATGCCGTCGTTGTATACGGCAATCTGATCCGCAGAAAATTTCGCAGGACACCGGTCATAGTGGGCGGTATCGAAGCCAGTCTTCGCCGGATGGCCCATTATGATTACTGGTCCGACTCCTTCAAACGTTCTATTCTTCTGGACAGTCAGGCCGATCTGATCTCCTATGGAATGGGGGAGAAATCCATCCTGGAGATTGCTGAGGCACTGCAGAGCGGCCTTTCGGTCAGAGATCTCACGTTTATCCCGGGTACGGTCTATCAGACAAAAGATATTTCCGGTGTTTATGACAGCATATCGCTGCCTGTTTACGAAGAGATGAAAGCAGAGAAACGCCGTTACGCAGACAGTTTTCTGTTACAATATGAGAATACGGACCCATTTACCGGCAAAACTTTGATTGAGCCTTACGAAAATGGTGTTTATATCGTACAGAATCCTCCACAGCCGCCTCTGACGATGCAGGAGATGGATGATGTCTATGACCTGCCCTATATGCGGACCTGTCATCCTTCTTATGAGAAGGAGGGCGGAGTACCTGCCGTACAGGAGATCCGGTTTTCTCTTGTGAGCAACAGAGGATGCTTCGGCGGCTGCAATTTCTGTGCCCTGACCTTTCATCAGGGAAGAATTGTGCAGACGCGCAGCCATGCGTCCATCCTGAGAGAGGCAGAGGCAATGACACAGGAGGCGGATTTCAAAGGTTATCTTCACGATGTGGGCGGTCCGACCGCCAATTTCCGGGCGCCGTCCTGTGGCAAACAGCTCCGGCATGGTGTCTGCAAGGACAGGCAGTGCCTGTTTCCGAAACCATGTAACAATCTGCAGGCGGACCACAGAGACTATCTGTCGCTGCTGCGAAAACTCCGAGCGCTGCCGGGTGTCAAAAAAGTGTTTATCCGCTCTGGCATCCGCTTTGACTATGTCCTGGCAGACCGAGATAACAGTTTCCTGCGGGAGCTTGTGGAACATCATGTGAGCGGACAACTCAAGGTCGCGCCGGAACATATCTCAGACACGGTCTTAAGACGGATGGGTAAGCCGGAGAACGCCGTATATGAAACGTTCGCGGCCAAATATCGACGACTCAATGAAAAACTGGGGAAGAAGCAGTATCTTGTTCCCTATCTGATGTCTTCCCATCCGGGCTCGACGCTGAAGGAGGCCGTGGCTCTGGCGGAATACCTGCGTGATCTCGGCTATATGCCGGAACAGGTACAGGACTTTTATCCGACGCCGTCCACGATGTCCACCGTCATGTATTACACAGGCATTGACCCAAGAACAAAAGAGAGTGTCTATGTATGCCGCAGTCCCCATGAAAAAGCGATGCAGCGGGCGCTGATCCAGTACCGTGATCCGAAAAATTACCGGCTTGTCCGCGAAGCGCTGACCGCGGCCGGGCGGGAAGATCTGATCGGCTATGACAGAAAGTGTCTGCTCCGGCCAGCGCGCGCCGCCCATGAGGCAGCCGCAGGGAATATACCGGCAAAAAAGAGTTCCGATTTGGGCCAAGGCAGCCGCAGACAAGGACAGACACAAAAGGGACGAAACGGCGCAGACCGCAGAAAAAAGACGATCCGTAATGTGCATAAGAAAAGCGCCGCGAAGGTGTCGCAAAGAAAACGAGAGACGTAACGATATAATCAATCAATAATGACAGGAGACGCATTATGAATATTGTGATTATTACGGGAGCTTCCTCCGGCATCGGACAGGAATTTGCCTGGCAGTTGGATACGCTCTTTTCCAATATGGATGAGATCTGGCTGATCGCCAGAAGAAAAGAACGTCTGGAAGATTTGAGTCTTACTCTACACACGAAATGCAGAATTATAGATATGGACATTACGGACCCGGTTTACATGAAACAATTTTCCGAGATCCTGGCGCTCTCCAAACCACAGATCCGCCTGCTTGTCAACTGTGCAGGTTTTGGTCTGATGGGGGCGGTGGAAAAGCTCTCTCTGGAAGAGCAGACAGCCATGATTACGCTCAACTGCACGGCGCTGACGGAGATGACACACAGATGTCTCCCTTATATGCGAAAAAACAGCCGGATTATCCAGATGGCCTCAAGCGCCGCTTTTCTGCCACAGGAAAATTTTGCAGTCTATGCGGCCACAAAGGCTTATACACTCAGCTTTTCCCAGGCGCTGAATCAGGAGCTGCGCGCACGTGGAATCTATGTGACAAGTGTCTGTCCCGGCCCCGTAGATACGGAATTTTTTTCGATTGCCGAGAAGTATGGCAAGACACTTGCCGTCAAAAAACTGACAATGGTGTCGGCGAAACGCGTGGTGAGAAAAGCCATCCGTGACTGCTACCGGAAGCGGCCGCTTTCTGTGTGCAGTCTTCCGATTCAGGCGTTTCACGGTCTCTGTAAGCTCGTTCCGCATTCTCTGATCTTCCGTGTGATGAAACTGTACAAATGATGCTGCGATCCCGCCGCTGACAGGCGGCGGACGGTCGCCCGGAAGAAATACATTGTGGGAGAAAAGAATGAAACTGACAAAAGGCTGTTTTGGCTATTTGAACGCGAAAAAAAAGTGGGAGACCCTGAAGACGGTCATTTATTTTGCCCTTCCGGCGGCGATCTTCCTTATGGGATACTATACGACCGGGACAAAGAAAAACCTGCTGACAGTCGTGGCTGTGCTCGGCTGTCTGCCGGCAAGCAAGAGCGCAGTCAGTCTGATCATGTATCTGAAAGCGGGCGTCTGTTCCGGTTCCTGTCATGAGACATTGCAGGAGTGCGGACTGGAACGGGGAGATACCTTGCTGCTTTACGACCTGTATCTGACAAGTTACGAGAAAAATTTTCAGATCAGTGCGCTGGCAATTAAAAACAATGCTGTCTGCGGCTATACTGAGGACGGCAGATGTGATGTCGGAGCAGGGGAAAAGCATATCGCGGAAATCCTGCGGCAGAGCGGCTATGAGGGACTGACGGTAAAGCTGTTTACCGATCTGTCGAAATTTGCCGACCGGCTGGCACAGATGAACGACACCGCGGAAAAAAAGGAAGAAAAAGAGAAAGCCATTGCCGGGATTCTCAAAGACATTTCTTTATAGAAGGATATTTCTTTTATAGAAGGCTTCGAGGCAGGGAAGTTGATGGACAGGGGAAGTTACCGGAAAGGAGCCGGTTATGCGCCGTATCATTGTCAGACAGGAGGAAGCCGGACAGCGGTTTGACAAATTCCTTCGGAAATATATGCGGGAAGCGCCAGTCAGCTTTTTTTATAAAATGCTGCGCAAGAAAAATATTACGTTAAATGGCCAAAAAGCGGACGGCAGCGAGCGGATCCGTGAGGGAGACCGGGTGGAAATGTTTCTCTCGGACGAGACGATCGAAAAGTTTTGCGGCGTGCAGGACTGCCCGGGGAGCGGAAGCCGGGAGGAGTCTTTGTGCCTGGAAGGGGAGGCGGCCTGGAAGAAATTCGGGGCGCTTCCGGTTCTGTATGAAGACAGACATATTCTGCTCGTGGACAAACCTGCCGGCATATTGACGCAAAAGTCAATGCCTGACGATCTCTCGCTGAATGAATGGCTGACTGGTTATCTGCTAGCAAGTGGAGCGCTTGGCACCGACAGAAAGCAGGCCAGAGACAGCCTGCGGATGTTCCGTCCGTCTGTCTGTAACCGTCTGGACCGGAACACAAGCGGCATTGTCATCTGCGGCAAAAGTCTGTATGGCAGTCAGCAGATGAGCCGTATTCTGAAAGACCGCAGTCTGCACAAATATTATCTTTTGTATGTCGAGGGAAAGCTGCGAGAGGCAAGACGGGTGGAAGGCTGGCTTGTCAAGGATGAGACAACAAACAAAGTGCGGATTACCCGCGAACAGACGGAGGAAAGTGCGAAGATCGTCACCGCTTACCGGCCCATCCGGGAGGGAGAACACGAAACGTTAGTGGAAGTGGATCTGATTACCGGCAAACCGCATCAGATCAGAGCACATCTGGCGGCGGAGGGCTTTCCTCTTGTGGGAGACTATAAATATGGCGACCGCCGCGCCAACGACAAAAGGAAACGGCAGGATGGGATCACGCATCAGCTCCTGCACGCATACCGGGTCGTATTTCCGGTTTTGGACGGAGAACTTTCGGCCCTGTCCGGCAGAGAGATCCGGGCACCCCTTCCGGACATCTTTCAAAAACTGAAAGGACAGAAGAGATAACGATGGCAACTTGGAATTCCAGAGGGCTGCGCGGCTCCACACTGGAGGACTTGATCAACAGGACGAATGAAAAATACCGGGAGAACGGACTGGCGCTCATTCAGAAAGTACCGACCCCAATCACTCCGATCCGAATTGACAAGGAGAGCAGACATATCACACTCGCCTATTTTGATCAGAAGAGTACGGTCGATTATATCGGTGCGGTCCAGGGGCTTCCGGTCTGCTTTGATGCCAAAGAATGCGCGGCGGATACTTTTTCTCTGCAAAATATCCATGAACATCAGGTCGCTTTCATGGACGATTTTGAAAAACAGGGCGGTATTGCCTTTTTTCTCATTTATTATACGGGCAGAGATCTGTTCTACTACCTGCCGCTTGCCCATCTGAAGCTGTTCTGGGAGAGGGCGATGACGGGAGGCAGAAAGAGCTTTCGCTATGACGAGCTCAATCCGGAATATATCATACCGAAAAAACAAGGCGTTTTTGTGTCTTATCTGGATATGATCCAGAAGGATCTGGACGACCGGCCCTGACGGTAAACCGGAAACAGCCAGGAAACAGATACGCGGCAGAACCGCGATGCGATATGGAAAGGAAACGGAATCATGCGGGAACGACTGGTACATACGCCGGAAGGCGTACGGGACATTTACGGAGAGGAATATGCGAAGAAACTCGCAGTGGAAGAAAAGATCCAACAGGTATTCCACAGCTACGGGTATCAGGATATTCAGACGCCGTCTTTTGAGTTTTTTGAGGTTTTTTCCAGGGAGATTGGCACGAAGCCATCTAAAGAACTCTACAAATTTTTTGACAAAGAAGGGAATACCCTTGTACTGCGGCCGGATTTCACGCCGTCCATCGCCCGCTGTGCAGCCAAATATTTTATCGGAGAGGACAGGCCGCTGCGGTTCTGTTATCTCGGCAACTCCTTCAGCAATACCTCGGAGCTTCAGGGAAAACTGAAAGAGATGACGCAGATGGGCAGTGAACTGATCGGTGACGATTCCGTGCAGGCAGATGCGGAGACGGTTGCTGTGGTAATCGAATCATTGCTTGGCGCAGGACTGAGCAGATTCCAGGTCAGTATCGGAGAAGTGGAATATTACAAGGGAATCTGTGAGGCGGCCGGCCTGTCGGAAGAAATGGAGCTGGAACTGCGTGGTTATATTTCAACTAAAAATTATTTCGGCGCGGAAGATTTTCTCATCCGTGAACATGTGCCGCAGGAGCAGCGGGGTGTACTGCTGAAGTCCGCAGAGCTATTCGGCGGCGCAGAGATTTTACAGGAGGCGCGGCAATCGGTTTCCGGAGACAACAGACGTTCTCTGGCAGCGATTGACCGCCTGGAACAGATTTATCAGGTTCTCTGTGTTTACGGTCTGGAAAACT
Source organism: Lachnospiraceae bacterium JLR.KK008 (assembly GCA_037015955.1). NCBI lineage: Bacteria > Bacillati > Bacillota > Clostridia > Lachnospirales > Lachnospiraceae > Lachnospiraceae bacterium JLR.KK008. Next base: position 1,660,790 of record CP143548.1, read on the forward strand.
ATGTCTCCTTTGACCTTGGCATGTTGAGCAAATACCGCTATTATACAGGAATCATTCTCAGGGCTTACACATACGGTGTGGGAGATGCCATCGTCACGGGCGGCCGTTACGACAAGCTGCTCGGCTATTTCGGCAGGGAAAAGCCTGCCGTCGGGTTTATGATTGCCATTGATGCCCTGATGGAAGCGATCGCCAGACAAAAACTCCCGGTATCCACCGGCAGACAGGTATCTGTCATCACCTATCGGGAAGAATCGGCTGGGGAAGCGATCGCACAGGCGCAGGAACGAAGACGGGCAGGGGAATGGATCGAACTCATACCGGAGGGAAAAGAACAATGAAAGAAGAAATGCGTTATCTGACATTTGCACTCGGAAAGGGTCGTCTGGCGGACCGGACGCTGGCACTGCTGGAGTCGATCGGCATTACTTGTGAGGAGATGAAAGACAAAGATTCCAGAAAGCTCATCTTTGTCAATGAAGAGTTAAAACTGAAATTCTTTCTCTCCAAAAATCCGGATGTTCCCACTTATGTGGAGTACGGTGCCGCAGACATTGGCGTCGTCGGGAGCGACATCATCCGGGAGGAAAACCGCAGAGTATACGAAGTGCTCGATCTCGGGTTCGGGAAATGCCGGATGTGCGTCTGTGGGCCTAAAGAAGCCGGAGAGCTGTTGCAACATCACGAGATGATCCGTGTGGCAAGCAAATATCCAAACATAGCCAAAGATTATTTCTTTAATAAAAAACATCAGACTGTCGATATTATCAAGTTAAACGGCTCCGTGGAGCTGGGACCGATCGTCGGCCTGTCCGATGTGATCGTGGATATTGTGGAGACCGGCTCCACACTGCGCGAAAACGGCCTTGATGTGCTGGAAGAGATTTGTCCGCTGTCCGCAAGGATGATCGTCAATCAGGTGAGTATGCAGATGGAAGCTGACCGTATTCGGGAGATCATCGCCAGACTGCGGGAAAAAATAGGGAGAGACACACAGGAGGAGACAGCATGAAGATCGTGGCACTGACAGAAGAGACCAAAACGGGGCTGATGCAGCACTTACTGAAGAGAAGCCCAAACCATTACGGTCAATACGAGAATATTGTGGCGGAGATTATCGCCAATGTCCGGGAACAGGGAGATCAGGCTTTATTTTCTTATACGAAACAATTTGATCACTGCGAGATGGACGCCTCCCACATCCGTGTCACAGAGGCAGAGATCCGGGAAGCCTATGATGCGCTGGAGCCGGAATTTATCGAAGTGATGAAAAAGGCAGCCGCCAATATCCATGCCTATCACGAAAAACAGGTGCGAAACAGCTGGATTGACGTGAAAGAGGACGGAAGTATCCTTGGACAGAAAGTTACCCCCATCGGCAGAGCCGGTGTGTATGTGCCCGGCGGTAAGGCGGCCTATCCGTCGAGCGTGCTCATGAATGTTATTCCAGCCAAAGTGGCGGGCGTGCCGGAGATCATTATGACCACGCCGCCTAATATGACTGACCAGGTCAATCCGGGAACGTTGGTGGCTGCTCACATTGCGGGCGTCGACACGATCTATAAAGCGGGCGGCGCACAGGCGGTCGCGGCGATGGCATTCGGTACGGAGAGCATTCCCAAAGTAGATAAGATTACCGGACCGGGCAATATTTTCGTCGCCCTTGCGAAAAAGGCTGTATATGGTTATGTGAGCATTGATTCGATCGCCGGGCCGAGCGAGATCCTCGTGCTGGCGGATGAGACGGCGAATCCCCGCTATGTGGCGGCAGATCTGCTGTCGCAGGCCGAACATGACGAGCTTGCTTCCGCAATTCTGATCACGACGAGTGAGACGCTGGCCGCGCAGGTACAGACAGAGATCGGACAGTTTCTCACACAACTTTCCAGAGCGGACATCATTCAAAAATCTCTGGATCATTATGGATATATTCTTGTGGCAAACGATCTGGATGCGGCTGTGGAAGCAGCCAATGAGATTGCCAGCGAACATCTGGAAATTCTTACAAAAGATCCGTTTGCTGTGATGACGAAGATTAAAAACGCAGGAGCGATCTTTCTGGGTGAATATTCCTCGGAACCGCTGGGCGATTATTTCGCGGGTCCCAATCACATTCTGCCGACAAACGGGACCGCACGCTTTTTCTCGCCGCTCGGCGTGGACGATTTTATCAAAAAGTCCAGTATCATTTCTTATTCTGCAGATGCGTTGGCGGCGGTACATAAAGACATCGAGTTGTTTGCAGGCAAGGAGGGGCTGACAGCCCATGCAAATTCTGTCAAAGTCAGATTTGAATGAGGAGAGCGGACGATGAATGGAAAAACGATGAACAAAAAGAAGCTGATTCCCTGTATGTATCTGTATCAAAGACATGCGGTTGCAGGCTTTACGGATAAAAAGACAGTTATCAGCATGAATCCGGTGGAACTGTCCCGGTTTTACAGTGACAACGGCGCGGATGAACTGATTATTTTCGACCTTTCGGACGATGACCAGGAACACGAGGAAGCGCTTGATCTGATCAAGGCAATCTGCAGCGCTGTGGAGATGCCTGTCATCGGCGCCGGCAATGTAAAGCGCATGGAAGACATCAAGAAACTGCTCTATGCCGGCTGTAAAAAAGCGGCGCTGAACTACTCCAAACCATCCAACGTTGCGATCACGGAAGAAGTTTCCCTGAAGTTTGGCGCAGATAAGATCGCCGCCTGTGTGCAGGACGGCAATTCCATTTCCGGAAATAAGGAACTGCTCGAGACTTATGTGAGTGAGCTGATCCTTGTGAGAGAAGCAATCGTGAAGACATGTGTCGGCTGTTCCAGTGTTCCGTTTATTGCCATGCTCCCGGACATGACGCTGGATAAACTGCTGGATACACTGAATTATATTGATCTGTGCGGGGTAACCGGAAATATTGTCAATGAGAATGCCCGTGAGATCACAGCTCTCAAGTCGCTCTGTGCGGATAGGGGAATCTGTGTGGATACTTTTGTGACCGACGTTGTCTGGGAAGATTTCAAATGCAACTGCGATGGTATGGTTCCTGTCGTCGTGCAGGATTACCGGACAGACGAGGTGCTGATGGTCGCCTATATGAACAGGGAAGCCTATGAGTCTACATTAAAGACCGGAAAGATGACATACTTCAGCAGGAGCAGACAGCAGCTCTGGCTGAAAGGGGAGACGAGCGGACACGTCCAGTATGTAAAAAGTCTCACGGCTGACTGCGACATGGACACGATTCTGGCCAAAGTATCTCAGACAGGCGCGGCCTGCCATACCGGCAGCCATTCCTGCTTCTTTCATGAGATTGCAAAAAAGGAGTCCAAAGAGTCCAATCCGCTTCGTATTTTTGAGTCTGTGTTCGAGGTAATCATGGACAGAAAAGCACATCCGAAGGAAGGCTCGTATACGAACTATCTGTTTGACAAAGGGATTGATAAAATTCTGAAAAAATTGGGAGAGGAGGCGACAGAGATCGTTATCGCTGCCAAAAATCCCAATCCAAATGAAATCAAATATGAGATCTCTGATTTTCTGTATCATATGATGGTACTGATGGCAGAGAAAGGTGTCACTTGGGAGGAAATAACGACCGAACTGGCAAAACGGTGATCTTCCAAAAAATGTTACAAATTCTTTACAAATTATTATGGCAATATTTCAAGTTTTATATTATACTGGAAATACCCTCGCGGCGTTTGCCGGACCGGACATGCCTGTATGTCCGTCCTGGCTTACTGCCCATGGGAATAAAGACAGGAGGAATTTTTTACATATGAAGAAATATCTGAGAAAGATAGCAGCCATATTATGTGCGGTGACCGTGATGTCAAACATTCCGGCCGTCCCGTCACAGGCCGCAATCACATCTGCCCAGGCGATCGCCAAGGGAATTGATGTCTCCAAGTATCAGGGTGCCATCGACTGGAACAGCGTGGCGGCACAGGGATACACTTTTGCCTTTATCAAGATCGGAAGCAGCAAGAGCGGGCTTGATCCTGCCTTTATTCCGAATATGGCAGGGGCGTCTGCGGCAGGTCTGCGTACGGGCGGATATATTTATTCCTACGCGACAACAGTGGAAGCAGCGATCGCTGAGGCGACTTTTGCGGTCAATGCACTGCAGAATATGCCGGTTTCTTTCCCGATTGCCTTTGATATTGAGGACACTGTCCATAAACCGTTGACGCCAATGGAACAGCAGGCAATCGTCAATGCGTTCTGTACGGTGATCGAGAATGCTGGCTATTATCCGATGGTATACGCAAGTAAGAACTGGTATCTGAACAGGCTCGGCCCCACCATGTATGACCAGTGGGTTGCTCAGTATGCGGATGCCTGTGATTATCCGCTTCCCTTCACGGTATGGCAGGCGACGAGCAACGGCGCCGTTGCCGGAATTGCCGGCAGGGTAGACATTGATTATCTGTATAAAGATTATACGCAGGAGATCATCCAGACAGGCTGGATTATGCGTAAGGGATTCAATTACTTTTATGAAAACTGGCATATGAAGACAGGCTGGATCAACTATGCGGATGCAATCTGGTACACGGATGCCATGGGCAGGATGGTAACCGGATGGCAGGATCTGGAGAACAATGGCACGAAACGTTACTTCGCGCCCGAAGGTCCGATGGCGATCGGCATCTATAAAGTCGGAGACGCGACTTATTACTTTGCCCCGGACGGTATCATGCAGACCGGGTGGCAGAACATTGGCGGGTTCCGCTATTTGCTGAGTCCGGAAGGAATCATGCAATTTGGCTGGCATCAGGCGCCGGAAGGCATGTACTACTTTGCAGACACAGGCGCAATGTCCACTGGATGGCTGACACTGGCTGACCAGAAAACGTATCACTTTGACGAGACGAACGGTCTGTTGTCCGTTTCCACCTTTGTGACGACCAACGGGGTGAAATTCTATGTGGATACCGACGGTTCCATGGTCAGAGGCTTTAAGAACATCAACGGCGCAAATTACTATTTTGCTCCGGATGGTGCAATGCAGACAGGCTTTATTCCTGTTGACGGCAACTATTATTACTTTAATGGCGACGGCATCATGCAGGTTGGCTGGCAGGAGATCGGTGGACAGAAATTCTACTTCGATCCGGCGACGGGTATCATGCAGACAGGTCTGATCAGCGATGGCACAGGACAGTATTATCTGGCTGCAAACGGCGCGGCAACGACCGGATGGCAGGAGATTGACGGCAAACGGTATCATTTCGATGAGACAACCTATGCCATGAATGTCAATACCATTGTGACAACCAACGGAGTACCCTTCTTTGTAGGCATCGACGGTACGATGCAGACCGGATGGCAGAATGTAGGCGGTGTATTGTACTACTTCCAGCCAGATGGCAGCATGGCGGCAAACATTGCCCTGACGATTGACGGTGTTCTTTATCAGTTTGATGCGAACGGAATCGGCGTACCGGTGATCCCGGCGGCAGAAATACTGCCCGGAGAAGTACCGGCAGCAGAAGGCGTACCAGCACCGGAAGTGCCTGTGACACAGTAACAAAGAGTAATATCGATATATCAATTAAATAACGGATTTTCATGCCGTCGCGTCAGAGTTGATGCGGCGGCATTTATTGTTCCCATACTGTAATTATGATATAATTATTCGCGGAAGGGGGTTATGATATGAAGGAAATCACGGAGCAGCAGATATTGTCTCTGGCGCCAAATGCAACGGCGGCATCAAACGGACGGAAAATATCGCAGAAAGGCGGATTTGTCCGGCTGGAGCGGGCTGCCGACGATACCTTTTATATGGGGGAATGCAGCGGAAGCGGAAAGAGCAACTATATAACGACGGCAGATTTTGTCGATCCGCTCTCTCCGGTATTTCGCTGTTCTTGTCCCAGCAGGCAGTTTCCCTGCAAACACAGTCTGGCACTGTTATATGAGATCATGGCACAAAAGTCATTTACTCTCTGTGAGATTCCCGGGGATATTCTGAAAAAGCGGGAGAAGAAACAGGCACGGGAGGAAAGAGCGAAAGAAAAGGCGGAGAACGCCGCCACAGAGGACGGCACAGCCGCCGCGGCAAAAAAGAAAGCGCCGTCAAAGGCGGGCAAAGCGGCCCGGACAAAGAAAATCAAAAAACAGTTGGAAGGACTGGAGCTGGCGGACAGACTGATGAGAGAGCTGATGACAAACGGGCTGGGGGCAATGGGCGGTACCGCTCTGACCTCTTACCGGCAGTTGTCAAAACAGATGGGAGATTATTATCTTCCAGGGATTCAGAGACTGTTAAACGGTCTGATCCTGGAAATCGAAACGCTGCAAAAAGACGGCGATGAGAGCCATTACGAAGCGGCTGTGGATCTGATGAAACGTCTGGGAAGTCTAATCAGAAAATCTCAGAAATATCTCACCGAAAAGCTGGAAAGCGACAGTGTCGAACAGGATGACAGCCCGCTCTACGAAGAGCTTGGCGGTGTATGGAAGCTGTCGGAGCTGGCCGCTCTCGGACATGGCAGAAAAGACCGGCAACTGATTCAGACCGCATTCTGGGTCTCCTATGATGAGGCCGGAAAACAATATATTGACACCGGTATTTTTGTGGATCTGGAAGACGGTACGATCAGTAAAACCTGTAATTACCGTCCACTGAAAGCCGTGAAATACATAAAACAGGAAGACACGTTGTTTGGTGTCGCCCAGATTCCGGAAGCCGCTTATTATCCGGGAGAAGGGAATGTGCGTGTGCGCTGGGACGGCGCACAGATCCGTGCGGTGGAAAAGGAGGATCTCGCAAAGCTGCGTTCCTTTGCCGCCGTATCTCTGGCGGCAGAGAGCAAACAGGCAAAAAATCTTCTGAAAAATGCGCTGTCAGATCCGATGCTCCTGAGGCTGATCTCTTATGCACAGATCGGCAGGACTAAGCTGGGGCTTACCCTGCGGACACCGGAGGGGGAGACAATATTGCTCGGAGACATGCCCGGCATGGAACCGACCGTCATGCGACTTCTTCTGCTTCCTGACGGAGGACTCTTATACAATCAGACGTTGCTGGGCGCATTTTATTATGATCAAGAGGCGGGACGTCTGCTCATGCAGCCGGTCAGCATTATCACAGAAACAGATATTGTCAGATTGTTGTATTAAGGAAAGGAGACTATTATGGACATCACTCCATTATATGAACTGCGCACCCGCCTGAAGCATGTGATGATCTCGGGCTGTAGTCTGATCGGTGAAGATTTCCGACTCAAACGCGCCGCCGAAGCCATAAAGCCTCTGACGGCCGCATCACCGGTATTTGCCAAAATCGGGCAGCTTTTGGATGCGCTGCTGAAGGACTGTCAGGAAGCATCCACGCTTGTTTTAGAAGCCATCACGCTTGTGGATGCGGTTCTCTGCACACAGGCGGCAGTCGATGTGCCGGGGGAATTGCAGGAAATAGAAACCGCCGAATGGGGAAGTACTGTGACAAGCGCCCCTTATTCCGCCCTTTATCCGCTTCTTGACGCACTGACAAGTTCCGGAAACGGAAGATACGGATATGTGCTGGAAGCACACGAGACACAGCCGGAACTGTTTGAGGATTACCGGGTCAAACCGGTACTTGTCAGAGCGCTCGGCGCTTCCTATTCGGAACTGGCGGATCATGCCGCGCAGTGGCTGAAGGAATGCGGCACCTCGATCCTGCCTTTACTGGAACAGGACTTTGACCCCAAAGGAAAAAAAGAAATGGTACGGAGGGTGCATGTAATCGACGCCCTGGCGGGAGCATCCGCCAATGACTTTTACATAAAACATCTGCCACAGGCAGAGAAAGAAGTGCGGAGCGCCCTGATCTATGGGCTGCGCCATTGCCCGAAAAACACGGAAATTCTCTTTGAACTGGCAAAAACCGAGAGAGGAAACTGCAAAAAGACAACGCTTCATGCACTGGCATCCCTGAGTGATGAACAGACCCGGCAATATTGGCACGATTTCATGGACAAAAACCCGTTGCAGGCACTTCCCTATCTGGAAGAGACTGACAGCCCATGGGCGTCAGACCTTGTGGGGGAAGGACTGCGTCAGCTTCTGGAACCATGGCATACTGTGGACGCCGGCGGGCAGATGCCGGAGCTGACCAAAGAGACGGCAGCTCTCATCGAGGCCTATTTGCGGGCACTGCCGGGTAAGACCGGAAACAGGGCATTGTCCTGTTGGTATTTTGCCGCGACGATGGGCAGCAAGCTGGATCGCTGTATTGTGGGAGAAAAGTCTCCCTGGTGTCTGGAGCATCTTTCCGGAATCCGTCTCGGATGGAATGCGCGCAGCCAGAAGAATTTCTGTTTTTCCCGAGCGATTCCCTGTCTGCTTCACTATGCCATGGTCTTAAAGCCGGATCAGAATCTTGCAAAACTGGCCCTGACCTTTTACGATACGATCGGAGAGCCTTATTTCCCGGCCGCTTTGACAGCGCAGCTCTTCTTTGCACCGGAAAGAGAGTTCAGCGACTGGCTGGAGGCGCAAATGTACCAGAAAGCTGTCTTTGGGAAAAAATTACGGAAAAATCTGCTCCCTGGTCTGGAGAGTGGTCTTTCGCTCATATCATGGAATGAAAAGGATCAATGCTATGAGATGAAACGTTACCGGTACAGTCAGGTGGAGGATACGAATGTTACCATATGTCAGCGCGTCCCCCAGCCGCTGAACGGTTATGTCACTGATCTGTTGATTGACTGCAGGACCACAGGACTTGATTTTATCCTGTTTCGCTGGGTCCGGCCGCATGACCGGACATACTGTGAAAAGCTGGCTCATTATTTTTATGAACGGGCGCGGACCGTCACCGGCAACAACAATATGTATCTGACACCGATGAAACAGTGCGGGATGACGGAATGCGCGGGTCTGGCCACGAAACATTTCAAGACAAGAGGAACTGTCTCAGGCTGGGAGGTATGGAGTTATCTGCAGCAGATGCCGGGGACCTGGCAGGCAAAACAAAAAGAGGCGGAGGCGCTCTGTGAACTTGTAAAGGCAGGAAACATAAAGGGCACCAATCTCAGAGAACGGCTGGAGGAGTTTATCGATCTTGCCAGAGCGGAGAGCTGTCAGGAACGAAATCTGTAAGGAGAGAGGAGAGAACATGGAACAACAATTATTGCGGCTGCCTGCGGAGCAGCTCTTTCAGAAGGAGATCGAGGCGCTGATCGCCGCGGAGACAGAGCAGATTCCGGCCGGATGGCGGATGTCACCCCGGTCGGTGAGAACTTACCTGTGCGGCGGAAAAGCAGGAAATACCGTGATCACCCCCAAATATATCGGCAATGAACGGCTTGTGGAAATCGCAGTGGCCACCCTTGTGACAGACCGCGCCCTCCTTCTGATCGGAGAACCGGGAACTGCCAAGAGCTGGCTGTCCGAGCATCTGACGGCAGCCATCAACGGGGATTCGACCAAAGTCATACAGGGAACGGCAGGAACGACCGAAGAACAGATCCGCTATTCCTGGAACTATGCCATGCTCATTGCAAATGGTCCCTCTCCGGAAGCCATGCTGAAAAGTCCTGTTTTTCATGCGATGGAGACGGGAAGCATTGCCCGTCTGGAAGAGATTTCCCGCTGCGCTTCGGAGGTACAGGATGCGCTGATTTCGATTTTATCGGAAAAACGTATTTCCGTACCGGAGTTGTCTCTGGAAGTGCCGGCGCAGAAGGGATTTTCGATTATCGCCACAGCCAATACGAGAGACAAAGGCGTCAATGAAATGTCTGCAGCCTTAAAGAGAAGGTTCAATATCGTCGTGCTTCCGTCTCCGCCTGATCTGGAGTCTGAGATGGACATTGTCCGGACGAGAGTGGAACAGCTCTCGGAAAATCTGGATCTGAATGCCGCCCTCCCACAGGACGAGACAGTGGAAAAAGTCTGTACGATTTTCCGGGAACTTCGGGCGGGCCAGACACTCGACCGCAGTCAGAAGGTAAAGACGCCGACCGGAGTGCTGTCCACCGCCGAGGCCATCTCTCTGTTGTGTAACAGTATGGCGCTGGCCGGGAGCTTTGGAAACGGCAGCATTGCGGATGCCGATCTGGCGGCAGGACTGCAGGGTGCGGTCATCAAAGATGAGGAAAAGGATGCCGTCGCCTGGAAAGAGTACCTAGATAATATTATGAAAAAACGTGGAAGCAAATGGTCCGGTCTGTACCGGGCCTGTAAGGAGTTGAACGATTGATGGGACAGTATGAGGGAATCTCTGTTTTTGGAATCCGCCATCTCTCTCCGGCAGGAGCGTACCATCTGCGTAATTTTTTATCCGAAAAGAATCCCCGTCTTGTGCTGGTAGAAGGGCCCTGCGATTTCAACGATCTTCTGGATGATATGGTCCGCCCTGAGACGAAACCGCCGATCGCCGTTCTCGCCTACACAAAACAGGCGCCGGTACGCACGATTCTCTATCCATTTGCCGAGTATTCTCCCGAATATCAGGCAGTTTTATGGTGCTGCGAACAGAAGCGGTGCGTGCGCTTTATTGATCTGCCTTCCGAAGTCTTTCTGGCGCTTCCTCCTGAGATTCTGCCGGATAACGAACAGGGCGAGGAGGGACGACTGTCAGTCTACGAGAGACTGGACAGAGAGACCGGAGAGGACGGACAGGAGACGTTTTGGGAACGTGTTATGGAGCACGCGCAGGATGCACACAGCTACCGGGACGGAGCGGCCGCGTTTGGGAAAAATCTGCGGGAACTGACAGGCGGCAGAGAGGGCGACTGGGCGGAGATCATTGTTCGGGAAGCCTATATGCGCCGCCAGATTTCCGATGCCCTGCAGGAGGGTTATGCCCCGGAAGAGATCGTCATCGTGACGGGAGCCTATCATGTGGAAGGATTGACGGAAGGAACGCCGATGTCAGACACGCAGATCGATACTCTGCCAAGAGCAGAGGCCAGTCATACGCTGATGCCTTATTCATATTACCGCCTTTCAACGAGAGCCGGCTATGGCGCCGGGAACAAAGCGCCTGCCTATTATTCTCTGCTGTGGGAAGCTCTGGAGCTGGAACAGCCGCAGCGGACAGCCTACAGTTACCTGTCAAGGATTGCCGGATATGAGAGAAGAAATGGAAATCCTGTCTCTTCCGCACAGACGATTGAAGCCGTGCGTCTGGCAGGCGCACTGGCAAAGCTGCGGGGCAGTGAACTCCCAGCGCTCCGGGATCTGCGGGAAGCGGCGGTCACTCTCATGGGCGGCGGCAGCTTTTCGGCGATCAGCCTGGCGGTTGCGGACACGGAGATCGGTACAAAGATCGGCGCACTGCCTGACGGCGTAAGCCGCACGAGCATTCAGGAAGATTTTTACCGACAGTTAAAAGAATGGAAGCTGGAAAAGTACCGCGATCTGACCGCACAGGATCTGCCGCTTGATCTGCGCGAGAACCGCAATGTGAAAAGCGAAAAGTCAGCCTTTCTCGATCTGAACCGTTCCTCCTTTCTGCACTGTCTGCGTGTGTTGCATGTCAGCTTTGCAGCGCTGCAAAAGAACAATCAGGAAAATGCCACCTGGGCGGAAAAATGGGTCGTCAGATGGACTCCCGAGGCGGAGATTGAGCTGGTGGAGGCTGCTCTCAAGGGAGATACGGTCGCACAGGCCGCGTCCTTTGTGATGAAAGAGCGTACAGAACGGGCACCTTCCATGAAAGAGATCAGTGAGGTTATTGAAGATGCCTTTACCTGTGGGATGTCAGAGGCCGTATGTTATGCCACTTCAGCTCTGCAGGCAATGTCGGTGGAGGCCGCCTCTCTGGAAGAGCTGGCCGCAGCGGCAGACCGTCTGTCTTTTGTCGTTCAGTACGGGAATATCAGAAGGCTGGACATTTCTCCGCTGGTACCGATATTGAAACAGATCTTTTACCGTTCCTGCCTGATCCTGACACAGTCCTGTGTCTGCGATGACAACGGCAGTAAGAGCATTCTCACAGCGATCGAACGTCTGAATGCGGCGTCGCTGGCTCATGATTTCCTCGATGAGACATCATGGCTGGCCGCGCTGCAGGAGACGGCGCAGCGGGATGATTTGAATACAAAGCTGTCAGGATTTGCGGCCGCCATTTTACTGGAGCGTGGCCGTATTGATGCCGGGACGTTAAAGCTGGAAGTCAGACGCCGGTTATCAAAAGGAGTGCCTGCAGATCTGGGAGCCGGATGGTTTGAGGGCCTTGCCATGCGCAACCGCTATGCGCTGATCGCCAGACTTTCCCTGTGGGAAAGTCTCGACGAATATCTGGACACGCTCGACGAGGATGAATTCAAGAGAGCGCTGATTTTCCTGCGCCGCGCGTTCGCGGATTTTTCTTCTATGGAGAAGGATGGCATTGCCGAAAATCTGGGAGAGATCTGGGGACTTAACGGACAACAAATCAGTGAGAGCGTCAATGCGGCAGTCAGCGAGGAAGAAAAAAAACTGCTTGACGGTCTGGATGACTTTGATTTTGATCTGTGACCGTTGTGGCTTTGGCCGCTGTCTGTGTAAGCGACAGGCAGACCTCAGAAAAAAAGCGTATAGGGAGAACAATTATGGATACTGAAACACGTATCAGCCGTTGGAGACTGATCCTCGGACAGGAAAGCGAAGACCGTTTTCAGAGTATGGGCGGACAAGGGCTCTCCGGTGAAATGGATCTGATGGATCAGGCTCTGGCAGCCATCTATAATAAAACGGAAAATGGCGGCTTCGGTTCTCCATCCGGCAGAGGCGGAGCGGGAAGCGGACCATCAAGCCCACAGATCAGCCGCTGGCTCGGAGATGTGCGAAGTCTGTTCGACAAAGATCTGGTGACGGTCATTCAGGGAGACGCCATGACAAGATGCGGCCTGAAACAACTGATCTTTGAACCGGAACTGTTGGAAAATCTGGAGCCGGATGTGAATCTTGCAGCCACGATCCTGCTCTTAAAAGACCAGATTCCCAAACGTTCCAAGGAGAGTGTCCGCGTTTTTATCCGAAAGATCGTGGAAGAGCTCAACAAACTTCTGGAACAGGATATTCGGCGCGCGGTGACAGCCGCCGTCAACAGACGGAAGCATTCGCCGCTGCCTTCCGCGGCAGCGATGGACTATAAGATGACGATCTCGCGGAATTTGAAGCATTACAGCCCGGAGCTGAAGACGATCGTGCCGGAACATTTTTATTTTTTCGACAGAACGAGTACAACGGCTGCCAATAAGTGGAAAATTATTCTGGATATTGACCAGAGTGGTTCCATGGGAGAGTCGGTCATCTATTCTTCGATCATGAGCTGTATTCTCGCCAGTATGTCCAGTATCAGCACACATATCGTGGCATTCGATACGAATATCGTCGATCTGACGGAAAAGAGCGAAGATCCGGTCGATCTGCTGTTCGGATTCCAGCTCGGAGGGGGGACGAATATTGATCAGTCGGTCGCTTACTGTGAAAAGCTGATCGAAAATCCTTCCAAAACATTGTTTTTCCTTATCTCCGATCTGGAGGAAGGTGGAAATCGGGCAGCTCTCCTCAGGCGGCTCTCGGAAATGAAGCAGTCCGGGGTGACTGTAGTCTGCCTTCTGGCGCTTGCCGACGGTGGAAAGCCTTATTACGATGCACAGATGGCGCAGAAGATCGCCGGACTTGGAATTCCCTGCTTTGCCTGCAATCCACAGATGCTTCCTCAGCTCCTGGAACGGGCGCTGAAGGGACAGGATCTGGAGGCCATGCGCAAGGAATTTGAGAAACGCAAGCAGTGAAAAACCATACAGATTCATAAGGAAACTCATAATTGCCGCAGTATTTCCATAAATTGATAAAAACAGGCATCACAGGAGAGAACATGAACTCTCATATTTCCTCTGAAAAAAAGTTACAGCTTGTGCGTAAGATACGGGAAGAACATCAGATGAACCGCGACACTGTGCGGGGCAGAGAAGCATTTCTGTATGGCAGGAACGTTCCCTATGAATCTTTTCAGGACGCCGGTATGGATGGGATGCAGGATGGGGAACTGCCTGTGTCCACCTTCCGTCTGCGGACTGCGGCAGCGCTCCTTCTCTTTGCGTTTTTTTATACTGCTTTTTCACAGAATAAAACGATCTTTGGTCTTGATACGCAACAGGTGTATGAGGCAGTAGAGACTGACTATTCCCCGATTTTATTTGATTTTATGGAACAGATACCGTATACTTTACATGAATAAAACAGAAAGTAGAGGACAAAAAAACAACCGCATGCGTAAACTTGCTTTATCGGACGAAATACTACTGCAGGTGGAAAAACCTGCCAGATATATCGGAAACGAAATCAACAGCATTGTGAAACGGAAGTCAGAGACGCTCATCCGTTTTGCCATGTGTTTTCCGGATGTGTATGAAATCGGCATGTCTCATCTGGGTATCCAGATCCTTTATGACATGTTGAACAGTTTTGACGATGTCTGGTGTGAAAGAGTTTATTCTCCGTGGATCGATCTGGACCGTATCATGCGTGAGCGGAAGATCCCACTCTTTGCCCTGGAATCCCAGGACCCGATCAGGGAATTTGACTTTCTCGGCATCACAATCCAATACGAAATGTGTTATACGAATATATTACAGATTCTCGATCTGTCGGGAATCCCATTGCTGGCGAAAGACAGAGAGGAGACAGACCCGATTGTGATTGGCGGGGGTCCCTGTGTATACAATCCGGAGCCGATCGCGGATTTTTTTGATCTGTTTTATATCGGTGAGGGTGAAACCCAGTATCGGAATCTTCTTGATCTCTATCAGGATCACAAAAAAGCCGGCGGAAGCCGACTGGATTTCCTGCGGGCAGCGTCCCGGCTTCCGGGCATGTATGTCCCTGCCTTTTATGAAGTCACTTATCATGAGGACGGCACGATCGCTTCGTTTTCTCCGACGGAAGAAGGAATTCCCAAAACGGTCTGTAAAGAGCTGGTCATGGATCTCTCTGACACGTATTACCCGGAAAAACCGCTCGTACCTTTCATCAGGGCAACCCAGGACAGGGTTGTGCTGGAGATTCAGAGAGGTTGTATCCGTGGCTGCCGCTTCTGTCAGGCAGGGCAGTTGTACCGACCGGTACGGGAGCGGGATATGGAGATGCTGAAGCGGTATGCGGTTGCGATGCTTCGAAATACGGGCCAGGAAGAGATTTCATTGAGTTCTTTGAGTTCCAGTGATTATTCGCATTTGGAAGAACTTGTCAATTATCTGATGGAAGTATGCGCCGAAAATAAAATCAACATTTCACTTCCGTCGCTTAGAATCGATGCCTTTTCTCTTGATGTGATGAGTAAAGTGCAGGATATTAAGAAAAGCAGCCTTACGTTTGCCCCGGAAGCGGGCAGTCAGAGGCTTCGGGATGTCATCAATAAGGGTTTGACTGAGTCGGTCATCATGACCGGGGCGGTCAATGCGTTCAAAGGGGGCTGGAGCAGGGTCAAATTATACTTCATGCTGGGGCTTCCTACGGAGACAGAGGAAGACATCAAAGCCATTGCTGCTCTCGCCAATCAAGTGGCGGCAGCCTACTATGAGACTGTGCCCAAAGAGAAGCGAACCGGAAAATGCCAGATCGTGGCCAGTACCTCTTTTTTTATTCCGAAACCATTTACGCCTTTTCAGTGGGCATGTCAGTGTACGAAAGAGCAATTTCTGGAAAAGGCTTATATGACACGGGCTGCCATCGCCGGACAGTTAAATCAGAAAAGCATCAAATATAACTGGCATGAGGCGGATGCCAGTGTACTGGAAGGCGTATTCGCCCGAGGTGACAGACGGGTGGGACAAGTAATCCACATGGCTTATCAAAAGGGCTGCTTTTATGACGCCTGGGGCGAGCACTATAAAAATGACGTATGGCTTTCCTGTTTTGAGGAATGCGGCCTTGACATTGGTTTCTATACGACAAGGCAGCGCTCCCTCGAGGAAACGTTTCCCTGGGATTTCATCGACTGCGGTGTAACCAAAGAGTATTTGATACGGGAGTGGAACAAAGCGCTGGCGGCAGAGACTTCCCCCAACTGCCGCTTACAGTGTCAGGGGTGCGGGGCGGCCCGTTATGGCGGCGGTGTCTGCACGCAGCAGAGAGAGACGACAGCGCAAACGGCGCTGCCCGTTCAGGGAGGGAACAGATGAAGGTAAGAATCCAGTTTTCAAAGCATGGGGCGATGAAATTCATCGGCCATCTTGATATTATGCGTTACTTTCAGAAAGCAATCCGCCGCGCAGGCATTGACATCGCCTACACAACAGGGTTCAGCCCTCATCAGATTATGTCTTTCGCCGCCCCGCTCGGCGTCGGCCTCGAGAGTGATGGAGAATATATGGACATTGAAGTCAATTCACATGCCGGAGGCACACAGATGCGGGAGGCGTTGAACGGGGCAATGGCAGAGGGCATCGAAATCCTCTCCGTTCGGCTCTTACCACAGAAAACGCCAAACGCCATGGCAAGCGTGGCCGCCGCCGGATACCTGGTGAGATTTCGAAGCGGCTATGAACCTGATTTTCCTTATGAGGAGGCTCTTGTCCGGTTTTATGAGCAATCGGAACTTCCCTTTGTCAAAAAGACCAAAAAGCAAGAGTTGACCCTGAATCTGAAACCGGCGATTTATGAGCTCCATATGCAAAAAGATGCCATCTATATGCTTGTGGATGCCAGCAGCGCAGGGAATATCAAACCAGCCACGGTAATTCGTGCCTTTTATCAGGAAAATGGCAGAGAACTGCCGGAGTTTGCCCTGGAGATCACAAGGACGGACACTTATATGAATATTGGCACCGATGAGGACAGACGATTGGTACCTCTTCGGGATGCAGGAGAAGAATTTTGAAATCTGATAATAATTCTGATATGGAATGGAATGAATGTAATGATAACTCTGAGTATCGGACCGGTATGACCAGGCAGAAAGCAGGCGACGGCAGAGTCTTGCTCCTGCGATGGGACCAGAAAGTGCTGACACTTCTTTACGCAGGAAACCGGCTGATACAGGCTGATGCCTGTCTTCCTGATGACAATGTGCTTGATCAGATCTATATCGGAAAAGTTAAAAATGTGGCAGGTAACATTCAGGCAGCTTTTGTGGAGTACATGCCGGGAAAACTGTGTTTTCTTCCGCTGCGGGGCAGCGAACCTGTCATTACCAATCGCAAGTACGACGGACGTATCCTTGCGGGAGATGAAATTGTATTACAGATCTGTGCTGAGAGTCAGAAACAAAAAGAAGCCCGTGCCACAACCAGTCTGTCTTTTTCAGGAAGTTGTGTGACACTCGTCTATGACAGAAATCAGCTCACATATGCGGCAGATTTACCGGAGAAACAGCGGAAAAATTTGAAGGCCTATGCCGGGCAGAGCGCTTTGATTACAGAGATCCGAAAAGAATATGGAATTCATTTCGACGCCGCTTCCAAAACGCTGACGGATCCATCGGAACTGGAAAAAGAGCTGCTGCGGTTAAAGGAAGAGGCCGATCAGTTACGGCAGACCATGTATCACCGGACCTGTTTCAGTCTGCTCTACAAGGCGCCTTCCGCCTGGCTGAAATGCCTGAAGAGTTATGACAGCGGAGATTATGAAAAGATCTTAACGGATGATGTATCCATACTGGAGGAGACGAAAGCATACCTGGAAAGGTATCAGCCGGCCGACCTTTCCAAACTGGTCTTTTATGAAGATCCACTGCTTTCCCTGAGTAAGCTCTACAGCGTGGAAACGAGGCTGACAGAAGCGCTGGAACGGAAAGTATGGCTGAAATCCGGCGGGTATCTCGTAATAGAACGCACGGAGGCTTTCACCTGCGTGGATGTCAATTCCGGGAAATATATTGGTAAAAAGGGCAAGGAAGAGACATTCCTTCATATCAATCTGGAAGCGGCACAGGAGATTGGCAGACAGCTTCGGCTACGGAATATTTCCGGCATTATTATCATCGACTTCATCAATATGGAACGCTTTGAATTTAACAAAACATTAATGAAAAAGTTGAAAGAGATTGTCGGTATGGACCCGGTTCCGACGACGGTCGTCGATATGACCCCTCTGGGGCTGGTGGAAGTGACACGGAAAAAGGGTAAGCGTTCTCTCTGGGAACAACTCAACAGAAAAACGGAGAAAACGTCATAAGCATATGGAAATATAACAATCAGATGCAGGTACAAGTATTCAAACTTAAAAATGATCAGGCATGGTGTATAAGGAGAGAATTGGAAAATGAAGTTACTGAAGCTGGAAAAGATAAAAGACGGAAAGTATCTGAAGAATTATGAGATCACATATCTGAATAAAGCAGGAAAAGAGAAAAAATATGAGATGGTCAGCAGAAGGGATATTCAAAAAATCGAGGACATCGGCAGTCGCGCCAGCGGTATCTCCATTGTGGCCTTTCATGAAGGAAACCTGTTATTATTGCGGGAATTTCGTATGAGCGTCAATAAGACAATCCTGAACTTATGTGCAGGTATGATCGAGGACGGAGAGACAGTGGAAGAATGTATCCGTCGGGAACTTTACGAGGAGACCGGACTCTCCGTAAAAAAGATTCGAACGATTCTGCCGCCTTCATATGCTGCGGTTGGTATTTCCGATACGAAAACATATATAGCCATCGTCGATGCAGAGGGTGAGTTTTCCGATCATACTTCTGCCAATGAAATGATTCAGGCCCGGTTCTATTCGCGGGAAGAAGTGGAAAAGCTGCTGGAGACAGAAGAGTTCAGCTCCCGTTCCCAGATGATCGCGTATTTTTTTGTGCAGGGGTTTTGCTGATCTTACAGCGCAATGTATCAACAGGCGCAGATAGACGACATAACAATTTTAATTTCAGGAAACGCTTGACATACGAGTGATCTCATGCTATTCTTTATGAGTATGCCGCATGGCCAGGTATAAGTATGTGACAGACACATCACCAAAGCCAGCGAGTAAAATTATAGGAGGTGCCCTATGTACGCAATCATTGCAACTGGCGGAAAGCAGTATAAGGTTTCTGAAGGCGATATTCTTAAAGTAGAGAAGTTAGAGGCAGAAGCCGGAAATACTGTAACGTTTGACCGGGTTCTCGCTGTAGGCGGGGATAGCTTAAAGGTTGGAGCCGAAGCTGCGTCTGCTACCGTAACAGCTACTGTTATGAGTCAAGGCAAAGGTAAAAAGGTTATTGTATATAAATACAAGAGAAAAACCGGCTATCATAAGAAAAACGGTCACAGACAAGCATACACTCAGGTTAAAATTGACAAGATCAATGCTTAGCAATAAGCGGAGAACTCTATGACAACCATAACCGTATTTCAGTCCACAGAAGGCAGATACAAAGGTTTTTACTGCGAAGGACATGCCGGATTTTCCAAAGCGGGAACGGATATTGTATGTGCGGCAGTTTCCATCCTTGTCATCAATACGATCAATTCCATTGCTCAGTTTGGCGGTCAGAAGTTTACATGCAGCCAAAAGGAAAAGGATGGGGTCATCCGTTTTGAACTTGCCGGAGAGCCGACAAAGGAAACGAGTCTTTTGTTGGATTCCATGATTCTTGGACTGAAAGAAGTGGAAAAGCAATACCATAAAAAGTATTTGAAAGTAAACTTTAAGGAGGTGTAGACTGATGTTAAATATGAACCTTCAATTTTTTGCACATAAAAAGGGTGTCGGTTCTACTAAGAACGGCAGAGATTCCGAGGCCAAGAGACTTGGTGCGAAGAGAGCTGACGGACAATTCGTAAAAGCAGGGAATATCTTATTCAGACAGCGTGGAACAAAAATTCACCCTGGTATTAATGTAGGCAGAGGTGGAGACGATACGTTATTTGCACTTGTCGACGGTGTTTTGAGATTTGAGAGAAAAGGAAGAGACAAGAAACAGGCTTCTGTTTATCCTGTAGAACAATAAGGCGAATGATTTCAGGCTTCAAACAGCTCTTGTTTGGAGCCTTTTTGCTAGTATGAAGTATGAAGTCAGCATGAGAAACGAAAAAGCGGTTCAGGGAAGTGCCGCACGATAAATCGATAACAGGAGGCGGCAAATGTTTGCAGACAGAGCAAAGATATATGTCAGAAGTGGAAAGGGCGGAGACGGGCATGTCTCTTTCCGCCGTGAAAAATATGTGCCAAATGGTGGTCCGGATGGGGGCGACGGCGGTCGGGGCGGAGATGTGATCTTCACAGTGGACGAAGGATTAAACACATTGACAGATTTCCGGCATATCCGCAAATATAAGGCACAGGATGGCGAAAACGGTGGCAAACGAAACTGCCGTGGTAAAGACGGACAGGACATCGTAATCAAAGTGCCTGCTGGTACGGTAATCAAAGAAGCGGAGAGCGGAAAGGTGATTGCCGATATGTCCGGAGAAAACACAAGACAGGTACTGCTGACAGGCGGCCGGGGCGGTAATGGCAATCAGCATTATGCGACTTCGACCATGCAGGCTCCAAAATATGCACAGCCGGGACAGCCTGCCAGAGAGCTTGAACTTCAACTGGAACTGAAAGTGATCGCGGATGTGGGCCTTGCCGGCTTTCCGAACGTGGGGAAGTCTACCTTCCTCTCCAGAGTGACCAACGCCAGACCGAAGATTGCCAACTATCATTTTACGACGTTGACACCCAATCTCGGTGTTGTGGACCTTCCTGATGCGAAAGGTTTTGTCATTGCAGATATTCCGGGACTCATTGAGGGTGCCTCGGAAGGTATCGGACTGGGACACGAGTTTTTGCGCCATATTGAACGGACAAAAGTTCTCATTCATATCGTGGACGCAGCATCTACGGAGGGCCGTGATCCTGTGGAGGATATTTATGCCATTCAAAAGGAGTTGGGGAATTACAGCAGTGAGCTGTCAATGCGTCCACAGGTCATTGCCGCCAACAAAATTGATGTGATTTTCCCTGACGCTGAAGATCCAGTGGCAAAGCTGCGGGCCGAATTTGAGCCAAAAGGTCTGAAAGTGTTCCCAATTTCGGCGGTCAGCGGACAAGGTGTCAGCGAATTATTGTATCACGTGAGCAAAATGCTCGAGACAATGGATGACAAACCTGTCATATTTGAACAGGAGTATTTCCCGGAGACAGAAACTGCTTACAGCAACGAGCCTTTTACCGTAAGTTATGACGATAAAGCGCAGGAATATGTCGTAGAAGGTCCGCGTATCGAAAAGATGCTTGGATATACCAATCTGGAGAGTGAGAAAGGTTTTGTATTTTTCCAGAATTTCCTCAAAGATACCGGCATCCTGGAACAGCTTGAGGCATTGGGAATACAGGAGGGCGATACGGTGCGCATGTACGGGCTTTCCTTTGATTATTATAAATAGGAGATTTCATGATGATATTGACAAGTAAGCAGCGTGCCTATTTAAAAGGGCTGGCCAGCACGCTGAACCCTGTTTTTCAGGTGGGAAAAGCCAGCCTGACACCGGAAGTGACAAGAGCTGTGGAAGAAGTCTTTCATACGCGGGAACTGGTCAAAATCGCCGTATTGAAAAACTGTGTGGACGACCCAAAAGAAATTGCCGCCACTTTGGCAGACAGAACACATTCGACAGTCGTCCATGTCATTGGCAAAAAGATCGTTCTCTATAAACCGGATAAAGAGAAACCGAAGATAGTTTTGCCCCTGTAAATCGGGCAGGCGCAGCAAACGGCAGAGGGTAGATGAAAATGAGTACAGATCACTTATGTGGAAAAGTCGGTATTTTGGGAGGAACTTTTAATCCGGTTCATTTCGGGCATATCCATCTCGCACAGAAAGCGTTGGATACTGCCGGATTGGATCAGGTTCTATTTGTCCCAAGCGGTGTCTCTTATATGAAAGACCAGCGGGAGATCCTTCCGGCGAAACATCGTGTACAAATGGTAACACTGGCTGTCGCAGACTATCCTTATTTTGAAGTCTCTGCGATCGAGACGGAAAAAGAGGGAAATTCTTATACTCATGAGACGATCCGGGCGCTGCAGAAGCGCCATCCACAGGCAGAATTTTTCTTTCTGACCGGTGCAGATACTTTATTTTCCATCGAGTCATGGAAAGATCCGGGCAGCATCTTTCACTCAGTGACGATACTGGCTGCCTGCCGCATCGGCGCCTCGCTGCAGGAACTGAAAGAACAGATCACTCATCTGCACGAGACGTATGGAGCCGACATTCGTCTGATCGCAACGGACAGAATTGATATTTCTTCCTCCGGCATCAGAGAAGCGATCTGTAATGGAAAACCAATCAGCGGTCTCATGCCTGCCGCAGTGGAAGACTACATTGTAAAACATCATTTTTATGAAGCAGGCAGATAACAGAGAAAACAAGGGATAACGGAATCATAAGGCGGTGACACTATGAAATTAAAGCAGGCAGACATTTCAAAAATACGAAAGGCTATGGAAAAAACACTGGACCCCAAACGTTATGAACACACGCTTGGCGTTGCCTATACTGCAAGCTGTCTTGCCATGTGCCATAATGAAGACGTAAAAAATGCGGAGCTGGCAGGGCTATTACATGACTGCGCCAAATGCCTTGACAATGCCAAAAAAAAGAAGATATGTGAAAAACATAATATTCATGTGAACAAAATCGAGGCACTGAATCCATTCCTGCTTCACGCTAAAGTGGGAAGTTTTCTGGCGATGGAGCGCTATGGCGTGAGAGACAGAGATATTATCAATGCAATCTTAAACCATACGACCGGAAGGCCTGGCATGACTCAACTGGAAAAGATCATCTATATTGCGGATTATATCGAACCAAACCGGAAGCAGGCTCCCAATCTGACAGAAATTCGCAAACTTGCTTTTACCGATCTGGATCAGGCACTTTTGAGGATATTGGAAGACACCCTGTCTTATCTGGAAACTATCAAAAGCGATATTGATCCAATGACTAAAAAAACTTATGAATATTACAGGAAAGAGAGGAACAGAGCATGACTACGACAAGAGAACTCGTCAAAATTGCGATCCATGCACTGGAAGACAAAAAAGCGGAAGAAATTCATATCATTGACATTAGCGAAGTTTCTACCATCGCTGACTATTTTATCATTGCCAACGGCACAAATAAGAGCCAGATACAGACACTTGCGGACTACGTGGAAGAAGCGCTCGGAAGAGCAGGGCTGCCGTTGAAACAGGCAGAAGGATATGATGCTGCAAACTGGATACTCATGGACTATCGGGACATCATTGTTCATATCTTTGACAAAGAAAACCGATTGTTCTATGATTTGGACAGAATATGGAGAGATGGAAAGGTCATCGATAAAAACAGTCTGTGATGACCTGATGTTTTCCATCCACCTTCGTCCGATAACAACAGCCGAACGGCCTTCCCGTCACATTCAAAAACTTACAAAAAATAATGCGGTCTGCGTTCCTCATGAAAACAGACGGAATACGCCATATACCTTGCCTAAGATCTGGCAGTCATTTACGATGATCGGCTCCATCGTATCGTTCTCAGGCTGCAGGCGGATATGACCGTCTTCTTTATAAAAAGTCTTGACAGTGGCCGAATCGTCTATCAAGGCAACAATCATATCTCCGTTATGAGCGGTGCTGCATGTCTGAACAAAAATCTGATCACCGCTGAAAATTCCCGCATTTACCATAGAATCCCCTTTTACCTTTAATACAAAGGAGGGTTCTCCTTTGGGCACCATATCTGCCGGCACCGGAAAATATTGTGTGATATTTTCCTCTGCCAATATCGGAATCCCTGCAGCCACCGTGCCGATGACGGGAAGACTGACTGTTTCCGTGCGCACCATCTGAAAAGAATCGTCACAGATCTCGATCGCACGGGGCTTTGTCGGGTCTCTTCGGATATACCCGTTTTTTTCCAATGTTTCCAGATGAGAGTGTACCGATGATGTCGATTTCAGATGAACGGCCTCACAAATCTCACGCACAGCAGGCGGATACCCTTTCTGTAAAATCTCTTCTTTTATATATTCTAAAATTTCTTTTTGCTTCACACTGATTTTTCCATATCCCATAAAACGATACCTCCGATGATTTCTGTTTCCAGTCTACCACAATGTCCGAAAAAAATCAAACATATATTCCAAATATTTGTTCGATTTTTTGTTGACAACCGAAAGTATGTTCTGTATAATATCTGAAAACAGAACTAATGTTTGCACTATGGTGCGATACATGACATTACTTTTTCGTTGGAGGGAAGGAAAAATGAGTGAACGGAGAATTAAAAGAAACCGGCTGCGCAGACAAAAAGAACGGAGAAAGAACATACTGCTTTTTATTATGACTGTCTGTCTTGTCATTTCCCTGTCTTTTTCGGCACGCAGTATGTTATCCAATGCCCAAAGCCAGAGCAGGCCTGTAGAGTACAAATATTATGCCAGCATTTCCGTACAGGAAGGAGACACTTTGTGGGCGATTGCCGAAAGATATATGGGAACGCATTATGAATGTATTGAAGATTATGTGAAGGAGATCTGTCAGATCAATGCGCTGGAAAACGAACAGATCAGAGCCGGAACCTATCTTATCGTGCCCTACTATGTGACCGAGTCCACACAGTAGAGCAGTATGAGGCCTTTACAGTTCTTCCCGCAGCCGAATGGTTTTCGCTGCCTTCCTCTTGTTTTCATCCTGCATGGCGGCATAATGTTTTCGTGTCGTATTGACATCCTTATGTCCAAGCACGTCAGCAACGAGATAAATATCCCCTGTCTCCTGATAAAGCGTTGTTCCGTAAGTGCTTCTCAGTTTATGGGGCGTGATCTTTTTCATACCTGTCACAAGAGAAGCGTATTTCTTCACGAGATTTTCGACGGCCCGTACTGTAATTCTTCTGTTCTGAATCGATAAAAAGAGAGCATTTTCATGTCCGGTATTTGCAATCATATGTTTTCTCTCTTTTATATAAGACTGCAGCGCCTGTTCCACCTCCTCCCCAAAGTAGACCATATCCTCGTAACCGCCTTTGCGACGCACTTTTATTCTCATATTATCAAAATCGACGTCCTCAAGATTTAGTCCCACACATTCGGAGACACGGATTCCAGTGCCCAATAAGAGGGTGAGCAGCGCAAGATCCCGTACTTTCGTTTTCTCATGAAAGCGAAGTTGGTTTTTAGTCAGTTTTGTTCCGTCTTCTACCTGATCCAACAAAATTGCCACTTCGTTTGGCTCAAGGCGGATAATCTCTTTCTCATGTAGTTTTGGCATTGGCACAAGCGATGGGGGATTGGAACGGATCAATTCACTACAGAAATAATAGTTATAAAAACTTCTCAGAGAAGCCAGCTTTCTTGCCTTGCCCCGCTCATTATTTGTGATTTCCTGACCATCCCTGATATAAAAAGAGAGGTAATCCATATATTCCTCAATATCCTCTTTGCCGATCTCATCTAATATGGACATGGGAAATTCAACAATATCCTTTTTTTTATACACTCCGTTCGTCTCATGCAGAAACTCAAAAAAAAGCCGGATGTCGTACGCATAGGCCAGTCTCGTCCTGGCTGACGTCTGGTTTTCAATTCCCCGGAAAAACCGTTTGCAAAAAGGTGGGAGCGTAGCCAATACCTCCCTCATCAGCAATATATTTTTTTTATTTTCCTGTTCATGATAATTTTGATTGTTTTGATTGGTTTCCATATAATAATCATTCCATTCTTTGTCTCGTTATTTGGTCATTTCTTTTTTTCGTTCCTATTTTATCATATCCTGAACGCTGCGAGACAAAAACTTTATAAAACTTTCACAGTTACTCTCAGCGGGAGAAAAGAAAAAGAATATTGTATTTTACGAGCCGGAAACATGTGGTATAATATCGACAGATATGACGCTGCCGGATTGCATCAGTCTGCATGTCCGGAAGAACAGTCTATTTACAAATTCAATCTATCAGAAAAGAGTGTGTGCCATGAAACTTCATTTATATAAAAAATATATCTGTTGGGGAATTACCGCCTTCCTCGTGATCTGTGCAAGTATCTGCTTTTATTATCTGTTATTTCACAGCAGCAATCTCTGGAGCGGCATCCAGACGATTTTAAATATTACCATGCCAATTTTAGACGGCTTTGTGCTTGCTTATCTGTTATCGCCTGTCCTCAATCATATTGAAAGCAAGCTGCTTTATCCGGCGTTCTGCGCGGCTACACATACGAAGAAAACAGAGCTGAAAAATAAAACGGCAAAGAAAATTCGCAAACTCAGTATATTGATCACTCTGTTTTTGGTCGCATTTTGTGTGTATTGTTTTTTCTCTATTCTGATACCGCAATTAGCCGACAGTATCCAAAGCATAATATTACAGTTCCCCTATTATATCCAAAATCTGAACGAATGGATACTGGGTATTTTCGAGGATAATCCTGACCTGGAACAGACTGCCAATATTTTCCTGGAGCGTTATTCCTCACGAGTGGAAGAATGGGTGACTTATAACCTTGTTCCTCAGGCAAACGCCTTACTGCGTACCGTCTCTTCCGGTCTGATTGGCAGTGTAATCGGAGTCGCAAGAGCGTTGTGGAATTTCCTGATTGGAGTGATTATTTCTGTCTATCTGTTAGACGGAAAAGAAAATTTTGCAGGACAGGGTAAGAAGATCATGTATTCTCTCCTGCATAAAGATACCGCCAATGTATTTATCTCTAATGTCCGTTTTATCCATAAGACGTTTATCGGTTTTATCAGTGGTAAGATTGTGGATTCGATCATCATCGGTATTATCTGTTATTTCGGGACAAACCTTATGGGAACGCCATATCCGATGCTGATCAGTGTAATCATTGGCGTAACCAATATTATTCCGTTTTTTGGACCGTATATGGGCGCTATCCCGAGTGCAATTTTGATATTAATGGTAAGTCCGCCCCAATGTCTGTATTTTATTATTTTTATTTTCATCTTACAGCAATTTGACGGTAATATTTTAGGACCTAAGATTCTTGGAGATTCTACCGGACTGAACAGTTTCTGGGTTATATTTTCCATCACTTTCTTTGGAGGACTCTTTGGTGTCATTGGAATGGTTATTGGTGTTCCTGTCTTTGCAGTGTTTTATGCCGGTGTAAAAGCGATCACCAACCGCAGGCTGGAAGAAAAAGGACTGCCTGTATCGACCAACGATTATTTAAAAGTACTCAGTATTGAGGAAAACGGTTCCTTTACACAGTATGAAAGACGGCCCACAGAGCAGAAGAGCAGTGGTAAAAAAGCAATGACTGAAAATCGGCCCGGTTTCGGGGATTCCTGGCTACTCTTAAAGCGCAGGAATAATCGTAACCCTGAAAAGAAAGAACAGGACACAGGCTGTGCAACCCAGGCCGAAACAGAAAATACTAAATAATAGTAACACCAGATAACAAGAAGAAATACAGGGTATAACATTATGAAATTTGTCATTCAGCGCGTGTCACAGGCAACTGTGACAGTAGATGGAAAAACAGTCGGAACAATCAATCATGGATATGTTGTACTGGCTGGTATCAGTAACACAGATACCAAACAAACGGCAGAAAAAATGACGCAAAAAATGCTTCGTCTCCGTATATTTGAAGACTCTGACGGAAAAACAAATCTGTCTTTAAAAGACGTAAACGGTGAGATTCTCATCATTTCACAGTTTACTCTCTATGCGGACTGCCGAAAAGGCAACCGGCCCAGTTTTATTAACGCCGGGCAGCCAGAACTTGCCAATGCGCTGTATGAGTATATCATTTCATTATGTGAAAAAGAGTGCCCTGTTGTCCGTCACGGAATATTTGGCGCTGATATGAAGGTAAGTCTTGTCAATGACGGTCCATTTACGATTGTACTTGATTCAGAAGAACTGTTAAAAGACAAATAGGACTAATGAAAATAGTGAAGGTAGATTATTATAAAGATAAGGGGCTCTCGCTCCTGAAAAAAGGACAAAAAGGAATCATCCATGCCATTTTCAGCCGTTTTGGTCTGATCCTGTTACTGCTGATCCTGCAGATATTGATTCTGTTTGGCATTTTTCGATGGTTCGGACAATTTTTGCCACATATTTTGGGCGGAACAGTTCTGTTTACCTTTGTTATGGTAATTTACCTCCTGAACAGTAAGCTCAATCCAACGGCAAAAATCACATGGCTGATCGTAATAATGCTTCTGCCAGTGTTTGGTGTTCTTCTGTTTTTGTATACACAGAGCGAAATCGGGCACAGAGCATTGAAAGTATACATCAATCGAATGATAACGGATACGAAAGAGTGTATTCCGCAATCCGATGATGTAATAGAACATCTGACTGCAGAAAATCCGGGAGTCGCAGCACTGGCACATTATATCCATCGAAGTGGCTGTCATCCGGTATTTGAAAATACTTCGGCAACCTATTTTTCTTTGGGAGAGTACAAATTTGATGAAATGCTGAGACAGTTGGAAATGGCAGAACATTTCATTTTTATGGAATATTTTATCGTCGATGAAGGACTCATGTGGGGCAGGATATTGGAAATTCTTGTCAGAAAGGCCGCGGAGGGTGTGGATGTCCGTCTGATGTATGACGGGACTTGTGAATTTGCCTTATTGCCGCGTGATTATCCCAGACGTCTGAAGGCTTTAGGGATTCAGTGCAAGGTTTTCGCCCCGGTAGCTCCATTTATTTCTACCTGTTATAATTATCGGGATCACAGAAAAATTTTAGTGATTGACGGTCATACGGCATTCAACGGCGGGGTCAATCTCGCCGACGAATATATTAACCAAAAAGCAAAATTCGGACATTGGAAAGACACAGCCGTCATGCTGAAAGGAGATGCTGTCAGAAGTTTCACGCTGATGTTTCTGCAAATGTGGGGGATCGGGGAACGTGAAAAAGAGTATACCCGTTTTTTAGCATATCAGACGCCTCCCATAAAAGCCTCCGGAGGATATGTCATCCCTTATGGAGATTGTCCTTTGGATGATGATAAACTCGGAGAGCGGGTCTACATGGATATGCTGAACAGATCTCTGTCTTACGTACATATCATGACCCCTTATCTGATCTTAGACGGTGAAATGGAAACCGCTCTCAAATTTGCTGCTGAAAGAGGTGTGGAAGTTGTGTTGCTGTTGCCAGGCATTCCTGATAAGGCGGTGCCATATGCTTTGGCTAAAACACATTACTTGTCATTACTGGAGTCTGGCGTAAAAATATATGAATATACACCAGGATTTGTTCATGCCAAAGTATTTGTCAGTGATTCAAGGGAAGCGGTCGTTGGGACGATCAATCTGGACTACCGCAGCCTTTATCACCATTTTGAATGCGCCACTTATCTATACCAAGTGGACTGTATTTCAGAGATTGAAGCGGATTTTCAGGATACGCTTACAAAATGCAGACAGGTTACGACGAAAACTGTCCGCAACGAAAAATGGCATGTTAAATTGACCGGCCGTCTGATGAAAGCAATCGCTCCGCTGATGTAATACTACATCAGGAGAAAACAGGCGGATCTGGCTCCTGAGAGTTATTCCAGTATAGGGATTTCGATCTGAATAATATAATCCTCAATCCGGTCGATGACAATTTCATTGATGCCTTTTTCATAGGAATAACCGGACAGCGTCAATCCCTGTCTGCGTACATAATCTAAAATCTCCTGATAGCGCAAGGGGATTTCGTCCCAACTTCCTTTATGGAACGCCCGCAAATATTTTCCGCCGGGCTGTATGTGTAACCCCTTTTTCTGTCCAAGAAAGGGAATCTCCATAAACAGTCTGGTATAATTATCAAAATCACCGTTCCACAGACTGGCAACCGGAATCATTGAGCCATAATTGGCGTCATGCAGACGGCCAAGCTGGTATCTGACTGTTTCCGCAGTGATCAGTTCCACTTTTCTTTCAAAAGAAATATCTCTGTCAATTCCTACTGTCACAAGACAGCATTCTTCTTTTTCTATAATACTGATCTCAGACAAATCTATCGATAACAGAGTGTCCATATCATGACAGTGATTATATAAAGTCTTTCTGACTGCTTGCAGGTGAATGATTTGTGAACTCAGACTCTCAATTTTTTGTTCCAAAAGATACTTCAGATTTTCGGCTGAGCGATCTTTCATAAAATTTTTTATTTCAGTGACAGGCACATCCAGCTCCCGGAGCAGTAAGATCGTCTCCAGAACAGGGCTCTGATAATAACTATATCGTCGATACCCATTGGCCGGATCGATAAAAGCAGGCATAAATAAGCCAATTTCATCATACCACATCAATGTTTTTTTATTGATTCCATGTAACGATGCGAATTGACCGATCGTCAATAGTTTGTTGTTCCCATCCATAGTAAGCTCCTGAAATATTTTTTACAAATCTCTCTTTTTCTGTTGACTGTACTGTTACTGTACGGTTTATGATACTACATGCAGCATACAAAGACAAGAGGAGATGAGTTTATGGAATGTAGAGATGTTTATTTAAAACCCATAACAGTAAAAAATATTTTAAAATTTGCGATACCAACCATTGCTATGACGGTATTTATGTCTTTTTATACGATGGTTGACGGGTTGTTTGTGTCTAACCTGATCGGTACCGATGCGCTATCCGCAATTAATTTGACAGCCCCTGTCATTCAGCTCGTAACTGCCATATCTACTATGCTTGCCACTGGGGGAAGTGCAGTCATCATGAAGAAAATGGGAAAGCAGAAAAGCGAAGAGGCAAATGAAGATTTCACTTTTTTGATTATTGTGAATGTATTGATCGGAATTATCATGTGCATGCTCGGTTACCTGACAATGGACCATATATTCAACAGCATGAACCTTTCCGAAAATGTAAGAGAACACTGTATCAATTATTTAAGTCGTTATCTGCTTTTTACGGTGCCTGTTCTATTGATGAATAACTTTACTCTCTATATGATAGCCAGCGGAAAAGCAACGCTTTCGTTTATCTGCTCATTGACAGGTGGAATTTTGAACATCATCCTTGATTATATGTTGATTGCATGGTTTAACATGGGAATCAGCGGGGCAGCAATCGCAACTGGTATCGGATACTCTGTGACGGCAGTAGTCGGTCTGATTGTTTTCAATCAGAGAAGCAATCTGCTGCATTTTAATCGGCCTGCCTTTCGGTTCAAAGTTCTTCTAAATGCTTCCGCAAACGGCTGCTCTGAGATGGCAACCGCGCTTGTCACCGAAATCATTACCATGATGTTCAACTGGACAATGCTCCATTATATTGGAGAAGATGGGATAGCGGCAGTCACGATCATCATGTATGTACTAATGTTTGCAAGTTCTTTGTATACAGGTTATTCTTATGGAGTAGCACCGATGATTAGTTATTATTATGGAGAATGTAGCAGGGAAAAGCTGAAAAAACTGACAAAGATCAGTCTGATAGTGATTTTATTAATCTCTGTAATCACAATGACAGTATCCTTTATACTGACAAAGCCATTGGTATCGGTTTTTGCCCGTCCGGACAACCCGGTATATGATCTGGCAGTTACGGGGAACAGAATATGCACTTTAGCATTGCTTTTTATAGGTTTTAACATTTTCGCCAGTGGAATGTTTACCGCACTGTCCAATGGTATGGTCTCAGCTGTACTCGCTTTTTCAAGATCCTTTGTGCTTATGCTGCTCATGATGATCGTACTTCCTCTGGTCCTGGGTGTAAATGGTATATGGCTGGCGACGCCATCCGCAGAACTTATGGCACTTTGCCTGTCGGCATTCCTGTTTCTGAAATACCGGAAAAGATATGGGTACTGAACATCACAGAATCACGGCAATATATACAAGCTGTATCCGGTAAACGAAAAGTACGCATGTAACGTATAAACGTTTGATTTTGAGTCAACTATTCGTTAAAGTGTTCTTTTGCGAATAGTTACAAGTCTCCGCAGATCACTTCTTTCCTCATATAAAATACCCGAAGATCCTCCAGTGGATCTTCGGGTATTACACGTATCAACAATGATAGGTTACATATAATCAAATAAAATATGTATCTTTGTATATTTTCCCGAAACCTGTACCTGTATCGGGCCGAAACGCACATTACTCAGCGTACCGTTTCCACGCAGTGTGGTCAGATAATCGATGTGCGGATCAAATACATAAACTGTGCCATCAGGACCGTCCATCTGGCACCAGGCATGCGGCGTGTAGCCGCCTCCGCTTTTCGATGTGGCGCCGCCCACAACATACATCGGCAAACCGAGCTTCCACGCCATTACGGCAAACGTTCCGCTGAAATTATCGCATAAGCCATCCTTCGTAAGCAGCGTCACATAGGCGGTGTTATAGATTTGCATCGCATCCGGACCAACCTCTATCTCATACTCAAATGATGCATCCGGCACCTCTTCATATCTTCCGTCTTTGACATTGAAAATCAGATAATCATAGCAGGCCTTCAGCTTGTCATGGGTATCCATATCCGGCGTTATGATCTGCGCAAAAATTTCGTCCAGCATAGCATCCAGTTCCGGCCTGCCTGTTGCTGCATCCGGGTAAAGCGGAAGGGAATCCAGCATCTGGCGCAGTCCCTGATAACGAATGTCTTTCTGTGTACTCGGCAGACTGTATACATCCTGTTTGCTATTTTTTTCACAATACTTTCCCCTGTTCCTATTTGTAAGTCCATGGTTTTAACGATAATCGGTTTTAGAGGTATCAGTGATGAAACAGCCGGATACCTGTGAACGCCATCGCCATATTGTATTGATTACAGCATTCGATCACAGCATCGTCACGGACGGAACCTCCGGGCTGTGCGATATATTTGACACCGCTTTTTTTCGCCCGCTCGATATTGTCGCTGAACGGGAAAAAGGCATCCGAGCCAAGGACCACATCATCCATCTGATCGAGCCATGCACGTTTTTCCGTCTCTGTAAACAATTCCGGCTTTTGTTTAAATACGCGCTGCCATGCTCCCTCCGCGAGCACATCCATATACTCGCTGCCAATATAATTGTCAATGGCGTTATCCCGGTCGGCCCGTTTGATACCGTCCACAAAAGGCAGTTCAAGCACTTTGGGACACTGGCGAAGCAGCCAGTTATCCGCTTTTTGTCCGGCCAGACGCGTACAGTGCACACGGGACTGCTGTCCGGCCCCGATGCCGATTGCCTGTCCGCCTTTTGCATAGCACACAGAATTAGACTGCGTGTATTTTAACGTGATCAGAGCGATAACCAGGTCGATCTGCGCCTGTTCCGGAATTGTTTTATTGTCCGTCACAATATTGGAAAGACAATTCCTGTCTATCTTCAGTTCATTCCGTCCCTGTTCAAAGGTAATGCCAAATACCTCTTTGCGTTCCACGGGCACCGGCAAGTATGCCGGATCGATCGCAATCACGTTATAATTTCCATTTTTCTTGCCTCTTAATATTTCCAGCGCCTCCGGTTCATATCCGGGTGCGATGACGCCGTCGGAGACTTCCCGCTTGATAATCTTCGCCGTAGACACATCACAGGGATCAGACAGACTGATAAAATCGCCAAATGAAGACATTCTGTCTGCGCCGCGCGCTCTGGCATAGGCACTGGCCAGCGGAGATAACTCTCCCAGATCGTCTACCCAGTAAATTTTCGCCAGGGTATCCGTAAGCGGCAGTCCCACAGCCGCTCCCGCCGGAGATACATGCTTAAAAGAAGCGGCCGCGGGCAGGCCCGTCGCCTCCTTCAGTTCTTTCACAAGCTGCCAGCCGTTAAAGGCGTCCAGAAAGTTAATATATCCCGGTTTTCCGGATAAAACCTGGATCGGCAGATCAGAGCCGTTCTGCATAAAGATGCGGGAAGGCTTCTGATTGGGATTGCAGCCATATTTTAATTCCAGTTCATTCATAATATCGGTTCCCCTTCCTCTCGTACATGCTTTGCCACAATTATCGGTTCTTGTTGACGATTCTTGTCTCATAACTTCCTGTTTCAATATTGATAAAACGGACAAAGAGAGACACCTTATTGTCCGGATGCAGACTGTTCCAGAGCATATCGGTAAAGCTGTCAATATCCTCTCCAATCTCTACCAGTTTAGGCTCTCCCTCAAAACTGGGAAGCGGTTCTCCGTCGCAGAGATAAGTATGAATAAAACGGCCCTGTCCAGCTCTCGGATTCTCATAGGAAAACAGATAGCGGCTGCAGGAATCAGGATTCCCGTCAGCACTCTTTAAAATTGACAACGCATATGCACAGTTTCCCTCTTTTACCTGCAAGATGCCGGATATACGAGGCGTATAATTCGGCCCATCCGGCTCAAACGTACGGCTTCGAAGCGACTGTTCAAATGTAAGCTGCCTTTCCAGCCCCTCATAGACCGTATCGGTCTGGTCGCCGTTTGTGACGATCGTCATATCACCCAGCACTCTCACCGGCGCATAGATGATCAGGCTTGGATCGGTCAGTTTGGAGGGGTCGAAGGCCTGTGTACGGATTCCCTCTTCTTCCTCCACAAAGATACGATTTCTGCTGTTTTCACTTCTGCCCATAATAAAGTATGCAACGACCGCGCAGGCTCCATCCTGTGATCGCCCAAGCACGATCCCTCTTCCGGGATATGCATTACCTGATAACTCCGTGTTCATTGTTGTCATTTTCATCCCATGTACTCTCCTGTTTACCTGTTAATCTTAGAATAATCGATTTTCGTGCTGAATTTTCTGGAAATTATAAATAATACAAATGCCAAAAGTACAAGCGTCGCGGCAACGGCAACGATTCCGTTATTAACGATTCCCATAAACACATAACCTGCCACACAACAGCCCGCAGCGACACCCGCATATACGACCTGCGTGGATACATGATCAATATGGTTACAGGAAGCCCCTGTGGAGGAAAGAATCGTCGTATCTGAGATCGGTGAAATATGATCTCCAAATACAGCCCCTGCCAGAATTGAGCCAAGTACTGGCATAATCAGATGCGCCGTGGGAGCCGGAGAACAGATCGCCGCGCCGATCGGAATGAGCAGCGCCATCGTTCCCCAGGAAGTACCTGTGGCAAAGCCAAGGAAAGAAGCCACTAAAAAAGTAACTGCCGGCAGAATAAACACCGGAAATGTGCTGTTGTTTACAAGATTACCGACAAATCCTCCCGTGTTCAGATAGTCGACACTGCAGATCCCGCCGATTGCCCACGCCAGAATCAAAATGGTAAACGCCGGAACCATCGACTTGATCCCCTCTGTTATCCCTTCCATAAATACCCGGAAAGAAATGACTTTGCGCGGCACGAAAAGAAAGAACGCAGCAACAAGCGCAACGAAACTGCCAAGTACGAGTGACAGAGACGAATCGCAGTTGCCAAAAGATTCCGTGAAACTGCATCCGCCGCCAAATGCTCCGCCCGTATAAGCCATAGCTACAATCGTCGCACCAATCAATATCAGAATCGGAATGATCAGGTCGTACACCTTTCCCTTGCCGGATACTGCGGAATTCTGCACCTCATCGGACTTGATCTCTCCTTTACCGGAAAACAGATCCCCCTTCTCAATGGCATTTTTTTCAAATCTTCCCATCGGTCCAAAATTCAGGTTCGTCACACAGATAATAATGATCATTACGATCGTCGTGATCGCATACAAATTGTAAGGAATCAATTTGACAAACGTAGACATGCCATTGCCCACGCCGGCTTCCTCAATATAAGTAGCCACCGAGGCGCCCCAACTGGAAACAGGCGCAATGATACAGACCGGTGCAGCCGTGGCATCCAGCAGATAAGCAAGTTTTGCTCTGGATATGCGATGTTTGTCCGTTACAGGACGCATGACCGTACCGACGGAAAGACAGTTAAAATAGTCATCAATAAAGATCAGACAGCCAAGGGCACAGGTGGAAAGCGAAGCGCCCTTTCTCGTCTTAATCTTCTGTACCGCCCAGTTTCCGTAAGCTGCGGAGCCGCCCGCTCTTGTGATAACTACGACAAGCGCGCCCAATAACCCCAGAAAAATCAGGATATTGACATTGCCGCTCATACGCTCTCCCATAACGGTGAACGTGTTCATCACCATACCTATGGGATTTCCATAGCTATAGATCAGTGCTCCCGCCAGGATACCGATAATCAGAGATGAAATCACCTCTTTGGTAATCAGCGCCAAAATAATGGCGATCAGCGGCGGTACGATCGACAGCCACCCATAGTTCATCTGAGATAGTGCTTCCATTTTAGTATCTCCCTCATTTTTCCGGAAAGCAGCTCTCTGCCACTTCCCTTAGTATTTTCATTGCTGATTGATGCCACGTCAGCATCATAGTTATACCATGTCTTTACATTTTTCTATTGACAGAAAGACAAGCACCGCACCAAAGACAGCGATCAATACAGAGATCAGAAGCATGGACGAAAGACCTGGTCCGTCAATGATAAAACCACCCAGAAGGCTGCCAAATACACTGCCGATCGTGTTAGTCGCCGTCATAAAGGCCTGCCCTTTTGCCCGGTCCGACGGACGGATCAGGCTGTTCGTATAATAGACCGATGCCGGTACAAAAAGTGCAAACCCAAACATCTGTGCTGTCTGCGCCACATAGACACCACCGATCCCTGCCGCCACAAAGGTGAGAAACGCTTTTATAATAAAGAATACACTGGAAATTCTCAAAAGATTTCCACTGGACACTTTTTTGATCATCAGTGAAAATAAAAGCATGGTCGGAAGTTCCAGTGACGCAGAAATTCCGGCGGCAATTCCCATCTCCTGACTTCCTCCATGATGATATGTCATCACCTGAAACATAAAATTGTTCAGCATATTATGACATACAAACAGAAGGGAAATCCCGACAAGCAGTACGGCAAACCGTTTATATGTAACCAAAAATGACGCTTCCTTTGTCTCTTTGTTCACCGTCGTATCAGTCTCCCCGGTCTCCGGGCCATAGCGAAACCGAAAAACACAGGCTGCGGCAAAGACAAGCAGATAACAGAAAATGATCAGTACAGGAATGATTGTCGTGGAAAAACGTTCAATCAAAGTCCCGGCTGCAAACGATGCAAGCGCAAATGATACGGAACCAATTCCCCGCGCAAGCCCGAAGTTCACGGAGATTCCATGATTGATACATTCCATGCCAACCGCATTGACAAGCGGCGTCAGCATCTGCAGGACAGCGATCAACAATCCGTAAAATAAAGCATGCCATAAAAAATACAGATTGGGAATCATCAAAATCCCGGAACAGGCTATCATAAACAGAGCCAGCATGAGAATCAGCTTTCTGATTGTACCTGCCCTGCCTCTGTCCGCAAATCCGGCGATCACCGGCTGAAGCAGAGCCGAAATCACTCCGCATACTGCAATGATCACCCCGATCTGCGAAGAACTGTAGCCTATGGACAGCAGATACATGGACGCATAGTTAAAAACAATACAAAAACTCATCCAGAAACTGCTGCACAGACTGGAAAATTTGATGGTAGGAATATGGCGGTTCATTCTTTTGTTCTGTCCTCGAAATCCTGAATATATTGCGTGATCAGCCGCACGGTGCCATCCACGCCGAGCAGACTGCTGTTGATGCACAGATCATAACTGTCCGCACGCCCCCATTTTTTGGAAGAATAGTAATTATAATAGCTTTGACGCTGTTTATCCTTCTTGACAATCATATCTCTGGCCTTGGCTGCAGTCAGATCATATTTCCTGCTGATCCGTCTGACCCGTGCTTCCTCATCGGCATAAATAAACAGATGAATGCAGTTGCTGAAATCACTCAGCGCATAATCCGCACATCTGCCCACTATCACGCACGGCCCCTCTTCGGCAATCTTCTTGATCGTGTCAAACTGTGCGAGAAATACCTTTTGGCTGATCGGCATATCCACAAAGGAAGATGCGTTGTACCCAAATGAGTACGTATCCATCACAAGATTGTATAAAAAAGAATTGGTGGGACGTTCATCGTGATTTGCCAGCATCTCCTCACAAAGCCCGCTTTCTTTGGCAGCCCTTGTCAGCAATTCTTTATCATAGCATTTAATGCCAAAATGCGCGGCAACTTTCTCGCCGATCTCCCGTCCTGCGGACCCGAACTGGCGTCCGATCGTTATTACTGTATTCATACAGATCACCCCTTTCTCCTCCAGTATACAGCAAAAGCAGGCATTTGTCACGTTCTGTGACAATTCTCCGACTACTTCAGGACATGGAGCAACTGTGTAAAGTATTCCGGCAGCGGCGCCTGTGTCTCAATATACTCTCCGCTTCTTGGGTGAGCAAAGCCCAACACCTGCGCGTGAAGTGTCTGACCCTGCAAGGCAAATCCACTTTTCCGGCCTGGCCCATACACTTCGTCTCCCAGAAGCGGATGGCCGATGCTTGCCATGTGAACGCGGATCTGATGCGTGCGGCCTGTCTCCAGCATACATTCAATATACGTATATTTCTGA
The DNA here is from genome assembly GCA_037015955.1 of Lachnospiraceae bacterium JLR.KK008. Classification (NCBI taxonomy): domain Bacteria; kingdom Bacillati; phylum Bacillota; class Clostridia; order Lachnospirales; family Lachnospiraceae; species Lachnospiraceae bacterium JLR.KK008. The sequence continues at coordinate 1,699,122 of CP143548.1, forward strand.
AAGCGCTCCCGTATCCGGTAATGCGTCACAGCCTCCCTGCCGTTTTTTGCATTGACAGCCATCTTTTTTCGATCCGCCGGGTGTCTGCCGATCGGCGCGTTGACAGTTCCCTCCGCTTCCTGCAGACGGCCGTGAACGATGGCGGCATATTTTCTCGTAATCGTATGCGCTTTTAACTGCCCGGCAAGACTGGCATGGGAAAAGTCATTTTTACATACGAGCAGAGAACCCGTCGTGTCTCTGTCAATCCGGTGAACGATGCCTGGACGCAGTACCCCGTTGATACCGGACAATGAGTCTTTACAATAATACAGCAGCCCGTTGACGAGCGTGCCGCTGTAATGACCTGGGGCAGGATGCACGACAATCCCCTTCGGTTTGTTTATGACAAGTACATCACTGTCTTCATAGAGAATGTCAAGCGGCATCGCCTCCGGAACAATATCCGGCTCCATTGCCTGCGGAACGGTGATCTGCAGCAGATCGTCTGCCTTTACCTTATAATTTGCCTTTACCGGGACACCGCTCACAAGCACCTGTTCCTCTTTGACCAATTTCTGGATATAAGTGCGGGAAATCGTATCCATCAACATTGACAGACACTTATCAATACGCACTTCCTCCATATCTTCCGTCACGCGGAATGTAAACACTTCCATGTTATTTTAATTCCCTGTATTTTGTCTGTTTGAAACTCATAAAATTAAGATCTTCTTCTTTATAATAAAATAAGAGCAGCAAGACAAGAATCGTTGTCGCTACCGTCACATAAATATCGGCCACATTAAAAATAGGAAAATGAATAAGGACAAAAGAAATAAAGTCTACCACATAGTCGAGACGGAGACGATCGATCAGATTACCGACAGCGCCGGAAGCAATCAACACAAGCAGCACATGCAGCGCCGCATATTTCTTCTTCTCCGGCATCTTAAAGAGCACATATCCAATGACAGCGAGAATAATCACCGCCACAAAGACAAAAAATATTTTCTGATTTTGAAGCATCCCGAAAGCAGCACCTCTGTTTTCCAGATAGCTGAGTTCCAGCACGTCCGGAATGATCGAGATGGCAGGCTTGTCTTTCAAATGAACGACTGCAATATATTTGGTCAACTGGTCCGCCATAATCAAAAGAAACATTCCCAGCACGTCTTTCAAAAGTAACCGTTTTTTTTGCTTCTTCATTCTTCTTCCTCTCCGCTGTAATTGATCTCACGCAGTGCAGCCAGCATTTCTTCTTCCGTCACCGTATTGTCGATGACCGCCCTGCCCGTCTTTTGCAGCAGGATGAATTTAATTTTTCCCTGTTCCATTTTTTTGTCGGACTTTGTAAAGGCAAGCACCTGTGTCAGATCGACATCCTCAAAGGAGATTGGCAGTCCAAAGGGCACAAACATGTCTCTGATTTCATAATATTCCTCCATGGACAGCATTTCTCTCTTCCAGGAAATATAAGCGGCCGCCACACAGCCAAGCGCCACACACTCCCCATGCAGCATTGCAAAGTTTTTATACTTCTCTATGGCGTGCCCGAGCGTGTGTCCAAAATTGAGCAGCGCACGCTCCCCCTGTTCCCTCGGGTCTCTTTCCACCACTCCTTTTTTGATCAGACAGCTCTCATAGATCATTTCCTCGACCACATCCATCTCCCGGTCATTGATCTGTGTAAAATGCCCGATCAGCCATTCATAATATGCCACATTTTTGATCAATCCATGCTTTAGAATTTCTGCCATACCGCTGGCATACTGTCTGTCGTCCAAACTTTTCAGCACCGACAGATTCATATATACAAGACGAGGCATATGAAACGCGCCCACCATGTTTTTATACTGGTCGAAATCCACCCCTGTCTTGCCGCCGATACTGCTGTCGACCTGTGAGAGCAAAGTCGTGGGGATCTGGATAAAATTAATGCCACGCAGATAAGTCGCCGCCGTATATCCGGTCAGATCACCGACTACTCCGCCGCCAAGCGCCAGAAGCAGATCTTTGCGATCAAATTTATGTTCGATCAGAAAACGGTATACATCCTGGACTGTATACAGATTCTTGGACGCTTCCCCCTCCGGAAATACAAACACATGAACTGCCTGACAATGCGGTCTCAACAGATCAAGCAACTCGTCCGCATATCGTTTTCCCACATTGGAATCTGTTACAATACAGAGTTTTCTGGAGGCAACGTCAAATACTTCCAGTTCTCCGGGAAGAGCCCGGAAATCATCTCTGATCACAATATCATAATTCACACCGGAAGGAACCGCCACCGTTATCCGTTTCATCTGTCTTCTCCTGTCTGTAAGTCTGTAAATTTCCCCTGCCCTTTGCGGAAAAAGAACTTCCTGTAATGTACAGGAAGCCCTATCATCTCTATGTATTTAAAAAGCCGGAACGTCAAACGTACCGTTGATAATATCCTGAAAATCGCCGGAAATATCCACACTTGCAGGCGTTACGATAAAAATGTAATGTGATATTTTCTGAAGATTCCCGCTGATCGCAAACGTCGAACCGGACGTAAAATCAATGATACGCTGGGCGATGTCCACATCCAGACCTTCCAGATTCAGCACGACCGTTCTGTTTGCAAGAAGAGTTTCCGTAATTTCCCGCGCATCTTCCACGGAAGTTGGCCGGATCACACATACTTCCATGCCATTTCCCATTATTTTTTTCGGAGACTGGCGCATTGGCGTTACTTTAGATGACACTTTCTTCGGCCGCTCTTCCTGTTCTTCTCTGAGCGTCTCTTTCATGGGAACTGATTTCTTTACAGGTTTTTCTTCCGGTTCATCATCATAATAATCATCATCATAGTAATCATCGTCGTCATCTTCGGTGAGTTTCATATAATTTAAAAACTTGTCCATAACTCCCATTGCAGTTATCTCCTTACTATTTGCCTATTCTTAATCATATGGTGGTCTGCACATAGTCTCTTTCTCCAAATATCCCGGTGCCCACACGAACATAAGTCGCACCTTCACCGACAGCCGCCTCATAATCCCCTGTCATTCCCATTGATAAAACATTCATACTCACATTATCAATGTTTTTCCGCATTATGTCAACAGATAATTGCCGCAGGGCCTGAAAATATTGACGATTTTCTTCCGGATCTTCCACATAGGGGGCGATCGTCATCAGACCTTTTATGGCAATTCCCGGGAGTACGGCAGCCTGACGGACAAGAGAAATCACTTCTTCTGAAGTGACCAGACCAAACTTTGTCTCTTCCTTTGCGACGTTGACTTCCAGCAAAATGGAAGTGATCACCTGTTTTTTTACGGACTCTCTGCTGATCTCCTCCGCGAGCCGGAGGGAATCCACACTGTGAATCAAAAACACTTTTCCGACAATGTATTTTACTTTATTTCTCTGCAAATGCCCGATCATATGCCAGTGAATATCTTTCGGCATACACTCGTATTTTTCTGTCAGTTCCTGTACTTTATTCTCCCCAAAGTCCCTGCATCCGCACGCGTACGCTTCCTGCAGCAGGGAGAGCGGCTTTGTCTTACTGACCGCGATCAGCGTCACTTCGCTTCTGTCCCGTCCTGCGTTTTCACACGCTCTGTCAATGTTCTTTTCCACCTTTGCGATATTATCAGCTATCATATGTCATACTCCTGTTTGTGTCTCCTGTTACTCGTTGATGATGTCGTGCTCCTCCACACTGGAAGCATCAAGCGCGATATAATCATACACACTCAGACCATAGGCAGTCCCTGACTCCACGATCGAATATTCCTCATTGTCATATAGAATATTGATCTGTTTGAAATCGGCATATCCTTTGTTAATGTTGTAAACCCCGATCAGTTTTCCCCGTTTGCTGACGGCATATTTGTCTGATGAATCAGGCTTTATGATGTAATCACCGATCCGCAGCACGGAATCATCCAGATAGTACTCTTTTTCCTCGTCATCGTAGTTATAGATCGGCGTCTCCACAAACTCCGTGCTCGCCTCTCCTTCCTCCGTATAAACTTCACGCAGGACGCCATCGGCCCCGTTGCTTCCTCCCTTTGTCACATAGTCGACAGGCACAAGAAAAAATTCTTTTTCCACGATAGCGGAATTGGGAATCTTCAGCCCTGTCTCATCCTCCGTGATCAATTCAATATCCACATACCGGTCCGTGCAAAAAGTCAGCATCGAATTATTGAACCGCAGTTCCGCATAGGTACCGTCCTCGTTGTGGTGAATAAAGACCTGCCCCCATGAAATATCCTGATTTTTCAGAAATTTCACCTGGACATATTCCGCTTTCTCCAGCTCCACCGCACGTTCCGGCGTGACCGGAATGACGATCGACCAGTTTTCACTGAGAGAAATCTTATAGGCCGGATCGCCCTTGTTGATCAGCTCGTTGTTGATCAAAGGGGTTTTTTCGTAATTCGTTGTATCAAAATCTGCTTCTTTTACCTGATCCGGAGTCAGTGACTCGTAACCGTCCGTGGAATAAATAATGATTCCCGTTTTTATCGCCCGGCAGGAATCAACCAGTCCTGCTCCGCTTGTATTTTTCAGGGCATCGATATTCTCCAGCATCCTGTAATTGGCCAGTTTCATGACCGTGCCCTGTACACTGTACTTAAAATCGTACACTTCTCCGAAGTTCCTCGGCGAAAATGTATTGGTAAATCCTAAAATTTCTGTCTTCAATTCACTCAGATCCGTATCGGAAAGAGAGTTTTCATCCGGGTCGCCGCCTCCCACCATCTGCAGAAGTTCTCCCGTCTCATCTATTGTGTATACAAGATCGCCTACCGCCACTCTGCCGCCTTCTCTTGCATAATAATTGATATAGCCTGAGTTAATACTGTCGATGATCTCTTCCTGACGGATCGCGATTCCCTGATAGACATTGTTTACGGAGAGAGAACCTGCTTTTACCTCATAACTGACGATATGACTGGAAGTAAAATATAAGAAGACACAGATCACAATATAGACAGAGATACAGCCAAATATGATCATGCCGAGATTGATATTCAAAGGCTTTCGATATTGTCTGATTTTTCCGGAGCGCCTGGCTGCCAAATTGATTCCACCTCGATTCCCGCAGCGGGGTATTGACTATGAAAAGCCTCTGTCTACTTTCGGCAGAGGCTTTTTCTTCAAGTATTGTTGACTTTATAATTTATATATTAAAGAGATACAATGATTTTGTCTCTTAAATGCTCGGGAATTTCCGATTCATCCAAGGAAATGTTGATCATAAAATCTACCTGGAACAAATTACTGATTTTTTCCAGTTTTTCAATCGCTGGTGTAACGTCCTGATCTTCCAGATGAGCGTTTACAAGAAAACTGTCCAGATACATCTGTTCCAGATCATGATCCTGCGAGATGATGCCGCAGAGAAAACCGATAAACTCATCACAGTCGTTGATCGGGTAGTCCGATACGTTGATCAGACGGATCTTATTGTTTAATTCATACATATTTTTGGAGTTCTTATCCAGATAAACAATATTTCCGGATGCAGCTTTCACTGCGCTATTCACTTTATCTAATAAATGTTTTGTCTTTCCCTTTCCCTTTTTGCCAACGATTAATTGAACCATTGCAATCCCTCCTAAAGTAAACTTGTTATGTCCATTATAAGTGATTAACTCTGAAAAAACAACCTTTTATTTATTGATTTCTGACAGCAGACCCGTCATGTTCTCGTAGAGAATGCCACGCTCCTTGCAATGCAATATCACTGAAATATAAGGGTTTCCGGACCCGTCTCTTGACAGCAGCACAAGACAATTCTGTGCCGCACTGGTCGTTCCGGTCTTTCCTCCAATCACTGTAACATTGTCAGGCGCCGTATAATTCCCCTGCAAATACTGATTCGTTGTCTTAAAGTCAAATGTTTTGGCATTTCCGCTGCGATCCGAATATGTTGTCGTATAGGTATCCAGACTGATGATCTCCGTAAAGAGTTCATACTTCATAGCTTCATTGAAAATCAGATACATATCATAAGCCGTCACATAATGATCTTCATCATGCAGTCCGTGCGGATTGACAAAATGACTGTTCGTGGCCCCAATCGCAAGTGCCTCTTCATTCATCATTCCTGCAAACCGCTCTACACTGCCGCCAATATGTTCTGCGATCGCCATGCCGGCATCGTTGGCCGAGTAGATCAAAAGTGCGTGCAACGCCTGTTCCATTGTAAGCGTATCTCCTGCCTTCAGGCCACAGAGCTGCGCGCCGCTCTCCGTAATGCCTGCGCTGATGGCACTGACCGTGATCACATCGTTCGGATCACCATATTTGAGCGCTACCAGCGCCGTCATCACCTTTGTGAGACTGGCCGGATACAGCCTTTCATGAATATTTTTCGCATAGAGAACATCAGCGTCATTCAGATCAAACAGACCGGCACTGTCGGCCTCCGACATATCTACGGAAGCGCCTTCCGTAACATCTGCGGAAGCGACACAGAGTTCCTCTGCAAACAGCTGCGCCTGCCCGGCCATCCCGTTTTCTGTAATCTGAAAGCTGCTGACCGTACTGCTCGAATCATATGTAAAGGCATACTGCTTTGCCCCACAGCCGGTCAAAATACAAGATACCGTCAGCATCGCAAAGACAGCCGCCACTCTCTTTTTATTTATAGATCTCACGCCACTCCATATCTCCTCTGTCAAGCGATTTCAACAGCAGCTCTGCGGAAGCAAGATTGGTCGCTATCGGGATATTGTGCATATCACACAGTCTGCACAGATCTCCGATATTCGGCTCGTGCGATTTGGGAGTCAGCGGATCTCTCAGAAAGATTACAAGATCAATCTGATTATTTTCTATCTGCGCACCAAGCTGCTGTGCACCACCCAGGTGCCCCGCCAGATGCTTATGGATATTCAGATTGGTAACTTCCTCTATGAGTCTTCCCGTTGTTCCCGTGGCATAGAGCTCATTTCTGGATAAAATCCCCCTGTAGGCAATGCAGAAATTCTGCATCAGTTTCTTTTTCGCATCATGTGCGATCAGCGCTATTTTCATTGTAAGTCCCTCACTTTTATGCTAGTATTTTTTCCTTGTAGTCGAACGTTTAGAACAAACCCCATACCTATAAACAGACTGACCAATGAAGTCAGTCCCGCACTGACAAACGGGAGCGGTATCCCCGTATTGGGCATAAGCCCTGTGGCAACAGCAATATTCATATAACTTTGAAAACCGATGATACTTCCCATTCCGCTGCAGATGATCATCCCGGCCGTGTCTTTCGATTTCCTGGCGATCATCACGCATTCCAGCGCGATCAGAAACAACAGAACGATCACCGTGCAGGAGCCGATAAATCCCAGCTCTTCCCCGATAATGGCAAAAATAAAATCTGTCTGTGGCTCGGAGATAAAATTACCGTTTTTCACCGAACCAATGATATTATTATTCAGTCCCTTGCCCCAGAGCTGCCCGGAGCCAATCGCCATGATCGAATTCGCCTGCTGATACCCTTCCGCATTGACGTACTCTGCCGGGTGCAGCCACGCGAGAATACGTGTCTGCTGATATTCCTTAATCAGTTTCTGATCCGGCTGCAGAACAATCATCAGAAAAATAACGATGGAAGGCACGACAACTGCCAGCACCCCTGCTATGATCCGATAATCCAGCCCACCGACAAACAGAACGATGCAGAAAATGATCACGACCATTATACTTGTCGACAGATCCGGCTGCTTGTAAATCAGGAGCAATGGCGGAAAAAGCAGCGCCACAGTCTTCACCAGCCCACGAAAAGAATTTAACCGTTCCCCTTGTTTCATAATAAACTGTGCGTAAAACAAAATCAACAAAATTTTTGCAAGCTCTGAAGGCTGGAAGCGGATTCCCAGGATCGTAAACCACCGCTGCGCCCCGCCTGCTTTGTATCCCATCACTTCCACAAGTAAAAGCAGGACTACGTTCATAATGTAAAAGATCCAATAAAGATTGAGCAGAGCCGAATAATCAAACAACGAGATGACGATCATCAGAAATACGCCCAGAACAAGCCCCATAATCTGCTTGTCCTGAACGGATTTCTGTGCGCTTCCGATCGCCAGTATCCCGATCACGGAAATGGCGATCAGCATAATGACCAGTTTAAAATCATAATCTCTGATGCGATACCTTTTTAACATAGACTGCTCCGCTTCTGCCTTTCACTCTAGTGTTTTAAATCCAAAATAGGAATGTTGGCGTAAAGGATCGGACTTTTGACAATTCTTCCCCTTGCTGCCTCCTTTGTGATCTGTATCTCCATACTTTTTGCATCGATCTTCATATATTTGGATATTACTCTTGCAATATCCGTTTTGATCATGTCCATCATTTCCGGCGAACAGTTGATCCTGTCCGAGATCAGCAAGATCTTCAATCTGTCCTTTGCCAGCTCTCCCGACGATTTTTTATGGAAAATATGTAATAACTTCATACCCTGCCCCTCCCTAATTTCTGTGAAAGATTCCACTGACTTTTGTCCAGAAAGAAATCCGTTTTTCAAAGTTCATGAAAGGGACTTCCTGTCCGAGCACCCGGTGACAAAGATTCTGGTATGCCCGTCCCGCAAGAGTGGCATTACCGACCAGCGGTTCGCCCTGATTGGCGGCAATCACGACATTTTCGTCATCGGGCACGATCCCGATCAGTGGAATGGCAAGGATATCCGAGACATCGCTGACGGACATCATATCTCCCCGTCTCACCATATCAATTTTCAGTTTGTTGATGACCAGATCAATCTTTTCGATCTCATTGGCGGCGAGAAGTCCGATGATCCTGTCGGCATCACGGATAGACGAAACTTCCGGAGTCGTGATCACAAGCGCTCTGTCGGCACCGGCAATGGCATTTTGAAACCCCTGCTCGATCCCTGCCGGACAATCGAGAATGATATAATCAAACTGTTCCCGCAGCGTATGGATCATCCGAATCATCTGGGGCGGTGTCACCGCAGATTTATCCCGTGTCTGCGCAGAGGGCATCAGATACAGTCCAGGGTAACGCTTATCTTTGATGAGCGCCTGTTTGACCCTGCATTTTCCTTCCACAACATCCACAAGATTGTATACAATCCGGTTTTCCAATCCCATGACGACATCCAGGTTCCTCAGACCGATGTCCGTATCGATCAGCACTACCTTATTTCCCATTGCAGCAAGACCTGTTCCCAAGTTTGCGGTCGTAGTGGTCTTTCCTACGCCGCCTTTCCCTGACGTAATGACAATTACTTCGCTCATAATGAGTACCTCCTGGAAATTAATTGTCCCCTAAATTTACGTCCGTGCATCCGGTCAGATGGGAAGCATATTTAGTAATTCTTTTGTAATTGGCTCTACAACAATCTTTCCTTCCTTTTCATATGCAATCTTCGGTTGTACTTTCGGCCGGATAGGCCATCTGCCCGGCTTTTTCGTAGTATCATATTTCACATTACCGATTTTCAGCTTTTCCGGGGACATTTCCAGCGCTACGACAAAATGTCCTTCTTCGCCATCTGCTCCCGCATAAGCCTGCCCGTAAAGGCCGCCGATAATGATAATATCTCTTTTCGCTGCGATCGAGGAACCGGGATAGACGTCTCCGATGATGATCACACTGGACTCTATCTCCAATACCTGCCCGTTCTTCAGGCATCCTCTGTAAAACTGCCCTTCATTTTGTTCTCTCTGGTCCATCTGATGAATGGCCTTAACATATGTCTGATTTTTTTCTTCATCCTTGCCTACGACACAGACGATCTGCAGACGGCAGTTTGACGCGATCTGCTCTACAAGCTGCTTTTCTTCCTCTTCAGTTAATGTTCTCCCTTCAAAGGAAACCGCCATCCGCGCATCCTTAAAGAACGCTGCGGACTCTCTGAACTTCATCCCCACCTCTTCCAGAAGAGCTGAAAATGCAAGGGTATTATCCAAATATACGGCGATTCCGTTTTGAAAGCTCTTGATAATGACTGGACTGCTCATCCTTTCCCTCTTTCCTGAAGTTTTAGTCTCCTGCCGTACCTACGGCTTCCGGTCTGATCGCACTTCCCGTGAGAATATTCTCCTCCTCGTCAGGATCAAAGTAATACCGGAACACATCTCTGGAAATTTCTGCCGCATAAGCAGAATTATATCCATTCGCCACACGGGTCGCGATAGCGATCTGTGGATTCTCATAGGGGGCAAACCCCACAAACAAAGCATGGTTGGCACGATTTTTGTTTTCCTGTGCCGTACCTGTCTTTCCCGCCACATTGACAGGCATATCACTGTAATAGGACATTCTCTCAACGACCCGGCGCATACCGAGATGAACAGCATCCCATTCATAAGACGGAAGCTCGATCTGATTGCGTATCTCAGGTGTATAATCCTCCAGAACATTGCCTTCATTGTCTGTCAGCTTGTCCAGAAGGCTGAGATTATAACAGGTGCCGCTGTTAGCAACTGTTGTCACATAGCGGGCAAGGCCTACTGTCGTCAGGTTGTGCGTACCCTGTCCGATCGCGGACCGGACAGCATCAAAGTCGGACAGCTCCGGCTCAGACTCTGAGATTTCGATACCGGAAGTCTCGGAAAGCCCGAACATATCCGCATATTTATAAAGAGTCTCCAATCCTCTGTCACTGTCGTACAGGCCGTTTTTGCTTCCGAGCCGATAGCTCAGCTCATAGAAAAAGCTGTTGCAGGAATTTTCGATACTGCCTGTCACATCCAACAGGCCGTGGCTTCCGCCGCTCGTGACAATCCAGCATCTGGGCGGCGGCGTGATCTTGTCAAACGGACCATAGCAGCCGATCTTTTCATTGATACCGATCACTCCTTCCTCCAAACCGGCAACGGCAGACACCATCTTAAAAGTGGAACCCGGCGCGCTCTTTTGCTGTGTGGCGTAATTCCACATCGGCCTGGACAGATCATTCTGAAGCTGGTTATAATAATCGGAATCAATCGCATTGGCCAGGCGGTTCGTGTCATAGCCCGGATAGGTGACAAGTGCAAGTACCTCACCGCTGTTTACATCTGTGACGACGCAGGAACCGGAACATGGATCAAGCGCCAGCTGCGCCGGTGTAATATCGAGATTTTCGATCCGGTTGACCATAAACCCATAGGCAGAAATCCGTCCCGATGCAAGCCCTTCCTCTTCGCCCTCCGACACTTCCACAATATCCTGTTCGATCAGTAGCTTACAGATCTGATTTCCTGTCAGCATATCATTTTCGATCATATAACGGTACAGCTTTTTCGAAAACTCCGTATTGCTGTCAAGTCCCTCGAAGATCGTCTGGATCAGTTGTTCGTAAATCTCTTCCGAGGAAGCATATTTATTTTCTAACCCGACTTTCGTCACATCGATCCAGTTCATGGCGATCGCATAATTCAAATACTCCGCAAGGCTGATGCTCTCGTCGTTCCTCCATGCCTGATAAGTTTCATCCGATGTATCGATCTCGCTCTCCCGGAGGATTCCCTTACTCTCTGAGGCGAGCATGGTGACAATATAGCTCTCATAAACCTGGTATTCTTCCGCAAGCTCCTTGTAAGGCGTGCGTTTCTCCGTCAGCTCCGCGTACAGCTCGTTAAAAATGGCTTCTTTTCTGTTCAGAAACGCCTGATATACTTCCTGTTCCACAGGCTGCGCCGTATTTTTTTCAAAATGTGAAATATCAATGATATTATTGTTGATCAGCGCATAGTATACATCGTAGATAGAGATACGGACACCCGCAGAGGATCTCGCCTGCCCCGGCCTTGTGTTGTCCAGTTTGGATACAAGAATACCGGCGATCTTCTGCTCCAGGATATTGTAGACCGCTTTTTGCAGCTCCTTGTCAATCGTCAGATACAGATCGTTGCCCGCCGTCGGCTCCGTGCGCTCGGTAATCTCAATCACTTTGCCAAGATTATCGACATACATGATTTCCGAACCTTTTTTACCCTGCAGCTTTGTCTCCATAACCTGCTCGATCCCTGCTTTGCCAATCGTATCGGTAGCCGCATACGTATTGTTTTCCAGCGACAGTTCCGCCAGCTCATCCTGAGAGATCTTTCCCGTATAACCGAGAAGATGCGAAAAATATACGCTGTCCACATATTTTCTGACCGTATCTTCCGCGATCGCCACCCCTTCCAGAACGTCACTGTTCTCCATGACAACCGCCACCGTCTTCTCGTTCACGTCGGAAGCAACCGTCGTGGCAATATATTTCTGATAACTGTTGGCGCTCATCGCAAAGCGGATATTGATGATCTTGAGTACCTCTTCCTTACTGTAACCTTCCCCGGGCACAAAACTCTTTTTGTCATCGGGGTCTGCATACTCTCCGATCGCATACCGCTTCGTGCCTGCCAGATAATCGATGACTTCATCCGGCGTGGCTGATTTTTCACTGTAGATCAGTTTATCTGTCGTATCGCGGCCATAAATATCTGCGAGAAACCGGTCTTTCTGCTTTCCTTCCACCGTAAATTGAAAATTGTTGTCCTGATCGAGGACGATATTGAAATCGTTGATCAGCTTGTCGCCATTTTTCTCTATGATCCGGATCAGTGTAATGATCGTCTCATTCAATTTTTTATTCTTATCATTTCCCGGCTCAAAAACATCCTCGATCGTTACATTGTAGGCAAGCTCATTATATGCCAGAAGTTCTCCGTTTCTGTCATAAATGTTTCCGCGTGTACTTGCGATAGAACGCTCCTTGCGTATTTTTAACTTAAAATTATCTAAATACTCCTGTCCATTCACAATCTGCAGGGAAAATGTCCGATGCAAAAGTGTGCCGCAGAGTACAGTAAAACATATGCTCAAAACAAAAGTCCGGGACGTAATCATACCGATAAGCCGGTCTTTCAGACTGTCAAACAAATTTTTTCGCACTCCTTTTTTCGCGTTCTGTCAGTTTTTGGTCGATACGAAGGATGACCGGATACATAATCAGTGAAATGCCTACCGTATATACAACCTCCGGCAAGATAATATAGATAAAATAATATCCGATCTGGAAACGGCTTCTGAGCAGAAAAAGCAGAGAATAGCATAAGATATTGTAAGCCAGATCGCTGGCAGCGATCAGACAGAGTGGCAGCTTGATGTCTTCCGGAAAGAATATTTTGCGAAAATTGCCGTTTATGTATCCAATATACATATAGATCAGAGCATAGAAACCGATCGCTTCCCCAAAAAAGATGTCGAGAAGCAGCCCCGATAAAAAACCGGTCATCAGACCGTTCTTTCTTCCTCCCATAAATCCGTAGGAAGATGTGAGTATGATGAGCAGATTGGGTATAATCCCGCCAAATGACAGAGCATGAAAAACGGTGCACTGGAGCAGGAAACAGACAAGAATCCATACTCCGATCAGAATTTTCCGTTTCATACGCTCCCCCTTTCCTACTCTTCCGGCTGTTGTTTTTTCTGGAGAATGACAAGCACTTCTTCCAGATGCTGGAAATCCACCGCCGGTGTGGCATAGCCTGATTTCGTCAGGTTGTTGGAATCCATCTCCATGGAACTGATATAACCGATCAGTATCCCTGAGAGATATTTGTCACTGATATTGGAGGTGACGATCTTGTCTCCCTCCACGACCTGATTGTCGCTGTCCACAAGCTGTTCGAAGCGGATCAGCCCCTGACTCATTAACTCCAGATCGCCGGATACGATCAGATTGTCCGATGTCGAGAGCACCATGCCGCTCACATTCGAATTATCGTTGATAATAGACGTAACTTTCGCCCAGTTTTTACCTACCGTGTCGATCCTTCCCACAAGACCATTGCCGGCCATCACATTCATATCGACTTCCAGTCCGTCGTCCGTTCCTTTGTTGATCGTAAACGAATGAAACCAGTTGCCGCCATCCCAGGCGATGATCCGGGCGCCGACCTTATCATACTGCTCATATTCATCATCCAGCTGATACAGCTCTCTTAAATTGTTCAGTTCATATTTCTCCTGCTGAAGAATCGTATTCTCGATTGTGAGCTGGTCCACCTGCTCTTTGAGCTGCTGGTTTTCCTCGATCAGATCACGAATCTGCGCCAGTTCATCCGATTTGTCTGACAACCATGTTCCTACTTCCGTGATGCCGTTTTGAAAAGGCACCGTCACATAGCCGACAAACACACCCAGGGAACCGTTAAAAATATCGGTCGTAAAGGTGATCGCCATCATACAGATGCACAAAATAGTAATGATTAGAAGAAGGTACTTACTCGGCAGAGTGAATTTTTCCCCTTTTCTTCTGACGATTGGACTCATCTGTTATTTTCCCATTCCTTCGATTGCATAAGCCACTGATTTATAGTTATCATCCTTGATAATGCGCGACAGACCGATGGCCACACTGGCAATCGGCTGTTCCGCCATATTTACCTGCAGCCCGGTGCCCTTGCTGATCAGCTCGCTCAGATGGTTGACCTGAGAAGCGCCGCCGGTCAGATAGACGCCATGGCGGTAAATATCGGCCGCCAGTTCGGGTGGCGTCCTCTCGAGGATGACTTTAATGTTATCAATGATCGTACTGAAATGCTCCTGAAGCGCTTCGTCCACAAGCGCCGTGGGAATCTCTCTCTCCACGGGAAGCCCGGTGACAATATCTCTGCCATAGACAACAGCGCCTTTACCGGCCTTCTCCAGATCACACAGAGAAATTTTCACATTTTCCGATGTCTTGCCGCCGATGATCAGACTGAACTCTTTTCTGACCGCAGAACGGATTGATTCGTCAAATTTCTTGCCACCGACATTGATCAGATGACTGAGCACAATGCCGCCGAGCGACAAAATGGAAATCTCCGTCGTATCGTATCCAACGTTGACGAGCAGTACGCCCTGCGCATTTTTGACATCGATGTCCATGCCAAGTCCGTCGGCAATCGCCTTTTCCACGACCATAATCTTTTTCGCCTTCACATTGGCATCCCGGATCAGATCATAGAACGCTCTCTTCTCCACCTCGGTGATGTCGGTAGGTACCGCCACATAATAGTCTGCGGATTTGATACCGCCCTTCATCAGACCTCCGATAAAAAACCGGACGAGCGTCTCCATATTTTTAATATCGGCGATAACACCGTTACAGAGCGGATAGGAAATATGGATATTTCCCGGCGCCTTTTCATACATTTCAAATGCGGAATTTCCGTAAGCAAATAACGTATTTTTATTTTCGATGGCGATCATATTTTTCTCGACCATAATACTGTCGTCCGCCCTGCTGTAGATTTTGATGTTGTTGGTACCGAGATCGATACCAAATGCACTGTTTGCCAATTCAACTTCCCCTTTCTTCTATAAGTAACCCATTTCTTTAAAACTGTAAAATTTTTTATCTCCAATAATAATATGGTCGATCAGAGGGATTTCAATCAATTCCGAAGCGTTTTTGATGCGCTGCGTCGCTATCCTATCCTGTTTGCCGGGTGTCGGGTCCCCGCCCGGATGATTGTGCAGCAGCATAATATAGACTGCGCCATGCCGCAGAGCCGTGAGAAAGATCTCCCGGCAGGAGACCAGAGAAGCGTTTACTGTGCCTTCTGACAAAATATGTTCCCCGATCAGGCGATTGCGGTTATCCATCATCAGCAGCATGACTTTTTCTCTCTCAGAGTGCCGCATACGTTCCATGTAATAATCCGCCACAGTCTCCGGACTTGTCATCCGCAGGGATTCTCTGGCCGTCTTCTGTGCGATCCGCGAAGACAGCTCGGCGATACATTTCAGTTTGATAGCCTTAACCTGACCGATTCCGCGTATACTTGTCAATTCTTTCAGAGAGACATGGTGAAGCCCCAGAATGCCTCTTTCCCGCTCTCCCTGAATGGAGAGCACTTTGTTAGCGATTGACACCGTATCCTCCCCGACCGTACCTGTGCGGAGGACCACGGCGAGAAGCTCCGCATCCGTAAGCTGCTCCGCTCCCGCTTCCAGATATTTTTCGTAGGGACCGTCTCTGTGGACGGTCTTTTTTTCTTTCTTTTTATCCTGCATCTGTTTTCTGATTCTATACAGACAGGCCCCTGTTATTTATTATAAAAAAGCAATATACAGTCATACTGATCATGGTTGTACGTTGTTAATATTACCACAATTCCCATTTTATGTATATAAAATTTCCCGAAAATTTTTCGATGATTTTTATGAAAAAAGCCCTTTTACCAACTCTTTTTCGACTAAAATCTGCAACGTTTTCAAAATGCCGAACTTCGCGTGCTGCCATGTGAGACCTCCCTGAAAATAGACGGCGTACGGCGGCCGGATCGGTCCGTCCGCGGACAGTTCGATGGAGGAGCCGGACACAAAGGCGCCTGCTGCCATGATGACCTGACTGTCATAGCCCGGCATATCCCACGGCTGTGGCACGACAAATCCGTCTACGGGCGCCGCCGCCTGAATCCCCTGACAGAAGGCAATGACAGACTCCGGATTGCCGAAAGTCACGGCCTGAATGATGTCATGCCGCGGCTCAGAGCCATCCGGCACGACGGCAAACCCCAGCCGTTCGTATATGTTTGCGGCAAAAATGGCGCCTTTGAGCGCGCTTGCAGTCACATTGGGCGCCAGAAACAGTCCCTGATACATGGCCGGCAGCGCCGCCAGAGATGCGCCCACTTCCCGGCCAAGCCCCGGGGACGTCAGCCGATAAGCCGCATTCTCGATACACTCCCTTTTCCCGGCCAGATACCCGCCTGTCGGCGCAAGACCGCCGCCCGGATTTTTGATCAGCGAACCGACGACCAGATCCGCGCCGACATCGGTGGGCTCTGTCTCCTCCGTAAATTCTCCGTAACAGTTGTCCACCATGCAGATGACATCCGGTTTTCTCTCTTTGAGAAACGCGATCAGTTCCCCGATACGCGCCACAGACAGCGTCGGCCTTGTCTGATACCCCTTCGAGCGCTGGATCGTCACCAGACGGGTTTTCCCGTTCAGTGCCTTTTCGATTCCATCATAATCAAAGCTGCCGTCCGGCAGAAGATCAACCTGCCGGTAAGTAATGCCGTATTCTCTCAATGAACCTTTGGACGGCCTAATGCCGATCACTTCTTCCAGCGTATCATACGGCTTCCCCACCGGGGAGAGCAGTTCGTCGCCGGGCCGCAGATTGCTCATAAGCGCAAGGGCAAGCGCATGGGTGCCGCAGGTGATCTGTGGCCTCACAAGCGCATCCTCCGTATGAAACAGCGAGGCATAGACGCGCTCCAGCGTATCTCTGCCAAGATCATTATAACCATATCCGGTCGTCCCATACAGACAGGCTTCACTCACTCTGTTATCCTGCATCGCCTTCAGCACTTTCAGCTGATTCCACTCTGCAGTTTTGTCTATCTGTGCAAAGCGGTCTTTCAAGTCCGCCAGAACTGTCTCTCCGAAGGTATACACTTCCCTGGAAATGCCCATGTCTGCGTACTGCTGCCGCAGACGATCCTCTGTCATGTTGTCTGTCCGCTCTCTCATATGATCTCCCCGATTCCTTTCTCTCTCATCTTCTCCCGCATATATGCCAGGATCTTTTCCTCATCGCCGCCAAACCGTTCCTTCTCCACCCAGATCACATCCTTCTCCCGCCGGAACCATGTGAGCTGACGTTTGGCAAAATGTCTCGTATCCCTCTTGATCAGATAGACTGCCTCTTCCAATGTCGTCCGCCCGTCTAAATAGTCAAAAATCTCCTTATATCCAAGTCCCTGCATCGATGTCATATCCCGCAGACAACCCATCCGGCGCAGCTCCCGCACCTCTTCCACAAGTCCGTCCGCCATCATCTGATCGACACGCCGGTCAATCTTCTCATAGAGTTTCCTCCGGTCATCATTCAGCACAAAATAGCAGAAACGGAAGCGGCTCTTCTTTTCCCGCTGCTGTTCGTTGTGCTCCGAAATGCGCTGCCCGGTCAGCCGGTAATATTCCAGCGCCCGAATCACGCGCTTGCGATTGTGCGGGTGAATCTGCCGCGCTGCCTCCGGGTCTGCCTGCGCGAGCAGCGTATGAAGCCATTCGCCCCCTCTTTCCTCGCAGAGAGCTTCCAGCTCCTGCCGGCAGGCACCATCGTCCGCCTCCTGCGTAAAGTCAATATCATACAGTACCGACTGGATATAAAACCCCGTACCCCCTGCAAGGACCGGCAGATGCCCGCGGCCCCGGATCTCCCCGATATACTCTCTGGCATATTTCTGGAACAATGTGATGTTAAAGGCCTGCGTCGGTTCTATGAGATCGATCAGATGATGCGGCACCCCTTTCGTCTCCTGCGGACGTATTTTGGCGGAGCCGATATTCATATGCCGATAGACCTGCATGGAATCCGCAGATATGATCTCCCCGCCCATCTGCTTCGCAAACGCAACCGAAAGGTTCGTCTTTCCGACTGCAGTCGGCCCTGTCACAATTACCAGCGGCGTCTTTTCCACTTCCATCTGTAACTCCTTTTTCCCTTTTTGCTCCTTATACGATCCTGCTGAATTTCTTTTCCAGCTCATATCTGCTCATGACGACGACCGTAGGACGACCATGAGGACAATGATAGGGATTGTCCAGCGTCAGCAGTTCGTCGATCAATGCCCTGGCCTCCTCCACGCTCATCTTATGATTCCCTTTTACGGCTGCCTTGCAGGCCATGGAAGCCAGCTTGCCCGCAATCACATCCGGTTCGCCGCGGACCGGCCCCTCTGACAGTTCGTCCAGCACTTCTGACATAAGTTCTCTGGCATGGCGTCCGAACAGATCGACGGGCACAGCCCGGACGGCATACTCGCTGCCTCCAAATGGCTCGATCTCAAAACCGATCTCCTGAAAATATGTCTCATACTGT
This sequence comes from Lachnospiraceae bacterium JLR.KK008, assembly GCA_037015955.1. Lineage (NCBI taxonomy): Bacteria > Bacillati > Bacillota > Clostridia > Lachnospirales > Lachnospiraceae > Lachnospiraceae bacterium JLR.KK008. The sequence continues at coordinate 1,717,924 of CP143548.1, forward strand.
CTGTAGACCGCCTCTTCCTTCCCGCTGAATGTGACAATGACCGGCGGATCAACCTGCTGCGAGAGAACGCTGCGTTCCCGTATTTTCTGACACAGCCGTTCGTACTTCACTTTTTCGTGTGCGGCATGTTGATCGATAAACAGTAATTTATCCCGAAAGCCGACAAGCCAGTAAGTGCCAAATACCTGGCCCAGGATCTCATATTCCTCCCGAAACTGAGGTGAGACCAGCCTTTCTTCAAAGAGATTCAGCTGCATCGGTCTCTCCACAAGAATATGATCCTCTTTTTTGATGATATTGCCATGCAGTTTTTCATGATCCCGTCTGTCTACGCCCGGATTTCTGCCAAGCATACGAGGACAGATCGTCTCTTCCTTCAGTCTCGATGACATCCCCTCTTCCTGCGGCGGCCGCCCGGCTGCCTTCTCTTCCACCTGATTGACACCTGCCCGTGCGGCGCCCTCCATCTGCCGGGCCGCTTCCTCCTGTACCGCTTCGCGCTGTCTCTGCTGCGCTCTCGCCTGCCTTTCAAACGGTTCCGGCACCGGTTCCGCAGGCGCCTTCCCCTTCCTGTCCCCTTCTTTTGCGGAAGGTTCCGCAAAGGTCACCGCCCTTAACATCTCATGTTCCGTGAGTGTGTCGTGGATGGCCCGATAAATAAAGTCTGACAAGATACGCTGTTCATGAAACCGCACTTCCATCTTGGACGGATGGACATTCACATCAAGGGCATCCGGTGACAGTGACAGATGAAGTACAAAAAAAGGATACTTATGCTGCATCAGATGCGACCGGTAGGCTTCTTCCGCCGCCTGCGCGATAACGGGACTCTTTACAAATCTGCCGTTGATAAAATAGTTTTCAAAGTTGCGGTTAGCCCGCCCGATCACCGGCGTACCGAGAAAACCGGAAAGTCCATATCCCGTTTCCTCTTTTTCCAGCCACACGAGTTCACCGGCGATGTCCCTGCCGTAGATACGGTAAATAATCTCTTTTAAGTTACCGTTGCCCGATGTATGGAACCGAACCTGTCTGTTCAGGACATATTTAAAGGAAATCTGCGGATGAGAGAGGGCGAGATGTTCCATCAGATCGGAGATCGCGCCGCCCTCGGACTGGGGCGTCTTCAGAAACTTCCTGCGGGCGGGCACATTATAAAAAAGATTCCGCACAAGGACTGTCGTCCCCTCCGGTGCACCGATTTCTTCCCACTCTTTTTCCACGCCGCCCTCGATCACATAGCGGACTCCTGTCATCTCTTCGCGCGCTTTCGTCACAAGCTCCACCTGTGCGACCGCACTGATACTGGACAGCGCCTCCCCGCGAAAACCGAGACTGGAAAGCCGCAACAGATCATCCGCACAGCGGATCTTACTTGTGGCATGGCGGATAAACGCCCTGGCCACCTGCTCCTTTTCAATGCCCCCGCCGTTGTCCGTCACCCGGATCAGCCTCAGCCCTCCGTCGCTGATCTCCACCGTGATCGCATCTGCGCCGCTGTCCATGGCATTTTCCACGAGTTCTTTGACGACGCTTGCAGGTCTGTCCACCACTTCCCCCGCCGCGATCTTGTCTATCGTGCCCTCATCCAGAATCCGAATCTCCATCTTTTTCCTCCGTTTTTATCCGTGCCATCTGTTTTTCAGCCGGCTTTGCAGTCTATGCAGCGTGTTCAGCGCCTCAAGCGGTGTCAGATTTGTAATGTCAAGCTCTTCCAGCTCATGCAGTACGGCCTCATCCGGTACCGCGTCAAAAAGTGACATCTGCGTCATATCCAGTTCATCATAGCGGGTAACTTTTTTCTTCTCTTTCTTTTCCTCTGTGCTGCCCGCCGCGATCATCTGTACCTTTTCCGTAATATCGTTGTCGCTGAGCTGTTCGACGATCTCCTTCGCCCGCTCGATGACCACATCGGGAACGCCCGCCAGACGGGCTACCTGAATGCCATAGCTTTTATCTGCGCCCCCTTTGACAATCTTTCGCAAAAAGACTATATCATCCCCTTTTTCCCTGACGGCGATACAGTAGTTATTGACATTATTCATTTTCCCTTCCAGCTCTGTCAGTTCATGGTAATGGGTGGCAAACAACGTCTTAGCGCCGAGCAGTTTCCGGTCACTGATATGCTCGATCACAGCCCAGGCAATCGACAGTCCGTCAAAAGTGGATGTCCCCCTGCCGATCTCATCCAGAATGAGCAGGCTGTTTGCAGTGGCATTGCGCAGGATATTGGCAACTTCATTCATCTCCACCATAAAGGTACTCTGTCCGCTCGCCAGATCATCGGAGGCGCCGACTCTCGTAAAGATGCGGTCCACAATGCCAATATCCGCCTGTCTCGCCGGGACAAAAGACCCGATCTGGGCCATAAGCACGATCAGGGCGCTCTGACGCATATATGTCGATTTTCCCGCCATATTCGGTCCGGTTATAATGGAAATACAACTGTGGTCATTATCGAGATAGGTGTCATTGGCAATGAACATATCATTCTGGATCATCTGTTCGACAACCGGGTGGCGTCCCTCTTTGATGTCGATCACACCCTTTTCGTTCAGCTTCGGCCGCACATAACGGCTGCGCTCCGCAGTCAGGGAGAACGACGCAAACACATCCAGTCTGGCAACCGCCTTGGCTGTCTGCTGAATACGCTCGATCTGACCGGCGATCGTCTCTCTGATGCGGCAGAATGCGTCATATTCCAATGCACAGAGTTTATCCTCTGCATTCAATATCATATCTTCCAGCTCTTTGAGCCGGGGCGTCGTGTAACGCTCCGCATTGGCAAGCGTCTGCCTGCGAACATAGTCTTCGGGAACCAGATTCAGATAGGAATTGGTCACTTCAAAATAATAACCAAATATTTTGTTATATTTAATGCGCAGGTTTTTAATGCCGGTACGCTCCCGGTCTGCCTCTTCCAACTGGGTGAGCCATGTCTTACCTTCGGTCTTGGCATGACGCAGGGCATCAATATCCGTATCGAATCCCTCCCGGATCATGCCTCCCTCCCGGATGGCGATCGGCGGTTCCTCAACGATGGCTCTGCCGATCAGATCACAGATGTCCCCGAGGTCATCAATCTGTGTCTCGATCTCCCGCAGCGCCGGCGTCCGCACATCCTGCAATACCGTCTTAATATGAGGCAGCATCGACAACGATGTCTGCAAAGCGAGAAAGTCTCTCGGATTAGCGGTCCGGTAGCTGACTTTCCCGAGAAGCCGTTCCAGATCATAGACCGGGCTTAGATACTCTCTGATCTCATCCCGCAGCAGGGCATCGCCGCACAGCTCTTCCACTCCGTCCAGACGTTTCTCAATCTCCGTCTTACTGACGAGCGGCTGCTCCAGCCAGGAACGCATCATTCTCGCGCCCATGGCGGTCTTTGTCTTATCGAGCACCCACAGGAGCGAGCCTTTCTTCTGCTTTTCCCGCAATGTCTCCGTCAGCTCCAGATTCCGTCTCGTCGAGCTGTCAAGCAGCATATAGCGGCTCGTCAGATAAGGCGTCAGATGAGTAAAATGAGCAAGGGATGTCTTTTGATTCTCGTACAGGTACTGCAGCAGGCTGCCGGCGGCAATGACGCCGTTTGGAAAATCTTTGATGCCAAGCCCGTCCATGGAACTGACATGAAAATGCTTTTGCAGACATTTGACACAGTTGACCTCATCAAAGCAAACATGATCCAGCGCGTAAATCGTAATGCCAAGTCTGTCTTTGAGGTCCTCCACATCAATCCCGCTCACGAGAAACGCATCATTGCAGATGATCTCCGACGGCATATATTTATTAATCTCATCGACGAGCTTTTTACCGTCCTCGACTTCCGTTACGAAATAATCTCCGGTCGTCACATCGGCAATCGACAGTCCGACTGCTCCGTCAGACCAGACAATGCTCATCAGATAATTGTTCTTGCCGTCCTCCAGCGCCTGCATATTGAGATTCGTCCCTGGCGTAACGATACGCACGACTTCCCGCCTGACAATTCCCCGTGTCTGTTTTGGATCTTCCACCTGTTCACAGATAGCGACCTTATAGCCTAAAGATACCAGTTTATTCAGGTATCCCTCCACCGCATGGTAGGGAACGCCGCACATCGGCGCCTTCTCCTCCTGCCCGCAGCTTTTTCCCGTCAGTGTAATGTCCAGCGCCTTGGAGGCGGTGAGGGCATCGTCGTAGAACATCTCGTAAAAATCTCCCAGCCTGTACAGTAAAATACAGTCCTGGTATTGCTGCTTTGTCTCGATATATTGCTGCATCATCGGCGTTAATTCTGCCATGTTCCTTTGTCTCCTGTCATTTTTCCTATGTAATAAAAGCCCCTGCACTCATCGAGACTGACTGTCACATACTGTCCGATCAGCTCGCTTGTGCCCGGAAAGTGGACAAGCATATTGTTGGACATTCTGCCGGTCATCAGTGTCCCGTCGTGCTCATTGACTTCTTCCACAAGCACTTCCTCACATCTCCCGGCGAGCAGTGCCGCCCGCTGCTTTGCCATATCCTGCACGGTCTGCAGCAGCCGGTCAAAGCCTTCTCTGACCACTTCTTCCGGTACCTGATCTTCCATCGCGGCAGCAGGCGTGCCTGTCCGTTTAGAATAGATAAAGGTAAAGGCATTGTCAAAGCCGACTTTCTTCACGACATCAATCGTCTCTTCCACATCCTCCGCTGTCTCTCCCGGGAACCCGACGATAATATCCGTTGTGATGGAAATGTCCGGGATTTCCCGCCTGATCTTTTCTGCCAGCTGCAAATATTGCTCTTTTGTATACCGTCTGTTCATGGCACGCAAAATTTTCGTGGAACCGGACTGCAGCGGCAGATGCAGATGCCGGCAGATTTTGTGCGAATCTTTCATTACCTGTATCAGTTCGTCGGATAAATCTTTCGGATGGGAAGTCATAAACCGAATCCGGCGGATGCCGTCTATCTGCTCCACTTCCTGTAACAGCTGTGCAAATGATAACGGTTCATCCAGATTCTTCCCATACGAATTTACATTCTGGCCAAGCAGCATGATTTCCGACACACCGTCCGCCGCCAGCTTCTCGATCTCACGGAGGATCTCCTGCGGCTGTCGGCTGCGCTCCCGCCCCCTCACATAAGGGACGATACAATAGCTGCAGAAATTGTTGCAGCCAAACATAATATTGATACCGGACTTAAACGGATATTTTCTCTCTTTCGGCAGCTCTTCCACGATCTTGTCCGCATCCTGCCAAATATCCACAATCATTCCTTTCTGTGTCAGGCTTGTATACAATAATTCGGCAAATTTGTACAGATTGTGCGTGCCAAAAATCAGATCAACAAAAGAATAGCTCTTCCTGATTTTCTCGATAACCGCATTTTCCTGCATCATGCAGCCGCAGAGCGCGACCCTTCGCCGGGGATCACGGCGTTTATAGCCGTGGATCACACCAAGCCTGCCATACACCCGCTGATTGGCATTGTCTCTGACCGTGCACGTATTATAAATGACGAAGTCCGCCTCTTCCTCTTCGATACATACATATCCGATCTGCCCGAGGATGCCGAGCAGCTTTTCCGAATCTCTGGCATTCATCTGACAGCCAAAGGTGATGACCGCCGCCGTCAGCGGCCGGCCGCGCTGCACGCTCTCTGCAGCGACCAGTTCACGGCATTTCGCCATATAATAATATTGTCTGTCCGGTTCCTCCAAAGGAGGACCGGCATTCAAATCGATATGATCCAGGTCAAATTCATATTTCATGTTTCCTGACTGTTCCCTTCTTTCATTCTCTCACCTGTCCGTTCCCGGTGATCACATACTTATATGTCGTCAGCTCGTTCAGACCCATCGGCCCCCGCGCATGCAGCTTCTGGGTGCTGATACCGATCTCACCGCCAAAGCCAAACATAAAGCCGTCCGTGAATCTTGTGGAAGCATTGACATAGACGCAGGCGGAATCGACTTCCCGCGTAAACTTCTCCGCGTTCTCCCGGTTCTCTGTGAGAATGGCATCGGAATGATGGGTGCTGTAACGGTTGATATGGGCGATCGCTTCCTCCACGCTCTCCACCGTCACCGCCGATAAAATATAATCCAGATATTCCGTGGCATAATCCGTCTCCGACGCAGGAGACGCCTGTTCCAGAATATCACAGACTTTCTCATCGCCCCGTATTTCCACCTCATGTACTTCCTGAATCTTTTTCTGTAAAAGCGGCAGGAAGGCATCGGCGATCTTCTTATGGATCACAAGCGATTCGCAGGCGTTGCACACGCCAATCCGCTGTGTTTTGGCGTTGATTACAATATTGACCGACTCGGTCAGTCTTGCAGTCTCATCGATAAAGATGTGGCAGTTTCCGGTCCCTGTCTCGATGATCGGGATCGTACTGTTCTCGACAGCCGCCCGGATCAGGCCGGCGCTCCCCCGGGGGATGAGGACGTCAATATATTCATGACAGCGCATAAAGGCAGCCGCCGTTTCTCTGTCAGTCGCCGCAATCAACTGGATGGCATCGGCCGTCACACCTGCCTGTTCCAGAGAACCGCGCAGGGATTTTGTAATTGCCAGATTAGAATGAATGGCATCACTGCCGCCCTTTAAGATCACGGCATTACCTGCCTGAAAACACAGCGCAAAGGCGTCCGCCGTCACATTAGGCCGTGATTCATAAATGATACCGATCACGCCAAGCGGTACAGACACCTTTTTCAGACACAGACCATTCGGACGCTCCCATGTATCGAGTGTCCTCCCGACCGGGTCCGGCAGTCCGGCAATCTGCCGCAGCCCTTCCGCCATCGCCCTGATCCTCCCTTCATCCAGATGCAGACGGTCGAGCAGACCGATGTGCATCCCATGTTCTCTGCCTGCCTGCATATCCAGCTCGTTGGCGGCAAGGATCGCTGTCATATCTGCCTCCAGACCTTCCGCAGCCAAGAGAAGCGCTTCCCGCTTCTTCTCCTGTGAAAGCACCTGAAGTTCATATTTTGCCATAACCGCCTTTTTTCCCAAGTCTTCTAATAAACGTATCATCCAAAACCCATACCTTTCTTCTCGATCACTTCGTTTTCCGTGACGATTGTCTGCGGACAGATGTCATGTGCCTCCCACGGAATACTCCTGCGCACCTGGACGGCAAATGCCAGCGCCGCTGTTGTCAGCTCCCCGGCTCTTTGCAGATAGCGGTCATAATAGCCGCCGCCATAACCGATACGGTGACATGCTCTGTCAAAGGCCGCGCCGGGCATGATTACCAGATCCCCGCTGTCAGGGACATACAGCCGCTCTCTATGCGCCGGCGGCTCCAATATGCCGTGAAATCCCTCCCGCAGCTCTGCCATTGAATCAATCTCATAAAATTCCATCTCTGCTTCGGTGACGAGCGGGCAGCAGACGCGCTTGCCCATGGACAGGCTTTCCCTGATCAGCCATTCCGTCTCCACTTCACTTTTATATGTTACATAACATAAAACAGATCCGGCTGTCAAAAAAGCCGGATGAGTCATCAGCCTTTCCTGTATCCGCCGGCTTTTCTCATGCCGCTGTGCCTGCGGCAATTCGTTCCGCAGCGCAAGCACTTCCCTTCTAATGTCCTTTTTTGCTGCGGTTTCCATAGGTCTCTCCCAGATCCGTCACGGTACCGTCGGCATTTTGAATGGAAATATTGTCGAGCTGTCCGCGCAGATTCGCTCTCACGTTGGCCGCATATTCCTGCCGCAATAACTTCTGTTCCCTGCGCTCTTCCTCAGTCAGCCCTTCGGCCTGCGATTTATGGTAAAGGGCATTGATACGTGCGATCTTTTCTTCCAATGTCATAGAATTATCCCTTTCACTGTCCGTTTTCCGGTTTTTGTCTGTTCCCTTTTTATCTGTTCCTGCTCTATATCATATCTGTTCCTGCTCTATATCATATCTGTTCTTTTGTTCGTCCGCTTCCTACAACTGTCATCACGATCTGTGATAATCCGCCACAAAATCCGGCAGGTCAAAGTTTTCGTCTTTATGAGCACAGAAAAACGTGCCAAAGTCGCGTCCGTCCATTATGCGATGAATGATACGGATATCCTCACTGCTGGCGATGACCATATCCGCGCCCGCGCTCGTAGCGATTCTGGCAGCGATCAGCTTCGTGTTCATGCCGCCGGTGCCCACACTGCTCCCCGTGCTTCCCTTCCCCATCTCCATCAGGTTATCGTCAATCTCCTCCACCAGATCAATGAATCTGGCGTCTTTGTTCTGCCGCGGATCGTCCGTATACAGGCCATCAATATCCGATAAGAGGATCAGCAGATCCGCTCCGATCAGCGCCGCCACCACGGCCGAAAGCGTATCGTTATCGCCGATCTCGATCTCATACGTAGCGATCGTGTCATTTTCATTGACTATGGGAATTACCCCCAGCTTCAGCAGTTCGGAAAATGTATTGTGTGCATTGTAACGGTTGAGATTATCAACGATTGTGTTTTTCGTCATCAGGATCTGCGCCGTCACCTGACTATACTCCGCAAATATTTTCTGATACGTCGTCATCAGCTTCGCCTGCCCGATCGCCGCGCACGCCTGTTTGACTGCAATATGGCTTTCTCCGTACTCACTGTTGATGTCTTTGATATGTACCGCCTTGCGCCCGGCTGCGATCGCCCCCGAACTGACAAGCACGACATCTTTGCCCTGATTGCGCAGATCACACAGTTCCCGGATCAGCACCTCCATCCGGATATAGTCGAGATCGCCGGTCTCCGGGTGCTGCAGCGACGAAGAACCGATCTTTACCACGATCCGCTTTTTCTCTTTCAATCGTTCTCTGACGTTTTTGTTCATCCTCTCTTCTCCTCAAAAGGTCTGTATTTTGTGGTCACTGCCTCCGCCACGCGGACCCCGTCCATGGCCGCCGAAGTGATGCCGCCCGCATAGCCTGCGCCCTCCCCGCACGGATAGAGCCCTTCTATATTGCTCTGCAATGACTCGTCCCGCAGAATTCGTACCGGCGAAGAAGTCCGGCTTTCCACGGCCGACACGAGTACCTCATCGTCCGCAAACCCTGCGATCTTATGAGAAAACTGCTCCATGCCGTCCAGAAACGCCTCTGTCAGTTCCGGCGGCAGGATCTTCGTAATATCGCAGAGCCGGTATTTCCCTTTCATACATGGCGTAAGACTCATACCGTCCGTTTCGACGATTTCTCTGTCCGCCATGATTTGTACTGCCATATTTGCAGGATTTATGTCATTTTCAGACAGTTCCTGTCCTGTCCGTCCTGCAAGGACACTATCTGTCCGTCCCGCAAAGACATCCGCAGTCATCCCGGAAAGCTCCTTTTGCTTCCGCTGCCAAAATGTCTCCCGAAAGTCGCCCAGTCTCTGTACCGGTATGGCGCCGCCGCCCGCCCGGTACGCCGCTTCCTCCAGCGTCCTCTGAAATTGGATACCGGCCAGCGGATGCTCCGACGGAAAATCGTCCTTTTTCACAGACACGATAATCGCGCTGTTGGCATTCTCCCCGCTTCTGCCGCTGTAACTCATCCCGTTGACAGCAAGCCTGCCAGCCTCCGAAGAGGCGTTGACGACATAGCCTCCCGGACACATACAGAAGGAATAGACACTTCTGCCGTTCGCCGCCTTTGCCGCCAATTTGTAGGAGGCAGCCGAAAGCGGCGCCGGGTCCTCCCTGCCGTATTGTGAAAGATCGATCCGGCGCTGTTTGTGCTCCACCCGAAATCCTGCGGCAAACTCTTTTGCCTCCATGGAAATCCCTCTCTCATAGAGCATTTGAAACGTATTTCTGGCACTGTGCCCGATGGCAAACACCGCCGTTTCACACGGCAGCTCCTCTTTTTGGTTAATAACCAATCCGGTCAATCTCCCTGATTCGGTCAATATCCCTGTCACCTGCGCGCCAAAACGGACATTTCCGCCCAGCACCTCGATCTCTTTCCTCATATTTTTGACAACTTTGGCGAGAACATCGGTACCGATATGCGGTTTGCTTTCATACAGTATCGATGGATCGGCGCCCGCTGCCACGAACCGTCGCAGCACTTCCCTGTTCCTGCCGTCCCTGTCATGGACAAGTGTATTCAGCTTGCCGTCGGAGAATGTGCCTGCGCCTCCCTCGCCAAACTGTACGTTAGACTGCGGATTCAGCTTCCCGCTCTCCCAGAAAAGCGCGACATCCCGCAGACGGGTATCCACATCCTGACCCCGTTCAAGCAAAAGCGGCCGATACCCATGTTCTGCCAGCAGCAGACCACAGAAAAGTCCCGCCGGTCCCGTTCCCACGATCACCGGACGATTCGCCATCGGCGCCGTCCCCGGCTGCGGAAAGCAGTAATTCTTTTCTTCCACTATATTGAGCCTTTTGTCACCAGCCCGCCTGACCAGCTTCTGTTCCCGCGTAGCATGGCAGTCGATCGTATAACTGTAATACAATTCCGGTTTCCTTCTGGCGTCAAGAGAACGTTTCCTGATCTCATATTCCAGCGGTTCTTCCGCGCGGAGTCTTAACTGTCTCCGTATCTTATGTTCCAGCTCCCGCCGGGTATGTTCAACCGGCAGTTTTAACTGTTCTATCCGTATCATTTGCTCCCGATTCCTGTTTTTTTGTTCTTATTATTCTTATCATTCGTATTATTTTTATCGCTCCCTGTCCTGTGCGGATTCACGGTTCCCGCCGCCGCTCTGCCTGCGACCACACCACTCGTCCACGCCCATTGCAGGTTATAGCCGCCGCATCTGCCGTCCACATCCAGCATCTCTCCCGCCGCATAGAGTCCCCTGTGCCTTCTTGTCTCCAGACAGTCTGTCATCTCTGTCAGACGGATTCCTCCGGCACAGACCTGGGCCTGCGCAAACCCATTGGCTCCCGTCACGGTCACCGGCAGTCTCTTCATTTTCTGTCCCACCTCCAGCAGCCGCTTTGCAGGCACCTCGCCGACCTTATCCTGCGGCCTGATTCCTGACAGCTTCAAGATTACACCGACAATCTTTTTATGTATGGTACCGGTGAAAAACTGCTCCATATTCTCGAACTCAAGCATCTTTCTGCGAGCAAGCAGTGTCCTATCCCATGTCTCCTCGTCTGTATCCGGCATAAAATCGAGAAAGGCCGGCAGCGTTTTCTGACGCCGCAACGCCCTCACCGCATACCCGCTGAGCTGAAATACGGGAATCCCTGAGATGCCGTAGTCCGTCAGCTGCAGCTCCCCCGTTTCCGCCAGCTCCCCTTCCTCTGTGGCAAGCATGACCTGCGCATGGCACCGCACGCCTGCAAGCGCCTTAAAAAAAGGCTCCCCGCACCGAAGCTGCACAAGCGCCGGTGTATAAGGAATCCGTCTCAGAGAAAGGGCTGCCGCCAGTTCCATTCCATTTTCATCCGTCTCTTTTTTCAGTCCCGCCTTACTGCCGCAGGCTAAAATGATTCTATCAAATTCACGGACATAATGTCCATCGTTTCTTTCTATATGTACAAGGAAACATTTCCCGGTCTTTTCGATTCCCACGACCCGGCAGTCTGTCTCCAGCTCTACGTTTCTGTATTCCAGTGCAAAGCGCAGCACATCGAGCACTGCCGACGCCTGCTCACATTGCGGATACACATACCCGCTTTTTTCTTTAATCATCAGACCGAGCCGCTGAAAAAAGGCAAGCGTATCCTCCACTGTAAACTGCGCCAGTATCGGCGGAAGTCTCTGCGGGTCACTGCTGTGATAACAGCCACAGGAGAACTGCAGATTGGAGAGATTACACTTTCCGTTCCCCGTGGCAAGCAGCTTCTTGCCGATGCGGTCATTTTTTTCCAGAATCACAGCCTGTGCGCCGCACTCCGCCGCCGTGACCGCGGCTGCCATACCGGCCGCGCCGCCGCCAATAATACCGATTCTCATCCGTTCAAACACCTTTCCCCGCAAAACTGCTTAACTGGAATAAGACTCCAGAAAATGATAGAGCGCACCCTGTCCGCTGATCAGCTTTTTCTGAATGATCTCCTCCTGCAGCACTTCCGGAAGACTCTCTACACGAATATCCGTATACAGATAGACATTGTTCATATCTTCCTGATAGACCGTAATATAATGGTTTTCTGCCACCAGATAAAAGATCTCTTCCTCCGGCTCCTCAATCGCCTGATAGCTTTTGCGGATCAGCACCCGCTCACCGGAAAATGAGAGTACCTCCACCGAGATCAGGCCCCTTTGCTGCTCTTCCAGCGGTGGAGAAAGCTCATAGGAAGTCATGGCATCCACAAAACCTTCTCTGTCCATACCAATATACTTTCCCGGAATCTCTTCCACATGCTCTGTTGTATAATCCGTGTTTTTATCAAGCTCTTCGATACTCAATATCGTGTCACACGTTATGACATCAACGCTGCGGCTGTCCGTGGGCAGACTTTCCTGCTGCATATCCCCTGCCTCTGTTTCCGCCGTATACAGCTGAAACTCTCTCTCCTGCCCGGTATTCGGATAAAACCAGTGAAGATACGCGGAATTGGCATAAATGCCCGCCGCAAAGCCAACCAGCCCGATGATGAAAAATAAGCTGACTCTACCGATAAATTTCATGATATGACTCCTTTTATCATAGTATCAGCTTAATTTTAATTTTTATTCAATCGAAACACTTATAAAAGCCGCAATGCCTTCCCTGCCATACAGAGCCATCTTCCTCCGGGCACAAGACGTAGCTGCCGCTCACTTACACCCCGGAGCATAAGCAGTACGGCCGCATAGACCACACAGCCCAGCACGATACCGACAATCAGCAGTACAGGCGGAGACACCACCGACGCCAACGCCTTTGTCAGGCCAAACAGGACTACACCCATAACGGCCGACGCGACCGCCGCCGGCACATTGCTGCGCAGCAGACCATGCCGGAACCGGCACCTCCTCCGCACTGATGCCCCAAGCAGGGCCGTGAGAACAAAGGCGTATAACAAGTCCGCATAGAGCACGCCGGAAATATCGAGCTGCATGATGTCCAACATGACATAGAGCGCACCCATCTGAAAGGCAAAGGCCATGGCTCCGCAGGCCAGCGCCGAAGCCATCTTTTTCATCCCCCGAAGCGCCTCCGTCAGCACATAAGCAGCTGCAAAAAGTACGGCGGACAGACATCCTGTCAGCATCAGTTCCGAAGCCACCTGACCATTCTGCTGCGGAAAAAGCGTTGCCAGCAAAGGACCTGACAGTGTTCCAATCATCACAGACAATGGAAGAACGGCGATCATAACCGCCTGCATAACATTTTGGATAAAATCACTCGTCTGCTGATACTGCTCTCTCCGGTTCAGAGATACGATTCTGCTCTGCAGCGTAGCGCTCATGGCAATCGTCAGAACAAGCGGCAAAGCCATAAACAACTTGTACTTTCCATAGTACATGCCCCACTGCTGCGAGATAAGGGTCGTTTTCATACTGTCCCGGACAAGCAGCCGGAAAGCGATCTGCTGCGGCAGTACATAGCCCCACAAAAAGAGACCGGACAAGAAAGCGGCAAACAGAGAAGCAAAAAACGGAATCACCGTCATCCCCTCACTCCTTCGTCCGAACTCTTTTCCATTCTTTTTATAATATACATTCGCAAGCGGGTAGACGAGCAGCAAAAATAAAAATGACAGCGCAATCCCCAGAGCGACGCCCCCCGCAAACCCCAGGATGGCATAAGACAGAGCCGCCGTCTCATTTTGCAGAAGCGCTCCTACTTTCTGCCCATATCGACGCAGATACTCAGACAACGGAAATCCCACTCCCAATGTGACGCCCTGTTCCAGCAAAACAGAAAAGACCACCGGGAATCTCGCCCCACTGCCCATGAAAAATCCTCTGACAACGCCGTTCCATGCAGCAATCGGTACCGCCACAGACAGGGCCTGCAAGGGAAGCGCCGCCAGCGGCTCAAGCATCACATATTCTGCGATCAGCGTCCCGGCAAAAAATAAAAGGACGCCAAGTCCGCTTCCGACTACAGTCGCATACAAAAAAGCAATCCGCATCACCTTGCCCACACTTTTGTACTGTCCCTGCTTCAGTCTTACCTTTAAGAGTGCAGAGACTGCGATAGGCAGTCCGTAGGCAGCGATAAGACAGGCAAATGAGAAAACACCGAAAGCAGCCGCATAGATACTGTTCCCCTGATCTCCCAGTATCGCGGTCAGCGGAATACGCCGAAACAAAATACAGGCGTTGGCAAGCAGAAACGCCACCGCCATAATGCCGCCCTGTGCAATCAGATTCGCCTGTTTTTTCCTGTTCTTACGCACTGTCATAATGTTCCTTATTCCCGTATGTAATTCAAACTGACTCTCGTGTGATCCCAGCCAGATTCAATATAAGATTCTGTCTTTGTTCCATGATGGCCGCCTCCCGCGGCTCCATATGATCATATCCACATAAGTGTAGCATACTATGCGCGATAAGAAAAGCAAATTCCCTTTTTTCAGAATGCCCATAGGCCTTTGCCTGTTCCTTTACTTTTTCGGCGGAGATGATTATATCTCCAAGTAAAAGTTCACCGCTCTCCATATCAAAGCAATCCGCCGCTCGCTCTTCCAGATCAGAAAAGTCAGACGGCGCGGAAAATTCAAGATTGGGAAAAGAGAGCACATCCGTAGGTTTGTCCATCTCCCGGTACTGTCTGTTATACTGTCTGATCCCTTCGTTGTCCGTAAGAAGCAGACTGAGCTGGACTTCATAGGGGCAGTCTTCAACGGACAGCGCCTCCTCTATGACCATCTCTGCAATTTCGCGGACAGAAAAGGAAAATTGTGACTCTGTCTCATTGTCAACGTAAAAAGTCATAATACAGTTTCTCCCTTGTAAAGATCTCCTTCATCACAGACAGATCGTGGACCGTGATCAGGCTCGTATCCAGACTGCCGTTTTGCTGTTTTCTCGTAAAGATCATATCTACGACCTGATCATAATCCGGCTTTCCGTCCGGGTCCTTTTCAAACAGAAATAAGACAGAAGTGACGATGGCATCCGCAAACATTACAATCGTACTTTCCTTTGATACACACCGGCGGCTGGCGCACTCCAATATCACATCGCGGATCGTAACCGGAAACTCATATTCTTTGCACATTTTATGGATGATTTCTTCCTCTGTCTCCTCCTGATGGCCATTTTCCCGGTAAATTTTGCCAAAACGATGATAGTAGGCGCCTGCCTTTGCCAAAGCCACATCCGCATGAATGCTGGAAGCAATCCGTTCACTGAAATAAGCGGTGTGCAGGGCAAGAAAATAATCGTCTTTGGCTTCTTTTTTCAGTTCGGCCATCAGCTCGAATTCCGGGTCATTCACCTCCAGATAACGGTTTCTGTACTGATGAATCACAGAAAAGCTGAAATATTTGAGCACACAGAGAAACAGAAGGCCGGTCAGACAGACATTCATGACAGGCATGAGAAACATTTCCCATGTGAGTCTTTCATTGATAAACAAAACGATCGTCGCCGTCTCCGCCACAAAGAAAAACAACATCGATGTAATCGTGGGAATGCCAACCTGAAATGACTCGTCCAAATTGCGAAACAGAAGGATCGCCATACTGCCGCTCAAAAAATAGAGAAAAAATACATTCAGAGAGGCCTCCGACAAAAATGCCGCAAACATTATGATCGCCCCATAAGAAAAGAGCCCCAAAAACGCATTGCTGAAAAAAGACAGCGCAATCGCGAGTGCAACGACCGGCCACACCGAAAAAGGAAACAGCGGCAACAGGCAGGCAAACAATGTCCCTGTCACAAAAAAGAAGAGGAACCTCGTCAAATGAAGAGAATTGTTGTAGTCCAACTCGTCCTCCAGATCATAATGATACCAGCCATAGACAACACAGAGCGCACAGACAGTAAACATGACCGTATTGCGGATCTGCTCATTTTCCGGTCTCCCATAGAGAAAACTGGCGCCCGCCGAAAAAAGGCATGACAACAGGATGAGGAAGATCCCCGGTAAGATTTTTTTTCTGTTAAGTTTTTTCATGCTATCTTCCTATCTATGATTATCTTCGGTTTTCATATCCACCGTTTCTGCGGCTTCTCTTTTTTACCTCTTCCTTTTTCACAGCCGCATGGCTTGTCTCATAAGTTTCGTAAGCCTTGACAATCTGCTGGACAAGGGGATGCCGCACGACATCTTTACTTGTCAACTGGCAAAATGCAATCTCTTCCAGCTTCCGCAGAACCCGCAGAGCCACGTCCAGTCCTGACTGCACGCCCTCAGCCAGATCTTTCTGGGAGGCATCTCCTGTGACGATCACCTTCGAGCCAAAGCCAATTCGGGTCAGAAACATTTTCATCTGTGCAGGAGTCGTATTCTGTGCCTCATCGAGAATGATATAGGCATTGTCCAGCGTCCTGCCTCTCATATAAGCCAGCGGTGCAACTTCAATCAATCCCTTTTCCATATTTTTGGAAAAACTTTCTGCGCCCATGATCTGATACAGGGCATCGTACAACGGCCGCAGATAGGGATCTACCTTACTCTGCAAATCTCCTGGCAGAAAGCCGAGCTTCTCTCCTGCTTCGATAGCCGGCCTGGTAAGAATAATCCGCCCCACTTCATCGTTTTTGAAAGCTGTGATCGCCATTGCCATCGCCAGGTATGTCTTCCCGGTTCCGGCAGGCCCCAGGCCAAATGTAATCATATGGCTCCTGATCGCATCCACATATTCTTTCTGACCGAGTGTTTTCGGCTTTACGGGTTTCCCGCTGACCGTGTGACAGATCGTCTCCTGATCAATGCCAAGGAGCGCGTCTTCCTTCTGTTCGTAGCTCATTTCCAACGTATAATTAACGTTTTGCTGTCCGATCTGATTGCCGCGCTCGGACAGCGCGGTCAGATTTTTGAGAACGCTTTCTGCCTGCAAAGCATTTGCCTTTTTACCGGTGATCTTGATCCCCTCGTCCCGATTGACAATCGTGACACAAAGTTCTTTTTCTATTTTTCTGATGTAAGAATCGTACTCCCCGAACACATTCCTCATGTGCTCCGCCGGGACTGACATTTTCAATGTAAATTCATCCATCTGTCATTACTCCTCCGTAACCTGTGTGCCGTCTTCCGTATCGGAAGGCAGTACTGTCTCCGTCGCCACAAGCGTCCCTGTCTTTTCCACAACGACAAAATCCGCCTCCATCACATAGTGCACGGAATCTTTTACTATTTTAACATCTTTTTGAATAATTTGTACCCCCTTTTCTTCTAAAGTTTCCACGACACGGTCTAATTTTTCCTGACATAACTGTTTCGCCTGTTCATCCGTATATTTTTTCTCCAGCAATTCATATTCCCGGTAACAGTAACTGCCCAGGCTGACGGGGAGAGACAGATCTTTCAGCACTTCAAGTCTGTTTTCATTCACAAGGCAGTCGCTTCTGTCAAATTCAATGTGGATCCCCGGCATACGCAGTTCCTTCTCAAAAACGCGCAGATACGGGACCTCTTTCACATTACCGGTATAGACTTTGCACTGGTAGGATATGGGAAGTTTTTCTTCATAGCGATAGCTGCATTGCAGATAAATATCCGCATCGGCTTTACAGAACAGATAGTCCTTCACAGCCGCATCCTCCCCGTAGACAGGCACTGCGCCGCTGACAAGGATTTCTCCCGGCTCCACCTCGTCCTCAATTTTCACAAGCGGTACGCCACTCCTTGTGACCATACGCACGATCTTCCCGTTCTTGGTGGCCTTCAAGTCCATACCCTCGCTCTCCGCTGCCTCAATCACCGGTGTGCCTCTGCTGTTTTCCTTGATCTGGATCACAAGTTTCGTACCGTCCAGTCTCGCGGAAGTCCATGTGACGATGGCAAACTCCTGACGGATCGCCTTTTCCAGTATCTCAATGTCCAGATCTTTCTTTTTGCTGCCGCACCGGATCTCATTCTCCTCCAGAAAATCCATCAGCACATCCGTCGTCAGACCGCTGTTGCCCGTAATCTCAATCGTCCATATGTAATAAGACGTTCCATGAAGAAATAAAAGACAACCCAGAAGTCCTAAAATAAAAATACTCCGTTTTCTCATGCGGGGAATCAAAAAGGGCAGTCCATATTTTTGTAAAATGGCTACCCTTGTCTTTGTCTTCTTTGTCACAGGTCTCAGTTCCCGAAAACCGGAAATGCTGATGCACATCGTATAAAACGCCCCATGATTGGCAATGTCCCACAACAGAATATTGCGGTTGCTGCACAGATTCATAAAACGTTCCGGGGAATATCCCCACACCTTGATCCTCATATATCCACGCAGATAATGAAAGAACTTCTCCATGGCCGTCCTCCTGTCTATTCATACTTAACACATTCAATACATCCACTGATCTTCATGTCCTCATTTGTATAGTAGTCAATCGACAAACATTTCCCCGATATACAGATTTGGCAGGTCTTACCCTGCAAGAGCACAAACGTGTCGCAATATTCAATTATGCCTTTATAGTTTTCGATCCAGGCTTCATAATTTCCGGTCAATGTGACAATAGAAGCTCCCAAAAGCAGATCTTTTGGAAGCTTCAGAGAATCTACCACCTGTTCTTTTCTGGTCGCGGTTTCATAAGCATTGTTGGACTTATTTTGTTTGATTTTCTTCTTCATGCTACAATATATGTAGCCTGATCAGGGAGTTATGACTCCTTTTATGAGCGGACTACTTTCCACCGGATTCTCACTGAACGAATAGGCCGAGAGGAAACGTTCTTTCGCCAGTTTCATCTTCTCTCTGTCATTTCCATGCAAAACTGCCAGCGCCTCTCCCTTTTTCACATAATCGCCCTTCTTTTTGCGGAGCACAATTCCCACAGACAGATCGATCTCACTCTCCTTCGTCTCTCTGCCGCCGCCGAGCACCAGAGAACACATACCGATCTCCGCGCACGCGATATGAGAGACATATCCTTCCTGGTCCGACAAAATCTCTTCCATGTATGCGGCCTGTGGCAGTGACTGTGGATGAAACACGGCATTGCTGTCTCCGCCCTGCGCTTCTATAAACTGTGCCAGCTTCTTCAAAGCCGCACCGTTCTTGACTGCATCAGTCAGTTTTTGCCGCGCCTGCGCTTCGTTCTCCGCCTTGCCTCCGGCTATCAGCATATAACTGCCAAGCGTCAGACACAGTTCCATAAAATCATCCGGCCCATGCCCGTTTAACGTGTCAATGGCCTCCTTCACCTCAAGCGCATTGCCGACGGCCAGGCCCAACGGCTGATCCATGTCGGTAATCACGGCGTACGTCTTTCTGCCGGCGTTATTGCCGATCGCTGCCATCTCTCTGGCAAGCGCAAAGGAATCTTCCTCTGTCTTCATAAACGCGCCGCTTCCGGTCTTTACATCAAGCACAATGGCATCGGCTCCGCTTGCCAGCTTCTTGCTCATGATCGAACTGGCGATCAGAGACATGTTATCTACCGTCGCCGTCACATCACGCAGCGCATACAGCTTTTTGTCAGCGGGAGCCAGATCTGCGGTCTGTCCCATAATTGCGATGCCAATCTCATTCACATTGCGGACAAATGTCTCCGTGGAAATCGCCGTGGAAAATCCCTGAAAACTTTCCAGCTTATCAATCGTCCCACCCGTATGTCCAAGTCCTCTGCCGCTCATCTTCGCCACAGGAATACCGCAGGCGGCTACCATCGGTGTCAGCGCCAGTGACGTCTTGTCCCCCACGCCGCCGGTACTGTGCTTGTCTACCTTGATACCATGAATACCGGACAGATCAAGCGTATCGCCGCTGTATTCCATGCTTTCTGTCAGCCAAAGCGTCTCCTCCTCATTCATTCCCCGAAAATAGATCGCCATCATCATGGCTGACATCTGATAATCCGGAATCGTTCCCTCCGTAAATCCCCCGACCATATACGAGATCTCTTCTTTTGTCAGAGACTGCCCGTCTCTTTTTTTCATGATCAGATCATACATTCTCATATGCGATCCCCCGCTTTTTATATGGTAAAATTCTTACCGTTCATCCTCATCTTCCTCTTCCTTTACCATCGGGCTGTATCTTGACGTTCCAAGGAATCTGTCTTCTGTCACTGTACCGTCCACGGTAACTTCCAGATAGGCGTTGGCTGCCAGTCCGCCTTTTCTCACCGCATGAAGCCGATAAGTCGTACCTGCTGTCAGTAAGTCGTTCGTATAAATATTGACCGTCAGATTCTTCCCTTCGGTATATGCCTCAAAGAGCACCGGGAACGGGTAATCGTTGCGGACTTTCAGATCCTTGCTGCCACTGGAAATCGCAGCGTCCATACCAAGCGGCAGATAATGTACCGGCATACTGTGCGGATGACGCTCAACGACCGTCAGTCCACCGTTCATGACCGCATTATAGATCGTAGAGGATACCTGGCAGATACCACCGCCCATCCCGGGAACGACTTTCCCTCCCACATAAGTGCCGGCCTGTCGGTATCCGTTAGCGGAAGTCCGAGGCAAAAAGGCTTTATTCATGGAGACTGTCTCCCCCGGCTGCAACACCAGCTGGTTGACATTTCCGGCTGCAATCTGTATATTGCGGATCCGGTTGGCAGAGCTTCCGCGAAAGCTCGTCGTACAGCTTCCCTCAAGAGAATATTTGTTGGCTGTGATCTCTTCCGGTATTTCCGGGTAGACTTCCGTCACACTGTCATCCTTTAACTCGATCGTCTGATCCGCCATGTCAACCGTCGCCAGCATCTGCAGCAGTGTGAAATAGACCTGTTCTCTTCCAACTTCAGTAATCTGGCAATAACCGGCCGCCGCCGGATAAGTCTGGATCGTATTTGTCAGCGCATCATAATAGTAAAAGGCCTCTCCCTCACCGGCAGGCACACCCATCAACACCGTGTTAATGTCCGTGAGGAACGTATCGAGCAGCGTCCTGTCCGGAATATGACACAGTCTGCTTCCGTCCGCATTATCCTGCACGACCACTTCCATTGTCGCCAGATCCGCCATCGTTCTGGCAAACTCATAGCCCTGTACTTTTATGACCAGCCGCTGCGCCGGGACAGCCTCCTTCAACGCTCCGATCGTCGTCACATAAGGGCCTCCCTCTCCTTCAGCGTGCGCTGTCAGCCCTGTACCCCCGATCAGCAGCAATAACAGTACAAGAGCCGCGAGCTTTCCCCTTATTCCTTCGTTTCTGAACTTACTTTCCGTGAAACTCCTCATCTCCTTGATACTCCATCCCTTTCCTTATATTAATGTTCTTTTTACAAGATCATCCATCTACTCCTGTCCTTCTACAAATATCCTGAACACAACATCTCTCGCAGTACGGTTTCGTGCGGGCGGTACATACTTCTCTTCCGTGATACACGAGACGATGGCAAAAATCGCTGCCCTCCTGAGGCGGTATGAGTTTCCACAATTCCCGCTCCACTTTGGCAGGCTCTTTGATGCCGTCCACCAGTCCCATCCTGTTCACCAGACGGATACAGTGCGTATCAGTGACAATCGCCGGTTTCCCGAACACATCTCCCATAATCAGGTTAGCGCTTTTCCTGCCTACACCGGGAAGTGACAACAGCTTGTCAAATTCATCCGGCACATTTCCTCCGTACACATCCCGGATCATCCTCATACAGGCACTGATGTCTCTCGCCTTGCTCTTACCAAGCCCGCAGGGACGGACAAGCCTCTCGATTTCCTCCACCGGTGCCTCCGCCAGCGCGTCCACATCCGGAAACACTTCATAGAGTTTTTCCACGACCACATTCACTCTGGCATCGGTACACTGTGCAGCCAGACGCACGCTCACGAGCAGCTTCCAGGCCTGATTATAATCGAGCGTACATCCGGCGTCGGGATATTCTTTCTTCAGCCGTTCTATGATTTCCAGCGCAAGTTGCTCTCTTGTCATTTGTTGTTTTTACTCCTTCTTATGTATTGTCAATACAGAGGATCATCGTAACTCCTGAAAATAAGAGTTATTCTTATTATATATGATTCCGGTACAAATTTCAATAAGCTGTACACGCACTGCAGGCCTTGAATTTCATAATATAATTCTATAATTTAAATGAAAAAAAATTGTAGAAACTATTGTAAAATTTTTTAATTTTATGTTAAGATGTACAAGGATATATTACGTTTAAAGGGAGGACGTACATATGAGGCTTGGGAAAACCCCGTCAAAGCTGGCAAAGGAGGTTGCTGAGCTGAAGGAGATTATAAGAGCCATCGCTGAAATGAAGGACACTGATTACTCCGCTCAGCCCGAATTAGCAGCTATTTACCAGAGACTCACAACAAACAGAAAGCAGTTTGAGGAAGTTCTCGAAAAAAATATCAAGGCGGTCATGCAGATCAGCTCTCTTGATCTGGCCATGCAGTACCATACGGATAAGATCATCCAAATATCCGATCAGGTGGCTCAGGCTACCGAAGTCATTTTCGGTTCCTCATCCGGAAAAGCCGACAATCGTCATGAAGAACTGACCAATACGATTATCAAGGCTTCCGAACATACCGAAGATGTCTATAAAAAAATCGAATCCGGACAGGATGAACTGACAACAATCAAAGAACTTTCTATCCAGACAATGGACGCATCCAGAGCCATGCAGAAAGACATGAGTGAACTGTTTGATATTATCAACCAGATGAACAAGGTAATCGCCGGCATCAACTCCATCTCTTTCCAGACAAATCTGTTGGCGTTAAACGCCTCCATTGAGGCGGCCCGGGCCGGGGAAGCAGGAAGAGGTTTTGCAGTCGTAGCTGACGAAATCCGTGAACTGGCAGAACAGACACAGAAACTGACAGGGAACATGGGGACGTTTGTTGGGAATATCAAGATCGCATCAGAAAAGAGTTCTAAGAGTGCGGAAGGTGCGATTGGCACTCTCGGTATGATGAATGAGAGAATAGAAGGTGTATGGGAGTTAAACAGCGAGATCCAAAGTCATGTTTCCGGAGTCAATGATCTCATCAGCTCCCTCGCCGCAGTCAGTGAAGAAATCAGCAGCGCTATGGCGGAAATGGAAAATCAGCTGAAAGACTGCACAGTCTTTATGCGTGGCGTTGGGGAAGAAGTCCAGGAAGAAATAAAGCCGGTTTCTCATATAGAAAAGACGCTGGATGATTCCATCAAACAGATGGGAAGCATGACAAACGATGCTTTCTTATATTTGCATCCGACAAAATTTGGTGAATATGTAAAAGCTGCTATCGGCGCTCACAAGACATGGCTTCAAAATCTGCGAAAGATGGTCGACGAAAAGACGATATTGCCACTGCAGCTCGATTCCACCAAGTGTGCGTTCGGTCATTTCTACTATGCCGTTATGCCCAAAGCACCGGCTATCATTCCAGTCTGGAATGCTCTTGACAATAAACATAAAAGATTCCACTCATTTGGTGCGGAAGTGATCAATGCCCTGAAAACGCAAAACTATGTGCAGGCGGAACAGATCTGTCGCGATGCAGAGAATTATTCAAGAGAACTGCTCTCTGACCTTGAAAAGATCTATCAGATGTCTCAGAATAATTATCATTAACAGTTCAAATAAGACTCCATGGAGCCGACTGCTCCGATGGAGTCTTATTTTTAATACACTGCGTCTTCCAGTTTCCGGCAATAATAATCAGCGCCGTTTCTCTTGTCAAATCTCTCTGCAACTTCTTTTGCACGCTCATAATAATATTGATACAGGTCGTCGAGCCGATACTGTCCGCTCTCCTGATACAGAGGAAATGCAGTATCCAGCGTAAGTTTAATCGTCTCTTTTTTCCTCTCTGTCCGCAGACGCTGAAAAAAGCGGGCAATATTTCTGTTACAGCGAAAAGCCGTGGCTGGCCGCCGCTCTTCCTCCCAGTCTCTCCAATGCGCTTTATAAATACGCAGCGCTTTTCCCATATCACGATGCGCATAACAGTACAGAAAATCATCCCATCTCTGAAACTCCGTATCTTTAAGTGTCTGACGCTCAAGGATGCGGCAATACTTCTCTGCCTCCTCAAAGTCCCTGAGCCGGAGATAATATTCCATATAGTACCGTT
Organism: Lachnospiraceae bacterium JLR.KK008; assembly: GCA_037015955.1. Taxonomy (NCBI): domain Bacteria; kingdom Bacillati; phylum Bacillota; class Clostridia; order Lachnospirales; family Lachnospiraceae; species Lachnospiraceae bacterium JLR.KK008. The sequence continues at coordinate 1,741,898 of CP143548.1, forward strand.
TGAGCCGCAGCCAGGCTTCTCTTCTGTCATGCCCGCACATCAGAACAAAATTTTCTATCTCCTCCGCCAGCTCTGCCGCCCGCTCCATCTGTCCGCCCTGCAAATAATAATTGATGGTAACATTCCGTTCACACGCTCTACAGTCACAGTTATCATCCCGCGGAATCTTCTCAAACGCCTGAAATGCCTCTCTTGACTTAACCTGATCAATCTTTTCATAAAACATGTACAGATAATAATAGTAAGGACGCAGATTATATCCATATGCCTGACTGCGTCTTTTGAAATCCTCGAAAAATTTCAAACAGTCTGACATGGGAATCTGATAAAAATTACTGCATTCTTCCAAAACCCATTTGTATACCCATAAAATATGATCCATTTCGTCCAGATACCCACTGTCAAAACAGGTGGAAGGCGTCTCCGGATAACGGTCCGCAATGGCCAGCGCCTCCGGAAAGATGACCATCATATCCATGCAGTCACCATAAAAGCAGGACTCCCGACACAGCTCCAGACGGAAAAAAATCTGAAACGGCGTATCCTCGTGAGAGTCCGCCGCCGCTATGGCGCTGCGGATGGCTGCCATCTTCGCCTTGCCGTGTTCCACATTCTCATAAGCCTGCTTCCATTCTTCCGGAACATAAACATCTTCTCCCCCGTATCTATCCATCCGACAGTCCCCTCTCCATCAGTGTCAGAATATTGCGGCTCTGCATCCCCAGCTCATTATGATGCAGAGTGAAACCTCCGATCTGCAGCGCCTGTACATACAAAATTTCTATCAATAGTTTCAGATCCGACTCCCGCTCCACCGCCACCAGCTTTTTCACAAGCGGATTGCTGTAATTAAAATAAAGGACAGCAGCCGTATCACTCGGAATCTCCGCCGCAAAGGCATCCAGCATCTGGAAAAACATCGAATCCGACCTGGAGCGTGAAGCCGCAATCTGGCGCTTCAACAAAATCTTTTCATCCATCAGGTAAAAGGTCGGCTGACTGACAGGAGAAAAATATTTCAATTCCGCCCTGCAGTCATAAGATCTCAGTATCCTGTCAGCCGCCTTCTGGAAGGCAAAGCTCTCATCCTGGTCATCCGGCGTCAGATCCTGTAACAGATCTTCGACGCTCCAGTCGTCTACCGGATGGACTTCCAGACCATACACCTGTCCAAGCCTGCAGAGAAGTTCCAGTGTGTGGACATAAGAGACGTTAATCAACAGTTTATCCTGGGCAAAAAAGAGCTGGGAGAGCTGCTTATATTTTGCTTCCGTCGGCGCATAGACAAGCGGTTCCCCACAGGAACGCAAATCATAACCGCTCTTTATCCCTCTCGTCGTTTCAAACTCACAGTAATCAACCAATATCTCAAACAATTTGGGCGTCGCCAGCGCCAGCGACATCAGCGTCAGCCGGTGAATATGAAAGAACGTATCAAACAGCTCCCTGTTCTCCTCGGCAATTTCCGCTATATAATCGATCAGTGCATCCTCGATGGCTTCCCGGGCCTGCTCCAACACTTCATCCACATAAAAGCCCTCTCTGGAAGCTGTCGGCCGCAGATCCGTGGCATTGATGATACATCTTGTAAAGACCGCCCAATCCGGAATCAGATCATTTCCCTTTTCTGTCAGCAGCATGTTCTTCAGATAAATCCGGTGGTTGCCTTTTGCCGACGGCAATACCGGGTATTTTACAATATAAGCAACGCCGGAGACATTCCCCTGCCCGCTTCGAAGTAGAACACAGTCCAAAAACTGCTCTTCAAACATCATCTGTCCAAACAGCAGTAATTCCTGTTTATTCGTCTTTCTTCCATCCCACGGCAGATAGACCGGATTGATTTGCTCTTCCTTTTCCCCCGTCCGCACGATAACCGGAAATGGCAGCAACAATCCGTAATAGGTGAGCAGTCTGCGGATCACCTTTTCTGTAAAGTAATCTTCACGTCCCGGTTTTGCCGTCAGTATCACCTGTGTGCCATAATCAGGCGCTTCCTCGCCTGGAAAAGTCCGGGCCATCTTCCTGATCGTGTAAGTGCCATCCGGTCTCCCCTTCCACTCGAGTACCTGGGCGTCTCCTTTGCATGACTTTGTCAACATCCGTATCTCATCCGACACCATAAAACAGGAGAGCAGCCCTATGCCAAACCGGCCGATATAGTCAGTGCAAACCTTTTCATCTCTGACACCGCGTTTTGAGGACTCGCCGATGACGGCCAGAAACTGATGAATCTCCTCTTCCGTCAGTCCCTGCCCATTATCCGTAAAAACAAGCCTCCTGCCTTCTTCGATCTCCAGCACGATTCTGCCCGGCACTTCCTTCGGTGCCTGTCTGTCCGGCGTTTTCCCCTGCGGCTCACTGTATTCCTGCGCCTGGATCATTCTGCCTGTTATGGCATCCACACTGTTCTGCAAGAGCTCGCGGATATACACGTCCGGACTGCTGTATAAATGATCTGACAGAATTTCTATCATCCCGCCCAGATTTACCTGAAATCGATAATCACTCATGGCTCAGTCCCACTCAATCTCATCTGCTTTTTCACGAACGATCTGATACAGCTCTTCTTCATTTTCGTTATAAAACCATACATCGATCGTATCATCACTCTTATTGAGTTTCACATAGTCAGGCGTCATAAAATTACTCCTTATATTCTGCTGCTTTACGATTCGCTACTGACTTTATTATACTACGTTCCTTTCCGGGGCGGAATCAATTTTTTATAAAACTTGTCGTTTTCTCCTTTCCTATGGCCTTTTTGGCATCTGGAACCCCGCAAGCGCTCTGTTCAGATAATCGTTAAACGGTTTCATAATCCGGAAAAGTTCCGCTGCTTTTGCCGGTAATGCTTCAGCATCTTTCACTTCTTCGTCTTTCAGCGCATACTCAAGATACCAGCTCTTATATTTCAGATATTCCGCCTGTGCGTGCTCTTTCTCATATCCCGCCGGAACATTTTTTAAGACCGTTCCCTGTACGGTGAAATATTTCTGAAACTCCTGTTCATGTATGATCTGCTCCCATTCCTCACCGTTACGGGCAATATAATCCCGTATCATCGTTGTTGCCTCTTTAAACATATCTGCAAACAGGCCTCCTCCTAAAAAAGAGCGGTTACCGGGCTTTATCATCAGATAATACCCGACAGGAACTGGCAGTTTGCCCATGGTAGAAATATGGGCACGGAACGCAGGAAGATACGGCGATTTATCATGACTGAAACGAGTATCCCTGACAATCTTAAAGGTAAGATCCTTCGGATTACTATGGATAATGCTGCTGTCAAACTTCCCGATTTCCATAATCAGAGCCTGCAATAATTGTTCAAATTCGGCATTTGCCTTTTTAAAGTCGTCTTTATTCGCATGATACCATTCACGATTATTATTCCTTTCAAGCGCCGATAAGTAATCAATGATAAGCTGTGTATTCATCATCTGTCATCTCCTTCACGAATTTCTGACAATCGAAAGCTGCGTGGAATCTAAAAATTCCCGTATCAGAGATTTCGTGCGCTCAGGAATCTGATAGGGCTTACAGAACGAAAAATCCTGTGATAACTCATCGATCTCCTCCATGGCATTTTTCACTTCCATGATTGTCTGAACGGAAATTTCCGCAGCCGTTACATAGTCCAGCCGCGATGGGTTTAATCTGTGACTCTGTATTGCATAATTCACTCTCTCTTTACATCTGCATCTTCCCTGTCCATATTCTCCACAATACTGTCCAAGAAAGTCCGCCATTTTTCTGCGTACCCGGGAGAGCCGCTGACGATACGCCTCCGGGGTTATCTCCAGAATCTCCCCCGCAATGCGGCTGTCGAGCTGAAACATTGTGCCCAATATGAAAATACACCTGCTCTCCATATCAAGACATTGCAACATCACATTGGTGCAGGACAGCTTCAGCTCCTCCGCCAGCAGCTCCTTTTCCACATCCTGTGTCAGATCCGGCAAATTCTCAATTTTTGCATTTTCTATATCCTCTCCATAATACGCAAAGCTCAGCGGAAACCGCGCAAACATATGCTTTTTATAGTTCTTCAGATGATTCGCCGCAATGCGGAATACCCATGTCGTAAACAGGCTGTCACCTCTGAAAGATGACAGATGCGTGATCACTTTCAGCAAAATGTCCTGTGTGGCATCCTCCGCATCTGCAAAGGTCCCGAGCATCCGCAGAGATAAATTAAATACCATGTCCTGTACACCTGAAACAAGCGTTTCAAGCGCTTTCCTGTCTCCTGCGGCAGCCTGATCGACCAGCGCCTGTACTTCCTGATTTGTCATTTTATCCATCGTCTTTTACCTCCTGCTTAATTAGACAACGTTCTCCCGGCCTTGTGACAGGAAAAATCATTCTTCCTGTATTTCACCGGTGTCATCATTCAGCAGATAAACCGCACGTTCTTCTTTCTTCTGATAACAAATGAGATGATAAAGCTGTCCGTCCCTGACCATCAGACCGTCATAGTAAATAAAATCTCCCTCCCATGGCCCGGTCTGAGCTTCACCGTCTGCTTCTACAGCCGCATTTTCCTCTGTCCCCGGGACAGTGTAATAATAATCCGGCAATTCCACTCCTTTTAATCGTTCATATCCTGTCTTCTGCCATGCCGCATAAGGCAGATCCGCCTTTTCCCCATTTCCGGCCACAGCGCTTATGAAATGATCCAGAGCCTCCACAGCGGCGATGTTTGTCTCCGTCTTATCATCATAGATGGAATAAGACACATCATACAGATCCATAGTTGGAAACGCCTTATGAAACGGATGCGCGGAATCTGCAAGATCAACCCTGACCATGCGGAAACCATCCATGGCAATGGCATATTCCACCCATGTATCATCTTCCACGTCTGTTACGGTTACATCATAGCCATCGGCAAAATGACTGTATCCCACACTGATACTCTTTGTCTGCTCCAGTTTTCCATTCCGATAACTGTAAATCTGCATAACTGTCATACCTGTACTGCTCCCCCAGCCTTCCTGCAGCATCAGGTTGCCGTTTCCCATGAATATACCAAAATAAGGATCTCCCTGCATTCCGCCGGCGTCACCGCCGCTTATATAAGGCACTTCGGTTACTTCCTGCATGGAACCGTCCTTTTGCCGTATCAGGACATACAGCCGCCGCGTATCCATATACATTTCGTCAGACTTGTGATCCCCAAATGTCCCATCGATTACAAAGGCAATATCCTTTCTGCCGTCCCCGTTCAAATCCCCTTCCACATAATCAATGCATGTATAGTCCGTAACTTCCGGATGCTGCTCTTCGATCCACGTCTCGGCATATTCTGTTTTCTCATCCATCGCTTCATAACTTTTCCAGGAAAGCAAAGGTACCTCACACACAGGCTGTAAATCAGCGCAGGGATTTCCGAATACTGAAACATACATCAGTTCCTTTTTTCCCGCCAGAGGCGACAGATCGGAAATCAGGTTGTCCGAAAGCCCCGCCTGATTCAAATGTGTCAGGCCGCTGAGCGCGGAAATATCGCTGATTTCATTTCCGTCCAAAGCCAAATCAAACAGGTTAGTCAGACTTTCCAATGACGAAATATCTCTGATCTGATTTTCAGCCGCCCCCAGCCGTTCCAATCTGGTAAGACCTGCTAACGGAGATAAGTCTGTAATGGAATTATGATTCAGGTTAATCCCCCGAAGCTGCGTTAATTCACTTAAAAAACTAATATCCCGGATTCCACAGTTCTGTAATCCCAGATCTTCCAGACTGGTCAGTTTTCCCACAACTTCCAGATTCTGGACATCGGAATTTCCGCTGAGCGCCAACTCCACCAGTCCCTGCAGGTTTTCCAACACAGCCAGATCATCGACATTTGTCTCATACAGAGACAGCCGTTCCAGCTGTGGCATATCTTTTAAAAACGTCAGATCTTTGACCTGACAATTTGGCAGATATAATTCCGTGAGATGATTCATTTCCGCCAGACAGGAAAGATCTATCTCTTGCCGGGCGTGATTATCTATGTAGAGCTTTTCCAGTCCGCTAAGTCCGGTAATTGGGGTAAAGTCCGCAATCGCACAATTATCCCAGGCGTCCAGATCGATGACCAGACTTTTCAGATTGGGCAGATAAAACAAATCCTCCAGAGAATACAGGGAACTGCCGCTGGCAGGCTCTTTTAATACGAGCTGTTCACATTGATCCAGTTTACGCAGGATCGTTTCCTCCGTATCTTCGCTGCCTATGTCCGCCTCGTACCATACACAATCCCGAAACCCCTCATCTTTTATCAGACGGGCCAATATCAGTTCCGCACCATTTTCCGCTGTTGTTTCCGCCGCAGCACCATTTTCCATTGCTGTCTCCTCCGGCGTATCCCCGTTTTCCTGCTCTGTCTCCCTGGCTGGAATTGTCTGACCATATCCAATCAGGAACAACCCAGACAATAATACTGCTAATGCAATTTTTCGCACATTTCTTCTGCCACGATGTCTGTCCATATGTTATCCTTTCCGCAATCCAAGTTTACTCTGATTCCCTGTCCTTTTGGTGATGCACGATTCACACTCTGTAATATTTTAAACCCATGATGCATCAAAATTGTATCATCCTGTAATCTTCTTTCTGTACCCTCAGTGGACAAGGGGACACACGCCGTGTGTCTCCTTGTCCACTGAGGGTACTGACATGGCAATAAATTCACCTTTCCCATATTGTGTCACAAATAAATGCTTCTGTAAACTGCTCTGATTTCTGATCCGTCGCAAAAAATTTTTGTTTTTCTATCTCACCAAGCTCTCTGTGAATAGAAATTGCTGCAGCAATATAATAAGCCCCTACCTACGACCACAGGCGGGAATGGGAATTCACAAAAAAGCCATTGCAGGGTATTCTCACATACCTCCAATGGCCTTTTCTTATATTATTGACAGAAAATTATTAAAATTTTCTGCCCTGTGATGCCCTGCTTTTAAATGATATGATACTCCACATAAAGTTCCTGACGATACTCTTTATCCTGTGATGCTTTGATAACGTCTGATAAACGTCCATCTTCACTTAAAAGTATTATTAATTCTGCCAACATTTCCTCACCTTTTTTCACATTCTCCTGGTCTCTCATCAACAACGTCATATACTCATGCCTCCATTCTCTATTCTTCTTGGCCTCTTTTACAGCTTCTTCCAATCTCTCCACATAGGCATCCTTCGGCTTCTTCCCTGCCACATAATCAAGGAACGCCTTTAATTCATCACTCACATCATCCAGAGTTCCTTTTGCATTGAGAACTATCTTTACCGCCTCATCACCCATAGAAATGCTGCCGTCTTCTTTACAGATATTTTCAAAGGTATAAATATGCCGTCCTTTCCCATATAAATCGAATGGACAGATAAATATAACATAGCTTCGCTTTAACTCATCATAAAACTGCCCCTTATCAATAAGTTGAAGGTCAATCATACTCTGATAATACCTGCTTCTCTTAGGAAGTTCCTTTGTATGGCTTACCTGCATTTCTATGTCGTAAACAACTTCTTTCTCATCTTTTACATACACATCCAGCCTCACACTGCGGGCATCCATATCCATGTTGATACTTTTCTGTAATTCTGGATATTCAATGCGTTCAATGTTCAAATCCGGAAGAATCCTCTGCAATAACTCTTTGCACAATTCCGGATTCTGCATGACCTTGCCAAACAGGAAATCATTGGATATGCTTAATTCTTCCCATTTTGTCTGCTTTGTTTCCATGTCTCCCATTTTATCCACCTGCTTTCTTTCAAAAAATGCCGGAAAACTCTGCATGTTCCAAAAGCCCTGCTACCTATATCTATTATACTCAGCCTTCCGGCGAATTACAATAAACCGAAAACCTGTTTTTCCCGCTCTTTGTTGTAACTGAGTATGCTTTCATCCTGTCGCCATGCCAAAGAAAGAAAACCCTTTACACCAGCTTCCTGTCAGTTTAGATGGTTATGGCGATATAAAAATTCACTTAGCAGAAATATTAGAAGAAAAAAACATTTCTCTCAAAAGCTATGTTGTAAGAACTTTATTGTCACGAACAGTAAAACCCCATGGAAGCCTCAAACTCCCATGGGGTTAAAAATATAACTCTTATTCTCTATTGCTCCCAAGAACACCTGTTCTCTTTCGCTCTTATTTATGATATGGTTCTCCGCTGATGATCCGGTATCCCCGGTAGATCTGTTCCAGCAAGATGACCCGCATCAGTTGATGCGGAAAAGTCATGTCCGAAAAGCTCACAGACAGAGCCGCCTTTTCCTTGACAGTAGAATGCAGACCGAGAGAACCGCCAATTACAAAGGTCAGATGGCTCTTTCCTGCCGTGCCAAGCTGTTCGATCTTCCTGGCAAATACCACAGAATCCATCTTCTTTCCGCCAATATCCAAAACGATAACATAAGATCCTTCCGGAATTCTGCCCAGAATCCTCCCGGCCTCTCTCTCCAAAATGGCGTCCTGCATCACTACAGAGGCCCCATCCGGCGTTTTATCGTCCGCCACCTCACACAATTCCAGTTTACAGTAGCGGCTCAGGCGTTTAGTATATTCGCCTATCGCATCCCTGAAATAAGCCTCTTTTATTTTCCCGACTCCAATCACCGTAATCTTCACAGCAGCTTCCTCTGCAACAAACGAAGGAAGAAATATTCTTCATATTCCTCCCTGCGTTTGTCTGATATTTTCATTTTTCAAACAATTCCGGATAAAATTCATCAATCAGATTATCGAGAAAACCCGATTCGATATTGATAAACTTCCGCGATATTTTTGTTTTGATAAAAGCGGTCCGCCGGAAATATTTCTCTTCTTCAGAAAGTGTCTCTCCGGAAAATGTCTCGTCTACTTCCTGTGCAGTCAGGCTGTCTCTGCACCAGCTCATAATCTTTTCTTTTAAATTACTTTCTGACAATGCTTCTTTTTTGTAAACTTTGGCAGAACGCATGGAACGAATGCCAATTATAACAAAGACAAGAAACATCGTCCCCATCACGCCATAAGTAAGATACGTCATGCCGCCGAGTGAAAACGGAATCACTCCCGCAGCCATCAGAAGGACGACTGCCAGGCCAACGATGCCAACGCCAAGGAGCGTATAACCGGAATCCCGGAATTCTTCCGCTTTCTGTGCATTGTCTTTGTATACGCCGCGGCTGACCTGCTCGCCATCAGAATGGACGTCAGATTCCTGCATCCCCGTCTCTGCCGGTTCTTCCTCAGTCTCGTCCTGTCCGGCCGTTTGACCGGACGACTCCTGCATCAAAAATACACGCGCAATCTGTCTGGCCTGCTCTCTTTCCCCGTCAGCGACAAAAATCTCATAAACCTGTTCCGCTTTGTCTTCCTGCATACGCGGTGAAGTCAGACCATTATACTTCATAAAAGACAACAGTCTGTCCATCTGCTCCTGATCTCCGAAAATAACAGCGCTGGCCTCTTTCTCCAGAGACGCTACCAACTCGCAGCCACAGTCCGCGCATATTTTGATTCCTTCCACATACTCGTTCTTACAGTTTGGACACCAAGGCATCGCAACCCCCTCCTAAAGCAATCTGTCCCCGCTCCGGGTGATCTATCTGCCGCTTAAAAATTCATCGATACCTTTTGCCGCCGCCTTTCCGGCCCCCATTGCCAGAATGACCGTAGCTGCGCCGGTGACAGCGTCGCCGCCGGCGTAAACGCCCTCTTTGGTTGTTTTACCGTGTTCCTCATCCGCAATAATACATTTCCATTTATTAACTTCCAAACCTTCCGTTGTGGAGGAGATCAGCGGATTAGGTGAAGTTCCGAGAGACATGATAACTGTGTCCACATCGATCACAAATTCGGATCCCGGTACTGCCACAGGTCTTCTTCTTCCGGATTCATCCGGCTCGCCAAGCTCCATACGGATACATTTGATCCCATTGACCCAACCGTTTTCATCGGATAAGATCTCCACCGGATTTGTCAACAGATCAAAGATAATACCCTCTTCCTTCGCGTGATGTACTTCTTCCACTCTTGCCGGAAGTTCTTCCTCACTTCTTCTGTATACAATATGTACCTCACCGCCAAGACGGAGCGCCGTTCTCGCGGCATCCATCGCGACATTGCCGCCGCCAACTACCGCCACCTTTTTACCGTGCATAATCGGTGTCCGGGAATCCTCGCGAAATGCTTTCATCAGATTGCTTCTCGTCAGATATTCATTCGCAGAAAACACACCGTTAGCCTGTTCGCCGGGAATGCCCATAAACTTCGGAAGCCCTGCGCCGGAACCGATAAATACCGCGTCAAATCCCTCTTCCTGCATCAATTCATCGATCGTCGTCGACTTGCCGATAATCACGTCCGTCTCTATCTTAACCCCGAGGGCTTTTACATTGTCGATCTCTTTTTGTACAACTCTCTCTTTCGGAAGTCTGAATTCAGGAATGCCATAGACAAGCACACCGCCCGCCTCATGCAGCGCCTCAAAAATCGTCACCTCATATCCCATTCTGGCCAGGTCGCCTGCACATGTCAGACCAGCCGGACCGGAACCGATAACCGCCACCTTTTTGTTTTTCTTTTCTCTGGCTCCTTCAGGCTTGATATTGTTTTCAGCAGCCCAATCGGCTACAAAGCGCTCCAGCTTACCGATTGAAACAGGTTCCCCTTTAATACCACGGATACATTTTCCCTCGCACTGACTCTCCTGTGGACAGACACGACCGCACACAGCCGGAAGCGAGCTGGACTGGCTGATAATCTGATACGCTTTTTCGATATTGCCGTCCTTAACCTGCTCGATGAATCCGGGAATGTCAATGGCTACCGGGCAGCCTTTGATACACTGCGCATTTTTGCAGTTGATACATCTTGCCGCTTCCTCCATTGCCTCCTTCTGGTCATATCCAAGGCATACTTCCTCAAAATTGCAGGCACGTACTGCAGGCTCCTGCTCACGCACCGGTACTTTTTTCAATACGTCCATTATTTTTCACCTCCGCAGTTTCCGCACCCGCCATGATGGGTGTCACCTTCCTGCTGTCTCAGGAAAGCTCTTCCTTCTTCTGTCTTATACATCTGCTGACGTTTCATCGCCTGATCAAAATCTACTTTATGTCCGTCAAACTCCGGTCCGTCCACGCAGGCAAACTTCACTTCTCCGCCTACTGTCACACGGCAGGCACCACACATGCCCGTTCCGTCCACCATAATCGGGTTGAGACTGACAACCGTAGGGATATGTAACTGCTCTGTCAGCTTGCAGACAAATTTCATCATAATCATCGGACCGATGGCAATGCACACATCATAGACTTTTCCTTCTTTCTCCACCAGATCCTGGATCGTCTGTGTGACCATACCGCTTCGTCCGTAGGAACCATCGTCGGTCGTCACATACAGCCCTCCTGCCACTGCTTTCATCTCTTCTTCCATAATGAGCAGATCTTTTGTCTTGGCGCCGACGATCACATCCGCATCAACGCCGTTCTCATGCAGCCACTTTACCTGTGGATATACGGGAGCGGTTCCCACACCACCTGCCACAAACAAAATTCTTTTCTTTTTTAACGATTCTTTCTCTTCGGAGATCAACTCGGACGCACAGCCAAGAGGCCCTACGAAATCATGAAACGCATCTCCTGCCTGCAGCGCAGCCATCCGTTTCGTCTCGGCACCGACACCCTGGAACACGATCGTCACGGTACCGGCCTCTCTGTCATAATCACAGATCGTTAGCGGAATCCTTTCTCCCTCGTCATCCATCCTCACGATGACAAACTGTCCAGGATAACAGGCTTTGGCAACCCGTTTTGCTTCTACGACCATAGAATAGATATTTTCTGTCAATTCTCTGGCTTCCAAAATTTGAAACATGATCTTTCCCTCCGTTTTCCTTCGTTCATCTTTTAATGATAAAATATCTCACCGAAAAATACAATCAAAAACTTTTACCATCTGTATATTTATTCATTTCCAAGCCAATCAAAACGAGACAACCGAATAATATCCGTCTTCCCCTACATTGGCTTTAAACAATTCTCCTGTCTGCGCGTCCACGCAGTAGAGATTTCCTGTCTTCGTATCCACGCCGAGCAGGTCTTCATAATATTCAACCACAAGAAAATAATTTCTCTCATTGATGCAGACAGCGCTGCTGCACACATAAACATTTCTTCCTTTTTTGTCCGGCACACTGCCATTGAAATCGGTGACGACACCATGCTCGACAAGACCGACGACAAGCAGATTCACTGCCGTCGGCAAATCGATCTCCGACTGCATCACAAAAGAGTAATTTCTCGTCACTACTTCGCTGGCTGTCCCCTCCTCCGTGTATGAGATAAATTGATAGGTACTGCCCCCGATTGGCAGAGCGATCGGATTGCTGTAAAGAATGCTGTCTTTTGTCGGCTGGCTTCCATCCACCGTATAATACACAGACTCTCCCTGAGGCACCGTCACCGTAATCATCTGCGGCTGTGTATATTCCCCCGAATTAAGACTGACTTCCGGTTCATGCGCCTGATCTAAATGGATCTGATAGATCTGGACTGCCGTCTCACTTTTAATGCCATACTCATTGACAAAGAATGCTCTCACTGTATAAATCCCGTCGTCCAGAAAAAGTGGTGTCGTATAAACCTGACTGTTTTCATCCGGCTCACTGCCATCCATTGTAAAATATACGGTCCCCGACGTATTCGCAGTCAGCTTCAGCGGAATCCGCTCCTCATAAGTGCCCTGCGGGTAATTGAACTGTGGTGGATTGGCAATATATTTTATAAACGTATTGACGATCTGATCAGAATCACTGTCGCGCACTAACTGGTTGATCGTCACGTAATCATTTTCTTTCTCATAAATACCGATCAGATTCCGATAGGCGTTTTCGTTTTCCCGGTCCGCACGAATCACATCATAAAATGCAGCGATGGCATTTGCGGTCTGTCCGTCCAACAAATAATATTCTCCCAGCCTGTTTCTTATGTCCAGATCGGTCGCATCCATTTCCGACGCCTTCAGCATACAGGAAATCGCTTTCTCATAATCTTTCTCCGCCGCCGCCTTTTCCGCCCTGGCAAGCTGAGTCTCCACCGTTGCCATCTGATTGGATGCGAAGAAAATAAGAAAAACAATACCTGCCAGAACTGCGGCGATCACTGTACTGTAAAAGCTGATCCTGCTCCTTCGTTTTTCCTCCTGTTCGATCTTCCGTTCCTTTTTCTCCGCCTTTTCGCTTCGAATGAGATGATCCGTGATCTTCTCCAGCACACCGGTCATTTCTTCTTCAATCTCCGGTTCAAAATCAGGAACGATCTGTACTTCACGCCCGCACTGCGGGCAGTACATCTTGCCCTCCTCCAGCTCACATCCGCATTCTATACATTTCATAATCAGATACCTTTCTATCAGATGTGATCAGAGGCCGGAAGTCTCTTCGGCCGGGCACGCGTTCTTTCCCGCCTGCAGACAGTTATACATCAGCATGGCGATCGTCATCGGACCTACACCGCCCGGAACAGGCGTAATGGCACTGCACAGGTCTTTCACATCGTCAAAATCCACGTCGCCGCACAATTTATGATCCTCGTTTCTGTGAATGCCCACATCGATCACTACTGCGCCCTCTTTGATATATTCCCGATTGATAAATTTCGGTCTGCCAACTGCCACGACAAGAATGTCCGCCCGTCTGCATACTTCCTTCAATCCGACTGTTTTCGAATGAGTCACAGTCACAGTCCCGTTTTCCCGCAGAAGCAACAGCGCCATTGGCTTTCCTACAATATTGCTCCTCCCTATGACGACACATTCTTTGCCTGCAATTTCCACACCTGAACGCTTCAAAAGCTGAATAATGCCAGCCGGCGTACAGGACACAAATCCTTGCTGGCCGATACAGAGCGCCCCTACGCTCTGCGTATGAAAACCGTCCACATCTTTTTGCGGTGAGATCGCGCCGATGACTTTATTTTCGTCGATATGCACCGGCAGTGGAAGCTGTACAAGGATACCGTTGCATTCCTCCATATGATTCAGTTTCCCGATCAGCGCAAGCAGCTCCTCCTCCGTCGTATTTTCCGCCAGTTCATAGGAAAGCGAACGGATTCCCACATAAGCACAGGCCTTTTTCTTATTGGAAACATACACGCTGGAGGCAGGATCTGTCCCTACCTGAATGACAGCCAGCGTAATCTCCCGTCCTCCCTGCCTGAGCACGGCCACCTGTTCTTTCACTTCTTCTTTTATCTGTGCGGAAATCGCCTTTCCGTCAATGATATTCGGCATACTTTCTCCTCCTAAAATAATCCGGTGATCTTCCCCGACGCATCCACATCTATCTGACAGGCAGCAGGACTTTTCGGAAGTCCCGGCATTGTCATGACCGCCCCGGTCAATACTACAAGGAAGCCGGCTCCTGCGGACACATACACCTCTCTGACTGCCATCGTGAACCCTTCCGGCCTGCCCAGCAGTTCCGGATCATCCGATAATGAATACTGTGTCTTTGCCATACAGACAGGCAGCTTGCCAAAACCAACCGCCTCCAGTCTGGCAATCTGCTTTTCTGCCGCCCCTGCATAAGAGACAGCCGCCGCACCATAGATTTCTCTTGCGATCGTCTCTATTTTCTCCTTTATGGGAAGTTTCTCGTCATACAATACCTGAAAATGGCTCTCTTTTGTCTCCAGCGTATGCAGCACTTTCTCCGCAAGGACAACGCCGCCCTCTCCGCCCTTCTCCCAGGCCTGCGAAATTGCGAACTCACACCCCCTGTCTTCACAGAAAGCGCGGACAAAATCAGTCTCTGCCTCCGTATCCGTGACAAAGGCATTCAAGGTGACAATAATCGGAACCTTGTATTTCTGCAGATTTTCGATATGTTTGTCCAGATTGACGATACCGGCGCGCAGAGCCGTCATATTTTCCTGGCCAAGCTCCGCTTTCGGCACGCCGCCGTTATATTTCAGCGCCCGCACAGTTGCCACAAGTACAACTGCATCGGGTCTCAGTCCCGCTGTCCGGCATTTGATGTCAAAAAACTTTTCCGCTCCCAGATCTGCACCAAATCCCGCCTCTGTCACAACATAATCCGCCATTTTCAACGCCGTCTTCGTCGCCCGCACAGAATTACATCCGTGAGCGATATTCGCAAACGGACCCCCATGCACAAGCACCGGCGTATGTTCCAATGTCTGGACAAGATTGGGCAAAAGCGCATCCTTCAGCAGCGCAGCCATTGCCCCCACTGCCTGTACCTGTCCCGCCGTCACCGGCTCGCCACTGTACGTATAGGCCACAACCATCCGCGAAAGTCTCTCTTTCAGATCCTTCATATCTTCCGCCAGACAGAGGACAGCCATGATCTCGGAGGCAACCGTAATCACAAAATGATCCTCCCTCACCGTTCCGTCCATCTTGGCACCAAGTCCGACTACAATATTGCGAAGCACTCTGTCGTTCATATCCACACAGCGTTTCCACACGACCTGCCCCGGATCAATGCCGAGCGCATTGCCCTGATGGATATGGTTATCTACGACCGCCGCCAGCAGATTATTCGCGGAAGTGATCGCATGAAAATCCCCTGTAAAATGCAGATTCAGCTCTTCCATTGGCACGACTTGTGCATATCCGCCGCCTGCCGCACCGCCCTTGACGCCAAAACAAGGCCCGAGAGAGGGCTCCCGCAGCACGGTGACTGCCTTTTTGCCAAGCCTTCCGAACGCCTGTCCGAGACCTACACTCGTCGTCGTCTTTCCCTCGCCCGCCGGCGTCGGATTGATGGCCGTCACAAGGATCAGTTTGCCATCCGGATGATCTTTTATTTTCTCCAGACAGTCGTCAGAGATCTTCGCCTTGTACTTCCCATATAATTCCAAATCATCCGGCGATATGGACAACCGTTCCCCGATCCGGACAATGGGTTCCATCACAGCTTCCTGTGCGATCTGAATATCTGTTTTCATCCTTTTCTCCTCCTTGATCCATATCGGCCGTCACATAAACTCTGCCGGATACCGTTACAACTTGCTGCATAAATCTTTTGTACACATACGTCTATCCGTATTCTTATACGTATTCTTCAATATACTGTTCAAACTCTTCCATACTCATAAGCACTTTGCGGGGCTTCGTTCCCTCTTCCTCACCAACGACACCTGCCTCACAGAGCTGATCCATGATTCTCGCCGCCCGGTTAAAGCCAATCTTAAAAGCCCGCTGAAGCAGCCCAATAGAAGCCTTGTCTTTCTCAATGACAAAGCGGCCTGCCTCCACAAAATGTTCGTCTCTCTCCGCACCGGAAGCGCCTGCCTGGGACGCCCCGCTGCCCATACTCTGAATCTGTTCCTCTATATCACCGCTGTAACAGTTGCCGATCGCCTGGTTCTTCAGGAAATCCACAACATCTCCCACTTCCTTATCGGAAACAAAGGCCCCCTGCATCCGCGCCGGCTTTGGATAATCCTGCGGATAAAATAGCATATCTCCTTTTCCGAGCAGCTTTTCCGCACCATTCATATCAAGGATCGTGCGGGAATCCACACCACTCGATACGGCAAAGGCCACACGGCTTGGCATATTCGCCTTAATCAGTCCGGTGATGACATCCACACTCGGCCTCTGTGTGGCGATGATCAGATGGATACCGGCCGCCCTTGCAAGCTGTGCCAGACGACAGATCGACTCTTCCACTTCTCCCGGAGCCACCATCATCAGATCCGCCAGCTCGTCCACGATAATGACGATCTGCGGCATTTTGCCCGGCACATCCTCTCCGGTCATTGATTCCACTTTTTTATTGTAGCCTTTCAAATCCCTCACATTAAGATCCGCAAACTTTTTATAACGGTCCGTCATCTCCGCCACACCCCAGTGCAGCGCCGCCGCCGCCTTTTTCGGATCTGTGACAACCGGAATCAACAGATGCGGAATACCGTTGTAAACACTCAGCTCGACAACTTTCGGATCTACCATGATCATTTTCACATCTTCCGGAGAGGCTTTATATAACATGCTCATAATCAGTGTATTGATACACACGCTCTTACCGGAACCGGTGGAACCGG
Source organism: Lachnospiraceae bacterium JLR.KK008 (assembly GCA_037015955.1). Taxonomy (NCBI): domain Bacteria; kingdom Bacillati; phylum Bacillota; class Clostridia; order Lachnospirales; family Lachnospiraceae; species Lachnospiraceae bacterium JLR.KK008. The sequence continues at coordinate 1,758,959 of CP143548.1, forward strand.
CAATAAGCATATGCGGCATTTTGGCAATATCGGTCACTACGGTCTTCCCCGCAATATCTTTGCCGACCGCAAACGCCAGATTGGAAGAAAACTCCTTAAAATTTTTACTCTCCAGCAGATCCCGCAGTGCCACCATGGCATTTTCTTTGTTCGGCACTTCGATCCCCACCGCCGCTTTTCCCGGAATCGGCGCCTCGATTCGAATGTCCGTAGCCGCCAGATTCAGTTTGATGTCATCCGCCAGGTTGACAATCTTGCTCACCTTGACGCCCGGTTCCGGCTGAAGTTCATAGCGGGTAACGGTAGGACCCTGACTAATATCCGTCACTGTCACTTTCACGCCAAATGTCTGTAACGTCTGCTGAAGGCGCATCGCTGTCTCTCTGAGCTGGGCAGCCGTATCCCCTGAACCCTTTTTATCCCCCTTTTTCAGCAGATCAAGCGGTGGGAATACATAACGCTTCGCCGGAGCAAACGGCTGCCTGCCAACCGGCGGTTCTTTCCGTTCCGGCTTCGTTCTCACTGTCTCCGACGGGCCGCCGGCCACTGGTCTGGACACCGATTCCACAGAATCCCGCCTCGCCGGTTTCTCTTCCACAGGAATCTCCGCAGCAACAGTCCCCATCGGAGAGACAGGCACTTCCGGTTCATAAGGGCTGACATGCAGCTCTGTCATACCGCCGGAAACAGCCTGCTCCTGAAAAATAGAGGCTTCCGGTTGTATCTCATCAGAAAAACCGGCACCCATGCGATTTTCATCCTGAAAACTCTCACTCGAAAAACTCTGATGCTGGAAACTCTCATTCTGAAAACCTTGGGGCAATAAACTCTCGTCGGAATAAATCTCATCAGAAATCCCTTCCGCAGACAGATTTTCGCTGAAAAGGTCCATATCTGCAGGAATTTCATCAGAATACTGCCCTTCTCCCCGCGCAGTATGGATGCGGATCTTCTCCATTTCCGTCTCCGCTTCTTCATTTAATATAATCTCGTGCATGTCATCCCTGTATATGGGCGCCGACGACGTATCTTTTTTCTTTTTTTTGCCGATTGTCGTATCCAGCATAACGCCGGTCACTTTTTTATCCATGCGCAGGATTCGCTCCTGCTCCGCCTGTTCTCTCTGAAGCTCTTCCTCTTCCCGGCGTCTCTCCTGTTCCTCCCGGCGCCGTTCCATCCGTTCCCTTCGCCGGTTCTGGTCTTCCACCGCGCTCTCATATACTCTTCTGCTTCCCGCTTTGACACCCCGAAGCAATGATTTCTCCGTGATAATCACGATACAGATAATCGCCAGAACGATCAGTACAAGGATTGTCCCCGTTTTTGCCAGAAAATGATTCATCAGATAAGAGAGGGTGCCAAAGACTACCCCGCCGCCACATTTCCCTTCACTGCTGGTCACGTAAATCGCTTTCAGATCATATTTTATCAATTCAAGAGAAGCGCCGCCGACCATATCAAACACAACGCCGAACAAAAATACCAAAACCACACCGGCCGTCAGTTTGAACGCCGCAATCCCCTCCCCCTTATTGGCAAGATGGAAGGCAACCGCCAGAAAAATAAGCACAGGCGCCGCATAGGAAAGCAACCCGAAAATACCAAATGAAATATGACTGATCGTATCTCCCACCGGACCAATCACCCCAAAATTGCACAAAAATAAAAGGACTGCAAATGCCAGCGCCACGATCAGAAAAATCTCGTCACGAATCCCGCTCTCCGGAACTCTGCCTGCCGTTTGCCGCGATGCCGAGGCCTGTCCCCCCTTACGTCTTCCTGTCTGCTGTTTTTTGCCGCTCTCTTTCTTTGCCGCCACAATTTCCACCTGCCACTTATTTTAGAATCGTGAATTTGAGTATAACACTTTTTTCCCATGCTGGCAATGTGCCAACAATACCGAAATAAAATGTAAATAAAAATATAAATTGTGCTTGCAAAATTTTCCGATACCCTTTATAATAACAAAGTCAGTTATTTCATTTGAAATGACCCATGCCGAAATAGCTCAGTTGGTAGAGCACTTCACTCGTAATGAAGGGGTCGAGGGTTCGAGTCCCTTTTTCGGCTGACAAAAAAAGAATCCCGTATTTGGGATTCTTTTTTTGTCCATTACCATTCCGTTATATAATATCATGCGTTTCAAAATCATATGTTACGTAATATACGTTATTCCATTTGCCTTTTTCTGAATCTGCAAACAAAATCGCATTGACGAGAGTAATATGTCGCGTGCGTTATTTATTATAAAGAGCTATATTTCTGTAACTATTGCTATTTTAAAAGAAAGAGGGAGAAAAAAATGAAAGAGCACATGGTAAAAGGCTGTTTTGTCAGGGGGCTGGCAGTCGTCATCGGTATTTTCATGATCGGAATCGCCGTCGGATTTTTTAAGATTGTGGAAATGGGTGCCGACCCCTATACTTCCATGAATACGGGGATCAGTTCTTTTATTGGTATGCAGTTCGGGACGCTGCAGCTGATCGTCAATGTCCTGATTCTCATCTTTGTGTTTCTGTTCAAAAAGCAGTTTATTGGCTTTGGTACGATCTTCAACATGGTATTTGTCGGCTACACAGCAGACTTCGTCATGTGGCTGATGGCGAGATGGCAGATCACTTTTGGTACCATAACAGTCCGCCTTCTGATGCTGTCTGTCGCCGTACTGCTGATCTGCATCGGAGACGCCCTGTACATATCGGCGGACATGGGAATGTCCCCCTATGATGCGGCCGGTTACATCGTAGAAGCCGTCACCAAAAGGAAACTGTCTTTTCGAATCGCCCGCATCATCCTAGATATTATCTGCTCTGCCATTGGTTTTCTTACCGGTATGCAAAACGGAATCCAGTGGAAAATCATCGGCATCGGCACAATCATCCTTGCTTTCTGCACTGGTCCGCTGATCCAGTTTTTCAGAGTGCACTGGAGTGATAAGCTGCTGCTGCCTTACCGGAACGATAACCGCAAGTAACAGCAGGTTTCCTCTGCGCGCCCTTACGGCATAGTTCCCTTGCATGGGGCTGTGCATAAAAGGAGCCGATCAGATCAAACCGACCGGCTCTTTTTTTGTTGCTGACTTTTATACCCTTATTTTGTCTTCCGCGCTGTCGTCTTCACACTCTTGCGTACAACCGGCGACTTCTTTTCCTTCGCAGATTTTGCCCCTTTCACGGTTTTGGAAGCAGTCTCAGGAATGCAGGAGAATACCTGCACCGACAAAGGCGCTGATTTGATTGTGATGGAATACTCTCTGTCGTCGCACTCACTCTCTTTTGCCGTCTTTACCCGCGGGTTAATCCGGCCCTTTCCACCGTACACCTGCGCGTCAGTATTCAAGATCTCCTTATATTTTCCGGCAAACGGTACCCCGATTTTATGAGCATCCCACTCCGCGTTGGCAAAATTTTCCACGATGAGCAGCCACTCGTCCTTCTTCCTGCTCTTTCTCAGGAATACAAGCATACACTCGTCCGCTGAAATATTATTGATCCACTCAAAGCCTTCACTCTCCGTATCAAGCTCATACAACGCCGGCTGACTCTGATAGAAATGATTCAGGTCCTGCATGAGCTGATTGACACCCTGATGCTCTTCATATTGAAGCAGATTCCACTCCACTTCCCGCTCTTCATTCCACTCATCAAACTCTCCGATGTCCTGCCCCATAAAGAGCAGCTTTTTGCCCGGGTGCATGATCATATGAGCAAATGTCAGGCGCAGATTGGCAAACTTGTCCTCCCGCTCTCCCGGCATCTTCCCGATCAAAGACGCCTTCCCATGAACAACTTCATCATGGGAAAATTCCAGTACAAATTTTTCACTGTAGGCATAGATCATACTGAACGTCAGTTCTCCATGGTGATAGGAACGGAAATACGGGTCATACTTGATATATTGCAGATAGTCGTTCATCCATCCCATATTCCATTTATAGGAAAAGCCCAGGCCTCCCTCGTCAAGAGCCCCTGTCACCATCGGCCACGCCGTGGATTCTTCCGCAATACTGATGGCCCCCTTGCCTCTCTTGCCGATCATGGAGTTCAGATGTTTCAAAAACTCCATCGCCTCCAGATTTTCATTGCCGCCATAGATATTGGCCACCCACTGTCCGTCCTGTTTGCCATAGTCCAGATAGAGCATGGAGGCCACGGCATCAATCCTGATCCCGTCCGCATGATATTTCTCGATCCAGAACAGGGCGTTGGCAATCAGATAGTTGGAAACCTCCGGCCGGCCATAGTTATAGAGAAGGGTACCCCAATCGGGATGCGCTCCCTGCCTCGGGTCCAGGTGCTCATACAGACAGGTCCCGTCAAAATTGGAAAGCCCGTAAGTATCTCTCGGGAAATGCCCTGGCACCCAGTCCAGAATCACACCGATCTCTGCTTTGTGCATCTCATTCATAAAATACATGAAGTCTTCCGGTGACCCGTATCTGGCAGTCGGTGCATAATAGCCGATCGTCTGATACCCCCAGGATGCGTCGAACGGATGCTCCATCACCGGCATCAGCTCAATATGGGTATAGCCCATCTTTTTTACATAGGCAATAATCTCCGGTGCAAGTTCCCGATAGTTCAGATAGGGATTTACCGGCTCCGCCGCCTGCCCTTCCTCTTCAGCGTCAGTCTCTCCTTCTCCTTCCGCCTGTGCCCTGACAGCCCGCTTGAAAGAACCGAGATACAGTTCGTAAATACTCATCGGAGCCTCTTTGGACTGTCTGTCTTTGCGCTGTCTGATCCACTCATCGTCCTCCCAGCAAAAACCGGATATATCCGCAGTCACAGACGCTGTCCCCGGACGCATCTCTCCGAAAAATTCATAGGGATCAGCCTTCAGATACGTCAATCCGCCTTTTACTTTGATTTCAAATTTATAATTCTCTCCGGTACCGACATCCGGCAAAAACAATTCAAAAATACCGGAATCCCACAGTCTGCGCATTTGATGGACACGCCCGTCCCACTGATTAAAATCTCCGACCACACTGACACGCAGCGCATTGGGCGCCCACACAGCAAAGTGCATACCCGTTACACCGTTTACCGTCATCACGTGCGCACCAAGAATATCATAGACTGTGTAATGAATCCCCGCCTGAAATTTGTCCGTATCCTTTTTGGTAATCACCGGCGCGTTATTGTATACTTCCTGGACTTTCTGTTCCCGTTTTCCGTCATTGACAAGATATTCATAGGAAAACGAACTCTTTTCCGGAATAAGCGCAGCATAAAACCCCGCCTCATCCACACATTCCATCGGATAGGCCTTGGAACCGTCCAGACTGCGGACCGTTACTGACCGTACATTGGGAAAAAATGCCTGCACAAGCAGTTTATTTCCCTCTTTATGAGCGCCAAGCAGCCTGTGGGGATCATCACTCTCCGAATAAACGATCTCCTCAATGTCCCTCCAGTTCAAAACCTTGTACAACTTATCATTCATAGTGATACCTTCCTCTCTTATGCTGCCTCTGCGCGCAGCTCTCTCCCCATTCATTATGCCTCGATCCGGTGAATAAAAATTCCGCTTCGAAGTTTCGGCTCAAACCAGGTGGACTTTGGCGGCATCAGGAGTCCCGCGTCCGATACCGCAAACAATTCCTCCATCGATGTCGGGTACATGGCAAAGGCCACTCTGCAATCTTCATGCACCCTCCGCTCCAGCTCGTCAAGGCCCCGTATGCCGCCCACAAAATCGATCCGTTCATCTGTCTTCGGGTCTTCTATGCCGAGCAGCGGGTGTAACAGCTCTCTTTGAAGGACAGAGACATCCAGCCTTTCCACCGGGTCCGCATCATCGCCGCCTTTATAAGTCAGTCTGTACCAGTCCTCATCCAGATACATTGTGATCTGACCCTTTTGCTGCGGCCTGCGTACTTCTTTTCCCATTCTCTCCAGTTCGAGCTTTTCAACCAGAAACCTTTCCGAAATCTTCTCCAGAAACTGCCCGCTCGTATACCCGTTTAAGTCTTTCACGACCCGGTTATAATCCATGACCATCAACTGATTGTCCGGAAAGAGCACAGACAGAAAATAGTTAAATTCTTCCTCTCCCGTGTAATGCGGATGAGCCTGCCTTCTGCGCTGCGCCACTTTGACGGCGGAGGCACACCGGTGATGTCCGTCAGCAATATAAATTTCTGGAATCTGCCTGAAGTTTTCCCTTATATCAGTAATCTTTTCCGCATCTGCCACTCTCCATACCCGATGGCAGATACTATCAGCGGAAATGAAGTCATAGAGCGGTTTCTCTTTTTTGATCTCTTCCACGAGCCGGTCGATCTGTTCCCTGGAACGATAGGCGAGAAAGATAGGCCCTGTTTGCGCACTGCACACATCCACATGGCAGATCCGGTCCGCTTCTTTCTCCGCTCTTGTGTTTTCATGTTTTCTGATAACCTCATTCTCATAATCATCGACACTGGCACAGGCGGCAATGCCTGTCTGCGTCCGTCCGTTCATCGTCAGTTCATATATGTAATAACATGGCCGGTCCTCTGTTACAAACTGCCCGCTGTCTGTCATTTCCTGTAACAGCGCCCTGGCCTTTTCATAGACACAGGCTGCATACATGTCCATATCCTCGGGAAACTGTGTTTCTGCCCGGTCAATCCGTAAAAAAGAGAGCGGATTATTTCTCGTCTCCTCCAGCGCCTCCCTGCGGCTGTATACATCATAGGGAAGTGCGGCGATCTGATCCTCCAGTCCTTCTCTCGGGCGGACCGCACAAAAAGGTTTGATATCAGCCATTTTAAAATTCCTCGCATTCTCAATATTCTGTAGTATGTGCTGTATGTATCATATACATTTTATTTTATCAAATACAACGCCGGAAAACAATTCGTTTTGACAGAAAAAAAAAGCGGTGCTAAAATAATTGCAAGTATCAATGAACACAGGAAGACCGGAGCGCAAAACGTTTTTGTTCCGCTCCTTGTTCTACTGTGTCGATTCATACTTCGGATTCAGAATAAAAAGGGAAAGGAAGCAGAACTATGACAAAAGAACAGGAAGTTATGTTAAATCGCATCAACCAGTATGCGGAAGAGGTGATGGGAGATCTTGATCCCCAGAAGACGCCTGTCTCCGTGCAGCTTGAAAAATTAAAACCGATCATGAAAACGATCGCCGCCGAGCAGGGACGCCCTCTGGAGGATATTTTTATTGAATATATGGATCTCGCCAGTGAATTTTCCGTGAAAAATGCACAACAGTTCAAGGAAGATTATCTGGACTTTGATATGGTACAGGACGATATTTACAAATCACATTAGAGTCGTTATCTGACGACTCTCACCCGGAACACGCCCGGTATGTTTTTCAGCGTCTCCACGATCTCTTCTGTCACAGGCTCCTCCACATCGAGCATCGTGTACGCCACATTCCCTTTCGACTTGTTGATCATATTGGCGATATTGATGCTGTTATCGCCAAAGATCGTGGAGAATCTGGCAATCATCTTAGTTGCATTTTTATGGAAGATCGCAACACGCCCCGCCTTGTCACAGGCGCCCATGTCACAGTTCGGATAGTTGACACTGTTTCTGATATTGCCGTTTTCAAGGTATTCCATCAATTCTTTGACTGCCATCTTTGCACAGTTTTCCTCAGACTCTTCCGTGGAAGCGCCAAGATGGGGAATCACGATGCATCCCTCCTGGCCGACCGTCGTCGCATTGGCAAAATCAGAGACATATTTTCTCACTTTACCGCTCTTGATAGCGGCCAGCACCGCTTTTTCATCCACAAGCAGATCACGCGCGAAATTGAGCAGGATCACGCCATCCTTCATTTTGGCAATCGCCTCTTCATTGATCATCTCTTTTGTGGAATCCAGCAACGGCACATGGATCGTGATAATATCACAGTCCGTATAAATCTCATCTACATTGAGCACATGTCTGACATCACGGCTCAGATTCCAGGCTGCATCGACCGACACATAAGGATCATAGCCATATACTTCCATCCCAAGGTGCTTCGCCACATTGGCCACTTTCACCCCGATCGCCCCCAGCCCGATGATACCGAGCTTCTTATTCTCTATTTCCGTACCTGCAAACTGACTCTTTATTTTCTCCGCTGCCTTGCCGACATCTTCGTTCCCGGTCTGTGTCTTCACCCACTCAATGCCGCCGACAATGTCTCTGGAAGCGAGGAGCATACCTGCGATCACAAGCTCCTTGACACCGTTTGCATTGGCTCCCGGCGAGTTGAATACGACCACACCTTTTTCAGCACATTTATCAAGCGGAATATTGTTTACTCCCGCACCGGCTCTGGAAACGGCGAGCAGGTGATCGGAAAGCTCCATCTCGTGCATTGATGCGCTTCTGACAAGAATCCCCTGTGCATCTCCGATCTCTTTCGTCTCCTGAAAATTTTCTCTGAACCGGTCAAGTCCTGCTTTGGCAATCGGATTCAGGCAATAATACTGAAACATCATGAATTCTCCTTTTCGAATTTTTTCATAAACTCCACAAGCGCTTCCACGCCCTCGATCGGCATGGCATTATAAATGCTGGCACGCATACCGCCCACCGTTCTGTGTCCCTTCAGATTTTCAAATCCGGCCGCTTTTGCCTCTTTCACGAATTTGGCATCCAGCTCTTCACTGCCTGTGACAAAAGGTACATTCATGAGTGAACGGTCCTTTTTCTCCACTGTGCCGCAAAACAGACTGCTCTCATCGAGATAGTCATACAAGATAGCTGCTTTCTTCTCGTTTCTCTCTTTCATGGCCGAAAGACCACCCATCTTCTTCAGCCACTGAAACACTTTACCGCAAATGTAAATACCATAGGCAGGCGGTGTATTATAAAGCGAGTCCGCATCGGCATGTGTTTTATACTTCAGCATCGTTGGCGTCCCCGGAAGTGTCTCTTCCGAGATCAGATCTTCTCTGATGATAACAATGACAACACCCGCCGGGCCGATATTTTTCTGTACCCCGCCATAGAGCAGGCCGTATTTCTCCACGTCCACGGGCTCTGACAAAAAGCAGGAAGAGACATCCGCCACGAGTGTCTTTCCTTTTGTATTTGGAAGCTCTTTGAATTTCGTTCCATAGATCGTGTTATTTTCACATATGTATACATAGTCCGCATCTTCGGACACCGGAAGGTCGGAACAGTCCGGAATATAAGAAAATGTCTTGTCTTCACTGGAAGCGATCTTATTTGCCTTTCCGTACAGGCTGGCCTCCTGATATGCCTTTTTTGCCCACTGTCCGGTAACGATATAATCCGCAACTTTGTTTTTCATCAGATTCATGGGGATCATCGCGAACTGCTGGCTCGCGCCCCCCTGTAAGAACAACACTTTATAATTATCGGGAATGTTCATCAACTCTCGAAGGTCCGCTTCCGCCTCTTTGATGATGGTATCGTAGGCCTTGGATCGATGACTCATTTCCATGACCGACATTCCGGTTCCCCTGTAATCCAACATTTCTTCCGCTGCTTCCTTCAATACTTCTTCGGGCAGAACAGCCGGACCTGCCGAAAAATTGTACACTCTGGACATGAATCTTCCTCCTCACATGATAACGCTTAAAATCCAACAAATCTTATTCTACATGCAAAAAAGCAATGCGTCAACCCGCTATTCCGTATCACCCTGGTCTCTTTCTTTCAGATCCTCTCCGTCAAACACTTCGCTGATCGCCGTGCCGGGAGATACCATCGGGAACACTTTGTCATCCTTCGGGATCACACACTCGATCACGACCGGACCGCCCAGTGCGATCGCCTCCCTGACAGCCGGCCCGACCTCTTCCTTCTTCGTCACGCGGATCGCCTTGCAGCCAAGACCTTCCGCCACCTTGCAGAAGTCGACTTTATCTTCCAGAACAGTCTGCGAATACCGCTGCCCGTAAAATAATGTCTGCCACTGCCGTACCATGCCCAGCACATGGTTGTTAATTACGACCTGTATAATGGGAATCCCATACCTGCTGGCAGTCGCCAGCTCATTTAAGTTCATGCGGAAGCACCCGTCGCCCGCAATATTAATACATATTTTATCCGGCCGGCCAGCCTTCGCCCCGATGCAGGCGCCAAGTCCGTATCCCATCGTACCCAGACCGCCGGAAGACAAAAAGCTCCTCGGCTCCGTATATTTATAATACTGAGCTGCCCACATCTGATGCTGCCCGACATCTGTGGAGATGATTGCCCTGCCCTCTGTAATGCGGTCGATCTCTTCCATGATATACGGACAGGAAAGCGCACTGTCATCATATCTGAGTGGAAACCGCTCTTTCAGATCCAGAATATGAGCATGCCAATCAGGATGACTCATCTGGTCAAGTCTTTCATTTAAAATCGACAGCACCGACTTCAGATCGCCGACGACCGATGCCTCAGTCTTAATATTTTTATTGATTTCTGCGGCATCAATATCAATGTGCAGAATCTTCGCTTTGGAAGCAAATTTTTTGGAATCACCAACAACGCGGTCGGAAAACCGGGCACCCAGCGCAATCAGTAGGTCACACGCACTGACACCCAGATTGGAAGTCTTCGTGCCGTGCATCCCGATCATACCGGTATACATCTCATCTCTGCCGTCGAACGCGCCCTTGCCCATTAGCGTATCGCACACCGGAGCATCGATCTTTTTCGCAAACGTCCGCACTTCGTCACAGGCACCTGAAATAATGGCGCCGCCGCCCAGATAAATAAACGGACGCTGCGCTTTGCGGATCAGCTGCACCGCAGCCTCGATATCCGCATCGGTAAACTTATTGCTCCGTTCCTCTGCCTGGACTGTTTCCGGCGCCTGTGGCTCATATTCGCAGAGCGCAGCCGTTACGTCTTTCGTAATGTCCACAAGTACCGGGCCGGGCCTCCCCGAGCCGGCTATCTGGAAAGCCTTGCGGATCGTCTGTGCGAGGATCTTCACGTCTTTCACGATATAACCATGCTTTGTGATCGGCATCGTTACCCCGGCAATGTCCACCTCCTGAAACGTATCCTTCCCCAAAAGCGGCAGATTAACATTGGCCGTGATCGCCACAACCGGCACACTGTCCATATAAGCGGTAGCAATACCGGTGACAAGGTTGGTCGCTCCCGGTCCGCTCGTCGCCATACAGACGCCTACCTTTCCGGTTGCCCGCGCATAGCCGTCAGCGGCATGAGCCGCTCCCTGTTCATGGGATGTGAGAATATGGTTGATTTCCTTTTGTTGATATAACGCATCATATATATTTAAGATCGTCCCGCCGGGATACCCGAACACAGTATCCACACCCTGTTCCTTCAGGCATTCGATCACGATCTGCGCACCTGTCAGCTGCATTCCTGTCTCCTCCTGTTATAAAAGAATCGCACCCTCACGACTTTCCACACTTAATTGAGCTGTAAAGCAGTCAATTTCTCTTCCGGACGGTCAGTCGGCCTTTTTTACTTCCAAAATCGCGCCTCTGTTACCGCTCGTCACAAGTTCCCGATACCTTGACAAGTATCCGGTCGTGATCTTTGGCTCTCTTGGCTGCCATTTTTTTCTTCTCTCTTCCATCTCATCCGCAGATACGTTTACCTGCAGCGTATTTTCAGGAATATTGATGCTGATGATGTCCCCTTCTTCCACAAGCGCGATCGGACCACCAACTGCCGCTTCGGGAGACACATGACCGATGGAGGCGCCTCTCGAGGCCCCGGAAAACCGTCCGTCTGTGATCAGCGCTACACTGGAACCAAGTCCCATGCCTGCAATGGCCGAGGTCGGATTGAGCATCTCCCGCATTCCGGGACCGCCTTTCGGTCCTTCATAGCGGATGACAACGACGTCTCCCGCCTTGATTTTTCCTCCGGTAATCGCCTCGATAGCGTCCTCCTCGCAGTCAAACACTCTTGCCGGGCCTTCATGCACCATCATCTCCGGCACGACAGCGGAACGCTTGACAACGCCGGAATCCGGCGCCAGATTACCCTTGAGCACCGCAATGCCGCCCGTCTCCGAATAAGGATTGTCAATCGGCCGGATAACTTCGGGATCTCTGTTGACACAGCCGGCAATATTTTCTCCGATCGTTTTGCCCGTGACTGTGATCAGATCCGTATGGAGCAGTTCCCGCTTTGTCAGTTCATTCATCACGGCATAGACGCCGCCAGCTTCGTTCAAGTCCTCCATATATGTCGGTCCCGCCGGCGCCAGATGGCACAGATTCGGTGTCCGCGAAGACAGTTCATTGGCAATATCAAGATTCAGCTCTACCCCTGCCTCATGCGCGATCGCCGGCAGATGCAGCATGGAGTTCGTGGAACATCCAAGCGCCATGTCCACGGTCAGCGCGTTCAGAAATGCTTTTTCCGTCATAATATCCCGCGGCCTGATCTGCTCCTTTACAAGCTGCATAATCTGCATACCGGCATGTTTTGCCAGACGAATCCGCTCCGAATAGACGGCCGGAATCGTACCATTGCCTTTCAGGCCCATGCCGAGCGCCTCTGTCAGACAGTTCATGGAATTTGCCGTATACATACCGGAGCAGGAGCCGCATGTCGGACATACCTTTTCCTCGAACTCGGCCAGCTCATCCATCGTCATCGTCCCCGCGGCCACACTGCCGACCGCCTCGAACATGGAAGAGAGACTTCTCTTCTGTCCTTTTACGCGCCCTGCCAGCATCGGACCGCCGGAGACAAAGATCGTCGGAATATTGATTCTCGCCGCCGCCATCAAAAGCCCCGGCACATTTTTGTCGCAGTTCGGCACACACACAAGCCCGTCAAAACCATGTGCCATCGCCATACATTCCGTGCTGTCTGCGATCAGATCTCTGGTCACGAGAGAATATTTCATACCGATATGCCCCATGGCAATTCCGTCGCATACAGCGATTGCCGGAAATACGACCGGCGTACCGCCCGCCATAGCTACTCCCATTTTGACTGCTTCCACGATCTTGTCCAGATTCATATGTCCCGGAACAATCTCGTTATAAGAGCTGACAATACCGATCAACGGCCTCTCCCGCTCTTCTTCCGTATATCCAAGCGCATTGAACAGGCTTCTGTGAGGCGCCTGCTGTACTCCCTTTTTCACTGAATCACTTCTCATCTCTGTTTCCTCCTGTCCCCTCTGTCTCAACTTTCTTATGAAATACGATTTGTTATATATTCCGTAATGATATGTCCCATCTCACTACAGCCAATCTGACGGCAGCCTTCCGACATAATATCTCCCGTGCGCCAGCCCTCTTTCAGCGCTCTCCTGACCGCTGCATCAATAGCGTCCGCCTCCTGGTCCAGATCAAAGCTGTACCGCAGCATCATCGATGCAGAGAGAATCGTGGCGATCGGATTGGCAATATCCTGTCCCGCAATGTCCGGCGCAGAGCCGTGGCTCGGTTCATACAACCCAAATTTCGTATCATTCAGACTGGCGGAAGCAAGCATTCCGATTGATCCTGTCACCATACTCGCCTCATCTGAGAGAATATCCCCGAACATATTTTCCGTGAGAATCACATCAAACTGCGCCGGATCTTTCACAAGCTGCATCGCACAGTTATCCACAAGCATGTGTTCCAGCGTGATCTCCGGATAATCGCGGGCCACCTCCTCAACGACCGCCCTCCACAGTCTGGAGGAATCAAGCACATTTGCCTTATCAACACTTGTCACTTTTTTTCTTCTCTTGGCAGCGATCTCGAACCCTTTTACGGCGATCCTTCTGATCTCCTCCTCCGTATAGGTCAGCGTATCGACCGCCCGTCTGATACCGTTTTCCGTAACTGTCCTGCGCTCTCCGAAATAGAGCCCCCCGGTCAGCTCCCGCATAATCATCATGTCAAAACCGCCCCGACGCACTTCCGTGCGCAGCGGACAGGCGTCAGCCAGCTCCTCATATAAGACGGCAGGCCGCAGATTCGCGAACAGATTCAGAGCCTTGCGAATCTTCAGAAGTCCCGCCTCCGGTCTCCGGTCCGGCGGCAGCTGATACCAGGGAGATTTGGAAGTGTCCCCGCCGATCGAACCCATCAGCACTGCGTCGGCGGACTTCGCATCAGCGATCGCCTCGTCTGTCAGCGGAATACCATGGACATCGATAGACGCCCCGCCCATCAAAATATCCTTGTATGTAAACTCATGTCCGTAAACTGCCGCGATTTTGTCCAGCACACCCCGCGCCTGTCCTACGATTTCCGGCCCGATCCCGTCTCCTGCAATACATGCAATCTTACATTTCATAATGCCTCACTCCTGTTCTTTTCTCTTGCCATCCATATTTCTTTCTATCTTATCACGTCTGTCCGTCTGATAACAATGAATCCTGTTTATGCTTTTTATAACCCGCAGTTATACCAACAATGGGTAAGGGCTCTGCCCTGCCCACTGAGAGCAGCACGGCACTATGTAAGAAAGCCCCAAATAGTCTATATTCGGAGCCTTTCTGTACCATTCATTTGATTATCTTTCTTACGATTCCGATGCCTTCTCCACCTGTGAGATCGCTGATTTCTGCATGGGAATCCGGCAGTTTTTGTTGCTGCCAAATTCTACAATTACCGTATCATCGGTAATATCAATCACAATACCATAAAACCCGCTCGTCGTCAGAATGCTGTCGCCGATCTCCAGTGTGGAGAGCATGGCGCTCAGTCTTTTCTGCTCCTTTTTCTGCGGGCGGATCGCCATAAAATAAAAAAGCGCGATCAGCAACGGAATATATAAAACCCAAAACATTCCCGTTCCCTGTGTATCTGCTGCTGTCAGTAACATTCCCATTTCTTTTCCTCCTGATCATAAACAATCTAACGAATATCATACATAAAAATGAACCATCCATCAAGTCTTTTCTGTACATATTCTACAGATTGTTCAGAATTTCCCTATGAATCGCTTTCCTGCTGCATCCCTGACAGCTTCGTTTTTTTATACCCGGCAAAATTTCCTGCGTCCAGTGCATCTCTGATCTCTGTCATCATCGTGTTATAAAAATAAAGGTTGTGGAGCACACAGAGCCTCATGCCAAGCATCTCCTTCGCCTTGAGCAGATGCCGGATATAAGCCCTTGAATAGCGCCGGCACGCCGGACACTGACATCCCTCTTCGATCGGACGATCGTCCAGTTCATATCTGGCATTAAACAAATTACGCTTTCCCTCGTTCGTATATACATGGCCATGGCGACCATTGCGGGAAGGATAGACACAGTCAAAGAAGTCAATTCCCCGTTCCACCCCTTCCAGTATATTGGCCGGTGTACCGACCCCCATCAGATAAGTTGGCTTATCTACCGGCAGACAGGGAACCGTCTCCTCCAGAATATAATACATCTCCTCATGCGTCTCGCCGACCGCCAGACCGCCGACCGCATAACCATCCAGATCAAGCTCCGCGATCGCCCTGGCATGTGCAACACGAATATCCGCAAAGACAGCGCCCTGGTTAATACCGAACAGCATCTGTTCCCTGTTTAACGTATCTTCCAGACCATTCAGCCTTGCCATCTCATCCCGGCAGCGGATGAGCCATCTCGTCGTCCGGTCGACAGAAGCCTGTACATAAGAACGGTCCGCCTTACTTGACGGACACTCGTCAAAAGCCATCGCAATCGTGGACGCCAGATTTGACTGAATCTGCATACTTTCTTCCGGTCCCATAAAAATCTTTCTGCCATCAATATGAGAATGAAAGAATACACCTTCCTCTTTGATCTTTCGCAATCCCGCCAGAGAAAATACCTGAAACCCGCCGGAATCAGTGAGGATTGGCTTCTGCCACGACATAAACCGGTGCAGACCTCCAAGCTGCCTGATCACGGCGTCTCCCGGACGCACATGAAGATGATACGTATTCGAGAGCTCCACCTGCGTTCCGATCTCTTCCAGATCACGTGTGGAAACTGCGCCCTTAATTGCCGCCGCAGTCCCCACATTCATAAATACGGGGGTCTGGATTGTGCCGTGCACGGTATGAAATTCTCCACGCTTGGCACGCCCCTCCTGCTTTAACAGACGATACTTTTTCTGTTCCATATCATTACAGACTGTCTATAAACTCTTCCAGACAGATTCCTTTCTCTTTCATCACCGTAGCTGCTTCCTTACCCACATACCGGAAATGCCACGGTTCATATTCAATACTTGTTATGTACTCCTTGCCCTTCGGATAGCGTAAAGTGAATCCATATTCACAGCTGTGCTCCTCCAGCCATCTGCCCGCTTCCGTATCTCCGAATCCCTCATTCAGGGAATAATAACTGTCACACACAATATCCAGCGCAAGACCGATCTGGTGCTCACTGGCCCCCGGTACCGTAACTGCCTGGGAAGAAACTTTATAAGCTTCCATATAACTCATGCCCTTCCCCATATAGGCCTTGATCTTGCGGTTGAAAAGTACCTGCTGGCGGTTCAGATCCCGGTATGGGGAACAGATGACAAGATCAATGCCATCGTTTTTCGCAGCCTGCAGCATCGCCAGAAGATCCTCAATGATCCGCTCATCGCACTTCATGGAGCCTTTGATCGTACCCAGTTCAAACGTATAGTCTTCCGGAATCGGATGCTGCTTATTGATCAGCAAGAGTCTCCAGTCATCTTTGTCAAACACAACTTCATCCAGAGACACCTGCCCGCCGCCGGAAGCATCTGACTCTTCCGCTGCAGCGCCGTTTTCCTCCAAAATCTCATCCAGCGTATATTTGTCGATGTCCTCCATATTTTCCAGCTCCGTATCTTCGTAGCCGTCGAGCACGTCCGCGTCGTCCAGAATCTCACTGGCGGCAAAGGAACTGTCGTCCGCCGGGCCGGTATCCGGACGCTCTTCCGCAACGGCTAATTCCATGCGGTCGGTCTCCTCATATAACATCGTTTTCTCCGTCAGTTCCATATCCTCAAAGATTGGAAAAGAGAAACTGCTACTCATCACAAAGAAAAGAAACACCACGATCATACAGGCATATTTCTTACTGTTAGAAGCGAAATAAGCCGGAATGGAAGCAATGACTGCCATAATATAGAGAAACGGACTCGGAACCCATCTGGCCCATTTTTTCTTTTTTATCAATTTCATATACCGGGAAACCGGATTTTCCTTCAATGTCTGCATCATAGTTCTTCCTCATCAGTGGTACTTTCGTACAGAGTAATATTAGCACATCTTTGTCTCTTTTCTCAATCCTTTTTTTGTATATTTCAAAAATATATTTCCAGGCATCTCATTTCTCTGCCCACAGCACAAAGACCGGAGAGAAAATTTGTCCCTTGTGAAATGATAATATTTTCTTTATACTGTTTTTATCGTATCGGATTCGGGTGCCAAGAAACACACCAGACAGCACACCAGATATAAGAAAGGAAAGAAAAATGGCAGGCTCATCATTTGGAAAATGTTTTACAGTAACGACATGGGGCGAATCGCATGGCGCCGCGCTTGGCGCCGTCGTTGACGGCTGTCCGGCAGGACTGCTCCTGACGGAACATGAAATACAGCGTTATCTCGACCGGCGCAAACCGGGACAGACAGACATCTCCACCCCGCGAAAGGAAGCCGACCAGGTACGGATCTTATCCGGCGTCTTTGAGGGACGCACAACCGGAACGCCGATCTCACTGATGATCGAAAACACCTCTCAAAAGTCAAAAGATTACAGCGAGATCGCTTCCTATTACCGGCCCGGCCATGCTGACTTTACCTTTGACGCCAAATACGGATTCCGGGATTATCGTGGCGGCGGCCGTTCCTCCGGCAGAGAAACTGCGGGCAGAGTGGCAGCCGGTGCCGTAGCCCTCTCTTTCCTCAACGAACTCGGCATCTCCGTCTGTGCCTGCACAAAGGCTATCGGCCCGGTGACAGTTCCTGACGGCTGCTATCACAGAGACGCTGTCTTGCAGACACCTACGGCTATGCCGGACTATGAGAGCAGTAAAAAGGCTGAAGTCTGGCTGCAAAACTGTATGCTGGAGAAAGATTCGGCAGGCGGCGTCATCGAATGCCTGATCGACGGTCTGCCGGCCGGTATCGGAGAAACCGTCTTTGACAAGCTGGACGCCTGCCTCGGAAAGGCCATTCTCTCCATCGGCGCCGTCAAAGCCTTTGAAATTGGGGACGGCTTTCGGGCTGCACAGGCAAAAGGTTCCGCAAACAATGACGCCTTTATTATGAGAAACGGCAGCGTAGAAAAACAATCAAACCATGCCGGCGGCATTCTCGGCGGCATGAGCGATGGTTCTTCTGTTATCCTTCGGGCTTATATAAAACCGACGCCTTCCATCTTTCAGGAGCAGGAGACGGTAAACAAAGACGGGGAAAATATAACCGTGCAGATCAAAGGTCGTCATGATCCCGTCATTGTTCCGCGGGCAGTCGTCGTCGTGGAAGCCATGGCCGCTCTCACTGTCGCTGATTTATTACTGCAGAACATGCACGCAAGACTGGATCGGATCAAAGATTTTTATAAACGCTAGAACGGATGCAGGCAATATAAAAAGAACCGCGTATACGCGGTTCTTTTTATATTGATGTCATTCTCAGACAATCCCCTGTCAGTTATTGATCAGTTTGTCCTCATCACTCCAACTGTACAGCTTTCTGATTTCTTCGCCGATTACCTCCGATGAATGCTCGGACGCTTTCTTTCTCATCGCACGGAAATGTACCTGCTTTCCAGCCGGAGACATGTCGAGCAGGAAATCTTTGGCAAACGTACCGTCCTGAATATCAGATAAGATCTTTTTCATTGCCTTTTTTGTATCTTCTGTGATAATCTTAGGCCCTGTGATATAGTCACCGTACTCCGCCGTATTGGAAATGGAATACCGCATTCCTGAGAACCCTGACTGATAGATGAGATCTACGATCAGTTTCATCTCATGGATACACTCAAAATAGGCATTTCTCGGATCATAGCCCGCTTCCACCAACGTCTCAAATCCTGCCTGCATCAATGCACAGACACCACCGCAGAGAACTGCCTGCTCACCGAACAGATCGGTCTCGGTCTCGGTGCGGAAGGTCGTCTCCAGTACGCCTGCTCTCGCCCCGCCAATGCCAAGTGCATAGGCAAGCGCCATATCCTTTGCTTTTCCTGTATAATCCTGTTCCACAGCTACCAGACAGGGCACACCCTTGCCGGCCTGATATTCGCTGCGTACCGTATGTCCCGGACCTTTCGGTGCGATCATCGTCACATCGACGTTCGCTGGCGGTACGATACAGCCAAAGTGAATATTAAATCCATGGGCAAACATCAGCATATTGCCTTCTTCCAGATTTGGTTCGATGTCATTTTTATAAAGATCCGCCTGTTTCTCATCATTGATCAGGATCATGATGATGTCGGCCTTCTTTGCGGCTTCTGCTGCAGTATACACTTCGAAGCCCTGCGCCTGTGCCTTTTCCCATGATCCGGACCCTTTGTAAAGGCCAATGATAACATGACAGCCGGACTCTTTCAGATTCAGTGCATGTGCATGTCCCTGACTGCCATAACCGATAATTGCGATTGTCTTTCCCTCCAGTAAAGAAAGATTACAATCTTCCTGATAATAAATGTTTGCCATTTTCTCTTCCTCCATCGTTTTCTTAATACGGTAATATATATTGTGCAAAAAGGATTTTGTCCTTTTTCCGGTCTAATCTTCTATATATACGACGTCTTCAACCCCGCGGCCAAGGCCCGCAATTCCCGTTCTCGCCAGCTCCAGTATCTCATACCCGTCGAGCAGACTTAAAAACGCCTCAATCTTCGCCTGATTTCCGGTCAACTCAATCGTAAGACTTTCTTTACACACATCAATGATCTTGGCACGGAAAATATCAGTGACGCCGATCACCCCTTCCCGCTCGGCTGCAGTCGCCTTGACCTTGATCAGCGCCAGTTCCCGGTACACGCTCTTTTCCGGTTTCAGCTCCCGAATATCCCGTACATCGATGAGTTTGGCAACCTGTTTCTCAATCTGCTCCAGAATCTCATCATCCCCGCTGGCCACGATCGTAATCCTCGTATATCTCGGGTCCGCAGTCACGCCTGCGGTAATGCTCTCGATATTATAACCCCGTCTCGAAAAAAGGCCGGAGATCCGGCTGAGTACACCGGACGTATTATCTACCAGAAGCTGAAATACTTTCTTATTCATAATGACTCCTCTTTTTCTTTTTATTACACACAAATGACCGTCGCACAAAGACATCCTCACGCTTCATGTTACCCATTCTAACAACAAATATTTTCTTTGTCAATGTATGCGTCTGTGGAATGCCTGCTATAACACACCATTATAATACCGTTCTGTACTATGCTTTGTAATTAACACAAGACAATCCTGTAATTATAAGACCTCGCTGCATTTTGGCAGTGCCAGCGTCCCGGTCCGCGCCACTTCGACGATACTGATCGACTGCAGCAGCGTAATCAGGAGAGCTGTCCGTTCCGGCACATCGCAGATCTGTATCATCATATGATTTTTCGACATATCCACAATCTGTGCTTTCATGATCTCGCAAGTCTCCATAATGTCCCTTCGGTTTCCCTTGTTAAATTTCACTTTCACAAGCATCAGCTCCCGGCTGATGCTCTGGGACTCGTCAAAAGTCTTCACTTTGATAATATCGAGCTTTTTATTTAACTGTTTCTCAATCTGCTCGATCGTCCTCTCATCTCCGCTGCTGACAATCGTCATACAGGACACTGCCGGATCATCGGTCTCTCCTACGGCGAGACTGTCAATATTAAAACATCTTCTGGAAAAGAGTCCGGCCACCTTACACAGTACACCGGAACGGTTCTCCACAAGAACAGAATAGATTCTTTTCATCACTGTGTTCCTCCTATTTTACCAGATCCATCGGATCTATGAGACATTCCATCAAAACAGAAGTGTCGCCCTGCAGGAATCTGTCGACCGCTTCCTCCGCCCCATCCATATTGGTAAGCCGGATAAAGGGGAGTTCATAAGCCGACGCCAGCTTTTCCAGATCAGGACTGCCTGACAGATCGACGACAGAGTAATGGTCTTTGTACGTATAATGCTGATACTCCCGCACCATGCCCAGGTAATTGTTTTTCAGCACAATAATCTTCACCGGCACATTATGCTGCCGCATCGTCGCCAGCTCCATCATTGACATCTGAAAAGAACCGTCCCCACAGACAGCAATGACCTGTCTCGAAGGATCTCCCAATTTTGCTCCCATAGCGGCCGGAATGGAATACCCCATCGTCCCCATACCACCGGAAGTGAGAAAACGCCCTTTCTTAACGACATGATACCCGCACGACCAGATCTGATTCTGACCGACATCCGCCACATAGACTGCCGTCTCCTCCATCTTCTCCGAGAGCAGGCGGATCAGCGTCGCCGGGTCCACATAGGCCGGATCGGGATGTCTGTTGATACACATAGTCAGCCGATAATCGTTTAACAGTGCAATCCATTCTTCGTGATCGCCGCGTGCTTCCTGATTCATAAAATCTTCAAAAATACATTTAATGTCTCCGACGAGCGGAATCGTAGGTCCTACATTCTTACCGATTTCCGCCGGGTCCACATCAATATGTACGAGCACTTTATTTTCCGTGATCAGATCCGGCTGGCTGACCGCCCGGTCCGCCACACGGGCGCCCGCCATGATGAGCATATCCGATTCATTCATGGCCCGGTTGGCACAGGGCTTCCCGTTATTGCCTACCATACCGAAGTAGAGCGGATGCTCGGTCGGCATGGCACTGATACCCATCATCGTCGAGACAACGGGAATCCTGTACTGCTGTGCAAATGCCTGCAGCTCCTCTCTGGCATCGCTGAGCAGAACGCCGCCGCCCACACAGAGAATCGGCCGTTTCGCTTTCTCCAGCTCTCCGACTACCTTCTGAATCTGTACCGCATGTCCCTTTACCGTCGGTTTATAAGTCCGCAGATTGACTTCCTCCGGATAGATAAACTGTCTGACCGGCGCATTCTGTATATCAATCGGCACATCGATCAATACCGGACCTTTTCGCCCGGTCGTGGCAATATGAAATGCTTCCTTAAAAATACGCGGAATTTGCTCCGCATCCTTTACGAGATAACTATACTTGACAAACGATTCCGCAGCGCCGGTGATGTCTGCTTCCTGGAATACATCTGAGCCAAGGAGTCCACTGTTTACCTGTCCTGTGATGCAGATCAGCGGAATGCTGTCTGCAAAGGCGGTCGCAATGCCGGTCAATAGATTGGTCGCACCGGGACCGCTTGTAACCGCACAGACACCTGCCTTTCCTGTCACTCTCGCAAGACCGCTCGCCGCATGAGCGGCATTCTGCTCTGTCCGAATGAGAACACTCCTGACCGGTGACTGTAATATACTGTTATAAAATGGGCATATCGCCACTCCCGGATAGCCAAACACGATATCTACGCCTTCGGCTTCCAGACATTTGATCATTGCATCTGCTCCGTTCATTTTCTTATCCCCTGTCTCCTTTTTCTAATCCGAGTATCCGCCGCGTCAGCCTGACCGCCTCCGCCGCATCAGCGGAAT
The DNA here is from genome assembly GCA_037015955.1 of Lachnospiraceae bacterium JLR.KK008. NCBI lineage: Bacteria > Bacillati > Bacillota > Clostridia > Lachnospirales > Lachnospiraceae > Lachnospiraceae bacterium JLR.KK008. The sequence continues at coordinate 1,781,445 of CP143548.1, forward strand.
ATCCGTCCGCACCAATCTCATCGGCATAATCCTGCGTAATGACCGCCCCGCCGATAATGATTTTCGCTTTGCTGCCTTTCTCTCTGGCATAGGCGATAACATTGCGCATCTCCTGCATTGTCGTCGTCATCAGAGCCGAAAGCGCAATCACACTGGCGTGATGTCTCTCCGCTTCCTCCACAATCGTCTCCTTCGGCACATCTTTGCCAAGGTCAATGACCTGAAATCCGTAATTTTTCAGCATAAGCGCCACAAGATTTTTGCCAATATCATGAATGTCCCCTTTTACGGTTGCGATCACAACAGTCGGCAACGCCTCCTGTCCCCTTGCCTTCAATAATAGTGGCTCCAGATATTCGATCGCCAGCTTCATCGCCTCCGCCCCTGCAATCAGCTGCGGCAGGAAATATTTTCCGCTGTCAAACAACTCGCCCACTTCATTAATGCCAGGCAACAACGCATTGTCAAGAATCTGCTTTGCCTCCAGCCCGGATTCCAGAGCTGACTTTGTTAATTCTACAATATTACGTTTATTTCCTTTTAAAACGGCTTCCCTCACATGGTCTGCCGGGCCTGCGGCTTCCCCCGCTGCAGTTGCCGTTTTTTTCTCACTTCTGTCCGGCCCCGAAGCCGTCACCGGAACGCTCCGCATACTCTCCTGCGGCCGGGACGCTTTCCAGTCATTCATCCGCTCAATATATCTGATGTCAGCATTCGCTTTGTGCAGCAACAGATCGGAAGCCATTGCACAGTTTACAAGTAAATCCTGAGACGGATTGGCGATCGCCATCGTCAGTCCCGCCTGAATGGCCATCGTCAGAAAAGCCGTATTGACAAAGCTCCGCTCCGGGAGTCCGAAGGAGATATTGGACAACCCGCAAATCGTAGCCAGTCCATTGGCCTTACAGTGGCGGATCGTCTCTAACGTCTCCAGTGCTGCCTTGGGATTGGCACCCACTGTCGTCACCAGCCCATCCACCACAATGTCTTCCTTTGTCATACCGAGCGCAAGGGCACGGGCCGTAATCTTTTCGATAATCTCTGTCTTTTCTTCTATGTTAGCAGGCAGTCCTTCATCCGACAGCGGTAACAGAATAAACATCGCCCCATATTTCTTTGCCAGCGGCAGCAATTTTTCAAACTTTATCTTTTCCAGTGAAATGGAATTGATCAGCGCCCGCCCCGGATACCGCCGCAGAGCCGCCTCCAGCACGTCTACATGGCTGGAATCGATGGCGAGAGGCAGTGAGGTCACGCCGGACACTTCCGTAAGTGTCCGCAGCATCATCTCTTTCTCGTCGATGCCGCTCATCCCCATATTGATGTCAAGCACCGCTGCGCCGCACGCTTCCTGTTCCTCAGCAAAGGAAAGTGCCAGATCCAGTCTGCCTTCCCGAAGCTCCGCCTGTAATTTCTTTTTGCCCGTCGGATTGATACGCTCTCCCACAATCAGAAACGGATCGTCCAGTCCGAACGAAAGCGTCTGCCGCTCAGATGTCAGATACCGGCATCCCTGCCGCTCTCTCCGCGCTACACGGATCTGCCCTGTATGTTTGATCAGAGCTTCGATATAGGAAGGATCCGTGCCACAGCATCCTCCCAGAACGCAGGCCCCGGCTTCGGCCAGCACTGTCATCTCCCGTCCGAATGTCTCCGCATCCATATCGTAAACCGTACTTCCGTCTGCACTGAGCGAAGGCAGTCCCGCATTGGGCTTTGCAATCAGCGGAATCTCAGTCACTGCCGCCATCTCCCGTATAACTGCCGCCATCTTGTCCGGCCCTGTGGAACAATTGGCCCCAATCGCCGCTGCACCAAGGCTCTCCAGAACGATGGCTGCCGTCCTGGCATCCGTACCGAACAGACTCCGGCCATCCGCCTCGAACGTCATCGTCACCATAACAGGCAGATCACAGGTTTCTTTGGCTGCGATCAGCGCAGCTCTCGACTCCTGCAGACTCATCATCGTCTCTATCACGAGCAGATCGGCGCCGCCTCTGACACAGCACCCAATCTGTTCTTTATAAACATTAATCAGATCCTCAAAGTCCAGGTTCCCCATCGGCGCGAGCTGCCTGCCAGTCATCGTCAGGTCGCCGGCTACAAAAGCCTTCCCTGCCGCCGCTTCCCTGGAGAGCGAAATCAGTGTCGTATTATATTCTTCCAGGAAATCTGCCAGCCCGTATTCCTCCAGTTTAATCCGGTTACAGGTAAACGTAGGCGCATAAATGATATTACTGCCTGCCCGGACATATTCTTTCTGAAGCTGCAATATAACCTGGGGATGTTCCATAATCCAGCGTTCCGGACACACACCTGCCGGCATCCCTCTTTTAATCAGATTAGAGCCCGTCGCTCCGTCCAGATAGATGATCTTTTCCCTGCAGAGTTTCTGAAATTGTTCTTTTGTCATCGTATATCCTCCCTGCAACGTATCAATTTCTCATTCCTGTATATAATGTCTATCATAACTATGAATACCATCCAATCATAGCATGGTTCTTTTTTTTTCTCAATTTATTTTTTCATCTTACTTTATCGTTGCTTTCATACGGTGAATGTGTTAAATTGAAATAGAATTTTATGGTAGATTTTACCTTCAGTGAGTAAGGAAACACAGGAGGATTCTGATTTGAAGAAAGCAGTATTCATGATAACCACCTTTGTACTTTTCGCCGTTTTGACCGGATGCGGAAAGACGGATCACGAGCTAGAACAGTACAAAGCTGAAATGACGGCATTTACCGAGACGGTCGACGAATTGGTCACAGCGATCGACAACATTGATCTTGAATCTGAAACCCGCACCGAAGAACTTCTCGGCTATCTTGATCAAATGGACGCCGCTTTTCTGGCAATGGGAGAATTGGAAGTGCCTCAGCAGTTTTCCAACATCGAAGAACTTGCAGATGAAGCCAGTGAGAATCTTTCCCAGTCTGTGGAATTGTATCATCAGGCTTTTGATCACGAAGGTGATTATGAGCCGCAGCTGATAGAAGCCGCATTGGAATATTACAGCCGTGCTTTTAAACGCCTTGACTATATTGGTACTATTTTACAAGGGGAACTGCCGGAAGATGAGACGATCACGATCATTCATGAAGATGAAGAAGAAGATCCCGGCGATGACGACAACAGCGACGACACAGAAGAAGCAGCTCCTTCTGACGATGACGAATCTCAGGAAGACACCCCAGCCGAGTCTCAGGAAGATTCCCAAGACTCGGTAGGCTGATGATGCACAGTTATTTCCACTGCCTGCTCTGAGGGCAATACATTCCAATGATGTCCATCGCCGCTTGAAACTGCGCGCCGTTTTGGAAAAACAATTCTTTTTCTGTGACTTCTTTTGTCAAAGAAACCTCAGAAGAATCCCCTCCATAGACAAGTACCATAGAGACACCGATCGTCATTTTACGGCCAGCAATGGAATTTCCCGTATTGACTCTTGTCGTCTCTTCTCTTCCAAAGACAGACTGGATATTGGCAGTCTTGAAAAAGTCACACCTTCCACGCCCGTTGACAAATACCCAATAATCAGGTCCCGCCAGAAAACGAGTTGGATACTTGTCAGACATCGTATTCAAAAACTCCACTTTCCCATAGTTTCCACTCTCCATCTGTTTACAAAAAGCTTCTGTATCTTCTGGTCTGACAAAAAATGACTGTATCCCCTTCTCATAAATCTTTCTTATTTTTCCGGCAGACATTCCGCAACAGCCTTGCAGCCAAAAGCCTAAACCAATAAACAGCGCTATGATAAGACCGATCACGAAATGAAGGCGCATCACATAGCCGATGTCATAACCGACAACGATCCCCAGCCCTACCATACCTCCTATACTCACTGCCATCCAGAGCGGCGCCCGCCGAAATACTTTCTGTTTATACTGAGCTACCAATTTCATATACTCTGACAGCTCCAAATCCAACCATTTTCTTAACCGTTCATCCATTTTTCATTTCCTCCCCATCAGTTTACATGGAATTTTTTAACCATACCGTTCAGATTGATCGCCTGTGCAGCCAGCTCTTCTGAAGTTGCGGATGTCTGTTGCGCTGTCGCAGAATTACTCTGTACCGCACGGGAGATCTCATCAATCCCAATGCGGATCTGTTCCATATTTTCCGCCTGAACCGACGTATTGTCCGACGTCTTTTTAATCATTTCATTGACCTTATTTACTGCCTGGACGGACTCGTCCAGAGACGTCACCACATCATTGACAATCGTACTGCCTTTTTCTATCTCCTCCATTGAGACTTCGATCAGATCCCTTGTCATACCTGCCGCCTTTGAACTCTCAAGCGCCAGCTTCCCGATCTCATCAGCAACGACCGCAAACCCTCTTCCCGCTTCACCGGCACGGGCAGCTTCAATGGAAGCATTCAGCGACAGCAGGTTAGTCTGCGACGCGATCTCTTCGATCGTCTGAATAATACCGACGACCTTCTTTGACGTTTCACGGATTTCGTTCATAGCCGTCATCATCATGCTCATCTTTCCCTGATTCTCACTCATCATAACGGTAACTTCTTCCGTAGCCTGTGCGGAGAGTTCCGCATCCTTGCGGTTTTCCTGAACATGATCCACAACAGATTCCGCTGTTGCCACAAGCTCTTCCACCGATGCCGCCTGTGACTGCGCTCCTTCCGCCAATACCTGCGAAGCATTGGCAAGTTCGGAAGCGCCTTCGGAGACTTGTTCCGAAGTATCGTTGATGCCCTCCATCACTTCGATCATCGAAGTGGAAATGTTAAGCAGCGCCGTTTTAATCTTCTGAAACTCTCCCGTATAATCATACTTTAAATCGACCTTAAGTTTACCTCCTGCAATCTGTGCCAGCACCTCTGATGTCTCATCTATGTAAGCAATATACTCTTTCAGCCGTGCGATCGTCTTCTGAATGGAATTTCCCAGTTCTCCGATCTCATCCTCCGCCGTGATCTGAAGCACCACATCCAGATCACCGTCTGCAAGCTGCTGCGCCGTACGATTCAGTTCGAGAATCGGCCTCGTCAGCTTCCCTGCGCTCTTGCGGATGCTGATCACGATCAGCAACAGTCCTACAACAAATACAAACAAAAGTGCAGCTGCCATCAGCAGCAGCTCCGAATAGTATTCTCTTAACGTCATAGTACTGACAACAACATAACCGGTATCCCCGGCCTGCACGACAACTCCATATTTATCCACGCCACTTGCCTGATAATGAATGAATTTCGCTCCCTCAGCAGGCGACATAACTGCCTGGACGAGATTTTGAGATATATCGGCATCCGCAACGTTTTTCTGTAAAAGTTCGGCATCTGGATGATAGTTAAAGGTTCCGTTCGCAGTCAGTAAAAAGACAAAACCTTCCTTACCTATCTTATACTTGCTCATGACTGTGGCAAAATGATCCAAAGAAATGTCTACGCCTGCCGCGCCGAGAACCTCCCCGGTGACCGGATCATAAACCGGTGTGGCCGTACTTAAAATGAGCTTTTCCGTGCTCGAATCCACATAAGGCTCGGTAAGGATCGTCTCCCCTGTCTCAATACACGGATACCACGCACGTCCCGTAATATCCCAGCCCTCTTCTGATGTAAAACCGTCGGACTGTGTCAGCGAACTTGTATCCAGATCCGAGATCCAGACCGCCATAATGTTCTCTGAATCAGTCTGTGCAATGTTCACCAGATTATCATGGACAGTATCCATTTTATCGGTGTCCAGAATGTAATCTCCCGGCTTCGTCTCGGACAATACATATGCCACTTCCGGATTCACTGCCATCTGCTGAGAGATCCTGATATACGGTTCCAGAAAGCTCGTCACACTGTCGGCGGCCGACTGGGACTCCAGTGTCAGTTCCGTCTTTTTTGACGATGTAATCGCCTGCCACATCATAAAAACAGCCACAACGGCAATAAGCACAAATACCAATAAGATACTTTTCCCGATCTGATATAAGATCTCATCTCTGATCCTTTTTTTCGGTCGCGATACGACCGCCCCTGTCTGACTGCCCATAGTTCCCCCTCCTTTGTTTCTGCCTGTTTCTTTTATTGTAGTACACTTTTACCAAAAGTACAATCCAAAAGGACCCGTTTTTTGCAAAAAAGTACCACAATCCTCATGATTGTGGTACTTCTCATTCATTAGTCTATATTTTGTTGATACAAGACTTAAAATTTCCCTTCGTTCGCCGCTTCCTCAATGGAGACGGCAACAGCAACGGTAGCGCCAACCATCGGGTTATTGCCCATACCGATCAGGCCCATCATCTCCACGTGCGCCGGCACGGAGGAGGAACCTGCAAACTGTGCGTCAGAGTGCATACGGCCAAGAGTATCCGTGAAACCATAGGAAGCAGGACCTGCCGCCATATTATCAGGATGAAGGGTACGTCCTGTACCACCGCCGGAAGCAACGGAGAAATACTTCTTGCCGGCTTCTGTTCTCTCTTTCTTGTAAGTACCTGCTACCGGATGCTGGAATCTGGTAGGATTGGTGGAGTTACCCGTGATTGATACATCTACGTTCTCTTTCCACATGATCGCCACGCCTTCCGGAACGGAATTTGCACCATAGCAGTTTACTTTCGCACGAAGCCCTTCAGAGTAAGGAGTTCTGCTGATTTCTTTCACTTCATTCGTATAAGGATCATACTCTGTTTCAACAAAGGTAAATCCATTGATACGGGAAATAATCAGAGCCGCATCTTTTCCGAGACCGTTTAAGATTACACGAAGCGGTTTCTTACGCACTTTGTTTGCCTTTTCTGCAATACCGATCGCACCTTCTGCTGCAGCGAAAGACTCATGTCCTGCCAGAAATGCAAAGCAGTCCGTATCTTCTTCCAGAAGCATCTTGCCAAGATTACCATGTCCAAGACCTACTTTACGGGTATCGGCAACAGATCCGGGAATACAGAATGCCTGAAGTCCTTCTCCGATAGCAGCCGCAGCATCGGCAGCTTTCTTGCAGCCTTTCTTGATTGCAATCGCTGCGCCTACCGTATACGCCCAGCAGGCATTCTCAAAGCAGATCGGCTGAATCTTCTTAACCTGCTCATATACGTCAAGACCGGCATCTTTTGTGATCTTCTCAGCTTCTTCGAGGGAAGAGATGCCATAGCCGTTTAATACACCATTGATTTTATCAATACGTCTCTCATATGATTCAAATAATGCCATTGTATTGTCCTCCTATTATTCTACTCTGGGGTCGATGATCTTAACAGCATCATCCACACGTCCGTACTGTCCGCATGCCTTTTCGTATGCCGTGTTCGGATCGTCACCCTTCTTGATAAAGTCAGTCATCTTGCCAAGGCTTACGAACTTGTAACCAATGATCTGATCATCTTTGTCAAGGGCAATACCTGTCACATAACCTTCTGCCATCTCAAGGTAACGGGGACCTTTTTTCAGCGTTCCGTACATTGTACCTACCTGGCTTCTCAGCCCCTTGCCGAGATCTTCCAGACCTGCGCCTACCGGAAGACCATCTTCCGAAAAAGCAGACTGCGTACGACCGTAAACGATCTGCAAAAACAACTCTCTCATCGCCGTATTGATCGCGTCGCAAACGAGGTCAGTGTTCAGAGCTTCCATAACCGTAAGTCCCGGTAAAATCTCAGATGCCATAGCAGCGGAGTGTGTCATTCCGGAACAACCGATCGTCTCTACCAATGCCTCCTGAATGATACCTTCCTTTACGTTCAGAGTCAGTTTGCAGGCACCCTGCTGCGGTGCACACCAGCCAACACCATGTGTCAGACCGGAAATGTCTTCTACTCTTTTCGCCTGCACCCATTTCGCTTCTTCCGGGATCGGAGCACAGCCATGATGAACGCCCTGTGCCACACAAGTCATTTCTTCGACTTCTTTTGAATAAATCATGTGAAAACTCCTTTCAATATGTAAATTATTATTTCTGGCAAAATCGGATAAATGTCCGCTACGTTTATTATTTTCTCATATAATCGACAAAAAATCCAGTGCTTTTCAAACTTTTTCCAACACTTTTATAACGCCTCTCAGGAAAGCATCATTCTGTCGTTGGCAAACTCACCGCCGCTGGCCTCCTCAAATTTGGCAAGCAGATCGGACACATGCAGTTTCCTTTTCTCCTCTCCCGCCACATCATAGATGATCCTGCCCTCGTGCATCATTATCAGACGATTGCCAAGTCGGATGGCATCTTTCATATTGTGCGTGACCATCAGCGCCGTCAAATTACTCTCATTGATGATCTTCTCTGTGATTTCCAATACTGTTTTCGCAGTCTTCGGGTCAAGTGCCGCAGTGTGTTCATCCAGCAGAAGCAGTTTCGGTTCCACGAGAGTGGCCATCAGCAGCGTCAGTGCCTGTCTCTGTCCGCCGGAGAGCAGTCCAACCTTTGATGTCATCCGTGATTCCAGCCCCAGATTCAATATTTTCAGCTTCTCCGCATACATTGCCCGCTCTTTTTTTGTCACGCCCCATTTCAGTGTACGCCTTTGTCCTCTCCGATATGCCAAAGCGAGGTTTTCTTCTATTCCCATTCCCGCTGCCGTTCCCCTCATCGGGTCCTGAAATACCCTGCCGATATATTTGGCACGGAGATGTTCCGGCTTTCTGGAAATGTTCACACCGTCGATCACGATCCGGCCGTTGTCGATCGGATATACGCCCGCGATCATATTCAGCAATGTGGATTTTCCGGCTCCATTGCCGCCGATGATCGTCACAAAGTCACCCGGATTCAGATGGAGATCAAGACCACACAGCGCCTTTTTCTCATTGATCGTCCCCTTGTTAAAAGTCTTGTATACATTACTCACTGTCAGCATATGGGCCCCTCCTCAGAATAAGATTTCCAGATCCTCCATTTGCCGACGGCCACAGGTATACACAGCGCCAGCGCTACAATCACAGCCGACAGCAGCTTCATATCATTTGCGTCCATACCAAGCTGTAATACGATGGCCCGGATGAGAAAATAGACGACGGAACCGACGACCGCACCGGACAATTTACTGGCAAACGATTTCAGCCTGCCCATCAGTACCTCGCCAATGACGATCGCCGCAAGACCGATGACAATCGCTCCCGTCCCCATACCGATGTCCGCATATTTCTGACTCTGGCATACAAGACCGCCTGCAAGTCCCACAAGGCCATTGCTCAATGTCAGCGCCAGCAGCTTGGTCATCTTCGTGCTCACGCCCAACGCACGCACCATATGCTCATTGTTTCCGGTCGCCCGCAGCGTACTGCCGATCTCCGTCCCGAAAAACCAATACAGAAATGAGATAATTACAACTGCGATCAAAATGCCGATGATTAAAGATACCGTCGCCTGCTTAAGCATCAGCCAGTCCATATGCAGCTGCCCCGCAAGATTGTCAAACATATCCACAATCTTCGTAAAGATCGTGTCCACTTTCAAAAGAGGCTCGTTGCTCTTACCCATGACGCGCAGATTGACCGACCACAGACCGATTTGCGTCAGGATACCTGCCAGAATGGCAGGTATATCAAACATTGTATGTAACAGCCCGGTCACCGCACCGGCAGCCATGCCCGCGATCGTCGAAATAACAAGCGCCAGCAGGGGATCCATCCCCTTGTCCACTACCATCACCGCACATACACAGCCGCCCAGCGCAAAGCTGCCGTCAACCGTCAGATCCGCGATGTCCAGTACTTTATAGGTAATATAGACACCGAGCACCATGATTCCCCATAATACTCCCTGAGATACGGCGCCCTGCATTGCAAGAAAAATTGCGCCTAAATTCATATTCCCATCCTCCCGTCAATCATTGATAACAACTCCGTCTCCGGTGAGACACCTGTTACTGAAAACAGGCTCTCAATCTGAGAGCCTGCCATCATATCTTATCGAATTTTATACAATCAGTCAAGTACGGATAAGTCAACGCCAAGAGTATCCGCTGTCTCCTGATTGGTCTTCAGCGTACATTTGTCAGCGCTCAGATAACCGATCGGCATTGTGGAAATATCTGCACCATTGACAAGGATGTCCACTGCCTGCTCACCTGCCATATAACCGATCTGATAATAATCAATGCCATATGTTGCAAGACCGCCTGCATCTACCATTCCCTCTTCTCCGCAAATGGTAGGAATCCCATTGTCATTGGCAACCATAGCCACCGTAGCCATACCTGCCGCAATCGTATTGTCCGTAGGCGTATAGATCACATCCACCTTGCCGACCATAGACTCCACAACCTGCTGGATCTCATTGGAAGTAGATACGGTAAACACTTCCGATGTAAGACCTGCATCCGCACATGCCGCCTCTGCCATCTCAGCCTGGAACACAGAGTTGGATTCTGCGGAACAATAGAGAATGCCCACTGTCTTTGCCTCCGGAAGAAGTTTCGTCAACAGCTCAACCTGCTCTTTTACCGGTGTCAGATCCGATGTCCCGGATACGTTTTTGCCGGGCGCTTCGTTGGAATCAACCAGCCCCGCGTCCGCCGGGTCCGTCACCGCGGTCACAAGTACCGGAATCTCTTCCGTCGCACCGGCTACTGCCTGTGCTGCCGGCGTTGCAATGGCGAGAATCAGATCGTTGCCATCGTTTACGAGCTTCTCCGCGATTGTCTGACATGCCGACTGATCGTTCTGCGCATTCTGCTGATCGATCTCATAACTGATACCAGCATCGTTTAATGCCGCCACGAATCCTTCGTTTGCCGCATCCAGAGCCGCATGTTCCACAAGCTGGATCACACCGATCTTATAGGTCTGTCCGTCTGCAGCGCCATCCTCCGCAGCCGCCCCTTCTGCCGCGTCCGCAGCGCCCGATTCTGCCGCCGCTGATTCCTCTGCCACAGCTTCGTTTCCCTCACCCTGCGCCGCAGTGGAACCACATCCGGTTGCCATCCCGATCACCATCACAGCGGTAAGAGATAATGCCAATAACTTTTTCATACGTTCTCTCCTCACTATTCTCTTCTGCGTTGACGCTTTAGTGTGTCAACGCATATTTAAACTACGGGAATAACTATACTCCAAAATGCTCATCCCGTCAACTGTTTTCGCCATATTTGTGATCGTTTTCTTTCTGTAAATTGGAGCAACTGCTATTTTTACAGCCTCCGCCAGTCGAAGCTCGACTTCGAATCCATCATACCTCCCATAAAGTATTCGGAAATATCCATATAATTCAAAAGACAGGTAGCACTGTCAGCATCGTTTTGCAGCCATGACGCATGTACTTTCAGCCAGCTGCGAAGCGCCCCGTTAAAATGCTCTTCCGACAGTTTGGCATGAATGTCATTTCTGTTCAGTTTCTTCATAACACAGTTTTCACACGGCGCATCCTGTCCTGCAAACGCACGGTAACAGTAATCGCCAATCTGCAGATCCGGCAATGCCTCCAGCAGCTTGCGGTTGGCAAAGTTCAGTTCGTAAGTATCACTGTCCACCGTGATAACATAACTGTCAAAATTGTCAAAAACGCCCAGCTTGTCAAGCATTTTCTTACCCCGCTGATGTCTCTCATACTGAAGGACATACATCTGGAGCAGCTGCAGCACTCTTGCCAGTTCTTTCTGTTCGTTTCTCTGTAATACCCATTCGCGTCCGCTGCATTCACCGATCAGAAATACACCCACAACTTCTCCCTCAATCATCAAAGGCTGTATGAGCATCGTATAGATTTTGTTTCGTATCATCTGCGAAGACAATTCCTGTGGAATGTCATCATAGTTGTGAACGACCCGATATTTATCGAGCATATGTAACTGTTTGAGGAATGTGACCCATTTGAACTCACTGCCGTCGCTTGTCGCTCTGCCTCTCCAGTCATGCCCGCGGTCACAATACTGGAATTCCAGACCTGGCTTTCCATCCATCCCCTCCAGTGACAGACAGGATTTATGAAACCCATAATGCCTGATAATCAGCTTCAGCACTGCCCGCAGCTGATTCATATTCTGTCTGTTCTCATTCAGAATCTGCTCCAGCAGATCCTCCAGATTGACGCTGGTACTGATCTCGTCATAGAAATTAATGTTCGGCTTTTCATTGTCCGTCATCGCTTTTCTGTAAATACCGGAAAGATCATAAATATGGTACCCTTCTTTACCATCCTCTTTCTGGGAATTGACGGCTCTCTCCGCTTTATCAAGCAATTCGGCCCACGTATTTCCCTGATAAGGACAGACAGAAACGCCGACGTTGCCAGCCAGCATAAAGCTGTCCTCCCCGCTGCCGAGCGTCACTTCCGTGCTGTGCGCTACCTTGGCGGCAATCGCATCTACATTGGATACATTGCCGACATTGGGAACGAAAACGACAAACTCATCTTCACTTGCCCGTCCGAGAATATCTACACGGCCCATCCCCTTCTCTATCTTATCCGCAACATCCTTCAGCACTTTTCTGCCGACTTCTTCACCCAGTGCATCGGCTATAAAACGCAAATTGCCGATATTCACAAGCATAAACGCATGCACATCGTCCTTGCCTGACTTCTCCAGGATCTGATCGATCTGCGCCCTTGTCTCCGCTTCATTGTACCAGCCTGTGAGGACATCGAGTTTTTCTTTATCCCGCAGTTCCTTCAGAAGCAGTTTTTTCTCATGAATATCAGAGATCTTACCAACGACATACGTCACATATCCGTCTACCCCGGCGATACTGGACGTATGAAAGCTGTACCAGCGTTTTTCTCTGCCGTCTTGTAAGCTGAGCTGTAACTCTACAATATCCGACCGCGGCGTCTTCAATGCCTCCTCCATGACCTCTCTCAGCTTCCTCACTTCCGGGTCCTTAACCGCATATTCCTGAATCTTCACAAGAAACCGGTCAACAATCTGATTGTTCTCCAATCCATATTCGCTGGCTTTCTTCACGGAAAATACATCCGTCTTCGCATTATAATCAAACAGAAGCTCGCCCTCTGTTTCTACAAGCATCTGGTACCACTGAGACTGCATACGCATCTCGTTCTCCACAAACTTTCTGTCCGTGGCATCGATAAATACGCACAGAATGATCGCTCTGCCATTAGCCTTCTCATACAGGTTGCCACGGACCTGAAGCCAGCGCAGACTTCCGGAGGCCGTGACCGTACGGAACTCCGTGTCCACAGCGCCATCGTCTTTCAGTATATCTTCCAGCGCCTGCCAGAATTTCGGTTTATCTTCCTCTAATATTACGGAAAGCAGATTGTTCACATACTTCATTCCCAGCTCCGGCGTATACCCGAGCATCCGGAATCCTCCGTTGTTCATATAGAGGAGTTCCATCCGTTCTTCATCGAATGCAAGAAATGCCACCCCTGTCAGCATATTTTCCAACATATCATGTATTGATTCATGATCCAGCTTTTTCGCCATAACGCCCTCTTCCCCTTCGTAGTGATACCATATACGATTATTATACTTCCTTCTTTACAATATTTCCAGCATCTTTAAAAATACTTTTCTCTGGAACATACCCTCTTACCCTTGAAAGCGGATAAATATTCGTCTCTCTGCCAACTATACTGCCCGGATTGAGCACGCTGTTACAACCTACCTCCACATGGTCGCCGAGCATCGCGCCAAACTTTTTCAACCCAGTTTCAATATTTCCTTTCTCCGATTTTACAACGACAAGCGTTTTGTCGCTCTTGACATTCGACGTAATGGAACCGGCCCCCATGTGCGCCTGAAATCCTAAAATGCTGTCCCCCACATAATTATAGTGTGGCACCTGCACTTTATTGAAAAGGATCACATTTTTCAGTTCCGTCGAATTACCGACGACCGCTCCCCGGCCGACTATCGCGTTGCCGCGGATAAATGCACAGTGCCGGACTTCCGCCTCCTCATCGATAATCGCCGGTCCATTAATACAGGCTGACGGATAAACTTTGGCCGATCTGGCAATCCATATATTGTCCCCTCTTTTTTCAAATCTGTCCTCCGGAAGGGTATTCCCCAGCCTGACGATAAAATCACCAATCTTTGGCAACACCTCCCACGGATAGACAACCCCTTCAAAAATCTCTCTTGCGATCGTTTCCTCCAGATTATACAAGTTTAAAATATTCAGATATTCCATGCTCTATCACCCCTTATAATTTTTTGCCGCCATATCGTACCTGCCATACAGCCCGCGTCCACTGTCACACTGTCTCACGAGAGCCGTCCTTCTCGATACGAAATCGCTGAGCTTTCCCATATATTCTTCCCCGGTTATTGTCCCCGCAGCCACCTGTGTCAGGCCTTTCTCCCAGCTCGCAGTCAGAGCAGGATTGAGCAACGGCCTGATCGAATAGTCCACGATCTCATAAATCATCTCCCCCAACAGCGTTGGTGTGATGATCTGTGTCTTTTTATTCAAAGCCAGATACTTGATCGTTACCAGTTTTTTGAGGATTTCTGCCCGGGTTGCAGAAGTACCGATGCCGCTTCCTTTGATCTGTGCCCGCAGTTCTTCATCCTCGATAAACTGACCGGCATTTTCCATCGTCAGAATCAGCGTGCCGGAATTATAACGTTTGGGCGGAGAGGTCTCCCCTTCCTTAATAACAAAGGGCTCCTGGCTGCGCAGCGGAATCCGCATCCCCTTTTTCAGCGCAGCCAACACGCCAGCCAGCCCGGCATCATCCAAATCGCCTGACTGCTGCGCCTCGTCATCGCTGTCATTTTTCTTTTCCTTTTCGTCTTTCTTTTTCTGAAATGAGAGCTGTGCGACACTCAGATAGCCTTTTTCTTCCTGTATTTTAAGATTCGTAAAAAATCTTTCATTTTTCACTGACAAAGTCAATGTGATCTTCCGGTATACGGCAGCCGGATAAAAAATACTGAGAAACCGTCTGACGATCAGCTCATAGACACGGGCCGCTGTCGGAGCAATTCCCTGCAGGTTCCCGATCCCCTGACCGGTCGGAATAATCGCATAGTGATCGGTGATCTGCTTGTCATTCACATACCTTGTCTTCTCCAGTCCGCGGTACATTTTTTTCCGAAGCACTTCCTCCGCAAACTGCACTGTTGTCTGATAGCGGCTTAATCCTCTGATATTTTTTTCAATCTCTTTTGCCACTGCAGACGAGAGGACTCTGGCATCCGTTCTCGGGTAAGTCGTCAGTTTTTTCTCATACAATTCCTGGACAATCCGCAGTGTCTCGTCAGGGCTGATCTTAAAGAGGCGGGAACAATCGTTTTGCAGTTCCGCCAGATTATAGAGCAGCGGTGGATTCTTCGTCTCCTTCTTTTTCTCAACCTTCTCCACAACCGCATCTTCCCGCGGTTCCTTCAGCAGATAATCTGTCAGCTCCTGCGCCTTCTCCTTTTCCCGAAAGCCATTGTCTTTATATAATAACGGAGAGTTCTCATAAAGGCTTCCGGAAGCGGCACGCCATTCGCCTTCCACCTCCCGGTCTGTCAGACAGAAATTGCCGATCACCCGATAAAATGGTGTCTTGACAAAGGCTCTGATCTCCCGTTCTCTTTGGACTACCATGCCAAGTACACAGGTCATGACACGCCCTACCGCCACGACTGCCCGGTCGACCTTCAGATAATCTTTCACAGAGTTTCCAAATTTCAGCGTCAGCGCTCTGGAAAAATTGATGCCCATCAGATAATCTTCCTTGGCCCGCAAATATGCCGCTTCACAGAGATTATCATAGTCAGAGAGATCTTTCGCCTCCTGAATGCCCCGCAGGATCTCTTCCTCCGTCTGCGAATCAATCCACACACGCCGACGCTGCTTGCCGGTGACGCCTGCCTGCCGCTCCACAAGCCGGTAAATATATTCTCCCTCTCTTCCGGAGTCAGTACAGACATAGATGATTGCAATGTCGCTTCGCTTTAAGAGGCTGCTGACGATGGCAAACTGCTTTTTCACACTCTCTATCACTTCATACCGAAATTCCCCGGGAATAAACGGCAGCGTGTCGAACGACCAGCGACGGTACTTTTCATCATATTTGTCAGGATAACTCATCGTCACCAGATGCCCCACACACCAGGTAATTACTGCCTCTTCAGACTCCATATAGCCGTTTTTACTGGCCATCCGGTATCCAAGGGCTTTGGCAAATTCTCTCGCTACACTGGGCTTTTCCGCGATAAATAAATTTTTTCCCATTTTAGTCCTCAAAATGTATCCAAATCAATCAGATGAAGATCATCCCGCATCTCTGCCTCCTGTATGAGCTTTTCATCAAAACGGTACGCGGAAAACAGATAGACGTGGTCCGCCGATAATTTAGCCTTTCTGGCACAAAATGCCAGCCATTCATAGTCTTCATAAGGCATCACCGATGTCTCCCAGTTGCACAGTCCGATCAGCGTATGTCCCTCTTCGTCCTGGGCAATGATGTCAATATTTCCTACTTTTCCGACCCATTCCCCCGTTTTTGTGTAGACAAAGGGCAGCTCGCCCCGCAGATTCAGATATTCCATATATTCCCTGCACACCTGTCCGAAAACGGAAGCCGTGAAATTTCGCAAGTCGGGTTCTATGTAAATATCATAATAGGTCTCCTCATCCAGCATATCCAACCGGCTCATATGCGGATACAGATAACGGAAATAAAAATGTACGAACTGATTACAGATCCGGTACACTCCTTTCTGTGCGTTCTCGCGCCCTTCCGTATCATAAGAAAATACTTTTTCCACAATCTCCAGTTCCATCAGATTTTTCAAATATACACTGATCTTGGCACGGGAAAATCCTGTGTGAAGATACAGATCATTCAGCTTTTGCTTTCCCGAGGCAAGAGCAGTCAGTATCGCATGATACACATAGGTTTCCCGCAGTTCTTCCGCTACCATCCTCAGCGCCTCCTCATGCAGGAAACAGCCTCTTCGCAAAATATAACGGCATATATTATCCCTTAAAGGCAGTCCTTCCTCAAAATGCTCCCAAAGACCGGGGAATCCACCAAGAACCGCATACGTCTCGATCTGCTGCTGCCTCGTATTATCCGTAAAACGACGCACCATATCAAAGAACCGCTTCTCCTTCATCTTCACAAATCCTGAGATCTCGTAAGCGGCTTCCCCGATTTTCTCGATCATGCTGTTTTCGATCCAGCCGATGTAAGTCGAGCAAAGCAATACCATCACCTGCTGATTGTTCCACTCATTGTGGAGGAACTGAGTCACTGACTGCATAAATTCCTGGCTCTGTCTGACAATATTATGAAACTCCTCGATCACGATCACTTTCTTTTCCGTCCGTCTTCGGATCATAGAGTCAAACAGCTCTGAAAACGACGGATACTCTTCGAGCGTGGCGCCTTCCTCTTTCAGTTCATTTCCCCACAGATAGCGCTGCTCTCTTTCCGAACAGGGGCGCGCCCGATAAAACGACTGGGGTTTTCCCTGGCAGAACGCCCTGAGCAGCTCTGCCATACCGATATTTTTTTGTCCGTATAAAACAATTAACTGACTGCCGTCCGCCTCATAATAACGATTCAGATACTGCAGTTCGGTTCCTTCTATTTCTGCCATGGCCTCACCTGCTACTCCCATATCTGTCTTTCCAGTAATTCTTCGATCTGTTCCCCCGGCATCGGTTTCCCAAGCAGAAATCCCTGGATATACTCACAGCCGATCTCCTTCAGATAATCAAACTGCTCCTGTTTTTCCACACCTTCCGCGATCGTCTCATAGCCCAGTTTGTTTACCATATTTACGATTGACTCAACGATAATATTCCCTGTTTTGTCCTTCAGCATAGAGTCAACAAACGATTTATCGATCTTGATCGCATGGATCGGCAGACTCCGTAAGTAAGAAAAGGAAGAATAACCTGTTCCGAAATCGTCGATCGCTGTCTGGATGCCATACTGGCGCAAAAGCTCCAGCTTCTTCGTCATGCGCGCAAAATCTTTCACTAATATCGTCTCTGTGATCTCCAGCTCGATCTCTTTCGGAGACACCTCATACTGCTTAACGAGCTGAATCAGCCGTCTGGCAAACCCATCCTGAATGAAATGGATCGCCGAGATATTCACGGACATCGTCAGGCTGACTCCAAATTTTTTCTTCCACTGTGCAAGAGTGGAAACTGCTTTTTCCACGACCCATTCGCCGATGTTGATGATCAGACTGCTTTTCTCAGCGATCGGAATAAATTCTCCCGGACTGATAATCTGCCCTTCTTCATCCCGCCAGCGGATGAGCGCTTCCACGCCCCGAAGCTGTTTCTTTCTTGTATCATACTGTGGCTGGAAATACAGTAAAAATTCTTTTTCGAAAGCCGCCCCTCTCAGTTTATGTTCGATGCGCGCATTTTGTATAAAATCATGAATCACCGGTGCATCAAAATAGCGGATGCCGCTTTGATTGTTCTGCTTTACCTTAAACATGACGATTTCCGCACGCTCGATCAATTCCAGTGCATTTTCCGCCGCTTCCGGATATTCGGCCACACCGACACTGACCGTGACCGATATTTCATTGCCCATAAGCACGAACGGCTCCTGCAGCCGCTCATGAATCTGTTGATAAATCCGTTCCATCGTCCGTTCGCCAAGCGGATCATATATCGCCATACAATAGACGTCCGCATTGAGATGAGCACACATAATCGTTTCATCCGTACACAGCCCCTGCAGAAACTGCCCGAACTGCATGATCATCTCATCTCCTGCCAACATACCGATCCCGTCGTTGATCTTCCGGAAATTATTAATATTGATAAAGGCGACACTGATAATCGTCTTTTCCACACTGGCCTTTTCGATCCAGTCCATCAGCCTCTTGATAAAATGGTTTCGGTTGAACAAACCGGTCAGACTGTCATAATATGCCAGATAATCGAGATCATCCTTCTGCTTTTTATACCTTGTAATGTCCCGGAATCGGAGCAGTTTTTCTTTCGGCCTGCCATGTGCATCCCGGACTACCTTTACCTTGCATTCCATCCACTGTTCTCTGTCACTGCGGCAAAATTCTCCACAGGCATCGGAACCGCCCCGCTCTTCGACATGGATCACTTCTTTGAGAGAGGTCACATCCTCCTCTCTCATAATATAGAACAGTCTGGCAATATCACCGCGGTTCCTGACCGGAAAATCAAAAAAGCTGTCCCAGTTTCCCACTGTCAAACAGCAATCGTCCTCATAAGAACAGTAGAGAAACGCATTGCTCGATGTGTCTATCATCATCCGGTACATACTACATTCACTGTTTAATTTCTGGTTCATCGCTTTTAACAGATCGATTTGATATTGTAATTCATCCACAGGTTACATTCCTCCTGCTATTACCATCTTTCCCTCTCATTTACCGGTTACTGCTTTTTTGTAATATATCCTGATGCCTTCAACATTTCGGCGCAGAGCACACTGCCTCCGGCCGCTCCTCTCACCGTATTGTGAGAAAGTCCTACAAATTTCCAGTCATAGACCGTATCTTCCCGCAGACGTCCGATTGAAATGCCCATCCCCTGCTCAAAATGCACATCGAGCGTTACCTGCGGCCTGTTGTCCTCCTCCATATATTGAATAAATTGCTTCGGCGCACTCGGAAGTGCCTGCTCCTGAGGGAGTCCCCGGTAAGCTGTCAGTTTTTCGATTAACTGCTCTTTCGTGGGCTTTTTTCTGAATTTCACAAACGCAGCCGCCGTATGCCCGTTCAGTACCGGTACACGAATACACTGACAAGTAATCAGAGGAAGGGATGCCGGTTTCACGACGCCGTCCTCCACGGTACCGAGCACGCGCAGCGGCTCTTTTTCTGATTTCTCTTCCTCGCCACCGATATAGGGAATAATATTACCCACCATCTCCGGCCAGTCCTGAAACGTTTTTCCTGCCCCGGAGATCGCCTGATAAGTCGTGGCCACCACCTCATAGGGCTCGAATTCTTTCCACGCCGCCAGAGCCGGCGCATAGCTCTGAATGGAACAATTCGGTTTCACCGCAATAAACCCTCTCTTCGTACCGAGTCTCTTTCTCTGAGATTCGATCACTTCCATATGGTCCGCATTGATCTCCGGAATCATCATTGGTACATCCGGAGTCCACCGGTGGGCACTGTTGTTGGAGACGACCGGAGTCTCTGTTTTTGCATAATCCTCCTCAATCTTTTTGATCTCATCTTTTGTCATATCCACGGCGCTGAAAACAAAGTCAACCTGCTCTGCCACCCGCTCCACTTCATTCACATTCATCACGACGATCTTTGCGGCCGCCTCCGGCATCGGCGTATCCATTTTCCATCTGCTGCCTACCGCCTCCTGATAAGTCTTTCCCGCGGAACGGGGACTGGCCGCAATCGTCGTCACCTCAAACCACGGATGATCTGCCAGCAAAGAGACAAATCTCTGCCCTACCATACCTGTACCGCCTAAAATACCAACTCTTAACTTATCGCTCATCTTATTCCTCTCCTCTGAAACTATAATATTCTCCTCTTACGTTACATTCCTCTTCCAGAAACTTCCTGCCGACTGCGATTGCCTGCTGCATCGCCTGCTGCCCCGGCGCGCCGACTGTCAGACGTCTCTCCACACAGGTCTTCAGACTGATAGCGTCATAAATATCGGTCTCAAATACCGGGCTGACTGACTGCAGTTCTTCTATTGTCAGTGCATCAATGCTCGTGTTTTTATCGATACAGTATAAGACCAGCCTGCCGATGATCCCATGCGCATCCCGAAACGGCACTCCCTTACCAACGAGGTAATCTGCCGCATCGGTGGCATTCGTAAACCCGTTGACAGCGCTCGCCGCCATCACATCTGTGTGAAAACGCATCGTCTTCAGCATCCCCTGAAACAGCGTCAGTGAACTTTTTACTGTCTCCATGGCATCAAACGCCAGTTCCTTATCCTCCTGCATATCTTTATTGTATGCCAGCGGAATTCCCTTCATCATCGTCAGCAGCGACATCAGCGCCCCATAGACCCGGCCTGTCTTTCCTCTGACGAGTTCCGCGATGTCCGGATTTTTTTTCTGAGGCATGATACTGCTGCCTGTGGAATACGCATCGTCGATCTCCACGAACTGATATTCGTTGCTGTTCCAGATGATAATCTCTTCACAGAAACGACTCAGATGCATCATAATCGTAGCCGCAGCCGCCAGATATTCGATCAGATAGTCTCTGTCGGCCACAGAATCCATACTGTTCAGCGTCGGCCCTTCGAATCCAAGCAGAGAAGCCGTATATCCGCGGTCAAGCGGGTATGTCGTCCCCGCCAGCGCACCGCTGCCGAGCGGGCAATAGTTCATGCGCCTGTATATGTCTTTCATACGCAGAAGATCCCGTTTGAACATCTCAAAATAAGCGCCCAGATGATGGGCCAGCGTAATTGGCTGCGCTTTCTGCAAATGCGTAAATCCCGGCATATAAGTATCCAGATGCTCTTCCATCATTGAGAGCAGTGTGCCGAGCAGTTCTTTCAGCAGATGCTCCGACTCCAGTACCACTGTTCTTGTATACAGTCTCATGTCCAGTGCCACCTGATCGTTCCTGCTCCTGCCGGTATGCAGTTTCTTGCCGGTATCACCGATCTTATCGATCAGACTGGCCTCCACAAAGCTGTGAATATCCTCAAATTCGTCCGTGATCACAAGCTGTCCGCCCTCCACCTCTTCCCGAATCTGCGTCAGCCCCTTGACAATGGCATCTTTCTCTTCCTGCGTCAGTATATTCTGCTTCGCCAGCATGATCACATGGGCGATGCTTCCTTCAATATCCTGTAAAAACAATTTCCGATCAAACGATATGGACGCATTAAACTGATAGACAAGCCGGTCTGTCTCTCCCGTAAAGCGTCCGCCCCAAAGCTGTGCCATACATTTCCTCCTGTTTAATTAAACCTAAATTTGATATTACCACAATTTTTTCTATCCTGCAACAGTATGATATTTTGTGTTTCCCTGTTTTTATAGAAAGCTGACTTTCCAGACGCTTTCTGTGCGGGACGTCTCTTCCGCTTCTTTCAGCAAGCCCTTTTGATGCTGCAAAACAGAGACGCCCTCATCGGTTTCCTCATTCCGCAACAATCTGCAAAAATCTCATACTATAAGATATAAATTCTTGGAGTGATGCTATGAGTTCTTCCATATTACAGCTACACAACATTACTTATTCCTATCATAGCCTGACCGGAGAGATACCCGCTCTTTTTAATATTTCTTTTGATGTAAAGCAGGGAGAGTTCCTCGCGATCGTCGGCCCCAGCGGCTGCGGTAAGTCCACGCTTTTGTCGATCATCGCCAGACTGCTCACCCCTGAGGGCGGTACCATCGTCTTTCAGAATCCCGACGGTTCCCTGAATTATCCGAAAACAGGCTATATGCTCCAGCACGACCATCTTCTGGAATGGAGAACGATCTTCCGCAATGTCATGCTCGGTCTGGAGATCACACATCAGGAGACACCGGAAAATATCGCTTACGCGGAAAAGCTCCTGACCGATTATGAACTTTACAGATTCAGAGACAAACATCCGAGCGAATTATCCGGCGGTATGCGTCAGCGGGCGGCGCTGATCCGCACCCTTGTTCTCAACCCGGATATTCTGCTTCTGGATGAACCGTTCAGCGCCCTGGATTACCAGACAAGACTGTCCGTCTCCGGAGACATCGGCCATATCATCCGCACGACGGGAAAGACTGCTATCCTGATCACACATGATCTTTCGGAAGCCATCAGTCTGGCAGACCGCATCATCATTATGTCAGCCCGTCCTGCGACCGTCAGAAAAGAAGTGGAAATCCATCTGACAAAAACAGACGATACGCCGCTCTCCGCCAGAAGCGCTCCCGAATTTCATCATTACTTCAATCTTCTATGGAAGGAGCTGTCCCATGAAAGCTAAAAACAAAAACAATGTCCTTTCCGCCCAGGAACTTTACATGAAGCAGCACAGAGATCATCATCACTGTGTTGCCATCCTGCGCCTCGTTTTGCTGCTGCTGTTTTTGGGCGTCTGGGAATTGTGTGCGGATCTCGGGGTCATCGACAGTTTCTTTTTCAGCAGTCCCAGACAGGTACTCTCCTGTTTTCTGTCCATGGTAGCAGATTATTCGATTTTCCAGCATGTTGGCATCACCCTGTTTGAAACACTCGCCAGCTTTTTTCTCGTAATCCTGATCGGCCTGCTCTCTGCCACTTTGTTGTGGTATTCCAAAAGTCTGTCAGAGATCGCAGAACCTTACCTCGTCATCTTAAACAGCCTTCCCAAATCCGCACTGGCGCCGCTCTTTATCGTCTGGCTCGGTACCGGCATGGATACAATCATCGTCGCCGGCACTTCCGTCGCCCTGTTCGGCTGCATCATCAGCCTCTACACCGGCTTTCATCAGGTCAATGAAGAAAAGATCACGCTGATCCGCACACTCGGAGGAACAAAAAAAGATATGTTCCTGAAAGTTGTACTGCCCTCCTCCGTGCCCGTCATATTGAGCACGATGAAAGTGAACATCGGTCTGGCGCTTGTCGGCGTCATCATCGGAGAATTTCTCGCTGCCCGCAAGGGACTTGGCTATCTCATCATTTACGGCAGTCAGGTATTTCAGCTTCACCTCGTGATCACAAGTATTATCATTCTCTGTGTGATCGCCATGGGTCTGTACCAACTGATCCAATACGCAGAACACTGGTACAAGAAACGTATGTAAAACGCCGGTATTGCTGTCATAAGGAGCATTTCAAAAAAGAATCCTGTGTCCAGGATTCTTTTTTCATCTCTCTTATCTCGATTCTCCCATCAGAGCATATAATTTACTCATCGCTTCTTTGATCCCGCCGACCTCGTTAATCAGTCCTTCTTTCACGGCTTCCTCTCCCACAAGAATCGTTCCCACGTCTTTTGTGAGAATTCCGGTTGCCATCATCATCTCTTCCATGCGCGCTCTCGTCACCTTACAATGACTGCACACAAAACCGGTGATCCGGTCCTGCATCTGTTTAAAATAGTCAAATGTCTGCGGCGCGCCGATCACCATGCCGTTCATCCGCACTGGATGGATGACCATCGTTCCCGTAGGCACGATAAAAGAATAGTCCGTGCTCGTGGCAATCGGCACCCCGATCGAATGACTGCCACCGAGCACTAACGATACCGTTGGTTTGCTCAGGGAACCAATCATCTCCGCTATGGCCAGCCCCGCCTCCACATCTCCACCCATCGTGTTTAGCAGCACGAGCAGCCCCTGAATTTCCCTGCTGTCCTCGATCGCCGCCAGCTGGGGCAGAATATGTTCATATTTGGTCGTCTTGGCATTGTTGCCCAGATTGTCATGTCCTTCCACCTCGCCGATGATCGTAATCAGATGAATATTGCCGATCGTCGTCTGTCCGGTCTCTTCGATCCGCTCATCCCGGTGTTTCTCCTGTTCCCGCTTCTCTTTCGCGTCCGCGTTCTCCTTTGATTCTATTTTTTCTTTTTCCGTACTTTCCGCGCTGTTTTTCCCGGTATTATTTTTATGATTGTTTTTACTTTTCGACATATAAGACTCCTTCTCTGTGAATGAATAGAAAAGAATCGCATACACGCGATTCGTCACACGCGCAGACTGCCTCAGCAGCAGTTTCCGCTCCGCGAGCTGCGCATTTTGATTGTTATCATATTAGGAATTTCCGATACGATAAAAAAAGAGAGCAAACTTGCTCTCTCTAGTATCTGCTTAATTTCTGACAATCATTCATGGCAGATCGAAATCATCTTCTCCTTCTTTTAAATCCACCAGGTCAAACTCCATCTCCTCCGGGTGCAGCTCAAAATCATAGTCGAGCGGCGGTTTGACATGCTTTCTTGGAAGCGGCAGGGGATTTTTGATATAATTCGTTGTTTTTTTCTGTTCCTCCATTTTTTATCCTCCGTCTGTCCGGTCACAGATATTCCGCCCGCAGCATCTCTACCATTTCCTCATACTTTTCCCGGCACTCTTCGTTTCTCTGTTGTTCGATCAACTGCACGCATGGTTTGATATAAGTCTCGTACAAATATCGGTAGACATCTTCGTGATCTTTTCTCTTATTGACGCGCTTGATAATCGTTGGCGCCATATCATAATACTGTGCAATCATCGCCTCCCCACCCGGCAATGCAGTCAGATAGTTGTCCCGATACGCCTTCAGGAGATTCAATTCATAACAGTCGGACGGTTTGTTGAGCCCTTCGCATACCGCCGTCGTGATATAACAGAGTTTGCGCTTAAAACCGCTGATCAGCGTGTCATAATCCGCAGCATGAATATTGCTGTTTTTAAATGTCTGCGACCACTTCTCACAGATCGCATCCGCCAAGTCCGTATATTTTTCTTTTTCCTGATACAGAAGAGCGGGAAGTAGAAAAGTCACCATATACATATTCCGGTTCATCTGTGTGGCTTCTCTGCCGATTTTGCCTTTCATGGACTCCATCGCCCTGGCTGCACTGTCCACGACGACCTGCGCGATCTCCTGCGCTGCCCGTCTCCTGTCAACGGCAACATCTATCATACTGCGCATCAGTGTCAGATTATCTCTCTGCTCCGCAAGATAACTTTCAAATCGCTCCGCATACACAGTTCTCTGAAATCCCTTTACAGTCCGGTCCGCATCGGCAAACAGGGAATCGACCCTTCCCCTGAAGTCTTCCAGCACATGTTCATACGATGCCATCGCCGCGTCCGCGCTTTCCCTCACAGAAAATTCCTGACCGCAAAACATACAGATGATCTTGTCTCTGTCCTCCGGTATTTGCATTACTTCGTTACACTTCGGGCATCTGCCCTCTCTGTATTTCATCTCACTGCCCTCCAAGCGGCCTGCACGACTCTTTTTTATTCATCCCAGTTCGTATATACTGCCTGCACGTCATCATCATCATCGAGCAAGTCGAGCGTTCTCTGTAAATTTTTAATATCCGCTTCCTCTTTCAGTTCCACATAAGTTTGCGGGATCATCGTCACTTCTGCGGAAGCCATGACAATCCCCGCCTCCTCCAGCGCCTTCCTCACCCCTTCAAAATCGTCGGGACCGGTAATGATCTCGTAGCTGTCCTCTTCCTCGGAAAAGTCTTCCGCCCCCGCATCGAGCGCTGTCATCATCAGATCATCTGCGTCTGCATCATATTCTTCTTTGTCGATAATGATCTGTCCTTTTTTATCGAACATAAACGAAACGCATCCCTGTGTGCCAATGTTTCCATGACCTTTGGTAAAAGCGCTTCTCACGTTGGCTGCCGTGCGGTTCTTATTGTCGGTGAGCGCATCGACGATAATGGCAATCCCGCTCGGTCCATAACCCTCATATGTAACATACTCATAGTTGACATTGCCCGCGTCCCCGGCCGCCTTCTTGATACCTCTCTCAATCGTGTCATTCGGCATATTGTTGGCTTTGGCTTTGGCTACAACTGCGGCAAGCTTATAATTGTTGCTGACATCTGGTCCGCCCTCTTTGACGGCTACCGCGATTTCTCTGCCGATGATCGTAAAGATCTTTCCCTTTGCAGCGTCATTTTTCTCTTTCTTATGTTTAATGTTCGCAAATTTTGAATGTCCTGACATCGTTTTCTCCTCTTTTGCCATACTGATTCAGCTATGATTCGTTTTCACATCCATCCACGCCAGAGTCCTTGTCCGTACTGTCCGGCGACTGTCCTCCGGCCTTTGTCACAAGCACCGTCTCGATCATTTTATTTTTGACGGAGAGCACTTTAAAATGATAAGCGTCCACGTCTGTCTCATACTCTTCGCCGTCATCCGGTATTTTATCCATCCGCGAGATCAGAAATCCGTTCAATGTCTCAAATGTCTGCTCCCCGAAAGAGATGCCGAATCGTTCTTCCAGCTCCTCGAGCGGAGTCAGACCTTCAATCACATATTCGTTTTCGCTCTTCTCTTTGATATGTGCTTCCTCTTCATCGTATTCATCCATGATATTGCCCACGATCTCTTCCAGTATATCCTCCATGGCGATCAGCCCGGCCGTCTGTCCATACTCGTCGATAACGATCACCATCTGTATCTTCATCGTCCGCATATTGTGGAACAGCACATCGATGTTTCTCGTTTCCGGAATAAATCTCGCTTCCCGTACCAGACCCTTGATACTTTTTACTTTCTTCTCCGCCGCCGACGCACCTTTGCTGCCTTCCCTTGCGCGGACCGCGTCTTTAAAATGCAGGATACCAATGATATGATCGATGTCTCCGTCATAAACCGGATACCGGCTCTTATTTTCGCCGATAATAAAGGTGAGCGCCTCCTGTAATGTCATATTACCGTCTATCGCGATGATATTTTTCCGGTGTGTCATAATATCCTGAGCTTCCTTATCTCCAAACTCAAAGATATTGGTGATCATCTCCGCTTCGCTCGCCTGAAGAACGCCCTGTTCATGTCCTTCATTGACCATGGATATGATTTCTTTTTCTGTCACATCCGAGTCCGTGCGGCTGCGAAACACTCTGGAAATCCTTTTCATAAGTTTTTTGGTAGAACCGATCGTCGCGGCCGTAGGCCCATCATCGTCCATTTCTTCATCCCCTTCTGCAAAAGTCTTATCTATGAATATAGCATTTTCTCTATTCCACGTCAAGAATTCCCTCAGCAACTGTGAAATGAACGTCTTTTTGATATGTGCTGATGATCTGTGTCCCAGCCTCCCGCAGTGCCTGCTGCGTCTTCTCCTGTGCCTCTTCGGCCGTAATCACGGCATAGGCAGGATGCAGTCTTTCGACCAGATCATCGCTTTTACCATTGTCCCTTCCATGATGAGCCGCTTTGTACACATCAACCCGCGGCAACTCCTCCGCGAGCAGTTCTCCGATCCGTTTCTTCCTGGCATCGCCTGCAAAAAAGAAAGTCCGGTTCTCATACACTGCCAGAGTCGCAAGCGAACAGTTGTTGGAATCTTCATAAACTTCCTGCGGCGGATAGACCGTCACCTCCAGTTTTCCGAATGTCCATACCCGGTTGTCCTCCGGCACGGTTACGGTCTCCTCTTCCAGTTTTCCATTCAGCGTTTGCTGTAATTCGGAGCCTTTCTCGAATGAAGTCTGCACGACTTCTCCCACCGGAAATGTATCCAGAAGAAGCGCCGCGCCAC
Organism: Lachnospiraceae bacterium JLR.KK008; assembly: GCA_037015955.1. NCBI lineage: Bacteria > Bacillati > Bacillota > Clostridia > Lachnospirales > Lachnospiraceae > Lachnospiraceae bacterium JLR.KK008. The sequence continues at coordinate 1,809,464 of CP143548.1, forward strand.
CGATATGATCTTTGTCAGGATGCGTCAGAATGAGCAAATCGATCTCCTCCACCTGCAGCGCCCTCAGCTTTTCCATGAGCATAGCGGCATCCTCTTTTGTCCCGGTATCAATCATAATATGACTGCCACCGGTTTGCAGCAGTATACTGTCCGCATCATCCGAGCAGGCAAAAAACCAGACATCCAGCCTGTCATCGTTACTGGCGGACGCCTTTTCCCCGCTGACCGGCGGACAGTCAGCGCAGGCAGGCGCCTTCGTCTCACTGCCTCCGCCCCCGCAGGACGATACAGTCCCACACAGGCAAAGAAATAACAGGCACACAGCGAAGCGCACCTGCAGCTTTCTTTTTCTGATATTACCAGACATATTTTCTCCCTGTTATGTATCCAGCTCAAGACTGATCAAAAGCCCTTTGTTCACTTTTTCCATCATGTCCTGGTCAAGATGACATACTTTATCCTTCAGACGTTTTTTATCGATCGTACGAAGCTGCTCGAGCAGCACAACCGAGTCCTTGACCATCTCGTATCTGTGCGAATCCAGTTCTATATGAGTCGGCAGCTTTGCTTTATTCATCTTTGACGTAATTGCCGCACAGATCACAGTAGGACTGTGCTTATTCCCCACATCGTTCTGAATGATCAGAACAGGCCGGATGCCTCCCTGCTCCGAACCGATCACAGGTCTTAGATCCGCGTAATATACATCTCCACGTCTCATTGATACGTAACACTTCCTTCACTACAATTTAGGAATATTATTGCCTTTTTTCCGGAAGGTATTCAAAATCATCGTAATAATCTTTTACTGCTGTGATCAGCGGACCTTTTCGGTAAACTCTCGGTACCCGTTTGCTGATGTCACATACAAGCTCATAGTTAAAACGTCCGGAGAGATCTCCCAGCTCTTCCGCACTGATCGTCTCCCCGCCGTCTGTTCCCAGCAGTGTCACCACATCTCCTTCTTTTGCCTGCGGAATTTCCGTGACGTCGACCATCATCTGATCCATACAGACTCTGCCTGCAATCCGCGCTCTCTGTCCACGAATCAGCACACAGCCTTTGTTCGAGAGCGACCGCGGATACCCATCCGCATAACCGACCGGAATCGTCGCTATTTTCATGCCTTTACCGGCTCTGAAAGTGCCTCCATAACTGATCTCCATCCCCTCTTCCATATCTTTCACATAAACGATATGACTCTTCAGAGACAGCGCCGGCGTCAGCGACACAATATCACGCTCAACCTCCTCCGACGGCCACAGCCCGTACATCGTGATTCCCGCCCTCACAAGGTCCATATTGGCCTCCGGAATCCGGATAATGCCCGCGCTGTTGGAACAGTGCCGGAGTGGAATGTGCAGCGCCAGCTCCCGCTCAATCCGCTCTGTAAAGGCGCCGAATATCCGGCATTGTCTCACCGCCTCACTCTGGTCGGCCCAGTCTGCCTTGGCAAAATGCGTGAAAATGCCTTCAATCCGGATACCTGGAAGTCCGCTGACCTCCCGCACAAAACGCAGGCCCTCATCGTCAGGCCGGATCCCAATCCTGGACATACCTGTGTCCACTTTGATATGCACAAGCGCTTCCCTGCCTGTGGAAACGGCTTCCTCTGACAGTCGTACCGCCGCGTCCATTCGAAATAATGCAGTGCGGATCTCCTGTCTGATCAGCTCCCCATAACAGTACGGAAATGTATATCCCAAAACCAAAATCGGCTTTTTCACACCGCTTTTCCTCAGAATCTGCGCCTCCTCAAAGGTGGCTGTGGCAAACCCGAACAGATACGGAAGCGGTTCCAGTTCCCGTGCAATGGGAACGCTGCCATGCCCGTATCCATCCGCCTTGATCACCGCAATCATCCTTGTCTGCAGTGCAATATTCGCTTTCATACGGTCCATATTGCACCGTATGGCATCCAGATCCACCTCTGCATACACTCTCTCGTAACTCCTGAGCCGCTCTTCGATGTTCATCTGACATTTCCTCCCTTTGTAAATACCCGGGGAAGCTCCCGTAACAAATCCCCCGCCATCATGCAATAGGCCGACTGTCTCGCAGCCGCGCCATCTCCGGCAAGGCCATGCACATAGACCGCCATACACGCAGCATCCATACCGCGCATTCCCTGTGCGACCAGACCCGCCAACAGGCCTGCCAGCACATCACCGCTGCCGCCGGTCGCCATACCGTCATTTCCCGATGTATTGATATAAAGTTCTCCTGTTGGGCCTCCAACGACAGTTCTCGCATCTTTACCGACTACGACCAGCTGATGCGCTGCCGCATATTCCCTTACCGTAGAGAGCATCTCTTCCTTACAACATTTTATGCTTTTTTTCGTCAGCCGTGAAAGTTCTCCCATATGCGGCGTCAGCCAGACTTCTCTGCCCGGTTCTGCCGCCCTGTCTATCCAATTGTCATGTTCCGAGAGAATATTCAGCCCGTCCGCATCCACGATCAGAGGCAGACGGCAGTGCTTCCATACATATTCCATGAGACGGCAGGCCTGCATATCGGTGCCAAGGCCCGGTCCGATCACGACACAATCCGCCCAGGAAAGAGCAGATTCCAGTGCCTCCTGCGGAAATGTTACCCCATACGTGTCAATAAGCGCTTCCGGCACAGCCGAGAGCAGCAGCTCCCGGTTCTCCTTTGCCGTAATCACACGCACAAGCCCGGCGCCGGCGCGGTAAGCGCCGAGAGCGGCAAACTGACAGGCGCCGTACATACCGGCGCTTCCCGCAATGACAAGTACTTTGCCAAAACTTCCTTTATTTCCGTCTTTCCGTCTCACAGGAAGTCTGCGCAGATCGGACGGCTCATATGCATACGCCTCCGGTGCCTCCAGCCCTTCCCTGCGGGAAATACCAATCTTTTTACAAAGCACCGTTCCCGCATATTCCGCACCCGGATAAAGAAACAGCCCCAGCTTCCGATAGCCATAGGTTACCGTCAGATCCGCGCGGACGGCCATCCCCATGACTTTGCCGGTATCCGCATGAATGCCGGAAGGAATATCGGCTGAGACCACATAGGCTCCTGTCTTATTAATAAACGCAATGGCTTCCTGGAAGCGACCGGTCACTTCCCGCGATAACCCGATCCCAAACAGTGCGTCGATGACAATCTCATAGCTCCCTGTTGCGGCTCTCGCATCTTCCCTCTGCTCCTCCTGTCCGGTCAGTCCGTTCCCGATCGTGACACCAAGGCGTTCCAGAATGGAAATCTGCACCTTTGTCTCCCGGCTGCACTTCTCCCTGTCTCCGATCAGCACATAAGAGACCGGATAGCCGTATTCCTGCAGGATACGTCCGGCCGCAAAACCATCTCCGCCGTTATTGCCACAGCCTGCCACAACGAGCACCTGTCTTTTGCCTGCCCCTGTCCGCTCTGATCTGGCGGGAAACCGTTTTCTGATCTCTTCCGCGGTCGCTGCCGCCGCCCGCTCCATCAGCACCATCGCAGGAATCCCTATCGCATGGATCGTATCCGCATCATATTGTTTCATCTGTGCCGCAGTTACCAGTTCGTACATATCTTCCTCATTTCCCTGTTGAAAAAAGAGCCCGCCCGCGGACTCTTTTATAGTTCAATTCGAATATCAGAAACCTTATTTTCTACCTTTTTTCTTATCTTTATCCGCCTTTTCCGCTCTCGCATTGTACTCTTTGTCAAAAATCTCAATGATTTCCGCTCCGAAAATATCGTGCATATAAGAATACAGATACTGATTCACCTGTTCGGCCTCCTGCTTTCTGATAATCTTCTTTTTCAGCTCAACTCTCGTCTTATCAATCCAGCTGCCGATCTCATTGAGTTCTTCGGTATTCTTCCGCAGTTTTTGATAACACAGCTCCATTGTGGCGATCGTCAGTTTTTTATTGATCTCCTCGATCCGGTCCGGCAGCGTCTGGCTCTCCTCACGATAAGACTTCAGCTTCGCGTTGCATTCTTCGATCAGCCGCCTGTCCTCTCCCATCTTAAACTCCGTATCCGGCAGCGTATCCAGTGTATCCATAGATTCCACAATATCATTCATGAGCTTTTTTTTGATCAGATGAATATCATTCATCTCGCTGTTGACTTTCCCCTGACGCTTCAACAGCTCGTTCAACTGTCTCGTCAGAGACTCAATCTCCGGCGTACTGCCTGTCTGACTGAACAATTTATACCACTTATTGTCCAATATCAGAACCGGCACCTTTCTGTCGCCCAGAATGTCCCTGACTTTTTCTCCATTCCCGTTTTTCTTCCGCCGTCCCAGCATACCCCTCTACCCTTTTTGGTCCTCATAACAACTGATCATATATGACAACTTCATCAGACTGTCCGACAGATGTACGTTTTCTACCTGTACGCCTTCCGGCACCCGCAGATCTACATGGGCAAAATTCCAGATCCCCCTGATCCCATAACCAATCAGCCGGTCCGCCACCTCAATGGCACTGTCCTTGGAAATCGTCAGCACGGCAATATCAATCTCATTTTCGCGGATCCGCTTCTCCACCATCTCCATCGGTTCCACAACAAGATCTCTGACTTTCCTGCCGAACAATTCCGGATTGATGTCGAAGATCCCCTGTATAATAAAACCGCGCTTTTCAAACCCCATATAATTGGCAAGTGCCTGACCAAGATTGCCCGCCCCGATGATGATCAGATGGTGCTGCTTGTCAATCCCCAGAATCCTGCCAATCTCCTCGTATAAATGCTCTACATTATATCCATAGCCCTGCTGTCCGAAACCGCCAAAATTATTAAAATCCTGTCTGATCTGAGAAGCCGTCACCTGCATCCGTCTGCTTAAATCCTGGGAAGAGATACGCTCCACCCCTTCATCTTTAAGCTCTCTTAAATAACGGAAATACCTCGGCAGCCTTCCGATGACCGCCTGTGAAATTTCTCTTTCTTCCATTCTGCATGCCCTCAATCGCCGTATCGCACCTATTATTTTTATTATATAAGAATGTTAAATTCCTGTCAATAACACGACAGACAATAACAGACTTGTATTTCCGTCGCTTTTCCATTAGAATGTAATAGATTATCGGAGGATCTGTTATGCTGTTATCTTGTCAAAATATAAAAAAACAATTCGGAGAAACACTTGTTTTAAACCGCTGCTCCTTTCATATAGAAGAATACGAGAAAGCCGCCGTAATCGGTGTCAACGGTGCAGGCAAAACCACACTCTTTCGCGTGATCACGGGTGAACTGCCCGCTGACGACGGGATCGTCGCCCTTTCCAGGGGGAAGACAATGGGATACCTGCCCCAGCTTGTTGTATTCGAAAGCGAAAATACAATCTATGACGAACTGTTGTCTGTCAAACAGCATCTGATCGAACTGGAACAGAACATCCGTGAGACAGAACTGCGGATGAAACAGCTTTCCGGCAATGAACTTGAGACTTTGATGGAAACTTACGCTTCACTGACGCATCAGTTCGAAATGGAAAACGGTTATGCCTATAAAAGTGAGGTGACCGGCATCCTCAAAGGGCTGGGATTCCCGGAAGGCGATTTCACGAAAAAGATCACGACTCTTTCCGGCGGCCAGAAAACCCGCGTGGCACTCGGAAAGCTGCTGCTTCTGAAACCGGACCTGATCTTACTGGACGAACCTACCAATCATCTGGACATGGCTGCGATCTCCTGGCTGGAAACCTACCTGCTCAATTATAAAGGCGCCGTATTGATCGTCTCCCATGACCGTTATTTTCTTGACCGGGTGGCGACAAAGATCATTGAGATCGACCAGTCGGAAACGACGGTATTTTCCGGCAACTATACGGACTATGCCGCGAAAAAAGAACAGCTTCGCCTTGCCAGATGGAATGCCTGGCAAAATCAACAGCGGGAGATCCGCCATCAGGAACAGGTGATTGAAAAGCTCCGCTCCTTTAACCGTGAAAAGTCGATCCGCCGCGCCGAGAGCCGAGAAAAAATGCTGCAAAAGATAGAGGTGCTCGAAAAACCCACGGAATCCAGAACAGACATGAAATTATGTCTCACACCCCGGATATTAAGCGGGAATGACGTTTTGTCCGTAACTGCCCTGAAAAAGTCGTTCGACGGTGTCACACTGTTTGAAGAACTGGACTTTTCAATCAAACGCGGCGAGCACGTCGCAATTATCGGCAGCAACGGCACCGGCAAGACAACGATCCTCAAGATCATCAATGATCTGATCTCTGCCGACGCCGGAAAGATCCGCACCGGCACCAATGTCCAGATCGGCTACTATGATCAGGAGTACCATGTGCTCCACCCGGAAAAGACATTGTTTGAAGAGATTTCGGACGCCTACCCTGCCCTCTCCAATACGGAGATCCGCAATACACTGGCTGCCTTTCTCTTTACCGGAGAAGAAGTATTTAAACTCGTCCGAGAACTCTCGGGAGGTGAAAAGGGGCGTGTCTCACTCGCAAAACTGATGCTTTCCGAGGCCAACTTCCTGATCCTGGACGAGCCTACCAACCATCTGGATATTATGTCGAAGGAAATACTCGAGGATGCCCTGAACAGTTATCAGGGTACTGTCCTCTATGTATCACATGACAGATATTTTATTAACCGGACAGCGCATCGTATCCTGGAGCTGTCAGGTACTGCACTCACTAACTATCTCGGTAATTATGACTATTATCTGGAAAAAAAGACAGAGTCTGCATTGTCAGCCGCAAACACACTCTCCCCCGCCCCTGCCACCACTGCTGTCAGGACGGATACGGAATCCAAAACCGACTGGAAAAATCAAAGGCTCCAGCAAGCCAGAAAACGGAAGCTAGAAAACGATATGAAAAAAACAGAACAGGCTATCGAGACATTGGAAGCGCGCAATGAAGAACTCGACACACTGATGGCCATGCCGGAAAACTGCACCGATGTGTCAAAACTGACCGAGCTGACGTCAGAGAAAGAGCGTAATCTGCAGGAATTGGAAACCTTATATACCCGCTGGGAGTCTCTGGGAGAAGAAATGGAGGAGTAGAACTTCTACCCCTCCATTTTCGTTATCATATGATACCCTCAGTGGACAAGGGCACCTTTGGTGAAAAAAACGCTACTATGATTCCATCGCTCTGGCAATCTCTTTGATAAACTGCTCGCTGTTTAATACAGTGACGTCTTGCAGAGATGTGATCAACGCCAAGTCCTTCGTCATCCGTCCACTTTCGATTGTCCGGATAGTCGCCTGTTCCAGCCTGTCGGCAAATGCACACAATGCTTCGATTCCGTCCAGCTCTCCCCGCTTGCGCAATGCGCCTGTCCAGGCAAAGATCGTAGCCACCGAATTGGTCGATGTCTCCTCCCCTGCCAGATGTTTATAATAATGTCTCTGCACCGTTCCGTGCGCAGCCTCATATTCATAGACACCATCCGGTGATACGAGGACGCTTGTCATCATCGCCAGAGACCCAAAGGCAGAGGACACCATGTCGCTCATTACATCGCCGTCATAATTCTTGCACGCCCAGATAAAACCGCCCTTCGCCTTCATCACTCTGGCGACGGCATCGTCAATCAAGGTATAGAAATACGTAATCCCCGCCTCATCAAACGCCTTCTGATACTCGCTTTCAAACACTTCCTGAAAAATATCTTTAAACGTATGGTCATATTGTTTGGAAATCGTATCTTTCGTGGCAAACCACAAATCCTGCCTGATGTCAAGCGCATAATTAAAACATGACCTTGCAAAGCTGCGGATCGACTGCTCAGTATTGTGCATTCCCTGCAATACCCCAGGCCCGGAAAACGTATGGATCAGCCTGCGCGTCTCCGTGCCATCCCCGGCAGTGAACACAAGCTCCGCCTTACCCGGTCCGTCCACTTTGATCTCCGCATTTTTATAGACATCTCCATAGGCATGTCTCGCCAGCGTGATTGGTTTCTCCCAGTTCCGCACACAGGGCTCAATCCCCTTTACAATGATCGGCGCCCGGAACACCGTCCCGTCCAAAGCGGCCCGGATCGTACCGTTAGGACTCTTCCACATCTCTTTCAGATGATATTCTTCCACCCGGGCCGCATTCGGTGTGATTGTCGCACACTTGACCGCTACTCCATACTTTTTAGCTGCAAGCGCACTGTCCATTGTCACCTGATCGTCAGTCTCATTTCTGTATTCGAGGCCCAGATCATAATACTCTGTCTTCAGATCTATGTAAGGAAGTAGAAGATTGTCTTTGATCATCTTCCACAGAATTCTTGTCATCTCATCTCCGTCCATCTCCACGAGCGGTGTTTTCATCTGAATTTTTTCCATTGCACACTTTCCTTTCTCATGATCGAATTTATTGTATCGCTGCGTCGGTACGTACTACTTTTCCTCTTCATAATAGGCCATAAAACCGTTCTTTACAATATTCTCATAGGCATTGACCATATGCCTGTTGGCAAGCTGCTCTGCCATATCGCCATCGCCTGCCTTGATCGCCTCCATAATCTTCCGGTGTTCCGCATTGGAAGCTGTGCTCCTCGTCTGTGTCGACAATGTCTTTTTCCGCACCCGCAGCACATACTGATGATAGTCTTTCAGTGCATGTTCGAGCATCTTACTGCTGCAAGCCTCATACATGATCTCGTGAAAACGGTTGTCGAGCTCCGCCATCTGCTCCCTGTGCCCTTTGGACGCATGAAACTCCGAAAGGAAAATATTTTCCTCCATCTCCTCCATCTGTTCCCTGGAGATATGCTCCGTAGCCCATCTGGCACAAAGTCCCTCCAGCAGGGAACGGATCATATAAATATCTTTCACATCCTTCGCCGTAATGCCAGTCACATAAGCGCCCTTATTGGGCACGATCTGAATCAGTCCTTCCAGTTCAAGCTGCCGGAACGCCTCCCGCACCGGCGTCCTGCTCACACCCATCTCTTCCCCGATGGCGACCTCCTTCAGCTCTTCTTTTCCTTTATATCTTCCGTTCAGAATATCTTCCCGGATTTTATGGAATACCCGTCCCCGCAGAGAATACTTGTCCGAGACTTCTTTTTTTACATCATAATTTTCCACTTCTATTGCCCTGCCTGTTTCTTATTGACACATCTCGTATTATTGTATACAACCATACGAGATGTGTCAATATCAAAAATACAACATTCTTTCTATATTAAGCATACCCCAGCCTTGTTGGTACCATGGTTCCCGCAGATCCGTAGCGGCGTAAGTGATTCTTCTCTTTACCTCCCCGTTTCCGGTCTCCGGATTCTTCTGCAGAAGCAGCGCCGCCGCTCCCGACACGATAGGAGTCGACATCGACGTGCCGCTTTTCATCACATAAGCGTTGTGCCATCCTCGCAGCGTGCGCTTCAGGCGGCTGTTGCAGGCTATAATATCTGTCCCTGGCGCTACCACATCCGGTTTTCTGATTTGCGCCCCCTCCGCCTCTCTCCCGGAATAATGTTCACAGAGGGAATTCCGCTCTCCGAAGTATCCTCCTTCATTGCATCCCACAGTGATCACTTTGCGTATGCTTCCAATCGGTGAGAGAGTCCCCGGCATCGGCCCGGCATTCCCCGCTGCGACGACTACCACGATTCCCTGTTCCCACGCCTCTCTGACACATGAGAGCAGAGTCTCTTTCTGCTCTCCCTGCAATTCCAGTCCCAAACCAACAGAAATATTTAAAATCCGGATATTCCAGTCCGTTCTTTTTTGCAGGACCCACTCGATCCCCCGGACCATATGCTCGATCGTTCCGTCACCGTTACTGTTGAGCACCTTGCCTACGACGAGACGACACTCCGGCGCAATCCCCCGGTATTTTCCGCTGGAAAGGCTCCCGTTTCCCGCTAAAATTCCGGAGACATGAGTCGTTGGTTCTTAACACAATAGATTTATAAGTTCCAGTGTATCCTGATTTCCTGTCTGCCCGTTTCCGGATCCTTTTCGCCCACTTCTATGTAATCGATAAAGTCCGCGGCCATCTCATGCGTCAGCTCATCAAAACTGCAATATTTATCAATCAGCTCCTCGATGCTTCTCTTTTCCTTCTGTTCCTGCTCCAGGGCTGCCAGTTTATCGTCCAGGGCAGTAATTGCCTTTGATACGCTATCATACTCTCTGTCAACCTCCGTCTTTAACTGCCGGAACTGCTGATCCGTCACGATACCGCTGACTCTGTCATCATATAATAAGGAAAGTTTTCGTTCCAGGGCAATTTTCCTATCACGATAACTGCCCTGTTCCTTCCGCAGCTCTTCCATCTTCGTACGACTTCCCATAAATCGATTCAAAACCTGCGACAACTGCTCTTTTCTGCCCTGATTCTCCAGCACGCCGGAGACGAGCGCTCTGATATTGTCGAGTACGACCTTTTCAATGACAGAGTAATAAATCAGATGCGTCGTACAGAATTTTTTTCGGGATTTATTGGCTAACTGGCACCGCAGGATCCAGTCTTCCATCTTGCTGTTCGTATATCCGGACTTAATCAGTGTTGACCCGCAGTCCGCACACCGCAGCTTGCCCGCCAGTTTATGTACCTTCCCGCCCTCTGTCGCCCTTCTGCGGCGCGCTTTCATCTTCTGTACTTTATCGAATTTATCCCGGGAAACGATCGGCACATGATGGTCTTTGATGACGACCCATTTATCTTTTGTCGTCTCCACGACCTTTTTATCCTTGTAGCTGACTTTTTCCCAGCGTCCCTGTGTCAAAACTCCCAGATAAGTGTCATTCCCAAGAATCCTGTTAATTGTCGTCGTGCTCCAGAAGTTGTATTTGACGCTGAACTCTTCCGCCTTTTTGTTCGCATAGTTTCCCTGTTTCTTTTTGTATACCGTCGGGTTGTCGATCCCTTTGTCTTCCAGTATGTGACTGATTACCTTTGAGCCATACCCCTCGAGAGCAAGATCAAAGATCATATTGACAACGCCGGCCGCATACTCGTCAACAATGAATTTATGGCCGTCCTGCGGATCACGTAAATACCCGTACGGCGCAAACGAACCGAGAAATTGTCCGGCTTTCATCTTCTGGCGAAATACCGACTTGATATTTCTGGAAAGATCTTCACAGTACCATTCATTTGTCAGGCCATAGATCTGTCTGGTCTTTTTATTCCCTTCCACGCTTGTGTCCACGCCGTCCACCAGACCGATAAAACGGATGCCGAGCAATAGAAAATCATGATGCAGATATTTCTCCAGATGTTCCATATTGCGCGTAAACCGTGACTGTGACTTGCAGAGCACGATCTGAAACTTGCCCAGCCGGCTGTCCCGGATCAGACGGTCAAAGCCCGGCCGGTCGTCATACAAACCCGAATAATCGTCATCAATATACGTATCGGCAATCGCCCACCCCTGCGACAACGCATAATCGGTCAGGAGCAGGCGCTGATTGACAATACTCGCACTGTCGTCCCCTGCATGGATCTTGTCGGCATCCTCCTTACTCAAACGCAGATACAAGGCTACCTGTAACTGAACAATACTCACGCCTGTCTACCCAAGCCTTTTCCCGATCTCTTCGATGAGAATCGCCACGATCTTCTCTTCCCGTTCTTCTTCCCCCAGACAAAATATATTCTGTACCGTAATATTCCCCATAATTTTCCTCCTGTAACTGATTGCAGGTTTTGTTTCAATATATTGCCTGACTGCCTGTTTCTATGATTCCGGCGGACTGTTATCTGCCTTTGGAACTGCTCCTGTCTTCTTCATCGAAACGGCGCAGCGCCGCCGGATCGATCTCCGCGAGCACTTCCCGCTCGATCCCTTTCATGATGTCCAGGAAATCCCCGTCCGTGTAGACGACGTCTTCCTCTTTTTCCGCTTCGTTCTTTTTGTTCTCTTCCATCCCTTTCCTCCTTTACCTGTTGTACCGGTACTCTTTCTTTCTCGTAATATATTCAAAACCATATTGGGGGAATATTTCTTTGTAATAGGCATTCAACACGCCGACCTGTTTCTGCCGGGCAACGTGTCTTGCCTGCTTCTCGCCATGCAGCTTCAACTCCCTGTCGTATGCCTCCCTGTAGGCCTCCTTTGCCCTGTCGATCAGATCCGGATAATCTCTGTTGATCCGTTCCCGGAGCGCCGGCGGATCCGCCTTTGCGGTCCTGCGCATGATGTAATTCATTTCGCCCTGCCCGGATGCTGCTGCCCTGTGCTCCTGCCATTCAGATTTTAACATATTATCAATATCAGCAAAAGAAAAAGTACCTCCAAACTCCGCATACCCTTTCGGATGCCCGTGCGTCACGGTGATGCCTTTTACCTGTAACAGACTGGCCGGGAAACAGACGCTTGTAGCGTTTCCTCTGTATGCCGCCAGAATCTTCCCATCCTGATCAAACGCATATAACTGCTCATGGGCCAGCTTCCGGATTCTCGCCTCTGTTTCTTCCAGACTATGTCCCTGATACCTTTGAATATCTATGGGATTCAGCTTCCCCCTGCTTTTTTCTCCCTCCCTGCTTAGCCAGTCACCGGAATCACCCAGCCCTGACCTCGCGCCTCTTCCGCCGAAAAACTGCAATCGTATCACCACTGTGGCATCACCGCCCTGCTGAACTTGTCCTGAAATTTGGTGATCCTGACAATGTTTCCCTGGCATTCTTCCGGAACGGACCCGTGGAAAATGATCTGTGTAGGTTTCAGCCGTTTTATCATCTCCTGATACCCTTCCACAAACCTTGCCCGGCAGATTTTGTTCTTTATACAGCCAACGGACGATACTGCGACGCAGCTTCCCGCTGGTTCCCCGTCAAAGCACCATTCGTAGCTGTCTCTGTCGCTCCAGCCTATCGTAGCCACTACTTTGATCCCATGGAGCTGCATATAGGCGCCCAGCCAGTGTTTCCGATAATGATTATAGATCTGCAGCGCTTTGGGAAAGTCCGCGTACAGGCTGAAATCCGGAGACATCACAAACCGGAATCTCTTCAGCACAGGCATATATTTATCCGGATTCTCCCATATCCGGCTAAACTGATAATCATCGAGAAAGAAGTGCACCCCTTTCTGCACCGGCTGTCTGTAACCAAGCGCATAATTAAATCCTATGTACTCGCACGGATCGCACTGGATCGGATATATCTCCGGAATCGTGTACTGTCCCGTTCCCGGAAACTTCCAACGATTGATATTTTCATAGTTTCTCTGTTTTCGATAGATCATCTGTTTTTTCAATCCTTATCTTTTGACCCACGCATCCGGACGTGCCACAATCCGGATGCCTTGGCTTTCTTACAATTCAATGCACAGATACACATAGTAACAGTTACCGTGGCACTTATATCAAGCAAAATGCTCAATATTCCCTATATCATGGCAGATACCTGCCGCCCTCCAGCGTAGCAAGGTCCGTCTGTCCCGGAATCTGCTGCGAATCCTTCTTCCCAGCTGTCTGACGCCATTTTTCCAACAAGGAAACGATGACGCTCTCCATATCTTCCACCTTGTAATCCTCCGGAAAGTATTGAGAAAGCAGGTCTCTTTTTAATATGATCCTTTGCGGTGTCCGCGCTGCCTGCTCTGTCTGCAATACCATATCCAGGACGTCCTCCGTCACACTGCCCGCCCTGCTGTATTCCTTCAGATTCTGCGCCTGCCTGCCGTTCGGTGTAATATGATGATCCTGCATATACTGCAGGAGTCTCCGCTGTTCTCCATGTCGCAGATAAGACAGGTCTGACGCCGCGATCACCGGCAGTTGTCCGGCGTCTGTCATATCCATCAGCTCCGGGATCAGCCAGGTCAGTCTGATGTATCTCTGTATCGTGTTCCTGCTCTCCCCGGTCTTCTGTGCCAGTATCTCGTCCGAACGCCGGAGCTTCGTATCTCCTGTTCCTCCGATGCGCTCCCTGCCTTCCACTATTTTCTGATCAGGATTTCCTTCTGGCCGTATCTTTTGCAGACGTTTTTGCGCCTCCATGTGCATCCGGTAGGAAAAAGCCTTTTCTTTGATACTGATCTGCTCCCGCTGGATATTGGATTCCACCATAATGAGAACGGCCTCGTCATCGCTGTAATCTCTCACCATAAACGGCATCGTGGCAACTCCGGCAAGCGTACAGGCCGTCTTGCGCCTGTGACCGGCGATCGCTTCATATCCTCCTCCCGGCGCCGGCCTGGCGATGCCCGGATGTAAGACTCCCCGTTGCCGGATACTCTCTACAAGCTCCGCCATATCCCCGTCCATCTTCACGGCAAACGGATGTCCCGGAAAGTCTTTGACTGCCGCCGGATCCAGATCAAGCATCCGGAAAGGCCGGTCGGAATCCAAATCCTGATCCGAAATGCCAAACAGTTCTTCCAGCGGCTTCATCGTCATGCCAGTACCTCCTTTGTAAAGTCTCTGTACGCGCAGGCGCCGGCAGATTTCCCGCGGTGCGCATAAATGCTCTTTCCCTTTCCCGACGCTTCCGCAATGCAGATATTTCTCGGTATCCAGGTATCAAATACCCGTATCGCGGGCTGATACGTCTCTTTTACTTCCCTCATAATGTTTCTGTGCTCCTTTGTCCTGGCATCCACTTTCGTAAATAAGATTCCCCTGATCTGCAGTGCTTTGTTCAGTTTCTTCCGCACCATGCCAATACTCCGGAAGAGCTGCTGCATTCCCACCGCGGACAGATTCTCCGGCTCCACCGTGATAATGACTTCATCGGCCGCAGTCAGGTCATTTAACGTAAGCAGCCCCAGAGAAGGCGGACAGTCGATCAGAATATAATCATACCGGTCTGTCAGTATGTCAATATAACTCTTCAGGATATGTTCCCTGCTCATGGCGGACATCAGCGTCATCTCCATCGGACACAGATTGAGGTTCGCCGGCATGATATGTACGCCCTCGTCACTGAACAGAATACCGTCATCCGGACGCAACTCTTCTTCCCGGATGATCCTGCCATAGATGTCAGCGATCGTCACTTCCAGGTCGTCCGGATCATACCCCAGTGATTTCGCCAGATTCCCCTGCGGGTCCGTATCGATCAACAGCACGCTGTATCCCATATCCGCAAGCCCTATCCCCATATGCAGCGTTGTCGTCGTCTTACCGACGCCGCCTTTCTGGTTTATCGTCGCGATAACTTTGCATGTATCACTCATCATTCGCTTCTCCTCCCGGATTTATTAAAAAACATCTTTTCCCTTCCTCCCTTTCAGAATCAGCAATATTCCGGAAACCGGATCTGTACCGCCTGCCAGAAGTACCTGGCATAACTACAACAAAACAGCTCTTCCACCGTATATCTTCTGCATTCTTTTAACTGCCTCTCCGGATCGTCTCCCTCAATAGATACGCTCGGCGTGCCGTTGCAATACAGATTCAACGCCAGTCGGATGATCTTTGCACTACCACTGGTGATCCATCCCTCTGTCAGGCATTCAGTTTTCACACAGTCGTCCTCAAAATCATAAACCTCCCAGACATGATTTCTTGTATCTGCACTGACGCCAAGACAATACAGTAACGCCATATGGTATACATCCTTATTTCTGCAATGTTCTAACGCCGTATAGAAAAAATCCTGATGCTCATCATCTCTGAAAATAATATCCATATTCCGGCTCTCCTTCCTATCTCCATCTTAATAATTCGTTTCCGGCCAGCAAGATCAGCGCACCTGCCATCAGCATACGCACCATCCATTCCAGCGGACCGCCGGTCCTGATCCGGGCCAGCGTGATCCGTTTCATCGTAAAGGGGAAAAGCAGCGACACGCCGCCGGCCAGCATATCCAGAAACAAATGACTCAGTACACCGACGCCGACGCCCCATGACGCCAGAAATACCGTCTCTTTCCATGCCGGCAGCGCGATCGCTCCCGCTGACACCAGCAGGGTACAGAGAACTGCCATAAACAGAGAATGACTGGCCCCTCTATGCCCTGCCGCCCCTCTGACATACTGCTCCTGCCTGCGTGGCAACAGGTTCCCCAGGCCACGCAGTAACGTCTGAAAGATACCTACGGCCACACTGATCCCGCGATGCCGTCTGCTGATGCTGCTGCGCGGATGATCGATGTCAGGAATCAGACTCCCCAATACTGCCGCGGACAATAAGACCGCTTTCCCTGCCACGTCGTCCGGCGATGTCAGGATACCCGCCGTAAGCATTCCTGCCGCCACGCCGCCCAACCGATGTGATGCTGCCATCATAATGATCGCTCTCCCCTCTTTTGTAAAATTATATTTCGAAAACAAGTATAACCGCATATGTATATCCGCTTTCTACGGTACATGAACTGATACCGCCATATGTCATGCTGGCCGTAAACGATGTAAAACCGCTTCCCGCATACCGGGCATTCATGCGCTTTCACCACTTTATATTTATAGATACAACTGCTGACTTGAAAAAGTAAATTCCAGTGCAGGACTAAATTCCACCCTATTTTAATAGTTGGCGATTTTATCAAATTTTTTTAGGCAAATTGATAGGAATTCGTTTATAATAGAAGCAACTTCCTGCAAAATAATCGAATGGATGACATGACAAACAGACCGCTGGAAATGCAGTGTGCAAGACTGAATTCCACCAGCCGAACATATGAAATGTGAAAAGTCTATTTCCTGTCTGACAGCAGATTTTTTGTGGTGGTTAGTGGTTAAAGCGTATCAGCTTAGGCGTCAGGTTGACTTCATCGGGAGGAATCGGTCTAAGCTGAAGTGCTTTTAAAGTGCGGGCCCCATAAGTCCATAATGCTGCTTCATAAGGAGTGCGCCCGCCAAGGCTTTCCCGCGGCATGGAGTTGATGTGGTTTACGATCAGGTTCACATCCCACTGGGTCAGGAATTCAAAACTGGTGCCTTTTGGGAGAACCATCCGGAGCAGGGTGTGTGCGTTTTCAACACCGCCTTTTTGTCCGCTTCGCATAGGGTCACAGTAGAAGACGCTGGAGCATTTTTCTCCGTATATGTCGGTTTCCAGAGAGTCTGGGTCACCGAATTCCGAACCCCGGTCTGTAAGGACGGTATGGAACAGAAGATGGAAATCGGTATCCAGACGGTTTTTAAGCCGGTCAAAGACTATGCGGACAGCGCCGGTTGTGCATCGGTTCATCAGGAAGGCAAGAAACAGCTTTTCCTTGCGCAGATAGAAAGTGAGCAGTACTTTTTTAGAGTCTCTCGAAGAATGTACGGTATCCATTTCAGCGGCCCTCTCTCTATAGTCCGGGTCGAGCAGGAGAAAATCACTGTACATGCGGCCTGAAAACACTTCACGGTTGGTAATCTGTGTTTTGTGGCACTTGCGGGGCCGGAACTTCGTCTTGCGTTTCAGGTCGATATTCCTGGCTGTAAAGAGTCCCTTATCGATGTAGGTGTAGACGGAACGGACGGACATATCCAGCTCCGGATGGTTTGCCACGATCTGATAAGGGGACTGTCCTTGATAGACCAGATGGGAAACCAGCTTGTCTTTCTTTGCCAGTTCGGTCTTTGTCATGTTTAAGCCGCTTCGGGAAGAGCTTAGGGTCTCAGTGTATTTACGGTGTGCAAAACGGGCATCGTACACATATTTGTGGGCGATGGTACATTTATGGAGCGCCTTGTCGCAGCCATTGCAGACATAAGGGGCCTTGTCCAGACGGCCGCATCGTTCCCGGGCAAAATCTCTGCATGTCTGGTTACAGGATGGACAGGAGGTGCACTTGATCCCACAAAGGATGATCTTGCCACAGACATTTGTTTTTCGACAGTGATATCTGTGGATGCAGAAGTTATGGGCATTGTAGAAGGTGCCCTTGTGATACCAGTCGCTGAGCCGGTGCTTTTTGACCTCTTTAGAAATGGTAGAGGGATCTTTGCAGAGGAAGCGTGCAATGTCTTTAAAGGATGTTGCAGAGGAAAGGGCTTTTTCAATGTAAAGCCGATCCTGCAAGGAGAGATGTTTTTGATTGCCAGGTATAAGATTGCTCATGATTTCTCCTTCTACTGCTGTCAGAAAGCAGAGGAATCATATCATAAGCGTATGAAGAAGTAAACTCTACTTATGCAGAGGTAAATGCTACTGTAGTTTGAGAAGGTGGAATTTAAGATTTCATTTCAGGTATAGATACAACTCAATTCGAATCCCCTTGATTTTTCCTGCCTGGTCTGTTACAATAGCGATACGTAATACAGGTGGCATCTGATCTGTCAGGCGGATATTGACGATGCGGTTGCCTTAAGCATGTGAAGTGTCGGTCAAAACAGATTCACATGCTTTTTTTTGGTGCGGTACATAATATTGTCATTCTTGTATCCTTCTTCTTAATCCAAAAACTGATTATTCTCATATCAATGTCATTTACTTAAGCCTTCCCTCTGTTAAGTTAAGGCTTTTCCCTCTCTAAAATTTCTGTTGCAATTCCTTATATACTCTCTGTCTGTGTTCATGAAATGTACCGTCATGTGGTTAATCTCCATGAACTCTGATTGCGTCAAAGCTTCAAGCTGCCTTGCCATCTGTGCTTTTCCATAGGTCTGATACAGCAGCTTCGTGGAAAAGGAACGCTGTGCATAAAGGGCTTCACGCTTCAACTGCTCTAAAATCGGGTTTTCGCTCATGTTGCGCTACCTCTGTAATTGAAGTGTCTGCATTGGGCAATGTCATTTACTTAAGCCCTCCCTCCGTTAAGTTAAGGCTTTTCCCTCTCTAAAATTTCTGTTGCAATTCCTTATATACTCTCTGTCTGTGTTCATGAAATGTACCGTCATGTGGTTAATCTCCATGAACTCTGATTGAGTTAAAGCTTCAAGCTGCCTTGCCATCTGTGCTTTTCCATAGGTCTGATACAATAGATCCGTGGAAAAGGAACGTTGTGCATATAGGGCTTCACGCTTCAACTGCTCTAAAATTGGGATTTCGTTCATGTTACGCTCTTACGACTTGACAGACTGCGCCGTTTTTCCATTCCACTCTTTTCATCAATAATATGTTCTGCTTCCATGCCAGCCATAAAAATCAACACTTTTGATACTCTCTCGGTAGGCATTTCTGTAATTTTTCGGATTGCGGTTTCTTTTTCAAGTGTCATCATGCCATTGCCTCCTTTCTTCTATTGAATAGTTCAAGTATAAATCAACCTGTTCATGTTGTCAATATATTTTTCTTGACTTGTTCAAGTTTTTTTGTTATTGTATAATTCATAGGAGGTACACTATGAACCAATGTGATAGGATAAGACAAATACTGAAAGAAAATAAATTAAAGCAAAAAGAGTTTGCTTCTGTTATTGGTGTAACCGAGAGTTACATATCCAAACTCCTTAAAGATCCCGATATTCGGTTATCTCAATCTCTTGCCGTTTTGATTGAAGAAAAATATGGATATAATGCTGAATGGGTTCTTAATGGAACTGAACCTAAGCTAAAGCAAATCAGCAAAAATAAATCGTTGTCCGAAATTCATCAGAAGGCGCTTGCACAACTGGAAAAAATGAATGATGAACAGGTCAAAGCTGTTTTGGCTTTTATTAACTCCTTAGATGAATTGGAAAAGTCGCTCCAAGCAGCTCCACACAATTCTGAAAAATGATGTAGGTACGGGATGTACCTGCATTTTTTTCAAAATATCCGCTTTTCAAGGCAAAATCCCCCTTTTCACGAAATAATCTCCCTACGGGCACCACGCCAAACAGTGAATTTAAGAAATATTTCTGTAAATGGATATTTCAGAATTTGCAAAATGCAAAATTCTGCCATGACAGATTTTCCTTAACTTAACGACTCACGCACCTAACTAAATGACATTGCTGCATTGGGGGTATGTTTATACAAGTTGCTTTGTTGGGTTACGCTGATTCTCGGATATACTCTGCTGTGCGAAAATACCCATAATGAAAATTCTTACTTTCTCAATCGTGGTATCATCCTTGATTTTCTCAATATCCTCTTTTAATTCCTGTTGTGCTTTAGTCATCAATTTCTCCTCCCTTCTGTTGCTTTTAACAAAACTATATATTGCTTATAGCAATTTGTCAAGTGCTATTTCAATACTTTTCATTGACATAAGCAATATTTTCTGATATGCTTTCACCAGTGAGGTGACTATTATGATTTGTGACAGATTAAAAATCCTTTTGGATAAGCTGAATATTTCTCAACGCCAATTTGCTATAAAAATAAATCTTGACCCTGGTTATTTTTCAAGAATCATACAGGGTAAGGTCAATCCGCCTGATCGGATACTGTTGCTTATTGAAAATGTCTTTAATGTAAGTAAAGATTGGCTGGAAAACGGACAAGGTGAAATGTTTTCTAATCAAGGTGTATCTTTGGCTAAAAAGCAGGTCTTAGAATCTATTGATTCCTTGAGTGATGAACAGGTGAATGCTGTTTCTTCTTTCATTAAATACTTGACTGAAAGCTCCAATTCCGAAAAATGATGCAGGTACATCACCGTACCTGCATTTTTTCAAAACAGCCAATTTCCAAGGCAAAATCCCCCCCTTTTCACGAAATAATCCCCTTACAAGCACCACGCCAAACAGTGAATTTAAGAAATTTTTCTGTAAATGGATATTTCCGAATTTGAAAAATGCAAAATTCTGCCATAACAGATTTTCCTTAACTTAACGGCTCACGAACCTAACTAAATGACATTGATTCTCATATTTGTTTATTTTTTCTATTACTCAAACCCCACCATTGTCCGAAAGATATTTCCTCGCTATCTAAGTTTTGTACTTTTAGTTCATTTCTAACTTAAAAATATATCGTCCACTGACATTTCCAATGCTTTTGCAATTATGCATGCAGTTCTCAGTGAAGGAATTTTTTCCCGCTTTCTATAAATCGTAAATATCTCTCCGAAACACCCGTTTTTCTTGATAATTGAAGTACCGTTAAATCCCTTTTTTCTCTCAAACATTTCAATTTATTCATCACAATCCCTCTTTTCTATATTTATGTACTATTTGTTCTTTAATGTACTAATAGTACTGTACTTTCAGTTTCTTGTCAATACTATTGTTGATATAATAAAGAAAAATGCAGGATGGTTTTTTATGAATATTGGCAATCGTATCAAAATGCTACGCACCGAAAATAATATGACGCAAAAAGAATTATCCTCTAAATTGGGGCTAACTCCTAAAATGGTTTCCTTTTATGAAACCTCTCAACGTATGCCGCCTATTGATATAATTTTAAAACTAGTAACAATATTCGATGTATCTTCAGATTATTTATTAGGATTAACAAATACAAATTTATATGAATCTAACAATATAACCGCTCTATCAGAAATGCCAGACGGTGCACAAATTTTACTTGAAACATATAAAGAGCTTATTCCTCAAAATCAACGTACCTTACTTCACACAGCACTTTCTATGCTTGAAAATCAAACGAATTCTAAAATATTAAAAAATGTAAAATAATCTCCTTTAAAAAATATAATAAATAACCATAAATAGTAGATTATTTTTTGTTTTATGAATAAAGGGCATTATAAGATCATCAAATCAGATAACCTTATAACACCCTTTATCTTTTTCATACTATCAACTATACAATTTCCGCCATCTGGCAGATAAGATCATTTACAAGTCCGACAACTTAGAACAGTATTCCATTAGCCTTTGTTTTCCTCTCCCGTCCGCACCGTTCTGATTAAAACCGCATTCGATCAGGATCTCCTGAACAGGCTCTTCATCAGAATATAGCAGGTAAGTATCAACTGTCTTCTCTTTCTGATGTGTAGGTTTATTATTATCCATCTCCATTTCCTTGTCCTTTACTTTCTATATGTTAATCCATGCCGATCTTTTCTGCCTTGACTATGTCCAGAACAGGATCATCAGGAACCCACTTTGCTTCCGCATTCTCATCATCATAGGCTTTATAATACAGCTCCAGAAAATTCAAACATTCAACGCCATTTATCACATAATGTATGTCACCCGTATATGCCCAGTCAGCCATCTCATTCTGAAGATCTTCTTCATCATACCAGATCTCTGTCACATTATCTTTGGTCAAGGGCAGATTTTCAAGCGGAGCACCCGGAGCCGTGACATCGATGGATAATCCCATCTCCAGCAATTCTTCCGCTTCCGGGAAAGGCACTGTCGGTATGATATGCACACTGTCCGCCTCATCCATGATCGTCGCGGACGTCAGTATGACTGCCGTTTCCTCCTCATTCACACTGAAGAAATACGTCACCTCTACCGGTTCCTCCGTCATCAGCGCGCCGTTCGATACGATGCCTTTCGCCACAATGCACTCCCAGTCCTGTCGGATGACCTCATACTCTTCCATATATCCGGTTATCTCATAGTCCCACATCTGGGATATTTGAGCATTCGGATCTTCTTCCCCTGGAAAGTATTTATAATACCCCGTTCCTGTCACTTCCGTCTCCGGGATCATGGCGGCCCGTTCCTCATTGGACAGTGCCGCAAAGAGCTTCGCCGCGTCCTCTCCTATCAGCTCTGCCAACTCGTCCTCGCTCATCTCTTCCGGGTTCCCGCTGTCCGTACTCTTTCCTTCCGCTCCGTCCTCTGTCTCCTGTGCCGCTTCCGCCGCAGTCTCCGTCTCCTTACTCTTCCCGCTGCCACAGCCGGCCAAAGCCAGCGTAAGACCGGCCAGCATTCCGATCAGCAAATAGTTCTTCTTCATCTTTTGTCTCCTCCCTCACTCGCGTCCCAATTTGGGACACCTGTCTTCTTATCTATTACTTTAGGCCTATATGGTAAATTTTGTCAAATACTATCTGCTTCAACAAACCGGATCTTTCACTTCGTATAACTTAATAAATACTTCGTTTTGAAAGCGATCCTCTTATCATACATATTATTATTTATCTTATCAAAGGCCATATTGTTGTATCTTCTGACAGGATGTGATAAGATTCTTATGTTACCGCCCCGATACTGGCAACAGGAAGGGGGTGTATCACATGAACATACTGCTATCTTTCATTCTTTCCGTATTGGCCAGTGTAGTCGCCTACTACCTGTGCAAGTGGTTAAACGGCGAGGATTAGTACGGTAACTTAGCCCAAACGGTTCACTTCTCCGCAAAAGAAGGAGAAGCCCTCATTGTATCACCAGTGCAATGAGGGCTTCGTCCTTGTCGTGTCACATGAACACTACTATCTTTTTGCCTACACATACAATACCATATGCGCCAGGCTAAATCAAGTGTATGTAGTAATAAATCATTTATTCATTTATTAACTAAAATCTCCGTCTCCTTACTCTTCCCGCTGCTACAGCCGGCCAGCATTCCGATCAGCAGATAGTTCTTCCTCATCTCTTGTCTCATCCCTCACTCACGCCCCAATTTGGGACACCTGTCATAAAGTGGAAAAGGCACCGCCAAAAGCGATACCTCTTCAGACCAGTTTCCTAAACTCACTTTCCGCCATCCCCATTCGTCTGGCCGCATCTTCCACCGACAGGATATGCTCTTTCACCAACTGTACGAGCATTTCCAGCTTTCCCATTGTAACACCCTTTTCAATCCCTTTTTCTATTCCTTTTTCTATTCCCTGCTCTATTCCTTTTTCTATTCCCTGCTCTATTCCTTTTTGGATTCCTCTTTCCATTGCCCTTTCTTCTACCAGATCACTGAGATTGCACATAACATTCATCTCCTCCTTCATTCTCTCCGTCACCGAAATCCGATACTTCTCATCAAGAATCTCCTCTTTCTCCTTTGGGCTTAACGTATTCGACAGCAGTACCGATAACAGTCCATGCAAAGACGGCTTCTCCCTGCTGTCAGCATCCTTCTTTCCCAGGCAGATCATTACAGTCGACAGCAGATCGTATCTGGCCCTTCCCCTGTAATTTCCCATCACTTTTTCCTGCCTGATTCCATATCTTGTGATCGTATTTTCTGCATACCCCGGCGTATCCATGCAGATCCATATCGAATATACCTTTTTCATATCATCATAATCAGGAACCGCAAATTCCGTGTTTAACTGGGCGGAAAGCAGTCTTGCACAGTAGAATATTCCTCTCGTCACCAGATCATACGATGTATGGTACTTTTTCTGCGCCTCCAGATTAACGATTAACTTAACCGACCTGTGGTCTGGCGTAATGACATGAAACAAGATGTCGTAGTAGATTTCCCCTTCTCCCGGCACATTACTCTCCGTATTCATTCCTGCGATCTTGTGCAGTCCGGATTTCCCCGGATGAACCGGCGCAGCGGATACCTGTGGTTCTCCCTCAATACACTGTATGATCATGTCAATATCCAGATCCTTCAGTTCATCCGCTGTCTCTCTCAGTATCCATGCCAGAATCGGCTTGTTACTGAGTATCCACTTTACCTGCGCGTCATACCTCGCTTTATATCCACCGGCTTCGATCGCGTCCGTGACGCTGGTCTTTTTCTCCATCTTATCTGTGTTCTTCTCCTTTGGAACTGATAATTTCAGTATATCATAGTCTGCTTTCTTTTACCATATACTGTTTCGCTCTCGCGTCCCAATTTGGGACACTTCTATTTCGGAAGGAACAGATAATGATCCGTATAAAATTAAAAGGCATCGTCCTAAAACGATACCTTTCTCAGACAGTAGCTATGATAATGGTAACACTAAATTCACAAACCCCTGAAAAACCTGAATTGCAGCATATGCTATCCCTGCAACGGACAAAATCGTCGCAATGCAAATCCCCCATATCGCTATTTCGTTATCCTTAATGTCTTTCACAAAATTGTCAAATTTTTCTTCCATTTTTCAAATTTTACATTTACCACATTATTTTGATTCACAATCATTTCTTCTATTTTAGACAATTTTATTTTGCATCAATTCTGGCTTCTGAATCTTCGGTCATCTTAGTGATTCTCTCTTCCCGCTCGCGCATTTCTTCTCTAAGACTTCTCTGATCAGCGTCCACTTTATCCATATATTTTTCAAGAAGTTTATTATCATCCATATCAAAAAGTAACCTGTTAATGAAAATATATCACTCTCAACATTCATTGTATTCACCCTATTATTTGCATTTAAGACTTAAATTTACACAATTAATATACCACATTTCCAGGTATTGTAAAATAAAATTGGATCGCTATATTTAAAAATATGTTTCTATTACCGGATAATATAACCTAAAATTCTGACTGTTTGCTAATTCAATAATTTGTGACACATAGCATTCGTCATATTATGCGATAATATATAAAAACATCATACGTATTGATACGTATTTGTTGATATACGTATCAATACGTGTTATAATACAAATGAGATGAGGAAAGGAAGGTAACGGAAATACCAATGACACCACGAGAGATGATAAAACATCTCAAGAAAAACGGATTTAAAATAGTCAGTCAAAATGGTTCTCATGTTAAAATGAAAAACGATACGACTGGGCATCAAACTGAAGTTCCTTATCATAGCACAAGCCTGAAAAAAGGTCTTGAACAAGCCATATTAAAACAGGCAGGTCTCAAATAACCTCGCCTATAAAAATGGAGGCGCTGATTATGAAAAAATTATTTTATCCAGCATTATTTCACAAAGCAGAGGAAGGCGGCTTTTGGGTCTCTTTTCCTGATATTCCTGAATGTCTTACACAGGGCGACGACATGACACAAGCTTACGAAATGGCATTTGATGCGCTTGGTCTGGCTCTGACTTGTCGCGAAAAAGAACAGCAACCTATTCCTGTAGCTTCTGACCCGGCATCAATCAACACGGAACCTGATTCTTTTCTCGTTGTCATTGAATTTGATATGCTTTCTTATAAAAAACATGCAAATTCCCGTTCCGTTAAAAAAACTTTGAGTATCCCCGAATGGCTCAATGAAGCGGCCATTGCTATGGACCTTAATTTTTCACAGGTATTGCAGGAAGCTCTTATTTCCAAACTACAGTTATAACAGATCTGCGTTTCTAAGGCTGGGAATACCCTCTTTCATCAGACTTGTTTTTGTCTGATAAAAGAGGGTATTTTCATAAGACTGGCCGGGGTATCGTTCATCCTCCCGAACGGGTATCGCCCTCCTTCGCGCTGCCGGCAGCGGCAAATCTGCGTGCCTGCCGTTTCTGCGCCTGCTCTTCTCTCCGCCTCACGAAAGTCTGTTCGAGCATTTCCCGCTTACCATCTATGCGGCTTTTATATTCAGACCGTTTCTCTGCCCGCTCCTCTCTTTTCTTCCGATGTTCTCCATAGCTCTGTCGGTGTCCTTCCGCGTTTTTCTCTGCTGTCAGCGCCACGCCCTGTTTCACGCGTTCTACCTCACTGCCGGCAGCCGTACGGACGGCGCCTGCCTTCTTTTCTGCCGAATACAGGTGGTCTGTCGTCTTCTCTTTCGCCCTTTTGGACTGCGTATGCGCGGCATACCGGAACTGGATCGGGGCGCCCTTCACGTACTCTCTGACCTGTGCCGGCATACCTGCCCCAGCGCCGGTCGCCGCTCCCGCGTGTCTGCCGATCTCACCGTTTTTCACATATTTTCGCGCCGCCGTCCCCGCCTGCTGCAGCTTATCCTTCATCATCGGATCCGGATGCGCCGTCACCGGATGCTTTTTCCTCTGTTCGGACGTCCCCGACTGTTGCCCGGTCTGGCCTGCTCCGCCCGGTATCATCCGAAAGGCCGGTCTGGCCTGCGGCGTCTGTCCGCCTTGCGAGACGGACGCATTTCCTGCTTCGTGTGCCGATCCGGACGATGCGCCGACAGGTCCCTGTGACGATGCCGGAGCCGATTCCCCGGCGCCGATGCCTGCCTTTCTCCCAAGAGCCATCGTGCTTCGTCCTATCTGTCTGCCTGCAGCCATGACATTTCTGCGCATATGATTCAGATCCTTCACGTTGCCACTCATACGCAGCCGGTTCACAGCATAACGGGGCGTGGCGCTGCCGCGCTGTACCGTGCTGAGCAGCTCGAAGATCTTCCCTCTGTTTAAGAACAAACCCGCGCCGATGATAATCTGTATGAGCAGGACGATAAACCAGCCCCACTCATCCGCCTTCTGAAACAGAAAGACATCGGTTCGGATCAGCAGCGCCAGCATAAAAGTAATGACCAGAATCATGATCTGTGTCTCCAGCATTTTCTTCAGCCATGCCGTGAGAATGCTCTCATACCCCGCAAACAGAAAAAGTAATAACATAACCGGCGCCAGAATCAGATAGAAGACCGCCAGCACCTGAAAGATGAGCAGCGCGCCCGCGACTACGATAAACAACAGGCATTTGGCCAGACAGGGGATCAGATAGACGATCAGGAAACCGATCCGCTCAAAGCCGACCGTCATCCGGAAACATGCCGCGTCTCCCATGCCCTTCACCAATTCGGCTCTCTCTTCCGGATCGCTCACTTTCAGAAAACTGTCTACCGTACCGTCGTCTACGTCGTCATTCATAAATTCGACCGTCTTCCACGGCTCATGGACGAGATCGACCCACAAAACGCCCGCCGCCTGCGCCGCGAAATCTTCCCGGTTTCCGGACATACCCATGCTGTCATTGACGCTCGAGAGCGCGTCGATGCTCACTTCCTTCGTGACATTCGTCGCCAGAGACAGGGCGCTGTCTGATTTCAACACGACAAACATGGACAGGACGACGACAAGAAGGATCTTCCCGATCTCCGCAATGCCGCCGACTGCATCCCGCTTCGCAAATTTCACCAGTAAGGTGGCCATACACGCGCCGATCGCGAGCATCAGCAGCGGTTCGAACACCGTATCCTTCAGCGCCTGCTGGATGCCGTTGATCTGTCCGCCGAACATCTCCCCGATGTCGAAATTCAGCGCCCAGTAAAACAGCGTCACCGTCGCATAAGAGATCGTCCTGATGGCCGCGAACAGCGCGTTGGCGATCCCGTTCAGTGCCTCCCAGTGGATCTCCAATACGCCCGTCTCCTCGATATCCAAAACATAGTTATCTCTGTAGTCATCCCTTAAATACTTTGCATCTCCTTCTAAGTGATTAAAAGCATTTGTACCTTTGATCCCGCTGTCTGCCCTTACCGTCCCCGCAGGGACTGCCAGGGCAAGCACAAACGCACACAAGAGCAGCATTCCCATTTTTCGCAGTCTACGCAGCATCTTCTCCCTCCTCTCCGGCAAACTGAAACCGCGGACGCCTGTAATATTTAAATCTGCAGCCCTTCATCGGCGGCGAGAACGTCCCTCCCAAAATCGGATCGGTGTTGTTGCTGCCGCTATCCACCGAGATACCGACCCGGCCCTTGGGCCGTTCCGCATAACCATAGCTGGAGCCGCCGCAGTGGATCCAGGCGTGCTGTCCGCCGATCTCCCCGATATAGATCCCCACATGGTTGTAGACGCCGTTCCCAACCTCCTTCGGGAGCCGGTAAAAGCCCAGGTCGCCCGGCTTCAATTCGCTCTCTCTGATCTCGTCACTGGCATACCACTGTGACGTCGTCCCGCCGCCTCCGGCGACCGTCCTGCCAAAACACTGATAATAGACCCAGTCCACATAGCCGCTGCAATCCAGCGGCCCTGACGGCGCTCCCTGGCGCGCCGACTTGCCACCCAGCAGATACGGCCAGTTCACCAGGGAATCCGCGACTTCCAGCAGTTCCTGCCGCGTCACATCCCCGACCGTAATCTCCGGCAGTTCCCCGGCGCCGCCCGCCCAAACGGAATCGGTCGGGACATGCTCGTCATATCCGTAAAGCTGTGGCAGATACCGGGCCTCATACAGCTCCACGACACCGTCCCTGTCCTTCTCTTTCAGGCCGATAAACCGGTCAAGGACGTCCTCATACTGCACTTCCGGATAATTCTCCAGCGCCACCTCATACTTGATGTCACCGCCGCCCTTTTCCCGGGCCGCCGTCTGTAATGCGATTAGAAGCTGCTCCGCGTTCCTGTACGTCACCGTCAGCCGGGACTGTCCCGCGTATATGAGGATCGCGTCCGCCGCCTCATAATAGTCCACACTCTGAAGCTCCCACTCGGAGTCCGTCGTCCCGTCCTCATTTTCATGGGTAATCAGCTTGTACTTCTCTTCCCGCAGCCTGCAAAATTCCAGCCCCGTAATGATCGGATTAAAGTCCTCGATGTCCCCTTCTCCGGCCTCATAAGTGCGCACCACATCGGAGAGCATGACCAGATCCCAGGGAGCGCCCAACTCCGTACAGGCATATTGGTATTCGAACGCTTTCTGCTCTGTCGCCGGTACCGGGATCGGCTGGCTTGCGCCGCTGGATGCGAAAAAGAGCATCAGCACCAGAGGCAGCGCCGCGCTTATGGCAAGAAGCAGTCCCAAAAACAATCCTGCCTTTTTCATATCTCTTCCCTTTTCATCAGATCTTTGCCACATTGTCAAGCGGTGAATTTAAAATTTTTATATTTTTTATGAAAATATATTGCACAAAAAATTTTCATGTGGTATAGTATGTAATGTAAAATGAATTTCAATTTGGAGGAACCGACCATGCTAATAGAAATAAGAGCCAATAACTGCTTTTCTTTTTCGGAAGAAATAGTTTTTTCTACGAAAGCGGATATGCGAAACAAAAAATTTGCATCTAACGTTCATAGCGAAAATAATTTCAATATATTAAAGGCGGTAGGAATCTATGGCCCTAACAATGCGGGTAAAACATGTCTGGTAAAATGTATCCGCAGTGCCAAAAACATTCTGTTAAATCAGAAACCCAAAATTATGCCGAATATTTTTCAAGACAGTACAATATGCCAGCTGGGAATCACGTTTCTGGAAGAAGGCAGGGAGTTTTCCTATGATTTTTGGTATGATGACCAAAAAAATGAATATCCCTATGAAAAATTTGTAGAAATCTCAAAAGATCAATATGGTAACGAAAAAGAGAATATTTGGCTTTTAAAAGATGTCGTCAGTGGAAATTACCAATGTGATGATGAAGATTTGTTAAAAATGATTTCTCTTGTATCTCAAAGTAATTTGTTGTTTTATCTGGTAGATGTCAATAAATTTGATAGACTGGCAGAAATGAAGCGAGTTGTTACAAAGTTCGCTTCTAAGATTGATATCATCAATATGAATAATATTCCCTTAAAACGAACAATCAATCTTATGAAGAATGAAAACGATCTACAGAGAAAAGTAGTAGAGTTCATTAAAAATTCGGATCTTTATATGGATGACTTCGGGTATGTAGATATGGATAAAATCCATGTAAAAATGAACTCTGATGAAGAAAAACCGGATGAAAAAGCTCTTGATATTCCTGAACAGATTATGGATCAAATTCGGTTGGTGTCTGTTTATAGAGGCGTTCCTGTTCCCAGCGTACTTTTTGACTCTACTGGAACAAAGAAAATTGCCGCTCTTGCAAGTTATATCATAGAAGGGATTGAACAGGGCAGGATTCTTGTGGTAGATGAATTAGACAGTAGTATTCATTTTAAACTGACCAGAGCAATCGTAGCTATGTTTAATAATGAATTGAATACAAATGCTCAGATGATATTTACAGTGCATGATATCAATTTAATGGATTGTAAAAAAATGTTCCGAAAAGAACAGATATGGTTTGTGCATAAAGATGAAAGTGGTGTCTATGTTTATTCCTTGGCGGCGTTTACCGCACAACAGGGAGTGCGTGATACTACGGACATCATGGAAAAATATCGGAAAGGTGTATTAGGTGCCCTGCCTGATCCAGAGTTAATTCGTTCTTTACTGGATATCAAAGGAAACCGGAAGGAGGTGCCTGCCGATAATGAGTAAAATTCCTCAGATTTTTACTGGCAGCAGAATATGTATTATATGTGAAGGGGATGAAGAATATGAATATTTAGAGAAATTGATCTCATTAGATGTATGGAGCAAAGAATACCTTTTTCAACTGGAAAATGCTGAAGGAAATGGAAATATACCAGCACGATATCAGGACAAATATCAGAATAGTTCAAGTGACTTGGTATTGGTATTCTGTGATACAGATAAAAAACCTTATGAACAATATGTTGATATCAAGCGAAAAATCAACAAATTTCATGGAGTTGAAAATGCTGCAGACCAGATTGTTATATATGGAAATCCCTGTACCATGCAAATCATCATTGAACATTGGGATGATGTGATACTTAGTTCCAATAAAAAAAAGAAAAATGCCCCGATTATCTTTGAACTTACAGGCGTTGAAGGATACAAAGGGAGAGCGGATCAACGGCAAGCATTGTTTTCCCGAATTACAAAGGAAAACTATCAAGAAATGCGAGAGCGAATCAAAAAGCTGCCATCTGATGATGCAATAGAAGGAAGCACTAATTTAGGCAGATTTATTGAATACTTTACAATGGATGACAGTAAATGGATACAAACAATCAACAATGCTTTGGATGGATGACCATATTTAAGAAGAGATTCTGTATGGATATATAGAGATTTTTTCTCTTAATATAGCAGCCACTCAAATAATATGCTAACAAAAACATAAGAAACATTATAATTTACGGGTTCAGGCATACAAACAGCCAAAAAAATGCTTGTAGAAAGGAATATCTATGAAATTGAAAGCTTTAAGTCACTATAACGGAGACATGGACACACGATTTGGAGATTGTATACTGCTGTATGATACCACTTCTTTGGTAGTATACGATTGTGGACATATTCAGCATACTGAGGAGATTAAAAAATTTTTGAGAAAAAATAGTTTAATTTCCCAGATACACATTGTTATTTCACACAATGACAGTGACCATACAGATGGGGTTGAGAGTTTAATGGAACATCTGCACAGTAAAGGA
This sequence comes from Lachnospiraceae bacterium JLR.KK008, assembly GCA_037015955.1. Classification (NCBI taxonomy): domain Bacteria; kingdom Bacillati; phylum Bacillota; class Clostridia; order Lachnospirales; family Lachnospiraceae; species Lachnospiraceae bacterium JLR.KK008. The sequence continues at coordinate 1,841,105 of CP143548.1, forward strand.
TATGATGTTACATTATATTCTTCTTTATATCTAAAAAGCGCAAGAAAAGTATTGGAACTTCTTGACGATGGGCGCAGGACATTGCCGGCAACAAAACAACATATACTTGAAACCTTTGACAATATAAAAGATATTGTTGAAAAAGCTCAGGAATATGGATTTTCAATTGAAAATGCCACTGTAGGAACAAAGGCGTTATCTGGGAGCATTGTTGGTCCAACAGAAGATGAATTTGCTGAGGTTGTTGCACAGGCTATTGAAGATGCCAAAACCACGAAAATAGATGGTGAAACTGTGATGAACGCTGCAAGTGTACAGTTAAAATATAAATTAACTAATGCAGAAATCATTCTTCTATGTGGAGATGCGTCACCTACCTATCTACATCACCTTGATAACTATGATTTAATCCAGCTTCCTCATCACGGGAAGTTAGATAGCGCAAAGGAAATCTTTGATACTCTGAAAGATTCTTATGGAAAGAGTTATCTTATATCCGATAATACAGGTTCTGGGGCTACAAGCGGCGGTTCTGATAAACTAGTCGAGTATATGAAAAATGAACGGTATAGCCCGGCACTAAATACTAAAAATGGTGTGATATCTATCCCTGCAAATACATATGGGAATAATTCCAGTAACAGAACACAAGGAGTGAAGCTAGGTGAAATGGATTGTAAGCTCTGATCCTCGAATTTTTGTAAATAGAGCCCATATGTCAGCAAGATTACAATATATCCAATCTGTTACTGATGCACCAGTAACAGATTGGATGATTACTCGAAAAAACAGCGCTTTTCCCAAATCATTGTTTTGTTGCATGACAAATGATGAGTTAAATGGAACATTTATAACGGCACATATAGGTGAAGTCCAGCGATTATGCTCTGTCCATGAAATCGCAATGAGCGATTTCGTGATAGCTAATACATGCATTTGGGAAAAATCATCAAACAAACAAATATTATATTACATGATGAACATAAATAAAAAGGCAGTGCTCTGGTTTTCCAAGCAAACACTGAGTTTGGAAGAGAATTATAATTTGCGCCAATCAACATTGTTAAGCAATGTTGGAACATTTGGTTTTAATACTTCTTTATCAGAACGGCTACTCTTTTCCAACAGACATAAAGGATTCATGAAAGCTGTTTCTTTTGCTTTTGATAAAGTATCACCTATTATTTTGCCGCAAGATTATGATAGTATTATTATGTAATATTTGAAACAATAGAAATCAGTTTTAAATATGAATCCCAAAAAACAAATACCCATAATACACTTAAAATTATATTTTAGAATGGAGTAAAAATATTGAAAGAACCATTATCATTTTATAAAGCCAATGATGGTATAAAATTCTACCTTGTAAACTGCGGTTCAGGATTAACGCATCTGATTGTCTTTCCGGATGATACCGTAATGTTATTTGATTGTAACCTTATAGATGACGCAGAGCATCCAAACAGGAATAAAGATTATATCTTAAATTTCTTCAAAAATGTAATCCCGAAAAAAATAGATGAATATGGAAATACATTTCAGCCCATTGATATTTTCGTCAATTCCCACCGTGATACAGATCATCTAAAAGGATTAAAAGATATTAATAGTGTGTTTCCAATTCAATCAATATGGGATTCAGGATTCCATGGAGCAAATATCGGCAATGATGATTATAAGTATTATATGGGATTAAGAAATAGGTTAAAAAATAAGAATCGTGCCAATCTAAAAGTACCAACACCATCAAATAAACCATTTCAATGTATCGGAGGTGCTAATTTATATTGTTTTTGTGATGCTCAAGAACCTACTACTCTAGTGAATGAATTGCTTTGTGAAAGCGCTGACAAAGAACAGCATACTAATTGTATCGTACTCCTAATCCACTATGCTGAAAAAAAAATTACTATTAACAGGCGATTCTGATTGGAAAGCATGGAAAGAAGATATCGTCCCAAATTTTGAAGATTGTCCTGTTAACTATGAAAATACTGATATCCTAATTGCAAGTCACCATGGCTCAAGAACTTTTTTTACACGTGAAGATACAATTAATGAAACTAAATATCCAAACACCACTTATACTGAATCCATAAGACTAATAAGCCCTAAAATAACATTAATTTCATGTGCTGAATATGAATATAAAGATTATCATCTTCCAAATAAAGAAGCACTAAAATTATATAAAGATAATACGTCAAATGAACAAGTTTATACAACCAACGAGTATGGCACTTTCTTTGGGCGTATTGATTCAAACGGAAATTTTTCTGTAACACCAGAACGATTTCACAATCATGGAAAACAGACTGGAATGAAAATCCATCTAACATGTAAAACCGATACAGGTATTACACTTGAGACTAATACAGCATATGCTGTTGGTTGTAAACTAAATTTTTACCTCACCTCTATTGGTGGAGTTCTTAATGATATAGATAAACCACAAATTTTATGGGAAGTTTGCAATGCCGGCTATGGAAAAGACGATATACACCACGAAATTTATTATAAAGACAAGAATGAAGATGATAAAAAATGTTTTTTTTCACGAGATTTATGTTTCCTTGGAACTCATCTTCTTAGATGCCGTGTTATAAACAAACGAAAGCATTTTGACCAAACACTTATATTTGTAGTTCATGGGGAAAATTGAAGGAGAAGTAATGCTATGGATAATAATCTTAAAGACTATCGCGAAAAAGAACTGAAGAATTATGTAATTGGAAATGCATTAATAATAATAGTTTTGTTAGGTATATTTAATACACTACTTGATGTAAAAATGGATGAATCTACAAATAACATACTATTGACATTGAGTTCAGAAATAATCTCTGCCGGCATCTTTTCATCTATCTTATATACCTATGTATTTATTCTTGATGCTATTATTCCTGGAAATTGGAAAGATTCGATCTGTAATCTATGTAGACCACTTCCCGGTGAAATAATTTTTGAAGAAATCCGGGAAAAAGCAAACGATAAGCGATTCACAAAAGAAAAGGCTCTACAAAAATATGCAAACATATATGAAATTATAGATAATCTAATTGGAAAAGAAAAACGAAAAGCATCAAATGATGCATGGTACTCTATCTATCTTAAATACGAAAATAAAACAAAAATATTTATCTCTCAACGAGACTATTTATTATGTCGCGATTTATGTATTTCAACACTATATATTGGTTTATTATATTTTGTTTTATGGGCATTTTCGATTGTTGCTTTTGACTATAGAATTGTAATATTATTGATAGTTGAATTGATTGCTACAAATTTTGCCATGCGAGGTAAACAGAAAAGATTTGCTTATAATGTAATAGCCATGGATATACACACACCAGAAGAGAATCACGAATAACAAACATATATAATCCGTAGTTCCCGCTATATAATTCCTTCTACAATGAAAACAGTATACGAAGCCCCATAAACACTGATAGAGTCTTTCAATACAATCAAAAATTTGTGTAGATAGAAATAAAAAGTAAATACATTCTACATTTCAGATATAGACAGTAATTCCGCTAAAATAAAGCCTTTAGAAATGTAGACAGAATTAACTGGCGGGAACTACGGATAATCTATTTCTCTAGCCCTCCCCTCTGCCGGGGAGGGTTATCATATTTATCCTGTTATCTCTTGTATCTCGCCGACAAAGTTATAGACAATCTTGATTTCCTGGCATTTCTGACCATCCACTTTTTTAACTTCACCCACCAGAATTTTACTGATAAGCCGGTTCAGCACAGCTTCATCCAGTTCTTGAATTGCAGCATATTTGCGGATTTCCTGCATAAATGTCCGAACGTCGCTTTCCTGCTCGTCTGTACGGCGCATCACCAGCATCAAATCCTGAAGCCGTTTCCGATTGGCTTCCTGTTCCTGCTCCAGTGAGGCAGTCAGCTTCAGAAAACGCTGTTCCGTCAGGATGCCTTTCGCCTTATCTGTATAAAGGCTCATAAACATGCTGTCTATCTCCTGATTCCTTGCTTCCAGCCGGTCACATTCTTTCTGCATTTCCGAAGCATCCGCCATATACCGCCGTTCCATGCGGCTGGACAGCCGCTGATAAAATACATCCGCATCTTTCAAAGCCATCGCCGCCAGATCCTGTATATCTTTCAGCACAAGATTATACAAATCCCTTGCTTCGATCTTGTGGCTTGTGCAGGCGTTCTTACCCAGCCGGTTATAAGTCTGGCAGATATAGTATGCCTTGTCTATCGGCTCCCGTTCTTTCCCGGTAAACCGGTTCTTCCCGGTTCTCCCGACTTTCTCATAACGCACCTGCATGGATTTCCCACAGGTAGCGCAATAGATAATTCCATGGAAGATGTTATAAAAAGGACAGGCATTCCCTTTCATAATTGTTGGCCTGCGGTCAATGATCTCCTGTACCTGTTCCCATTCTGCCGGTGTGACGATTGCTTCGTGGCAGTTCTCTATCACTTCCCAATTCTCACGGGGGATGATGTCGTAAGTGTTGGAACGGATACCTTTCTGGTGCGTCCGGCAGACCAGATGTGCGCCCTTATAAAAAGGATTCCGTAGGATATGGCTGATCCTTGCGCTGCCCCAGGAATAATAGTTCACATCACATTCCGTATTGGCTTTCACCCTTGTAATCGGCACTTTGTCATCCATCAGCTGCTTTGCAATCCGCATACAGCCCCAGCCATCCAGCGCAAGTTCAAAAATTCGGCGGATTACCGGCGCAGTTTCAGGATCTGTAATCAGATGCCCTTTTTCATCCGGGTCACGCATCAGTCCAAGCGGCGGCTGCCCTCCGCAGAATTTCCCCTGCCTGGAACGGGTCATGCGCCCTGCCAATACCTTTTTGGAAATGTCACGGCTGTACATGTCATTCAGGATATTTTTGAACGGCGTAATATCCATTTCCTGCCTTGTCAGGCTGTCCACCCCGTCCGTGACTGCAATGTATCTTACATTATGCTTTGGGAAAAAGATTTCGATATAACTGCCTGCTTCAATGTAATTTCTCCCCAGCCTGGATAAATCTTTGGTGATCACGCAGCCAACTTTCCCCGCTTCAATGTCGGCAATCATGCGCTGAAAAGAGGGACGGTTGAAATTTCGCCCCGTATAACCGTCGTCCACATAGTATTCATATTGGAACATGCCGTTTTTCTCGGCATAATCTTTGAGCATAAGCTTCTGGTTGCTGATGCTCATGCTTTCATTCTCCCGGCTGTCTTCAAGGGAAAGCCTGCAATAGAGGGCAGTTATCTTCTGGTTGATTTGATTTTTCCTGTTCATAGTCATTCTCCTTCTCTATGAACAGGGACACGATACAATTATAATACCATGCCCCCGCTCGTCCTGCAACCGTTTTTTAGCCTGCCTTCCGCCCCAGCCATTCCTCAAACTGCCCACAGGCCTGCCGCTCAATAAGCTGTTCAAAGGCTTCCTGCATGGTCTGGCTGCCGGAGAACTCCCGTGTCACGATAAACTGCACTTTTTTCCAACTCTCCTGTCTCTCTTTCTTCTTTTCTGAATCTCTCTGCATAAGCATTTGCCTCCATAAATGAAATAGCCAGACAAAGGAACACGGCAACGAAGTCCAACAACGGACAGCGTAAAACCTGTAATCTAATATCCGGCCTGTTATTATTGTTTTTTAAATTTTTCCTGAATTTCTCGTTGCTTTCGTTGTCATAAAAATAGACAATAATAAAATTCTCTTAAAATAAGCGGTTTTCTGAACAACAGGGCAGCATATTCACCGGCAACGAACCCGGCAACAGAACAACAACCTGCCCGGCAACCAGCACACAAAATCACTCCAACCACTCCTTCGGAAGCTCCAACTGCCGGGCTTCTTCCTCTGTCAGTTTCAAAAAACCGGCTTCGTTGCCGGACAGTTCGTTGCCGGAATCCGGTATGCGTTCCCAGCCTTTCTGCCTGCCGTATCCGGCAAATGCCCTGGGATTGGAAAAGTACCGCCAGCCGGTGACAACAGAGTTCATAATCTCATTGATGTCGTGGATCTGCCAGCGTTTCGGCTCGTCATATTCATGATGCAGGGCTTCCCGGTAAAGCTGTTTGGAGCATACCTGATTCCCCTGATAGGTTTCCAGAAAACCGACAATCATTCCGGCTTCGGTATCCTCCGGCATAAAATCCTTTTGAACCTCCGCTAATTTCTTCTGTATGGACTTGCTGAATTTCATGGAGTAATTCCCGCCCTGGTAAATCTCCATAGCTTCCGCCCACACCTGCAAAAGATAGGCTCTGGAACCGTCCTCGTCCTCCAAAATGTGTACTTCCGCATCTTCCGGGCAGACCATCACCGGCAGGAACCGTCGGTTCCCGGCACGGTCAAGGGGCAGGAAGTCCAGCCGGTTTGATGTGCCGCCGAACACGCACTGCCGGAGCCGGTCTTTCGGCTGTGATTCATAGGGTGTCCGGTAGGTTTCCTTCTGCCTGCTGATAAAAGAGCGGATCTCCTCAATGCTCTTTGCGTTGCTGGTGGCAAGCATCTCCGACATTTCAATAATCCAGTGCCCCTGCAGCTTCGTAAATACTTTATCGTCATCCAGCTTCTTTAAGTCATCGCTGAACCATTCGTCTTTTATTGCCAGTAAGCGGAAAAAAGTGGATTTCCCTGCTCCCTGTCCGCCTACCAGACAAAGCATTTCCTCATATTTTGAACCGGGCATGAACACACGCCGGATTGCCCCTAACAGGAAGTGCTTCAGCATCTCCTCCACATAATCATCCGCGTCAGCCCCCAGGAAATGACGCAGGCAGAAACGGATGCGCAGCGTTTTGTCCCAGACAAGCCCATTCAGACAGTCCTTTATAGGGTGGTAGCAGTTTTCATCCGCCACGATTGCCAGGGCATTCTGAATCTTCTTTTCACTGGTCAGCCCATAGTTTTCCTCAAAATAAAGGAGCAGGTATTTAATATCCGTATCCGTAAGTGCGCTGGTGTTCCTGCGCCACCCCACATCCCGTACAATATCGATCCGCTCTGTCAGTAAATTCAGCCGAATTGCCCCCTTTAAAAGCGGGTCACGCAGGAATACGGTCTTGCAGTTCCCGATTGTGTTCGCTGTCTGCCCCTTTTGTGTAATGGAAAGGCTCTCCCTTACCTCATCGACCGTCAGTGCCGGTAGGAGCAGGCCTGCTGCGTTCATCACGGCCTGCCTTGTGGCGGGCGGCAAGTCCTGAAATCCGTTCCCCAATCCGCATCACTTCCTTTCCATGTTCTTTTATTACGGCGGCTTTTTCTTCTGCCGTACCGGTCAGCAGAGTATCCAGCAGATATTCTGTATAAGACTGTTTCTGTAAAGACTCCACAAACAGGGGATTCCATTCTTCTTCCGGAGTGTTTGGCGCATACTCTGTTCTCCATTTTTCTAACAAATGGTTATAATCCGATAAAATCCGGCAGCACTGTAACTCTGCCTGCTTTAGCCTCAGTTCTTCAGATATTTTTTTCTTTACCGGGAGTGGGGAAGCCCGCCCTTTGTTGTCGTAACTGATTCCAAAATCAGAAGCCAGCTTCACAGCCGCCCCGAGGTTATTCAGCCCATACAGCCTTGCCGCAAAGTCAATCACGTCGCCGTCTGCCTGGCAGCCGAAACAGTGGAAACGTTTATCCACCTTCATGCTTGGATGCCTGTCATCATGGAACGGGCAGCACGCCATGCCGTTCCGATTCACCCGGATACCATACATCTCAGCCGCCTGCCTTGCCGTCACATTTTCCTTTACTGCTTCAAATACATTCATACCGTCCCTTTCCGAAATAAAAAAGCATCTGCCATCTCCGCAAAGAAAAGCAAATGCTTCAAATTTCCATATCTTTTTTTGTTACCGGTCTTATCCCATCCCTGCGCTCCATGCGTTCACGGTTCGCCCGGTCTGCTTCTGTTTTCCCCCTTGCAAGCCTGTCCCTGATAGATTCCCTTGCTTTCTCCTTAATCTGTTCCTTATTCACACGGCTTACCTCCGGCTTTTGGAGCGCCGACTGGACTTTCCTCAGCACATTTTGCGCCGCATTTTTTATCTGCTCCTGGACTGTGTTCAGGCACTTCACGGCAAAATCCCTTTTCTCCTTCGGGGCTTTCCGCTCCGGCGAAGCCAGCCACTTTTTATAATCTTCAACTGCCCGGATGTCCTCTTTCTGTGTCTCCGCCCGGACAGTATCCGATACAACCTCACAGGCTTTCTCATAAGCAGTGTCCGCCACTTCCTCTACCAGCGATTCTATGTCTGCGATCTTCATGGTGACAGTTGCAAGGGCCGCCTGCTTTTCTGAAAGTTCCTGCTTCTTTTCCTCAATCAATCCTTCCTGTTTTTCCAGTTCTTTTTCCTTCTCTAAAACAGCCTTTGCCGCTTTATCAAATTTATTTTCCTGTTCCGCTATGGCCATGGTATTTTGCCTTAAAATTTCTCCCTGTGCGGAGAGTTTTTCTTTCTGCTTTTCAATGATGAAATCCTGCTTTTCCAGATATCCCCTGCCGCCGTAGCTTGGTTCTGTCTGCAAATGCAGACTGTGTTTCGCACAGATACGGAAAAGCATTTTCCGGCACTCCGCATCAAAGGTCTGCTTACGGTTGTTGTTCCTGCCTTTTTTCTTTTCAGGATCAGGGAGTGGCACCCCCAGTTCTTCCAACGCTTTCTCCTGCTGCGGACATAATTCGCCGTATTTATTTTCACAGTCAAAAACGTGTCTTTCATGGATATGCGGGGTGCCTTCGTCAAGGTGCAGCGCCCAGTCCAATATGTGGACATGGGAGCCGAATTTTTCCTCCATCTCCGCAAAAAATTCCACAGCAATCTTTGCCAGCAGTTCCCCCGGAACAGATTCCTCTACTGTCCCGATCTGGTAAATGCTTTCTTCCGGGCAGGTCTTGTTGTTAGTGAGCAAGTCATCCACCGTCCGGTTGCGCTCTGTGTGCCTGTTCTTTTCGTTCCGCTCATTCTGCGCCTGTACATGGTCTGCATAATGCTCATAATAATAAATCCGTTCAATCTTCTCAAAAGAATAATCGTTTTCCCCGCCCCTCTCCCTTGTCAGGGCTGAAGATAAGCCGGTATAACAATCCCAGTAAATATTCTGCCTTGTCCGTTCCATGTCGATATGTTCACTGTTCGCCACATCAAATCTCCGGTCATTGTGTTTGGGATTGTAAGCGCCGTTTTTCCCGGCTCTGCCGTTGTGTCTGGTCAGTTTCATTCTGTCCTCCTTCTTTTCAATTTTCTCTCTGCGGGAAGGGCAGCTTTGCTGCCGAATCTGCCGGTTCCTGCGTCAGATAATACCCAGTACGAATTGGCGCAGGCGCCAACTCTAGCTGGGCAAGGCGTTTCACCCTTGACCCGATAAGGACTGCCGCCCTTAACCCGCCAAAGGGCTTTGCCCCTTGACCCCAACAGGGCGCTTCGCCCCTGTACCCAGAGCAGAGGGATTGCATCCTCTGCACTCCTGCACAAAGGAAGTTACCTATTGCATTTCTAAAAATTTTCAAAAATAAAAGTCACTTACTGGACAGCTTTTTTATAAAAACAATCCGACAAGTGACTTTATTACCGATTCCTATATTCAATTTTTTATCTCTTCACATAATCGTTGCAACCGTTCTTCGGCCACACGCTTTTTTAATTCACATTCCCAAACTACAATTACTTTCCAACCTGTATCTTCAAGTTTTCTGATATTGTCCTGATCCCTCTGTGCATTACGTTTAATCTTCGGCTCCCAATATTCCTGATTTGACCGAGGCAATCTTGCCCTGGAACATCCATGCATGTGCCAAAAACAACCATTCACAAATATCACCGTATAATACTTCGGAAGTACAATATCTGGCTTTCCAGGATAGCGTTTATCATTTTTTCTATACCGAAACCCATGTGTAAATAAATATTTTCTTACAAGTTCCTCTGGCTTTGTATTTGTACTCCGTATATGCGACATATTTTTGCTGCGTTCTTCCGGTGTCTTTGTATCAGCCATACTATCACATCCCACATTTATTTTATGCATTTTCTCCGCTGTAATAAGCATAATCTCCTGGCAGCTTAATATTGGGAATCCAAAGTTCTTCTCCATCCCATCCCTTTGAAATATTCCCGGTAATTTTATAAACAGTAAGTACTACTTCCTCTGTATATTCATCACCTAATTTTCTGTCAGCGGGAGAAAGTAATGTTCCTGTTCCTTTTCCTATATCTCTATTACGGCGAACAATAAGTTTTCCTTGTGTTGCAGGATCTGCCGCCAAAAACGTATTGATAAATCCTATAAATACTTTCGCATTCCAGTCATCAACTTCGGAATCCATATGTTCAATAAGTTTTACTATCAGTTTTAAACTTACCGTATACAAGTCATTATCAAAACATTCCAATATTTTATCTATATCCGAAACTGTTCTATTCACTGGATAGAATGGAAAATAATTTACTCCGCCTGAATAAACGCCAACGGCCTTTTTATCCAAAACATTTTTTCTTGTCGGTTTCAAACCCGTCGGGTAAAATATTTTAACATTGCACCCATTGCTTGAATTTTCAATTTGCCGGATGATACTATTATTAGTCCTGTTAATATCTGAAAACAGTTTGAATAGCTTCGGCGGCATAAAGACACGCATTAAATCTGGATCTCTATCATACCCAAACATCCTTGCATGCTGCCACATAGTATCTGCCTGCGGACTTTTTGCCACACGGCAGTAATATATTGTCTGAAGCTGCGGAAACGTAACTCCCCGCCCTAAGCTATTGCCGCCAACAATAATATTAATGCCTGTATCATATTGCGTATTTTCATCGTATGACACGATTGAGTTCAACATTAAAATATTCACTTTATCATCCAGCATTTGGGCAATTATATAACCATAAATTTTATCCAACGGAAAAATATCTCTTTTAGTATCTTTTAGTGATTTATAAGCAGCTTCAAACGCTTCATATGTTTCCTTTTCGTCATATGAATGGCAAATTTCATTCAAGTAATTCCCTATCTTATTTGCAAAACTTGAATGCTGGCTTGTTTTTACACTTGGATGAATCAAAAAATTGCAAACGGTTCCCCCTGCCAGCATAATATGTCCGGCTGCGATCAAATGCATGATAAGTGCGCTTTTTAAACCGTTTTCAGGAAATTCGTCATCATTTAATAATTCTTCTGCCTCGTCATTATCTGTCAAAATAATTTGCTTTGGTTTGTCCTCTGTAAAAAAGAAATTTCCTCCCAGATACTTTTCACCTGGTTTAAAATAATAAATGAAATATGGCTTCCAACCGCTTTTGGACGTTTGAAGCAAAATCGACTGCGGAGTACCGGTCACTTCCATATAGACACTGCTGGAAGTTGTTCTTTTTATTTCATCCAGATGCTTATTGATTGTACTCTGCTTGTTTTTGTTTACCTGTGTATTTAAACTTGCTGCGTCCGCCTCATCATCTACAATAAAAAGTGGATTTCCAGTACAAAAGTTTGTTGATATGAAATTATTTTTCCATTGTCTTAAAACGGATGCATTTTTCTTCAAAACAATCACCGCTGGTTTACGGAGATTATTTTGGAAAAATTTCAGGTAATCATTTTCATCGCATACACAAAAATCACACAAATCTCTTTCTGCACGCTTAAATGTTTGTTGTTGTAAAAGAATGTTATCTGTCGTAAGCAATACAAAATTCATGAAACTTTCATCAGCAGCTGCACACATAAGCCCAAACATATGGCTTGTCTTTCCGCTTTGAACATCCCCCACCAGCAAACTTACAACATGATCTGTAAAGGAAAAATTCGATATGTACTGAGGAATAATATTAGACACCGTTTTTTCTATTGCAGCAGATAAGCCAATATTTCCACATTGCTTTATCCGTTCTAAATATTTGTCCAAATAATTCATTTCTTCACCTCAAAATCAAGAAACCAGATTCCCGGCGTTATCGTTTTGGTAAGCGTAAATGTATCCCGACCGTAATCTTTCAATGTTTTTGCTGTCACTGGTTCTCCAACTTTTAATACTCCTGCATTTTCTAAGCGTCCTTTAAGCCACTTCCCAAGAATTTTTAAATCTCCCTCTGAGCGGAAGTTTTTACTATAATCTCCGCTAACCTTGCACTTAAAAGACCATCCGTCATCCGTAATAACTGTGAAAACTGCATTCTCTGTTTTACTTTGAGGATATCCTTCCTGACTTGTGACATTTTTAGGAACAATCAATTCAACCTCATACCAATGCCGCGGTTTTACAAGCCCGTTTTTCGATTCTCGTCCTTTCCCAAAGAAAACATTCAGATTGCTTTGTGGCGATATCTCATACGGCTTAATTGGAATTTCGAATGATGTTTTTGTCTTTGCATACATTGCAAGTGCTATATCATGCGGAGAAAGTCTTTTTACAAATTCATGTCCTTCAAGCAAAGGATTCTCCTGATTAAACTCATTTATATCAAGTTCTGCAATATTTTTAGTGGCTGTCTGCGCAAGCTGCGAGATAAACCCGCTCATTTCCTTTGTAGCATTTTGTTCCTGTAGGAGTACAGAATTTTCATAAACCCTTACACCGCCATCTATTATGCTGCTAAGATTATTAGAGCCTATAATACACGCAAACGGGCCTTTATCATTGCTATATGAATATAGCTTTCCATGGTAGCGGAAAGCAGTGACCAGCCTGACGCCGCCCATGTTATTTTCTGTGAGAAATTCATTCAAATGCATTGCTGCGTTGTATTGAACCTTTGTGAATTTGTCAAAATAGTGCATCCCCACAATTAAATTTAGTGCCTGTATGTTACAATTCAACTCAATCGTTTTTTGTAATTCTATCAGAGCATCAGAAGAAACATATCCCACAGCAATATCTAATTTAGATGTCTGCGGAATAAGACCGTAAAATGTATCTGCAAATGTTTTGCACCCTGTTTTTAATGGAGGGTAATTAGAAACCAAAAATTCCATACTCTGTCCTCCCTTAGTTCATTTGTGCTGTCACATATTCAAGACGCTGTTTTATCGTCATAGTTTTCATCTTTTCATATTCCGGCATTAAATCAATCGGTTTATAATCACCTGTAAATAACGGGCGCAGGCGTTTTGCTACTTCCCGGACACCCACAGGCGGGACAGCGTTTCCAATCTGCCTGCGAACCTCTGTGACGTTCCCTTCAAAAATAAAGTTATCCGGAAAAGATTGCAGTCTTGCCCTTTCCCGATTGGTCAAAGGACGAGGCTCCGGATAATGATATCCCCATGTGCCTCCACCTCCGGCAGCGATAATTGTTTTTGCCGGTTCATCCCGTTTAATCCGTCTATAAACATGGCTGATCATGCCTTTAACATACAGCGGATTATCTTTCGGGATATCAGTAAAATTACCGCCTTCCGGTATGAGTTCCAACATCTTCTTTGTTTTTTCTTTAATATTGATCAATTCATTGTTAGTTGAAACCTGCTCTACACCAACAAGTGCCTCTCCAGCGGTAACATACGGCAAATCCCCATTTGGCCCATGTGTCGGCTTCGGATGAACAAAATCAAACCCTGTGTCTATTCTTATCCCGACAAACAAAACCCGCTCCCTAAACTGAGGGACTCCATATTCCGCAAAATTATATAAATGAGGTTTAACAACATATCCCGGTGCAATACTCTCGAAATCTTTTACAATAGTGTCAATAGCTTTCCCTCCATTTGCAGTCAGCAAACCCTTTACATTCTCCGCCACAAAGGCCTTTGGCTTTTTGCCGTCAACAAATTCTGCGAAATGTCTAAACAGCCCTCCTCTTGTTCCATTCAGTCCTGGTTGTTTCCAAATAATCGAAAAATCCTGGCATGGAAAACCACCCAGAACTAAATCACATTCTGGTATGGTTTTATCTTTATATGGATTTATCTGTGTTATATCCTTATAGCGGATAACATCTCCAAAATTTGCCGCAAACGATTTACAAGCCCATTCCGCAAAATCATTTGCCCATACAGTTTCGTATCCCTCCATATGAAAGCCAAAATCAAGTCCTCCGCATCCCGAAAAAATTGACACGATTTTCGGCTTATATGTAAAATCCTTTGTATTATCCATTTACAAGTACCTCCATAAAGTCTGTAAATATCCATCCGGCACTTGCCGTAAACTGAAAATTGTTTCCTTACTTGGAGGTAAAATGGGAACGAGACTTGCGTACACCAGTTCTTTTGCAAGATTGTGTACGTTCCTGTAAATGCCCGCTTCAATTTTACCCATTCTATAATACTACAAAAACACACGGTTTTCCACTGAAAATCCATATTTTTAAGCCCATTTTTTTGAGTGGCCAAAACGTACACATTTCTGTAAAAATGCCCGCTTACAATAACTTGGCTTTTTGGTAAATTTCTGCCCGGTAACGGAATGTAGACAGTGGCATACCGCATAGTTCCGCCGCTGCCGTTCCAGTAACTTTCCCGGATTTCCATAGCTGGTAGACTTCATGAAAGTTCTCCGGCAGGGGGCTTGGAGGCCTTCCGAAGCGCACACCTCTGGCTTTCGCCGCTGCGATCCCTTCCGCCTGCCGCTGCCGAATGTTTGTCCGTTCATTCTCCGCCACAAAAGACAGCACCTGTAATACAATGTCGCTTAAGAACGTTCCCATCAGGTCTTTGCCCCGCCGGGTATCCAGAAGTGGCATATCCAGCACCACAATGTCAATCCCATTCTCCTTAGTAAGAATCCGCCACTGTTCCAGTATCTCCGCATAATTGCGTCCCAGCCGGTCTATGCTTTTAATATAAAGCAGGTCATCCTTTTTCATCCGCCGTACCATTCTCTTATAAGCCAGACGGTCAAAATCCTTGCCGGACTGCTTATCTATAAAAACATTCTTTGTCGGGATAGCCAGTTCCTGGAATGCCAGCCTCTGCCTGTCCTCATTCTGGTCACGGCTGCTGACCCGGATATATCCATATATGTTCGCCATAGTTCCCTCCTTCCTGCCGTACCGGAAGAGCAGTTCCGGGATCTGGCAATATTTCTTTTCAACATTTCCATGATACTTTATGCCCCTGCCATACCAAACAGCTAAAACAGTGGCTCTGCACCCGATAGTTTGGACACAGGCCGCCTGATATTCAACACCATTTTGTGGCAGCATATAGCACTGGTAACAGAGTGGTGGCGGACAAAATGTCCGCCACCACTTTACAGGGATTATCAGATACAAAATCTGGACTGCCATTTTTTCAACGTGAACGACAAAATGTCGCTCACGTTCTCTGCCTATAATAATGAAACAGGCCTTTCTACATTTGTCCTCATGCAATATCCTGTATGGCCTTAACCGGCTGGAACCCATGCTCTTTTGCATAAGCCCTTGCCGCTGCCCGGCGTTCTTCGCTGTAGGGTGGCACAAGCCGGATAGACAGCCGGGATTTATCCAATACATAGGTCACGCTGCCTTCCGGCGTGGTTCTCTCCAATCGGCACAATAGCGGATACTTACGGCTGAACTCCGCCAGCCTGCGCTTCAAATCCGCATTAAACGTATAAACACTGGCCTCAGATTCCCCCTCATTGAAGTTCACGATTGTTTCTCTCTCATATTTAGACAGCTTCTTCATACATATCCTCCTCACGATTTGTGCTTGACTCCACAGCCTTCATAAATTTCTTTGCCCTGAAATATCCTCCCATCTCCATGCGGAGATGATGATAGAAGCAGGAATGCCAATCTTTGGAGCCTTCCGTTTCCATTTTCCGGGCAAGTGCCAGCAGCCAGCGCTTCGCTTCCTGATCCACGGTCAATGAAACCAGCCACTTCAGCCTTGTAACCGTATTGTAGTAATCCGGGCATCCATATACATACAGCACTTTCTTTTCTCTTATATCCAGCTTCATAAATACCTCCGTTTCTGCCGTCCTTGCGGCATTTTCCATTCTCTTACTCATTTACTGCTCCTGCACATTCCCGGTGCCTTTTGACATCCAGTCAAAAAATGCTTTCTTACTGACTTTAATCAGCCTGCCGCTCCTGAATGCCGGGAATCCCGGCGTGTGAACCAGCTCATAGGCGCTCGCTCTTGAAATTCCCATAATGCGCCGGATGTCCGATACATCCAGAACCAGAGGGAGATCATCATAGTTTTTTAATTTTTTGTTGTCGCTCATTTCCTTGCTCCTCCTTATATTTGAATTGATAAAACCTTGTTCTTCATTTGAATGTTTCCTGTCGCCGTTCTGCCTACCAGCCGTTATCCTCAAAGCCCCATTCCTGCGGCGTATCCCGTATTGGCACGCTCCCCGGTTTCCCGGCTCCCGGCGCTGCTTCCCCTCACGGTCATATCACTGTCAGACGGTCATTCACTTGTCAATGTACTGCATGGTACGAAATTACCATGTGCAATCATCATATCGGTTTTTCCTTGACGAACGCAATGCTTATACGGTATCATGAGTGTAACGGATATAACTAAATTATAAAATTACCATAAACATTAGGGAGATTAGAAAAATGGAAATGGAATTCTTGCGGCATGAACCGTGCTATGACCGTATCCTGCTTGTCCTTTCACTGGACAGGCAGAAAAAGAAAGAGCGCATCCTGATCGGCGAGGAACTGCAGATCCGCTTCCGCCTGCGGGGAAACACGGATACCGATGTCCTGTGCGATGTGACACGCCCTCTGGGGACTTTCCTTGCGGAGTTTGAGCATGATCCAGACGGGGAATGGAGCCGCCTTGGGCTGGCACCGCTCCGGGAAGCCCTGCACTCCAACCGCTGGAAGCAGCCTGCACTGGAACAGTCCGCCGGGGAGTTTCTGTCAAAAAAATATCTCACCGGCGACCCGGTGAGGATGTATGCGGCATTCCGTATCTGGAACGATTATCTGCTTGCGAGAGAACCGAGGGAGAGGGCGAAGGCCTGTGACCGTTTTATGGATAAAATGAGCCGCTTCACGCAAATGTTCCAGGAAAGAAGCCCGCTCCGGTTTGACCCCGACACCGGAAAACCGGAGCGTTTTCAAATCTCCAGCCGGGTGTTCGGCACTGTACCGGCGGAAGAAACACGGCTTGACCTATGGTATCCGGACAATAAACGCAATACGGAGTGCGTTGCAGCCTATGCATCCCTTTATCCGATAGTCACCTATTACCTGAACCGGCTGAATGACTGGGGGCTGCATTTCCGGAAATGCAAGATATGCGGACGGCTTTTCCTTGCTGAAAGCCTGCGTTATGAATTGTGCAGTGACAAATGCCGGAAAGCACAGGCACTCCAGAATAAGCGAGAATTCGACGAAAGAGCCAGGGATAACAATTATGATCTGGTCTATAAAAACGAGTGCCAGCACTGGCGCAACATTATTAACAAGGCAAAAAAGAAGCCCGGCCTACCGGCTGACCGGCTGGAAAAAATGCAGGCTGCCTTTGAAGCGTTTAAGAAAGAAGCCCTTCAAAGGAAAAAGGCAATCAAGACAGAAAAAGCCAGCCCGAAAAATTTCACGGACTGGCTGTACCAGCAGAGCAGCATCCTGACTGATCTGCTGGAAGAATCCTGACCGGGCAGCTTCTGAAAACGGTATTGTACCATTTTCGGGAAACTGCCCGCCGGGAAACAGCAAAAATTATTCATTTACACATAGATCAGTTCTGCACGGACGATTTCTTCCGCACGGCTTCGGATAGAATTGCAGCGGCGCACCCATTCAAGCTGGTCATCCGCTTTCAATTCCTCTGTCACACCCTCAGCGACCTGCATCTGCTCTGCAATTCTGTCCAGCCGTTCCTGTGCCTGTTCGTCCAGGTCAGCAAGATATGTCCATAATTTTCCAGTAAGAAGCAAGCTGCTGTAATATCCGGGGCGGTTTTCTTTTAAATACTTCTGGTGCATCCGCCCCCAACGACCGATAGGGCGATTTTCCTCCGGCAGTGTCAGCATGGGGATATAGTAATCCCCGACAAGAACATAGTCAATGCCGTTCTCATGTGTGTATTTCGGCAATTTCTCCATTATCGACCTCCTGTATTCAATTATTCAGAATCCAGCTGATCGTGTCCCTGTCCATGTGAAATTCAAGGCAACTGAACTCTTCACCAACAAGTATGTCATATCCCGCATGATCTTTTCATAATCGACCTCCACGTCCTCCCGTGTAGGTATCTCCTGTTTTTCTTCCGGCGGTATCTCTTCTTCTTCTGTCGGTACTGCCATAAGCTGTACTTTCTTCGGCATTTCCTTCATCCATCCGGATAAATCGAGGTCGAAGTCCAAATCCGTCTCTTCGGGATCTTTTATTCCCTCTTCCCAGTCCATATCGGCATCCGCGATCTCCAGCGCCGCCGCTTCTTCCCCGCTTTCTTTCTCTGTGCGTTCTTCCTCCAGCACATCGTTTTCCGTCTCATCCGTCCTGGCTTTCGGCGTCGTGGAGAACACGTCTATGATGTCCTGAAACACGGCGTCAAACCGCAGTATCCCCACATGTTTGTCCAGATCCTGGAACATGCACTCTCCGTTCCCCATGTTCATGATCGCGGCCTTGTTCTGCGCATTTGGCTCCAGACCCAGATATTCGCACATGCGGACCGCCTCATTTTCATTTGTCGTGCAAAAACAGAATTTATAGGTGATCGTATTTTTGATCGCCTCCGTCGGAAGATCCAACACGGAATGGCCGTTGAAAATGCAACCCGTATACAGAGATCTGCCCATACGGGTCAGATAATCATACATCTTAACCCCTTCCGTAGTCTTGGCAAGCGCCCAGCTCTCGTCAAATAAGATGACGGAAAAAACATTCCTCTTAATCAACGCGAATTTCTTGGCAAAATGAGAAAGCACCATCATAATCACAGTAGAAATACTCTCCTCTGTCGTGTAATCGGCCTTTGACGTCTCCGGAGACGGCAGCTTCAGATTTTGTATCTGCAAAATATTCAGACGATTGTCCAGAGAAATCGTCTGTTCCCCTCCTTCTCCGATCAGAAGCCTGGCCATTCCGGCAGATCTGCGCAGACGGATCTGTCTGGCCGTCATCCTCGCCGGTTTATACAGATCATCTTCCGGATCAAACTCCTCCAATATTTCTGAAAGCCGCATCAGGGACGGCTTCTTCCCGGACGTATCTTCCGACATCCTGTTTGCCGCCTCTAAAAGAGCCGTATATTCCATGGAATTGGAACTGTACTGAAACATTTCCGTGATGACATTGATGGCCAGTTCATTCGCCTCATCCGGATCGCCGCTGTAAATATTATAAGGATCAAGCATCCCCGTATTGCCCGCATCCGCCGACAGTGTCACAGTAGAAATCAGGCCGCGCAGCATGGAAAATTCGCTTTCCCAATGGCTTCTCTCCCCTTTGGGGTCAAAGATCAGACCATAACCGCCATACATTACCGTGAGAAAAACCAGTAGATTCGCATTGAAAGACTTGCCAAAACCCAGGTTTCCAAAGAAAGTCGCAGAAGCCGATTTATTCCGCAGACAGGCAAGCCCCATATCCAGAAAGACATTTTTTTCTTCCTCGCCTGTCGTCCCTATGTATCCGCCTTTTCCGTCCCCCAGTTCCCTGTTGACGCCAATCACACCGCTGGCCAGTGTTGTCGGCGTGATCGGCATGATATAGTCTTTAATCGTTGCTCCAACGGTAGGGATAAACGATAAAAACAGTTTGATCTGATCCGCGATCGGCCTCTCGATGACAAAATTCATGTCCTGGTACTTTTCCCGGATCGTTGTCGCCCGTTCTTCCAGTTGTTTTTTCTGATCAGCAGCGACACAGATTGTGATTGATGTATTCAGTACCGGATCTTTGTTCGTCTTGATCTCGTTTTCCAGTGCGGCGGCATATTCCCGGCCGGTATACAGATCATCCGGGATCTCCGCACCGCCTTTTTCCGCATTTTCGCTCTGGCTGTCTATCTCCCGCTTTTTCAGATCAATCTTACGCTGCGCGCCTCTGCATTCGATCGCTTTGATATGAATACACACTTCCGCCTGAAGATTCTCTTTTTGCAACTCATACAGCCACTCGTTTCCCGGGAACTCCCATTCATCGGGCAGACCTGTCACGGCAAGAAAAGTCTGATAGGAGACGGCTCTGTCATGCTCCACCCGGATCGTCCGTTCCTTTGTCGTGATACTGCCGGAAAACAGATTGACGATGTCTCTTCCCCACGGATGGATCACTTCTTCTCTGCCGACCCGATCCATGCGGTATTTGGGCTGCCACACTCCCTGATCCGCGTTCTCATAAAACAACGGGATCTCCTCCTTCAGTCCCCGATAAGCCACCCTGCGGAAGATCCATTGCAGCTCCTCCCCGCATACTTCGTTCATACTCATTTTCTGATTTTGCGAGAAATACCAGTCATCCGCGGCCTTCTTCACGCGCTGCACCCTGCTCATCAGAATATCCTTTGTGTCTACGCTCAAATACACATTGATCGCATTGACCGGGTCTTTGATAAAATACTGCCAGGCATGGCTCATGCTGGAGATCAGATCACTGCCTCCTAAGTCCTCGATCTTCACGAACAGATACGTGCGGTAATCATGATTGTCCGACTCCAGCGACCGTTCCTTCAGATAGACTTCCACCTGATCCGTATAACCACGCGCCGTGTCATACAGGACATCTTCCCGATCCAGCCCCTCTCTTAACGCCTTGTAATGCTCCTCGATGTTCTGTCCCATCGGCAGGACAAGAATCTGTACTTCCGACAGGATCCCGGCCAGAAAACGCGCCGTCTGGAACAGCACGCCTATTTTTTCACTCTTATTCAGAAAATCATAGTCATATCCGGTCAGCCGGAAGGCGCCCCAGCAACTCTTATCGGCATTAAAAATAATATTTTCCGTGTAGAAATCGATCGGACATTTATACATTCGTGCTCTCCTTCCTCCGTACCCTTTTCTCCTTCAGCGGCTTTCTGTATGCCCTGCTGCAATTCCAATCAAGGACAAGACGCTCTGTCCTGCCCTGATGCTGCATAAACCGTTCCAGATACCGGTACCTGTCATGCGCCAGATATATGATGCCGCCTGCCAGATATTTCATGGGATTTTTTCCATCCACCTTCATTTTTCTCATCAGATACATGATGCCGTAAGGAAGTAACCCAAGCCGGATGACAACCGGTACCACTGTGATAACCGGAAACAATTTCTGCAACAGATAAATGCAAAACGCCGAACTAATGAGATAGACGCCGCCCCACAGCTCGATCGGCACCGGAAACACAATGTTGCCGATGTTATAAATTTTCTTTTCAACCTTCCATACTTTCGCATAGGAGTAAATCGTCAGTTTATCATGTTCCATTTGCTTCCCCTTTCTGTCAGCCAAAGATTGCGCCGCCGATCACATTTCCGATCTCCTGGATCTTACTTGGATTGGAAATAAAAAATATCACGATCCCGCCTACAATGAGCGCCACAAGCACTCCCACATAATTTCTTTTAATGCCGGAGATAAAAACAACGACAATAACAGCAATAATTGCAGCCCATAAGAGATTTTCGAAAAAGATGCCGCTGGCAAATTTCTCCACATAGTTTGTCGCAAAGACGACGTTCCCCCAGCACAGGGAAGTCAGCAGTACCATGCCAAACAGAGTCGATAATTTCCTTCCGATTTTCTTTCTATCCGTTGTTTTCCTCATATCCATCGCATCCATTTTCTTTGTTCTCTCCATCCTCTCATCCTCCTACAAATGTCCCGTTTTTGTGTTCATGTCTTTGATATAATATTTATCGCCATCGGCAGTTACCGAAACGTTCAGACTCTGCAAAAGCTCACTGCCGCTTTCCACATCCGTCACCGTAAATTCCACGAGACATAAGATCCCGCTGTCCGTATCATAGCAGTTCATGCTCTCCAGGCTGCCAAACCTGTAGGTTCCTGACAGGCCCTGAAACTTTGCCCGGTCCGCGTCCTTTGTCAGGTAATACTCGATCACATTCTGATCCTGCTCATAATATGCCGTCAGGAAACTCGTAACAGCCTCCCTGACCGCATCGACGCGGCTGTCGATGATCGTCGTCCCGGAATACGCCGGCGCACTGTAATTCTCGATTCCGATCCTGTCATTGACGATGACCGGTATCCCTTCCACCACATACCTTCCCCTGTCACTGTAAATAGGGATCTTCAATGTTATCGACTGCGTCTGCAGGATCGTGTCTGTTTCCGTCTCTCCGTCCTTCTCGGACGTCACTTCCCGCTCATACTCCACTGCAGACAGCACATATACATCGTACTGATCTTCGGCATAACTCTCCTTCCGGTAAGCCTTCACATATATTGCCATTGTTTTTCCCGCAAAATTCATCAGGTCGCCGGCCCGGCCGTATATCTCTTTACTTACATACGGCATGATTCGTCTGGCATAATCACTTTCCTGCCTTTTCTCATAGGTCAGATATTCCCTGGCAAAGTTCTGAGCAAATCCCATGATCTCTTCATTGTCATCTTTATAGTCGGAAAACTCCCTTCTGAAATCACGGATGATCGCCTGTGCCTGTTCCGTTGAGTCTTTCTGAATACAAACTCTGACCCCCTGTACAAAGATAAAAAGGAGCATCGTCCAAAGAGAGATGCGCATGATCCGCATTACCGTATTCTTCCGCATCACATACACTTCCGACCGCTTTCGTGGCTGCCTTTCCCGCTTTGCTTTTTTTGCCCGTTCTTTTTTCTTTTTCTGTGTTGTCTCATCTTCCTGTTTTCTCATTTTATTTTTAAGAAACATGCTTTTCTATCCTCTCCTTTCTCACCCAAAAAAGTCCAGATTCAGATCATATTCGTCCATAGCGGCTTTTTCCTTCTCAAACTCTTCTTCGCTCATCCCTTCATAAGGATTGCTAACCGGCTGCGGATTCTCTTCTGCCTTCTGTGTAGGTTTCGGAGCACGTTCGCTTTTCCCTGCGGGCACTTCCGCAAACGCCTTTTCGGAAACATCGCCTGGCGTGCCCGTGAGCATACCGCCAACCTCTACAGAAACATCCTTTAACATCGTTTCATCGTCAAAATAGTACGCCTGAAACTGCTGCATCTCATTTCCGACTTTACAGATAAACCGGCCTTTAATATCCGGTATATTGCAGGCATCCGTACTTCCCAGGACGATCTCGGAGGCCGTCTTATCCGCAAACCTTCCGGAAATACGGACAGGTATGTTATTCTTGATCTGCCCCGTTAATACATTGGCATCCGGCCGCTGCATACCGAGTATCAGATTGATTCCTGTCGCTCTGGAGAGCCTTGCCAGGGTGGATATCTTTCCTTCTATTTTCTCCATCAGCTCTTTTTGCTCTTTCGAAGATCCTTTTTTATCCATCATCTCCGCCAGTTCGTCGCAGAACACCCCGACACGGCAGAGGTTCTTCCCGGTCTTTTTGTTGTACTCCACGATATTTTTCACCCGCATATTTCGAAACAGCGTCAGTCTCTGCGCATTTTCTTCTTCCAGCATTGTCAGGACCTGCAAGGCTCTCTTTCTCTCTGTGACGACTTCGCCATACTGTTCATAATCGATGCCGAATTCTACCCCACCCTTAAAATCAAACATATACACGCGGCTGCCCTGATTGATAAACTGCCACAGAATCAACCGCAGAATCACGGACTTTCCGGATCTTGTCTCCCCGGCGGCAAGCACATGCGGCACTCTGTTCAAGTCAAATGTGATCTCCGAAAGCGCGCTTTTTCCGACCGTAATGACGCCGGAGCTTTCCCTGATCAGCGCATCCTGCCAGTCGATCTTTTCCGGTATCCGGAAATCGCTGGGAAGCGTCGTCACCCTGACGATCCTTTTACTGTTTCCGTTCTCGATCTTCAGAATCGTACAGTCAAACGCCGTCTCCAGCAACGCTTTTCTGTTCCGCCATTCCTCAACCGGAATATTGCTCTGAAAGATATAAATCCGTTTTTTATCCTCTTCCTTTGTCTCACACAGATACGGGTATCGTCCGTCCTTGCCCTTAAAGTCGATCTCTGTAAACGCCGCCTCAAACTCTTTACGCCCGGCTGGCCGTATGCTTCCCAGCACAAACAGAACAATCAGCGGGAAAGTAAGCAGTGCATAATATAAAATATATCTGACAAAGACGGGAACCCGAATCTGTAATATCTGATCTTTGAGTAACAGAGTTGTAAGAACGGCAAGAATACAGAAACCGAAAAACAGGAGAAACTTTTTCAGACTGTTCAGCTTTTTAATCCCACGGAATATCCCGACGAAAATTGCTTTCACTGCTTTACAGATTCCGATCAGCATCTCTTCCAGCAGTCGATTCAACTCTTTTTCCGCGCCTTTCATTTATCTGCTCCTTTCCGACTCTGGCACTTCTTTCGGTATCTTCACTTTGATCTCCTTTCCGATTACTGCCTGTATTTTCCTGTCTTTATATCTGATTATCATCATCTTCCCCTCATATTTCCTCACAAAGCCTCTGCCGGGCTTTATCTGAAAATGCTCTGTATCGGCTTTGGAATACAAATATGAATCAATCTTCACCTGATACATTCCATAGCGTTTTTTGAGCCTTCTGTGCCCTATGTAGACATATTCCTGATCCATATTCATCGCCAGAATTCCGACCGATCGAATCACATAAAAGAGAACATAATAGATGATCACCCCACCGGAAGTCGCTGCCGTTCCCTGTGCTGCGTAACGCATAATCCTTTTTGGCAACAGCCCCTGATCCATGGGAATGTCAACGATCGTTCTCTCCGGTTTCTCCTCCGGATCAGATCTTTTGCTGTTCCCGGTTTCTCGCGGAAGATCTTCCGGAAGTCTGAACTCTGTCACCAGAACCGGAAGATCTGTCACTTTCAGCAGATCTGTCGGCTGATGCACCGGGATGACCGGATCTTTGACGATCGGTATAACACTTCCCCCATGGTCTGAATTGTCTTCCTGTTCGTACCAGTCCACCGGCGGTATCTCTATTGGCGGAACTGGCACCGGCGGCCTGCTCTCTCCGCTTCCACTCCCTCCGCCGCTTTCTTTCTCTGCGGATTCACTCTCTCCGGTTCCGTCATTTTTTTCATTTTCATCTCCCCTGTCAGGCTGAACGATGTTGGTTACAGTATGGGATACTTCCGTCACATTGCCGGCCCGGTCCCGTACCTTACAGATATATGTCCCATTTTGGGACACTTCATAGCTGTTCTCCTTCGTCCAGGCGCTGCTGTTTTCTCCCTTCTTTCCATAGCAATAGCTGTCTATGCCAGAGCTTCCATCGACCGCACTGGCAGCCTCATCCTCCGCTTTCATGTATAAGATTACACTCCCTTCTGTTTCCTCCTTTGTGTTGGCTGTAACCTCTGCCCTGGGCGCCAGTCGGTCGATATTCATGACCTGATATGTTACTTCTGCTACATTGCCGGCCCGGTCCCGTACCTTACAGATATATGTCCCATTTTGGGACACCTCATAAGTATTGCTGCCTGTCCAGACCGGATCGCCCTGATCATCCTCCTTGTAGCTATAGCATTCCTGCATAAGTCCGGAACTGCCATCGGCTCCTGTGGCATCCGCATCTTTGGCTGTGGCCGTCAGTGTCACCTTATCGTTTGTCCATTCCTTTGTATCCGCCGCCAGCATTATTTCCGGCGCCAGCCGATCGATATTCGTAACTGTGATCCGTGCCTCTGTGCTGCTCCCTGCCGTATCACGTATCTTGCAGGCATATGTCCCATTTTGGGACACCATATAACGATTACTCCCTGTCCAGATGTCATTTCCGTGTTCATCCTTTTCCCAGCAATAGGGCGTACTCCCAAGCCCGGTCCCTGTGCCTGTCGCTTTCGCTGTCAGCGTCACTTCTCCCTTCGTCCACTCGGTTCCGGAGGCGGACAGTTCCAGAGCTGGCATCGCTGCATGGAATTGAATCCTCACATAACCGTTCCCTGCATTCACTCCGTAGCTCGACGCGTCTAACTGGCTGGTCTGCCAACCTACGCTCCCACCTATGCTGTTCATTACCATGCTGCCTCTGTTCCCGGTCCCGTTTTCTGTATAAGTCCCATTACATGGATGATCACGAAGATCCATCCGGCCGGCGCTCCCGCCGCTTGCCGAGAGAATAGTCGTGCCGCTACACACGACATAGGACGCTTCCCCCGCATTTCCTATGCCTCCGGCAAAATCCACGTCGTGATCTTTGCACATGCCAGGCGTCTCATGAAATGTCCTGCTTCCGCCTTTTACCGCTGCTGTAATAGACAGGACCGTTCCCTTTTTCAGCCATGCCCGGCCGCCCCGCATATCCCCTTTGCTGCCGTTCACGCAATTCACGCTCCCGACTTGATGTTTCCCGCTGTTCCAGGACACATAGGTGGAACCGCCTTCACTGCCATAACAGTAGATGTCATAATACCCATCTACAGGCGCTGCAAAAGTCTGTATACCGCCGGTATATTCATAGCGGTTTTCCTGACCTGCTTTCAGATCTGTCGGCGAGATACCGAAGCTGCCGGCCCTTGCTTCGACATTCGCCGCCACTTCAATAAATTTAAGCTCTATCTTTGCCGCATGTGGCGCAGGCACCTCCGCAGCATATGTAGCCCCCGGCAAACCTTCCTGATCTTTCATCTGCACAGTCTCTTCAAACTTTCCGCTTTCATTGACCGTTTCCTTTTCGATCTCTTCCAGCTCATCCGTTTCGGTTCCCGGAAGATGAAGGTTGTCTTCCGGCGCCCCGGTTTCTGGAATTCCTTCTTCCTGCTCTTTTGGTTCTTCAGACAGATCTCCTTCCTCTGTCCCCTCTGGCTGTTTTGGTTCTTCTACTGAATCTTCTGTCTCCTGCTTGGGCGCCTCACTTTCCTCCTCTTCCGCTTCCTCTGACTCTTCCGATTTCTCACCCGGTTCTTCCGGTGTCTTCACAGTTTCTTCCTGCTTTTCCGGATCTTCGTTTTTTTCATTAAGATCTTTCTGTTTTTCAGCTTCATCTTCCGGAACTTCTGCTGCTTCCTGCTGTTCTCCAGTTTCCTGTGCACTGACGCTTACTGGTACCGACGAAAACAATAAAATGGCACACAAGCATAAAACCTCCAGCTTTTTCGTATCCTTTCTCAACATTTTTTCTCCCCTTTTCTCCGACTTATGACCAACTTTCTATTAAACAAATATCTCTTTGTCGTCGAAAATCTTTTATGACGTAAACTTTTCATCACTTCCTGATTCGCTTCCTCCACCGGCATGACTTTTTTCAAATCGTTTCTTTTCAGACAGGCAAAGATACGCCTGAAATCATGGCACTCCAGATCTAACTCCCAGGCTCTCTTTCTCAAAGTAGATTCCGCATAAAAAAGTTTTCCTTCCTGATGTTCCCTCACATAACTCTGTAACCGATCATACAAATAAGCATCCGGAAGGCATTCTATGACTCCATTGCTTCCGCCTTTCCCATTCGTTACGTTCACGTAAATCAATCCATCTTCAAAGGCTATCTTTTCCGCATCCAACCCTGCCAGCTCTGACACACGCAGCCCAGATACCAATGCGAGCCGGAACGCATATTTCGTTTTCGGATCTTCGATCTGATTTACTTTTCTTTTTATTTCATCAAGGTACAATATTTTTTTAGGTTTCACAGAACGGTTTCTTTTTTTCTGGTTGATCTGATGATAAAAATCATCGCCTGGAAACGCTGCCGCCGATCGGGCAGATAATCTTATGTCCCTTCCGGGACCTGCACCGCCTGCCGTACCATTATGAACTTTTCTGTATTCCTCAAAATATCGAAGCCCGTTCTTTACTGCGCTCACTTCATTTCTTGTTTTAAACAGCAGCGGTATCTTCTCCTGATAAAAATCAGCATCCAACTGTTTGATGTCTTTTCTTATGTCAACATCCCGGTACAGCTTCACCACCGCACTGTAATATTTCCTTGCCGTATTTGCATTAGGCACCTGGTTATATAAATATTTTCTATATGCTTCCAAATCGTCATATTTCATGTACTATTCCTTTTTCTTTCTCTATATATAGGTTAGAAATACAGTCATTTCATTCCTGTATTTCTAACCGCTATATCACGTATCCATATAGCATGAATACAATCGGCATCATCCGATCTACTCTGACAGCCACAGCATGTCTGTCGAGATCCGGACGCTGTCTGTCCACCTGTATTCATGCTATATTACTACGTAATATAGCCTATTATCGTGACAGACCTGTTTCCTGTACGAAACCTCTTATTTACTGCTTTGACTGCCAGGGCTGTTTTATTGCTGTCTATGTGCATTTCCAAGTAATTCCTTCATGGTCTCATAGACTCCCGCATCAAGTTTCACACAGCGTTTTCTCTGGCCGTCCAGGCATACTTTCTTCGTCGTTTGGTTATGATCCGCATCGATCCATTTCATCGCTTTCCAACGTTTCAACTTTTCCAGTGATGTCAGATATTTGTTTTTATCAAGAAGCTGCTCCAGATCACGGCGGCCAATAATCAAATATCCTTTTGCTTTCTTCACATTATTTTTTTCCAGATAATTACAGATCGCTATAAATTCACGTATCATCGTCATCAGCATATACGCTTCTCCTATCCCTGCTTCAGAACAGTCCCCAAAAAAAACTGGTGACGCTCTCTCGCAGATCCTCATTGAACATGATTGTAGCCCAAGTAGATACGACAACAATTATTAAAAGTGCCCAAAAGCTAAGCCATGTCCGAAATAGGAACCCCTCTAACCTGTCAAAAAAACGATCGATCTTTTCTTTCAGCCTCCTGTTCTTCTCTCTCTGATCCTCCTTCTTCTGTTCTTTTTCTTTTCGTCTTAATTCGCTCTTTATATGCAGCAATTCCTGTTCCATATCTGCAATGTGCATATTCTTCGACTTCAATTCCTGCTCTTGTTCCTCTACCTTGTCGATCAGCATGTTTTTAGATACACGCAGTTCCCTGTTTTGCAGAGCCAGATCTTCGCTTTCTCTTGCTCCCACTCTTTCACTCCTCTCCGGATATATTTATTTTTTATAAAAGGGCATACTGTCTCGCAATTTTTCTACGGACTACCTTGTTACTTGTCAAGTTCATTTTGATTTATTTATATTTTTTTTAGAAAAATGCCCTAGTATAACCCAAATCCTTATCCTGAAATTTGATGCAAAACAAAAACACCCACCCCTGAGAGCAATGTCATTAAGCTAAAATAATTTTCTGTTAAGTTAAGGTATTTTGGAAATTGTCTTTCAAATTTAAAAAATTAAATTTATTAAATCAAAAAATGTGATTTAATAAAAATTTCATAGACTATCTTAAAATTATAAAAAGTGGCAGTTCCAATTTTCCTCAGAACTGCCACTTTCAAAGTATTTCTTGTTGTCTGTTATTCTTTATTTTTACCTGTGTTCGCTTATTGTGAAAATTCAGATATTTTTCTTGAATTAAATATTTTGTATTTTTATATTATTTTCTATCTGCATTGATTCCTCCCCCAAAACTATATTGATACGAACAGGCAAACCATAATGTTTATCTACTGCTATCTCTTTCTTAGGTGGTTCGATAGACTTTAATCCGTCTGCAATCATATCATAGGATTCTTGATTTATCTTTCTTCCACGCTCTCGTCTGTATATTTCCAATGCTCTTTTGATTCCACGTGGATAAAGATAATTCATGCATTTATCAGACCCATAGTCAAAACCATATTCTTTCTTAAATTCCTCCATGTTGACTGTTGTGTACCATCCCCAACCATTATAGTCAAGACCGCCTTGTAATCTGTCCGGTCTTTTCATTGAGGTGTAGTTTCCAAAAATTTCTACTCCGGTTAGTGATTTGAAGTCACGAAACAGCATGATATATCTTCCCCTAAATCTGCGGATAAACCACGGTAATTCCAGTTCAGTCTCTTTCTTTGAAAGAATGTCCTGCATTTCGTGAAAGCGGTTTATGTATCTTGCTGTAAAGATGGTTCCCTTTGTTCCAGTCAGCTTGTGGGCGATAAATTCACAGCCTTTTTTTGTAACCTTGTAACAAGGGAGCGTCCTTCCTATGCTGTCTTTATACTCTGAATTTCGGAAAAAATCATTGAATCCAATTTTGGCTTCAATAAATTGTTCCTCATATCTGCGCAAATCTCTCAACAGCTTGCTATGCTCTTTTTCTATCATTTCGGCTACTTCTCGGCTGTCTAATGTCTGTTCTATCGTCTGCATATCATGCTGACTTGAAAAAGTAAATTCCAGTGCAGGACTAAATTCCACCCTATTTTAATAGTTGGCGATTTTATCAAATTTTTTTAGGCAAATTGATAGGAATTCGTTTATAATAGAAGCAACTTCCTGCAAAATAATCGAATGGATGACATGACAAACAGACCGCTGGAAATGCAGTGTGCAAGACTGAATTCCACCAGCCGAACATATGAAATGTGAAAAGTCTATTTCCTGTCTGACAGCAGATTTTTTGTGGTGGTTAGTGGTTAAAGCGTATCAGCTTAGGCGTCAGGTTGACTTCATCGGGAGGAATCGGTCTAAGCTGAAGTGCTTTTAAAGTGCGGGCCCCATAAGTCCATAATGCTGCTTCATAAGGAGTGCGCCCGCCAAGGCTTTCCCGCGGCATGGAGTTGATGTGGTTTACGATCAGGTTCACATCCCACTGGGTCAGGAATTCAAAACTGGTGCCTTTTGGGAGAACCATCCGGAGCAGGGTGTGTGCGTTTTCAACACCGCCTTTTTGTCCGCTTCGCATAGGGTCACAGTAGAAGACGCTGGAGCATTTTTCTCCGTATATGTCGGTTTCCAGAGAGTCTGGGTCACCGAATTCCGAACCCCGGTCTGTAAGGACGGTATGGAACAGAAGATGGAAATCGGTATCCAGACGGTTTTTAAGCCGGTCAAAGACTATGCGGACAGCGCCGGTTGTGCATCGGTTCATCAGGAAGGCAAGAAACAGCTTTTCCTTGCGCAGATAGAAAGTGAGCAGTACTTTTTTAGAGTCTCTCGAAGAATGTACGGTATCCATTTCAGCGGCCCTCTCTCTATAGTCCGGGTCGAGCAGGAGAAAATCACTGTACATGCGGCCTGAAAACACTTCACGGTTGGTAATCTGTGTTTTGTGGCACTTGCGGGGCCGGAACTTCGTCTTGCGTTTCAGGTCGATATTCCTGGCTGTAAAGAGTCCCTTATCGATGTAGGTGTAGACGGAACGGACGGACATATCCAGCTCCGGATGGTTTGCCACGATCTGATAAGGGGACTGTCCTTGATAGACCAGATGGGAAACCAGCTTGTCTTTCTTTGCCAGTTCGGTCTTTGTCATGTTTAAGCCGCTTCGGGAAGAGCTTAGGGTCTCAGTGTATTTACGGTGTGCAAAACGGGCATCGTACACATATTTGTGGGCGATGGTACATTTATGGAGCGCCTTGTCGCAGCCATTGCAGACATAAGGGGCCTTGTCCAGACGGCCGCATCGTTCCCGGGCAAAATCTCTGCATGTCTGGTTACAGGATGGACAGGAGGTGCACTTGATCCCACAAAGAATGATCTTGCCACAGACATTTGTTTTTCGACAGTGATATCTGTGGATGCAGAAGTTATGGGCATTGTAGAAGGTGCCCTTGTGATACCAGTCGCTGAGCCGGTGCTTTTTGACCTCTTTAGAAATGGTAGAGGGATCTTTGCAGAGGAAGCGTGCAATGTCTTTAAAGGATGTTGCAGAGGAAAGGGCTTTTTCAATGTAAAGCCGATCCTGCAAGGAGAGATGTTTTTGATTGCCAGGTATAAGATTGCTCATGATTTCTCCTTCTACTGCTGTCAGAAAGCAGAGGAATCATATCATAAGCGTATGAAGAAGTAAACTCTACTTATGCAGAGGTAAATGCTACTGTAGTTTGAGAAGGTGGAATTTAAGATTTCATTTCAGAGTCTGCATATCATCACGCCTCTCTACTTGAATTTTCCGAAAGAGAATGATATGATAGATTTATCATTTCCCTTTTGGAAGTGATGTGTATAGAGGTTGCAATCATTGGAAGTGGGAGCAACCTCTATTTTTCTTTTTTCAAAAGAAGATGAACCCCTTTTCTGATAGCTTCTCCTTTTGTGATTCCATGCTCTATACAGTATTGGTTCAGCTTATCATCAGTTTCTTTGTCAAGCCGAACGCTTGTCCGTATATTGATAGGGTTATCTACTTTTGGTCTGCCTGTGCGTGGACTCAATTTTCATCACCTCACTTTTAAGCACACATAAAGTATATTAAATGCACGCTCGAAAGTCAATAGGGAAAATGATATTTTTTTTGTACAAACTTTAAAAAGCTGTTCTGCTATATTTAGTTTTTCAATGTGCAATTTCCGATTAACCTTAACTAAACAAGATAATTCTTTAACTGAATGACATTGCCCCTGAGAGTGGATGTCAACAGTAACACGAAAAGAGCCGCTTACAAAACAAGCGGCTCTGAAGACATCTGTCAGAAACTTTAATAAAAAAATACCTCCCACTTATTGTGTAAGACAGAAGGTATTCATATACTTCTTATTTCATACTTCAAATTTTATCATTTTATCTTGAGATTACGTTCTTCCCAACTGCCTGGATAATAATATTGCTTCTCGCAAACAAATGCACCCCTACCCTCCCCCCCCGGTACATTCCGGTATGTCCTACATTAAAAGGGGCAGCTTCTACAATATCTACATGAGTACAATATCAATCCCGATTCAATGCAAAAAACGCATGGTTTAACAAATTTACTGTTCCATACGTCTTTACGCTGTTATTTTGATGTTAAATTGTTTTGCTGTTATGCTAACTGCATTGATTGGCTTGCCAATTCTTTTATTGTTTCGAGAGATAATTCTGTATAATCAGCTATATCTTCCAGTGACATTTTACCTGCTTTAATCATACGAATAGCCATCTTCTTTGCTTTATTTTGTGCCGCTTCTCTTGCAGCTTCATTCCTCATATCTTCCATCATTTTACACATGGCCGCCACTCCTTCCTTTTCCTTCTTATAATATCTTGCCTTTCCGGCAAGTGCTTCATACTCCATCTCGTCGGGATCGGTACATGAAAAATCGTGCATCAGCTTTCCGATTTCATCATCTCCCCTATATTTCCCATTCACATATAGAATATGCGAACCGTCACCAAACAATACCTTATGTTCTCCGATAGTGACATATCTCTCTACCGAATAAATTGACTGATTTCCTTTCATCACATCATTTTCTGTAATAAAAATTACATAGCTGTCGGGAATATCCTCTGTATTTTCTCCGGGCCTTAGTATATATGCGTCTAACAGACTGCTGTTATGCCTTGCCCTCTTTGCGCCTGTCCCTGCGTCTGACCTTTGAATTTCTATGTCAAATTCTTTTCCCATACTGTCAACTGCATGAACATCTAAAATAGCGGAACGTCCCTGAAGGTTCTTCAGTAGTTCCTGCGTCCGTACCGACCTGACTTTTATATCCCGTCCTAAGATGATCCGAAGTATCAGCTCCACACCTTCCACATTATCTTCCAGGCAAACCGTCATAAAATCGTCGTCTATATACCGGAGTAATTTCAGACGTTCCAAATCTTGTTGATGCAGCTGTTCTTTTGTGTACAAATTCTTTTCAACCTCATTCCTGGCAACAGAAAACATAAAAACTGTTCCTGTTATTTCTTTTATTATACAAAAATCCATTCCTGTTTACAACAATATTCTCCCGAACTAATGGCAACAACATTACCCATCTTCCTTGTCCATGTTCTTATCACACCCAGCGTTAAGGCCCCGGCCGCGGGTCCCATGGGGCGGTGGGCGGCGGGGCCAGCGTCCGTTGCCACAGAAGACGAAAAGTGAGAACGCTTGTTATTATAACAAGCGAAACTTGCTTCCTGCTGCGCTGTGCGCAGATGTGATATATCACCAGCATGGTGATACGGATGTGATATAGAGAAGAGAAGATATACTTCCTCCCATTTTGTCTGCAAACACCCTGATTTCCTGCATTCCCGGATTTTCCTCTCTGTACGCTTTTGGAATGATTTCCTTCCTTTTTACTATGGTTTTGGAACCAGTTTCATTTTTATGTTATGAAAATGGAATACCTCATATTTTTATACGGTAAAATTGGAATCTTCTTTTCCTGATCAGAACTTTTTTTCTGTAATATTGGAATCATTTCTTCTTTCAAACATAAAAAAACAGGCGCTACAATATGTGGCGCCCTTCGTCATCCTTTCCGTTCCCTGGCAATCGCTTCTTTCTATTACGAAATCTGGAGATAACAAGAATCTTTCCTGTTATGTTCCGGATTTTCTCTACGCGAAAAAGCCTGTCCGACAGGCTATGGGATGATTCTATCTGATTTTAAGCATAAGCTCCCTCCGGAAGCCGCTCCAGCAACAGCTGATGCAGGTACTTTTCATTGATCCGCCTCCGGCGCCATCTGCGTGGGAGAATGCTGCCGTTTATATGGATCAGATGATCCCGCAGCGCCTCCATGAGCGCCGGTTCCAGATCGATCCTGACTTTATACGTATACTGTTCCGCCAGGCTCTTGATGGCCGCATACGCTTTTCCTGCTTCCTCCAGACGGAACCGGCGGCACAGGCTGCCGGCGATCTGCCCTGCCCTTTCGCTCTTATCACTGCGGCCGTTCTCTCTGTATACCTTTTTCCGCAGCGGATTGATCCAGTATGTCCTGTCTTTGATCCCGATCGAGAACCACCTGCGGATCCCGGTGAGATAATTTTGCAACGTGCGCTTTGTCACGCAAAGAAGTTTCGTATACTTCTCAAAAAATTTTGCGGTTCCGATATGATAGTTCGGACTGCCGGCGCCGGCGATCTTAACATAGAGCATCGTCATCAGCTTCTCATTGGCTTTCATGGTATAAAATTCCCGACGGTAGAAGATGTCCAACCCGGTATTCAGATAACTGTCCGTCGTTCTCCCTGGCTGCAATTCTTCTCCGGAAAAATCATTGTCAAGGATCTGGATCTCCCAGTCATCGTAAAACCGGCTGTCTTTGGACACTTCGATGATCCGTTTCTCTGCCAGGCTCTTTTTCACGTTATAAAAAGTCTGATAGGAAATATACAGATCGGCAACCACATCCTTATAATAGACGCCCCGCACTTTTCCTTCTTCATTCTGATGATGCGAAAGCCAGAGAAGAAAATCGATCTCTGCACCGGTAACTTTTGCCTTTATTAATTTGTCTATGATTCCGGCTTTTAACTTTCTCATTGCCTCTCCAACACAGTAATGGTAAAATAAAGCCAACTTGAAATCTAAGCAGCTTGTCCAAAATCCATTACATATCTTATTGTGCTAAGAAACAATCACATGAGTCCCATGCGAATCATCGTCATACAGCCCTACTCTCCCATTCACAAAATCAGAGAATGCAAGAATACGGCTGTCAAAATCCGGATGCCATGCGATCCCGGTATCCAGAACTGCCGCCGTAATATTTTTTCCGGTATACGCACCGCTGCAATATACCTGTTTTCTTACACGTAACAAAACAGACTCCCGGCTTTTTTATTATCTTATGCCGAGAGTCTGTATTTGTCACTTATCAATTCATTCTGTCATAATTAGGCATTCTGGTCAGTGATCACACTGCCGCTTTCGCACCGGACTTATCATCCCGTTTCATGAATAAGAGAACAGAAATACATGCAAGCCCGATCGCAAGGAACCATTTCGGATGAATCGGATCTCCTGTCTGTGGCGAAAGATCGGTAGCCGCAGTCAGATTCGCCGTATCCACATAGATCGTATAAGGTGAAAAGTGCGTTGCTGTAAAGGAAATACAGTCTACACCGTCGATCGTATTATAACGGGCATTCAGCTTATCCAGAGTCCCATCCACGACACCTGCCGCCTTATTGTTTCCGGCATAAGCAATCTGTCCATCCGGAATGGGCAATGTGATATTCACCTGCAAGCCGGAAGCATCTGCAATCTGCACCGTCCCCGTGGAATCATACAAAGAGATGTCCATCGACGTATATACAATATTGTCCAAACTGCCAAACTCATTGATCAGTGCAGCCTGCACTGCTTCGTCCGCAACGGTACTTTCCGTAATTCTGACAATAAAGTTATCATCAGAGCCTTCCACCGTGGCAGAAGCAAGATCTGTGTTGGAAAATCCGGGCTTCGTGACAATCACAGTCGTATTTGTATCTGGCGTCGTGTCATTTATCGTTGTTACCGTACCATCCGTGCCGTCTCCTGTGCCACTGCTTCCTCCACTGCCGTCTCCGGAACCGCTGCCCGTACCCGTATTGCTATCCGTTCCCACGACTGGGGCAGTCGTACTGTAAGTAGTCCCGTTTCCGCTGGAACCATCCTTGTAATGTGCAGTTACCGTAACACGATTGTCCGGCATTGTAAACGTTGTCGTAGAATTTTGCGCATTAGCCAGTGCTACATTTTCTGACTCTGTTGTCCAATAATGGAAGCTCTGTCCCTCTGGCGCCGGATTAGCCGT
Source organism: Lachnospiraceae bacterium JLR.KK008 (assembly GCA_037015955.1). NCBI lineage: Bacteria > Bacillati > Bacillota > Clostridia > Lachnospirales > Lachnospiraceae > Lachnospiraceae bacterium JLR.KK008. The sequence continues at coordinate 1,877,573 of CP143548.1, forward strand.
AATTGTAACCGTACGGCCCTTCTTATAACGCCCGCTTCCCATTCCGTTGATGACAGTTACGGTATGGATGTCATCATCATCGTCATCGTCGTCATCATCATCGTCGTCATTGTCATCATCCGAACTGTTACTGCCATTGTTACCCGGATTGTTCGGATCATTGGGGTTTCCCGGATTACTCGGATTGTTCGGATCATCAGGGTTATTCGGGTTATCCGGATTATTTGGATCATCCGGACCCCCGTTATTTCCGTTATTCAATGGTTCATATTGGGCAATGATAACCCGATCTTCATATACCTTTTCAAAACTACCTTTCCAGCCTGTAAACCGGTATCCCTCTCTGGTAGGGCTGTCAGGCAGGATGGCGTCTTTGCCCTCCTCCACATACTGCGGTTCTCCGATCAGACTTCCATCATAATCGTAGAAACATACACGGTAGGTTTCTTCCAGATATTCCACTCTTACGCCATTATCTTCCGCATAGGAAGCTGCTGCACTGTCTCTGTACGTACGGATCGTCACTCTCTCCGAATGGTCAAAAGCCTCGTCATGGACAGACACTTCTCTGCCCGGAACTGTAACGGTAAGGCTCGGAACATTGACCGGCTCCCCATTTTCATCCAAAAAGTCTGGCCTCGCAAAAGCCTCTTCCTGTATTTTCTTAATAGAAGTAGGCAGCAACACGGAATCGAGCTTTGCACAGTTTTTAAACGCATATTTCGGTATCGTATCAAGCCGCGTCAGATCGCTGAGATCTACCGAACCGATTTTATTACAATTTTCAAATGCAGACTCCTGTATATGCGATACATCCTTCAGCAGGGGATCGGAAGCAGAATTCACAACCCCTTCTTTCTGCGGCAGACATTCTTCAAGAATCAGACTGCCATCCGTATGTTTGGAATACAGAATCAAATTCTGCGCCGGACAGTCTTCACTTCCTTTCAGATCATTCAGATTGTCACAGCCCCTGAATGGTGCATTTCCCACTTTCTTCAGATTGCCCAGCTCTACTTTCTCCAACGCTTCACAGCTGTCGAAAGCATAGTCCGGAAGTTCCTCCACATCAGTGAGAATAATCTCTTTGATATGGTCATTTCCCTTGATCTTCTTTTCTTTATCTTCCGGCAGATCCTCGTCAAACCATCCGCTGAACAGGCCTGGCACAACGCCCTCATCCGCACCGTCCGCGCCGCCGGAGTTCGTATACTTATCTCCGACATCACTCAAATAGTACATTCTGTTGGTACTGTTGGCGGCATCTCTGTAATAGGAATACGCATCGATCGACCGGACGCCTTCCGGAACCGTGATATACATAGTGGCTTCCACAATAGCCGTACCTTTGGCAAACGGAACCGTCTCCACATTCTTCTTTGCATTTTTCAAATCCCTGAGATCTGCAGAGTCACCAGTCTCCGGCTCTGCCCCGTCATAGGTACCATTCACGGCGTTTTCATATACTTTCAGAATATCATACGTATGATCTGCATAATACCTGCCAAGTCCTTCATTCACGGCTACAGAATTATCTGCCGTCACATTTCCATCCGCATCTACTGTAACTTCCGTAATGCAACCGTCAGGATGCGTGCTGGAAGGAGCATCAATCCGATAATGTTTCCCATTATACTCAAATATCATCTTATCGGCGGGAGCCCCCTGATAATTATTCCATGGGCCGTCGCACAACTCAAGCTGTTCATCTGCACCATCCACACCGTTCGCACGGTCAATGAGTGCTTTCGCATACAGAACACGGAATTTGTCAAACTCTTTCGGCATATATCGGCTCTCTAAAGATGCCTCCGCCTCCGCAATGAATTCCGCATTGTCCTCATTGACATCCGCATAATGTGGATAATCCACAAGTGTGGGAACCATAATCGGATTACCGTCCTCGCCTCTTGTTCTGTCGACAAGAACAGTCAGATTCTGCGGCGACAAAGAATAATAACAAACGTTCAAACCGGATTCTTCATTGATAGTTGTTGTCATTGCATACGTAAAAGGCGCAAATTTATTTTTAATATCGCCATGGAATGCCACCGGATTCCCGGCAGACTTAAACGCATCAGTCCCCATCTTAAACGCTTCATAATAAGCGTCCTTGGCACCCTCAGCCTCCGGAGAACGGAAATACACTTCCACCGTCTTATTGCCAAATCCCGGACCGCTGCCGCAGTTTGCAAATGCACTGTTACCGACCGTTGTCACGCTGTCACCCAGATCGATATATGTCAGCTTCGGGAAATTCTCAAAGGCTTTATCCGCTATAGAGGCAATCTTACCACCGCTCTCAATGACAAGACCGGTCATATTTTCCATAACCTCTCCGTCATCCTGATGGAAGCAGTCGGTACTGATCCCTGTTACCGCCGTATCGCCTACTTTCGCCGGTATCGTAACTACCGTATTGGTGCCATCATTGTGGTCGGACGTAATGACTGACACAAGCATCCCAGATTCCGTATTGACTGCGTTGACATACGACTTGTCGTCGATCTCGTAATAATCGACCCGCTCTTCCTGATTGTAATAAATATATGGCACCTGCTGGCTCACAAGCGTTGCCGCAGCCCAGGTAGCTTTTCTCGGTCTTGCAGGATCACTCGTGGCAAACCACTGTGGTCCCCGTACCCGAAATTCTTTATTCTCCACCTCCCAGAACAAAAACGGATCATAAGTTACCGTACGTCCATACTGAGAATTGGTTGGATCGTTGCCGGTGAAATCCACATACTTCAGATTACGGCAGTCCACAAACGTATACTTTGGAAGCGAAAACTCCGTCCTCGTATTTCCCGCCCAGGTCGAATGCGGCATATATACTGTCTCTAAATTGTCCTGCCCTGCCAGAATATAATTACCAAGGAATTTTGTCCCATCACCGGCAGTACCAGTATTACTGTCCGCTCCAAGATCCGGAAACTTGAACTCTTTCAAACTACCGTTTCCTTCAGAGAGCGCAAAGGCCGCGTCATCTATCTTCTGAATCTTGGAACCCGAGCCGTTCCAGTCTACAGTGGCCAGAGCCGTACAATCATAAAATGAAAATTTACCGATCGCACACTGAATATCAATACTCTCTGCAGATACCTTCTGCAAAGTACCACACTTGGAAAAGGCACCCGGTCCCAGTTCTCCCAGACTGTTCGGTATCTCAAACTCTGCCAGCTTTGTCCCGCTGAACGCCTCCGCCCCGATCGTACCGATCGTACCAATTCCATTGGCATTTCTAAAATTCAACGTTTTTAACTCGGAATTCTTAAACGCCCGGTTACCGACGGACTGTACACCAAGACCTGTCAGATCCTGAATAAAAGAATGTTCAAACGCACTGTCACCAATATTATGTAAGTTTGGCGGCAGAATCAGCTTTGTCAGGTTACGCACTCCAAAGAACGCATAGTCAGCTATTCCTGTGATTGAATTGCTGATATCGCCACATACGAAACCGCCGGTCTTATCAACGTTACTTTCCGCATTGGCATCCACTTCCAAAGAGCCGGAGACATTGTTCGACTGCGCCTGCGGAATATATCGGATCGTATTCTGATCGCCCGTCTGATACACCCGCTTCAAAACACAGCCTGACAAGGAAACTCCCTTCACTGTACAGGTCATATCACAGTAATACTCCAAAACCTGATTCTCTGTCAGATTGGCAAAGTTCAGTTCCAGCTTTTCTGTCCATGTCTGCGCAGTATGACTCGGATCTGAATCAGCGATCCAGGCATCATACCTCGCTTTATACGCATTATACTCTTCAGCAAAATATTTACGAACAATGTCAAACATTGTTCTCGGTGTAACCGTCAGCGTATTATGTTCCGTCAACCCATTTGCACCGTCATTCATCAGAGCCGGTACCCGCAGATCGGAAAACTCAACACCGTTAAGTGCTATCTTTTCAATGCTGCTGTAATCAATGGGATCTTTTAACGTAACGATAAATCCCTTCTGCCTCTTGTCTGCAAACGCTCCCTGCAGCATCTCCGCATGAGTTACGACCTCATAGTCTTTGCAGAGAAAGTTTGGAATCTCAATCTCTGTCGTCCCCACCTGATCGTCCAACATGTTGTAATTCGTATTATAATCAGTGATCACGGCAGAGCTGCCGCTTTCATATAATTCAAACTGATCCTGCTGGTAAATAAAGCGACCGCCGAATTCAAACACATAAGAAAACTTCTCCGGCGTCACACCACCCGGGGGCTTCAGGCTCAGTCTCGTAATATCATCCACCTTTGCCACTGTAACTGCTTTTACCGCATCTCTTGACGCTTCACGATTGTCAATTCCGCCTGCATCCCGGAACGCCTGATCCGCCGCTGCATTATAATCCGCATTCACCGCATAGGTCTGATAATCATAACGATGCTCCAGATTTGCCTCATCGGGACCGGTAACCACCGCCTTGGGACCTGCAAACTGCGGAGCCGCCGTATTTTCCGGCACCGGAATCGCCGCTACGATGATCGAAGTGATCAGCATCACAACTGCCGTCGTCTTGCGCGCCCTCCTGCGCAGCTTTCTGTTTTTTTTCTTTTCTCCCTTTGCCATATTTACACTCTCCTCTGAAAATATGCTTAACCTATACGCTTTGCAACAACGACAAATCTGCCGTCTTCCTCCCTGCTGTCACAGGTGGACAAAGTCAATAGCTGATCACCATAAGAAGCCTTGACGCCTGTGTCATAGAGAGACATTTCGGCCATCGCTTTCATATTGGAATCAAATTCCTCCGGGGAATTTGCATCAATAAACTGATAATATTTAAAGGCAATCTCCGTGTCCTGCTTCAATTTATCACGAAACACATACATCACCTGCCATGTCCCCTTTTCATACAGAGTGTCAAACTGTATTGTACGATGCGCTTCCATATATTCTTTCGACTCGTAGAGATCCAGGTCTCCGAACATATTTCCCGATCGCATATGATGCCCATACAAGATCAGATTCGTACTCGGTTTTAAGACATCACACGCCGGATCCATGAAAATAGAACCGTTTCTGTCATATTCCTGATTAAAATTATGTGTCAGGTAATATTCCGAATCCGGTGACCGCATGACAGGGTAATCTATTATTGTATCGTCAATTTTGAGCCATCCGATTAGACTTTTGTTCTTATTATATAAATTTTTATAATCATCCAAAATATCCGGTGTCTCGCTTTCCCCCGTCTTATTGATCAGAAACGGGGTTGACACTGGCTCTTTGCCCCGCAGATCGGCAAGTTCTTCAAACTGACTGCCGGACCTGTCCGCCAGATAATAATATCCTGCAAAATATCCCAGACTTACAATAGCAAGGATCAGACAGACGCTGGTAATAATCCTTCTTCTCCGCACCCGCCTTTTTAACTGGAGAAGAATTTCTTTCTGCATCTTCTCATCGTACTCTTCCAAATGGTATCTGGCCGCCTGCTTTTTCAAGCTCTCCTTCGCCATTCTGTGTATCTCCTCCTGCACATACTCATCCAGTATTTTATTCTTTTACATATTACTATTTTACAATATATTGCGAGAAATTCAAGTACTTTCACAACATATTGCGACAGTTTACACATTTTTTTGTAATATCGGCTTCCTTCGAACCGCAAAAACAGCCCTGTCCTTTGACAGAGCTGTTTTGATCTGTTACATTTACCCACGAAATACGATCAATATAAATATTCCAGTTCCAGATCCGAGTAGACACCTTCTTCAACATGAAAGGAAAATCCTGCCCCAAATGCAATGGTCCCCGTGTCCCTGAACTCACTCTCTTCCTCGATTCTCTCAAATCCATCAACGACTGCCATGATCTCCAGCGTCCCTGACACTTTCTGACCCTCGCCTACCTCCTCCACACGATACTCTTCCACTTCAATTTCATCGATACCGTACAATATGGCAAAATCGATTGTCTCTTCGAATAGATCCGCCAGTTCATAATCATCCAGTTCCATCACACAGTCGTCCGTAAATGCTTCGATTTTATCACCGAAACTGCTTCTTAAAATTTCGGATATAATATTTTGATTAAAGAGCATACGCCTGTCACCCCGACCAATTTCTCTCATTCCACATAATACAGGCCATACCAAGTCTGGTATGTCCTGATCGCATCATACAGCCTGGTCTGCCTGAAATCTTCTTTTCGGTACGAACAGAGTAAAACATTGCGTACCTTTGCCTCTCCAAGTATCTTTCCATTGCCTTCATCGGCAATACCGCCCAAAAACCGGCATATATCATGACCATTGGTAATCTCGTACAATTCTTCCACAGACAGTTCGCAGGCTTCTTCTCTGCATGCCGCCCGCAGCTCCTCCGGTATCCGTACTCTGTCAAACAAGAGATCAACCGGAAATTCTCCTCCCCTTTGGACGAGATCTCCAAAACCTGCCTTCTCAAAATTGATCCCCAGTCCCTGCTCCTCGTTCTTCCTGCGCGCCACACTGTACGGTGAAAGCGCGCGCAACGCTTGCTGCAATAATGCTGACCCGGAGCCATCCTCCTCACAATAGACGCTGCAAAATCCCTGCAGAACGTCCCTGTTTTTTAATAGCATCATTTCCAGGCAGCAAGTATCGTATACAAACATTCTTTCCGGAAGCGTTCCCGGATCGACATAATCCCTGTCCCTGATTGCAATCACCCGCTCGTCACGAATCGAACCGTCCTCTATCAGCTCAGTCAAACCGTTCTTTCCGGCAAACGATTCGTAGGGAACGACATGCTCTGCAAACACTCTCCTGACAAATTTCACGTCGCTGGCGCCTTCCACCAGAATAAAGCAAAGCTCATGACCGAAATCTGCATTCAGCTCTGCCTCAATATAGGCGACAATATCCTCTTTTGTTAAACTGTCACTTATGGAGTCCCTCTGCATACTGTTTTCCCAAATCTCTCTGAATCGCACGATTTCCGTTTACAATCTGCACGGAATGTGTTGCAATAACAGCCTTTATCCCTTTCCTGCGCACAATCGTCTGCATATCCTCAGCGAACATTCTCTGCCAGGCGATATGCAGAGAGATCTCCGGTTCATCAACAAGAAGCAGGCTGTTTCCCGGCACTTCAAAAATCAGTTGATAAAATAACACCAGTGTTTCTTTTTCTCCCGACGACAACCTCAGAAGTGGAATCTCATCGCCCTCATCATCATGGATGCAGATTCCCTCCTGCATGGAGACAGAAATATGCTTAAACCGAAACCTCCGGTTCACAATGTCCGTAAACAACTCCAACTGATCGATCAATTCATCGTACTTCTCGTATTTTTTCTGAAAATCCTCAAAGTAGACTTTCAGCGCCCGGGCGTCCGCCTCTTTGAACTGGATCTCTTCCAGCTTCGCAAAACCGGAAACGCCGTATTTTTGCAGTTTCATCACCTTTTCACGAAGAGAAGAAAGCGCCCGGTCAAATTCCTCCTTTGTCAGTCCTTCCGTCTGCTCAAACAGTCTCTGAGGAAATGTACTGTCCAGCTCACTCGAAATCTGAGAATATTCATATGCCACACTGCCGATCTCCGCTTCCAGCTTTTCTGATATTTCCTCCACAGCCTGAATAATCTTCCGCTCAAACACTTTCTTTCCGTCTGTCCGGTTCACTCTGCGCCGCAAGACGCTTCTCACAAGGCGCTGCTCCTCAATCCAAAATACCTCGCCTGTCATCTGCTTCAACATAAAAATAACAGATGTAATGTCTTCCATCAATTCCACATACTCATCAGACGGCTCCTCTGCCGCCCTCCGCAGACCATACCGTTTCCAGCTCATAAAATCCTGATTGTTAAATGTTACTGCCCCGATAAAAAGGTAGTCTCCGTCTTTTCGAACCACAAGATTATCATTCTGGCCGGTCCCCAGGATTTCGATCTCATCAAATTTCAGGTCAAAGAAATAGTCCATATTACCGCCGGCAAGCGCACTGATTACATGCAGAATCGTAGACTTGCCAAAGCCATTGGGTCCGGTAACGATTGTCATCCCTTCTTCTGAAAATAAAATTGTATAGTCAAAACGTCCGAATAATTTCCTGACTCTGATTCCCTGCACTGTTCTCTCCATCCGGCAAACCACGCTTTCGACTGCCTGGCCTGACGCCTAACTTGCTTTTTCTGTCCTTTTGTTTTCTTTTGTTCAGTTTAACATAATCCCAAATTTTTTTCCATACCGGAAACAATGACAGGCCGTCGCTCATAGTATAAACCATAAATAAACTTTTGGAGGCTTATATGAGCGATTTAACAGCTACTTCCTGCGGATGCAACAATTCTCCTTCCAACGACTGTGGATGCGGCAGCATTCTCTGGATCATTATTTTATTCTGCCTGTGCGGCAACGGCGGCTTCGGCGGCGGCATGAACTGTGGATGCGGCAGCTTCAACATCTGCGGCGGCAATGATAACTGTGGCAGCGGCTGCGGTTGTGGATGTGGCGGCAACATTCTCTGGATCTTGATCCTTCTGTGCTGCTGCAACTAATATTTTCATTCTCAAATGAGCCGTTCTGGCTCACGCAGGCATGTCTGAAGCCTGACAGTATGGAAAGAGGCGGCGTAAAGCTGCCTCTTTTTCTGCATATCTTCTATCCGGACGGCATAATTCTTAATAATGATAATGGAGAGACGTTTCTATGGATGAAAAAGAGCAGGACAACGTAGCGGCTTTCGACACGTTGTTTACGACAAACCAGATACAGATCATGAAGGCTCTCCTGCCCTGCCTCGACCGTCCCATGCAGAAATATCTCGCCATTTATATCAAATATCAGGAACTGCAGTATACCATTTCATATTTTAAGAATCATTCCTACTCGATATGCGGCGATCCCTCACAGCCAAAGACAGACATCAGAAAAGTCCTTCCCTCCATTCTTCCCTACTGTAATGAAACACAAAAACAAAAACTGCAACAGATGGAACAGATGTTTTCTTCTCTGGAAACCTATAAGGAAATGATGGAGATGATGGAAATGATGCAGGCTATGACAAACGCTGCCTCGGACTCGGATGATCCTGATGAAAATGCGAAGCAGGAAAACGGTATGCAGATGCCAGGCATGGAAGCTCTGCTCTCCATGCTCGGTCCTGAGCAGCAGGCAATGATAGAATTGTTAAAAGGAGGAATGCAAAATGAATGAACCGGAATGGATTAAAGATCCGGCGCTTGCAGGTATCGATAAAGCAAAATTAGATTTTCTGCAGATGATGGTGTTTGAAGGAAACAATCTCACCCCCAAGGAGATGCTTCCCTTTCTCATGAACCTTGCCAAAAGAGGAAAAGACAATTCCGTATCTTTCTCCAAAGAGGAGATGGAACTGATCATTACCGTCGTCAAAAAGAACAGTACCCCGGAAGAAATCGTCCGCATGGATAAGATTATGAAACTGATGCAAAGTAAGAAATAGTTCCAGATCAGAAAAGAGGAATCCCACCCGTGGGATTCCTCTTTCATCTATTTTACCACAATGTTGACTATCCTGCCCGGCACATAGATCTCTTTGACCACATTGCCACTTAACTTACTGCCAAGCGCTTCTTCGCCGCGCTTGATGGCATCTTCTTTGGAAATGTCCGCAGGCACATTGATCACGGCTCTTGTCTTGCCATTGATCTGTACGGCAATCTCCTTCTCCGTGTCGGCCATCGCCTCCTGATCGGCCTGTGGCCATACCGCATGGAATACAGAGTCCGTACCGCCAAGTTCCTGCCAAAGCTGCTCACTGATATGAGGGGCAAAAGGAGCCAGCAGAATAACCGCTGTCCGCAGCGTCTCAGCATCCATGCCTTCACTTTTAGCCATCTCAATCATCTTATTGTTATATTCCATAAAGCCGGAGACAACTGTGTTCAAACTGAAGTTTTCCAGCCTTGTCGTTATATCATGAACCATCTTATGACGGAGCTTTACCATCTCTTTCGTCGCTGTTACGTCTTTGTCTCTGTTTTCCATTACGAGCTTCCAAAATCTCGTCAAGAAACGATAAACACCGTCAATCCCTCTGTCATCCCACTCGGAATCCAGTTCCGGAGGACCGACAAACAGCTCATACAGGCGCAGAGAATCACAACCGTAATCCCTCACGAGATCATCCGGAGATACAACATTTCCTTTGGACTTGGACATCTTGATCCCGTTTTTCCCTGTGATCATCCCCTGGTTAAACAGCTTTTTAAACGGCTCGTCAAAATCAATGACACCAATGTCACATAAAAATTTTGTATAAAATCTCGAGTAAAGCAGATGCAGTACCGCATGTTCCACGCCACCGATATACATATCAACCGGCAGATACTGATCGGCTTTCTCTCTGCTCACAAGTTCCCTGTCATTCTTACTGTCCACATAGCGCAGGAAATACCACGAAGATCCTGCCCACTGTGGCATCGTATTCGTCTCTCTCCTGGATGGCGCGCCACAGACCGGACAGGTCGTATTGACCCACTCCTCAATGTCAGCAAGCGGCGACTCCCCGGTACCTGTCGGCTGATAGGACTCTACATCAGGCAACAGCAGCGGAAGCTGGTCTTCCGACACCGGCACACAGCCGCACTTGGGACAGTGAATGATCGGGATCGGCTCCCCCCAATACCGCTGTCTGGAAAACACCCAGTCGCGCAGTTTATAATTCACCGTCTTCCTGCCGATTCCCATCTTTTCGATCATAAGCGGCGCCTCTTTTTTCAGTACCGCACTCTCCATTCCATTCCATTCACCGGAGTTGATCATCGTGCCGTTAGCTTCCGTATAAGCCTCCGTCATCGACTCGATCTCTTTGCCGTCTTTGGCGATGACCTGGATAATCGGAATCTTGAATTTTGTGGCAAACTCGAAGTCTCTGTCGTCATGAGCCGGCACACACATAATCGCCCCTGTTCCGTAGTCCGCTAAAACATAATCCGACAGCCAGATCGGTATCTTTGCGCCGTTAAGCGGATTGACCGCATAACTGCCGGTAAACACCCCTGACTTTTCCTTATCCTGAAGACGGTCCACATTCGACTTCATCGACGTATCATAGATGTATTTCTCGACTGCCGTTCTCGTCTCCTTTGTCGCAAGCTCTGCCGCCAGCACATGTTCGGGAGCGAGTACCATAAAAGTGGCCCCATGCAGCGTGTCCGGTCTGGTCGTATAGACCGTAAGTGTCTCCTCTCTGCCATCGATCGGGAACTCCACTTCCGCCCCATACGATTTGCCGATCCAGTCAGTCTGCATCTTCTTTACTTTTTCCGGCCAGTCCAGCTTGTCCAGATCATTCAACAGTCTGTCCGCATATTTAGTAATTCGCAGCATCCACTGTTTGAGACTTTTTTTCGTCACTTCCTCGCCGCAGCGCTCACATTTTCCATTGACCACTTCTTCGTTGGCCAGACCTGTCTTACAGGAAGGACACCAGTTGATTGGCATCTCCTTTTCATAGGCAAGGCCTGCCTCAAACATTTTGACAAAGATCCACTGAGTCCATTTATAAAAAGCAGGGTCCGTGGTATTGACTTCCATGTCCCAGTCATACAATGCCGCAATCTGGCCAATCTGCCTCTTGATATTGGCGACATTATCCGCCGTTGATTTCGCGGGATGAACACCCATTTTGATCGCATAATTTTCTGCCGGCAGCCCAAACGCATCCCACCCCATCGGGTGAATGATGTAATGTCCTCCGTTTAACATTTTATAACGGCTCCATACGTCGGAAATGACATATCCCCGCCAATGCCCGACATGCAGTCCGTTTCCTGAAGGGTAAGGAAACATATCCAGACAGTAATATTTCGGCTTTTCGCCGTCATTGACATTGACCGGATGCTGCTCCCACTCTTTTCTCCATTTTTCTTCGATTTCTCTGTGATTATATGGTATTCCCATCTTTTATTTCCTCCTGGTTCTCGCCGACTCCCTATATTTTAGTTTTCTGCTCAAAGATTGTCAAGTATTACACAAAAGAAACCGTGACAAACATCCCTGGAGCCGGCCAGTGAAAAGCGATCAGCCATCTCATCCACCTGCTTCCGGCCATGTCAAAGCGGCATACGCCCTCACGGGTATATGCCGCTGTTTTATCTCTCTGCTCTATTGATAGATAATGCTGTAATAAAAGGTTCCTCTGTCTGTCGCAAACGTAATGGTCGTATCGGAGTTGTCAAGGTCATCCAGCACGACAGGCTGCCCGTCGACGATCTGGATCACTTTAAATACCCGTCCCGGACTCTGTAACTCGGCCGGAATCTGGAACTGATAATTTTTCGCAGCCTCGAACGACTCATAAACCTGGTCGCCGGTCGTGACCATATTGGAATACGTATACCCATAAGAGTAACCAGCATATCCATGATTCAAATAATATGCAACAATATTCAGATATTCTTCTCCCTGAACGACACGCCGGGATGTCACCGCCAGGCCTGTCATTTCATAACCAGGCGCGAAACGAAGCGGAGAGACAAACGTCTGTGTCTGGATCTGCTCTTCCTCCCGGCCCGCCATCTCATAACGTCTTGTCGCATCCTCATTGTCCGCCGAGTACACAAACGGCACGTTGGGCAGTGTCTTCTGGCGCAGCTTCATCTTCATATCGCCATTATCCATAATATAGACAATGTTGGCGGTACGGCTCTGCCCCACCCGCGCCCAACTGTCAAGACTCGTATACGGTATTTTGTCGCCGATCATCCTCGTTGTCTCTTCCGTACCGATGATCCGAACCTGCGGCGCGCTGTCTATCTTGTCAAACGCATTCCCGCTTTTGATAAAAGTCGTACTGTAGACTGTAATATATCTCAATTTATTAAATTCCGCAAAGGCTTTCGTCCCGATGTCCGTAATCCCCGGTCCCACATTGACCGCCTCGATCAGAACGCCATGCCAGGGCCGTGTATACAATGTATCATTTGTGTAATCCGGTATCGCCCCCGTCCCTTCAAAATAAAGGACTCCTTCTTTCACATAGGCGGTGACATTATCTCCAACCTCCCACACCTGTGAAGACTGGGACCACTCATGACGATCGATTTTTTTAGCCTCGGCCTGCAGCGGTACAGCACACATTGCACACAGCGCCGCCGACAACATCATCGTCAGAACTTTCCTTCCAAATCTGCCCATCGCATATCTCCTTTCCAGTCATTTTATAGTCTAAGTTTACCTATTTTGTAATATTTTGTCAACACGGGGATCTTTGGCAGAACAGGAAACTTCTGCCAGAGTCCGGCCTTTGGACCCTTGCGCTCTTACCCGATCTCTTTTACCGTATGCAGGCCATATCCCTCGGTATAACGGAGCGAGATCCGGTCCCCGATCACATAACGGATGATACCGATCAGATCCTCATCAGCCATCGATACGTCAAAAATATCTTCCGAGCCTTCCACACACACATAATAGTGCGTCGTTCCTTCCAGCACGATGGGCGCCACCGCGGTGATCTTACCCGTGATCTGCTTCAGTGCCTCCGCATTCGGACTGACAATGCCGTTCGTGTTCAAAAGCTCACTGTAATTTTTTTCTCATTCCTGGATGGTGTCTCCGATCGCCACCCACTGATATTTCTGTACGTTGACCATCGCATATTTCTTGACCAGGCCGGAGGCATCCTTGAGCGCCATGAAGTACGTAGGTTCGTCTGCAATATTCAAAAGCAGCGGGAACGTGGCCACATAACCAAGGTTCTGTACCTGCCCTTCCGCCGATGACATGGCGGAATCCTCGATTGCACCCTCCACCTTATAAAATCTCGTCTCCATCGTGCGCTGATTCATCAGTACAAATCCCACATTGGACTGGTCACCGCTGACGGAAGTGACACCGGAATAGACCCACACATCATCGTCGAGCGCGATATAATTGTAGCCGTTCGTAGACTGGAGACAGTCTCTCTGACCAAGTACACTGTTCAAAAATCCATGCTTCAAGATCCCGGAATAGTCATACAACTGTGTCAACAGCTCCGCAGAATATACTTTATCGACCCACTGGGGCACATCTTCCACCGCATAGTCAACACACTCTCCCGTCACAGCGTTGCAGAGTACGACATTGCCCACAGTCTGACCGCCGAACAGCCCGATATTAAACTTCTTCACCGGGCACACCCAGTAAGGCGTTCCCTCCTCATCGATCTCAAAGAAAAGCTGATCGTCAAAAATATAAGTCGGATAGCGGAACCGCAGATGCCGGTACAGATTGCGGTTGAAATATTCCGATTTGGAATACTTGATGCCTTCCGGAAGTTTGACACACTCCGTATCCTGTGTCGCCATGTCGATCAGTATATAGGCCGGGATGCCGTTTCTGTTATTTGTCAGCCACTTGATCGGATTGGCATAGGAAAGCGGTGTCACCCGCACCGGTTTCCCCTGATAATTGATCTGGGTATAATCGTTGCTCACTTCAAACTGAGACACCATATCCACGAGACTTCCCATCTTGCGGTTGCCGAGAAGCGCCGCCGAATTTTTGTCGAGCAGCGGAATCGTATTGTAATCCGCCTCTTTGATGTCGTCGGTAAAGTTTCTCTCTTCTATCATCAGAAGCTGCTGGTATTTTGCGGCGTTGACAACCGGCGAAGATAAAATGCTGCCGACCAGATAGATGACAAACACCACCCCCAGCAGGATGCCCATATATTTCAGCCCTTTCATCTCCTGAAAGTCCACATTAAGCCGCAGTTGTCTGCCATCTGTGACAAACAGACGCCTTCCGGCCTTTCGGAACCCATAGACCGCCATGCATACGACGATCAGGCCCATTATAAAAAACCAGAAGCTGGCAGAGTGGATGTTCACCGCCGGCAGGTAGATATAATATAAAATGCCTGCGGCCAGCAGTCCCGCCAATATAAAAAGTAAATTCCGCGTCATTTTTTTCATGATTTGTCCTCCAAAAATAGTATGTGGAAAATTATACTACATATTCTCTCTGCCGTCTCTTAAATAATACTTAAAATTACTTCGTCAGTCAGCTCAGATACCAAAAGGACCCGGGAAAGAGGCCGCATACCGCGGACGCATTTCCACAGGTCCCAATCTTCCTGATTTCAATCTTTCAGTTGCAATGTGTTACTGTCACATTTGCCATCTTGCTTTTCATCAGCGCCATGGCCATCCTGCTTTTGATCAGGCACACCTGTCCGTCACGGTCATGCTGTCAGGCGTCCGCATTCTCCGCCACCTTCGCTGCGCGATCGGCCACTTCCTTCTCCTGCACGTCGGAGGGTGCCTGCTCATACCGCGAGAATTCATAGGAATACACACCCCGGCCACCGGTCATAGACCGCAGATCGGTGCAGTATCCGAACAGTCCCGTCATCGGTACATCCGCCTCGATGACCTGTTTGCCGCTGGCAAGCGGATTCATACCAAGGACACGGCCCCGGCGTTTATTCAGATCACCCATGACATCGCCCGTGTACTGATCCGGCACGGTCACTTTCAGAGAGACGATCGGCTCGAGCAGGATCGGCTGAGCTTCCATAAAGCCTTTTTTAAACGCCTGGATCGTCGCCATCTTAAATGCCATCTCGGACGAGTCTACCGGATGATAAGACCCATCATACAGCACGGCTTTGACGCCGACAACCGGGTAAGCCGCCAGAGGACCTCTGAGAACAGACTCCTGAAGTCCCTTCTCCACCGCCGGAAAATAATTTTTCGGTACGGCGCCGCCCACGACTTCCTGCGCAAACGTAAAACTCTCTTCCAGATTACCGGAACTCTCAAAACGCATCTTCACGTGACCATATTGTCCATGTCCACCGGATTGTTTCTTATATTTGTATTCCACATCGGATTTTTTCCGTATCGTTTCCCGGAACGCAACCTTCGGTTTGGACAGTTCCACTTCCACCTTATATTCATTCAAAAGTCTGCTGACCACGATCTCCAGATGCTGATCGCCCATTCCATACAGCAGCGTCTGTCTGTTTTCACTGTCGTTGACTGCCTTTAATGTCAGATCCTCGTGCATCATCTTCTGCAATGACTGTGAAATTTTATCGATGTCGCCCTTATTCTTTGCGTGATAACGCATATACGTATACGGTGTGGAAATTTCTGTCTTCCCATAGCGGATCGGCGCCGCTTTCGTGGAGAGTGTATCGCCGGTTCTTGCCGCCGTCAGTTTTGCCACCGCCCCGATGTCACCGGCATGAAGCTCCGGCACTTCGATCGGCTTATTGCCCTGCAGTACATACAGCTTTCCAACCTTTTCTTCCAGCTCTTTGTCCTGATTGTAGATCAAATCATCGGATTTGAAGACACCCGAACATACTTTGATCAGAGAATATTTACCGATAAACGGATCGACAATCGTCTTGAAAATATAGGCAGATTTCGATTTTGCAAAATCATAGTCAGCCTGGAAAATCTCGTTCGTCTTCAGATTAACACCGGCGATCTCCCTGTTCTCCGGACTCGGAAAATATTTCACAATATCATCGAGCAGTGTGTAAACGCCCTGGCAGAGCACATTGGAACCCATGGACATCGGTACGATCGTGCCGTCCATAACGTTCGTGCGCACCGCTGCACGAATCTCCGCCTCGGAAAAAGTCTCTCCGGCAAAATAGCGGTCCATAAACTCTTCACTCGTCTCTGCCACAGATTCCATCAATGTATCCCGGCAGAGCTGCAGATTCGCCTGACTGTATTCAGGAATCTCGCAGTCAACGACTTCCTTGCCTTTCCATCTGTGTCCGGTCTCGCTGATTACGTTAATATAACCGACAAACTTCTCGTTCTCACGGATCGGCAGATGAAACGGCGCCAGCTTCTTACCATATTTCTCTGTCATATCTGATACGACCTGCCGGTAGGAAGCATTATCCACATCCATATCAGTGACAAATATCATCCGCGGCAGTTTATATTTCTCACACAGCTCCCATGCTTTCTCAGTTCCGACTTCCATTCCCGCCTTACCGGAGACAACAATCACAGCCGCATCCGCCGCACTGACCGCTTCCTCCACCTCTCCGACAAAATCAAAATAACCGGGCGTATCTAAAATGTTGATCTTGGTCCCTTCCCATTCCAAGGGAACTATGGAAGTGCTGATGGAAAATTTTCTCCTCTGCTCCTCTTTCCCAAAATCGCTGACGGTATTGCCATCTGTGACCTTACCCATCCTGGATGTAAGGCCCGCCAGATATGCCATCGCTTCTGCCAGAGAGGTCTTTCCTGCACCGCCATGTCCGAGTAATACTACATTGCGAATTTTGTCAGTTGTGTAAACATTCATATAAATTCCCTCCAATTATGCTGTTTAGGGTGTTTTGCCAAGATCTGTTCTCATCCTTTCACATGCCCCATGTGTACATTTTACTAAATTCCGGCATCAATTACAAGTAACTTTACACATTTTCGATAATCCTTTGTCCGCTCTTGCCCGCGTTGAGACTTAGTGTTATCATGAGTACGGAAAGGAGTCATCCACATTATGAAAGCAATTTCCTGCGGTTTTATCGGCCTCGGCCTGATTGGAGGTTCTATCGCCAAGGCCCTGAAGGAAACCCACAATACAATTACAATTTATGCCTGTGACACGAATGCCAAAGCGCTCCGTCAGGCAAAAGAAGAAGGCGTTGCCGACTTCATCTTCGATCAGGTCGACGCTGCCTTTTCCGGCTGCGATATGATATTTTTATGCGCGCCCGTCTCCTGCAATGAAGAAAATCTGCTGCGGCTGAAGCAGTTTCTGGCAAAGGACAGTATTCTCACCGATGTCGGAAGCGTAAAGACAGGCATCCACAGACAGGTGGCGGCTCTGGGACTGGATCAATCCTTTATCGGAGGCCATCCGATGGCCGGCAGCGAACGCTACGGCTATGCCAATGCGAAGGCAAAGCTGCTGGAAAACGCCTACTATATTTTAACCCCCACGGAAACTGTCCCTGCGTGGAAACTGGATTTTTATAAAGATCTTGTCTCTTCCATCGGCGCCATTCCGCTTGTCCTGCCGTTTGCACAACACGATTATGTCACGGCAGCCATCAGCCACCTGCCCCACGTCATCGCCTCCTCCCTCGTGAATTTTGTCAGAGATTCCGATTCGCAGGACGGCATCATGAAACTGATCGCCGCCGGAGGCTTTAAGGATATTACCCGCATTGCCTCCTCCTCATCCGACATGTGGCAGCAGATCTGTCTGACAAACACAGATAATATTTCCGAGCTCCTGGGACGTTATATTCAGGCGTTGCAGCGTGTCAAAGCACAGATCGATGCACAGAGCGAAGACGAGATCTATGACTTTTTCAGCAGCGCCCGCATTTACCGCGATTCTTTTATCGAGGCATCCAGCGGTCCGATCAAAAAAGTATTTTCCATCCGGATCGATATTGCCGACGAACCGGGGGCACTGGCCTCTATCGCCACGATTCTGGCTCTGAACAGCATCAGTATCAAAAATATCGGCATCACCCATAACCGGGAACGGGAAGAAGGCGCTCTGCGCATTGAATTTTACGGGGAAGAAAAGATGCAGGCAGCCATCTCCATTCTCAAAAACAAAGGCTACCACATTTATGAAAAAAAATAACATGCGACAATGTTACCCTCAGTGGACAAGGGCACGAAACAACATTCATAATACATACAACTATGGAACTGTAAAAGGAATACCAACAATAGTGAGGAAAACAGACGTGTACAGCAAAGAGAATATCATATGTAAAAAAGCAGAAAAACTGCGGGGAACCGTAACTGTCCCCGGTGACAAGTCCATCTCCCACCGGAGTGTGATGTTTGCCTCCCTGGCAGAGGGAACCTCAAAGATCAGCGGATTTCTGGAAGGCGCGGACTGTCTCTCCACGATCGCCTGTTTCCGGAAAATGGGGATTGAGATTGAGAAACAGAAGAACCCGGGCCATATCCTCGTCCGCGGGCGGGGCCTGCACGGGCTGTGCGCCCCCTCTTCCACATTAGATGCCGGCAACAGCGGCACGACGACCCGGCTGATCTCCGGCATTCTCGCCGCTCAGCCGTTTACATCAAGACTGACCGGTGACGCTTCCATCCAAAAACGTCCGATGAAACGTATTATCGAACCCCTCTCCCGGATGGGCGCCCAAATCAAAAGTGAACGTGGCAACGGCTGCACCCCCCTTCTCATCGAAGGGGCTCCGCTCCATGGTATCCACTATACGACAAACGTCGCTTCCGCGCAGGTGAAATCCGCCATCCTGCTCGCCGGTCTGTACGCGGACGGAGAAACCAGAGTCACAGAGCCTTATGTAAGCAGAAATCATTCCGAGATCATGCTGCGTCTGTTCGGGGCTGACATCTCCTCCGAAGGAACGACTGCGCTCCTCCGACCGGGCAATGCCCTGTACGCACACAATATTCAAGTGCCGGGAGATATTTCCTCCGCCGCTTATTTTATCGCCGCCGGGTCATTGGTTCCCGGTTCTGAGGTCCTGATCAAAAATGTGGGCATCAATCCGACGAGAGACGGCATCCTCAAAGCCGCCAGAATGATGGGCGCTCACCTGACACTTGAAAATATCCGTGACGACGGCGGGGAACCGTGCGCGGACATTCTCGTCCGCTCTGCTTCTCTGCACGGCTGCGAGATCGGCGGCAGCCTCATTCCAACATTGATCGATGAGCTTCCTGTCATCGCTGTCATGGCCGCCTGCGCCCAGGGTACGACCGTCATCCGGGACGCCGCCGAGCTGAAAGTCAAAGAGTCCGACCGCATCAGCGTGATGGTGGAAAATCTGCGCGCGATGGGCTGTGAGATTGAGGCCACCGACGACGGCATGATCATCCACGGTGGCAGACCACTCCACGGCGCAGTCATCGACTCTCACAACGATCACCGCATCGCCATGAGCTTCGCCGTGGCCGCCCTTATCTCCGACGGAGAGACACAGATCGCCGGCGGCGACTGCGTTGCCATCTCTTATCCGACATTTTATGAACATTTAAAGG
Source organism: Lachnospiraceae bacterium JLR.KK008 (assembly GCA_037015955.1). Lineage (NCBI taxonomy): Bacteria > Bacillati > Bacillota > Clostridia > Lachnospirales > Lachnospiraceae > Lachnospiraceae bacterium JLR.KK008. The sequence continues at coordinate 1,897,505 of CP143548.1, forward strand.
CGTTATGCTGACAAACTCTATGCTTGCGCCAGCTCTGCCCGGCTTCCAGTCCGCGGGATATTCTCTGCTGATGACCGTCTTTGGCTGGACGCCGATCAATCTTTCCTATCTAATAAAAAAGCGTCTGTTTTCAGACGCTTTCCAGTGCTTCCCCTCTTATTCTCCCTGTCTGTTTCTCAGACATTTGTAAGCGGATTTTCTCATCAAATAATAATACATACCATGCCGCCATTAGAGTCGTTGACAATCTTCTGCATCGTTTCCTGCAATTTTACCTGACTTTCATCACCGATCATGGCGATTTTGCTCGAAATTCCGTCATTCACAAGCTGTTCCACCGTCTTACCAAATATATTTGTCTCCCAGATGCCATCTTCCGTATTCTCCGCCTCAGAGATATAGCGGATCAGGTCTTCCGCCTGCTGCTGGGTACCGACGATCGGCGCGATCTCTGTCTGGATATTGGCACGGATCATATGGATCGAAGGACTTTCCGCCTTGATCTTTACGCCGTATTTGTTGCCATGCCGGATCACCTCCGGTGTCGCAAGACTGATCTCCTCCCGCTCCGGCGTCACAACGCCGTACCCTTTGGCCCGCACGGACTCTATGGCATGGATCACTTTCACATACTCTTTTTTCATCTGCGCAAGTTCCTTCATCACAGAGATCAGATGATATTCCCCTGTGATCTCCTCGCCAATCAGATCACTGAGCATCTGATAATAGTAGGCGTCTTCCACCTCCAGCACGACCCGCACCGTGCCGTCCGACATACTGATACCGTCTGTCTTGCATCGTTTCACATATTCGCTGCTCACTGTGACCGGATGTTCCAGCACATCACGGATCGTATTCATATCCCTGACAAGGCTGCTCACCTGCTCGATGATGTCTGCCTTCAGCGGATGAGTAACCGGCAGCATCTCCACCCATTTCGGCACATAAAATTCTATCATCGAGAGCGGGAACTCATACAGCACATTTTCCAGAATATGATAAATGTCGCTTTCTTTCAACTGTTCACAGTTGACTGGCATCACAGTCAGGCCGTATTTCTCCGTCAGTTCTCCGGCCTGTCGTTTCACATCTTCCGAATATGGCTTTTCCGTATTCAGCAAAACGATAAACGGCTTCTTCAGACGTCTCAGCTCATGGATCGTCCGTTCCTCCGCCTCTATGTAATTTTCCCGCGGCAGTTCTCCGAAGCTGCCATCCGTCGTCACAACGATGCCGATCGTGGAATGGTCGCTGATGACTTTCTTTGTCCCGATCTCTGCCGCCTGTGTAAAGGGAATCTCCACGTCAGACCATGGCGTTTTCACCATCCGCTCCACGTCTTCTTCCATATGTCCGGCAGCGCCCTCTACCATATAGCCCACACAGTCGATCAGCCGTACTTTTACGTCCACACCGCCGCCGAGTGTGACGCCCGCCGCTTCTTTTGGTATGAATTTCGGTTCTGTCGTGGTGATCGTTTTACCGCCGGAGCTCTGGGGCAGTTCGTCCTGTGCCCGTGTCTTCGCGTGTTCATCATTCATATAGGGAAGTACCATCAGATCCATGAACCGCTTGATAAACGTAGATTTTCCGGTGCGTACCGGACCTACCACACCCAGATAGATCTCCCCTCCGCATCGATTTTTAATATCTTTGTATAAATCATATTGCTGCATTGTCGCTGTATCCATAAAACGACCCCTTCCATCCTTTACTGTAATCAGGTAATTGCGAAACTGATTTCTGTGATAACGAGTTCGGTCAAAACATACAAAACAGAGCTCAAATACGTTTTAAATTCGCTCTTTATTTCTATGTTTTGTCAAACTCTGCTTTAAAGGACTGCCGTTTCGCAATTTTTATTTTACTGTAATGTATGAAAGGGGTCGTTTATTTATGACAAAGGATTCCACCGTCACCGCTTCGCCTGCGTCATCAACACGGTCATCGCCCGGTTGAGACCGTCCACCGTCAGCTTATACATGGGAAATACTTCCTTCACGGCTGTCTCCGCTTCGCGCCACGGCGCTTTCCCCGGAGCCATCTTCGGATTCATCCAGACGATCTTTTTATAATGCTTTTTCAGGAGCAACAGCCAGTCCATGCCGGCAAGTCCGCCGTTTGGTCCCCTGTAATTGCCTGTCTCGGAATACAGCTCTTCCGGGGCCATGGCCGCGTCCCCGACAATGATCACTTTATAGTCGCTGTCCAGATTGCGGAACATCCACTCCGTCTCAATCCAGTCGCCGTTCTCGCATTCCGGCGTCTTATACAGATGGCTGTAGATGCAGTTATGAAAATAATAGACTTTTACGTCCTTATAGTGATTGGACTTATTTACGGACTGAAACAGATCGTTGAGCAGCCTTGTGTAAGGGATCATCGTCCCGCCGGAGTCCATCAGCAACAGCAGCTTAACCGCATTCTTCCTCGGTTTCTCCATCACGATCTGCAGGCAGCCGCCATTATTGCATGTCTTATCGATCGTTCCATTTATGTCCAGTTCCGTCTTGGGAATATCCAGTCTCGTGGAAAACTGACGCAGACGCCGCAGCGCCTGCTGGAACTGTCTGTTGTCAAGCACTCTGTCATCGCGGAAATCCCGGAACTTACGATCGCCGATGACCGCAAACGCCGACTGGTATCCGGTCTGTCCGCCGACCCGCACACCACCGATATTGCCGCCCGTATTGCCGAACGATGTTTTGCCCATCGTCCCGATCCAATAGCTGCCGCCGTTGTGTTCGCTGTCCTGATCTTTCAGCCGTTCTTTAAACTTCTGCTCCACATCTTCCTTATCGACTTTGATCTCCTCGAGCTGATTGAGCCACTGCTTTTCCTCGATCTGCAGCATTTCGTTCATCTCTTCCTTGTTAAGCCAGCGGAGCATCTGATTCGTCAGCGCATTCTCGGACTGTATGCCCTGAAAGCATTCCTCAAAGGCCATATCAAATTTATCAAATTCCACCTCGCTCTTAACGAGGATCATGCGGGAAAGATAATAAAATCCGGTCAGACTGCTCCCGGCCAGCCCCTTATCCAGCGCTTCCTGCAATGTCAGCCATTCGCTCAATGTGATCTTCAGGCCCTTGGCTTTGCATACTTCGAAAAATTTCTGAAACATAAACGCTCTCCATCCGCCTCATTCGGGCAGTCATCAATCCGTATTGTGCAGCACAGTCTGCAAATCTTCGTCTTTCTTTACGACAACGCCGATAAACGGCAGCGCCGTTTTGATCTGCTCCGCGCAGATCCCGCCGATCTGCAGTGCATTCACCCAGTCGATCAGCTCCGATGTACTCGGTTTCTTGCGGATGTCACGCATCGAACGAATATCATAAAAAGCCTCCATGGCATTTTTCAGAATATTATCTTCCACGTGCGGATAGTGTACTCTGACAATCTCTTCCATCAAAGCTGCATCCGGAAACGCAATGTAATGGAAGATGCACCTGCGCAGAAATGCATCCGGCAGTTCCTTCTCCGCATTGGAAGTAATGATCACGATCGGCCGCTGTTTCGCCTTAACGGTCCGTTTTGTCTCATGAATATAAAATTCCATCTGGTCAAGCTCCCACAACAGATCATTGGGAAATTCCAGATCGGCCTTGTCAATCTCATCGATCAGCAGTACGACCTGCTCCTCACTGTCAAAGGCTTCCCCGAGCTTACCCAGCTTGATATAGCGGGAGATGTCGTCCACGCCTTCTTCCCCGAACTGTCCGTCATACAGACGCTGGATGGTATCATACACATACAGGCCATCCTGTGCCTTCGTCGTAGACTTGATGTTCCAGACAATCAGCCGTTTGCCGAGAGATTTTGCCACTGCCTCCGCCAGCATCGTCTTGCCTGTTCCCGGCTCCCCCTTAATCAGCAGCGGCTTTTGCAGAGCGATCGCCACATTGACGCTCGCCATCAGCTCTTCCGAAGCTACATATTCCCTCGTACTTGTAAAATTGTTTTCCGCCATACTCTTCTCCTTTTTCATTCCCACGGCATATCTGTATTCTCTAATTTTTTATCCCGCAGCATCAGATCTCTTACCGCCTCGTCCGCCTTCTTTCCGTGGAACAGTACTTCATTGACCTGCTCGATGATCGGAATCTGCACATCATACTTCGCAGCCAGTCCCATGGCCGCCTTTGCGGAGTGCACGCCTTCCACTACCATCTTCACCTCTTTCATTGCTTCCTCACAGGTATACCCCTTCCCGATCAGAATACCCGCCCTTCTGTTTCTTGAGTGCATACTGGCGCAGGTGACAATCAGATCGCCGATGCCTGAGAGTCCGGCAAATGTCTTCGTCTTGCCTCCCATCGCCGTACCGAGCCTTGCGATCTCGGCAATGCCTCTCGTAATGAGCGCCGCCTTTGTATTGTCTCCATAACCGAGGCCATCGGCAATGCCCGCCGCCAACGCCACCACATTTTTCAGCGCCCCGCCAAGCTCGATACCGAGCACATCCGGGCTCGTATAAACGCGAAACACCTCGCTCATAAACACGCTCTGTACATATTCCGCCGTCTCTCTGCTCTCTGCGCCGACCACAATCGTCGTCGGTATCCCCCTGCCGACTTCCTCCGCGTGGGACGGACCGGACATGACCGCCACATCGGCCTGCGGAATCTCTTCTTTGATGATCTGCGACAGTGTCATCAGTGTTGCTTCCTCAACACCTTTGGCCACATTGACAATGATCTGTCCCTCCCGCACAAGCTCTCTCATATTGTGCGCCGTGCTGCGCACAAAAGGAGACGGTACAGCCAGAATCAGCATATCTTTCGCCACAGCCTGTGACAGATCCGAGGTTACGAGCAGGTCCTCCGGCAGTTTCACACCGGGGAGTTTATCCGGGTTTTCTCTCTTTGTCCGCAGCAGCTCCACTTCTTCCTCAATCACGGACCACAAAGCCACCTCATGTCCATTATTGTACAAAAGCAGTGCCAGAGCGGTGCCCCAGCTCCCTGCCCCGATTACACCAATCGATGCCATATTTCTGTCCTCCTGTATGATAATTTTCTGATTCTTCTTACACTCTGTCATGGATTCCGATGTCAAAAGGCATCGTTTTCCATATTCTGTCCGTTTTTATCTGTTTCTGTTCCTGCAACTTGACGGAGAAGAGCATAACGGAAACTGATGAAAACGGACAATGTAAAAACAAAACCTGCCTTTTGACACCGGAATCGTTTTCTCTTCCTACACTTTATTCTTTTTCGTCAGATATGTCTTTCTCTCCTCACCCTTACAGAGCCGCACGATATTGGCCCTGTGTTTCACATAGGCCATGACCGTCAGAAAAGCGCCGACGGCATACAGCTCACAGAGGGCCGTCTGGCTCATATGGAAAAATCCCATCTGCCCCATCACGATAAGCTGGATCAGAAAGCCCGCATAGAGCATGAGCGATCCGAGGGATACATAGTGTGTGACAAGAAAGACCGTAAAAAACACAATCACACCCATCGGCAGAAAAGCAGGATGAAACGCAATCAGTCCAGCCGTAGTTGCAATGCCTTTACCTCCCCGAAAGCCCATATAAAACGGGAAATTGTGTCCCAGTATCGCACCTGCTGCCGCATACAGCATCAGCAGATAGACAATATCCGGTCTGCTGCCGCTGAATAAGAACCTTGCCAGCAGAACCGCGATCACGCATTTCAGTACGTCTCCGACAAACACGATCAGACCGGCTTTTGCGCCAAACACACGCAATGTGTTAGTCGTACCCGCGTTGCCGCTCCCCATTTGTCTGATGTCCACGCCATGCATCTTCCCATAAATATAAGCCGTCTGAAAAAGTCCCAGCACGTATCCCATTCCAAGACAGATGATCCGTTCCATTATTTTTCTTTCCTTTCTCTTATGATAAACCGCAGAGGCGTCCCCCGGAACCCAAACGCTTCTCTGATCTTATTTTCAATGTATCTCGTATAGGAAAAGTGCATCAGCTCCCTGTCATTGACAAAGATAACAAAGGTAGGCGGCTTTACCGACACTTGTGTCATATAATAGAGTTTCAGTCGTTTGCCCTTGTCTGAGGGAGGCTGCTGCAATGCCACCGCTTCCGTCATAATCTCGTTCAGCACACCGGTCGCCACTCGCTGAGCGTGATTTTCGATGACTGCGTCGATCAGATCAAACAGTTTCGGCAGCCGCTGCCCTGTCCGTGCGGAGATAAAGATCAATTCCGCATAAGGCATGTATGACAGCACTTCCCGCACCTTGTTCGTATATTTATAGATCGTCTTGTCGTCCTTCTCCACTGCATCCCATTTGTTGACGGCGATGATTACGCCTTTGCCCCTCTCATGGGCAATTCCGGCGATCTTTGCATCCTGCTCCGTGACGCCGTCCTGAGCGTCGATGACGAGCACCGCCACATCCGCCCGCTCTACTGCGCCAACCGTGCGGATGATCATAAACCGCTCCAGCTCTTCCTTAATTTTATTTTTCCGCCGCAGTCCTGCCGTATCAATCAGCACATATTCCCGGCCGCCATGCACGACCTCCGTGTCAATAGCGTCTCTCGTCGTCCCGGCAATATCCGAGACGATGACCCGGTTTTCCCCGATCAGCTTATTGATGATCGACGACTTACCGACATTGGGCTTGCCGACAATGGCGATCTTCGGACGATCATCCTCTTCCTCATCCTCCGCAGTCTCCGGGAAATGACTGATTACCTGATCAAGCAGTTCACCGATTCCCAGACGGCTGGATGCCGAGATCGGAATCGGTTCACCGATCCCCAGATTATAAAATTCATAGACGTCCGGCATGTACTTGTCAAAACTGTCCACTTTATTGACAACGAGAACAACCGGTTTCTGAGAACGGCGCAGCAGATCAGCCACTTTCGCATCCGCATCGGTAACGCCCTGTCTGACGTCTGTCATAAACAGAATAACGTCCGCCGTATCGATGGCGATCTGTGCCTGTTCCCGCATCTGGGATAAGATCACATCTCTGCTGTCTGGCTCAATGCCTCCGGTATCAATCAGCGTAAAGGCTCTGTCAAGCCATGTGACGTCCGCATAGATTCTGTCTCTTGTAATTCCCGGCGTGTCTTTTACGATGGAGATCATTTCTCCCGCCAGTCCGTTGAACAAGGTGGATTTTCCTACATTCGGCCTGCCCACCACTGCCACAATCGGCTTTCCCTTTTTTCCGCTCATCTGGTTCTCCTGTTTTGGTCTGTCTGATTTCGGTTTCGATTCCTGTTCCCGATTCCCGTTCTAAGTTTTAATTTTCCGTATCCGATTCCCGATTCTGTCTTTTATTCAGGTCCTGCACTCCGACCAGCTGTTTCACAAAATCATATCCGCTTGATTTTACAATATTTATGTCTGCTTGTAAAGCACTTCCCAGTTCGGACAGGGTCATATCGTCCAGAAATACCTCTTCCCCGCTGCGCAGCACATTCTCCGGTAAAAACAGGGTCTCTCCCAGCTCTTTTCCTGCAAGCTGCGCCCTGATGTCACTGCCCGTCAGCAGACCCGAGACAGTGATCTGTTCCCCGAAGAACTGATTGCGGACCGGATAGACCCGTATCGTCAGCGCAGGCTGTATGTCCGTCAACCGCTCCGCCATCCTGCGAATATAAGAATACGCCAAAAGTCCCGTAGCCACAGACACTTCCCGCCGGCGTTCCAGGCGAAAACCACTCTCACAGAGGTCCTCCAACGCCTCCCGAAACTCCTCTTCCAGAAGCCGGAGCATCCCCACCCCGTTTTCAAGCTGCAGATAACCGTCATAACGCTCCTGTTCGGGCATCTCCTGCCCCGCCAGAATATACCACTCATCACTGGCATGGACAAAGTGCAGACCCGTCCGCGCATAGAGCTCTTTCTGCCAGCGGTGGATCACAGAGAGCACTAGGACCGCGTCCTCCTTCGAAAACGGTTCCAGCGGATACAGGCCTTCCCGGTACTTCGATAACCCGACCGGCACAACCGAGACACTCTCCAGAAGCGGCATATATCCGGTCAGATCACGGATGCTCCGCTCCAGCTCCGCGCCGTCGTTGATCCCCTTGCACAACACGATCTGTCCGTTCATCGCAATCCCGCCTTCATAAAGCCTGTCTACCTTTTTCAGCGCTTCCCCGGCGAAACGATTGTTCAGCATCCGGCAGCGCAGTTCCGGATTCGTCGTCTGAAAGGAAATGTTGATCGGCGAGAGACGATACCGGATGATCCGCTCTATATCATGCTCCGACAGATTGGTCAGCGTCACGTAATTCCCCTGCAAAAAAGAAAGTCTGGAATCATCGTCCTTAAAATAGAGCGTTTCCCTCATCCCCGGCGGCATCTGATCAATAAAACAGAAAATACATTTATTATGACAGGACCGGTAATCATCCATCAGTCCATTTTCAAACTCGACACCGAGATCCTCTTCGTATTCTTTGTCTATTTCCAGAAGCCATTCTTCTCCCGAAGGCTTTCTGACCAGCACTTCGACGGCTTCGTCCTGCATATAATACTGATAGTCGAAAATATCTGTGATCTCATTACCGTTAATGGAAAGCAGCAGGTCTCCCGGCTCAATTTCCATCTCCTGCGCAATGCTTTCCGGCAGCACGTTCCGGATCAGATGTCCTTTTTCCTTCATTTTCATGGCTCCTTTTCCCTTTCATTTTACTAGAATTTTCTTGACGTGTCACTAACATAATGTTATAAAAATTATGAGTGATCCTATCACAAATTATCATTTTTCCGGAGGTAATCATGCCAAATGTCGAAAAACTGGAGTCTGCCCTCCCGGTGGCTCCATTAAAACTGGTCGCTATGCACTCCGCGGAGAATCTTGGCCGCAAAATCAACGATCACCTTGTGGAGTTTCGCCGCAATATCCATCACTCTTTAAAAAGTGATCCCGCCTTCCATGGCTACACAGAGAGCAGCTATCTGTGCCATGCGGAATGCCCCCGCTTCGGTTCCGGGGAAGGTAAAGGCATTTTCTATGAAAGCGTCCGCGGAAAAGATCTCTATATTCTCGTAGATGTCTGTAACCACAGTCTCACCTATCAGGTGAACGGCTATACCAACCATATGTCACCCGATGATCATTATCAGGACTTAAAACGAGTCATCTCCGCCGCGGCCGGGAAAGCACACCGGATCAATGTTATCATGCCGTTTCTCTATGAGGGAAGGCAGCATAACCGCGCCAACCGGGAATCCCTGGACTGCGCTTATGCACTGGAAGAGCTGAGCAATATGGGCGTCTCCAATATCATCACTTTTGATGCCCATGATCCCCGTGTGCAGAACGCGATCCCGCTCTCCGGTTTTGATAACTTCACTGCGCATTATCAGTTTTTACAGACCCTTCTGAAAAACGAACCAGATCTGCTTATCGACAAAGAACATACCGTCGTCATCAGCCCCGACGAGGGCGCCCTGAGCCGCGCCGTCTATTTCGCGGGTGTACTCGGTGTGGACACCGGCATGTTCTACAAGCGCCGCGATTATTCCACGATCATAGATGGGAAAAATCCCATTGTGGCACATGAATTTCTCGGGGACAATATTGATGGAAAAGATGTGTTCGTCATCGACGATATGATCTCCTCCGGAGAAAGCATTCTCGATACGGCCAAGCAGCTCAAGGCCATGAATGCCAAGCGTGTCTTTCTGTGTACGACATTCGGTCTCTTTACGAATGGACTGAAGCAGTTTGACTATGCGTATGAGCACTGCTGTTTTGACCGTATTATTACGACGAACCTCTGCTATTTGCCGCCGGAAATCAAAAACAAGCCTTATTTCCTGGAGGCTGACATCAGCAAATTCCTTGCATCTATCATTGACTTCAGCAATCATGACAGCTCTCTCGGAAATGTACTGACGCCCACGGAGAAGATTCATGCTATCCTGAAAAAATACAATTCCAGGGAAGCTGTGAAATTGTAAAACAGCGACACCGGATAAAATTACATACAATAACTGAGGGGCGAATCACTTCGCCCCTTTTCGTATGCCATATCTTTTATAAAATGTTATCTGCTTCTCTCCCATCCGCTGTCAATCCGCTCCTGCAACTCCTGAAAACTTTTCAGACCGCTGAGCGTATCGTATGTTTCCACACAGGAAGCACCGGCAGCAGCGGCAAACTGCAGACATTTTTTCAGCGGACAGCCGTCGAGCATCGCCATCAGAAACGCACCGATCGCCGTATCGCCCGCTCCTGTGGCGGAACGCACCTTCTCCGGCACAAAACTCGGCATAAACCCTTCCGCATCCGTCCAGTCACCGCAGTCATGTCCCAGCTTTCCCGACAGCCTGTCGGCAAGCTCTTCTCCCGCCGTCCTGTAATACAGCCCCGGCGCGCCGCATTTGACGACGACACATTTCGCTCCCATGGCGATACAGCGTTTGGCGAGAGGCTTTACATCTTCCTCAATGGAAATAACTTCCGTCACATCCCCGCCGCCGCTTCTCTCCAGTACTTCGTAATATTTCTCTCTGTCCAGCAACTGCAGCAGCTCTTCCACGCTCGGAAGGAAGAAGTCAATATAAGGCAGCACCGCCGCCAGAATCCCCGGCCAGTCCGCCATTGCAGCCTGAGACTGTTCCTGCATTACGGACATGTCGAGCGATGTGAGCACGCCAAGTTCGGATACGGCCTGAAACATCCGGATCAGTTCCGCCCCATTGTTTTCATTCATGGACTTCATCACCGTCGGATAGCCGAAATGAAATAATTGTGCCTGTCTGATTTTCTCCAGATCGAGGTCTTCCAGATAAAACGTATCATTGGCACCTGCATTATGAATAAAAATACGGTCAATCCCCGGGATGGCCAAGATAATGGAATAAGCCGTACTCACCCCTTCCGAGACGATCAAGTCTTCCCCGCAGCCGTATTCCGCAAAGAGACGGCGCAGAAGCCCTCCGAAATCGTCTCTGCCCGTCTTACCCATCAAAGTCACGTCCCCGCCCAGTATCTTCATGGCCAGTCCGGTGTTCGACACCGAGCCGCCGGCGCTGACTGTTACATCGCCGGCAAGAAGCAGTTTCCCCGGCGCCATGACCTCGCTGAGATGGGATACTTTTCTCCCCGGAATCTCCGGTGTGATGTCAATACAGACATTCCCTGCCGCAACGATTTTCTTCCCCATATTTATGTACCTTCCTTTTTGTAATCAGACGAGAGAAAACACAGGATAACAGATCTGTCTGCAAGCAGCCAGTTTGCCATCCTGTATTTTCGCACTGTTCAATGTCTTCGTGTCTCCTTGTCCTCTGAGGGTATATTATCACTATACCACAAGGGAGAAGGTAATCACAACCTTAAACAGGTCGCCGTCAGAGAAGATTTCAAATTTTCCTTTCTGTAATTCGGTGAGGTTTTTGGCGATCGACAGTCCGAGACCGCTGCCCTCTGTCGTGCGGGCGGCATCTCCACGGATAAATCGTTCCGTCAGATCTTCCGCCTCCAGGTTCAGCGGCTGATCGGAAATATTTTTAATCGAAAGGCGCACCTTTCCGGGGCTGTCATCCTCCGGAATTTTCTTTACCTCCACATACACTCTCGTATTTTCCAGTGCATATTTATTCACATTGTGAAAGAGATTTTCCACCACGCGCCAGATCCGTCTCGAGTCGGCATAGATCAGCAGCGGCCGTTCCTCCATATTGACGATCAGACGCAGCCCTTTTTCTTCGAACCGTTCCACAAATTCCCCTACCGTCTGGTTCATCAATTCCACCAGATCAAGTTTATCACATTGCAGTTCAATATTACCGGAAGAGATCTTGGATGCTTCCACCAGGTCTTCGGTCAGCTGTTTCAGGCGCTGTGACTTGTTCTCCAGTATTTTCAGATAATCTCTGACCTTCTCATTTTCCGTCTCCTCCCGTTTGATCAGATCAACGTAATTGATGATCGAAGTGAGCGGCGTCTTAATATCATGAGATACATTCGTGATCAGGTCGGCCTTCATCCGCTCGTCCTTCATACTTGTCTCCACCGCATGCCGGATTCCGTTGCCGATACTGTTTACCGCTTCGGCCAGTATGCGGTTGTCGCCGTGCATTTTCGCCACGTCAATCTGATAGTCCAGATCACCGCCGCGGATCTTCTCAATCCCTTTTAAGATCTTCTGTCTGATCCTGTTATTGTAATATAGAAAAATTCCCACAAACAGATCGAGCACAATCGCGATAAACGTACCGCCCCGCTCAAACGGATTATCCAGGCTGATCAAAAACAGATTGACGCTCACAAAGAGCAGATAAGGCACCCATATTCTGACCACATTTCTGCTGTCGTCATAAATTCTCATGAGAATTCTCTTTATAGCCAGAAAAATCCGATAGATCAGAAAATTCTTCCAGAAAATTCCTGCCTTGATCCTGCGGATCAGACTTAAATAGAAAAACAGGAATGCACTTCCGGTGATTGCCGAGCCCACTGCCAGCGCTGTCAGCATCTGCATACGGTCCGCCATCTCATCATAGTAAAGTTCACTGACTCCGATTCCGGTCATCACAAACAAGGAAAGCACTACACCTGCTGCCAATGAGGCGGCAACCTCCGTATACCACCTGTCAAACCACAGCAGGGAGATCGTCTCTGATTCTGTCTTTCTGCCCGCCATATAAGTCATCACGCCCAGCAATACAAGCGCCAGAATGCCACAGATCACACTGCATAAAATATACAGGTACCCCGGCGCTGCCATCTGATAGCTTTCCTGTGCGCTTTGAAACAGATCCGCATATTGGAAAGAAGTATCGATCCCCACCCAGATCAGCGTATCGTCCGGATAAGCGTAACGGTATTTGTTCCACACACCGCGCACGGATTCTTCCCGGATGGACATATTGCTCTCATAGGTAAAATCCGCCGGCGAAAAATAAAGGCTTCTCCCCAGGCCGGAAAAGTATTCGTATACTTCCTGCATCTCTTTCCCAGCAATCGCCGTATTGGTATAAACCTGGGTTTTTCCGTCTCTCTCCTGAACTATATAGTACTTAAAATTCATTTCTTCATTATCATATCGCTGCTGATATTCTTTATAGGAAATATAATTATCTCCGAGCATGTGGAGCGACTCACGCAGATAAAAGGTCATATTCTCCAGCTCCTCCACGCTGTCTACATGGGCCAGCATGGATCTGCCATCTGCCGGAAGATAACGTTCCACCGGCACAAGCGCATATTGATCTTCCTCCTCGTACGCCGCGTTTTCTTCCTCCCAATCCGTCCCGTCCGGCTCCCAGTCAATAGATTCCTCAATCACTGTCAGATCATTTTCCTCAACCGTCTCCCCGGTCAGAATTGTCTCCTCCACCCCCTCTGCGACATAGACATGCTCTGTCACTTCCACCAACGCTTCTTCCTCATCGGCGCTCTTTGCCTTTTCAAAATTCCCGGTTTCCCATTCCTCAGTCTTCTCCTGCTTCGTTCCTGCCGTTTCCGCGCCGGTCTGCGACGAAGACTGCTGCGCGCTCCTTTCCTTTTCCTCCCGTATCATCTGTTCCACCTGTTCACAGGTATATTCATTGACGGAAATTCCTTCCCCGTACTGTCCCCATTGAAGCAGATCGCCCAGCCGATAAGAGATACTGGTAGCTGTCACCGGAACTTCTTCCAGATGTCTGGCATACTGTTCAATATCTATCTCCTTCTCTTCATCAAATATGCCGTCTGTCTCCATCTGATTGCGGATCACACCGTAACGGACGACGTCGCACATGCTGTCATAGACCACATCATAAAAGACATCGGAATCCTCAAAATCTTCTGTCTTGGAAAAAGGACTGATATAATACGGCCGCCCGGAGATTCTGATCACTGCGTTGCACGATACGATACCAATACATACGACACACAGGGTCATGAAAGCAACCTCCAGAACTGTCACCGCTGCTTTCACGCCTCTCCCATATTTCCTCGTTTTCATCATTGTTCCTCCCTTTTCCTGTGCACCACCCCGCAGCCAGTGGCCGGACGGTCATCTTTCATTGTTTATCCACTTTGTACCCGACGCCCCATACGACTTTCAGATAGCGCGGCTCTTTTGGATTGATCTCAATCTTTTCCCTGATATGTCTGATATGCACAGCCACCGTATTGTCAGCGCCAATGGCCTCTTCGTTCCAGATACTCTCATAAATCTGACTGATGGAAAACACCTTTCCCTGATTTTTCACAAGCAGCAGCAAAATATTGTATTCGATCGGTGTCAGCTTTACCGGCTCATCATCCACTGTCACCTCCTTCGTCATGTCATTCATGACAAGACCGCCCGTCCGGTAGATCTGCTCCATGTCTTCCGCATTGCCGATACTGCCGAGCTTCGTATATCTGCGCATATGCGACTTTACACGGGCTGTCAGCTCCAGCGGATTAAAAGGCTTTGTCACATAGTCATCGGCACCGATATTCAAACCGAGTATTTTATCTGCGTCTTCGGACTTCGCAGAAAGTATAATGATCGGAATGCTATATTTCTCCCTGATTTTCAACGTAGCGTGAATACCGTCCAGTTTTGGCATCATCACATCCATGATAAGCAGGTGGATCTCCTCCGACTCCAGAATTTGGAGCGCCTCTTTTCCATCGTAGGCTTTGAAGACCTGATACCCTTCCTGCACCAGATAAATCTCTATTGCCTCCACAATCGCCCTGTCATCATCACACACTAATATATTAGACATTTTTAATCCCTCTCATATTGCGCTTTCTCTCTCGTATCTTCCTGTCATATCCTATTGTAACAGACACTCATTAAGACATAGCGCATGTTTTGATTAAGCTTTTCTTAAATTATTATAACGCATTTACATAAATAGCGGCTATTTTCATAAAAAAGAATCCTGCAAGGCAGGATTCTCCGCCTGCGGCGGGTCGCGACAGCGACATATTCCCCCTCCGCCGCAGTGCGATAATCATTTTTTTACCATATGGGAAATTCGGAGAACTTTCCTATATGGTAAAAAAAGAGCGGTGACATGCGCCGCTCTCTCATACTTTTATTCATAAGGCTGTTTTTTGCAGGCTTTCACTAACAACATCATCGGCCGACGCAGTTCATCTTTCATTCCAGGTAAGCCCATCATTTCCACGGGTGGCTGCGCCTCCTCCACAGCCTCTAGCACAAAGCCGCTGTTCAATAATCCCATCAATATCTGTGTGAGTGTATGATGCTGTTTCACTACGTCACACCCTAAAAACTTTGTGCTCCGCGCTCCCGGCAGAAAATAGTTATCAACCGGCCAGTACTCAGGATCTCCGTTTTCCGTATGTTTCCCGTTTGTACCGGCTGCCATTCCCATATCCCCAGTCACCGCAGCACAAGAAACACGCCCAGATTACCTCTCATCCCCTGCGATGCCCTGTGGGAGAATAAAAACTGCGGATTGCAGCAGGTACAAATGTCGGTGACACTGATATGTTCTTCCAAAATGCCTGCCTCGCGCATCACTCTCCGGTTGGCTTCCCAGAGATCAAGCAGATATTTGCCGCCGCCCTTTTCCTGTAATACACTCTTTACCGCCCCGTTCGTTTCGCGCTCCTGCCCGGTATTCGCGGGAAATGCCTGCCGGAATTGCCCGGCCACGTCCTCTCCAACCTCATAACAGGAACCACAGATCGACGGCCCGATCGCCGCCACAATATCACCCGGCTGACTGCCGAACGCCCGCTGCATCGCCTCCACTGTCACCCGGCCGATCTTTTGCACTGTCCCTTTCCAGCCGGAATGAGAAAGGCCGACTGCCCGTCTTACCGGGTCCACGAAGAGCAGCGGCACACAGTCCGCAAAGAATGCGGACAGCACAATCCCCGGCACATCGGTAATCAGTCCATCCACATCGGTATAATCCCGCTCTCTCACAAGCCCCTTTCCCCGGTCGTCCTCCGTCACTCTTCTCACATTGGGCGTATGTGTCTGATCGGTAAAGACAAAGTCGGTACAATCTCTGCCAAGCGCTGCCGCGATCCTGCGAAAGTTTTCATCGACGTTTTCCTTTCGGTCCCCTCTCGTATAACTGAGGTTCATACTCCCCAGATGTCCTTCGCTGACACCGCCAAGCCGGGTACTGCACAGATGATCTGCCACACCCGCAGCCTCCAGCGCCGGGAACGTCAGATACACAAGCCCGCCTTCCCGGTGAACCCGCAGATTCTTATGATCTGCATTCGCTCTGTCAGTCTCTTCCTTTTTTGTCTTTCCTTTTCTTATGATCTCCATAATTTCTCCTTCTGTCAGTGTTCGCTTCTGTTGGCCGCTGCCCGCTCACAGGCAGATATGCTCAAACGCATTCCGGTGCCATCTGATCTCCCGTCCGGTAATAGCCACCACATCATAGCGGAATGGATGGTAATCCCCATAATGATGAAGATACCGGTAGTAATCCGCTGCTCTGCAAATCTTTTTCTGCTTCTGCATCGTAACGGCACTTTCCGGTGTCCCAGTTCTTTCGTCTCTTCTGTATTTTACTTCCACAAAGACAAGACAGCCTTCGTGGTATCCGATAATGTCGATCTCTCCCTGTCTGCCGGAAAAGTTTTTCTCGCAGACTCTCATGCCCTGTGTCTCCA
Source organism: Lachnospiraceae bacterium JLR.KK008 (assembly GCA_037015955.1). Taxonomy (NCBI): domain Bacteria; kingdom Bacillati; phylum Bacillota; class Clostridia; order Lachnospirales; family Lachnospiraceae; species Lachnospiraceae bacterium JLR.KK008. Next base: position 1,914,068 of record CP143548.1, read on the forward strand.
GATAACGGACTGCTGCCGCCTCCCCTTCTCTGCCAAGCATGTACTTTGACTTTTCTCCCCGCATATCCCTCCTGTTTTCTCCTGACTTTCCCGCTCTGTTTCCCTAACGTTTTCTATTTTTTCATCTTCGCCTTGATCTTATCCATGGCGTCCACGAACACAAGAATCTCTGCCACCGCCTCATACAATTCCGGCGGAATGGCATCTCCGATCTCCAGACGTGACAGGGTATCCGCCAGCTTCGTGTCTGCATGGACCGGTACCTCGGCCTCCTTTGCCTTCTCGATGATCCGCTCTGCCAGTGCACCCCGGCCACTGGCCACGACTCTCGGCGCATTGTCCGATGGATCATAAGAAAGTGCAATCGCCTGTTTTGGTTTCTCGTCTCTGCCACTGCCCATATCCGGTCTCCTTATGCTCTCACATCAAACGACAGATCACTGACGACACTGATATTTCTGTCTGTCTTTATGATCTCTTCCATCACATTATCCTGATCCTCTTTCAGCATCAGCTTTGTCTCCGCATGATACCCTTTCTCTGTAAGCCTTTGGGTAAGCCGGTCAATGTTTTTCTCCAGAAGATCCAGACTTGCCTCGTCTGCCAGATAAAAATTGGTATTGATCCTGCCCCGCTCCATCGCCACATACACATCGACCCGGCCCAGATGTGACATATCCAGATGCAGAAAGGCACTTACATTGCCATCCTTCCTGGCCAGATTCTTCTTATTTGTATATACATAGAGATCGCCATGGGCATTTTGTCCTTTGAATTTCAGCGGAAGCTGCACATAGGCGTACATCTGATTGAGCTGATTCATAAAATCGACGTTTTCTCTGATATTCTGTACACTTCTAAAGAGCGGTGAATCCGTTCTCGCCGTCTCCGACAGGGCGCGCGTCAATGCCCGTGTCTGTTCATTCAGACGATCGTACAGCTTCGCCACCTCTTTCTTCTCCACCTCTTCCGGCGAAGTAAGGGTCCACTGATTCGATATTTTATCCTGAAGCACCTTTTGAAACGGTTTTGATAAAAACAGATCTTTCACCGCTGCCTGTTGCTCGGGGCTCTGTGCCTGCCTGCTCAGCTCCCTGACTGCCCGGTAAAGCTCATCTTCTCCGAGTTCTCCCTGCTGGAGCTGACGGATCAGTTCCTCGCTGCCACCCGCCCCTTTCACAAGGGCTGCCAGCTTCGCCTGTTCCTCTTTCAGCACGGCATTTTCCACTGCCGATGCCTGTTCCGTTCCGGCTTTCCCGGTCTGCGCGGTTTCCTGCGGCTTCTGTCCGTCCAGGGTCTCCCCGATCTCCTCCTCCACAAAAACCGCTGCTTTCTGTCCCTCGGACGCCGCTTTCTGCGCCGTCTCCTGCGACTCTGCCTTTCCAGCCGCCTCTCCTTCCGGGCGCACGGCTGTTTCCTGCTCCGTCTCCTGCCCTTCTCCCTCTTCCAGTATCGAGACATCTTCCAGCACCTGTTGTCCTGACACAGATGTCATATCCCCGGCGGCGGCTTCCTGCCCTTCCTTTCCGGCAAAAATCGTCAGCAGCTGATCGATAAACGCCGCCGTCTCCCCGGGGCCTCCCGTGGCAAACAGGTCCATCACAGCCTGCGGAATCTCCTCCGCCACCTGCGAGAACGCAGAGAGAAGCTGATGTTCATAATTTTTATAAGCCGTGAACTGCTGCAGATTTTCCGGCGTCACCGGAATGCCCAGCCGATTCATCTGAACAATGGCAGTCACATCCGCCTCCGGCATTTCCGCTACCTGCTGGTACATATCCTGCACCGCTTCCTTCCCGATCGACATCCCTTCGGACATCATGGAAAAGATCATCTGCATACTTCTCCCGTTTGCCTCAATGCCAGCCTGTGAAAGCGCTTTCAGCGCTGTGCTTTCCTGCGACATATTCCAGAACAGCGGACGCAGGTTAATCACACCGGAAGACTGGGAACGGACTTCGAACGTCACGTTCTGTCCTGTGGAAGCTGCGATCTCCTGATCCATCCTGGCGTTGACGACAACGTCTCTGGCGATCCGTATCTGTATTTCATTGCCGCTTTTGCCGACAATCTCACCACTGATCGTCTGTCCCGGTTCCAGGCTGCCCGTCTGAACAGGCGTCTGCGGCCTTCCCCCATCGTTCGTCGTCGTATCTGTACGGGAAGGGACAGTATCTGTCCTCATATCCGATCCGTTCGTATAAAAAAGTCCCGATAAATTCAGCGCCATGATCTCTCCTGTCTTTACCTGCCCTGATCTCTGTCCTGTCCGCTCTGTTCGCCACCCGGCTGATCCACTCCGGAGCCTGATATATTTTTAATAAAAGTCTTTCTGTGAATCGGGCTGGGCCCGAGTTTTCTCAGCGCGGCAATATGTTCCTGTGAGCCATAACCTTTGTTGGCAGCAAATCCATAGCCCGGCAGTACGGTGTCATAATCTGTCATCATCCGGTCTCTCGTTACCTTCGCTACAATACTCGCCGCTGCAATCGATATGCTTTTGGCATCTCCTTTGATGATCGGTATCTGCCTGATCTCCACCTGCGGTATCGTCACCGCATCGTTGAGTAAAAGATCCGGCTTTACCGTAAGCGCGCTGATCGCCTGCCGCATCGCCTCATAGGTAGCCTGCAGAATATTGATTTCATCGATCCGCTCCGGAGATACAAAGCCAAGCCCCACACTCACAGCCTTTTCTATAATTATATCGTACAATTCTTCTCTTTTTTTAGCGCTGAGCTGTTTGGAATCGTTAAGATACAAAATATCACAATTCTTTGGCAAAATAACAGCCCCCGCCACGACCGGCCCTGCCAGCGGCCCTCTGCCAACCTCATCGATACCACAGATATAGGTGTACTGCCCATACTTTTTCTCGTAAGCCTGCATCGCCTCCGTGCGCTTTTTCTCTTTTTCCAGAGCCATGACCTGCCTGCGCGCCCGCTTCACAAGCGCCTGCACGCCCGCGCGCGCATCATTTTCATATTGTTTGACAAATGCAGGCAGCTTTTCCGTATCCGCTGCCTGCATTTCTTCTCTGATCACACTGACCGTAACCGCACTTATCTTCCGTTCCATGGATCTCCTTTTACCGATGATCATTTGTAACCGCCATCTACTGATGCTTCAATATCCCAAATTTACTGAACGGCCAGATCCGTATCCAGGCCCGGCCGATAATGTCCTGACGCCGGATATTCCCTACGCTTGGGTCCCGGCTGTCCGAACTGTTGTTTCGATTGTCACCGAGCACAAAATATTCATCTTCACCGAGTGCAATCTCTTCGTAAGCACGTCCCGGCGATTCCATGATCTCCCGGCCGTAAGACTCTTCCAGTACTTCGCCGTCGATATAAATCGTTCCTTCTTCATCGATCTGCACGGTTTCTCCCGGCATACCGATGATCCGCTTAATATAATAGGTATCCTCATCATACCGGAACGGAAACACGATGATGTCAAACCGCCTGGGGTCACTGAACCGATATGTGATCTTATCTACGATCAGGTTATCGCTGTCGCTGAGCGTAGACTCCATGGAACTGCCGCTCACCTCTGTCCTCTGCCCCACAAAGGTAATAACCAGATAAGTGAGTGCCAGTACGACTAACAGATAAATACTTGTATCCAATAGTTCTTTCACTGCTTTTTTCATTTTATCTTACCTGCTCCGGTCTTTCCAGAGTAATCCTTCCCAGCTTTCCGCTTCTGAATTCTTCCATAAGTATGGAAGAGGCTTTTCGTATATCAGGTTGTTCTCCCTTTAAAAAGCATCTGCGTTTCACACAGATTTCCGTCAATATAGAATAATCGTCCCCCGTCTCCTCCACCGAGAAGCGGTCATATAAAATTCCCGGATACTGCTCCCGCAAAAAGGAGATCAGCTCGACCGCCAGTTCATCCATATGCAGAATTTCATCGTTCATGGAGCCAATCAATGCCAGCCGCAGTCCTGCCCGCTGATCCTCGAATTTCGGCCAGAGGATTCCGGGAGTATCCAGCAGCTCCACGCCCCTGCCAAGCCGAATCCACTGTTTTCCCTTCGTCACCCCCGGCTTATTTCCGGTTTTGGTGCAGGCTCTGCCCGCAAATGCGTTGATAAAAGTCGACTTTCCGACATTGGGAATGCCCGCCACCATCGCACGCACCGGACGATTCAAAATCCCTCTTTTCCTGTCCCGTTCGATCTTTTCCCTGCACGCTTCCTGCACGGCTCCCTGAATCGACTTGACTCCGGCGCCGGTCTTGGCGTTCACTTCCACCGCCAGGATGCCTTGGCTCTTAAAATATTCCATCCACAACTGATTGACTGCCGCATCTGCCAAATCAGACTTATTCAGAAGGATCAGCCGATATTTATTTTTTCCAAGCGCATCGATGTCCGGATTTCGGCTGCTCTGCGGGATTCTCGCATCGACCAGCTCTATGATCAGATCGATCAGTTTGCTATTCTCCTGCATCATACGCTTTGCTTTCGTCATATGACCTGGATACCATTGATAATTCATTGTCTCACACCTATTTGATAAATCCCATACCGCTCTCCGCAGAGGCCATATGGAACCATGCTTTTCCTGTAATATTGTCGCGTTTTACCGGCCCGATGTTGCCGGAACGGCTGTCTTCACTGTTATTGCGGTTATCACCGAGCACAAAATATTCGTCGTTTGCCAGCGTAATCTCATTTTCCGCAATGCCCGCATCGGCCATCTTATCGTAGATCTCGTCTTCTTCCACCATCACGCCGTTGATATACAATTTTTCATCCTGTATCTGTACCGTCTCACCTGGAAGCCCCACTACACGCTTGACGTAATAGTGAGTATTGGGATTGCCATTTGGCAGAAATACGATCACATCTCCCCGCTTGGGGCTGACAATTCCATAGATAAAATGATTGATCAGTATCTCCTGACCATTATACAGTCCCGGCTCCATCGACACACCGATCACACTCGTGCGCATTCCTACGGAAAGCACGAGCACTCCTGCAATCAAAACGGCAGTAAACAACAGGAAAAACCACTGCGCAATTTCGCGGATCGCCGTGCTGCTGATTTTCTTTTTCTTCCGGTAAAAACTCAATCCCTTTTTTCTGCCCATCCGGCTCCACCACCATTTACCATTTTACACAGATCATTGTAAGAGAACGGAAAATAAATTGTCATTTCCACAACAATGCCACGATTTCTCAATGATCTGATAAACGATATTATTTTACCACAAAACAAAAACAGGGGCAACTGCCGCCAGCTGCCCCTTTTCTCTCTTTTCTTATCTTACAAGTTCCTTTACTTTGGACTTCTTACCAACGCGGTCTCTCAGATAGTACAGTTTCGCACGTCTTACCTTACCCCTTCTCACGACTTCAATCTTCTCCACGTTAGGGGAATGCAACGGCCATGTCTTCTCAACGCCCACGCCATTGGATGTTTTTCTGACCGTAAATGTCTCACGGCTGCTTCCTCCCTGTCTCTTCAGTACCGTTCCCTCGAAGATCTGAATTCTCTCCCGGTTTCCCTCTTTGATCTTACCATACACTTTTATGGTGTCACCTACGTGAAACTCCTGAACTTCTGCTTTTAACTGTTCCGCTTCAATACTTCTGATAATATCGTTCATGTTGTGCCTCCTTGTATCTTCGGACGTTCTTAATGCACTTCGCAACAGAGGACCATCTCATCTTCGCAACATTAATAATTTACCATACCTGGCCCGGAAATGCAAGCTATTTTTCCGGAATCAGCCGGACGGAAACAGCCCGGCAGACAGATAAACAAACGGCATGTAAAAACACAAATATCAAATCAATACTTCCTGTGGTTTTCCCTGTATTTCTCATACAGATCGGGCCTGCGCTGTCTGGTACGATTGACAGCCTGCTCCATTCTCCACTCCTCAATCTTTTTATGATTGCCGGACAAAAGCACTTCCGGTACCTGTCGGCCATGCCAGACCGGTGGCCGGGAATACTGCGGATATTCCAAAAGTCCGTCCTGAAAGCTCTCCGTCTGCGCCGATTCCTCATTGTGAAGTACGCCCGGTACGAGTCTGGCGATGGCATCAATCATGACCAGAGCCGGGAGTTCACCGCCAGTCAGCACATAATCACCGACGGAAATGTAGTCCGTCACTGTCTCCTCCAGCACTCGTTCGTCGATTCCCTCATAGTGTCCACACAAAAATATCAGTTCTCTCTCCCCGGCAAGTTCGCGGGCAAGCTCCTGCGTAAAAGTACTGCCCTGCGGCGTCACGTATATCGTGCGCACAGCTTTTTCTCCCTGAACCGCTTTCCAGGCATCATACACGGGCTGGGCCTGCATCAGCATACCGGCGCCGCCGCCATAAGTGTAATCGTCTACCTTTTTATGCTTATTCAGCGTATAATCTCTGATATTGACCGTATGAAAAGACAGACAGCCTTTCTCTGCCGCCCGCCCAAGAACGCTTGTTCTTAAACACGACTCCACCATGTCCGGAAACAACGTCAAAATATGGAATTCCATCGCGATCTCCTGTCTGTCACTCATCGACCAGTCCCGGCAGCAGATGGACGTGCATCTGTCCCTTTTCGATATTGATGTCCAGAATACAGTCTTTGATCGCGGGAAGCAGGATTTCCCCGCCCTCTTTTGTCGTCACACTGTAGACGTCATTGGCGCCCGTCCCGATCACATCACTGAGGATACCGATCTCCCTGTCCTCTTCATCCAGCACGGAAAGACCAAGCAGATCAGCAATAAAATATTCATCCTTCTCCAGCGCGACCGCATGTTCTCTCGTCACATATAACTCTTTCCCTTTATAGATCTCGATCTCATTAATGCTGTCATAGCCCTTGAATTTAAGGATCACAAACTTTTTAAAATATTTGACGCTCTCCACTTCCATCACTTTTTTTTCTGTTCCTGTATCCAGCAACAGTTCCCTGCAATCCTGAAAACGTCCTGCATCATCTGTCAGAGGGAATATTTTGACTTCCCCTTTGATGCCATGTGTAGAAGTGATAACCCCTACTTTCAATACCTGTTCCATATATTCTCCCTGCGCATGGTAAGAGACTAACAGACAGGGACGACTCTGCCGAGTCGTCCCCACCTGTCAGATGATTTCTACATCCACTTTCTTATTGTCTTTCGATGATGCTGCTTTTACAACAGAGCGGATTGCTTTTGCAATTCTGCCTTGTTTCCCGATCACCTTTCCCATATCAGATGCTGCCACATGAAGTTCTACCGTCACATTTTTTCCGTTTTCCTTCTCTGTCACAACAACTTCGTCCGGACGATCCACAAGTGCTCTTGCAATCACTTCAACTAATTCTTTCATAATCCACCTCCGGAAGTCTGCCCCACGCGGTATACGCAGTACAGACAAGTCTATTTTTCAATCCCTGCCTGCTTAAAGATCCTGCTGACAACTTCCGTAGGCTGTGCACCGTTTGCAAGCCATTTCTTCGCCAGTTCCTCATTTACCTTAAAAGTACTGGGCTCTGTGTTCGGATCATATGTGCCGATTTCCTCGATACATCTTCCATCTCTTGGAGAACGGGAATCCGCAACTACGATTCTATAAAAAGGAGCTTTCTTCTGTCCCATTCTTCTTAATCTGATTTTTACTGCCACTTTCTTTCACCTCCGAAAAATTTTCAATTCCTTACCATTGGGTTTCCACCCTGTATATCTAACGGGCAGGTACAGTTTCCTGACCGCTGCGCGGGACGCGCGCTGCCTTTGCAGCTCTTACCCCTGTGCATTAAAAAGGAAATTTGAATCTTCCCTTTTTACTACCAAAACCACCCATCATGCCCGGAAGCTGTTTCATCATCTTCTGCGACTGTTCAAACTGTTTGATAAACCGGTTGACAACGCTGATGTCTACCCCCGCCCCTCTGGCAATCCGATGTTTGCGGCTGGGATTAAGCAGCTTTGGGTTTCTTCTCTCTTCTTTGGTCATGGAGAGCACAATCGCTTCCATGCGGGCCATCTGTTTGTCGTCGATCATCGACTCGATGTCACCCAGCTTACTGCCGCCCATGCCCGGCATCATCGACAACAGACTCGTAAGACCCCCCATTTTTTTCATCTGGGTCATACTCTCCAGGTAATCTTCAAAATCGAATTTCCCCTTTTTGAGACGGCCTGCCATCTCTTTGCCTTTCTCTTCATCTATATCAATACTGTTTTGCGCCTTCTCGATCAGGGAGAGCACATCTCCCATTCCAAGTATCCGGCTGGCCATCCTGTCCGGATAAAACTGCTCGAGATCGGATAATTTCTCGCCCATGCCGACATACAGGATCGGTCTGCCTGTCACAGCCTTGACCGAAAGTGCCGCACCGCCTCTGGAATCACCGTCCATCTTGGAAAGGATGACGCCGTCCACGCCTACTTTCTCATCAAAATCTTTGGCCACATTGACTGCATCCTGACCTGTCATCGCATCCACGACCAAAAGTGTCTGATGCACGTCTACATTCGCCTTTATATCCTGCAGCTCCTGCATCATCTCTTCATCGATATGCAGCCGCCCCGCAGTATCCAGTATCACAACATTATGTCCGTTTTTCAGAGCATGCTCCAGCGCTGCCTTCGCAATGTCCACCGGTTTATGCCGTTCTCCCATGGAAAAAACATCGACCTGCTGTTTTTCCCCATTGACCTGAAGCTGTTTGATCGCCGCCGGTCTGTACACGTCACAAGCCACAAGAAGCGGCTTCTTGCCTTTCAGTTTCAGCTTTCCGGCAATCTTCGCCGTCGTTGTCGTCTTACCCGCACCCTGAAGGCCGCACATCATAATAACGGTGATGGCCTTACCTGGCTGAAGCGTGATCTCTGTCGTCTCCGAACCCATCAGAGCGACCATTTCCTCGTTTACGATCTTGATAACCATCTGCCCCGGATTAAGACCGTTCATCACATCCGCACCGATGGCGCGCGCTTCCACGGATTTAATAAACTGTTTCACGACTCTGAAGTTGACATCGGCCTCCAGCAGAGCCATCTTTACTTCTTTGAGCGCAGCCCTGACATCCTCCTCGGTAAGCCGTCCCTTGCCACGGAGCTTTTTGAATACATTCTGCAATTTATCAGTTAAACTCTCAAATGCCATCTATAACTCCTCTAAGATCTCCTCCGCAAGTCTGCCGATACGGCTCATCGTCTGACCATCTTCGCAGCCTTCTCCTGCGCTGAGCGCTTTGATCTGCGCCGCCCTCTGTCTGACATACACAAATTTCTTCACCAGATGAAGTTTATTTTCATAGTCAGTCAGAATCTTATCACACCGTTTCAGCAGATCATGGACACCCTGTCTGCTGATGCCATTGCTCTGGGCGATCTCACTCAATGACAGGTCATGAAACACAACGTCCTCGTAAATCTGCCTCTGATGCGCCGTTAGAAGTTCTCCATAAAAATCATATAAAATTCCCTGTTCTACGATTTTTTCCATAACTTCTCCTGCACTGCTTTGACACAAGTCCTATCATAACGGAAATCACAGATAGTGTCAAGTATTTTTTCTTGACACACTCCTTTTTGTAAGATTTATGGTTTGTGATCACATACTGTCAGATTGCCGGTTCCATAATCTCCACCAATGCCTGACACATACTTTCATCTCCTCTCAATTCTTCTATCATCTGTTTATTCGCTCCGACACTTATTTTAATATGGAATCTGCAAGTTCCTTGTCAAATTTTTATCCATAGGCGTATATTATTGCATCGTGAAAGCAGGCATCCCCTATCAGGACCCGCCGTTGGAGTTACAGATACAGTATACTGTCAATATGAGGATTGGCGAAACACTGGTGAAGGATGGTTGCCTGCTTTCTATATGCGGAGGAATTGCCCGTTTGCTTTATAAATTGATGTTAAAGAAAAGGCACAGGAAATAGAACCCCGGTTTTCAGAATTGTAGTTACTCGAATTTACCGCGTTATCAAATTGAATATTATCCTCCTTGGGAGCCACCAGTTTCCCGCTTGAGAGCCACCTGGAAGTTTCCACCTTGAGAGCCACCCCGGACACAAGATATAGTAGTACTGCCTCTGTTGCTTCAAAATACAACAGAGGCAATAACATGTATAGCTTATTCAGACGATCATGATTCTATTTCGTCAACAAGCTTTTTCAGTTTCTTTGAATCATACAGCTTTCTCAGGTTTGTTTCATTTGTAGGGATTTCATAGGCATTATGGATAATCCTGTCCATGATGGAATCTGCCTGCGTTCCGCCGCCGAGCCTGCCATGCCATTCATCGAACGGAATCGCAGCATTGAACAGTAACGCTCGCAGCTTACTTCGGCCTCTTTTACTAATGGTCGTCTGTCCCTTATGCTTTCCCGAACTATTTTCCCGTAATGAAAGTCCGGCCAGTTTTTGTATCTGCCTTGGTGAAGCCAATCAGGAAGATTGTAGTAAATCAGAACACGCACAACATAATCACTAAGACGCATACCCACACGAACCTCAAAGCTGTGGACTTCGGCTTTTGCACAAAAAGAAAGGACAAGCCTATAGTGCCAGTATTCAGAGTAGAAAAAGTTAAAGATTATACAATCATGCCATGTCGAATCCCCCTTGGGCATTCGACTCTCGCGGCAGTCGTCAAGGTCAAGCCAGCTTGACTTTGACTCGTTGCTCGCGGAAATACCCACTTACGCAACCGCCAGTTATCCCTGCGGGCAAAAGGATTGCTCTGTCAAATGCTCTCATTGCCCCCGGAATGTAATTTTACCCTGCAAGGGTTAGCTTATATCAACAAAGAGGGGTTAGACGCTATTACAACGATTATACACGAACTGGAGCAGGCAGGATATATTACCCGCAACAGAATACGCGATGAAAAGGAACAGCTTCGGGAAATGGAATATACAGTCTATTCTTCTCCAAAACTGAATGTCAGCTATGGCAATAATTCAATCGTGGAAAACCCTACACCGGAAAATCCAACATTGGATCTTCCAACACAGGGAAAACCAACGCAATAAAATATAGATATATAAAATACTAAAGAATAAATTACAGAATGATAAATTATCTATTCCTTTCCTATCCGTTCTTTTGATTTTTAATTAGATTATCCCTATCGCATGAGGGGAATGGAAGGGAAAAGAGGTTGATACAACATAGATATTCATTTATGCCTTAATTACCCTTTATCAACGGCAGACAGCCAAGTCAAGGATTTACCGCTTTAGCGGCGTTTACGTCCTTGATTTGGCTGTTTGGCGTTGATAGTCTGGGAAAAGCATAAAGAAGAATTTGCGGGGCTTGTGTTCCTGCCTGCTGAAGATATGGCGTAATATTTATATTTTCTTTTTGCAATTAACCTTAACATTTTAAAAAAACTATTGACAAGCAAAAAAAAAATCCTTATAATCTTTTTGTAAAATTTTGAGTGGACTTTTCCAGATTGATATGTCATCTTTTTGCCACACAGTTATCAGTTTGATAACTGTGTGGCTTTTTGTTGTTATAATTCGGAAAATGTTTATCAAATTTTGGAGGATATATGATGGCTGAAAATAAAATGGAAGTTATGCCAGTTGGAAAGCTGATTTTTGAAATGTCATTACCGCCACTATTTTCCATGTTTCTTCAATATTCATACAATTTGTTAGACAGTGCTTTTGTCGCCCAGTTAAGCGAGAACGCATTAACGGCTGTTTCTCTGTCTTTTCCAATCACAACATTAATGAATGCGGTATCTATTTGGATTGGGGTTGGTATAAATGTCATAATTGCGGGACATCTTGGAAAACGTGAACAAGAAGAAGCAAATAAAACGGTTACTCTTGGACTGATCCTTTCCTTTTTGGTTGGCATTATTTTAAATATAACGGTATTACTAATTATACCCCAATACTTCAAATCGTTTACTGAAAATAACGATATTTATACTTTGTGCATGGAGTATATGGGTGTTTGTTCTTTCATGCAGATACCAAACATGGTTCATATCGTTATTCAAAAAATGATACAGGCAACCGGGAACATGATTGAACCCATGTTGTTTCAACTGACGGGTGTTATAACCAATTTCATTTTTGACCCACTTCTTATTTTTGGAATAGGTTTTTTCCCGGCAATGGGTATTAAAGGAGCTGCTACGGCAACAGTTTTGGGATATTCTGTTTCAATGGTTTTGGCATTTATTATGTTTTTAAAAGCAAAACATAAAATAGCACTTAAAACAGTTGGATTTCGTATTGAATGGAGCATTGTACAAAAAATAATTATTTTAGGGCTGCCTTCTTTTATTATGAATGCCCTAAACGCTTTTACCGTAACGATTGTAAATCTGTTTTTAGTCGCATATTCAGATACGAGCATTGCTTTTTTTGGAGCATATTTTAAAATACAGCAGTTAATTATTATGACTATTAATGGATTAATACAAGGCTGTTTGCCCATTATGCGATTTAATTATGGAGCAGGAAATTTAAAAAGGCTTCAATCAGTTTTTCGATACAGTACAATTTTAGTAACTTCTCTAATGATGTTTGGAACATTAATTATCATGCTGTTTCCGACACAGATTTTGAGTTTGTTTATGGCTTCGGAAAAAATGCGTTCTTATGGGATTATGGCAATGCGGATTATGGCAACAGGTTATTTATTTTGCGGGCTTTCGACAATGATTTCGACTTATATGCAAGCGATTGAAAGAGTGTTGCCAAGCATTATGATACAAATATTCAGACAGATGTTTTTTTTGATACCTATTATGTGGATTTTAGAAAAAGCATTACTAATCATTGGTATTTGGATTGCATTTCCAGTTACTGAATTATTGACGTTTGTTGCAGCAGTCATTCTATTTATGAGATTGAAATTTCAAAATAATAATAAAGATATAGTTGGAGGTAAATAAAAATGTACAAGGAAGATACATCTTTTACAATTAAAACGGGGGGTGAAAATATGTCCCCAAAAGAGGTAGTAAATCTTTTAAGGCAAACTGTATGGGCGAAAGACCGAAAAAAAGAGGCTATCATCAAATCATTAAATCATTCAATCTGCTACGGTGCATTTACAAAAAACGGACAACAAGTTGGATTTGCCAGAGTGATTACTGATTATGCAACGCATTTTTACATTTGTGATGTAGTTGTAAAAAAAGAATTTCGTAATAAAGGTATAGGCAGGCAGCTTCTTAAAACAATTACGGAAAATGAAGATTTAAAACCATTGTTAGGAATGCTGATAACCGAAAATGCAGAAAAATTTTATGAGCCTTTTGGTTTTACAAAAAATCCTATTTGTTTTATGACAAACAAATAGATACACGTTTTTTTATGTTAGCAAATTAAGGGAGGAAATAAAATGGACGAAAAATTTATGAAAGAAAAACCTGTATTGCCATTAATTTTATCAATGTCACTTCCTATGGTACTCTCAATGTTGGTAAATTCTTTATATAACATTGTAGACAGCTTTTTTGTAGCCCAAATTAGTGAGGACGCTATGACGGCATTGTCATTAGTCTTTCCTGTTCAGAATTTTATCAATGCTGTTGCTATTGGCTTTGCCATAGGAATTAACGCAGCAATAGCTTTTTATTTGGGTACAGAAGAATATTCAAGGGCAAATATGGCAGCTACACAAGGCATGGTATTTGCTGTTATACATAGTATCGTTATTACCGTTAGTGTAATTTCTATTATTCCAACTTTTTTAAGAGTATTTACATCATCAGAACCCGTTATTGATTTCGGTATTCGATATTCTGTTATAGCCTTTTCTTTTACTTTTATCATTATTTTAGGCGGAACATTTGAAAAAATATTCCAAGCCGTAGGTAATATGAAAGTAACTATGATAAGTATGATGTGTGGGTGTATCGCAAATATTATCTTAGACCCGGTGCTTATTTTTGGGATTGGTTTTTTCCCCGCAATGGGAATAGAGGGAGCAGCATTGGCAACCGGCATTGGACAGACAATAACGCTTGCTATCTATTTAGTTATCTACTTTGTGCGCCCTATTCGTATTCGCATTAGCAGACAATTTCTTACTTTTGATAAAAAAACAGCTTTCAAACTGTATTTTGTTGGTATACCCGCAACTTTAAATATGGCTTTGCCGTCTGTTTTAATTTCAGCATTAAATTCCATTCTGTCCTCATATTCAGAGGTATATATTTTAGTTTTAGGAATTTATTATAAATTGCAGACTTTCCTATATCTTCCTGCCAATGGTATCATTCAAGGAATGCGTCCTTTAATTGGTTATAATTATGGAGCTGGTGAACAAAAGCGTGTTAAGAAAATTTATAATATTGTTCTTTGCATGAGTAGCGTAATCATGGTTTTAGGCACTATTATCTGTTTGCTCATTCCCGGTCAACTAATAAACCTGTTTACTCATGTGCCGGAAACAATTCATACTGGGGAAATTGCACTCCGTGTTATTAGCGCAGGCTTTCTTGTTTCAGCTATTTCAGTAACTTCATCAGGTGCGTTAGAAGGATTAGGAAAGGGTATGCCGTCATTAATTATTTCTCTATGTCGTTATATTATCATTATCATTCCGTCCGCATTTTTGTTTAGCAGACTTTTTGGTGCAGTCGGCGTATGGAATGCTTTTTGGGTGGCTGAATTTATTACCGCAATTATTTCATTTTTTATTTATCACAGAATAATAAAATGTAATTAGAAAGACAACCGCATACCGGGAGGTGGTAACGTGGGAAAATTGTTACTACTGACACTTAACGAACAAGAAGAAAAAATGATTGACAAAATCATAACGGCAATATCTGATTATATACAAATTGAACCTATGGAGATTACGCCCGCTTCCATGTTATCTTTTCCGGGACTGGAAATAAGGCAGAGCCAACACAGAGTAATTCAAGGCGGGGAAGATGTAAACCTTACCCGCCTTGAATATAATACCCTTGTATTCCTTGCTTCCAATCCCGGCATTGCATTAACACGGACACAGATATTTGAAGCCGTCTGGAACATGGATAGTGATAGCTGCCATTCAAGCGTTGCTAACGTGATTTACAACCTACGGAGAAAGATAGAGCCGGACTGCAAAAACCCGACCTATATAAAAACCGTGTTAGGTGTCGGCTATAAATTTGACGGATAAACGCCGGTAAATGATGATAGATACATTGTCATTCCCCGGCGTTTTTTCTGCCATTGTGGACGCTTAGAAGCCCGTTTCCGGGCGGCAATGGTTATTTCTTTGTTGCACTACAAAACGCCCCGGAAATGCCCTTAAAACGCTCTTTGCTCCTGTTCTATGTCTGTATTTGTTTTCCATTTTCGTTTTTCTATAAGGGTTTGGGAAACTTCCCAACAAATAAAAATTCTATACATTACTTCTCATAAAGATAGAGAATTTTTCGGGATTGAGTACTCAATCCCTATGCTTGCTATTCCGCTATTCTAAACTTTTTATAAATTTTCCCGGAAACTTTGCCATTTTTTACCTCCCGTGCGTAGTAAGTAGTAAAGGGGGAGTTTACGCTATTCCTGTATAGTGTACTTGCCGCTTCTCATAAAATTTAGGGAAACCGTCAAAGGAGAAAGTTTATGCCAAGACCTAATAACTCTCCTACACCCGATACTCAGATACGAATGGAAAGCCTTTCCAATGAAGAAAAGCATTTTATAGAAGAAAGTCTTTCCATAGATAAAATGAGGCTGACCGTTACCAACGTCTACCCCGCCTTTCAGAAAAAATCAGAACAGGAAACCCGACAGGAAATCGGGGCAAGGCTCTATCAGATTTTCAAAAAATATGCGTAAGCCCTTGCAAAACAGTCATGGAAACGATATGATTGTTTTGTGGATATGCGTCTTACGTTTTAGGAGGTAGATAGAATGTACGACGCATTATATGCAAGACAGTCAATCGAAAAAAAGGACAGCATATCCGTAGAAAGCCAGCTTGAGTATTGCAGATACGAAACCCACGGGGAAGCCTGTATTGAATATACGGACAGAGGTTTTTCGGGCAAAGACACCAACCGTCCCGGCTTTGAAAAAATGATGAATGATATTCGTGCAGGAAAAATCAAACGGGTTATTGTCTACAAACTCGACCGTATCAGCCGTTCCATTTTGGATTTTGCAAACATGATGGAGATATTTCAAAAGTATCATGTGGAGTTTGTTTCTTCCACTGAAAAATTTGACACGTCCACACCAATCGGCAGGGCAATGTTAAATATCTGTATCGTGTTCGCCCAACTGGAACGGGAAACTATACAAAAGCGGGTAACGGACGCTTATTATGCAAGGTGCAAGCGCGGTTTTTACATGGGCGGGCGTATTCCCTACGGCTACCGTCTGACGAACACGGTCATTGACAATATCCGCACGTCCATGTACGAGGAAGTCCAAGAGGAAAGCGAACAGCTAAAGCTGATTTACTCCATGTATGCGGACACGGACAATTCACTTGGGGATATTGTACGATACTTGAACGAACACCAGATTAAAAATCTGCGCGGCGCAAACTGGAATACCGCCCGTATCAGTGAAATGCTCCGCAATCCCGTGTATGTGCAAGCCGATATTGACGTGTACCAGTTTTTCCAAAGTCAAGGTGCAAACATCTATAACCCGGCAAGTGACTTCACGGGTTACAATGCCTGCTATCTCTACAAAGGTACGGTTTCCACTTCAAGAAAACAGAGCGACCTGTCCGACAAAGAGATTGTGCTTGCGCCGCATAAGGGTTTTATCCCCTCTAAGACATGGTTAGCCTGCCGTATACGGTGTCTAAATAACCGACAGTCAACAAAGACTTGCAAGCCGAAAAACTCATGGCTTGTTGGTAAGGTAAAATGCGGCAAATGCGGTTATGCGCTAACAATCCGTAAGGCGAAAACAAAGTGGGGACGCTACTTTGTTTGCAGCCAGTCGGGAAGCCGCGGAAGCAACTGCACCGGGGCAGGCTGTACGGTTTATGCAGACGTTTTAGAGGAATATATGCTTGGTGCAATTAAGGATAGACTGTCAGAGTTTCAGAAACTTTCCTGTCTATCTGAAACAGGAGAAGAACAAAAGCAAATGACGAAAAAAATCCGTCTGACACAGATTGAGGAAGAAATCGAAGAACTTCTCTCCAAAGTGTCCGGGGCAAGCGGCGTTCTGATGAAATACATAGATGAAAAAGTATCAGAACTGGACGCAGAGCGGAAAGCCTTGCAGGAAGAAATCGTTACGGCAAATGTCACAGACACAGAGGACAGATTGAAGCAGATAACCAATCATGTAAAAACATGGGAAACGCTTTCTTTCGAGGACAGACAGGCGGTAGTCGATACGCTTATCAAAGTTATCCGCATTGCAGACGGAAACATTGAAATCACTTGGAACATATAACCATTAGCCATGAAAGATTGAAGTACGGCATTTTGAGGGAAATATTTTATGAGATATTTTTACTTCAATCCTCCCGTTTCGGTGATTCGAAACGCTTCACATCACCAACCTCCGCCAAAAATCCGGCTACCGTGATTACTCCTATCCCTTTGATGGCAAGCATCTGCTCGCTTTCGGGTATCTTTTTACACAAACCTGTTATCTCGTCCATTATGGAATCAAGCTGTGCCATCTTGTATTCATAATCCGCAAGCAATAACTTCATTTCATACTCAGCAGCCGAAGAGCCTTTCCTTAAGCCAATGCTTCGTCTGGCTGTTTCACACAGGGTCGTTGCCCGTTTCATTCCAACAGCTCTTAACTTTGCATCACGCCAGATTTGATTGATTCTTTCCGCTCCAAGCTCCATGATTGCCTTCGGAGTACAAGCAACTTTCAAAAGCAACATACTGCTTTGTGCTTCATAGTCCCCAAAAACTTCCTTGTATTCAGGAAAATATCTGGCAAACCATCTGGCAAATCTGTTTTTGATCTGGGTAAGTTCCCTAGTGAGTCTCTTACGATTGGCCACCATAATTCTTAAATCTGCATACACACCATCCGGTGTATACGGTGCAGAATATCTTCCCTCAATGACAAGCTTCTCTATCACCTTAGGGTCTTTTCTGTCATTCTTACTTTGGCTGTTGTCATCCAGTTCCTTGGTCTGCTTTACCGCATAGGGGTTAACCATAACCAGAAGGATGCCCTCATCCTCAAGATAAGCGCCAAGGTCAAACCAGTAATGACCTGTTGGTTCGATTCCTACTATTGCATCTGACTTTTTGTTTTTGTCCTGTAACCTCTGCATCCAGCTTTTGAAGTTTTCGAAACCTTCCCTGCTGTTACTGAATTTAAAGACTTTCCCAAGTTCAATGCCGCGCCAGTCAAAAGCCCTGGCATACTGTGTAGTACTTCCAATATCAATTCCAACTACCAAAGTTGATTCTTTTACTTGATTGATTCTCTGATTTTGTTTACAATTCATTTATGGGTGTCTCCTTTGAACAATGATTTTTATTAACCGCCAAGTTAACAATCATTATTCTATGGGTGACACTCATTTTTTGCAAATCTGTTATTTGTTACTTAACAGGAATGCTCCTTATAGATTATTTGGTGATACTGCATTTGCAGTTCTCCAGAAATAACTATAAGGAGATCCATAATAAAATCAAATATACATGGCAGCACAATATGTTGTGGTGGCTCTGAAGGTGGAAAATATCCATTCCGGATGGCTCTCAAGCGGGAAACTGGTGGCTCCCAAGGAGGATAATATTCACCGTTACTTTTTCCAGCGCTTTAATGTCGGGAACCATTCCTTCATACGTCTTCTTGCCTCTTCTTCACCCATATCAGGGTTGGCGTCCGCCATATTGGGGACACACAGTTCGATCAGCTCTTCCATTGTCCCCTGAAAAGTAAACGCGCCATCCACAAAGCAATACTTGCAGTATTCCTCATTTTTGCTGCCATCTTCATTTGTTCCACACAGTTCGTCGGTGTCTCCCATAGGCATACCGCAGCTCTGACAAAATTTCTGATTACTCTCCTTCATTTTCCAGCCTCCGTTCTTCCGAATATTTCGGATTTATATATCGTTATCTTGTTCTCGCATTTATGATAGCACAAATAACCTGACACCTTTTGTCAGGATTTATTTTTTTCATAAATTGCCTTCGCCTGCCGTGCGATCTCTTCCCGCAGATCAGCAGGGGAAAGGATGTCGATCTGCGTTCCAAACGACAACAGAAACCCTGTCAGCCACGCATCCTCCGGCAATCTGGCACAGACAAGCAAGTCTCCATTTTCCTGTTTTTGTACCTGCGCTCTGTCAAACTCATCATAGACACGATATGTCATCTCTTTCGGAAAGCGCAGCGTAATCTGACGATAAGTTCTCTCGAATGGTTCTGCCGGTTCTGAAAGCGCATGGCGCACAAACCGTTCCTCCATAACCTCCAGATCTAAGATACGATTCAGTTTGAAAATTCTCAGATCCTGTTTCTCCGTACAGAACGCTTTCAAATACCATGCGCTTGCCTTGTATACGAGTTTCCATGGCTGGACAACCCTTACGCTGATCGCTCCACAGACGCCCGCATAATGAATCTTAACACTTCTGCAATGAATGACCGCTGATTTCAGCAGCTCAAACTTCTCATTGTCGGCTCCCTCATTGCCCCACCGGGAAAAGTCCACTTCCAGCCAGTCCTCCGAACGCAGATGAAAGATCGCCGAAAGTTTCCGTAAGATATAGCCGCCGTCGTCATTCCGTATGGCAGACACGCTCTGTAACGCCGTGAGAATCTCCCGCTTCTCTTCTTCCGAAAGCACAACCTTATCCAGCACAAAATCATTCATCAGGTGAATGCCGCCATTTCTTCCTGCTTCCGTATAGACAGGAATCCCTGCCGCACTCAACGCATCTATATCTCTGTAGATTGTTCTCACCGACACCTCAAACAGTTCCGCCAACTGTGGAGCGCTCGCCTGTCCCTTGTCAAGTAAGTAATAGAGAATCTTGAATAATCTGCTTTCCTGCAATCTGTCTCCTCCTTTCTGCTCCGGCCTTCTCTTACTTCTTGATGCCCGGATTTTATGTTCTTCAGATTGTCGAAATCTTCTGTCTGTGATACGATAAGGTTATTGTTATCACTACTTTTTCCAGGGAGGGAAGTCCTATGATCATCAACACAGGCGGGCGGACAATACCGTACAGTATTACACACAATGGCTGCTTCACCGTTTTGCAGAAGGTTATGTGCTCTCGCACAATCCGCTTTTTCCAGACAAAATGATGCACTGTGAATCCGGGTGCCGGTCATGAATAATCCGGCAACAGTAAAAAATGCCCTCAAGGCAGCTTTTCCCCATACAATACCGATCTTTGCGGGCTTTTGGTTTCTTGGTATTACTTACGGCATTTATATGAAAACTTCGGGCTTTTCCTTTCTGTTTCCGGCAGCCATGAGTCTCACGATCTTTGGCGGTTCTCTGGAATTTTTAGCAGTGAAGATGCTGCTCTCCGCCTTTGCTCCGGTGCAGACGCTTGTCATGGCGCTGATGATACAGGCGAGACATTTGTTCTATGGCATTTCCATGCTGGACCGTTTCAGGGGACTTGGCTGGAAGAAATATTACCTTATTTTCGGTATGTGCGATGAAAGTTTCTCCATCAACTATTCCGCACAAATACCGGATCGGATCGACAAAGGCTGGTTTATGTTTTTTGTGACCCTGTTCAATCATTTTTACTGGTTTTCAGGCGCCGTCATCGGCGGACTTCTCGGATCCCTGATTTCTTTTAACACAAGCGGGCTGGATTTTGTAATGACAGCAATGTTCGTCGTCATTTTCCTTGAGCAATGGCTGAAAGAAAAGAGACACGATACGGCGTTGATTGGCATTGCCGTCTCTCTCATCTGTCTGCTCTGTTTTGGCGCCGATGCCTTCCTGCTTCCAACTATGATGGGTATTTTAGTCATCCTCACCCTGTTTCGCGGCCCGATCAGAAAGGCAGGTGAAAAAGAATGACACTGACTCAGCAGATTATCACGATCGCCCTCTGTGCGCTCGGCACCATGGCGACAAGATTTTTACCATTTCTGGTATTTTCTTCCAGGAAGCCGACGCCGGAATACATCCGATATTTGGGAAGGGCGCTTCCCTCCGCAATTTTCGGTATGTTAGTCGTCTATTGCCTGAAAAATGTTTCGATTTTATCAGGCAGTCATGGACTGCCTGAGTGCATTGCAATCGTAGCCGTAGTTGCTCTGCATTTGTGGAAACGGCAGATGTTGCTGTCGATTGCCGCCGGAACTGTCTGCTACATGCTGCTCGTTCAATTTGTATTTTAATTCTAACCGATCAGGAGGAATCATATGCTCACTACTATTGTTCGTCGTAAACCAAACAGTGTACCGTCCATTTTCAGTCTCAGATGGCTGTCCCTGGCAGCAGCAGTATGGGGCGCATTATCGCTGGCACTTTTCATATCTGTGACAGCACAGGCCGCCGAAACAAAAGCTGTCACTGTCTCCTCCAGTAACAACAGTCTGGGCGCTGTGTT
Source organism: Lachnospiraceae bacterium JLR.KK008 (assembly GCA_037015955.1). Lineage (NCBI taxonomy): Bacteria > Bacillati > Bacillota > Clostridia > Lachnospirales > Lachnospiraceae > Lachnospiraceae bacterium JLR.KK008. The sequence goes on from CP143548.1 coordinate 1,935,541, forward strand.
CTGTACCCACAACGAAACTTCGTTTGAACATTACACCTACGCGGAACCTGCAGATTATATTTCCGTGACTGCGCTGCCGGTCAACAAGAACTATCATTTCCTGCACTGGACTGACAATGGTGTCATCGTCAGCAACGACAGCACCTATTCGTTTGCCGTCAAAGATCAGAATCATATGCTTGTCGCCCACTTTGATGCCAAGCCGGAGATGAAGCATAAGCGATATGATCCGGACAAGAACATTTCTTCCATTACCCGCAACACAAATGCCTGTGTCTTCGCTCCGGGATATAAGATCGATGGTATGACAATCAATACTGCCCTCATTCCCGTCGACGAAACAACGGAAAATGCCGTCGAAACCATGACCGGAGGCAATTTTACTGGCGCGTTCCGCATTCAGTTTACCTTCGGATATGATGGAAAAGAAAAGCAGACGCTCGATCAGCCGACAAGGATCATACTCAAACTTCCTGTCGCTCAGGCCGGAACCTGCCGTATCGTATCTCTTGCCGGCGCCGCACCTGTCGTCCTTGACGATCTGGACACAGAAGAACAGACCGTGACATTCGAGATCAGCGACAGCGGACTGTACATCGTGACCTGTACAAACACCAGTACGGCGACGCCTCTCCAGCCGACTGCACCTCTGCCGCCGGTCATCCCGCCCCAGCCGGCTGTTCCTCTGCAGCCGACCATCCCGGCTCAGCCGGCTGCATCTCCTCTGCCGCCGGTCAGCTCATCCCAGCCAGCCGCCCCTGTCACCCCTGTCGTTCCGGCGCCGTCCGTGACGACTTCTGTTAAATCGTACAGTCCGTACAATATCCGTACACTTCAATCTTGTGTCCGGTGATCTGAAATGTCCCTTCCGTCTCTTGCAGATGAATGTCATGGAAGGGACATTCCTTTAAAGGAATCCTTTTGTGACATTTGAGGCAGATCGCATAATGCTGATGACAGCCTGTATTCCACTCATACAAAGCCACATCGGTATCCGGCAGGCTCATCCTGCAGATCAGTCCCTGCTCCTCGAACGCCTGCAGTGCACGATAGACGGTAGACACCGCATAGCCACAGACCCCGTCCTCACGCAGCAGCGCCTGATAAATATCCGCTGCGCTCATCGGTCTTTCCGCCGCTGTCAGTATCTGACAGACCCGTTCTCTTTGCTTTGTCTTTTTCATTCTCTTCCAGATCATTTCCTGCCGCTCTTCCACTCATGCCCCTCCTCTCTACATTCCCACTGTACTCACCATAATACCGCAAATGACCCCCACCAGATAGAGGCTGGCTGTAATACACACATTTTCTTTCCAGTGATGGTTGACCCGGTATAAGACAAGCAGTCCAATGCCAGAGCCTGTCAGCAGCCCGCTGAGCAGAGCGCCAAATGACAGCGCGCCCTTCAGATAAAGCTGTGTGAGCACGACAGAGGAAGCACAGTTGGGGATCAGGCCGATCAGGCCTGCCGTCAGCTCCCCCACGACAGGGTACTGAATAAACAGACCGGCCAGTGCATCTCCGCCAATCTGCTCCAGCAGCAAATTCAAACAAAGACTGACCAGGAAAATAAAAAAGAACACTTGCAGTGTGTGACTGGCCGCAGACCGCAGAATTCCTTTCCCACAGCCGCAGTGCGAATGTCCGTCTGACTCACTTATCCCCCTGAGCAATCTTCTTTTCTTCTCTTCGCCGCGCCGGCGCAGTAACAGATCGACAGACAGACCGACACACAGCCCGATTACGATCTTACATAAAAGTATCCTGCCGATGAGCGCCATTGGCGCCGCCTCGGAGATCAGGATCGGCAGCATCTCATCGGAGGTGGACAGATAGATCGAAAAAAGTGTGCCCAGTGTGATGACTCTGCCCGCATAGAGACTGCTTCCGGCGGCTGAAAACCCGCACTGCGGAAAGGCACCCGCCACCGCTCCAAACAATGGTCCCAGTCTTCCCGACTTTTGTACCGCCTGCCTTGCCACCTTCCCGGTTTTATGCTCCAGCCACTCCATCAACAGATATGTGACAAATAAAAACGGGACCAATCTGACACTGTCTGTCGCCGTATCCAAAAGAATCTCTTTCATATCCATACTCTCATTTCCTTCACCATACTTATTTTGACTGTCTTGTCAATCTTCCTCGACATAGCGTAGTTGCAACTGCTATTGATTCGCATTTAGAGAGTATAACACATTTTTAATCAATGAGAAAGAGCGAATTTAATACCGTTGTCCATATTCTTTTCTGGCTATGTCCGTGTACATTTTCACAAACTCGCTTTTCGCCGCCGTATACCCATCTCTGTGATACCGGAAAGTTTCCGCCAGAGCCAACTTCCGCCTTTCATATTCCTCCGCAACAGCCGGATTCTCCCGCAGGTAATCTCTGAAATACAACTCATCATTATCTCCCCATAACCGGAGATGGAGATGGAACACACGATCCGCAAAACCACTCTCCGTATATCCTTTGTTCAATGAAATTCTATGCTGTTTCCGGTCCATACACAGCCAGCCATGATCCAAAAGAATGTCCGACACCGTCAGCATATTTCCCCTGTCTTCCACCTCCAGTAAAAGATCGACGATATTTTTAGCCCATAGATTCGCAACTGCGGTGCTGCCGATATGAGAAAGCCTCATCGCCGTTTTCTCCGGTACCAAAGACCTGATCGCTGCTGCCTCGCATTCGTACCACGTTTTCCATTCCTGCCTGTGAGAGACAAGACTGATTGGAAATAACTGCCACAGCTCTTCCAGACTCCTTTCGTTTAACGGCTTTCCCATACATCCTCCACACGCTTCCTCTACGTACCCCTGCACATCACAAAACGCCGCCCAGTCTCCCGGACGGCGCTGCTTTTTTCTATGATCTCCATTACAATATAACTTTCTTCGGACACTTCTCCTGGCAAATGCCGCATCCCGTACATTTGTCATAATCAATCCTGGCATGGAACTCTTCGATGACAATCGCGTCGCTCGGACAGTTCTTCTTACAGAGCTGGCAGGCGATACAGCCGGCCTGACAGGCTTTCATCGTCACAGGACCCTTATCTTTGGAGCTGCATGCCACCATATGTTTGGCGTCATAAGGGATCAGCTCGATCAAATGTTTCGGACAGGCTTCCACGCACTTACCGCAGGCCTTGCAGGCTTCTCTGTCCACGACCGCCACGCCGTCCACGACATGAATCGCATCAAACGGACAGGCCCTGACACAGCTTCCATAACCAAGGCAGCCATAATTGCAGCTCTTCGGACCGCCATTGGGCACAAAAGACAGCATACGGCAGTCCTCGCTTCCGTGATATTCGTAGTCGACTCCCGCTTTTTCGCAGGTACCGATACATTTGACAAAAGCGACCTTTTTCACGCCTGCCTGCGCTTCCACGCCCATGATCGCAGCAATCTTGTTGCCGACAGGTTCTCCGCCTACCGGGCAGGCATTCACCGGCGCCTCCCCTTTGGCGATTGCCGCCGCCAGACCGGAACAGCCCGCATACCCGCAGCCGCCGCAGTTATTACCCGGAAGGGCCGCCAGAACAGCTTCCTCCTTCTCGTCCACCTTCACTTCAAACTTGATCGCCGCGATTCCAAGAAACAGACCGATAAACAGACCAACGGCTCCCACCACAAGTGTCGCTATGATAATTGCTGAAACTTCCATCTGTCTACCCCCTTATCAGTCCCGCAAACCCGCAGAACGCTATGGCCATCAGCCCCGCCGTCACAAGTACAATCGGCATCCCCTTAAATGACTGTGGCACATCGTTGTATTCCATCTTCTCCCGAATGCCGGCGAGAATCACGATCGCAATCGTAAACCCGGCAGCAGTGGCAAAACCGTTGACGATCCCGGCCACAATTCCGTAATTTTTCTGCACATTATTCAGCGCCACACCGAGTACGGCACAGTTCGTGGTAATCAGAGGCAGGTAAACGCCGAGCGCCGTATAGAGCGCCGGCATAAATTTCTTCAGCACCATCTCTACGAACTGTACAAGCGCCGCGATAACGAGAATGAAGACGATCGTCTGCAAATATGTAATATCCAGAGGAACCAGTACAAATTTATAGATCAGCCCGGCCACCGCAGAGGCCAGCGTAATTACGAAGATAACGGCAGTTCCCATACCGGCCGCGGTCTCCACCTTTTTGGACACACCAAGAAAGGGACACAAGCCTAAAAACTGGCTGAGCACTACATTGCTCACAAGACTGGAGCTGATCAGTATAATGAGTAAATCTTTCCACGTCGATGCCATCCTACTTTACCTCCCCCTTCTGTTCTCCCGGCTTTGCCGTCGATACTGCGTTCGTGCTCTCTTTGCCGCTCTCTCCGTAAAATCTGCGTGAACAGCCGCTGTCACCGCAGTTCATACAGTCGGAGTTACAGCCGGACTGGATTTTGGACATATCTTTGCCCTTTTTCTCACCATTTATTTTCACTTTGTTCTGTAAAGCAGTCAGACAGGCCAGCACAAAGAACGCTCCCGGCGCCATGATGAAAATGTTAAACGGCACATAAGAAGCCGGCATAAAATGAAATCCGAAGATCTCACCCGCACCGAGGATCTCTCGGATGCCGCCGATACAGGTCAGAGCCAGGGAAAATCCCAGTCCCATACCTACCCCGTCAAAAAAGGACGGGATCACCGGATTTTTCGATGCATACGATTCCGCTCTGCCAAGGATGATACAGTTTACAACGATCAGCGGAATATAGATGCCGAGCGCATCGTATAAGAAAGGCAGATAAGCCTGCAAAGCCATCTGTACGACCGTCACAAATGAGGCGATGATAACAATAAACGCCGGAATCCTCACCTTATCCGGAATGATATTGCGCAGCAGTGCAATGATTGCATTGCTCAGCGCCAGTACAACCATCGTCGTCAGGCCCATACCGAGACCGTTGATGGCCGAAGTCGTAACTGCCAGAGTCGGGCACATGCCCAGCATAAGCACTAAGGTAGGATTTTCCTTGACAATACCGTTATAAAGCCGTTCTCCTGCACTATTCATTGCCACTGCCCCCTTCCAAAGCCGTATGGAAATAATAGAGTCCTGCATTGACTGTATTAGTCATTGCATTGGTCGTGATTGTCGCGCTGCTGATAGCGTCGATCTGGTCATCGGATACGGCTCCTGTCTTTGTATAAGTAAACTGCGCTACCTGCTTTTCGGCAAACTGCGGCTGCAGCACTTCTTCTGCGCGCATACCGAGACCGGGCGTCTCTGCGATCGAAAGAATAGAAATGCCGTTCAGCGTTCCATCCATGCGCACTCCCATTGAGAACTGAATATCCCCGCCATAACCTTCATGAGAAGTAATTGTAATCACATATCCAAGGTCATTGCCGGCCGTGTCCTGTGCCCGCATCACCTGATTGACAGAAGATTTCTCATAACCGCCCGCCGCCAGGACTACAACCGTCTCTTCCTCATTTACCTCCATAGCCTCAAACGCTGCCGCATCCGCAAATACTTCCTGACAGGCCTCCTGTTTCTTCTTCTCTTCCTGTTCCGCGATCGGCTCCTTTGTCACACTGTAAACAGACCCGAGGATCGCCCCTGCGACAACTGTTATGACAAAAAGGATCGCAGCATCTCTCAACATATTTTTCATGCCCTCTCCCCTCCTTTGCCAAATGCTTTCGGAAGCGTCACTTTCTCGATCAGAGGTACCAGCAGATTACCAATGATGATTGCATAGGAGACACCCTCCGCTCCCGGACCGAAAAGCCGGAAAATACCGGTCATAATCCCGAGGAAAATCCCAAACACATACTGTCCCCTCTTAGTAATGGGCCGCGTCACATAGTCGGTGGCCATGAAAAAGGCACCCAGCATCAGACCGCCGCCCGCAAGCTGTGCCGATATGTAAGCGCTGTCAAACCCCCGTCCGCTGAATAAGACGAGAAAGATTACAAAGCTGACAATATAACTCCCGGGAATGCGCAGGTCAATAATATCAAGCATAATCAGAATACACGCCCCCAATACGATGGCAATCATCGACGTCTCACCGATCGTACCGCCCGTGCGTCCGATAATCATATTCATCACATTGACGCTCTCTCCCGCCTTCAGAGCTGCCAGCGGTGTCGCTCCTGTATAAGCATCACAGTCAAAATTGGTCATAATAGAGGCAAAAGAGATCAGAAGAAAACACCTGGCTCCCAGCGCCGGGTTCATAAAGTTCTGCCCCAGACCTCCAAACAGCATCTTTACGACAAGAATCGCAAATACACCGCCGACCACTCCAATCCACAGCGGTGCATTCGGCGGCAGGTTCAAAGCCAGCAAAATTCCTGTCACAGTAGCCGACAAATCGGATACCGTCACCGGTTTCTTCATCAAAAGTTCATAGATATATTCCGTAAGCACAGTGGATGCCACTGTCACCAGAACAAGGATCAGCGCCCGCAGTCCAAAATTATACACACCGAAAAACACCGCCGGAAGCAGTGCCAGCACGACCGCCCCCATAATACTGCCGGTCGTCGCTTTGGAGCGTATATGCGGATTGGATGACACCTTCATCAAATCGCTCATTGCAGTACCTCCTATTTCTTTCTTTTTGCAAGCTGTATTTTACGCATGGACTTAATCTCCTGTGTCAGCGGTCTCTTGGCCGGACACACATAGCTGCAGCATCCACATTCACAGCATTCCATCCCGTTATGCGCAAGGAACTTCTCATCGTCCCCGTGCTCCGCGAAGTCCGCCAGCTTGCTCGGCATCACCCTGCCGGGACACACTTCCACACATCTGCCACAGTTGATACATGCGCTCGGTTCGTACCGGGACACTTCATCTTCCGTCATACATAAAAGCGCTGAGGAAGTCTTCGTCGTCGGTACATCAAGTCCGAACAGCGCAAATCCCATCATTGGACCACCGGACACGATCTTCGCCGGCTCACTCTGAAAACCGCCGGCCTCCTCGATCAGCTCATGATAATTGGTGCCGATCCGCACAATAAAATTGCAGGGGTCTGTCACTGCATCTCCCGTTACCGTGACGATCCGGTGCATCAGAGGCTTTCCCTCCCGCACTGCCTGATTGATCGCCACGACCGTATCTACATTGTCCACGATACAGCCCGCGTCCGCCGGAAGCATACCGGAATTGATTGCCCGCCCTGTCGCCGCATAGATCAGCTGCCGCTCCGCACCCTGGGGGTATTTTGTCTGCAATGCCTTCACAGTGATATTCGGCTCGTCCGCCGTCAGCTTCTTCAGTGCTTCCACACAGTCCGGTTTATTGTCTTCCACCGCAAGAATACCCTTGGCATTGTCAAACAGACGCAGCATGACTTTCATGCCGTCCACTATCTTCTCCGGCTCTTCAACCATCCTCCGATAGTCGGACGTCAGATAAGGCTCACACTCCGCACAGTTCGCGATCACATATTCGATCTTGTCCGGTTCCTTCGGCGACAGTTTTACATGTGTCGGAAATCCGGCGCCGCCCATGCCGACGACTCCGGCTTCCCTGACCATATCCACGATTTCTTTTTTACTCAGTTCTTCCAGCGGTTTTACCGGACCATAATCCCGTTCTTCATAAAGACCGTCGTTCTCTATCACGATACAAGTGACCATATCTCCGGTTACAACGCGACGCGGCTCGACCGCTTTCACAGTGCCGGATACGGTGGCATAGATCGGAGCAGACACAAAACCGCCTGCCTCCGCGATCTTCTGTCCGGTAATGACACGGTCTCCTTTGGCTACCACAGGCACGGCCGGCGCACCGATATGCTGAGACATCGGATAGACAAGATCTCCCTTCGGCAATATGGACCTGATCGGTTTATCCTTTGACAGATTTTTCCCGTCATATGGATGGATACCGCCCATAAATGTCAATTTCGCCATGTTCTCCCCTTCTTTCTTTCTATTTCGATAACTTTCATCCTCTTCCAATCATACTATTTTTTCGACAAAAATACCACTACAAATTTTTCCGGCAGTGTGATATACTATGAGCACTTAGTGAGGTATTTTCGAACTTAGTGCGAATGCATACCGCAACTCTTGATGAGGTATTTTCGAGTCTAGTGTTCCGGTATACTATGAGCAACCAGGTATTTTCGAACTTAGTGCGAATGCATACCGCAACTCTTGATGAGGTATTTTCGAGTCTAGTGTTCCGGTATACTATGAGCAACCAGGTATTTTCGAACTACCACACTGCCACAGCATTTTACACCCGGGAGGTTATCATGCGTACAATTCGCAAAAAACTGACAGAGATCCGCCTGTCCTATCCACTTGAAAAAGAGGCGCCTTTATCGAATGTGCTCTTTATTGATATAGAAACGACCGGCTTTTCCGCTCAAAATTCCATCCTTTATCTGATCGGCTGTGCCTATTATGAGGAAGAAACATGGCATACGATCCAGTGGCTCGCCACTTCTTATGAGGAGGAAAAAGAAGTTGTAAAAGCCTTTTTTAAATTTGCATCCGGACACTACACACACCTGATCCATTTTAACGGAAATCAGTTCGATCTTCCTTTTATTTTGCAAAAATGCACCCAGTACCGGTTGCCCTATGACTTTTCCTGCTTCTCGGGAATCGACATCTACCGGCGTGTCACACCCTTTAAAAATTTTCTGAAACTGCCGGATTGTAAGCAGAAAACACTGGAGCGATTCATGGGTATTCACAGGGAAGATCCTTATGATGGCGGCCAGTTAATCTCTCTCTATCATGATTATGTAAAGAATCAGACAGATAGCACTTACAACGCCATCCTTGACCATAATTGCTCTGATCTCACAGGTATGTTTCATATCCTGCCGATTCTGGCCTACGGTGACATTTTCCTGAATCGGACCAAGGTAAAAAAAGTCCAGGCCAATTATTATCGTGACCTGGACGGCAACAAGCGGCAGGAACTGTACATGAAACTGACACTTCCCACGCCGCTCCCCAAAGAGATTTCTTACTGTGCCAACAGTTGTTATTTCAGCGGAAACGGGACGGAAGGTACGATCAAAGTGCCCCTCTATGAGGAGGAATTGAAATATTTTTATGCCAACTATAAAGACTATTACTATCTGCCTCTGGAAGACATGGCAGTCCATAAATCGATTGCTTCTTTTGTAGACCGGGAACACCGCACGCAGGCGAAAGCCCACACTTGCTATACGAGAAAGCAATCGGCTTATCTCCCACAGTGGGATGTCCTGTTTGAGCCTTTTTTTAAACGAGACTACAAAGATTCCGCTCTCTTTTTTGAGATCACTGACTCCTTCAAAAAAGACCGCAAAGCGTTCCAGACTTATGCACTCCATGTCCTGAAAATGCTCTCTGAAAACTGATGAGCTTGTTATCAAGAAGCATCGCAGGAGGTAAGCGAACCATGAAATCTGTTCAATCATATATCATTCCTTCGGTCCTTTTCCTGATACCATTTTTTTTGTGTGCCTGTGGCTATTCGAGAGAAGAAAAACAGCAGATGAAAGAGATCGCAGCTCTTGGTGAAGAAAATGCCATCCGTTATATCGAGGAAAAATATGGCTTCACACCGAAAACTCTGGGCATTGAAGTCTGCAAAGACCATGATGACAACACATCCTATCCACCTGCCAACGGCTACGTGCTCGCCAATATGGAATATGGCGGCCGACAGTTTCAGGTCTATATCAATGGCCAGACACCCTCACAGACAGGCATCGATGATTATCAGCACGACGAAATCGTCAGAGATGCCAGAGAATTTTTTGAATCATTACTGGACTACGAGATCTATGATCTCTATCTGGAATATAAAGAAAACAAAATCGAAGGCGATCCCTATGCAGACAATCAACAAGATAATCTGATCAGTGAGACATATGAATCCGGCAGTTTTGAGACTTTTTTGCAGCGGCATCCATCCAGTATCCGCATCGACGACTGCCTGAATCAAAATTTGACAATGTTGTCACAAATAAATGCCACTGCCACTGCCTTTCTGGATAAACAGGCTAAAGATCATCAGATGAAAGCCATACTTATCTCCTACCGGAGCGAACAGGACTACGAAAATGGTTATTCCCACACGTATGGGCACCATCGTCTGACTGACTATGAAATATATTATGACGGTCTCTATATCCATTCCTACTACACTTTTGAGGAAGACAAAAGTAAGGCAAACCGCTTTCTATTACAGGAATGTGAAGACCTCATCTTCAGCTACGCTGACAGTGAAAACAGCAAAGACCTTGCGATCACTGTCGGAGCAAACACATGGATGGAACTCGGAGAGACCGACAAAACGCCCGCTTCCAGCGTTTACTCTGTGGCAGCCGAAACCCGCGGTGAGGTCACCGTCTATCTGCCCAAAACCTGGCTTGCCAGATACGGCCGCCATCCGGCTGTCTATATCCAGCATTACACAAATGACAAGTGGCGGCAATATGATCCAACCAGGAACGAAACAAAAGATGAACAATATATCTTTGTCACCTACCACGGTGTCCATGGCTGCAGCTTTGATCTCGCAGTATTTTGAATGAAAAAGAAACCGGGTATCGAAAGACATTCGGCTTCCAATATATAATATATAAGGAAAACGGAGGAAACACAAATGGGACTATTTTCAAAAAAACCGAAAGAACTGGTGTATGACGCCGCGGAATGTCAGCGCAAAAAAGAGCTGATGCGGCAGATGTTCAATGAGACACTCGCCGACGGAGACAGCTACGAGATACTCCATGCCACGGAAACGACAACCAAATTTGAACATGGGTTCGTATTTGATACCAATACGACGAGTTTCTATCACTACATACTCGGTTATCGCAAAAGCGACGACAGCATCGTTCTCGTGCAGGTCGATCAGCAGCTGACCCAGCACAGCGAAGCCTGCTACGTCGATATGCCCGCAGTCGTAGGTGTACACTACAATCCCAAATATTCACAGGCGGTTCTGACTTACCGCAAAAATTATCCGCAGTACGCCGAGATCCTGGATATCGGCGATACCGGCAGCCAGACAATGGCCGGAATTACCAACACCGTACAGAAAGAAGAACGGGAAGCCTTTCTCGACTATCTGGAAGTTCTTCGGGAGAAGCTGTTACAGCAAGGACATAAACAGGAAAAATGGAAACGTTCCTGAAAAAACAAAGAACCCGGTGCCATCTGCTCCGGGTCCTGCTATTTTTCTTATAACTTTTCGATTGTTCTGCTCTATACTTTCTCGTAATAAAAAGAACTTTTCTTTTCCAAGCCAATCTCTTTGTAATTGATAATCTGCTCCGTACTGCCGATGAATAAAAATCCACCTTTCGCAAGAGACTTCTGAAATTTCACATAAATCTCATCCTTTGCCTCTTCCGTAAAATAAATCAGTACATTTCTACATACGATCATATGATAACTGGTCGGATATGTATCTTTTAAAAGATTATGCTCCTTAAATTCCACCCTGGATTTGATCTCATCGGAAATCTGAAAGGAAGGCCCTACCTTTGTAAAGTATTTCTTTTTCAGATCTGCCGGAACAGCCGCAATGCTCTTTGCAGAATACAGACCGACTTTGGCTTTGGCAATGACCTGTTTATCCAAATCTGTGGCATATATTTTGATCCGGTTTAAAGGAATATGTCTGGACAACGCCATGACAAGCGAGTACGGCTCGTCCCCGGTGGAACATGCCGCGCTCCAGATCTTCAGATTACTGCCAAACTTTCGGATCAATTCCGGAACAATATCCTTTTCCATCATCTCCCACTGACCGGGATTTCTGTAAAATTCCGACACATTAATCGTCAGATAATTGACAAATTCTTCAAATCTCTCCTTATTTGTCTTCAGGACCTGAACATACTTATCATATCCCGTTATGCCGTGCTTTGCAATCAAAGTATTGATGCGCCGCTTCATCTGCTTTTCTTTGTATGCGTTCAGATCGATCTTTGTCAGATCAAATACTGCTTTTTTAAAATACTCATAATCGTATGCCAATATTTTGCACCTCGAAACTATTCTTTATTCCGCTGACTGCTCCTGGGCAATCACCGCGTCAATATCAACCGAAACAGTATCTGCATCGTCGTCATCTCTTGCTGTTTCCTTCTGTCCCTGTGCAAGAAGCGCTTTAATACTCAGACTGATCTTTTTGCTCTCTTCATTGAAATCAACGACTTTTGCCGTAATACTTTCTCCGATCTTAAGGACATCCGACGGTTTCTCCACATGCTCCTTCGAAATCTGAGATACATGCAGCAACGCATCCACGCCGGTCTCCAGCTCCACAAATGCCCCAAAATCAGTCATCCTGGCTACGGTTCCTGTCACTACACTGCCTGTCGCATACTTGGAAGCCGCGTCTTTCCACGGATTAGCATCGGCAAACTTCAAACTGAGAGCAATCTTCGTGCCTGAAATCTCCTTGATCAGTACTTTCAGTTCTTCACCGACTTTGAATACCTTCTTGGGATTTTCCACTCTGCCCCAGGACATCTCTGAAATATGAAGCAGACCGTCGATACCACCCAGATCGATAAACGCACCGAAATCCGTAACATTCTTTACCGTACCTGTAATCGTGTCTCCTTCTTTGATCTTCTCAAACAGTTCTTTCTGAAGTTCTGCTTTCTTTGCAACGATCAGCTGCTTGCGGTCACCGATATATCTCCTTCTCTTAGGATTATATTCGCTGATTACAAATTCAATCTCCTGATCCGCATATTTCGTCAGATCTTTTTCATACGTATCCGATACAAGACTTGCTGGAATAAAAATTCTTACTTCCTCTACGATCACACTCAGGCCGCCGTCCAGCACCTGTGCAACTTTCGCTTTGAGCACCTCTTTGTTATTGTATGCTTCTTCGATACGCTTATTTCCTCTGTCTGCCGCAAGTCTCTTATAAGTCAGAAGAACTTGTCCTTCTCCGTCGTTTACCTTAAACACTTTCACTTCCATCGTATCTCCAACATGCAGTACCGATGTCAGATCAACATTAGATTCATTTGTGTACTCGTTCTTCGTAAGAATACCATCTGACTTATATCCGATATTAAGAACCGCTTCATCCGGTTTCACATCAATGATCGTGCCCTCGACTACCTCTCCTGCATGTATTGTCTTAAACGACTCGTCTAACATTTGTTCAAAAGTTAACTCTGACATAATTTTGAACCTCCTCAATAATATTATTCGGGGTCGATGCCCCTGCAGTAATACCCACTCGAAAAACAGAATTAGGAAAGTCTAATTGCACGTTATCCAGTGTCTGTATAAAACAGGTGTTCTCACATTCCTTCCTGCATATTTCATACAGTTTTCTTGTATTGGAACTGTGAGTTCCTCCGATTACTATCATAGCATCAACTTGGGAGGCGATTGCTGCCGCTTCCGCCTGTCTCTCCTCAGTTGCGTTACATATAGTGTTCACAACACTAATATTGTAACCTTTTTTTTTCATAATTTCAACTAAATCTTGAAATTTATTGTAGTTAAATGTCGTCTGCGACACGAGACAGATGTCTTTTCCGTCCAGACACACAAAATTTTCCGCCTCTTCCTCAGACTCAATGACGATCGCAGGTGTCTCGGACCAGCCCATGATCCCCTTCACCTCCGGGTGCCGGGAATTGCCGATGATCACGATCTGCTTCCCTTCCCTGCTCTCTCTCTCCACAATCTTATGGATTCGCTTGACAAAGGGGCAGGTCGCATCGACGCATTCCAGCCCTTTCTCTTCTATTATACGGCAGATCTCTTTTGACACGCCGTGAGAACGGATGACGACCGTCCCACTCTCCAGCGCCTCCAGATCAGAGTTGTCCCGCAGCATCTTCACACCTTTTTTCTCAAGGTCACTTACGACTTCTTCATTATGAATAATCGGACCATACGTGTAAATATCCCTGCCACTCTCAGCCAGTTCATAGACGGTATCCACCGCCCGTTTGACGCCAAAACAAAATCCGGCGCTCTGTGCAAGAATCACTTCCATCCTTTTCCTCCGCACAGCCGTATGACCGCCTCCGCCGCTTCCGTGACATTCAGATCGGAAGAATCGATCAATATGGCATCCTCCGCCTGTCTCAGTGGTGAAATGTCGCGTGTCATATCACGACGGTCTCTCTCCCGGATTTCCGCCTCGATCTCCGGCAGACTGCACGACTCTCCTTTGGCGATCAGCTCATCAAACCGACGCTTTGCCCGGACAGCCACACTGGCGGTCAGGTAAACCTTTACCTCTGCCTGCGGCAGCACACAGGTTCCGATGTCCCGCCCATCCATAACGACATTTTCCCGTTCTGCAAGCTGTTGCTGCAGACGGACAAGTTTTTCCCGCACACGCGGATGCGCCGAACTGACCGAGGCCATGTTACTCACTTCCTGTGTCCGTATCAGCCCGTTCACATTCTCACCATTTAAGAGAACGACCTGTTCTCCATTTTCGTAGCGGATTGTTATGTCCGCCTCCTCACATTTCTCACCAATCCTTTCCGGCTCCTGCGGACTGATGCCGCTTCTGATCATAAACAGAGCCATCGCCCGATACATGGCGCCCGTATCGACATAAATATAATTCAGTTCCTTTGCGATTATTTTTGCGACAGTACTCTTCCCTGCTCCCGCAGGACCATCGATCGCCACATTATGACTCATCTTCCGCCTCCTGTATGCTCATTCTTACCATATCTTCCGTATCCCGTTATGTTGTCCCTTTTGGGACAAGCCTTCCTTCTCCGGCCGCAGCGCCCTTTGCAGCGAACACTGTCTCACCGGTCTGCACTTGTCACAGCGGCATGTTCTCCTGCCAGATACCCGGTCGACCAAGCGATCTGCAGATTAAACCCTCCTGTCAGCGCATCAAGATCTAAAACCTCTCCTGCAAAATAGAGTCCCTTTACTTTTCTGGATTCCATCGTAGAAGGATTTACTTCCTTTACCCGAATCCCTCCCCTTGTAACAATCGCTTCCGCGTAATCTCTCGTTCCCCTGACCTCTAATTTCCAGTTCTTAATCACAGAGACAAACTGTTTTCGCTCTTCCTTCGTGATCTCATTAACCGCCTTGTCCGGAGAGATGCCGGACAGCTCTATCATAACATGAATCAGTTTAGACGGAAATAGCCCTCCCAGTACATTTTTAAACTGTTTATTCTGATTCTCAGTAAAATCCCGCAAGATCCGCTTATCCAACTGCTCTTCCGTCAGAGACGGTTTTAAATCCAACGTTATATAACATTTGCTATTTTTATCTTTTGTGTCATGATAATAACAGCTGGCACTTAATATCAGCGGCCCGCTCAAGCCAAAGTGTGTGAACAGCATTTCTCCAAACCCCTGATAGAGAGGTTTTGCATTTCCTTCGCAGTGCAGTGCCACGCTTACATTCTTCAAAGATAACCCCTGTAATTCCTGCGGGTACTTTCCAGCGACCTCAAAGGGAACGAGAGAAGGCGACAGCTCCGCTATGCTATGCCCCAATTTCTCTGCCATTTGATAACCGTCTCCGGTAGAACCGGTGGTCGGATAAGAAAGTCCTCCCGTAGCGATCACAACAGCGTCCGCAGCGATCCGTTCCCCGTTCTTTAACACTACTACTGTTATTTTATCTTCCTCCTGCAGAACTTCTCTGACCTCCGTATGCAGACGAATCTGCACCTGCTTTTCTCTCAATGTCCTCTCCAGGGTACGAATCACATCGGAGGCATGATCAGATACCGGAAACACCCGTTCTCCACGCTCTGTCTTCAGAGGACAGCCGTTATGCTCAAAAAAATCCATCACCATGAAATTAGAAAATCCATAAAAGGCACTGTACAGAAACTTTGCATTACGGGTCACATGGGCAAACAGAGCCTCCGTATCACAGGCGTTAGTCAGATTACATCTTCCCTTACCGGTAATGTATATCTTCTTCCCCATCTTTTCGTTTTTTTCCAGCACAATTACTTGTGCCCCACATTCTGCTGCGCGCAAAGCCGCCATCATCCCTGCCGCCCCTGCGCCGATCACGATCACTCTACTCATCTTTTTCCTTTTTCAGGGAATAGTTCAAAATCGGTTCTTCCCGTATATAATTGATCTCGTCGTTCATCGATACCTGATACGTATCCCACACAGCTTCCAGTGTCTCAAGTCCCCGCTTCACTTCCTCCGGTCGTTTGAGGCAAAGCGCCACCACCAGTGCATTGATCACACTCAGGGGAGCCACTAGAGAATCCACAATCGACACCATATCGCTGCGCGCCAGCAGGTTACAGGACGAATAGAGATTCATCGGGGAATGTACGCTGTCCGTAATTGCGATCACTTTGGCATTTCTGTCGTTTGCAAACTCCATCGCTTTCAATGTACGCATGGAATACCTGGGAAAACTGATACCGACGACCGCATCCTTTTCATCGACCCGTATCATCTGCTCAAATATCTCACTGATATTGGTTGTGCTGATCAGACGAACATTTCCCCGTATCATATGCAGATAAAAGCTCAGGAAATCAGCCAGCGGTCCGCAGCTTCTGATGCCTATAATATAGACATTCCTGGCCTCCAAGATGGTGTCCACTGCAGTCTCAAAGGCGACCGGGTCCAGATTATCCATTGTATCCTGAATCTTTTCCATGTCCGCAGAGAGAACAGCGCTTAAAATTTCAGACTGTGTACTTTTTCCATACTTGACTCTGATCTTCTGTACCGTACTGAGCTTATTCTGTACCCATTCCTCCAGCGCTTTCTGAAATTCCGGATAGCCCTCATAGCCAAGCCCGGAAGCAAAACGAACAACCGTGGATTCACTGATCCCCAGCTTCTCTCCCAGTTTTGCCGCCGTCATAAATACCGCCTGATCATAGTGATCCATGATAAAAGCGGCAATCCGCTTATGGCTCTTACTCATATGAGGGAATCTTTCATTCATTCGTGCGATAATATCATGTCTGCTCTGTTCCATTCCACCTCTCACTCCACCACTTCTGCATACGCACGATAGGAATTCACCAATAAAGTCAATGTCTCTTCCTCCGTCAGATCAAAATCGCCTGTCAGAGACATACAGGCTGCTCCGTGGATAAAAATCCACATTTTCATAAACAGTTCCCCCGGACTTCTGACACCCGCTGCCTTCGCCTTGGCAGCGTCTTTGCTGACAACTCCCTGACTGCCGTTCAGAAGCTCATACATACTGCGTTCTCCGCGATGTTCCGACAAAAATAACAGACGAAACATATTTTTCTCCACCGTAGCAAAACGAATATAAGCCATTCCCAGATTAATAAAAGGAAGTTCCTCATTCCATGGACAGGCCGTATAAAAATCTTCGAAATATGTAATCGCTTTTTGATATACATTGCTGACCACTTCTTCCATATTTTCATACATACGGAATATCGGCTGTGTGGAGCAGCCTGCCTTCGCCGCCAGCTTTCTCGCCGTCACCTGTTCAAAGCCTTCCTCCCGCATCAGCGCAAAAGCGCTGTCCAGAATCATATCTTCCGTAACAGTTGCTTTCCTTGCCATAATTTCTCCTTAGAATCATAACCCCAGTAACACATGTTATGTTAATACAGATCCCAGAAAATGTCAAGATACCTCCCGCGTTTACCAGGATTTTATCATGGAATACAGACAATAAAACTCCGGGCTGTCTGTTGACAACCCGGAGTTTTTCCCCTGTTTATTCACGTTTTATCTTTATACTCCCTTTTTCCGCAGACCCTCAGTCATCAATGTCATAGGAAAGAATCGTTCCGTTTACTGCATGGATCTCGTATTCATATTCCAGTTGACCTACCACAAAATCAATCTCATAAACCGGAACCCCATCCTCATAATCAAATTTGACCTCTAATTTTCTGACGCTGTCTGCACTGACTCTCGCATGACTTGTTGCGATCTGTACAGCTTTATCTTTCTCTATGTTGGCAGTCTGCGCCGGCTTCTCCGTTGATGTTCCCGGAGGCGTCGGTACCGGTGTCACCGTTGTCGGGGGCACGGTATTTTGCATCTCGAACTCTCCCTTTACAACGACGCCGCTGGCGCTGTCCACATCGTACTCAAATTTATAGTTTCCCGCCAGAAACTTTACTTCGTATCGTTTTAATCCATCGTCGTAGTCCTCTTTGATCTCCAGAAAGGTGATCTGATCTGCCGTAAGCCCACTACATGTATAGACCGCCTGCTTTGCTCCCTCTGTTCCAATGTCCGCCGCCGGAGCTGCCAATATCCGCTGCCCGGAAACCAGAAGCGCCGCTCCAAAGCTCAAAAGTATACCTGCCGCTGCTAATCTTTTTCTGTTTCTTCCCTTCATATTTCTATTCCTCCTTTTAAATACTCCCCTCTTTGCTTATCTTATGCTCCATATCACATATTTTGCATAGTTTCTTTTGATAATCTTATCATACGACAGAAAGATTAAAAGAACATTAAAGGGGAATAAAAAATATAGTGAAATAAAAGAGTCAAATTTTCCAAATTCATATCGGTTTCCACCAGAGAAAGTGACGCGATGCTTGTCGCGCCTGTCTATCTGCGATATAATAAAAGAAGAATTTTACGAATGAAAGGAAACCGCTTTATGGAATCTATTTTAGTGTCACTTCTAAATACCATCGTATCCTATGCCATCTTATTGTTTGAGTTTGTGGGTGTATTCATTATCATCATCGCCTGTCTCCATGGTATTGTGGACTACATCCGCAAAAATTCAGATATTCGTCTGAACCTCGCCAAGGGGCTGGCCATGGGCCTGGAATTTAAGCTCGGCAGTGAGATCCTCAGAACGGTAGCCGTAAGAGAATTTCGGGAAATCCTTATCGTAGCCAGCATTATCGCCCTGAGGGCGCTGTTGACTTTCCTCATCCACTGGGAAATCAAAAACGAGGAACATGACAAGGAAGAAAAATAGTCGCACATACGCAATTTGCTGCGTGTGAACAGACTGCCTCCGTAGTAATTTCCACTCCGCGAGCTGCGTAGTATGTTTGTTATCGTATAAGAAATTCCTGTACGACAAAAAATCCGCCGACCCTGGCTTTTGCCAAAGGCAGGCGGATTTCTTTTTTATTTATACCGGATAAGCGCCGTTTTTCGTATCGGCCTCTGTCATATCCACTTTTTCCTGCTGCGCCTGACGATACTTAAAGAAGTCAGTTGCAACCTGCGGGAACAGTGCGTAGGACAACACGTCCTCATCCTGCTGTTTCCATTCTTTCATTTCGGATTCCAGTTTATCCATCTCATTCTCGATCAAGTCAGCCGGACGGCAGGTAATTCTCTTCTCACCCGGAATAACCTTATCGATAACTTCCTGACTCATCGGTTTTACTGTCTGGCCATATTCACCGCGGAGCACTGCTTTCGTCTCCTTTGTCGCCATCTTGTATCTCTCACCCATCAGTACGTTAAATACAGCCTGGGTACCAACGATCTGAGAAGACGGTGTAACGAGAGGCGGCTCACCGAGGTCTTTCCGTACGGCCGGAATCTCCCGAAGCACATCATAGTATTTATCTTCCGCATTCTGCTCTTTCAACTGGCTCACCATATTGGACAGCATACCGCCCGGTACCTGGTAGAGAAGCGTCTTAATATCCACGCCCATCACCTTCGGATTGAGCAGGCCGTTTGCCAGACACTCGTCTCTGTACGGTCTGAAGTAATCAGCGATCTCAGCGAGAATATTCTGGTCATACCCGGTATCATACGGCGTACCCTTAAATGTCTCAACCAACACTTCCGTTGCCGGCTGGGAAGTTCCCATCGCAAACGGAGAAATCGCACAGTCAATCACATCAACGCCTGCTTCCACCGCCTTCAGATATGTCATGGAAGCGACGCCGGAAGTATAATGCGTATGTAACTGGATCGGCAGCTTCGTCGCGCCCTTCATAGCTGCAATCATCTCGGATGCCTTATAAGGCACTAGCAGACCGGCCATATCTTTGATACAGATAGAATCCGCGCCCATCTCCTCGATCTTCTTCGCCATATCCACCCAGTACTCCATCGTATAGGCATCACCGAGCGTATAGGAAAGCGCTACCTGAGCATGGCCTCTGCCTTCCTGTTTCTTAATCTTGTTTGTCGCATTGACTGCCGCCTGCAGATTGCGCAGATCGTTCAGGCAGTCAAAAATACGGATAATATCGATACCGTTGGCGATCGACTTCTCAACGAAGCTGTCTACCACGTCATCTGCATATGGTCTGTAACCGAGAATATTCTGTCCACGGAACAGCATCTGCAATTTTGTATTTTTAAAGCCGTCACGCAGCTTGCGCAGTCTGTCCCACGGATCTTCCTTCAGGAAACGCAGCGATGCGTCAAACGTAGCGCCTCCCCAGCACTCTACTGCATGGTAGCCGACCTGATCCATCTTTTCCACGATCGGAAGCATCATGTCGGTAGGCATTCTCGTCGCAATCAGTGACTGATGCGCGTCACGCAAAACGGTTTCCATTATTTTAATTGGTTTCTTTTCCATTTTTCATTTTCCTCCTGTCTTAGAATACGCCAAATACGGCCATAAATGTTCCGGCTGCCACTGCGGTACCAATAACGCCGGCTACGTTAGGTCCCATAGCGTGCATCAGCAGGAAGTTGGTAGGATCTGACTCCGCACCGACTTTCTGAGAGACTCTGGCTGCCATCGGCACTGCGGACACACCTGCGGAACCGATCAGAGGATTCACCTTACCACCCGACATCTTACACATGATCTTACCAAAGATAACGCCTGCCGCCGTACCGAAAGCAAAGGCAATCAGACCTAAAATGACGATCTTGATCGTATCCCAGTTCAGGAATGCCTCCGCACTTGTCGTTGCGCCTACGGAAGTACCGAGCAAAATAACGACAATATACATCAGTGCATTGGATGCCGTATCGGTCAACTGTCTGACAACGCCCGACTCCCGGAACAGATTACCGAGCATCAGCATACCAACCAAAGGCGCCGTCGTCGGAAGGATCATACATACGACGATCGTAACGATAATTGGGAAAAGGATCTTCTCCAGTTTGGATACCGGACGAAGCTGCCCCATCTTGATCTTTCTCTCCTGCTCCGTCGTCAGCAGCTTCATAATCGGTGGCTGAATAATCGGAACGAGAGACATATAGGAATATGCCGCAACTGCGATCGGTCCGAGCAGAGACGTCTGTCCCAGCTTACCTGCAAGGAAAATAGACGTCGGGCCGTCCGCTCCACCGATGATGGAGATAGCGGCGGCTGCCTTGTCGTTGAAATTCATTGCAATCGCACCAAAATACGCCGCAAAAATACCAAACTGCGCCGCTGCGCCGAGCAGAAAGCTCTTCGGATTCGCAATGAGAGGACCGAAATCAGTCATAGCGCCTACTCCCATGAAGATCAGGGAAGGAAGGATCGCCCATTCATCTAATAAATAGAAATAATACAGTAAGCCGCCTGCGCCGTTAGCAGAATCTTCGATTGACATCATAATGTCAGGATAGATGTTGACGAGCAGCATACCGAATGCTATCGGAGTCAAAAGGAGCGGTTCAAATCCTTTTGCAATAGCAAGATAAAGAAATACACAAGCCACTGCAATCATAACGTAATTTCCAATCGTCAGATTGAAAAATGCCGTCTGATGCACCAGATTGTCTAATGTTGTTGCTATATAAGACATTTTATCGACCTCCTGTTGTCATTCGCGCTCACGTGACAGTAATTAATTTAATGTTGCAAGCAAAGCGCCTGCCTCAACAGGATCACCCACTGCCACATCAATACTTGCCACCGTGCCGTCAGAAGGAGCGACAACCGGAATCTCCATCTTCATAGCTTCCAGGATTACAACAGGATTACCAGCCTTTAACGCCTGTCCCACACTTGCCTCGATCTTGAACACCTTACCTGCCGCACCGGCCTCTACCTTAATGCTGCCTGCTGCGCCGGATGCCTTGGGTGCTGCCGCCGGAGCTGCCTTGGGTGCTGCTTTCGGTGCAGCCTTCGGAGCCGCTGCAGGTGCTGCACCTGTGGATGCTCCCTCCTCTACTACTACATCATATACGTTTCCATTTACGGTAATGGTATAATTTTTCATCTCAATATCCTCCTGTTCGTTAGGCTCTCTGCCATTTATTCGTATTTGCTCTTCTGATACTCCTTACCACAAATCCGTCTGTGGAAGCAGCGCCCTCGCTGGCAGCAATGGCTGCTGCGATCACGGCAACAAGTTCCAGATCGTCTGTCAGATCTTCTTCCTCTGCAGCGACCGGTGCAGCGGCTACTGCCGCTGGTGCTTCTTTCTTCTCCTCAGGCTGTTTGCTCTTTTTAGAGAATGCCGCCTGGATCTTCGGTATATATACAAATGCAGAAATGATGATGCTGATCAGAATCAGTACGGTAAACACGGTGCCCATACCGATCACGGTGTTCAGCGCCGCCGTTGTCATCAATTCCCCAAAAGAATATTCCACATTCGTGGCGATGCTCGTCGCCTCGATCGTTCCGTTCTTTTTGTCGATCTCCCAGATGATCTCCACTTTCGCATCTCTGACAGAGCCGTGTACCGATACGGTGTCGGTGACTGTCATGTTGTCATACTCTATCTCGTGGCCTGTGATCTCCTGGAAAGTACCCATATCATCCTGTGCGGACTTCCAGCCTCTGATCGCTGCGGCATACATATCGTCCGTCAGTTCCAGATCCTCTTCCGTCACTTCGATCAGGGTGAAGCCACTGAGCTGTTGTATCTCCCGCTCCGCCAGGGCGATCACTTGTTCCTTCGGGACCATCCGCATCGCCGCCGGCTCTTTCTCCTCGGAGCCGCAGGCCGTAAGACCCAGAACACAGGCAATCATACCTAATACTAACAGCAATTTTTTCATATTAAGTATCATCCTTTCTTAATTATACTGTTCCATGCTTCTTAGCCGGACGATCTTCTCTCTTTGTAAACAGCATCTCAAAAGCGCCAATTATGTACTTTCTCGTCTCTGCCGCTTCCACGATCTCATCCACATATCCTCTTCTGGCTGCACTTTCCACGCTCGTCTGCAGCTTGGCATATTCTGCCGCACATGCGTCGATCGCCTCCGCACCCTGTCCGTCGCAGATGATCTTCGCTGCCAGTTTGGCATCCATCATGCCGATCTCGGCATCCGGCCAGGCGATCGTAATGTCTGCGCCGATTGCTTTGGAATTCATTGTCACATAAGCACTGCCATATGCTTTGCCGATGATCACATTGACTTTCGGAACAGTAGCGCCCGCAAATGCCGCCGTCAGTTTTGCCGCTGCTTTGGCAATCCCTTTTTCGGAGCACAGTGTCGCTTCATATCCCTTTACGTTAGTCAGCGACAATACCGGAATTTCAAACGCATCACAGAAATTGACAAAATCAGCCGCTTTCTCACAGCCCTTTTTGGTCAGGACAGCGTCAAACTTGTCCGCCACTTTGCCTTCTTCATCATAGACTTCCGTCCTGTTGGCAACGGCTCCTACCGTCATCCCGTTTAACTTAATAAATCCTGTCACCATTTCTTTCGCATAGTTCTCTTTGATCTCAAAGAAGACATTGTTGTCGGAAATCGTCGACAGGGCAATGGAGGTATCTCCCACACAGTTTGCAAGGTCTTCACACGCTCTGTTCAAATCATCCGTGCACTCTGTGTAAGAGCTGTCGTCTTCATTGTTCGCCGGCAGCATGGAAACAAGTTCACGAATCTTAGCCAGTACGGTCGCCTCATCAGCAACGACATCTGCCACGCCTGTCTCTCCGCTCTGGAATGCCGCAGACGCACTGTCACATTTCTGTGTCGTATTGCCTTCCAGCGCATTCGGTGCATTGACAAACAGTTTTGCTTTCTTTTCTTCCATAAAAGTGAAATCCACAAGGCTGGAAGCAACGGCAAGCCCGCCGCCGCACACGCCAAAAACAGCGTTGATCTGCGGAATCACGCCCGATGCCATCACCTGTTTTTTATAGATCTCGCCAAAACCGTTCAAAGCGTCCGTCGCTTCCTGCAGTCTGAGTCCCGCAGACTCGATCAGTCCGATGACAGGTGCGCCTGTCTTTAACGCCAGATCGTAGAGGTTTGCAATTTTCTTTGCATGCATTTCGCCGACACTGCCGTTTAATACGGAAGCGTCCTGACTGTATACATACACAAGACTGCCGTCGATCACTCCGTAACCGGTGACAACACCGTCAGAAGGAGTTTCCGTCTGTTTCAGATTAAAATCTGTGGCTCTGGCAGTAATGCGCGCACCGATTTCAACGAAACTGTTTTCATCGAGCAAAGCTGTGATTCTTTGACTCGCTTGTGAAGTAGTACTCATTTTTTCAGCCCTCCATTTTATATAAATAGTAAATAATAAAACGTTTTTTGTGGAAAAAGATAACAAGCCGTTCTCCCACGTATATAAAAGTATATCATAAAAGGAAGGGTCTGCCTAGTTCCAATCACACGAAATTTGCAAAAATTAGAGAGTCATTTTCCCGACACTTCTGTCATAACAGGTATTGCTTCCATAGGTAAGTAACTACAAATAAAAAGTCTTTCTGTTCCACTGAGGCTCCGGCACATATCGCCTCTTCGGCCAGATATTGCCGCTCGCCGCTGCCATCGACAAGATAATAAGTGATGCACCCTACCTCTTCCCCCTCTTTCACCGGCGCCTGAAGAACCTTTCTGATCTCTGCCTGCGCCACTACTTCTTCCCCCTCCGCCGTCAACAGGCGAACCGGCAGTACTTCTTCCTGCTTCCGCACTGTGACAGCCACCTCATGGAACGGATTCCCATCCTCCGCGGCCCCGTCCATGACCGGAATCGGCGCCAATGCTGTCTGTGGTGCAAACTCCCGGTACTGATAATTTTCCAGCCCATACGTAAACAAAGCTCTGCTGTCAGACCATTTCCATGTCTTATGATTCGGCCAGCCGCAGGCAAGCAGCGCCAGAGCAAACTGTTTCCCGTCCCGCTCCAGAGCGCCCACATAACAATAGCCTGCCTGGTTCGTGAACCCGGTCTTGCCGGACAGCACGCCATCCATCATCGTCAGGAACGCATTGTGATTGTTACAGGAATAGTTTCTCTTACCTTCCGTATCTGTAAAAGCCCAGGAGGCAGACTGCGTGATCTCCAGAAATTCGTCTCTGCACTCAGACTGCGTAATACAGTAGCGCATGATCCTCGCCAGATCCTCCGCCGTAGTCGAATGGACGATCATTTCCCCGTCTGTCCCTTCCGCCTCTGCATCGAGGCCGTTCGGTGTCAGAAAACAGGTATGCTCACAGCCAATCTCTCTGGCCTTTTCTGTCATTTTGTCGCAGAAAACTTTGACCGCCTCCCTGCTCTCTTCCTTCGTCCGTTCACTCGCCTCCGGCAGGCCAAGCTCTTTAGCTCCCAGATGTTCCGCAATCGCAACTGCAGAATCATTGTGTGACTCTAACATAAGAGAATGCAGAAGGTCGTCCATTTGATAAGACATTCCTTTCTGCATTCCCAAGTGCACTTTCGGCTGTCCTGCCGCATAAGCGGATGCCGTCACTGTCTCCTCTCTGTCCCCGAGTTCAAGCGCCATGATACAAGTCATGATCTTCGTCGTACTGGCCATCGGAAGCACATCTGTCCCGTTTTTCTCATAGAGTACTCTTCCGCTGTCCATATCGATCAGCACCGCTGCTCTGGCATACAGCTTGTTTGTCAGCGCCTGCTTCTGTTCCTCCCTCTGTGCGCTGGCCGCCTGCTGATCTGTCTCGCCGGTAACCGTCTGCCCCTGCTCTGTCTCTCCGATGACCGTCTGCTCCTGCTCCGCCTCTCCGGTGACTGTCTGCTCCTGCTCCGCCTCTCCGGTGATCGTCTGTTCCAGCTCTGTCTCTCCGGTGACTGTCTGCTCCTGCTTCCTCTCTTCGGTATTTTCCACCGCTGACGTCGACGCCGTCCAAAACGCCAGACAAAGCAGCAAAAGAATGATTGCAACCTGATATTTCCTGCCCATCTTATCCGTCCATATGCTTCCTTACCTCCATATATATGAAAAGAGCATACCATTTCATTCCTTTCGAATGGTATGCTCTCAGACATCTACCTTCAGATCAATCTCTTCCTCCGCCTGATGCCGGAAATCGTCGATCTGTTCTTCATTCAGGGCCGGAAGCTCATCCAGCGAGCGAACCCCGAAGCTGCGCAGAAATTCCTGTGTCGTGCCAAATAACAGGGGCTTTCCCGGCGCATCCAGCCTGCCCACTTCTTCCACCAGCCCGAATTCCACGAGACGGTTCACCGCATGATCACTGTTGACGCCTCTGACCTTTTCTACCTCCAGCCTTGTGATTGGCTGTTTATAGGCCACGATCGATAATGTCTCCAGCAGAGCGTCCGTCATCACATATTTCTTTGGTGTTTTGGCAATCTGCAACAGGTACTCGTACAGTTCCCCCTTCGTACACATCTGATATGCGTTTTCCAGCTCAATGATGGAGATCCCTCGCCCTTCATCCTCCAGCTTTTGCATCATCCCGGTTACAATCTCTCTCGTCGTCTTTGGATCTTCTCCGATCACCTCTGCCAGTTTGGAAATCTCCACAGACTCGCCCATCGTAAACAAGACCGCCTCGATCACCGCTTCCGCCTTTTTTCTGTCCAAATCTTCCGTACCTCTACTTTCCATTCCAAAGCATTAAGCCGCTTCCACATATTCAATCAGAATATCGTCAAAAATATCTTCCTGTTCGATTCGTATCTTTCCTGTCTTAATCAGCTCCAGAATCACGAGGAAAGTGACAATCATCTCCATCTTACTGCCCCGCTTCTGCAGCAGACTGCGAAAGCTCAGCTTCCTGCGCTCTCTGATACAGGTCTCAATATACGCGGACTTTTCATCCATATTGATCTCATCTTTTTCGATCTTGCCGTACTTACTCCTGATTGGATCGATACGGTCCTCCTGTCGCCTGATCATATCCCGAAAGACCGTGTGCAGACGGGTGAGTGTCAGACTGCTGAGAAGCTGTTCATAGTCGACCGGCGGCTGATATTCTGCAATCTCTTTTGGCAGCGTTCTCTTCTTAAACAGACTGCGTCCCGCATCGATCTGCCGGTCTTTCAGCTCATAAGACATATATTTATACATCTTATACTCCAACAGCTTTTCCACCAGCTCCGCTCTCGGGTCTTCTTCCTCTCCCTCTTCATTGACCTCTTTCGGAAGCAGCATTTTGCACTTGATATCGAGCAGAGTAGCCGCCATCACGAGAAACTCACTCATCACATTCATATCTGCCTGCTCCATCTGCCGGATATAGTCCAGATACTGCTCTGTGATTTCCACGATCGGAATATCATAAATATCTACTTTGTTTTTATCAATCAGATGCAGAAGAAGATCCAGCGGACCTTCAAACGCCTGCAGCTTTACTAACAGCGCCATGCTTTTCCCTTCTTTCCTCCGGCAGCAACGTCACCAGCACGATTTCCCCCGGATTCCACATCCGCACGGGCAACGTATGAGTCCCCAGTCCCCTGCCGAGCAGCATCGTACTGCCGGCTCTCTCAAACCGACCGCCGTCATACTTCGGAAACAGAGTAAACGCCGGAGAGACGGCGCCGCCCAGAAACGGCAGCCTGACAATACCGCCGTGCACATGACCGGAAAGGACCAGATCAGCGCCCCACCCGGCATATTCTTCAAAATAAAGGGGATTGTGCGCCAGTAGTATCTGGAACCTGTCTCTGCTTGCCTTGCCCGTCAGGTTTTCCATATAGCCTTCCGGCATCTCTCTTTTCCTGAAATGCTGAAAATATTTGCGCTCGATCTGGCAGCCGCACAGATCAATATTGTAATCGGGCAAAGACACATGTTCATTGACAAGCGTGCGGATTCCACATGCGTGCAGCCGCTCCATATAGCGGTCATACAGATCCCCGAATGCCTTACGACTCTCGCTTGTCTTGTGTTCATGATTACCGTTTGCAACATAAACAGGAAACCGCTTTGACAACGCCTCCAGCAATGCCAGCGCATTGTCAAACCCAGTTCCCTCTTTGGATGTATACATATCTCCCGCCGTCATGACACTGTCCGGCTGGCAATCCATGATCGCCCGGACCAGCTTCTCATTGTCCCTGCCATACGATTTATTGTGCAGGTCCGAGAGCATGACAAACGTATACTTATGTTTTATTTTACGCGACCGTATCTCATAGGGAACGATCACAAAGCGGTTCATGTCGCGGACAATTACAGCGACACCCCAGAAAATGACGATAAACAATATCGATAATAAATACCACATGCCTGTTAGTATATCATGGATTCCTGAATTATAAAAGTACCATCAAAAGAAAAGTTGAAATACCTTTTTCACATAATCACGGTATGTCGCTTTCTCCACCGTATCGGTAAAAAGAATATCCACCGTACCGATTTCTTTTCCTCCCAGCGTATAGACTGCCTTACCCGCTATGTCTCCTGCTCTCACAGGCGCCTGTACTTCCTCCGGCAGCCGGATCTCTTTCTGGATCTGGCTCATGTCACTGCCTTTGACGTCAAGATAGCGGAACGCCTCTTTGTAGGCCGTTCCAGCCGTTTCCGTCACACCGCCGGATACCTTCACGGCAGAAAGCTGCTCTTTGTTCTCGTCCGTATAGACACTGCTGACCGCAAATCCATAGTTCAGCAGTTTGATCGCGTCCTGAAAACGGATTTTGTAATCCGGCGCCGCCATTACGACCGCGATCAGATCAATGCCGTCTTTATTGGCCGTGGCTGACAGACAATATTTGGCCTTGTCTGTGGAACCGGTCTTCAGTCCGGTCGTGTAAGGATATTGTTTCAACAGTTTATTCGTGCTTGACAACGTGAACTGACTGCTCCCCTGTTTGGTTGTATGAGTAATATCCTCCATCCATATTTTCGTATATTGATAAATTTCCGGATGCTCCGTGATCAGCGCCCTCGACATGAGTGCCACATCTCTTGCCGTCGTGTAATGGTTATCCGAGTTGGTCAGGCCGCAGCAGTCCTCAAAATGAGTGTCCACCATGCCGAGTTCTTCCGCCTTTTTGTTCATCATCGCCACGAATTCTTCTTCCGATCCGGCGATATGTTCCGCCATCGCCACAGAAGCGTCATTGCCGCTGGCCACCGTGATACATTTGATCAATGTATCGACCGTCTGTACCTCTCCTTCTTCCAGGAATACCTGAGACCCGCCCATCGACTTGGCATGGGCGCTCGTGATAACCTCGTCTTCCAGACGAATCCTGCCCGCCTCCAGACTGTCAAAGATCAGCAACAAAGTCATGATCTTTGTAATGCTGGCCGGACTTCTGCGCTCCTGTGCATCCCGTTCAAAGATCGCCTGCCCGGTAGACGCCTCCATCAGGATCGCTGAGGGCGCCGCAATATCCACACTTGCGGATTCCGTCTCTTCTGTATCCTCCGCAGCTCCGGCAGCATATGTATCCGGACAACGAAATGTCAGACTGCTCAGCATGACTGAAAAACAGACTGCCAAAGCCAAAATCCTGTATTTGTTTCGTTTCACAACATCACTCCTGCTCGTGAGTTCTGTCACATATATATGAATTTTCCCGAAACATTATACACAAATTTCCGCGGGCAGTCCGCACACAATTTAATACCAGCGAGCACGAAACATTTCGTACTTTTCTTTTATCTTCTCATAATATTTCCCGACATTCCATCCCAGCGCCTGTGCCAGATGGAATAAAAGGTCAAACGAAGCCACTATCACAAGAATCGTACACACTTTGATTCCTGACTCATACGAATACCTGTCGATAAACCCCATGATCTTTCTGTTGAGAAACATAATAATGATCACCGCATAAAACCCCCAGGCAATCGTACTCTCCAGGCATACGATTCCTTTGTAATTAAACGGTTTTTCATTGTAATCCCACCAGAGCTCTCCAAATGCCGCCAGCATCAGTTTCCCGACGAGAAACTCAAACAAAGTGGCAATCACCGCTCCGGCCAGATAAAGTTGTATGTATTTTCCCTCCAGAGGATGTAAAATCAAATAGCCGATGACACCGCCAAATCCATAAATCGGACAAAACGGCCCTTTGGCAAACCCCCGGTTCGTAATTTTTTTGTTACAGACAGACATATAGATTGATTCCACAAGCCATCCCAATATACTGTATATGATAAAGGATGCTATAATGTGGTAAATGTCTGTCCCAAACATCTCCTTCCTCCACATATTCTCCTCCCCTTTCCATGGACATATTTCCCGAGTGACAAAAAGTCCCCGGTATTCACCAAGGACTTTTCAGATTCATTAATTATATTTGCGCTTTCTTGCCGCTTCAGATTTCTTTTTACGTTTTACGCTTGGTTTCTCATAATGCTCTCTTTTACGGATCTCCTGCTGGATACCGGCTTTTGCACAGCTTCTTTTGAAACGACGTAAAGCGCTATCTAAAGTCTCGTTTTCTTTTACGATGACGTTCGACATAAACCACACCTGACCTCCCTTCAGTCCCTTCGAATCAACACGACTGACCGGGTAATTTTTTTATGCACTCTCATGCACATATATTATTATAGCACATTTCGTACAGACGTCAACCATTTTTCCTATTTCTTTTTGCAAATCTTCCATATTTTTCATATTTACAGGAAAATACAAAGATTTAAAGCTGGCTTTCCAACACTTTGGCCGCCTCCGCAACGGCATTGTCGATGCCTGCCGGATTTTTGCCGCCTGCCTGCGCCATATTAGGCCTGCCGCCACCACCGCCGCCGACCAGTCCTGCAATGCCCTTGATCAGATTTCCTGCATGAGCACCCGCTTTCTGCGCCGCTTCCGTAGCCATGACAACAATGTTCACCTTGCCGCTCTGCTCAGAGAGAAGTACGACCACGCCCTCGCCCAGCTTGTCCTTGAGCTGATCTCCCAGCTCTCTCAGCCCATTCATGTCGACATCTTTCACCTTGGAGGCAAGCAGTTTCACTCCCTTGATCTCACACACCTGATCCATGACATCACCAAGGGCATCCTTTGCCGCCTTGCTCTTAAGCGCCTCATTTTCACTCTGTAAGCTCTTCACTTCCGCAAGCAGATGCCGGATTTTATCCGTCAGGTCAGCAGGTGTCGTCTTCGCCAGTCTGGCCGCCTCTTTCACCGTCGCTTCCAGTCCGTCATAATAATGAAGAAGCCCCTTGCCGGTCAGCGCCTCGATTCTTCTGACACCGGCAGCCACGCCGCTCTCGGAGATAATTTTAAAGGCAGTGATCGTTCCCGTGTTCGCCACATGCGTACCGCCGCACAGTTCCACAGAGAAATCTCCCATCGTGACCACGCGCACCGTCTCTCCATATTTTTCACCGAACAGAGCCATCGCACCTGTCTTCTTCGCCTCTTCAATCGTCATTTCCTTCGTCAGGACAGGCAGAGAGGCCGCGATCTCTTCGTTGACGATCGCTTCTGCTCTGGCCAGCTCTTCCTCTGTCATCGCCGAGAAATGGCTGAAGTCAAACCGCAGTCGCTCGCCGTCCACATAGGAACCTGCCTGCTCCACATGCGTCCCCAGCACAATACGCAGCGCTTTCTGCAACAGATGGGTGGCACTGTGGTTTTTGCACGTATCCACACGATTCCCCGCATCAACGGACAGCGTGACCTGATCCCCCTTGCGCAGCATACCTTTTGTGACCGTACCGATATGACCGATCTTTCCACCGAGCAGCTTCACGGTATCCTTCACCCGGAACTCGCCTTCCGGACCGCATATAACACCAGTATCTCCGTTCTGTCCGCCCATCGTCGCATAAAACGGTGTCTCATCTACGATCACCGTGCCATTTTCTCCCTCTGTGACCGCCTCCACGATCTCCGTCTCCGTCGTGATCACAGAAATCTCCGACGAATGCTCCAGACTGTCATATCCTACGAAAGCAGAGGTGACCGCAGGGTCAATCGACTCATAGACTGTCACATCGGCACCCATATAATTTGTCACTTTGCGGGCCGCTCTCGCCTTTTCCTTCTGCTCCTTCATCGCAGCCGTAAAGCCGTCTTCATCCACGCAGAACCCTTTTTCTTCCAGTATTTCCTTCGTCAGATCAAGAGGGAAGCCATACGTATCATAGAGTTTAAAGGCATCCGCTCCCGAAAGCTCCTTCTTCCCCGACTTTTCCATCAGACTCTCCATTTCCGAGAGGATAGTAAGTCCCTGATCGATCGTCTTGTTAAATTTGTTTTCTTCCTGTGTCAATACATTGAAAATAAATTCTTTCTTTTCTTCCAGCTCCGGATAGCCGTCCTTGCTGCCCTCGATCACCGTATTACTCAGATTTGCGAGGAACACACCGCCGATACCGAGCAGTCTGCCATGTCGTGCAGCGCGGCGGATGATCCGGCGCAGCACATATCCTCTGCCCTCATTGGAAGGCATGATGCCGTCGGAAATCATAAAGGTCGCGGAGCGGATATGATCGGTCACGATACGAATCGACACGTCCCACTCGTATTTCTTTTTATATTCTTTGCCGGCCAGTTCACAGACACGACTGCTCAGCGCCCGGATTGTATCTACATCGAATATGGAATCCACATCCTGAACAACGGTTGCCAGACGTTCCAGTCCCATACCGGTATCGATATTTTTCTGCTCAAGCTCCGTATAATTGCCTTTGCCGTCATTGTCAAACTGGGTAAACACGTTGTTCCAAATCTCAATATAACGGTCACACTCACAGCCTACCGTGCAGTCCGGTTTTCCGCAGCCGTACTTTTCTCCGCGGTCATAGTACACTTCCGAACAGGGACCACAGGGGCCGGAACCGTGTTCCCAGAAATTATCTGCCTTGCCAAACCGGAAAATGCGCTCCGGCGCAATCCCGATCTCATTTTTCCATATCTCAAAAGCCTCTTCGTCGTTTTCATAAATGGACGGATATAATCTGTCCGGATCCAGTCCTACCACTTCCGTGAGAAACTCCCATGTCCAGCCGATCGCTTCCCGCTTGAAATAGTCCCCGAAAGAAAAGTTGCCGAGCATCTCGAAAAAGGTGCCGTGTCTGGCTGTCTTACCGATATTCTCAATATCGCCGGTACGGATACACTTCTGGCAGGTCGTCACTCTCCTGCGCGGCGGGATCTCCTGACCGGTAAAATAAGGCTTCAAAGGAGCCATACCGGAATTGATGAGCAGCAGGCTATTGTCATTGTGTGGTACGAGTGAAAAACTCTTCATCGCCAGATGCCCTTTGCTCTCGAAAAATTCCAAAAACATTTTACGCAGTTCATTTACACCGTATGCTTTCACGTCATTTCCTCCTAATATGCGATCATTTCTATAATCAGAATGTAAACTTATCGGCAAAATAAGCATCCAGTTCTGCGATCGCTACACGCTCCTGCTCCATGGAATCGCGGAAACGAACTGTGACACAGTTGTCAGTTTCAGAATCAAAATCGTATGTAACGCAAAACGGCGTACCGATCTCGTCCTGACGGCGGTATCTCTTCCCGATATTTCCCCTGTCGTCAAATTCACAGTTATATTTTTTCGAGAGCTGCGTGAACACCTTCTCCGCCCCCTCGTTCAGCTTTTTCGACAGCGGCAGCACACCGATCTTCACCGGCGCCAATGCGGGATGGAAATGGAGCACCGTCCGCACATCACCTTCCCCAATCTCTTCCTCGTCATAAGCGGCGCAAAGGAAAGCAAGCACTACCCTGTCAGCGCCAAGCGACGGCTCGATGACATAAGGAATATATTTCTGGTTTTTCTGATCGTCAAAATAGGTCATATCCTGACCGGACGTATTCTGGTGCTGTGTGAGATCATAGTCCGTTCTGTCCGCGATCCCCCAAAGCTCGCCCCAGCCAAACGGGAACAAAAATTCGATGTCGCTCGTAGCCTTGGAATAGAAGGAGAGTTCTGCCGCATCATGGTCACGCACCCGCATCTCCTCATCTTTCATGCCAAGGTCTTTCAGCCAGCGAATACAAAATTCTTTCCAGTAGCGGAACCATTCCAGATCCGTATCCGGCTCACAGAAAAATTCCAGCTCCATCTGTTCAAATTCTCTTGTGCGGAATGTAAAGTTACCCGGCGTGATCTCGTTGCGGAATGATTTTCCAATCTGTCCGATCCCGAACGGAATCTTCTTGCGGGAAGTTCTCTGTACATTCTTGAAGTTGACAAAAATGCCCTGCGCGGTCTCCGGACGCAGATATACCGTATTCTTGGCATCCTCTGTAACACCCTGGAATGTCTTGAACATCAGATTAAACTGACGAATGTCTGTAAAGTTATGTTTGCCGCATGTCGGGCAGGCGATATTCTGCTCTTCGATAAAGGCTTTCATCTTCTCCTGACTCCAGCCATCGATGCTTTCCTCCAGTGTAATCCCTTTCTCCTGACAATAATCCTCTATGATCTTGTCCGCCCGGAAACGCTCATGGCACTCCTTGCAGTCCATCAGCGGATCGGAAAATCCGCCCAGATGTCCGGAAGCCACCCATGTCTGCGGATTCATCAGGATCGCACAGTCGACACCTACATTATAAGGATTTTCCATGATGAACTTCTGCCACCACGCCTTTTTCACATTATTTTTCAGTTCCACACCAAGGTTGCCGTAGTCCCAGGTATTGGCAAGCCCGCCATAAATATCAGACCCCGGATACACAAATCCTCTCGCCTTTGCCAGTGCCACGATCTTCTCCATTGTCTTTTCCACACTCATGATCCATTTCCTCTCATAAATCAGATTATTTTTGTTTATATACAAGATAGACCGGCGACGCCCCGTCCCCGGATATTACCGCTGTTGCTTTTTCCACCGACTCCGCACCGCTCTGATACAGTATCTTACCACTCGTTTTCACTGTCAGACGTTCTCCCGCCTGCAGTCCGATGATCACGATTCCCCGGCTTCCCATCTCCAGGAGCTGATCTCTTGTGATAACATCACCTTCGGTATCCACATCATCCAGCGTTACCTGCAGATCAAATCCTGCTTCATAGGCCTCCGCCACCGTGCCGCTGAACATTGTATAGCCGTTGAATGCTGCAAAATCTTCCGCGCTCTGGAACTGCATCGTCAGCCTGGCCGTGTCCTTTTTCACTTCCAGTTTCTTGACTGTAATCCGGTCCTCCCCCACTCTGCTGTTATACCGGCCTGCTTCCATCAGTATAAATTCTTTCAAAGACTCTTCGTCATAATATTCGGAGGCAAATGCTTCTTCTATATTGCTTGTGACAATGCCGTCTTTTCCGATCTCCGCCGTATAGCTGTCCACTGCAGCCGCTTCCTGTCCTTTGCCTTCGCTTTTCCCACATCCTGCAAGGCCGCAGGCGAACAGGAAAAGTACGCACGATAATAACACGATTTTTCTGTTCATGACTTTCCTCCTTAACTTTTTCATTATAGCGGAGTTACTGCAGATTTTCAACATACAATTTATCCAATACTTCCAGACTCTTAAAATTCCTGTCCATCACCCGTTTCCGTGCCTTACCCGCGATTTTGCCCAGTTCTGCAAGAACTTCGGGAGTCACGGTAAACGTATAGAGTTTT
Source organism: Lachnospiraceae bacterium JLR.KK008 (assembly GCA_037015955.1). Taxonomy (NCBI): domain Bacteria; kingdom Bacillati; phylum Bacillota; class Clostridia; order Lachnospirales; family Lachnospiraceae; species Lachnospiraceae bacterium JLR.KK008. The sequence goes on from CP143548.1 coordinate 1,971,060, forward strand.
TCGATCGGCGACTGCACAATATGGGAAACGGCGTAGCGAGTAGACACATCTATCGCCTCCGTTTCCAATGTATCGGAAAATTCTCCATTGACAGCCATCGCCCTGATCTCAAATATGTACCGGATCAGCAAGTTCAAAAGATGTTCGTTCTGCAACGCCCGCATCGATTGATACAAGAGTTTTAACATTTCTCTTTCGTCATTATTCTCTCTTGCATAATAATCCGAAATCTCCAAAAAATAAATGCCATAATAGGCACCCTCAAAATCTGCCCGCAGGCCTTCAAAATAATTGCTGATGTCAGCTTCCATTACATTATAGGAAGTCTTTCCCGGAAACAACTTGAACGTACCAAAAGAGAAAGGATTCGCTGCTGCCGAGAAGCGGCTCGTCTGCCGCCTCGCTCCCTTTGCAAATGCAGAAATCTTTCCTCTTTCCTTTGTCAGTATCGTAATCTTTCTGTCGTACTCACCGACAGGCATCGTCTTGATTACCATCCCTGTCACGACAATAAACTCCTGCATAATACTGCTCTCCTGCCCTGCCGCCGGCCTTCTGCGCTGTTTCCTTATCCTTAAATTCCAGATAATCTGTGACTTTGCCGGAACAGGTAAACCGTTCCCATTCTTCTTCTGCTCTCATCTTGCGCCCCCTGTCTTCAGTATAGGATTAGAGTCTGCACATTTCCGTTTTCTATGCGCAGGGGATGCCGTCAATTCCTTCCAAATTTTTCTTAGCCGTTATGATCCTGTCATTCACTCTTCCTGCCGATAACCGAAATTTTTCAAGAGAAAATCACTGTCCCGCCAGTCTTTTTTCACCTTCACCCACAACTGTAGATTGACCTTACTCTGTAAGAGGTCTTCGATGTCAAGGCGGGCCTGAGAACCGATCTTCTTTAACATGCTGCCATTCTTGCCAATGATAATCCCCTTGTGGGAGTCTCTCTCGCAGATGATCGTCGCCTCAATATCCATGATCTCCTTCCTGCGCTTCATCCGCTCGACAGAGACCGCAACGCCGTGCGGTATCTCATCCTCGAGACAGCGCAGCGCCTTCTCCCGGATCAGTTCCGCCACAATCTGGCGTTCCGGCTGGTCCGTCACCGTGTCCTCATCATAGAACGCAGGCCCATATGGCAGATATTTCATAATACAGGAGACGAGAACATCCGTATTATCGCCCCTGAGCGCGGAAACCGGAACGATCTCCTCAAACTCCATCTCTTTGCGGTAAGTATCGATAAAGAGCAGCACCTCTTCTCTCTTTACCGTGTCCGTCTTATTGATGACCAGAATCACCGGCGTACTGCACTTTTTAAGGATTTCGATTATATGCCGTTCTCCTGCACCGATAAAAGTCGTCGGCTCCACAAGCCAGAGCACGACATCCACATCCGCGATCGTATGCTCCGCCACATGGACCATGTAATTGCCGAGTTTATTTTTGGCCTTGTGGATTCCCGGCGTGTCCAGAAATACAATCTGCCCTTCCTCCGAAGTATAGACCGTCTGTATCCGGTTCCTTGTCGTCTGCGGCTTCTTGGATGTGATGGCGATCTTTTGCCCGATGATCTGGTTCATCAACGTGGATTTCCCTACGTTAGGCCGACCGATCAACGCCGCAAATCCCGCTTTATACTGCTTTTCCGTTTTATCCATTCTGTCCGTCCTTTTCTTTCCCAGCTCCCGTTCCCGGTCCTGCTTTTCCTTCCTGCTCCGGCTCTTTGTCCCCTGTCGGCGCCGATGCCGGTTTCACTCCCGCCGCGGCCCCGTCAGACTCATTGCCGGTCGGAATGATCTCGTAATCATCCTGCCCACGTGCAGCCACCGCTTTCTGCCTGCGCGCCTGCCGGCCCGCCGCCCATCTTGTCTTTCTCTTCCCGAGAATCCTGCAAAACAGCACCACTGCAAAAAGCAGAATAAGGATAAAGACAATCCACACGATGAGATAAGGCAGACTGATGATAAACCCGATGACCAGATTCTCCAGATCGTCCAGCACACGGTATACATTATTGCCAAATCCGTCCGCGATCTTATCCCAGACGCTTTTCTCGGCTGCCGGAGTATAAATCTTCACTTCATAAATACTTATGTAAACGGTGCTGTATGTCACCTGATTGTCGATCGTGCGCAGTCTGGCCTCCAGACTCTCGATCTCATAATTGATCTCAGACAGGCGGCTTTCGATCTCAATGATGTCCGCTACTGTCTCCGCCCGCTCAAGCAGCTCCAGCAGACGGTCCCGCTCCACGATCATCGCTTTCTTGCGGGTATCGAGATCCACATATTGCAAAGTCACGTCATCGACCGACTCATTCCGGTATACGACATTCGACTCCTGCGCTACCTTGTCCAGAAAGCCGTCGAGCGCCTCGCTCGGTATTCTGGCAACAATGCTCGCAGTTCTCGCATCTTCCGCCGAATAGTTGCTGCTGCTGTAATTCTCCACATAACCACCAAGCGCCGCCACCTCGGAAGTGAGATTGCCGAGCAGATTGTCAAACTCTGTCGTCTCCACTTCCAGATTCACATTGCGGATCAGCTTTTTCTCCACGGCGGTCTGCTCCGGCAGAGTTTCCCCGCCCCCGGCTGCTCCCTCGCTCCCGGCTGCATCGTTCGCCTCCGGATATTCCATGACTTCCCCGGCTTCCTCTGCCGCCGCTGCCTCCTCCGGCCAGGCTTCATAGGTGTCCGCCGCCGCGCTCTTGGTATAGACTGCTCCGTCGTCCGTCGCCATACCCGCCTCGGCTGTCTCCTCATAATATACCATATTTCTGCTGCCGCAGGCAGTCAGGCAGGTTGCCGCCATGACTAGGACTGCCGCCGACCACAAATGAATTCTCCTCTGTCTCATATTCCCCTCCGTTTCTGCCTGTTCTTGACAGGTATTCGCGAATTTTCTTCTGCAAAAGCAAGTAAACATCATGTGACCGCTATGAAAATGAGCAATCACGCTCCTTCTGTTTCCCCTTTTGACAAATGCTCCAGATGCAGGAACAGTTCGCTCTGCTCTCTGATCTTCCCTTCATTGCCGACGACGCAAAGACAATCGTCTGATAAAAATGCTTCCACATAATCTGCCAGCCTGCGAATGTCGTCTGCCCGCGCATCAAGCAGTTCATCCCGCTCCTTCTGTGTCTCCTCATAGGTAGTATTTGTCAGGTAGGCCGTCAGCGAACGGGCCCCCCTGGCTGATGGCGTCAGCGGCATGTCAAGCTCACTGACCGCACCGATCATAAACTTCGTCATCGTCCGTTCATCGGCATCAAAATTTCTGATATACTCACAGGCGCTCTCATATGCCTCGATCGTCCGCTCCAGATTGGGATCACGGTATGAGACAAAATAACTGTCTCCCGATCTGCCAAAGCTGCACATACAGCCATAGGCGCCACCTTTTACACGTACCTGATTCCAGAGATATTCATATCCCATAATCACTTTCAACATCCGCAGCGCGCCCGTATACGGAAATCCCTTTTTGATAAAATTACCTGCCCGGCACACGTACTGGATCTGTGCGGATGATAGAAATCCTTCGTTTTTCTTCTCCACCTGCGGCACATAGCACTCTTTTTCCACCGGTCCCTGCGGGAGTGCCATCTTTAATTTTTTGACCAATTCGGTCAATCCTTTATTTCCGCGCTCTTCTGCCGTATAATCCACAAGCAGGTTTTCCGGACGGAAGATCATTCCGGTCAATGTTTTGAGCTTATCGACCACGTCGCGCGCGCGCATCTCAAAATGATCATCAATATCTTCCAGCAGGCGATACAGCGGCAGTCCGCTGAACTGCTCCGAGATAGCCGCCGCCCTGGAAAAATACGACATTGCCCGCAGCGCAGCCAGCGTATGTCCGGCGTTCATAAAGCCCGCCTGCACCCGTGAGCGGGCCTCACTGATAATCTCATGGAGCCGTTTCTCATCATCCAAAACGGTATGCAGTATCATCTCCTGCATCAGTGCAAAGGCTTTATCCAGATTCTCGTACAATACCTTTGCCCGAATCTCGAATTTGATCTGGTATTCATCGAGATTTTTGGAATTGGTATAAGTCGTAACCGTCGTCCCTATGCCGCCCGTACAGAGATTGATCTCGTTAAAAAGATCACCATAACTGTAGCGCTCCGTGCTCATCAGGCCGAGAACAGCCTTATAGATGCCAATATACGGAAACAGCTCCCGCGGCACATTGCCGACATCAAACAAGAGCTTCACATAGCCAATGCCGTTCGTAAACAGATCATGATGTAAAATGACAGTATCGTCACATTTTTCTTCCCGATTGCAAAAGCCTTCCGCTTTCCTTGTCATATCTTCCCGGCGAAGGAGCGGGATCGTCTCCACAGCTTCTTTCGTATCCGGTGTCTCCTGGTATGCCTCCAGCGCTTTCGTCTCTCTGACAAGCGCTGCCAGCGCCTCCGCGCTCATGGAGTCTTTGAGGGCAGCCAAGCGCTCCCTCTGCTTCCTTTCTTCCTTCGCAGCCAGATTGCGCACCGGCTCCACAAGCACAACCGATCTGTGTGTATTGGCGAGCAGGTAATCACGGATCAGTGTTTCAAAATAATCGCTCTCTGCCTTTTCTTTCATACTGAGAAAGACAGCGTCGGCCTCCACATGGAGAAACGGTCTCTCCTCATCATAGAGCCAACTGTCAAGCGCCTGCAGTCCATACATCAATCCCTTAGGGTAAGATCCGAAATCGGCCTCCTTATACTTAAATTCATAATAATTGACCGCCGCTTTCAGCGCCTTCTTATCGATACCGTCACGGCATAATCCCTCCAACGTCTTTCTGATCGTCTCCAGAAACGCATCTTTCTGAGAGATGTCCGCGTTTTTAGAAACAATACTGAAATAAGGCTGGCGAATGCCGTTTTCATATACACTGTAAATATCCTTGCCGATGCCCGCATCAGTCAGCGCCTGTTTGACAGGAGCCCCCGGAGCCGAACAGAGCACATAATCGAGAATCTGAAACGCCACATACAGCTCCCGGTCCAGGACATCGCCGACAACCGTATTATAGGACAGATATGCGTTCCCCCGGAGCGGCTCACTGTCCGTCACCGGATATTCCTTTTTCACTTCCACCGGCTCTGTGAAATGTGGCTGCAGTCTGATCTCGGAATCGATCGTCAGCGCATCAAAATGAGACAGATACTGCTCATCCAGCCAGTTCAGTCTCTCCGCCATATCCATATTGCCATACAGATAAATATAACTGTTCGCCGGATGATAATATCTGCCATGAAAATCCAGAAAGTTCTCATACGTCAGATCCGGAATGCAGGCCGGATCCCCGCCGGACTCTACTCCGTAAGGCGTATCCGGAAACAGAGAATTGAACACCTCCCGGTCCAGCACATCATCCGGAGAAGAAAAGGCACCCTTCATTTCATTGTAAACGACACCGTTGATCTTCAGCTCATCCGCCTCATTTTCAAGTTGATAATGCCATCCTTCCTGCCGGAAGATCTTTTCTTCGTTATAGATATTCGGATAAAATACCGCGTCCAGATATACGTTCATCAGATTTTGAAAATCTTTGTCGTTACAGCTCGCAACCGGATAGACTGTCTTGTCCGGGTACGTCATCGCATTTAAAAAGGTATTCAGAGAACCCTGAGCCAGCTCGATAAACGGGTCTTTGACCGGAAACTGCCTAGAACCGCAGAGAACGGAATGTTCCAAAATATGAGCCACGCCCGTACTGTCCGCCGGAGGGGTACGGAACCCGATATAAAAAACTTTATTCTCATCGTCATTGGACAGGAGCGCCACTCTCGCGCCTGTCTTTTTATGTCTCAGCAGACACCCCTCACTGTTCAATTCCGGAATCATCCGCTGCTCTGTCACTTCATATGCACTGCACGATCTTAAATCCATAAATGCCTCCATACCTGTTAATTTAAACTTAATATAGTATAACACTTTGCCTATGTTTTATAAAGACAATTCACCTTGTTTTCATACCGTTTTCGTGCTATTCTGATTTATGGTCTCCCAGACCAGGTTTTAAAGATCTGCAAAACCTGTCAATTTGGCAGATACACAAAGACAAAGTGAGGAATCTGACATGAAAGAAAAGCACAAAAGAAACGGTATTTTTCTGGCCCTGGCAGGCGGATGCCTGTGGGGGCTTTCCGGCACCTGCGGGCAATTCCTGTTCGTAGAAAAAAACGCCTGCTCTGACTGGCTCGTACCGATCCGTCTCGTCATCGCCGGCACTTTGCTGACAGTCTTTTATCTTTTCGCGCATCCGTCTTATAGCAGACAGATATGGACCAACAAAAAAAGCGCCGTCACTCTTGTGTGCTACGGCATTTTCGGCTTGATGCTCTGTCAGTATTCTTATTTCAAATCCATAGAATTTTCCAATGCGGGAACGGCAACCGTACTGCAATACCTCTCGCCCGTACTGATCATGGTCACTATGTGCATCATCGAAAAGCGGCTCCCCGGTCTGATCGACATCATAGCCATCCTTCTCGCCCTGTCAGGCATCTTCCTGTTGGCGACCCACGGACAGCCGGGCCAGCTCGTTGTCTCCGGGCAAGCCTTATCCTGGGGATTGTTCTCCGCTTTCACCGTCGTCCTCTACAATCTGATTCCGCGGGGACTGATGAAGAGCTTTCCCACTCCGTTTCTGCTTGGTTGGGCCATGCTGATCGGCGGCCTGCTGCTCTGTATCGTCCGCAGACCATGGCAGTATCATCCCAACATCGACGCAGGCACCATAGTTTGTTTCGCCGTGATCATCTTATTGGGTACGATCGCATCCTTTTCCTTCTATATGCAGGGTGTTAAACTGATCGGACCGGAAAAAGCCAGTCTCTACGCCTGTGTGGAGCCGGTCGCCGCCACCCTGTTTTCCTTTCTGTGGCTGCATGTATCTTTCACCCCGATCGATTTGCTCGGCTTTGCCTGCATCCTCTCCACCCTGTTTCTGATCACGCTATTTGGCAGGCATTAGTGCCTGCCCCCCCACATCCTTCCGGATGAGTCCGCCCTACAGGCTCATCAGCATCATCTGCAGTTTGCCGATCACCATCTCTTCCACGACAATCCGGTCTTTATCGGCCTGCCATTTCTCTCCCCCGACAATCTCCTCAATCGTATGGTATGAGCTCTGATACTGCCAGACGCTCTTTCTCGACAGCACCGGGACATGCAGCTTGAATTTGATCTTCATCTGCCGGTACACCATATAAGAAAGATCCGTATCTTTCATATAAAAAATATGATTTTCCGGCGTTGTGTCTCCCGCGACCTCCTTGAGGATATAATGGCTGAGAATCGCCTTCCACTTAAAGGGCACGTCCTCCGCCTCCATCATCTCCTGATACGAATAACGGGCACCGATATAGATCCTTGACGGGTCCTGTAGCACATATTTAAAATCTCTGTTTTCCGTTTCCACGTTCATCTTCTATCTCTTCGATCTTTCTGGCCGACAGTCGCAGCGCCTCCTGAATCTCTTCAGCCGAAAACCCTGATTCCGCCGCCAGTTCCCCGACCGTCACCTTTCTCAGAAGTGCATCGGATAGCTCCTTCGCCGCATCCCTCACCTTATTGACCCGCTCCGCAGCTTGTTTCCCGATATTTCCTGACTGCATATTCTCCGCAATATGAGCCTCCATGGCATCCATCACTGCCCTCGCTAGCATTCCCTGCACCTCCGATGCCTGTTCAAGTGCGCCGAGCATCTCCACAGCGCAGGCAAGAGCCACATTCCCCTCGCCGATCAAGTCTTCCAGAAAGACGCCCTGGCCCGTATACAGTTTGGCAATATCCACGACCGAAGGAAGATAGAGAGTGATCAGCTTCTTTTTTGCCTTCGTCTCCCCTGCCATCGCAGACAGTGTCACAGCCTCTCTTTCTCCCTCGCTGACTGTGTCTGACAGGGCAAGCTCCTGTAAATAGAACGCCAGATATTTTTTATCTTTGTTATCCAGATAATCATCCGGATCGGATGGTTCTCCCACACCGATCCCGTGTTTTTTCAGATAATCATAGATGAGAACAAGCTGCGCTTCCTCCAGTGCAAGCGAGGAAAACGCCTCTCTCACATCCTCCTGCGAGATCACATTGCCCTGCTCCCTGGCCTTCTTTCTCACCGCTTCCAGTGTCTGCCCAAAAACAACTTTTCTGTCCATACTGCCTCCCGTCAATGCCGCCTCACATGCTCATGCGTAAACAAATGGTCCTGACAGTATTCATAATTGCCCTCACATTTGGAACAGAACCGGAATTCCAGATTGCCATCCGCCTCCGTGCGCCCGCAAATCGCACATTTATGCCTTGTCGTGCCTGTGCTCCTCCTCATCTCCTGCCGGAACACCTGACGCCTGCGAATCTGTTTCGGACTCATCCGCATGACACTTCTTGTCGCCAGGAAAAAGATTACCACATTGAGCAGTGAAGCGCCGATCACAATCCTGATCGCAGGACCACCGAGGAAAAAGCCATATAAAGTGAGCGCCACATCAAAAAGTCCCAGCCATTTCACTTTGATCGGAATCACAAAAAACAGCCGCACCTGTACTTCCGGAAAGGTAAGCGCAAAAGCGAGAAAAATCGACAGATTCACATAATAGGTGCTGAACAGGCTGAACGAATTCCGAATTTCATGAAAAAAGGCCGTGGAACCCAGAACCGCGATCTCCGGCGCATACTGGATGTAACAAAATGCCAGAAGCACAAAACTGCCCAAAATCGTAAAGAAAATACCACCCAGCAAAAACAAATTATAGCGAAATGTCCCCCATGTCCGCTCCAGTGTCGTACCCAGCCAGTAATAAAAATAAAGGGAAATCAGGGTAAAGAAAATATCAAAACCTGCCGGCGGTATGATAATCCAGGTGACAAGCCGCCATACCTGTCCGCGCAGGATCAGATAAGAATTGAGCGTCAGATAGTTCAGAAATCCCGGATTGACAATCTGAATGGCATATCCGAACCCATAGCAGATAATCAACATCAATGATATATTCTGAATAGCATATTTGCCAAATTTTTTTTCTAACCGGTCCAATAATTTCATTTCCAATTTCTCCCATCATGTTCTACAGCGTATATGAATATATTCTAACATTCCCTGAAATAAAAGTAAACGGAACTTTCTCTAAATATTAACCTCATAATTTTTTAAGAATTTGCCTGATTGCAATTTGTCAAAAGCTGTCGTATAATAGTCAGGGTTTTTATGCCTGCCAGAACATATAGTAAATAAGAAGAAAGAGTGATGATTTTTATGGATAACTCTCGTTATTATCTGGGAATCGACATCGGTTCCACCACAGTAAAAATAGCCATTCTGGACAAACAAAATACCATCCTTTTTTCCAATTATAAACGACATTTTGCTAATATAAAGGAAACGCTCTCCGACCTGCTGCAGGAAGCGCATGGCAGACTGGGAAATATCATCCTCCATCCGGTTATCACCGGTTCCGGCGGACTGACACTTGCCAATCATCTGCAGGTTCCTTTCGTGCAGGAAGTGATCGCTGTCGCTTCCTCTCTGGAGACGTTTGCCCCCAAGACCGATGTAGCCATCGAACTGGGCGGCGAGGATGCAAAGATCATCTATTTCGAAGGCGGTAACGTCGAACAGCGCATGAACGGGATCTGCGCCGGCGGTACCGGGTCTTTTATCGACCAGATGGCATCTCTGTTACAGACAGATGCCTCCGGTTTAAATGAGTATGCCAAAAATTACCAGTCCTTATACACTATCGCGGCGCGCTGCGGCGTATTCGCCAAATCTGACATTCAGCCGCTGATCAATGATGGCGCCACGAAAGAGGACTTATCGGCTTCTATCTTTCAGGCGGTTGTCAACCAGACAATCAGCGGACTCGCCTGCGGCAAACCCATCCGCGGACATGTGGCTTTTCTCGGCGGCCCTCTGCACTTTCTGTCCGAATTGAAAGCCGCTTTTATCCGTACGCTGAAGCTCGATGAAGAACACGTGATCGATACAGACAATTCCCATCTGTTCGCCGCCATGGGGTCTGCACTCAATTATAAAGAAGAAGTATCTGTCACCATGGAAGAAATGGTCGGCAAACTGTCCGGCGACATCAAAATGGAATTCGAAGTGGAACGAATGGATCCGCTCTTCTCCTCCCGGGAGGAATATGACGCGTTCTGTTCCCGCCATGCCGCCCACCGCGTGCGGACGGCTGACCTTGACAGCTATCATGGCAACTGTTATCTGGGCATCGACGCAGGGAGTACAACGACCAAAATTGCCCTTGTGGGAGAAGATGGTTCGCTGCTGTATTCTTTTTATTCCAATAACAATGGCAGTCCTCTGAAAACCGCCATTGGCGCTCTGAAAGACATCTATGCCAAGCTGCCCGCGGGAGTACGGATCGCCCGTTCCTGTTCAACCGGCTACGGGGAAGCGCTGATGAAAGCCGCTTTCCTGCTTGACGACGGCGAGGTGGAAACGGTCGCTCATTACTATGCGGCCGCCTTTTTCAATCCGCAGGTAGACTGTATCCTCGACATCGGCGGTCAGGATATGAAGTGTATCAAGATCAAAAACCAGACGGTCGACAGCGTCCAGCTCAACGAAGCCTGCTCCTCCGGCTGCGGCTCCTTTATCGAAACATTTGCAAAATCGCTGAACTACAGTGTTCAGGATTTTTCTTCCGCAGCCCTGTTCGCGGAGCACCCGATCGATCTTGGCACACGCTGTACCGTATTTATGAATTCCAAAGTAAAACAGGCCCAGAAAGAAGGGGCGGAAGTATCCGATATTTCTGCAGGCCTTGCCTACTCTGTTATCAAAAACGCCTTATTTAAAGTGATTAAAGTCTCCGATGCTTCCGACCTCGGCAGGCACATCGTCGTCCAGGGAGGTACGTTCTATAACGACGCTGTACTGCGCAGTTTTGAAAAGATCGCCGGCTGTCAGGCCATCCGTCCGGACATCGCCGGGATTATGGGGGCATTCGGCGCAGCGCTCATTGCCAGAGAACGATTTCAGTCCCAGCCGGATTACCGGACGACAATGCTCTCTGTGGAAAAGATCACAGCGCTTCGGTTCGAGACAAGCATGGCCAAATGTAAAGGCTGCACAAACAGTTGTCGGCTGACAATCAACAAGTTCACCGGCGGCAGACAGTATATCTCCGGCAACCGCTGCGAACGGGGACTTGGCAAAAAGAAAAATGAACAGCATGTCCCCAATCTGTTCGATTATAAATTAAAGCGAATGTTTGATTACGAACCGCTCACGGCAGACAATGCGCCCCGGGGCAAAGTCGGTATTCCGCGTGTACTGAACATGTATGAAAACTATCCGTTCTGGTTCACCTTTTTCACGGATCTCGGCTATCAGGTCGTACTCTCTCCGGTATCCACCCGAAAGATCTACGAGCTCGGCATTGAGTCCATACCAAGTGAATCCGAATGTTACCCCGCCAAACTGGCGCACGGACATGTGACATGGCTGTTAAAACAGGGCGTGCCTTTTATCTTCTATCCCGCCCTCTTTTATGAGAGAGCGGAATTCGAAGACGCCAACAACCATTACAACTGTCCGATTGTCACTTCCTATTCGGAAAATATTAAAAACAATATCAGCGAGATCGGCCGGGGAGATGTCGTCTTCCGCAATCCGTTTCTCTCTTTTCAAAATGTGCACACAGTTACAGAAGCGCTGACAAAAGAATTTGAAGAGATACCAGCCGGAGAAATCCGGGCTGCCGTAGAACATGGCTGGCAGGAACTGGAACACGCCCGCAACGATATGCGTCAAAAAGGGGAAGAAACCTTAAACTATCTGAAAGAGACCGGCAAACACGGCATAGTTCTCGCCGGCCGGCCCTACCACATTGACCCGGAAATCAATCATGGCATCCCCGAACTGATTACCGGCTATGACGTGGCTGTTCTCACGGAAGATTCGATCTGTCATCTCGGCAAACCGGAACGCCCGCTCATTGTCTCTGACCAGTGGATGTATCACTCCCGGCTCTATGCGGCTGCCGCCTATGTACGTACAACTGATCAACTGGATCTGATCCAGCTCAACTCCTTCGGCTGTGGCCTGGATGCTGTGACGACCGATCAGGTCAATGATATTTTGTCCGCTTCCGACAAAATCTATACCTGTCTGAAGATCGACGAAGTCAACAACCTCGGCGCCGCCAGAATCAGAGTGCGTTCTCTGCTGTCCGCGCTTCGCGTCAGAGAGCAAAAGGGAACGCAGCGTAACATCCGCTCCTCCGCGATTCATAAAATTGCCTTTACGGAGGAGATGCGCAGAGAATATACGATTCTCTGTCCCCAGATGTCTCCGATCCATTTTGAACTATTGGAAGCTGCCATCCGCAAATGCGGCTATCATCTGGAAGTACTGCCCAATGCCAACAAACAGGCAGTCGATATGGGCCTGAAATATGTAAACAACGACGCCTGCTACCCGTCTCTGATGGTCGTGGGACAGATCATGGAGGCGCTGCACTCAGGCAGATATGATTTAAACAAAGTAGCCGTCATAATCAGTCAGACCGGCGGCGGCTGCCGCGCTACCAACTACATCGGTTTTATCCGCCGCGCACTGGAGAAGGCCGGCATGGAACAGATACCGGTTATCTCCCTGAATCTGTCCGGTATTGAAAACAACCCTGGCTTTCGTCTGAATGCAGGGCTGCTCACAAGAGCGGCTTATGCCGTCCTGCTCGGAGATGTTCTCATGCGCTGTCTCTATCGGATGCGTCCTTATGAGAAGGAGCCCGGCTCCGCGAATGCGCTGCACCGCAAATGGGCCGAGAACTGCAAGCGTTTTGTCTCCGGCAGCCATCCCGGCTACTTGCGCTTTGGCCGCCTGTGCGCAGACATCGTCCGTGACTTTGATGCTCTCCCGATAACAGATGCGAAGAAACCCCGTGTGGGCATCGTCGGTGAAATCCTTGTCAAATTCATGCCTGCGGCTAACAACTATCTTGTCGATCTGCTGGAAGCAGAGGACGCGGAAGCCGTCGTACCCGATCTGCTTGATTTCATGCTCTACTGTTTCTACAACCAGATTTACAAAGCGGAGCATCTGGGCACAAGCAAAAAGAACGCACTGCTGGCAAACCTTGGCATCCGTGTTCTCACGTTTCTGCGAAGACCTGCGGCAAATGCGTTTAAAAAAAGCAGGCATTTCACTCCGCCTGCCAATATTTATGATCTCGTCCGCTATGCCGAACCGATCGTTTCCATCGGCAATCAGACCGGGGAAGGGTGGTTCCTGACTGCGGAGATGATGGAGCTGATCCACAGCGGCGTCGGCAACATCGTCTGCGCCCAGCCTTTCGGCTGTCTCCCCAACCACGTGGTAGGGAAAGGTGTGATCAAAGAGCTCCGTCGTCGCTACCCTGCCTCAAATATCGTGGCTATCGATTATGATCCGGGCGCCAGCGAGGTCAACCAGCTCAACCGCATTAAGCTGATGCTTTCCACTGCCCAGAAAAACCTGCAATAATACAGAACCGCGTCTTGAGCGACTCCCGTGCTCAAACGCAAACGAGCCGTGAAGCAGCACAGGGAATGATTTCTGTCATAAAAAATATAATCGTAGTCAAAAATGCGCCGTGCACACTTTCTCGTTTTCTCTGTGCACGGCGCATTTGGTTTTTTATCTGGCGGCAGCCTGAAATTTTCTATCTGGCAGCCTGAAATCTCGTTCTCACTTCATAAAAACCGACGCTCTACCGAAGGCCATTGACAGCCGCCCTGCCCATCAGCGCCTGCCCGGCGCGGTTCGGATGAATATCGCCCGGCTTTCTGACATAATCCTTTATATTTTCCCCTGTAATGCCACACGGATAAAGATCAATGACATGCAGGCCCAATTCCCCGCCCACCGCGCGGATCACATCATTCATCTGCAGCACATACAGCTCCAGCAATCGGTTTCTGTCATCTTCCGTCCCGTCGCCGATATACGGATAGGTAAAAAGGATGATCTCAGCCTCCGGGTATCTGTCTCCGGTCTTTTCCAACATCAATCGGTACTCATTTGCCACTACCCCGATGTCCTTTCCCACGAACAGATCATTCAAACCAAGCAGAACGAAAATACAGTCCGGCTCATGGTCCCTGGTATGGAGATTCGTACATTGATTCAAACCGCTGTTTCCCGCGCCCTCGGGCACATCCACGCCAACCCCGGTACTGCCGACCGCTCTGTTCGCCAGTATATTCATGCCCAGCTCTTTCGCAGCAAGATACCACCACTTAGTCGCCACATTCAGCCCTTCCCCGTCGCTCTGCAGACTGCCCGCCAGTTCCACAGACGAAAGACTGTCACCGAGAATCGACAGATATTGTCCCGTATAGGCAGACAGATTTGCCTGCGCACCGGGAATGCCTGCGTTCAGAGACTCCACTTCACTCTCATAAATATACATCCCCACTTCCCTTATATCGTCAGGCAGAGAAATGCTGTGCGTCCCGGACCCAAATGTCCCCAGCATGACCTGCTCTCCGTTCGCACGGGCGCCCCACACACTGTGGACTTCATTTTGCGTAAACGTAACTTGCAGCGACGTCAGCGGACACATCTGTTCCTCCGCCTCAATCATGTAAGTGATCACTTCATTTCCTTCTACGGCCATCACATGCCCATACACGGATACCGGAGCGGAGGACAAAGCGTAACCGCCGACTCCCACTTCCTCTGCACTTACGGAAAATGCACAGAAAAAAGTGAACCATAATACAAAGACCGGCAGGCCATATAATTTCCTTTCCTTATTTCTTTGTTCTCTCGGATTTTTCATAATGTCTCCCCTATTACCTTATTGGCTGCCTGTATTACCGATTATCTGTAATCCGCAATTACCTTACCCTGAAAACCAAAAATTGACCGCCAAAGAAAGCAGTCAACTTTTTGTTTCTCATCATTCATTTCTGATAGTCGGAGTGACAAGATTCGAACTTGCGGCCTCCGCCTCCCTAAGACGGCGCTCTAACCAAACTGAGCCACACCCCGATTCCGCATATCATCTATGACAGCTTTAATATAATATCATATTTTCCTGCTGGAATCAAGAGGTTTGCCGTTTTTCTATATAAAATTTATTCAGAGAAATAACTCACAGTCTTTCCTGACGGAACATACTTTTTTCATTGCCAGCGCCGCGGCGGATACCATACCGCCGTTGACTTTTCTCGCAGAATAAGGACAGTTTACGACACAGCGCATACAGGAAATACATTTCTGTGAATCTGCTTTTCTGATCTGATTCCGGTCGATGGCTCCTGCCGGACACTGCTTTGCGCACAGGCCGCAGTTGACACAGTCATTTCCCGCTTTCGGAACAAGACCAACACCTCCTGTTTTCTTATACGGCCGATCACCGGGGATCTGCATCGCAGCATCCGCCGATCCGTTTCCGATCTTATTGATTTTTTCCATAATCATTCCGGCATATGTTTTCAGCTGCCGTATGTCGTCCGCGTCCGGCCGCCCGGTTGCATACTGGTGCATGATCGAATGCTCCGCGACCGCAGAGACAGCCGCAGCTACCAGAAAACCACAATCCTGCGCAAGATCAGCCATTTCGACTAACGTATCCTCATAGGCCCGATTACCGTACACGCAGAGCAGGACACAACTGGCGCCGTTTCCCCGGATCTGTGACAGCCGTTTTGCTGCAAGAGCCGGTACCCGCCCGCCATAAGACGGCAGCGCAATCAGAACCATGTCCTCCTGCTCTATCTTACAGTGGGAAAAATCTGCATTTGGATCAGAGAGGTCGATCGTTGTCACACTGTCGCTCCACGCTTCTGTCATTGTCTCCGCTACTCGCTTCGTCCCGCCTGTCGGGCTGAAAATTATCTGTATGTACTTCATTTTGTTCTCCTGTCCTGTTTTGGTGATTGTTTCCTTCGTTGATTATTTAAACTGTCTTATTTTCCTGACATTCTGCATTTGATACCGTTTTTTTGTTCGATCAGAATCTCATCCGATTTCATCCAGATCATACGGCGTCGCCTGATAGACGTAATAGTTGAGCCAGTTGGAATAGAGCGTATTACAGTGGGCCCGCCACTGCAGATTTGGGCGCACCGTATAATCACCGTCCGTATAATAATTTTCCGGCAGCGCAATCTCCAACCCTTTCCCTTTATCCCGCATAAATTCATTATGTAATGTCACCCGGTCATATTCCGGATGGCCCATGACAAAGATCTGACGCCCACCCTCTGTCATACACAGGTAGACACCCGCTTTCTCCGACTCCGCCAACACAAGCAGATCCGCACAGGCATGAATGTCCTCGCTTGATACGGCTGTGTGTCTGCTGTGCGGCGCCAGGAAAATATCATCAAAGCCCCGTACAAGCGGCACCTTTCTGTTTTTTACTTTATGCGCAAACAGACCGAACAGTTTGGCATCCAGAAGATGTTTACGGATTCCAAAATGATAATAAAGCCCTGCCTGCGCTCCCCAGCAGATGTGAAACGTAGATGTCACATGACCTTTTGTCCAACGCATGATCTCACACAACTCCTCCCAGTAATCGACGTCCTCGAACGCGATCTGCTCCACAGGAGCTCCGGTTATGATCATCCCATCATATTTCTGGTCTTTCAGCTCATCAAATGTATTGTAAAACTTATTCAGGTGTGTCACCGAAGTGTTCAGCGACACATGACTGTTCATCTTCATAAAAGTGATATTGATCTGAAGCGGCGTATTGGACAGTGCCCGCAAGAGCTGCAGCTCCGTATCTTCTTTTATCGGCATCAGGTTCAGAATACAGATTTGCAACAGACGAATGTCCTGATGAATCGATCTGTTCTCATCCATAACGAATATATTTTCATTTTCCAATATCTCCTTAGCCGGAAGATCATTTTGTACTTTGATCGGCATATGCTCACTCCTTCTTTTCTTTTTCTCTGCCTGCTTCCCCGTTTTGCAGATATTGCCCCGCAAACGCTTCCTCCGAAAGAATGGGAATCCCCAGCTCTTTCGCTTTTTTGTTTTTGGAAGAATTGGAGGCAGTGTCGTTGTTGATCAGCGCGGTCGTCTTCGATGTCACACTTCCTGTCACCTTACCGCCCCTTCGCTCGATCTCTTCCTTGAGTGCATTCCGGTTTTCAAAAAGCTGTAAACTGCCAGTCACGACGAAAACATTTCCTTTCAGTGTCAGGCTGCTCTCATCGACCTGTTCCACCACAATGTCCAGTTCCGGGAGAAGCAGCCTCAGCTCTCTGCGGTTTTTCTCCTGCTGAAAATATTGGAAAAAAGCGGCGGCAATCACTTCGCCAACCCCGTCTGTCTCACTCAACTGATCCACATCTGCATTCATCATGCGCTCCAGATCATAGTCAAATTCCCGGCAGAGCATTTTAGCATTGGCTATGCCGATGTTAGCAATGCCAAGACTGTAGATCAGCCTTGGAAGCGTCGTATGCCTGGCTGTCTCAATGCCCGACAGCAGATTTTGATATGATTTTTCTCCAAAGCCGTCCAGTTCCACGATCTCTTCATGATGGTCGTCCAGATGAAAAATATCTGCGTA
The DNA here is from genome assembly GCA_037015955.1 of Lachnospiraceae bacterium JLR.KK008. Classification (NCBI taxonomy): domain Bacteria; kingdom Bacillati; phylum Bacillota; class Clostridia; order Lachnospirales; family Lachnospiraceae; species Lachnospiraceae bacterium JLR.KK008. The sequence goes on from CP143548.1 coordinate 1,988,608, forward strand.
ATGGTGGACAAATCCGCGCGCAATAAACTTCTCCAGTGTCGCCTCCGACAGACCGTCAATATTCATGGCATCTCTGCTGACAAACAGTGTGAACGATTTGATCTTTTTGGCGTCACAGTCCGGATTAACACAATACAGAGATTCCACTTCATTTGTCTTTTGTATCTGTGTCGGTCCGCCGCACACAGGACAGGCGGCAGGCGGTTCGATCGTGCCGCTTCCCGTGAGATTATCCGCGATCTGCGGAATGATCATATTGGCCTTGTATACTGTGATCCGATCGCCTGTTCCCAGCTTCAGCGCCTTTAAAATACTCACATTATGCACGGATGCGCGGCTGACCGTCGTTCCTTCCAGTTCCACCGGTTCAAAAATCGCCACAGGATTGATCAGACCGGTACGGCTGGCACTCCACTCCACTTCCCGCAATGTCGTCTCCGCCTGCTCATCCGCCCACTTAAAGGCAATCGAGTCCCGCGGAAATTTAGCCGTCGTCCCGAGCGAGCGGCCGTATTCCAGATCATCCAAAGAGAGTACAAGCCCGTCGGATGGCACGTCAAACGTCCGGATCTCCCTCTCAAACCATGCCACGGCCTCCATAATATTGTCTTCCGATACCCGTCGATAACCCACGACGTCAAACCCCTGCTCTCTCAAAAATAAGAGCTGCTTCTCCCGGGAGTTTTCAAACTCCACCCCATCTGCCTTCACGAGAGAAAACGCATAGAAACGCACATTCCGGGCTGCTGTCACCTCATTGTTAAGCTGTCTCACCGATCCGCTGCAAAGATTGCGGGGATTCTTATATCTGGCATCGGCATCTCCGATCGTTTCATTTATTTTTTTAAAATCCGAATAAGTGATCACCGCTTCCCCCCGCAGGGTCAGTTCTCCCCGACAGGTAATCTGAAGCGGAATATTGCGGAAAACACGGGCGTTGCCTGTGACAATTTCGCCAATCTCACCATTCCCGCGGGTAACTGCTTTTGCAAGTTTTCCGTCATGATAGTGAAGCACGACTGTCAGTCCGTCCAGCTTCCAGCTGAGGATCCCCTCATGACCTTTGAGAAAATCACGCAGCTCTTCCCGGCTCTTTGTCTTACCGAGCGACAGCATCGGTCTCTCATGTCGTTCCTTGGGCAGCTCTTCCACCGCCTCATAGCCTATCTGCACAGTCGGACTGCCAGCCAGCACAATACCAGTGCTCTGTTCGAGCTGTTCCAGCCGCTCATAGAGAGCGTCATATTCATAATTGCTCATAATCTCCCGATCCTGTGCATAATACGCTCTGGAGGCTTCCGTCAGACGCTGTGCCAGTTCCTTCATCTCCGCCATCTGCCGTTCACTCCGGTCCCCATGTGTTTCTGGCTGCTCCGGATCCCGCGGTCCCATATTTTCCTGTCTTGTTATCTCTGTCATCTGCTCTTTCCTGCCGTTTCCGCCGCCCGGTACAAGGTGGCCTTTTCTTCCCCTGAAATCTTCCGATATTCCCCTGGCTGCAGTCCGTCCAGAGTGATATTAATGACCCGGATCCGTTTCAGAGAAACCACATCCACAGAGAGCTCCCGGCACATTCTCCGTATCTGCCTGTTCAATCCCTGAGTCAGTATGATATGAAACGTGTATTTCCCTTTTTGTGCAATATGGCAGGGCCGTGTCGTTACATCCAGCTCCCGCAGATAAACCCCCTCCGCCATCTTCTGCAAAAAAGCCTCTGTGATCTCCTGTTTTGTCTTTACGATATATTCTTTTTCGTGTCCGGCAGAGCCCTTCATCATACGCTGAATCAGATCACCGTCGTTACTCAGAAGCAACAGCCCTTCCGAATCCTTATCCAGACGGCCTGCATAGGTAACCCGCACCGGATAACCGATCTCCTCCGTCACGATACGATCCGCGTATTTATCCCTTTCCGTACAGGTAACGCCCTGTGGCTTATAATAAGCAAGTACGACCGTCTCTTCTCTGCCCTGTACCGCTTTGCCATCTAGCGCCACAATATCTGTCTGTCTGACTGACAGGCCCATCGGGGCCGTAGTCCCGTTTACCGACACCCGGCCCGCCGCGATCAATTTATCTGCTTCTCTTCGGGAACAGATACCGCACTGCGCCAGATATTTATTCAGCCGAACTTCTTCCATCTCCTATATCCTGCTTTCTTTTTTTCTTTCTATTCATCATAGCAGAAGAATTTTCATGAATCAATCTTTCTCATGGATATTCTGCACCAAAAGAAAGCCATCCCCTCGTGGAATGACTTTCTCTCATTGATCTGCTGTTCTTTTACGGCCGTTACACCGCATACAGTTCCCATTTTCTCCCGTCTGTCCCCTGCAGTTCATCACTCAGTCCATAGACGACGTTACTGATCACGTACTCCCCATGGTTTACAAACACTTCGATCAGATTGCGTTCTGCGTAAATATCCAAATGCCAGCCGTCTTTTACATCCGGCGTCTCAAACCGCAAACGGTACCCGCAGCAGCCAGCAAAAACGGAGCTTCGATCCGTAGTGATTCGTGTTCCCTGACGGCGGATCAGATACCCGCCGACATTGACTGTCTCCCCATCCTCTATCTCCAGACTGAGCCGATACCCCGCGCCTTCTGCTTCCTGCACGGAAGCGATCCGCCTTGAATAGGCCTGATCCACATCAGGATGCACACGAAAATAAATATGTCCGTTGCTGACTTCCACCACCCGGGGAATGCAATACATACCGATCCACGCCCCGTTCACCGCTTCCGGCATACGCATCCATGCGACCATCACCCGCCGTCCCTGTGCGTCCGTCGTGCTCTGTGCCGCATACAGATCCAGCCCGTAGTCAATATATTGCCAGTGATCCGAAATGTCCATATCGCACGTTTCTTCGTCAAATACCGCTCGCATACAGATTGCCTGTTCTTCCTTCTGTCTGCCATCTTTGAGAAAGCCCATCGGGGAAAACATGAGTACGCCGCCGCCCTCCGTCTCAAAATAGTCCGGACATTCCCACATCCGCCCAAGTCCCGGTTTCGACACACTGCCTGATAACGACCATTGCAGCAGATCCGCACTCTTATAAAAGAGCAGTTTTCCCTGGCCTTCTTCCGTCTTGCTGCCGACAACCATATACCAGCCGCCGCTCCCCCGCCAGACTTTCGGATCTCTCGTATCTGTCCTGTCACCGATCCTGCGGTCGCAGACAGGCGGAATCACCACTGTCTTACGGAAAAAATTGTCGAATGTTTCCCCATCATCAGAGACGAGCAGCATCTGGCATGCCTCAAACCGATCTTCCAGGCACACATGAATATTGTCCGGATCGGGCGTTTCGTAATGAATACCTGTATAATACAGATACAGACGTCCTTCATGTTCCACAGCACTGCCGGAAAAGCAACCGTTCTGATCGCCATATTTACTTGGAAAAAGGGCAATCCCCTTGTGTTCCCAGTTTACCAGATCCTTACTCACCGCATGCCCCCAGTGCATGGTTCCCCATATGGGAGCATAGGGAAAGTACTGGTAAAACAAATGGTAGCATCCCTTATAGTAAATGAATCCATTGGGATCATTGATCCAGTTTCCCGGTGCTTTCAAATGTACTTTGTCTCGTCTCATGTCCCGTCAATCCCCTGTTATTTTCATATATTTGGTTCGTTATTTTACCGCTCCGGCCACCACGCCGCCGATGATCTGTTTTTGAAGCACTACATACAGTACGAGGATCGGAATGACGCAGAGAAGTAATCCCGCCATGATTGTACCATAATCAGCCGAATATGTCCCGTAAAAGCTGTAGGTAGACAACGGCAGCGTCAGCAGTTCCTTGTCCGTCAACACAAGCGACGGCAACAGAAAATCATTCCAGAATGCCAGTGAATTTAAAATAACCATTGTCGATATAATCGGTTTCAGTAGTGGAAACACAATCAGGAAAAATGTCTGTACATGACTGCATCCATCGATACGGCTTGCTTCCTCCAACGCGATCGGAACATTTCCTTTGATAAATCCATGGAACATAAAAACCGACATTGCCATGGAAAATCCGGTGTGCATAAAAATCAGAGTCAGCCTGTGGTTGAGAATGTTCAATGTACCTCCATAAATGCTCACGAGTGGAATCATAATCGCCTGAAAAGGAATAATCATGGAAGCGACCATCAAACCGAAGGTAATGCTGGTGACCTTATTTTTATTACGCACGATATAATAGGCCAGCATTGCCGCAAACAATGTGACCAGTACCGTCGAGAGCCCAGTCACGATCAGAGAGTTTTTGAAAGCATTCAGAAAATCCATCTGTTCAAATGCTCTGACAAAATTATCAAAAGACAGTCCCTTGATCGTAAACAGCCATGAGAATGGGCTCTTGATAATATCTCTCTTTTGTTTCAGCGAGTTAATCACAACCATCAAAAAAGGAAACATATATGCTGCAAATAGCATTGCCAGCAGAATGATTGCCAGTATGTGCAGGGCTTTTCTTCTGTTTCCGCCAACTGTCGTCTGTTTCATTATGCTTCTACCTCCTGTTTCTTTGTCAGATATACCTGAATACCACTGATGCAAGCCACCACGACAAACAGAATCAGTGCCTCCGCCTGCCCTACACCAAACGCTCTGGACGTAAACGCCTTTTCATATACGTGCATGGCCGCCATCTCCGTCGTACCATAAGGTCCGCCTGCCGTGAGAGACAGATTGACATCATATACCATAAACGCACGCGATAATGTCAGGAAAAGACAGATTGTAATGGACGACATCATCAGCGGTACGACGACGCTCACCATCCTTCTCCAGCCGGAAGCGCCGTCTATACTTGCCGCTTCCATAACATCTTCGCTCAATCCCATAAACCCGGCGACGTAGATCAGAATCATATAGCCCGAAAGCTGCCATACGGACACGAGTACCAGCGCCGCAAACGCTTTTCCTGGCGTAGAAAGCCAGGAAATCTCAAACAGATCCCAGCCCGTCGATTCACCGATATTGACAAACGCCCTCGAAAACACGAATTGCCAGATATAGCCGAGCACAATACCGCCGATCAGATTCGGGGTGAAAAATCCTGCCCGGAAAAAGTTCTGTCCTTTGATTCCTCTCGTCAACAGATAGGCAATGGCAAACGCAAACACATTCACGAGAAGGACAACTACAATCACATACTGAAAAGTAAGAAGCAGTGAGGTCCAGAACTGTCCGTCCCGCACGACTCCCAGAAAATTGGCAGCTCCGATAAAATTCTTCTTCGTGGCCACACCGTCCCAATCCGTCATCGTCAGATAAACGCCATACACAAACGGAACAATAACGACTGCGAAGAAACAAAATAATCCCGGCAATCCGAATATGCAGAAATCTTTTCCGCTGTTTTTTGATTTCATAACTCCTTCCCTCCTCTATTTCTGCTGCGCCCAATAGGCGGCAATCGATTGTGTCAGTTCCTCTCTGTCACTTCGATCAGCCATATATTTCTGCATTGCCGATCCCAGAACCGACCAATGGTCATTGGGAACGATGGCCGAAGCGTTGAACGCGTTACCCGCATGGACTTTCTCATAAATATCTCTGCTCAGAGGATCCAGCGGTTCATAAGGGTTATTCCGGAAAGGCGGAATCACATTGCATGTCTTTACAAGCATCTGCTGACCGATCTCGCTGTACACAATCCAGTTCAGGAACTCCCGGGCCGCCGCCTGCTCCTGCTGTGATGCAAATTGTCCATCCACCATCACCTGTTTTGACGGCGAGGCCTGAATCTCCCGGTTCGCAAAATCTTCGACATCATTATTCATAAAGTAAGGCAGAAATCCGTATTCATCCGTATTTACCGCTCCCGCTTCCTCCAAGTTCGGCCACGCCCAGTTGCCGTTAAACCAAAAAGCGGTCTTGCCATCCGCCAAATCAATGGCCATCTCATCATAGTCAGCACCAAGAGGATCTCCTTTGGCCACATTATATTTTTTCAATATATCGAACATATCCAGAAACTGAGAGAGCCGGTCATATTCCTCCAGCTTCACCTCTCCGGCTCTGATTCGCCCGATCGCGTTCTGTGCTCCCTCAGAAGTCCCGTCGTAAGTCTCATAGATATACTGAAGGTGATGTGCCCCCAGAGACCAGTCTTCTTTTGCCAGAGAGACCGGTTTCTCCATACCCGCACGCACAAGTTCATCCAGAAGCTCCGTAAATTCTTCCTGTGTCGTGATCTCGGAAGGATCAAAAGACCTGCCCAGAATATCTTCTATGACCGCCTTATGATAAATGATCCCCCGTCCTTCAATGCAAAGCGGCAGGCTGTATACCTTTCCGTTTACAAACGTCAGATACCCTTCCGCCTCCTTCGTCCACGGCTCATCCGTCAGATCCGCCGCCTTTTCCTCCGCAAGGGCAATGACATCCGTCGTGTCCAGAATCGACAGTGTAGGCGGGTTTCCCGAATTATAAAGGCTCACTACCTTCGTATACGGAGAATCTCCATCCGTGACCGGCATGACCTCTACATGGACGCCTGACCGCTCTTCATACTCCGCGCTCATCTTTTCCAATGCCACCTGAATCTCAGCCTTGGAATTAAGAAGTGTAATGCTTGTTCCTCTCAGAGAATCGTCGTAAGCAAAAGAATCCACTGACAGATCAATGGGAACTTCTTCTTTTACCTCGTCCGGATCATCTGGATCGCTGGCAAACCCAAAGGTACAGCCTGTCAAAGCGGCCGCTGTCATGACGGCTGCCGCCACGATCCCGACGACTCTCCATGAAATCGTTTCCTTCATGTAACCTTCCTCCTTTTCCTCATTCTTTTTGTAACCGGTTAAGTGACCGGTTACTCTTGTTATATAAACACATTACCACATGAAACTTCAGAACGTCAATCCAGAGAAAAAACTTTGTAAATCTTCTATAATTTTCACTGGCCTCTTTTATTTAATTTTCACAAAACCGGTTACGTAATCGGTTATTCCTTGTTTTTCCTGATATTTCCTGCTATACTGTTCCATTATGAGAAAGAAAAAGAATGTTACATTCAGCGATATTGCAAAATATACCAACTTTTCCAAGACTACCATTTCCCGATATTTCAATGATCCGGACTCCCTCACTCTGGAAAACCAGGAAATTATTTCCGCGGCGCTAGAAAAACTGGATTACAAAGAAAACAAGGTTGCACGTATTCTTGCTAATGGAAATACGGAATTTATCGGTATCATCATTCCCAATATGTTTTACCGCTATTATTCCGAAATGATGAACCGTATCCTGTCCACTTATGAAACCTTCGGTTATAAATTTCTTGTCTTTATCGGAGATCAGGACGAAGAGGCCGAGCGGCGCTATATCAGAGAATTGTTAGCCTATAAGATAGAGGGCCTTATCATTTTAAGCGATACGATCCCCTCCCGGGAACTGGCGCAGCTTCAGATTCCCATCGTTACCATCGAACGTGAGGATAAATATGTATGCAGTGTAAATACCGATAATTACATGGGCGGAATTCAGGCCGTCAGTCTGCTGGCAAAACATAACTGTGACGTTTTCCTACACATCAATTCCCCGACACCACCGGAAGTTCCTGCCTTTGGTCGTATTCAGGGATTCCTGGATTTCTGCGTGGAACATCATCTGGAACACCGGACAGTCTATAAGGAAATGGGTGCCCGTTACGAACTCGTACAGGAAAATATGAAGGAAATCCTGACAGAGCTGGAGCAGCGCTATCCTGGCAGAAAAAAAGGGATTTTTGTTTCCAATGATACCCATGCCAATGTCCTCGTCAACCTTCTGGTAAGAAAATATGGAACACTGCCGGATGATTACCTGATCGTTGGCTTTGACAATTCCCCGATCTCCACGGAAGCGGTTATCCCCATCAGCACGGTCGGTCAGCAAATCGACAAAATTGCATACGAAGCAGTCAGTCTTCTCGTAGAGCAGATGAAAGAACGCCAGAAAAGAAAACCGGTCCCCTTGAAAGAACCCATCCACAAGGTGATCGTCCCTGTCTTAAAACGGCGGGAGACAACAGAAAAATAAATATAAATAATATGAAACAGGGAGAGACGCTTCACGCGCTCTCCCTGTTATCTTTATCATAATATTGTCTCTAATGACAGACTCAATTCTGAACTGTCACATCAGACACAGCCATTTCATACGGATTCTCAAACAACTGGCGGTACACATAAGCACCGATCAGTGCCTGCCCTGTCGCATTGGGATGCAGTCCATCCACAAGATATGAGGATTTACTGGAAAAATCCAGCTCCGGTTCATTGAAAAGATCTATGACCCGAATCCCCCAGAACGCCGCCATCTGCTGAATCGCCAGCACATACTGGTTCAGGTAATAACCATTCCGGTTTCTCCGCATATACCCTACCCGGCGCAGCGGTGTCATAAAGACGATCTCACCGTCCGGATACATCTGTTTCAAACCGCACATCATCAGATTGAGACTCCCATAAAAAGTATCGGGTGTCATATCTCCGATCTGTCCGATAATCGTACCGTCTTCGTTACGCCCACCGTAGTCATTGGTTCCGCCAAGTACTAGAATCAGGTTGGCATCCCGCGCCATCGTCGGGTAGCGGTCGATCAGTCTGTCCGGATGAGGCCCCGCTACACTCGAGCCGTTCCATCCATAATTGTTCAGACAGACCGCACCTGCCTTCGCACTGACAACATTGGGAAACGACAGCGACGTATCGGAAAGTTTATCACCATAAGTAATACTGTCGCCGAGGGCATTGATCTTTATGTCCCCTTCAATGGAAATCTCTCTCCAGAGCGTGGGCTCAGGCATCACGTAATTCTCCGCCGCGTCTCCGGGAATATATCCGATCATTCCCATATAGTAGATCTGTACCCATCCGTTGTCCATCCTGCTTATCGCGATTGCAGGCTGCCCTTCTTTCAGAACGCCAAGCACATCCCATGACGTTCCCGGCTGAATATGCACCTGCGTGTCCGCTTTCATCGACAGATAAACGGACATGTCAATCTGTGGTCCCTGACCTGCATCGGTCGTAGTCTGTGTCGTCTCGTTTTGTACCGGCTCCTGCGCGGCGACTGTCCTTCCTCCTGCGAAAGAACAGATGCCGCCAAGCAGGATACCGCCGAGCAGCACTGCTGTTCTTCGTATCATACTGCGATCAATCTCCGATCATTTTGCTGATTTGTTCTCATCCCTTATCTCGGGGAGATCACCTGGCTCAGATCGGCAACGCCTCTGAGTGCCAGAGCCTGCTGAAGGTAAGCAGCTGCATTCGGGCCATCCAGGTTTTTATAGCAATCATAGGTCGTCTTATGGCTGCCGTCAACATTCGTCAGACCATAGATAAGTCCCTGAGGAATCTCCGCTGCAATATCAGACTGTCTGGAGAAGATAAATGTGTCGATATGCTGATTGTTTGCAGCCTGCTGATATGCCAGCACCATTGCTGCACATGCATAGTTCTCACCCTGTGTCGTATTATAACCTGCACCTACCTGAATGGAACGTACCTGTCCTGCCGGATTGAGAAGTTCCGGTCTGCACATATAGTCTGTCAGCACTTCGATGTTCTCCATCGTTACATAAGGAGAATTCTCGTTATGTTTTACAAGATTCTTGTAATATGCGCCGCCTGTCCAGTAAGCTGCCCATGTAAGCGGTACCGGATAAGGATGGTTCATCAGACCCCAGTCAATGTTACCGCCTGCAATAATCGCATTGTTGAACGCATTGATGAAATCTTTCGCATCATACTTTCCTGCTTCCCGTGTATTGCGGTCCCACTGCTGATCCGTACAGATATTGACATGCGCATTGGCATTTTTGCTCTTGATCGCATTGTAGCACAGACGTACCGCTTCCGCATACTCATTGGCATACGCGTTCAGATCGGAAATATTGACATAGTTCCACTCATATCTCTTGTTGACTTCGTTACCAACGATCCAGTTATCTACTTTACCGTTCTTATCGTTGCTGAAATGCTCCGCACAGAAAGAAGCAACAGCTACCAGATCTTCCACTGCCTGTGCTTCCGCCGTATTCAGGGCATAGTGAGGGCTGTTAAACCCGTCTCTGGAAAGCGGATGAAGGAAATGGCCGTTTCTGCCATTGTTCTCATTCAGGAAGATTGCTGTAATCTGGATTCCGTTCCTGCCGAGCGTACCGAAGATATGCTCATACTCTGCGACAAGAACACCGTTCATCTGATAGGTCTTTCCGTTGTATGTATAGTTGATCGTAGGATAAGCCGGGTTATCCGTAGGCCCTAACATTCTGTTGACAGAAATGTTGTAAAGCACCTGTTTAACACCCAAATCCTGAAGTTCTCCGTTTGACAGCTTTGCCGGATCAATCAGAAGACCTTTCAGCCCTGTTTCTGTTCTGGCAAAAGTCTTTGTTGCGAGCGCTTCCGGGTTTACGATAAATGCACCCGAATTGAGCGGCACATACTGTCCGCCCTGCACTGCGGCTACGATAAATTTGTCGTACAGACGGGAATTGGCACTGTCTGCATTGAGCGGTGTCGTGAACGTAGCGTTTGCCGCTGCCGGAACACTTGCCAATGCACTTGTCGTGATCCCATCCGAATAGATCGGCTCTGCGAACAGGTATAACATCCCATCATCGCTGGCCGGAGCAGCAGTCGCAGCTGCCACAACATTGACATTACTGCCGCTGATCGCTGCCTGCACATTCATGCCTGCCGGGGCTGCCTCCACCACACTGACATCGTTACCTACGCCGCCGGTTACCCCCAGCAGTAACGCGGAAACGATGCCTGCGGCAAGAATGCGCATCATCTTTTTTTGTTTCATACGTTATTGTCCTCCTTCATAAGTAATTGTACGTTACATTATCATTCTATCAAAATAACCTCACAGCCGCAACTGTTTTGCATACTTTAGTCCCTTTTCTCAAAAATTTCGGCAACTACATTGCCCAGCAGCTCCAGATTGACCGGTTTGGCCACATGGGCATCCATACCGGCATCCAGCGCATTCTTAATATCTTCTGCAAACGCATTGGCAGTCATGGCGATGATCGGGATCGTCTTCGCCAGCGGATGATCACAGGCGCGAATTGCCCGTGTCGCTTCATATCCGTTCATAACCGGCATCTGTACATCCATCAGGATCAGATCATATTGTCCGGGCTGCGACTGCTGGAATTTTTCCAGAGCGATCTGTCCGTTTTCAGCCATCTCACAAGTCGCCCCGGCCATATCAAGCAGCTCCACAAGAATCTCCGAATTCAATTCATTGTCTTCCGCCGCCAGAATATGTTTTCCTGACAGACTGCCGGATGAGGGCTCTTTCTTCGGAATAATCTCTTTTTTCTCCCGCAGCCGCTCCACTGTCTGTTTGAAGTTGGTGAGGAAAAACGGTTTCGGGAGAAATCCGTCAATTCCCGCAGAAACAGCCTCTTCTTCAATTTCGCTCCAGTCATAGGCAGTGAGAACCATAATCAGCGTATCGGACGATATGATCTCCCTGATCCGGCGAGCCGTCTCAACACCGCCCATATCCGGCATTTTCCAGTCAATCAGCACAAAGTCAAAATCGTTGCCCTCTTCATGTGCCTGTTCCACCATTTTTACAGCATCCAGACCCCTTACCGCAAATTCTGCCGCCACGCCTGCGCTTCTCATTGCACCAGCCACACTTGTACAGACATCTTCCTCATCGTCCACAATAAGTGTATGCGTCACTCCATATTTTTTCCAGAACTCTTTGTCGACGCCCTGATCCTGCATACGCAGCTCCAGATTCACATGGAAAGCGGTACCCTTCCCCGGTTCGCTCTCTACCGTGATCGTCCCTCCCATTAGATCGACGAGGTTTTTTGTGATCGCCATGCCAAGTCCGGTACCCTGAATGCGATTCGTCGTGCTGTTAATCTCCCTGGTAAACGGCTGGAAGATTGTGTCGATATATTTTTGGGACATTCCGATGCCATTATCCTGGATTGTAAACTGCAGATTGACATAGTTTTTCGTATCCTGAGGCATCTGCCGGATAATCATTTCTATACAGCCGCCCGGCTTTGTATACTTTACGGAATTAGACAGAATATTAATCAATATCTGGTTAATGCGCAGCTTATCGCCAAGCAGATGTTCCACTTTTACATCATAGACGGAAATCTCAAATGTCTGCCGCCTTGCTTTTGCCTGCGGCCGTATGATCGTTCCCAGCTCCTCCACGATCTCCGCCAGGCTGATCTCCGAAATATTCAGCGTTGTCTTGCCGGATTCAATCTTACTCATGTCAAGGACATCATTGATCAAGCCAAGCAAATGCTGGCTGGAAGCTGTAATCTTCCTCGTGTGATCCCTAACTTTTTCCGCATCGTCTGCATCTCTCTGTAAGAGAGTGCACAGGCCGACTACCGCATTCATCGGTGTGCGAATATCATGACTCATATTGCTGAGAAACGCACTCTTGGACTGGTTCGCCACTTCGGCAATTTCCAGTGCCTGCTCCAACGCCTGCTCTCTTTGTTTATCCAGCGTTTTATCAAAAAAGGAAACGATCAGTTTCTCCGTATCATCAATTATTACCTTATACAATGTCTCGGTAAACCAGAGATGTTCTCCCGTTGTCCTGTGAACCCGTTCTCCTTCCGATACAATGGAAGAACCCGGTTCCATCCTTCTGATTTCCTGTCTGCCGACCATTTGTTCCTCTTCTCTTCGCTCTCTCCGAAGTACGGTAAAGTCAGCCTTCACTTCTTCCAGCGGAATTCCCAGAACCCGTTCTATATTCGGACTTATGTACTCTACTTCATAGTCGCCCGTCGTAAACATGGCGTAGACGTCATCCGTATTGTTTGTCAGAATTCCAAACAGCTGTTCGCGATACTTGACTTCCTGTTCCACTTCCATAATATCTTTGTGGCTTCTCCATAATAGCAGCATAAAAGAGGCAAAAACAATCATTGATGCGCCGACAAGAAAGATAAAGATCTGAGAACTTTTCAGCACCTGATCCGCCTGCGTCATAATGACCCGATTGGGAATGATTGTGATCAGATACCAGCCGTTTGTGATCTCAATCGGCACATAGGCATACACATACTCTTCGGATCGGTAGAAAAAGCGGGCTACACCGGTCTTTCCTTCCGTCAGTGCATTGCGAAAGCTCTCCGATATATCCACACTGTTCTCCTCAAGATTGATCACATCGAACACATTACGAAAAGTACGATTACTGTTGCGATGCTCCGAACGAATCAGAATATCTCCCGATGAATTCACCACATAGGAAAAACCTGCATTATTATAGAAGGAAAGCGAAAATTCTTCCGCGATTGACGAAAGAAGCTGCTCTTTCTTAAGCAGTCCTCTCGCTCCATCCATAAACTGAAAACACTCGTAATATCCCATCATCCTCTGGCCGGTGTCTTCACTTAGATATGGCTCCTCAATACCACTGCCGGAAAAGCCCTCATAGCCTGCCAGCTGTTCGTCGGACAGTTGTGCGATCTCAATATTGGTTCCGCCCTGCTTAGAATACAATACGCCATTGTCCAGGTCTACGACAGAATAATTGGCACCGGTTTCACCGAACGCATTCAGTTTGGCCATGATCGCCTCTTCGTCCCAGGAATATCTCTGTTCGAGATTCAACGTAATTCCGTGCAGCATTTCCATATCTTTTGTGATATACACTTCAAATGCGTGAGCGCCCTGTGACGTCACTTCTCTCACATCCGTGACAGACTTCATCCAGAGAGACTCCTGCACCCCCGTCATATACTCTCTGCCTCCGGCCAGAATCAGTACTGTTGACAAGACTGCCAGCAGTATACCCATCTTTTTCCTTCCAGTCATAGCCTGTTGCTCCTTCAAACTCTTGTATTATTCTGGTCTTATTTCAACTGTTTTTTTATGTATCAAGAAGATCGGAAAGATATGACAGCGCTTTCTCTGCGCTCATTCCCTGCAACATCTCCTCACAACACTTTGTCAAAGCATTATCTAAAGGCAGTTTCAATCTATAATCCGAACCGATCACACTCTGCCCGTTCGTGAGATACGGCAATACGGGCGCTATCGTCTGATCTGCAGGAATCCGGTCGTCCTTCAGCGGCGTAAACGAATTCTGACTGTCACAATACTCCCACACGACGTCCGGCCGTGTCAGATATTCTACGAGCCTTTTGGCATCTTCCAGATGAGCGCTGTCAGCGCTCACGCTGACACAAGTATTGACTTCTTCCACAAGGACACTGCCGTCATCCAGCACCGGAAGCGGATAAACTTCATAGGCAAAATCAGGTTTCATGGCACTCACTCTCACCGAAACCCAGCCACCCGCTATCATAAAAGGCCGTTCCCCGGTTGAAAAGATGTCCAGATCATCTGAGATCGGGTCCGTTACCAGCGCTTCCTCACAGTCAAACCAGCCTTTTTCTATCATTTCTCCGACCATTTCTATACCAGGCTGCAGTGTCTCCACAATATCCGCTTCTCCACGGTTGAATTTTTCGATCTCTCCAGCCGTGTCTTCCTTCTGATAGACAGGATACAGGCCTTTGGCAACGATCAGACTCCGCAGAGAAGTATAGTTGTTGGCAACAATCGGAGTGATACCCTGGGAAACAAAATAATCGCATACCTGTGTGAACTCTTCCAGATTCGTCGGAACTTTCTGCCCGTGCTCTTCCAGCATATCGAGGTTCACATGCAGCACATAGGCGGCAATACAGGTTGGCAGAAAATAGACGCTGCCGTCCTCTTCCACAAACTGGCTCCGTGCCAGAACATCAAAATTATCTACCGTAGTCAGGCCTGACAAATCTGCCAGCATGTTTTCCGCACGGAGCGCCAGCATACGATCATGATCGATCATCACAATGTCATCCATATTCCCGGTGTCCGCCCTTTTTTCAAAAGCATCCCAGTAGATGCTCGTTCCTTTGATGCTTTCATAAGTTACCGTTATATGTTCATTTTCATCCATAAATCCGTGAAGTGAGTTTTCGATTGCCACAAGATCCAGCGCATCCGCCTTATGGCCGAGGAACGTGAGCTTTTCCTCTTTTTCGCCGTTTTGCCCCTCTTCTTCTTCCAAAATGATATTGATATTTTGATTCTGTTCCGAACAGCCAACGACCAGTCCGCTTATCACGACTGTGGCGACTAAAAAGGCCACTATCCTCTTCGCTCTTTTATATGTAATCTGTCTCATTTTTTCCCTCCCGAGCCAATGCCGTAATATCAAGATTTTATCACTTTTCTCCTTTATTTGCAACTGTATGAACGGCCGGAACAGACAACATTTCCCCAGACCCCCTGTCCATTTCCCATATTTTCTGCTATACTGAGTACCAGTGCCACCGGTGACTGATTCATTTGACAGTCACGTCTGGCACAAGTATCCGAAAAGGAAGTTTGATTATGGCATTTGATGGAATCACAACCGCATGTATCACAGACGAGCTGCGCCGCGCCCTCACAGGCGGACGCATCTATAAGATCGCACAGCCGGAAAACGACGAACTGCTGATCACAGTGCGGCGGGAAAAAGAACAGTATCGGCTCCTGCTCTCCGCCAGCGCTTCCCTGCCTCTGGCTTACCTCATCCCGGACAATCTGCCAAGTCCAATGACAGCGCCTAATTTCTGTATGCTTTTACGCAAACATATTCAGAACGGAAGAATCGTCTCTGTGAGCCAGCCCGGGCTTGAGCGCATCATCCGTATCGACGTGGAACATTTAAACGAACTGGGCGACCTCTGCCGGAAATCACTGATTATTGAGATTATGGGAAAACACAGTAACATCATATTTTGCGACGATACTTCGATTGTCATCGACAGTATCAAGCACATATCGGGAATGGTCAGTTCCGTACGCGAAGTGTTACCCGGCAGACCATACTTCATTCCCCAGACACAGGAAAAAGCAGATCCGCTGAGCATCAGTGAAAAAGGATTCTGGCAGACGCTCTCCGGCAGAGCCATGCCTGTTTTCAAGGCGCTCTATATGGCGTTCACCGGCCTCTCGCCCTTTATCGCTCAGGAACTATGCTGGCGGGCACAGGTTGACGCAGACAAACCCGTGCAGTCTCTCATTTCACAGGAATCAGACAGACTCTGGCACGCCTTTTCTTCCCTGATGCAGACCGTAAAAGACCGGACCTTTCTACCTCACATCGTATATGAAAACGGACAGCCAAAAGAATATGCCTGTGTAGCTCTTACAATCTACGAAAAAGACCAGACAAAAGAATATCCGTCTGTTTCCGGGCTGCTCCACTCATTTTATGCGGAAAAAAATGCAATCACCCGAATCCGCCAGAAGTCTTCGGACCTGCGCCGCATCGTACAGACTGCGCTGGAACGAAACGTCAAAAAATATGACCTGCAATGCCGACAGATCAAAGACACGGAAAAGAGAGAGACTTATAAAATTTACGGGGAACTGCTCAATACGTATGGTTACAATGTGCCGGCAGGCAGCAAATCTATGGAAGCCGTCAACTACTATACCGGCGAGCCTGTCACCGTTCCGCTGGATCCTACGCTCACCCCTTCGGAAAATGCCAAAAAGTATTTTGACAAATACGGAAAATGCAAGCGGACTTTCGAAGCGCTCTCTGAACTGACGCTGCAGGTAAAACATGAAATAGACCATCTGGAATCGGTCGCCGCCTCTCTCGACATTGCCCTTCGGGAAGAAGATCTCGTACAGATCAAAGAAGAATTGATTGAGAGCGGTTATATCCGGCGAAAAGGCGGAACGAAAAGGGCAAAAATCACAAGCAGGCCTTTTCATTACGTCAGCAGCGATGGTTATGACATTTATGTCGGAAAAAACAATTATCAGAATGACGAACTGACATTTCGGTTCGCAGAAGGCGGAGACTGGTGGTTTCACGCCAAGGGCATCCCCGGTTCCCACGTCATCCTGCGATCCGCAAAGGAAGGCGAAATGCCCGATCGGGCATTTGAAGAAGCGGGAAGACTTGCCGCTTACTACTCCAAAGCAAAGGGACAGCAGAAAGTGGAAATCGACTACACACTGAAAAAGAATGTCAAAAAGCCCGGCGGAGCAGCGCCCGGCTTTGTCGTATATTATACGAATTATTCTCTCATAATTGACAGTGATATTTCCTCCGTAACGTTGTTATCCGACTGACAACATACAGAAAATCGTTTCCCTCTGCTTCACCATACAAAAGAAAAAGGCGACGCCGAAAACATTCTGCGCCGCCTTCCTTTTTATCTTCACTTCATTCTATTGTTGCTTTTCCTGACGACTTAGCCTACCAGCCAGTCATACATTTCCTGATACTTTTTCGCTGATACATTCCAGGAAAAATCCGTGGCCATCGCTCTGTCCACGATCTTATTCCACTCTCTCTTCTTATCATAATAGATACGCTCCGCATAGCGGACAGCATCCAGCATTTCATGCGCATTGTAATTGGTAAAGCTGAAACCAGTTCCTCTGCTCTCATACTCGTTATAAGATTCCACCGTATCTTTCAGTCCGCCTGTCTCACGAACGATTGGTACCGTACCATAGTGCAGCGCCATCAGCTGACTGAGTCCGCAGGGCTCAAACAATGAAGGCATCAGGAATGCATCACAGCCACCGTATATCTTATGAGACATTGCCTCGGAATAATAAATGTTGGCAGATACTTTGCCTGCATATTTCCAGTCAAAGTGGCGGAACATATTTTCGTATTGCGGATCTCCCGTTCCCAGGACAACAAGCTGAACATTATCCTGACAGAGCTCATCCATTACATAAGCGATCAGGTCAAACCCCTTCTGATCGGTCAGGCGGGAAACGATACCGATCATAAATGTCTTATCATTCTGATCAAGCCCCAGTTCTTTCTGAAGTTCCCGTTTGTTTTTAATTTTCTCCTTGCGGAAGTTCACCGCATTATACGGATAGGGAAGGTAAGCGTCATTCTCCGGATTAAACTCATCATAGTCGATCCCGTTGACAATACCGCGCAGGTCACCCGCTCTGGCACAGAGCAGCCCGTTTAAGCCCTCTCCATAAAAATCTGTCTTGATCTCTTCCGCATAGGTATCGCTGACTGTCGTGATTGCATCCGCATATACCATACCGCCTTTGAGCAGATTGGCGTCTTTATAGCATTCCAGTTTATCGGGCGTAAAGAAATAGTCCGGAAGTCCTGTAATCTCCTTCACCGTCTTTACATCCCATTTTCCCTGGAATTTGAGGTTATGTATCGTCATAACCGTTTTTATGCCATGGTAAAATTCATTCCCCTGAAATCTTTCCTTCAGATACACGGGAACAAGACCTGTCTGCCAATCATGACAATGGATCACATCCGGTCTGAACTCGATGACGGGAAGAATAGAAAGCACTGCTTTGGAAAAAAACGCATATTTGGTAATTTCCCAGAGGGTATCATCTCCATAAGGTTTCGGACCGCCAAAGAACTCTTCATTGTCGATAAAGTAAAAAGTCACTCCCTCTACCTGCGCCGTCATAATGCCCACATACTCACTCTTATAATGGAAATCCATATAAAAATGAGTCACATATGTCATCCTGTCCTTGACTTCCTGCTTCATACAGGGATATTTCGGCATGACAACTCTTACGTCAAAAAATTCCTTATCAATACATTTGGGGAGGGAACCTACCACATCGGCCAATCCGCCGGTTTTAATAAAAGGGACCCCCTCTGATGCTGCAAATAAAATACGTTTCATAACTATCCTCTCATACCTTCTTTTGTTTTGCTGTGTTTCGGGCACAGCTGCCACCACCCATTTATGTTGCATAGATACAGTGCTCGCGTGCTGCGCACGTTCGCACTCTCCGCAAACCTCTTTCGCAGTGCGCTCACGTGCTGCGCACGTTCGCTCGCTTTGCAAACATGTCTTCGCAACCTTCTCTCGCAGTGCGCTCGCGTGCTGCGCACGTTCGCTCGCTTTGCAAACATGTCTTCGCAACCTTCTCTCGCAGTGCGCTCGCGTGCTGCGCACGTTCGCTCGCTTTGCAAACATGTCTTCGCAACCTTCTCTCGCAGTGCGCTCGCGTGCTGCGCACGTTCGCTCGCTTTGCAAACATGTCTTCGCAACCTTCTCTCGCAGTGCGCTCGCGTGCTGCGCACGTTCGCTCGCGGGCTTTCGCCCTATGAAAATGTAATCTGTCAAATCTGCCTGCGAGCAGTCAGTTTGCCATCTTACATTTTCGCACTGCTCAATGCTCTCGCGTACATTATATCATTTCCATTGTCGGTTGGAAAGCCTAATCTCGATATTGGAGGCGGATTTTATCGGCGATCAGGGCGATAAATTCGGAATTTGTCGGTTTCCCTTTTCCGGTGTTGATTGTATATCCGAACATGGCGTCCAGCGTCTCCATCTTGCCTCTGTTCCACGCCACTTCAATGGCATGGCGGATTGCACGTTCCACTCTGCTGGAAGTTGTCTGAAATTTTTTGGCGATCGTCGGATAGAGGATCTTGGTAATAGAATTCAGCATCTCCACATCCTCCACTGACATCATAATCGCCTCACGCAAATATTGATACCCTTTGATGTGCGCCGGCACGCCAATCTCATGGATCATATCCGTCACATCTTTTTCCAGATCGCGGACCGCCGGCCTGCTGCCTCCGTAAAGTGTCTTTGTCTCCTCCTGCTGTCCCGCCGACGGGACCGTAATCATGATCTGAAACTCTTTATTCGTATGAATTAAATCGGAAAGTAATTTGAAAACCTGCTCGTTATCTTTCGTAGCCGCAACACTCAGTTGTTCCATCATTGACCTCCGTTCACTATAATTCTTTACGATGTCTCATGAATCGTCTCTATTCATTATAAACAGATGTCAATCTACGTTCAACTACCATCAATCGCAGAATGCGCGCTAAAACGCCCCTTTCCTACAACTTACTTTCCAGCTCCTCCAATGACCCATAACCGTAAAGTCTTGCAGAATTGCCGATGATCTCTTCTGCCAGGTTCCTTCCTTCCATGCACAGAGCCGCGATAAACCTCCCGTACAAATCCAGCGTTCTGTCGGAATACGTCGAGATTTCCCCACGTAAATAAGTCTCATAAGAAGTATTGTACAGACTGTCTTCATACGTGTGTATACTTCTCGCAAGTCTGGCAGCCTTCGGAAACCGTTCTGCGCATGTCTCCATCCATCCGACCTGGATCTTAACGATCTCTTCAATAATCGCCTTTTTTTCCTCCGGAATCTCCGCGAAGTGGCCGGAGATGTCCACATAGCCTTCCGGATCCGTACTCTCCATCATCCTCCCATATTTCTCCGCAATCAGATTCCATCCCCGCGCGTCGGCCTCCACAAAGTCCTCGATGTAACTCTGCAGCATCGGCACCGTCCAGGCCAGATACTGGCTCTTTCGCATAATGGAAAATGTATTCCAGTCATCCTGACAATCAGCCCGGCCGCCAATATTCTTCACCTGATCAAATGACTGCCATTCCAGGCCGATTAGTCTCCGCATCAGTTCTTCTTTTACTGTCGACTTGCTCTCTTCCTTCTGGGTAATGCTGTGCAGGATATTGTCCGTGTGATGATCCAGATAATTATCGCTCCCTGTTGTCAGGCTCTGTTTTTTCATTTCGTCGATAATAAGCGTGACGATAATTTCTATTGTCTGAGGTATCCTCTCATCTCCGACCGGCATGTCGGCAATCGCATTCAATATGTCACCGATGACCGCCAGCACCGGAAGATGTTCCATTCCTTTGTGCATCCATTTATAAAAAGGCGCATACCTGCGGTTCAGCAGATAGACAATCGACATCGTATGTCTCATAAATTCGCCCAGCGCCACTTCCGCCGTCACCTTATCGCCCCTTTGCAGCATCCGGCTATAGTTATACTGTCCCGACTGCGCAATCAGCGCCGCCTCTCTGGCAATTTTCTTGATCCGCACTTCCTCCGGATAATGAGCGAGCAACCCTCTTCTGATTCTTGTAAACTCTCCCAGCTCATCCCGGAACACTCTGCCGCTTGTGGCTGCCGCGAGCTGATAGTCTTCGGCATACAGCCACTGGCTGCGCGATTCCGGCACATCTGAAAACCCGATCAGCTTCTCGTAAAAATCCCCGATCCGGAACACACCGACTCTCTTGGGCGCCTTCGGTGTCACTCTGCGGGTAACGCCCATATACGTCTTGGGCAGCCTGTCGTATTCCGCCTGCAGCGCCTCGCCGATCTCCTCATAGACCGAGTCTGTTAAAAACAGACAAAAACCCGGGCCGAAATCATGATCTCTCGATATTTCGTCATCAAATCCAAGACACTCCGACCCTTCGCCGACAAGTCCGGCTGCGATATAAGGCATGTAAGACGGAAATTTCTGCCAAAGCATCGGCTCCCCATATTCATGATAAAAAGACTCGCACAGATCAAGTCCTTTGGCAAACTGTCTGACGACACTGACTCTCCCCGCCATCTGTTCTTCCACTGCGCTTAAATTCTGAGCTACGATTTCATAGGCGGTAGAACGCCCGGTGTTTTTCTCAATCTCCGCCAGCGCCATTTTATAATATCTGGCCGACTCCTCCAGATTGCCTGCCATATACTGCGCTTCTCCCATCGCAGACAAAGCGCCGCTGTAATGAAAGTCTTTCTTCTCATCCATCTCAAAAATAGAGAACGCTTTTTGCAGATGATCCATAGCCTCCTCATACCGTCCAAGTTTCAGCAGAGACGCCGCCAGATTCGTATGTGTGACCGCCGTCTCAATTCTGGCCTCCGCATACGAACTGACGATAGGCAATGCCTTCTCCAGACAGTGACACGCCTCCTCGAAATCTCCCATCTCCTGATAGAGCAGACTCATATTATTGTAGAGACTGGCAAATCGGAAATCATTGGCCTCTAATTGATTCCGGTAGATCAAAAGCACAGTCTGATAGCCGGACATAGACTCGGCCAGTTTTCCGGCAGCCCGGTAAGCATTGGCAATGTTCAGCAGAGAAGTCGCATAGGGTACGCTCCCCCGCATCTGGTTGCGCTCCAGCACTTCCATGAGCTTATCACAATACAGGCAGCACTTCTCATATTTGCTCACATCCCGCAGGTACCCGATCATCTCATTCAGCAGAGTGATCAGCGAGCCGTCGTCCTGCGCCTGCACCGCCTGTGCCATCTGATTCTCCAGAAACCCTTCCACCCGGTCCATCTGGTACGTGGCAAACAGTCGGTCAAGCTCCTGTAATATTTTTTCCATATCCATAACAATCACCTCTGGTAAGAGTATAGCACTTTTCCGCTCATCCCTCCAGCATCTCTTCAATAAAAATACCATACCCTTTGGTGGCATCCTGCACGAATACATGTGTGACTGCACCTACCAGCTTCCCATTTTGCAAAATCGGAGCGCCGCTCATACCCTGTATGATACCGCCGGTCTCCTCGATCAGTCTCTCGTCGGTGATCTGCAATACGATCTCTCTGTTGATATGTTCCTTATCATAAGTGATGTCCGTGATCTTTACATCATAGAGCTCCGTATTTTTTCCGTCCAGGCTGCAGAGGATCTTGGCCGGACCAATCCTCGTATCCTGCTTGAGTCCGATCTCCACCGGTGCAAAGAGCGCTTCTTCCTCCAGCTCCTCTCCGCAGATACCGAAAATACCCTTGTCCTCATTGCGGTCGATGACCCCCAGCAGATTGTCGTCCCCATAATCGATCAATCCTGTCAGTTCCCCCGGCTTCCCCGCCTCTCCCTTGCGGATCCCGATAATATCCGTATGGTACAAAGAGCCTTTCTGCAGCGCCATCAGTGTACTCGTATCCATATCGTTGATCCCATGTCCAAGCGCACCGAATCCGCCGTTTCCGTCGATGTAAGTGAGTGTCCCCACGCCCTGGGCGTTGTCACGAATCCAAATGCCGATTTTATAGACCCCCGCCTGATCTTTGATTGGAACGGTCTTCACATCAAATACTTCCTTACCTCTGCGGATTGTCAGCACAGTATCCATCCCGTCTGTCTCCTGCAGCGACTTCATAAACATCTTTTTCCCGGTGACATCTTCACCGTTTATCCCCAGAATATAATCGCCGCTCTTCAGTACGTTTTTGGCCGGAGAATATCTGACGCCGTCAAAACCCGTAAATTCTCCGGTCCCCACGACGAGTACACCTTCCGTCTTCACATAAATACCGACCGGCATACCGACCGGGATCACGGATGTCCCTTCGATCACCTGCACATCCACATTTTTTAAAGGTACGAAGCCGAACAGCTTTACATCCATCTCATAACTGTTTTTCTCATTGGCATAAAAGACAAGCGGACGGCTCAGACTGACAGGAATCGCTTCCTCGCCGGAAGCACGGATCATCCCCATAGCCGGCAGCTCCAGATTCATTTCCTCTCGTTCCCCTGCGCGGATCTTGATACTGTCCGGTGTCCTGTGCCAGACAGACAGGTAGACGGCGCAGAGAAGCAGGCATACCGCATTGCCTGCCAGCATATATAAAATGCGGCGGTATCTCCTCCTTAACTCCATCATTCCACTTCCTTTCCACAACAAAAACAAAAAGCATCCTGCAAGATGCTTTTTTAGTATGTGAGGAAATATCATTTTTACTTTAGTATTGTTTTGTATGTGCTGCCAATTCTTTCATTTCTCTTGCATTGGAGATTGCCGCCTCCGTCAGAGAATCACTGCCGAGAAGCCGCGCCAGTTCTTTCGTGCTGTCCGTCTCATCCAGAGTGAAAATATCTGTTCTGGTATGATTTTCCTCCTGTTTTTTTTCTATTTTAAAATGAATATCGGCCATCGCCGCGATCTGTGGCAGATGTGTGATACAGATCACCTGATGCTCCTGTCCCAGGACCGCCAGTTTTTTCGACACCTGCCATGCGGTCTTACCGCTGATACCAGCGTCGATCTCGTCGAAGATCAGCGTATTGACGGAATCCTTTTCTGCCATCACAGTCTTTAATCCCAACATAATCCTCGAAAGCTCACCGCCACTGGCAATACTTCCCAGAGGTTTCACCGGCTCGCCCGGGTTTGTGGAGAGCAGAAACTCAGTCTCGTCATACCCCTGCGCACTGATCTTTTCCTCATCAGATGTGACTCTGATCTGAAACTCCACTTCCATAAAATTCAGATCATGAAGCGCCTCTGTCATTTGCTGTGCCAGTTCTTTCGCCTGTTTTCTGCGAATTCGGGAAGCCTTCTCACAGAGGGTGAGCAGACCGGCCCTGACCGTCTCCATTTCATCCTGCAGCTTTTCCAGCCAGGCGTCATAATGATTCAGCTTTTGCAGCCGCTCTTCCTGCTCTTTCTGATAATCGAGAATTTCCTCGATCGTGCCGCCATACCGGGACTTTAAATGATTGACAAGATCAAGACGTCTCTGTGTCTGGTCAAACACTTCCGGTTCAAACTCCAGCCCTTCGCTATAGTCAGCCAGCTCTCTGTGCAGGTCCGTGACCAATCCCTCAATCTGCGCAAGCTGCTCCGTATAGCCCGCCAACGCTTCGTCATAGCTGTCGATTCCCTTCAGCTCCCGCAGCGCTCTGCCTGTAAATTCGGAGATACTTTCCTGTTCCGTACTGCCAAGAAGCCCGCACACAAGGCAGACGCCTTCCGCGATCTTCCTCGCATTTGCCATCTTCCGGTAATCCGCTTCCAATGCTTCATCTTCACCGACTGCCAGACGCGCCTCTTCGATCTCCTTCAGTTCAAACTCAATCAGAGAACACTCTTTTTCCCGCGCATGGGCGTCACTGTCCGACGCTTCCCATTCTCTTACAAGTTCCCGGTATCTTTTATATTCTCCCGCGATTTTTTCTTTTATACTTGCTAATTTTTGACCGCAAAATTCATCGAGGATTTCAAACTGCTTTTTTTTACCGGTCAGAGACTGGTGCTCATGCTGACCATACACATCAATCAATACTTCTGCCAGCTCTTTCATCTGTCTGGCCGTCATCGTCTGCCCTCCGGCCCGGCAGACACTTTTGCCGGCCGTGACCTTTCTGGAGATCACGAGCGTATCCTCCTCCGTGTCCAGATCAAGTTCTCTGCATTTATTTCTCTGTACTTCATTATCCAGCGTAAATACAAGTTCCACAAGCGCATAATCTTTTCCGGTACGAATCATCTCTTTATCCGCTTTGGCGCCAAGTGCCAGGTTGATCGAACCGATGATAATAGATTTTCCCGCGCCGGTTTCACCGGTGAGTATATTCAGTCCTTTCGCAAAGTCCACTTCTGTCTCCTCGATCAATGCGAAATTTTTAATATGCAAGCTATTTAACATTGTTTACGATTTCCTCAATCTTCCTCATAACCGTTTCCGTGTCTTCTCTCGTCCTCACCGCCATCATAATCGTATCGTCACCCGCGATCGTACCTGCGATCTCGTTTAACTGCATGGCGTCAAGCGCAGCAGCCACTGCCATCGCCATACCTGACACGGTCTTGACAACGAGCAGATTTTCCGCCATTCCCATGGAAGCAAACCCTTCCTTCAGCACCCGGCTGTACTTGTCTCCGAGATAAGGCTGCTCCCGGTGAAAAGCCACATATTTCTGTCTGCCGCCACCGATCGACACTTTGGACAGCTTCAGCTCACGGATGTCTCTGGAGACAGTTGCCTGCGTGACATCAAAGCCCGCCTCCCCCAGACGCAGAGCCAGTTCCTCCTGCGTCCCAATGTCATATTCCGCAATCAGGCGAAGTATCTCACTTTGTCTTTTTTCTTTCATCTCACTTCTCACTCATCTTTTTATGTAATGTCTCTACAAAGCTGCGCTTGCTGAGCTTCACTATATCCGTCATCTTCTCCGACTCTGTGATCACGATCCGGTCTCCCGCCTCCAGCGGCGCCATATGGCTGCCGTCAAAATTGACTTCCGCCTGAAAGGCTTCACTTCCCTTACCGTTGACCATCTCCACAACAACCTCGTCTTCCGCTGACAGCACAATGCTCCTCGTGTTTAACGTATGCGGGCAGATCGGTGTGATTACCATCAGTCTCGCTTTGGGCTCCACGATCGGACCGCCGGCAGACAGATTGTATCCGGTGGAACCGGTCGGTGTGGAGATGATAATGCCGTCCGCATTGTATTCATTCAAAAATTGTCCGTTTACATAAATATGAAAATGAATGATGCGCAGTGATCCGGTTCTCGTGATTACAATATCGTTAAGCGCATAGGAACGTTCCAGACAGACGCCGCTGCGGCAATGCCAGCCGTCCAGCATCATCCGGCTTTCGGTCTCATACTGATCGCGCATCAGAAGTGTCAGCGCATGAGTGACCGCATTTTTTTCCACTTCCGCCAGAAATCCCAGCGTTCCCAGATTGATACCGAGAAGCGGTACATTCAAGTCAACCGTATCCCTGGCCGCCTCAATCAGCGTCCCGTCGCCACCAAGCACAAGAATGCACTGCGTATCACCCGGAATCCGGGAGACATCCGTATAGGTCCGCCTGCCTGGACCGGCCTCCCTTTCAAGCTGCATTTCGACCTGCACATTACAGGTGCAGCCTTCCCGAATCAGAAAATTCTCGATCTGCCTCGTCGTTTCCAGACCGGGATCTTTCAGGGGATTTGTTATCATAAAAAAATGTTTCATCTCTTCCTCCGCGGCATCGCACCAGACATCCCGCATCTCATCTCACATCCGCACTTATCAGTCCAACGCTTCATGTGCTGCGGAAACGATCTGTGCGATCTGTATCCTGTCAGATTCCGGTACGTTTTTCTCCACTTTCTTCTTCAGAAAGGTCAGGTATTCGATATTCCCTTCCGGACCTTTGACCGGCGAAAACGTGAGACCAGCCACAGAAAACCCCGTCTCTGTGGCAAACCAGAGTACTTTTTCAATCACTTCCCGGTGTACTGCCGGATCTTTGACGACTCCCTTTTTTCCAACCTTTTCTCTTCCGGCCTCAAACTGGGGCTTGATCAGACAGACCATCTCCCCGTCCGTTTTAAGCAGTTCCCTTGCCGGAGGCAATATTTTAGACAATGAGATAAAAGACACATCCGCCGACGCAAAGTCGAGATCATCTGCGATGTCTTCTCTCACCATATAGCGGAAATTCGTCTTCTCCATACAGACAACCCGTTCGTCTGTCCGCAGCTTCCAGTCAAGCTGCCCATGCCCCACATCCACACTGTAAACTTTTCTCGCTCCGTTTTGCAGCATACAATCCGTAAATCCGCCTGTCGAAGCGCCGATGTCCATGCAGATCTTATCACGCAGAGCAAGTCCGAACGTTTCCACCGCCTTTTCCAGCTTCAGTCCTCCCCGGCTCACGTACTTCAGCGTACTGCCCCGCACTTCAATCTTCACTGCCTCTTCCGCAAACATGGCTCCGGCCTTGTCCTCACGCTGACCGTCCACAAACACACTGCCAGACATAATGACCGCTTTCGCCTTTTCTCTTGACTGCGCCAGGCCCTGTCTCACAAGCAATATGTCCAGACGCTCTTTCTTATTTTTACCATTCATTACAATTCGCTCTCAACTTCTCGCCGCTTCCGCCTCTGCCGATACATAGGCCGTCACCACCCGTTTGGTCACACAGTCCGCGTCGATGCCAAGCTCCTGATACAAAAGATTGACATTGCCGTGTTCCACATATTCATCCGGAATCGCGATTGACAGCAGCCGGCACGGCGTATTCAGACTATCCATACATTCCCTGACTTTCTCACCGAAACCGCCGCTGGCAACGTTCTCTTCCATCGTCACCAACAACTTATGACTCTGAGCCATCTCCCTGATCATCACCTCATCGATCGGCTTCACAAAACGGGCGTTGACCAGACTGCAGGAATAGCCGATCTCCTTCAGCGCCGCGCGCACGGTAGCTGCCGTCCTGACCATGCTGCCGACCGCAATCAGCGCAATATCCTCTTCCTCATATAAAACCTCACTTTTGCCAAACTCCATGGGTTTGCGGAATTCTTTCAGCCCGTCCCAGGCGGTTCCCCTTGGATAGCGGACTGCCGCCGGCACGCCCAAAGTCAGCGCATATTTCAGCATGTCGGAAAGTTCCCATTTATTTTTAGGCGCCATAATGTGCATATTGGGAATGCTGGACAGATAAGACAGATCAAAGATGCCCTGATGTGTCTCACCGTCGCTTCCCACGAGTCCCGCCCGGTCTATGGCAAATACGACCGGAAGATTCTGGATACACACATCGTGCAGAATCTGGTCATACGCCCGCTGTAAAAACGAAGAATAGATGGCTACAATCGGTTTCATACCGCCTGCCGCCAGTCCGGCTGCAAATGTGACTGCATGCTGCTCCGCAATTCCTACATCAAAAAATCTGGCCGGATACATATTTCGAAATCGCTTGAGCCCGGTGCCGTCGGGCATTGCCGCCGTGATCGCCACTACTTTCTCATCTCTGGCGCCCAGCTTTGTCATCACAGTCGAAAACACGTCAGTATAATTGGGCGTCGTCCTCGGATGCGCGGGCAATCCCGTCGTGACGTCAAACGGCTCCGTACCATGAAATCGTGCCGGATGACGCTCCGCCGGTGCAAATCCTTTCCCCTTCTGGGTAATTGCGTGAATGAGCACTGCGCTCTTACACCGTTTCGCTTCCCGAAGCACTTTCATCATCGCCGACACATCATGACCGTCCACCGGTCCCAGATAAGTGATCCCCATATCCTCAAAGAACATGCCCGGAATGACCAGATGCTTGACGCTGCTCTTGGCCCGCCGGATATTTCTCACAATATGCTCTCCTTTGGGGATATTCTGCAGGGCATTGTATACGCCCTCTTTCAGATCGAGGTATCCGGTCGCGGTGCGGACATTATTCAAATATTTGGATACGCCGCCCACATTTTCGGAGATCGACATATTGTTGTCGTTGAGGATAATAATAAAATTTGTCTTTAACTGCGCAGCATTGTTCAGCGCCTCATACGCCATGCCGCCCGTCAGGGAACCATCCCCGATCACAGATACGATCGTCCTGCTTTCCCCTGCCAAATCCCTTGCTTTCACAAGGCCCAGACCGGCCGAGATCGAGGTGGAACTATGTCCTGTGTCGAAACAGTCGCAGCTGCTCTCCTTACGTTTCGGAAAGCCGCTCATGCCGCCGTATTTGCGCAGTGTCTCAAACCCTTCCCGTCTGCCTGTCAACAGTTTATGAGTATACGCCTGATGCCCCACGTCCCAGACGATCTTGTCGTCGGGCAGATCAAGGCTCAGATGAAGTGCCATCGTCAACTCCACCGCACCCAGATTCGAACCCAGATGTCCGCCGGTCACACTGATCTTTTCGATCAGAAACTGCCGGATTTCTTCCGCCAGCGCAGCGTAATCCTCTTTCTCTATCTGCTTTATATCATTCTCTTTTGCAATTTTTTCCAGAAGCATGTTCTACTCCTCTTATTTCTTCCTCGTAACAAGAGTCTCCACCAGCGTCTCCAGAAATGGATTACGCCTGTCGAAAGACTTAAGAAGCGCCACGGCCTCCCCGGAAAGCGCCTTCTGATCGACCTGCGCCTGTGACAATCCCTTTCGTGTAACATAAGTCACCTTACTGTTTTTCTCGTCACTGCCCACAGGTTTACCGAGCGTCTTTGTATCTCCGGTCACATCAAGAATATCATCCTGGATCTGAAAAGCGACACCAATGTCATACCCAATCTTTTCCATCTTCCGCACTTCTTCCGCAGAAGCTCCCGCCAGAATCGCTCCTGTCATAAGCGCACTTTGAATAAGCGCAGCGGTCTTATGGGCATGAATAAACACGAGCGTCTCTTCCGTCACCTGCTCCCCCATATTCTCCGCCTCGATATCCGCAGTCTGTCCGCCGATCATGCCGAATACCCCCGACTTTTCCGCAAACAATGTGAGCGCCTGTCCGATACGCACCGGATCGCCCCCAAGGGCAAAGGCTTTCGCTGCCGTCTCAAAAGCCAAGTTGAGCAATCCATCCCCGGCCAGAATCGCCATCGCTTCTCCATATACGACATGCGTAGTCTTTCTTCCTCTGCGGTATGCGTCATTGTCCATGGCCGGCAAATCATCATGGACGAGAGAATACGTATGCACCATCTCAATAGCCGCCATGAAAGGCTCGATCTCTCTGCCCTGTCCGCCGAACATTTCATAAGCTTCTTTCATCAGCATTGGGCGCAGCCTCTTCCCACCCGCCAGTATGGAATAATTCATGGCTGCAAGTACCGTCTTCTGCGGCCCGCGCTCCTCCGGAAGATAACTGCCTATGATCCGCTCTATCTCTCCGGTTTTCATTTCCTGTTCTTCCTTAAAATTCATCCAGTTCTCCGTTTTCGTTTATTTTCAGTACTTTCTTTTCCACCGTATCGATCGAAGCATTGCAAAACTGCAAGAGTTCCATTCCTTCGCTATAGGCTCTGAATGACTCCTCCAGAGAGATGTCTTCCGCTTCCAACCTTCCGATGACTGTCTCCAACTGTTCAAACGCATCTTCCAAAGTCTGTTTTTTCAACGTATCACGCTCTCCTTCCGCTCTGCTCTCGCTTCCACAATACCGTTTTTTAAATGGATCGTCAGCAAATCCCCCGGTTCAATCCGGCCAACATCCGTCACTGCCCTCTCCTGCTCGTCCGTCACATAGGAAAATCCCTGACTCAGCTTCTCAAGCGGCGATAATCCCCGCAGCTTTTCCGTATACAGTGCAAACTGATGCCGCTTTTGCTGCAGCTTCCTTTCCATGGCCGCCTGCAGTCTCTCTTCCAGCCGCAGCGCATATGTCTGCGTCTCTTTGAGTCTTCTTGCAGGGCTGCCCGCACGAAGCCTTACTGCCAGCCCATCTGCCCTCATACGACACAGATGACACCTTCCTAGTATACCCCGGTAAAGGGCAGTGGCATACTCTTCCATTTTTTCTTCCAACTGGGATATTTCAAAGACGGCAAGCTCTGCCGCTGCCGAAGGGGTAGGCGCACGCATGTCTGCTGTATAATCAGCAATGGTCGTATCTGTCTCATGTCCTACTGCAGATATGACAGGAATCGGGCAGTCAAAGATCGCCTGAGCCACTTCTCTCTCATTAAACGCCCATAGATCTTCTATCGAACCGCCGCCTCTGCCAACAATGATGACATCCACCCGCTGCTCTGTCAGCGCACGGATGCCCTGGATGATACTTGCTACCGCCTGTTCTCCCTGCACGGTAGCGGGATACAGGATAATCTGTACGTATGGATTGCGCCTGGAAGCGATCTGAATTATATCCCGGACTGCCGCTCCGGTAGGCGCTGTCACCACACCGAGCCTCTGAATGTATTTGGGAATCGGCTGCTTATACTGTTCCGCAAACATGCCAAGCTCCAAAAGCTCTGCTTTCAGCTGTTCAAACTGCTCGTAGAGCCGCCCGACTCCGTCCTGCGTGATATGCCGGGCATACATCTGATACTTACCGTCCCGCTCATATACATCGATGCTGCCTTCCACGATCACCTGCTGTCCTTCCTGCATCCGAAAGGACAGACCGCTGCGACTGCCTGCAAACATTACACAGGCCACAGCGCTCTTCTCATCCTTCAGTGTAAAATAAATATGACCCAAAGAATGATATTTGCAGTTGCTGACTTCACCTCTGACCCGGATCGACTGCAGCATGAAATCCTCTGCAAACATATTTTTAATGTAAGAATTTACCTGTGCTACAGAATAAACGTTTTTCATTCCTCCGGTTCCTTTGTCTCCTGTGGCGCAAATCTGGCAAGAACACCGTTTACAAACGATTTCGCAAGATCCTGACCAAACTTTTTCGCAAGATCCACCGCTTCGTTGATGGCCACTCCCAAGGGCACTTCCTCATCATATAGGACTTCATAGACAGACAGCCGCAGAATCGTCAGTTCCACCTTGCCCATTCTGTCTGTCGTCCACTTCTGTGCTTTCTCATTTAACAGTCTGTCGATCTCCGGCAGTCTCTCCATGATCTTCTCATATTTTGCAGTGATATACCGCCTGTCCGGTTCTGCCAGCTCTTCATCGCTCTCTTCAAAGAAAAGGCGAAGCTGTTCCGGCATATCCTCTTTTTCGTTAAACTCAATGCGAAATAGCAGCTTAAAAATCTGCTCCCGCTGTTCTCTTCTGCCCATTGGTAAGCCCCTATCCGTTCATAACAACACCGACGATACGAATATTCACGTCATCCACCGACAATCCTGTCATCGTCTCAATCGCACTTTTTACTTTCTCCTGAATTTTTTCGGAAACTACAGGAATGTTATAACCGTACTTCAGATTCACTGCCATATCCACACTGACAGTCTGCTCCGTCACTTCCACTCTGGCCCCTTTGTTCATCCCTTTCACTCCGACTTTAGAAAGAAGCTCCTCCGTCACATTGCCGGCCATCGAAGCCACGCCGTCCACCTCCAGCGCCGCAAAGCCGGCAATCATCGCCACAACATCATCCGCGATCTGCACTTCACCGATACTGCCGCCGCGCTGCAACGCATACGTATTACGTTCCGTATCTTTTCCCATATCGCTCTTCCTTTCCCAAATAATTACTGATTATATCAAAGATGCCATTTCTTGACAAGAGCGCCGGTTCCTGCGTTTCTCCCGCTCCTGCTCGCCCTGCTTTGCACGATCACAGCCAGAATGACAGCGCAAGCTGTGCCTCATTTGTCGTATAAGCTACCGTTCCGTCCGTCGTATGCAAATACCGGAATACTTCCTGCTGATCGATCAGATGCCGCTCCATCTCCTCGTACACCGCACTGTCCGCACACTTGAATGTCACATACGCAGTTCCGTCCTCGTATGCTTTTGCAAACAGACCCGCGGCCTTGTCCATATCGGCCTCGGTAAAATAAGCGCCCTCCCGCACATAATAATTGGCTGTCATACTGTTGCACTCCGGAACGGGCACAACACTGCCAATCGTATGGGTACGAAATAACTGTCTGTCGGGCACACACAGATATTCATAATTGATCTCCGGCAGTTTGCCGTCATAGCCGCTGCCTGGGCCGTCCGCCACATAGGAGGCATCGCCCCATGTAGTATCTATATGATAATAATCTCCATCTACCCGGACAATATTCCAGGCATGGTCTTCTCCGCTCTCCACCCTTCCGGAAACAAAGACAGAATAAATACCAATCCGGTCAAACAGATATTGCGCCGCCTTGGCATACCCCTGACAGACCGACTTGCCGCCCAGGAAAACAGAACATATATTTTGATTGTCTTCTGCACCCTGCACATATTCCGTATGAGTAATCAGATATTCATACACATATTTGACTTTGTCATACTCACTGCCCGCTGCCGGAACTCCGTCAAGGATCTCCGATACTTTTTCCTCAATCTGCTCCTTTCTCTGTGCAATCTCCTGAGGATCATAAATATAGCTGCCTGAAAAGGCGTTGCCTGTCACAATCTCTCCTTTTGTATACTTGATAAACGTATATCCGTCCACATAAAAGATCTCCGGATGGTCATTGATCACACATTGAAACACTTTCTCAAATACATCCTCCTCCGTCTCCGGAATCGGCACATCGGAAGCGCTCCGCAGCAGCCCGTCCAGAATGATCTCATAAAGTTTTTGTTCTTCTTTGGAGAGCTGCTGGTAATCATAGGCATGTTCTGCCAGATCCGCGCGCATGGCAGATGCCCCGTCAGGATCACCGGTTTCTGTCTCACCGGACTCCTCCGCTTCGGCTGCATACTCCGTCTCTGTCAGCACCATTCCGTCGGATATTTCCTCCGCTGCTCTGGAAAGATTTTCGACGACCTGCGCCGCCTGTTCCTGTGCCTGCGTATCGTCAGGTACCGCTGCGCTGCAGCCGGTCATTCCCAGAACAAGCAGACACAGAAAAATTAAAAATCGTTTCATTCAATCACGTCCAAACTCTGAGAGGATCAGCCCCTGATTTCTGTCTATTGTCATCCCCACACTCCAGGCATTGACAAACAAAAGAAGCGGATTCCCCTTCATATCCTTTACTTTTTTCATATCGGATGTACCTGTCAGCTTATCCAGATCAATCTCCTTGTTTTCGATCCAGCGGATATGCTCATATGGTAAATTTTCCAGACGTATCTCCACATTGTATTCATTTTCCAGACGGTATTTCAGCACGTCAAACTGCAAAGTGCCCACGACACCGACGATGATCTCCTCCATACCGGTATGGAACTCCTGAAAGATCTGAATCGCGCCTTCCTGCGCGATCTGCGTGATCCCCTTCACAAACTGCTTCCGCTTCATCGTGTCCATCTGACGTACCCTTGCAAAGTGCTCCGGCGCAAATGTCGGAATTCCCTCATAGGCAAAATTTTCTTTTGGCATACAGAGCGTATCCCCGATGGAAAAAATCCCCGGGTCGAAAACCCCGATAATATCTCCCGCATAGGCCTCCTCAACAATCTTGCGCTCGCTGGCCATGATCTGCTGTGGCTGGGAGAGCCGCATCACCTTATTGCCCTGCACATGCTTTACTTCCATACTGGCATCGTATTTTCCGGAACAGATTCGCATAAACGCCACTCTGTCTCTGTGCGCTTTGTTCATATTGGCCTGAATCTTAAAGACAAACGCCGAGAACTCCTGCTCCGCAGGGAAAATCATGCCGGTGTCCGCCTTTCGCGGAAGCGGCGGCGACGCCATCTTTAAAAAATTCTGCAAGAAGATCTCCACTCCGAAATTAGTCAGTGCGGAACCGAAAAATACGGGCGTCATCTCCCCTCTGCTCACTTCCTCCATATCAAATTCCACGCTCGCACCATCGAGCAGTTCGATCTCATCGCTGAGCTTGTCCGCCATGTCCTGACCAATAAAGGACACGACTGCCTCTTTCTCCTCCATGGGGATCTCTCTCGTCTCCCCTTCTTTCGTCCCTTTCTGTGTATCCTCATAAGTGATGACACATTCTTTCCGGCGGTCATACACCCCTTTGAATGATTTCCCACAGCCAATCGGCCAGTTGACCGGGCAGGTGGCAATCCCCAACTCTTTCTCAATATCGTCAAGCAGTTCAAACGTGTCGTTGGCATCCCTGTCCAGCTTATTGATAAACGTAAAGATCGGTATTTTGCGCATGACACATACTTTAAAGAGCTTTCGTGTCTGAGCTTCCACACCTTTGGACGCATCAATTACCATCACGGCCGAATCAGCGGCCATCAGCGTACGATACGTATCTTCAGAGAAATCCTGATGTCCCGGTGTGTCCAGAATATTGATACAACAGCCTCCATATTCGAACTGCAATACGGAAGACGTGACCGAGATTCCTCTCTCTTTCTCGATCTCCATCCAGTCAGAGACCGCGTGTCTGGCCGTCGCCTTTCCTTTGACGCTCCCTGCGAGATTGATCGCGCCACCATATAACAAAAATTTCTCTGTCAGCGTCGTCTTGCCCGCATCCGGGTGAGAAATGATCGCAAATGTCCTTCTCCTGTTGATCTCCTGTGCATAATTATGACTCACGTATTCTGTCCTCCTGCAACATGGAATCTCCCCGGAATTCAGGAGTGATCCCAAAATAATCGAGCACGGTCGCGCCAATATCCGCAAATGTATCCTTTGTTCCCAGATTGCCCGGTCTGATCCGGCTGCCATACATAATAAACGGCGTGTGTTCCCGTGAATGATCGGTAGAGACCGTATAACCCGGATCACAGCCATGGTCCGCCGTGATCATCAGAATATCGTTCTCCCTCATCTTTGTCAGAAATTCCGGCAGCTTTTCATCAAAATAAGTCAATGCTTTCGCATAACCGTCAATGTCGTTCCGATGCCCATACAGCATATCATAGTCTACTAAATTGATAAAACACAGTCCTTCAAAATCCCTGTCCATATATTGCAGGCTTTTCTCAATACCATCTGCATTGCTCTCGGTATACACAAACTCCGTAACACCCTTTCCGGCAAATATATCTTTTATTTTGCCCACACCAATCACAGTGAGACCCTTCTCCTGTAATTGGTCAAGCATCGTCACCGAAGGCGGAAGCAGTGAGTAGTCATGCCGCCTCACTGTCCTCGTATAGTTCCCGCTCTCGCCCGTAAACGGCCTGGCGATGACACGGCCCACCCCGTGTTCGCCCTGCAGCAGATCACGCGCGATCTGGCAGTATTCATACTGCTTCTCAATCGGAATCACACTCTCATGCGCAGCGACCTGGAACACGCTGTCCGCCGAAGTATACACAATCAGTTTGCCTGTCCGCACATGTTCGTCTCCGTAATCACGGATCACTTCCGTGCCGGAATAGGGCCGGTTACACAAAATACCTCTGCCTGTCCTTCTGGAAAATTCATCCAGTATCTCCTGAGGAAAACCGTTCGGATAGGTTGGCAGCGGCCTCCCCGAGATCACACCCGCGATCTCCCAGTGCCCCGTCGTCGTATCCTTACCTTTCGAAGCCTCTTTCATCCGTGCCACTGCCGCCGTGATCTCCTGCTCCTTCTCACCACAATCTACGCCGTCTATATTGAATAAGCCCATTTTTTTCATATTAGGTACATGAAAATAAGAGCTGGAAGCGACAGAGCGGATGGTGTTCGTTCCCTTGTCACCATACTCCGCCGCATCTTCCATCTCTCCAATCCCAAAGCTGTCCAATACGATCAAAAATATTCGTTTCATATCGTTCCTCTTTTCTGTATCTCATTGTATTTTGTCCGGGTAATGTCCAAAAGTATCGCTGAACATTTTCACGCAGATATACCCGCACCCCTGACTCGCAAATCCGCGCTCCCGCGCTTTTTCGTCCGATTACATCGGACATTTGCTCGTTCATACCGCAAGAAAAACAAATGTCTGCTTCCGCAGCCGCTTGTTTTTCTTTTGCGGTTATTATATCATGCTTTTTTGTTATTTGCTACATTGGATAATGATATTTTCCGGGGCGGTACCGGTCTTTCTTGTGACGATGTCTTCGATCTGCGCACACTGTGCCTCTGTCAGTGTCTCCGCATTGACGACGACATCCACGCCAGTCTCGCTGATGCTCACAACAACATCCTCGAACCCTTTTGCCTCTAAGAGAATCTCAGCCGCTGTCTCCTTCTCCGCAATCTCCGTCAGGGCGATCATTCCCTCAATGGCGTTTTGTTTCTGCTCTTCCGAAATGCTTGTGCTGTTGATGATTTCCAGCAGAGTCTCTTTATTTTTCGCTCTTGTCTGTTCCTTCATCAATTTGGCTCCGGACATGGAATTTACATTGGTCGTGGAAGTAAACACTGCCTCACCCGGTGTATCGCTCTCAGTCACTTCACTGCTCGCCATTCCCTCTGACAGATAATCGGTCGAAGCCGTAATATCGTCCGTATCCAGACTCTCAATATCCTGCAGCGCTGTCTGATCTTCTGCGCCCGCAAGACTAATATCTGTGTCTGCCAGTTCCGTGTCCTCATCGGAAATTTCCAGAGCGGCGCTCGAATACATATCGCCTGTGGACATCTCCTCCTCCAGCGCAAGCTCCTCCCCGTTCTCCACCACTACCGATTGTCCCGAGACATTCATCAGTTCCTCATCGCCCAGCTTTGTCCCCGCAAAGTTGAGGTACCCCGCCACCGCAATCATAATTGCCAGGGCTGTGATCATAATCTGGTTTTTTTTCAGTACATTTTTCACGGTATTCTCCCCTTACTTCATCACTTTCATTTTAGCTATTTTAATTTTATTCGCAT
Organism: Lachnospiraceae bacterium JLR.KK008; assembly: GCA_037015955.1. Lineage (NCBI taxonomy): Bacteria > Bacillati > Bacillota > Clostridia > Lachnospirales > Lachnospiraceae > Lachnospiraceae bacterium JLR.KK008. The sequence goes on from CP143548.1 coordinate 2,026,260, forward strand.
CGATGTCAAATAATGCCTGAATTGCCTCGCTTATATTATTCTTCACCATCTCGCTGCCGCCTCCCTCTGCCAGCACCGCGACCCCTTCCACTTCAGGCTGCATCGTTTTCCTTACATAAGGAATCTGCCTGCCTTCTCCGTCCGTGACAAACACGGTCGATTCCTGGCTGCTCAGATCATTGGTATTTCTACTGCCGCCTGTCCCGTCATCCTCCGTCATATTAGACCGCTCTGAAGGCCTGTCCTTTTCCACAATCTCCTCACCGGTGGACTTTAATGTAATCATCACCTTGACTCTGCCGACGCCTTCCATACAGGTCAGAAGTTCCTCCAGTTCCTGTTCCATGCACGATACATAGTCGTTCATATCAGAGGCGGCAGCCGCCTGCTCCATTTCCCTGGCATTATCTCCCTTGTCTGTTTTTTCCCCCTCCTCGCTCGACAGGCTGCTGCCGATTCCCACATCGGCGCTGCCCAATGTCTGTCCGCCCTCCTTCTTCTTTACCGGAAGACACACGATGAGAAGCAATATACCGGCCAGTGCAAATATGATAAATTTTTCTTTTTTTTCATTCATCGATCACTACCTCCACCCTGTCTTCTTCCATCCCCAGTATCTGCGCCGCCCTTTGGGTAAATTCCTTCCCGGCGCCACTCCCTCCTGCATTCTCTTGTCTGCCATTATCATCCTGCAGACCGATTTTATCGATCCGTATCGGTGAGATCTCCGTATCAATCGATGACACATATATTTTGATTCTGCAATCTTCTTCTGCTATTTCTCCATCTCCGGAAATTCCCAGTAATTCCACACGTTTTACCTCATATCCCTCTGTAATCGTGTCATTGTTTAATTTCTTTTTTATCTCCTCTTCCATCATCCGCAGATATGACTGAGAAGGCGTCATCTCCACTGTAAGCTGCCGGCTTGATACTTCTTCCAGATATGCCGTATATTCATCCACACAGGCCTGATACTTCTCCATCATTCCGCTGCGCAGTAATTCCATAAAAGGAATCACAAAAATAACAACTGTCATGATCCCGGCCAGAAATTTAAAGTATTTTTCATAGGAAGGATTCGGCCGGAAATGGATGAGAGCCTGTGACAAAATCATAAAGATACTGGCTCTTTTCATAATCGTCATAATATAATCTTCCATCAAAAACCCCGATTCGTCGTCATTGCTACGATTGCTATGGTGACAAGAAACAGTCCGATCGCAGTCAGCAGAATCCGCAGGATGAGCAGGCTGCCCTCCCCCGCCCGGTCGATGCAGGAAGTGATCCTTCTGTCACTGATTACTCCCGTGAGAGCAGCAGAAAATTTCAGCATCATAGCAAACAGCCATATTTTGACCGCAGGTACCGCACACAGCAAAACGAGCAGGCAGACAGTCAGTACACCGACACTGTTTTTGATCAATACGGTGGAACCGATCACCATCTCCGTCACACTGTCGCTCACATTGCCGATTCCCGGTATGAGAGAGATCGTCTTCTGCATCGCCGACATTTTCATGGAATCAATGACCGGTGTGATCATCGACTGGATCATACTGATACCAGTAACGACAGCAAACGAAATTTTCAGTGCATACCCGGCTATTTTCCTGATCAGATCCATCATCATATTCAGCTTTTCCTCCGTCCACAGACCATTCATAAAGGCAAGAAACAGATAGACTTTAACGAGTGGCATCAAAAATGCGGAGAGCGCCGCCTCCACACCATAGATCAGCGCCAGAATAAACTGATAATAAAGCAGTGCGGTCGTAACCCCTGTCGCCGCGCCCACAGCGAGAAAATAAACCGGCATAAATAATTTCATAAACAGAAGCAGATCGGAAATCAACGTCTGTGCCGTATCGGACACAATGCCAAATACCCGCAATAAAATCAATACGAGAAACAGATAGACAAAGTAAAATCCGATGTCTGCGATTTGCTTATTTTCAAACAATTCTGTCAGATTTGTCAGCAGTGCTGCCAGAATCCCCAGACAGATCAGCAAAATCATGATCTCTGCCAGACTTTTTGTCTCTCCCTGGAAGATACGCGCCATATCCTCAAACAGCAGTTTCATCACTTCAGTCACTTTTCCCTGCAGGAGCATTTCAAACAATTCTTTCAGATCGATATGGCAGTCCGGAAACAAACCGTTGACCTGTTCATTTAACGTAACGATCGCATCTGTCAAATTATCCATGCTTCACCCCTTGAAATTTTGTATCGTCTGAATGACCGAGAGCAGGATCGGCAGCCCCGTCAGCAACACCATCACTTTTCCAAAAATTTCTATCTGTCCGCCCACCGCTCCATACCCGGCATCTTTACAGATACCTGCACAGAACTCACAAATATATGTAATTCCCACAATCTTCAGCAGAATAACAAAAAACCCCCTGTCCTGCCTGATGAACTCCTGAAGCACCTGCATCTCTTCCATAAAAAGTGCCAGGCTGCGCACTGTATACCAAAAAATCAGAAGTGCGGCCAACACACCGATATACACACCATATTCCGCCTTTACTGTCCGGAAAAAAACTGCAAACAGAACACCGATAACGCCTAATAATGCAATTTTGACAACTTCCATAAATATCCTCTATATTTGAAATAGTTTCTGTATTGTTTCAAACAGATCATAAATATACGGAACAATCCATGTCAGTACGACGAGTAGTCCGGCCAGACTGACAAGAAACGCATGTTCTTCTCTGCCACTGTGCTTCAATACCTGACTGAGAATCGTCACCAGTATGCCAACTGCTGCAATTTTAAAAATCAGACTTACGCCCATCTCTTCCTCCCGGTCGCTGTGTTACACGAATATAATAATAAGAAGCAGACCTCCCATTATGCCAAAACTCATAGCCATCTTTTCACGCTCTGCCAAATGTGTCTCTGTCTTTTGTATGCTCGCCAGCAGGGCGGCTGTCTGATTGTCGATCGCCTGTTTCTGAAGCTCTCTGTCCGCATGACCAAAGCTGCGCGCGAAATCAGCAAGCAATGCCTTGTCCTCCTTTTTGAGCGGAAACCGTGGGAAAAACTCCTCTACCTGTTTCTCCCAGATGTCCGGAAACGGCTGACCCGTATTTTGCTCAGACTCCTCCCATACGGCTTTGAGCATATCCGAAAAAGGCGGCTTCATATATCCTTCCGCCATCCTGCATGCCTCCGGAAAGGCCGCAAGGCAATACCCGACCTGGCTGTAAAACAGTTCATACATCCGTTTCATCTCATACAGACATTTCAAACGCTCTCTCATATCCACACAATAGCAAAAGCTATACCCTATCGTGCCAGTCAGCAAAAGCATCGAGCCTAATAACCGGAACATAACCTGTAATCCTCATCAAAAATACCCTCCACCACACACTTGTCCTTCTTTCTGCCAAGTACAATAAAACGTCGAAATTCCTGTTGTGCCAACAGTTGCCCGATATACCGTTTCTCTCTCATCTCTTCCATACTGCTGCCATGAGCGGTAACAATCAGACTGCTGCCGCACCGGAGCACCTGCATCAGCGCCTGCACATCTTCCATGCTTCCGATCTCGTCTACCGCCACTACTTTGGGAGACATAGAGCGGATCAGCATCATCATCCCCGCTGCCTTGGGACAGCCATCAAGCACATCTGTGCGAATACCGATGTTATTCTGGGCAACTCCCATATAACTTCCCGCGATCTCCGACCGTTCATCCACCACACCGACACAGCGCCCTCCGCCATATGGGTTCCCGTCGGAAACCTGTCGGATAATGTCTCTGAGCATTGTCGTCTTGCCGCAGCCCGGCGGAGAAATGATCATACCACTCAAAAATCTCCCCTTCTCATACAGATAGGGCATGACCCGGTCTGCCGCGCCAATGATCTCATGTGCAATTCTGATATTCATGTATGAAATATGCTTGAGCTTTCTGATTCCGCCATCCTCGTCTGCCACTGCCTGTCCGGCTACTCCGATACGGTGTCCTCCGGGTACCGTCAAAAACCCCTGCCGCAGCTCTTCCTCATACGCATAGACCGAATACCGGCATATGTGATTTAAGACTGCTTCCAGTTCCCTGGCACGAATCCGATATGCCTGTCCTTCATCAGCAGTCGTCCCGCCATCTTTGCCCAGAAAGCATTCTCTCTGCCCCAAAAGTACCGTCACTGGCTTGTCTGCCCGCAGACGAATCTCTTGCAGACTATCAGCCTGACTGGCAATGTTCTGCCACAGTCCCCTGAGAAAATCCGGAAACAGACCTAATATTTCTTCTCTGTGTACCATGCCCTCACCTCTTTATCTCAATATATGAAGGGGGTAAAAAGTTATGACTGTTTTTTGGAAGATTCACCAGTCAGGCCCGTCAGCACAAATTTACACTGTATACAAAAAAATACATAATTTTCCTCAAAAAATACTAGACATAATCAATCTCCAGTGATATTATAATAACATAAACAGTAACCATTATTATTATTAAAGGAAATAAAGGAGTGGACATTATGGCAGCAACGAACACAGCGCAGGTTGAAAATTTGGTATCTTTATTGGACGGTTATGCAACAAAAGGCGGACATCATTTGAATGTTAATGTATTGAACAGAGATATGCTGTTGGATGCTCAGAAACATCCTGAAAACTATCCTCAGCTTACCATTCGTGTATCCGGATATGCGGTGAACTTTATTAAGCTGACACCGGAACAGCAGGCTGACGTTATTTCAAGAACATTCCATGAGTCTATTTGATCAGATTGATAGTGTTTCTATTATTGTTTTTTAATCTTTAAATTCAAGAATTCTGCTCTGCAGGATTCTCCGCCTGCGGCGGGCCGCTTCGGCGGTATTCCCTTCCTGCCGCAGTGTGGCGCCAAACTTGCAGACATAACAAAAGGTGTAAAGTCGGGGGCAATCCCGCAGTCTTTACACCTCTTTTTATAATATGACTTATTATTTCTCTTTCTCGATATAGTCCGATTCTTTTTCTCTGATGCACGCTGCCCTTCTGCGGACTATGACCTCCGTCAAAAGCGCAAACAGCACGAGTATCCCGGCCAGCACCTGAGACACTGCAATCTCCGTGTGAGGAAGCAAAAGCTGGTCTGTGCGCAGACCCTCGATCACGCATCTCCCCAATCCATAGCCGCCCAGATAAAGCAGCATAATCTCTCCCTGGAATTTTTTATGTTTCCGATATAACAGCAACAGACAGAGAATCAGCAGATTCCACAGACTCTCATATAGAAACGTCGGATGCACCTGAATATAATTCGTCCCCTCCAACATATGCTCAGACAGAGAAGTCGAGATTTCCCAGGGCCTTACCGCCTCCACCGGCAGACGCATGGCAAACAGATTATCCGTATACTGTCCGAAAGCCTCCCGGTTCATAAAATTCCCCCATCTGCCGATGATCTGACCCAGAATCAGTCCCATGACCGCCGTATCCCCAAGCTGAAAAAAGGAGATCTTTTTGACATAGCAGTAAATCGCCGCCGTGAGAAAAGAAGCAATCACCGTACCGTAAATCGCAAGCCCGCCGCCCCGCAGATTAAATATGCTCAGAAGGTTATCTTTATATTGATCCCAGGAAAATATCACATAGTAGACCCTTGATCCCACAATGGAAAAGAAAATAGCATAAATCGCAAAATCCCAATAAATATCCGGGTCCTGGCCTGTGATTTTCGCTTCATGAACGACCATCCATACGCCGGCGATCACACCAATCCCGATAATCAGTCCATAAAATGCAACCGGAAATCCAAAGACCGAAAATGTCTTCGGCACATTTTCCAGATAGATGCGCAGATGGGGAAATGCAATATCTCCCGTATTCATCAGTTCCTGCATTGTTTCATTCCTTTCCGCCTACGATTCACAGCAAAGCATTCCCAGCCATGCCATTTCTATACATTGAACCGGAATAAGATCACATCCCCGTCCCTGACGACATATTCCTTTCCTTCCATACCGACAAGTCCCTTTTCTCGCGCAGCGGCAAGAGACCCCTGTTCCAGCAGATCTTTATAATTGACTACCTCAGCCTTGATAAACCCACGTTCAAAATCCGTATGAATCTTACCGGCAGCCTGCGGCGCTTTGGTGCCAATCCTGATCGTCCATGCACGTGTCTCGTCCTCTCCTGCCGTGAGAAAACTCTGCAGACCAAGCAGACGGTAACTTGCCCGGATCAGTTTTTCCAGACCCGACTCTTTTAACCCCAGATCTTCCAAAAACATCGCTTTTTCGTCCTCATCCAGCTCCGCGATCTCCTGTTCGATCTGCGCACAGATGACAAACACCTCGCTGCTTGTCTCAGCGGCAAATTTGCGGACTTTCTCCACGCCTGCATTGCCCCTGCCGTCTTCAGCAAGATCTTCCTCGCTCACATTGGCGGCGAAGATAACCGGTTTTGCCGTGAGCAGGTTATAACTGCTGAACAAGAGTATTTCCTCTTCCTCTTCTCCCGGATCAAAATTCAGAGCCAGACTTCCATTTTCCAGATGCGCTTTCAGGCGCTCCAAAAGTGCCAGCTCTTTTGCCAGCGCCTTGTCCATTCTGGCCCCCTTGGCCACTCGGGCGATCCTCCGTTCTATAATCTCAATATCTGAAAAAATCAGTTCCAGATTGATCGTCTCTATATCACGCAGCGGGTCAACGCTCCCATCCACATGAATGACATTATCATCCTCAAAACAACGGACCACATGTACAACGGCATCCACCTCACGAATATTACTCAAAAACTGGTTGCCCAGCCCTTCTCCTTTTGATGCGCCTTTTACAAGTCCCGCAATGTCAACAAATTCTATGACAGCCGGCGTCACCTTTTTCGAATGATACAGATCTCCCAGAAGTTTCAGCCTCTCATCCGGCACGGTAACGATCCCGATATTAGGATCTATCGTGCAGAAAGGATAATTGGCCGACTCTGCCCCCGCCTTTGTCAATGAATTGAACAATGTACTTTTCCCTACATTCGGCAGTCCTACGATGCCCAGTTTCATACTTATCTTCCCCTGTCCGAAAATCCTTCGTTTATTTAAAAGATTCTCGCCTTTCTCTATACTTTAGCCACACCGGCCTTTGCCATCCGCTTTCCTCGGAAACTGCTTTATACAGCTTGTCATTATATCATATCATCTCTGGTTTTGGAATAATCAAATCTACTTTTCACTCTAAAATTATTGTCTCCTGCCTCATCAAAATTTGTACCATTTTTCATAGACTTTCCAATTCAACTATGATATACTCGACGCACAGGAGGTGAAACAATATGACAGATAGTGAAAAACTTGACCTGATCTTAAATGAGGTGCAGGGCATGAAATCTGATATGCATGGTTTGAAAATTGACGTGCAAAATCTGAAGAGTGATGTGCAAGAACTGAAAAACGATGTGCAAGAACTGAAAAACGATGTGCAAGAACTAAAAAATGATGTGCAAGAACTGAAAAGTGACGTACACAATCTGAAAAATGATGTGCAAGAACTGAAAAGCGACGTACACAATCTGAAAAACGATGTACAAGAACTAAAAATTAAAGTAAAGAACCTGGAAACTGGCATGGAAAATCTGAACACAGAACTTCAGGAAGTAAAGCGGCGCGTCACTAAAACAGAGCTGACGATCGAAAACGAAATCCGCATCAACATCCAGCGTGTGGCGGAGGGCCATCTTGACTTGTTAAGAAAGCTAAACGAATTGGTAAAACTCTACGGTGAAATCAAAGATAAGCAGGAAGTGCATGACATTTATATCAACATGCACGATAATAAGTTAAAAGCATTGGTGGCACAGTAATAATCACTTTGTCAGATCGGCGGCGAAAAAGTAAACTACCAAATCCCAGATCGCTTCTACCGCCAGTTACTCAAATCTCAGATCATATCTCAATATTTTTTCTGATTTTTTAATTCCTCGTACAGCAGGCAGTAATTATCATAGCGAATTTTATTGATCTTTCCTTCAGAAAGTGCCGTTCTGACCATGCAATCCGGCTCATGTACATGTACGCAGCCCATAAACCTGCACTTGTTCTCATAAGGCAAAAATTCCGGATAAAGGTACCGCAGTTCTTCCTTCTCCAAGTGAAACAGTCCCAGTGAACTGAATCCCGGCGTATCCATCAGGTACGTATCCTCTGCAATGCAGATCAGTTCACTGTGACGTGTCGTATGCTTTCCTCTGGCAATCTTCTCGCTGACAGCCCCTGTCTCCATCCGTACATGAGTCTGCAGCGTATTGACAAGAGAAGATTTACCAACGCCGCTTGGACCTGCAGCCGTTGTTGTTTTTCCCTGCAGCAAATCTTTCAGTTCCTCGATACCACTGCCATCCAGGGTGCTTGTAAAGACCAAACGGCAGCCCACTGCTCCATATATATCCCGAAATGCCTGCTCTTCCTGCTGCGTAGCCATGTCCGTCTTGTTAAAGCAGACGATGCCAGGCAGGCCCTGCTGCCGGATCATCACGAGAAATCGGTCCAGGAGATTAAAATTGGGCAGAGGACGATTCATGGCAAATATGACAAGCGCCTGATCGACATTGGCAACTGCCGGCCTGATCAAGGCATTTTTTCTGGGAAAGATCTGATCGACATTGCCCTCTTTTGCACTCTCATCGATCACAGACATCTCCACATCGTCTCCAACCAGAGGTTTTATCCCCAGCTTACGGAAAATGCCCTTTGCCTTACAGGTATAGATCTCCCCTTTCCCCGTATGGACATAGTAAAACCCTGCAATTCCCCTGATGATCTTTCCTTTCATGATACCCTTCCGCCTGCTATGATTCCGGTGTAAACTGTACCGGCCTTTCAATGATCCTCTGTTCCTGACTCCCCGGAACCGTAATCTGCTCTCCGGTAGCCGGATCAGTCGTCACTGTCGGCTGTGTCTCCGCCGTGTATACAAATGTAAGTTTCCCTGCTGAACTCCCTTTAATGCCCGCGATATTAATGGAAAAAGGGAAACTGGTTCTGTTATTTTCACGAAGCAGTTCCTGACCGCTGTCAGTCGTCAAAACGACCGTCACAGGCGTACCTGCCAGAAATGCCGGGTCTTCCAGTACCGGACTATCCACATTGGCTACATAACCGTAAGTCAACTCTGCCGGCCCCACACTGATCCTTATATCGATCGGCGTTGACGGATCAACGAGCATATCCGGAGACGTGCTCTGATAACATACAAGACCGGTAAATGCCGGGTCCTCATAATTAACTTCCTCCACATTGCCAACTACAAGCCCTGCTTCTGTGAGTGTGACAGTGGCATCCATCTCCGACATGCCCATGACACTGGGCACACGTACCTTACTCGTATCCGGCCCGCTGCTGATCTGAAGACTTACGGTAGACCCTCTGGGCACCTTCTCTCCTGCCTTGGGAGACTGACCTGCCACATTGCCTTTCTCTACCGTATCGGACGGCACATCCGTCTTTCCGACCTGAAATCCTTCTTTTTCCAGAAGCGCTGTCGCTTCCGCCAGTGACTTTCCGGTCACATCGATCATCTCGATACCTTCTTTGCCCGCACTCACCGTCAATTCGACTGTCGTACCAGCAGCAGCCATTCTCCCTGCTGCGATGTTACTGCCGATTACAATATCCTGTTCATATTCGGAAGATTCTTCATACGCCACACTGTAACTAAGGCCAAGCTCGCTTAACATTTCTTTCGCCTTTGTCAGCGACATTCCTTTCACATCCGGCATCTCTACTTCTTCTTGCTTCTCTGTGCCGAATCTGGATTTAATATCATCCAGATCCACGATCCCCAGTGTCTTGCCTGCAATAAAAAGGACGATACAGCCAATGAGTACCGCTGCGATTACTGCCAGTATCGTAGTAATGCGTTCCATCTTCGGATCATAATCGTCCTCATCCTCTTCGTCGTCTTCCATTCTCTCGCTTCTGCTTTTACCGGACTTGCTCTTTTTCGGTTTCCTGCCAGTATCGTTGAGACGCAGATGTTCTTCTTCATTATCCTTTTTGGATGACTTTTTCTTTGGTTTTATATTTTCACTGCCTTGCTCCGTCACAACCTTGGTCTGTCCCGCCGTATCTCCATCGTCAATCACGACAAAGTCTTCATCCGGATTGATCAGAGAATGTTTCAGGTCCTCAATGACTGCTGCCATTTTCTGATAACGTCTGTCGGGACTTTTCTGTGTACATTTGTACACGATCTGCTCCGCACTGACAGGGATTTCCGGTACAAAATCTCTCGGAGACGGCATCTGATCCTGAATATGCTTAATCGCAATAGCTACTGTCGTCTCCCCATTAAAGGGGACCCTGCCGGTCAGCATCTCAAATAATGTGACACCAAGAGAATAAATATCGCTTTTCTCGTCGCTGTAACCACCTCTCGCCTGTTCCGGAGACGTATAATGTACCGAACCCATGACATTGGACGTGATCGTATTGCTTGTCGCCGCCTTGGCAATCCCGAAATCCGTTACCTTCACTTTACCGTCTTTAGATATGATAATATTCTGCGGTTTGATGTCCCTGTGAATGATATGGTTGTTATGCGCGGCTTCGATCCCCATGGAAACCTGAATCGCAATACTGATTGCTTCCTTGACCGACAGTCTCGCCTTTTTTTCTATATATTTCTTTAATGTAATGCCCTCTACAAGCTCCATTACAATATAATAAATATCGTTTTCCTCTCCGACATCGTACACATTGACAATGTTGGGGTGCATCAGCCCCGCTGCCGCTTGTGCCTCGCTCCGGAATTTGGAGACAAAATTGGTGTTTTCACTGAATTCCTGTTTTAACACTTTTACCGCCACAAAACGGTTCAGTTTGTGATCTTTTGCTTTATATACATCAGACATACCGCCGGTGCCGATCTTTTCCAATATTTCATATCGGTCGCCTATGAGCATTCCAATCTTTATCATCATTTACCTCCAGCAGCGCAGCATCTGCGCCATCAGTAACTATTTCTCTTCCCAGGTCGCAAAGGAATCAATCAGGATCACTGCAATGTTGTCTTTCCCGCCATTTCTGTTGGCTGCGTCAACAAGCTGCCGTCCTTTTTCCGAGAGGCTCCCGTCTCCGCTGACGATCTCCCGGATCTCTTCATCCTCCAGCATATTCGTAAGCCCGTCCGAACATAGCAATATAAGGTCGCCCGGTGTCACAGATACCTGAAAAAAATCGATCTCTATCGTATCCTGTGCACCCACGGCTCTCGTAATAATATTTTTATCAGGATGACTTCTGGCTGCCTTTTTATCGATACCTCCCATACGGACCATCTCTTCCACAAGAGAATGATCCTTTGTGATCTGCCTGATCTCTTCCCGGTCGATGATGTACAGACGACTGTCCCCGACATTGGCGCACTGTAACACAGCGTCCTCAAGCGTGGCTGCCACTACCGTAGTGCCCATCCCGAAAAGATTCTCATTTTCCTGCGCCATCCCCCGGATATACGTATTTGCCTCCCGAATGGCATTACCCAGTATCCATACGGGTTCCGTCTGCTCCGACAGCCTGATCTGATGCTCCATCATCTCAACCGTATATCGGGACGCATAGTCACCCGCATTGTGGCCGCCCATACCATCCGCCACAATAAACACATTCGGAAGGTTTCCAATGGGGCATACCGATGCGAACACATAATCCTGATTCAATTTTCTCCGCTTTCCAATATCTGTGATGGAAAATGCCTGTAACACCTTTATGCCTCCTGCAAATAAACCTACTATTCCATATTTACAAATATTAGCATACATACAGTAAAAGAGCAAGTGAAAACTCCCCTGCTCTTATAGTAGCCGATTATTATACTTTAAATTCCGCATAAATGCAAGTTATAAAACGAACACTCACGGCATCACATCCCGAAGCCGGGCCGTATCGATAAATTCAGCGACAAAATCCGTGCCGGGATACAGGCAGATGTCCTCGGGCGTACCGGTCTGCTCGATCCTGCCTGCATTGATGATTACGATCTGATCTGCCACTTCCATCGCTTCCTCCTGATCATGGGTTACAAAAATGCTCGTAATTCCCACACTGCGGATCATCTCTTTCAGCCATGAGCGCAGTTCCCGTCTCACCTTGGCATCGATTGCCGCAAAAGGTTCATCCAGCAAAAGGAGCTGAGGATCAGGCGCAAGCGCTCTCGCAAATGCCACCCGCTGACGCTGACCGCCGGAGAGCTGATGGGGAAACCGTTTGCCCAGATCGCGCATGGCGATCAGTTCCAGCAGAGCGTCAACCCGGTCATCGATCTCTGCCCTCTTCTTTTTCTGTACACGCAGACCAAAGGCAATATTTTCCCGCACTGTCATATAGCGAAACAGAGCATAATTCTGAAAGACAAACCCGATCCCCCGACGGCTGCCCGGTATGTCGTTGACTCTCTCTCCATTGATAAGGATGTCTCCGGAATCCGGCCGGTCCAGTCCCGCGATCATCCTCAGAATCGTTGTTTTCCCACTGCCGCTCGGACCGAGCAGCGCCGCCAGTTCTCCCTTCCCGATACCGAAGCTGACGTCTTCGGAAGCCTGAAATCCGTCAAATGTTTTATTGATATGCCGCATCTCCACATACATGGCTGCTCTCCTGTCTGTTTTTCGTTGTTCTCTTCTGTACTGCCTTTTTCTTACACTTTTATTTCCGGTTTTCTTCCCTGAATCTTCTCCGTACTTTCTATCTTGCCGCCTCTGCGTGTTTCCTCTCTGTTTCCGCACCCTGTCATTTTTGTTTCCATTCGATCAGGTTACGCGCAAGTAACAGCAATACCGCAAGCACAACCAGTATCGACGATACCGCAAAGGCGGCCGTCGTCTGAAATTCATTATATAAAATCTCCACATGAAGCGGCAGCGTATTCGTCTTCCCCCGCAAATGGCCGGAAATCACAGACACAGCGCCGAATTCTCCCATCGCTCTGGCCGCGCATAAGACTACCCCATATAGCAGCGCCCAGCGGATATGGGGAAACGTAATCTTACAAAATATCGTAAATCCCTTTGCTCCCATCAGCGCCGCCGCTTCCTCTTCTTCTTTCCCCTGTGCATTCAGAACCGGAAACAGTTCCCGGAATACAAACGGTAGCGTGACAAAAATAGTCGCCAGAATCACACCGGGCACCGCAAACACAATCTTTATGCCATGCATTTTCAGGAAATCCCCCATCCACCCCATATTGCCGAAAGTCAGAATAAACACCAGTCCTGCAATGACAGGAGAGACCGAGAACGGAAGATCGATCAGCGCCGCCAGCGCTTGCCGTCCCTTAAAATAATATTTCGACAATAGCCAGGAGGCAAACAGACCAAATATCGTATTAACCGCCACTGCACACAACGTCGCTGATACCGTTAGCTGTAGCGCCTTTTTTGTATATTCATCCAGCACGGCGTCCCCATATGCTTTCCAGCCGTCCCGCAGGGCATTTGCCACGGTCACGATCAGGGGCAGAACAAGCATTAACAATAAGAATGCCGCGCTGACGCCGATCAGCACGGCCTTCATGCCCCGGTCTGACGGAACCTTATGCGGCGGAATCACTTTCCGTATGGCAGTAATACCGTCTCCCGTAATATCCTGTTCATAGCTTTTCCTCAATCTTTGCGACTCTGTTTTCCTCAATGTCAGTTTCTCAGCTTTCCTGTTCATCGTCTGTTCCGATCCCGTTCTCCTCTTTGCAGACGCCGCACCGTCCGTTTATCACGCTGTCATGCGTCTTTCTTTTGTCTTCTAACTGTCTCTGCTGAATTTCTGCATCGCCAGCTGCACAGAATTGATGAGAAACATCAGCAGGAATGACAGCACAAGCAGTACCAGAGCGATTGCCGCAGCATCCTCATATTTATATTGTTCCAATTTCATCATGATAAGCAGCGGCGCAATCTGTGTTTGAAAAGGAATATTTCCGGCAATAAATACAACGCTGCCATACTCGCCAATACCTCTGGCAAACGCCAGCCCAAACCCGGCCAGAAGCGCCGGAAACAGCTCTGGTAAAATCACATGGAAAAAGGTATACGCCGGTCCTGCGCCAAGCATCGTGGCAGCCTCCTCATATTTCACATCCAGTTTCTCCAGGACCGGCTGCACAGCCCGGACAACAAAAGGAATTCCCACAAACACCATCGCAATCGTAATGCCGGTTCTGGTATAGGCGATCCGTATACCGGTCCTCGCTAACAGAGCACCGATCCATCCCTGATCAGAATAGAGATATGTGAGTGCAATACCCGCCACAGAAGTCGGCAGGGCGAGCGGCAATTCGATCAGCCCGTCCATCAGACGCCTGGCTGGAAACTCATAGCGCACGAGAACCCAGGCGAGAAGCAGTCCGAAGGCAGCGTTGATAACCGCCGCCATAAACGCGCAGGAAAGACTGACGGCATAACCGGTCATCACCTGCCGGCTTGTGACAATATCTGTAAATTCCTGAACGCTGAGCTGTCCCGCATATAAGAAGAGCGATGCCAGTGGTATGAGCACGAGACTGCCGAGCATGGCAAGTGTGATACCGAGAGACAGTCCAAACCCGGGAATGACTCTGATGCCATTGCGATTGATAATCTTTATGATCCGCTGTTCCATAAGTGCTCCTTCTCCTGTTCATGCGACCGATCGTCTATTCATAAATCTGATCGAAGACAGCGCCATCGTCAAAATAAGTGGCATACGCTTCTTTCCATCCGCCGAAATCATCGATTGTCACAAGAGTCATCTCCAAGTCAAACTGCCCGGAAAATTCCTGCAGAATTATCTCATCGGACGGACGATAATAATGTTCCCCGGCAAGACGCTGTGCCTGCTCACTGTACAGATACGACAGATAAGCCCCGGCGGCTTCCACTGTTCCGTGGGCGGAGGCGTTGGCATCCACAACCGCCACCGACGGCTGTGCCAGTATACTGATACTCGGCGTCACAATCTCGAACTCTCCCGGATATGCTTCCATGGACAGATATGCCTCATTTTCCCAGGCAATCAGCACATCTCCCTGTCTGTTCTCCACAAATGTATTGGTCGCCGCTCTGGCACCGGAGTCGAGAACGAGCACGTTTTCATATAACTTCTTCATCTGTGCCTTCGTCTCCTCTTCTTTCTCTCCATCCTGTTTCTGCCAATATGCCCAGGCGGCGAGGAAATTCCAGCAGGCCCCGCCGGATGTCTTCGGATTCGGCGTGATCACCTCCACACCGTCCCGGACCAGATCATCCCAGTCCCGGATGTTTTTTTCATTGCCTTTGCGTACCAGAAAGACTATCGTAGAGGTATACGGTGCACTGCCCTTTGCAAACTCTTCCATCCAGCCAGGCTCGACCAGCCCCGCTTCTTCGATGGCCATAATATCATGGGCCAGCGCCAGTGTCACCACATCGGCCTCATTTCCTTCGATCACCGAGCGGGCCTGAGAACCGGAACCGCCGTGCGACTGCGTTACCACCACGTCCTGCCCGCCCGTTTCCTTCCAATAGGCAACAAACAATTCATTATAAGCGGCATAAAATTCGCGGGTCGGATCATAGGAGACATTGAGCAGCTCCACCGCCCCATCAGCGCCTGCTACCTGCTGCGCCTCATCTCCGCATCCTGTCAGAACGCCGCAAAGTATCAGCAGCGCCGCTGCCGCGGAGACCGGGCGCGAAACAAACCGCCGCCAGTTTGTCTTTTCATCCGTTCTCACCATTCTCATTGCCTTTATCATTTTTTTCCCGGCTGTCTTTCTTAGCACAGTCACTTTACTTATCTTTATTGTCTTTATTCTCTTTAACGTATTTGTCATTCCTGTCTCTTTCGTCTTTGACTTTGTTATCTCTCCTTAATCCAGATACACAACGACCGCCGATACGATCACTGTTTTATATATTGTCGTATCTCTGCCATCACCTTCTCAGCCGCCTCTTCCAGCGTGAGGGCACTCGTGTCGATCTCGATCTGTGCATGCGACGGCGGCTCATAAGGGCTGGATATTCCCGTAAAATTCGGAATCTCTCCACTTCTCGCCTTCTGATACAGTCCTTTCACGTCGCGCCGTTCACACACATCCAGCGGTGTACTCACATAGACTTCCAGGAAGCTGTCATCTCCAATGACCGCTCTGGCCCGCTCTCTGTCACTCCGGTAAGGGGAAATAAATGCCGTAAGCACAATCAGTCCCGCATCATTCATCAGTCTGGCTACCTCCGCCACTCTTCTGATGTTTTCAATCCGGTCCTGTTCCGTAAATCCGAGATTCTGATTGAGTCCCATCCGCACGTTGTCCCCATCCAGCAGCATCGTATGGTTTCCACTTACATGAAGACGCTTTTCGATCTCGTTGGCCAGTGTCGATTTCCCTGCGCCCGATAGTCCTGTAAACCACAGTGTCACCGGTTTCTGTCCCATTTTACCTGCACGCATTTCCCGGGAGATGTCCAGTTCCTGCCACACGACATTTTCAGATCGTCTGAGCGCATGTTCGATGACGCCGCAGGCCGAAGTCATATTGGTAACCCGGTCAATCATAATAAAACTGCCCACCGATCTGTGGCTCCGAAACCGGTCAAACACGATCGTTTCAGAGGCCGCAATGTCACAGACCGCCAGCTCATTTTTATATAACTGCTTTACGGGCAGATGCACCCCTGTATTGACATCAATCTTGTATTTCACTTTCATGACAATCGCAGGGACCTTCTTGGTTCCTGTCTTTAACAGGAATCCCCTGCCCTCTACAAGCGGGCTCTCATCCATCCATAGCAGCGATGCGGTAAACAGTGCCGCCGTATACAGCTTTGTATCTCTGACAAACACACAGCCGCGGGAAACGTCAATCTCTCTGTCAAGCTGTATCGTCACCGGACATCCCGCCTGCGCCTTGGCCACTCTTTGGTCCGCTTTATAGATTGCCTGCACTGCAGCCTGCTCACGGCTCGGCAGTACGACAATCTCTTCTCCTGTCTCGATTGTCCCGCATTCGATCTGTCCCTGAAATCCCCGGAACCGATGATCAGGCCGGCAGACTCTCTGAACTGGCATTACAAAACCCTGTTCCATGTTCTCCTCATCAAGGTCCACCGATTCGAGAACCCCCAGGAGCGTATCCCCCTTGTACCATCTCATGTTTTCCGATGTTTGTGTCACATTGTCGCCTTCTGTAGCGGAGACCGGAATCACCGTCACGTGCTCCAGATCCAGATCTGCCGCCAGAATACGGACATCTTTCGTTACCTGTTCATAACGTGTCTCATCATAATGAACGAGATCCATTTTATTAACTGCAAACACAAAGTGCGAGATACCCATGAGCGCACAGATCCGGGCATGGCGCCTCGTCTGTAATAAAATTCCCTGCGATGCGTCAACCAGGATGACCGCCAGATCGGCAAAGGATGCACCGACGGCCATATTCCGCGTATACTCCTCATGCCCCGGCGTATCAGCCACGATAAAACTACGGTTCTGCGTCGTAAAATACCGATAGGCCACATCGATCGTGATCCCCTGCTCCCGCTCTGCCGTCAGTCCGTCAAGAAGCAGAGAATAGTCGATAAAACCGCCGCGGCTTCCAACTTTGCTGTCAAGCGCCAGCGCCTGTTCCTGATCGGCAAACAATAACTTAGCATCATATAACATATGTCCGATCAGCGTAGACTTCCCATCGTCCACACTGCCACACGTAATAAATTTCAGCAGTCCCTTCATATCAGAAGTAACCTTCTTTCTTTCGTTTTTCCATACTCGCAGAGCCGCCGTCCTTATCAATGACACGGCTTGTCCGCTCGGATGCCACCGAGCGCAGCGTCTCTTCAATGATCTCCTCAAGCGTCACCGCCCCGGAAAAAACCCCACCCGACAGCGGATAGCAGCCGAGTGTCCGGAAGCGGACCATCTTTCGCTCCGGGACCTCGCCCGGTAAAAGGCGCATTCTGTCATCATCGACCATGATAATATTCCCGTCCCGGCAGACGACAGGACGTTCTGCTGCAAAGTAGAGCGGAACAATGTCAATCGCCTCCCGCCGGATATACTGCCAGATGTCTTTTTCCGTCCAGTTCGAGATCGGAAACACCCGGATACTCTCTCCCTTTCTGATTTCTGTATTGTACAGCTTCCACATTTCCGGCCGCTGGTTTTTCGGGTCCCAGGCGTGAGCGGCATTACGAAACGAGAAGAGCCGTTCCTTGGCCCGGCTTTTTTCCTCGTCTCTGCGGCCACCGCCGAAGGCCGCCGTAAATCCATACAGATCAAGTGCCTGTTTCAAAGCCTGTGTCTTCATAATATCCGTATAAGCCGCGCCATGGTCAAAAGGATTGATGCCCTGTCTGATCCCTTCCTCATTCGTATAGACGAGCATCTCAATTCCCTTCTCTCCGGCGATGCGATCCCGAAAATCGATCATCTCCCGAAATTTCCATGTGGTATCAATATGTAAAAACGGAAACGGTGGTTTCTCCGGATAAAACGCTTTCATCGCCAGGTGCAGCATAACCGAACTGTCCTTGCCAATCGAATACAGCATTACCGGCTTCTCGCATTCCGCCGCCACCTCACGGATGATATAGATCGCCTCCGCCTCCAACTCGTCCAGATGTGATAATCCGCTCATTTGTTATTCCTCCAAATACACTTGCATGAGTTTGAACGCCATCTTTCTCTGTTCCGGCGCACTGCTCTCAAGAAGAGTCAAAATCTCCTTATCTTCCCCGCTCTCCGTCGATGCCGTCTCCCTGCCATAGATCAAAACATCGACCGTCACCTGAAAAAAAGAGGCTGCCTGTAATATCGTCTCGAGCGGAATCTCCCGCTTCCCCTCTTCCATTTCCAGATACGCATTTTCCTCCAGACCAAGTTCCCGGGCCATTTCCTGGCAGTCGGCCTCTCTCTGCAGACGCATCTGTCTCATACGGTCTCTCAAATCAAGTTTATCATCGGTCAGGTCACTTTCTTCTTTCATCAATGGTACGTCCTTTGTCTCATATATCTGTAATCCGGCAGCTTCCTGTCTTATGCTGCCTGCCCTCTGTCTTGCCGTGCTACTGTGTCAGACAGGCCCGGAGAATCTTTATGGCTTTTTCCCGTTTTTCTGTCTTACTGCGGCGCAGCAGGAGCAAAATCGCCACACTCTCGCGCGCATAGCCGCTTTCTCCTGTCACTGTCCAGTTGCCGCGAAGCACATATTCGAGCGGCACACGATAATAAGCGGCGAGCCGGACCGCTGTCTCCAGAGACAATTCTCCTGCGCCGGATTCATACCCCATATAATCCTCCTTTGTCATATGCAGATCCTTTGCTACTTTTCCTGCAGAAAAGCGAAGCAGTCTGCGCATCCCGCGTATCCTTGTTCCTGTGCTCTTTTGGTCATACCGAATACAACCGGAAATACCTGCTTCCTGTGAGACTGAAATTTTGTCCTGCTTTGACAGAGCCCTGCGGTAACGCTCCCGCTCCATACTCCAGATCATACCGATCGCTTCCAGTTTCCGTATTTCACTGTCCGACAGGTTACGCTTGCCGGGACGATGATGGTAACATTCTCTCTGTGTACAGAGCCATTTACCGAGCCGCTGCCCGCCTTCTGTCACATAATTGGCGCGCACCCGCAGATTGCCATTGGCCTCATAATAATTCCTGGCAATGGTATACCATGCTTCCCACTCCCGCGGCGTGTGCAGCTCCCAGCAAACCCCACACTGTTCCAGGTCTGCAACCTGCCTCTCTGATAACCGCCCTGCGGCAAATCTCTGTTTCTGTTCGATCAGCCAGTTTCCTAGGCTGTATGGTCCCTGAACATACCCTTTGGGAATTTCCAGATTCCCATATGTATGATAATACAATGCCGCCTGCCGCACCCATTCTTCCCACGGGAAACGGTACTCCAGTTTCCAGACCATACCGATGGCTTCCAGTGCATCGATCTCCCCGGCATATAATTGCCCATTGACCGAACCGACGCCATTATACTGTGCCCGTTTTCGCTCGATCCATCTGCCAAGACGATTCCCCTCCGGTGTGACATACTCACCCGGTACAAGCAGATCTCCATAGGTCTCCCGATAGATCTGAGCGTCCGCCAGCCACTCCTGAAAGGGACGTCGCTGCTGTCTGTTTCTGTTCTTCCCGGCGCTTCCTTCTCTGTTCATAGATCGAATTGCCACCTCTCATCTTCCCTGTTACAACTGCATAAATTTATCATATTCAGCCAGAACGTTCCCTGTCTCTCCCATCATCCGGTATTTACCGCCATCGATCCAGAGTATCTTGTCACAGAATTTTTTCAATGTCTCCGTCGCATGAGAGACAATAAGGACCGTACGGTCACTCATCATCAGCTCTTCCATTTTCCTGTAACTTTTTTTGCGGAATCGCTCATCTCCCACGGATAACACCTCATCCACCAGCATAATATCCGTGTCCAGAATTGCCGTGACGGCGAATGAAAGTTTGGAATACATACCGCTGGAATAAGTACGCACCGGGCGGTCAATAAAATCACCCAATTCCGAAAATTCAATGATCTCTTCCATATGCTCTCTGATATAGCCGAGGCCGCAGCCCAGCAGCATCCCGGACTTTAAAATATTCTCTCTGCCTGTATTGTTGCCGTTAAAGCCGATACCGATCGCCATCAGTGACACCCGGTTCCCTTTCGTATCGATTTCGCCCTCGTCCGGCTGAAAAATACCTGCGATTGAGCGCAGAAGCGTCGTCTTGCCGGAACCGTTGCGTCCGACAATGCCGAGAATCTCTCCTTTATTTACAGTGAAAGAAATGTCATTGACAGCGCGCACCACGTTCGCCTTTTTTACCTCTCCTTTTCGGAAGCTCTTTGCCAGAGACATGTGCGACAGATCATAATAATCAATACTGACATGTTCTACCTGCAATGCTTTTTCTTTCATCTATACCACCTTTACATATCCGTTTTCGCTCTTATATACGACATGAACGCCCATATAGCCAAGAAGCAGGGACAGCACTGTCCATACCCCAATCAGCGGAACATTCGCCATCACATTGCCAAGCAATGCATTCCGCATCGTATCCACAAACATGGATACCGGATTGAGCACAAGCATCATCACATTCAATGGCACCGAAAGGCCCGTGATCACATCATAAAAAACGCCGGATAAAAACATCATCATCTGCAGCAAAATTCCCACCGCATATCCCAGATCATCGATGTATACGCCATAATGAAGGAAGAACATGCCCAAACCAAATGATACCAGAATCATGACCCCATATGCCGGCAGCAGCCAGAAGACACACCAGCCGATCCGTACATGAAAGATCAACAACATTGGTATGAGTACGATCAGAGAAAATAACAGTTTAAAGAAATTCAGGATCATATTCGAGATCAACAGCACATGTTTTGGCACATACACTTTCGTTACAATATCTCTGTTGGAACGAACGCATTTTACGCTGTAATTGATCGTTTTATGAAAAAAGTTCCACATCAGAAGGCCGGAAAAGACAAACGTCGCATAATTTTCCACCGAGCTTCCCATGACTTTTCCGAAAACGATCACATAGACAAGCATATTAAAAAACGGTTCCAACAGCCACCAGAGACGATTCAGATAAGAATTGGCAACTTCCGCCTTCAGATCCGCATTTGCCGCGTATACCATAAAAGGACCATATCTTTTTATATCCTTCATAAATCTTTTTATCTCATAAATCGGGCTGTGATTATTACGAATATTTGGATCAAATCTCTCTCCAAACGCGTTGACTAAGATCCACAAAAACATAACGAGTGCAAGCAATATTTCCGCCAGAATCAGTCTCTCCGCAAAAAAAGATTCTGATATTCTCCGCAACATGTCGCCGGCTTTCCCATTAAACGTGATTTTGTTATCATTAATCACCGCGTACTCCTGCAAACTGCCAGACGGTATCTTCTCCACGCACACACTTTTAAATATGCGATATATTCTGATCTCCCTGATTCCCTGATCGGAATGATCTGATAAGTCCATACACAACTGCTCTGACTCTTTGATTTCATCGGCAGAAAAACGAGCAGAAACTGTACAGCCGTACATATCAATCATGACTGTCACATCCTGATCCTTCACCGGATATACCGCCAAAAGGATCATTGCGGTAAGAAAGAAAACCAAAAGAATCACTTTTAATACTTTTATCCATTTTCGTGTGTTGTTGTCGTAACTTATCCTGTCAGTCAAATTAAAGTATCCCCCAATAATAAACTGAATTTTTGTAAAACCAAACCAGATCATACCAGCTTCTGATCAATCAACGATTTTATTTTGGTAGAGCATGTCTGCTTTGTATAGGGGAAAAATACCATATCAGATCCCAATTCCCGCAGCCTTCGCTGCTCTCTCTGAAATCCCTCTTCATGCGCATGGTCGTCTCCTGAAAAACAGACATCAAAATGATACAGTGTCCAGGCATCTGGCTTTACCGTATTGTGAAAGTCAACCGGAACGACTTCATCTACATAACGAACAGACTGCACAATCTCCATCCGTTCCGCCAAAGGCACGAAAGGTTTGCGGCCTTTTTGATGTTCGATAAATTCATCAGTCATCACCCCGACCATCAGACGGTCACACTGCTCCCCGCATCTTCTCAGCAAATTCAAATGCCCGATATGAAACAGATCGAACGCGCCCGCCGTAAACCCCAGCGCATAGTTCTTCTTTTCCATTTCCGCTACGCTCTGACCTGTTCGCGGCAGTTTTTCCCACTCCTGTAAATATCTCCCGCCCCTCTCCGAAAGGCAGTCATACATCACCCAGTTTTCCGATAAGACGTCATCAATCTTATGAATATTGACATCCATCATCTCCACCGCACGCCTCAAAAGATCCCGGTCAAGGTCAATACCATCTGTTTCCGAAAACCCATGCAGTTTTTCCAGAAATTCCCGCCGGTACATGGTTGCGGAAGCCTCGGCCGGGTTGTGCAGTGAGAGCTCTTCTCTGACAGTCAGCGTTCTCCCACTGACCGGTTCCGGTAATATCACTGTGGAAAATTCCCTATGCTGTCGGTATCTGGAACAGAACAGGTCCGCATTTTGATCCGCGGCCGCTGCCTGCCGGAAACGTTCCAGTTTCCTGCTGTCCCACTCATTGTCGCTGTCAAGAAAAGCGATCAGGTCTCCTTTCGCCGCCCGGATCCCTGTATTTCTGCTGCTCCCCGTCCCCTTCGCAGTCGTATTGTAAAAATATTGGTAAGTTCCCAAATACAAAGACGCTATGTACTCTCTTGTCCCGTCGACCGACCCATCATCGACAATGATAATCTCATCCGCAGCTACTGTCTGCGCAAATACACTGCGAAGTGCACGCGCCGCTTCATAGCGTCTGTTACGTGTGGTGATGATAACTGAGATTTTTGTTTCATCCTTGTTATAATTCATTTCTTAAATAATCTCCTTATACCAGACATAGTCTTTATATTTCTGTAATCCATGTCGTTCAAGCTGGTCCGCCATCTGATTGTAACTGTCTGCTGTTATCACAATAAAATATTCCTGAAGACAGCTTAAATCTTCCGGTCTCATCACCGAAAGACCATCCAGCATCACATCCGGCTCCGGATGATTATCCAATAGCAGAACCGGACATACATCATAAAATTCCCGGCGCATTCTCCTGTACACGGCGCCTGTTCCAAAATAGGCCAGCCGCTTTGCATGTTTATAAAAATTCATATACAGTGAAGTACCCCTGGGCCATGATATGGAAACTTCGGGCAGATGTTTCATCAGCATCTGATAATACATTCCCCAATGATATGTCATTGGTTTCCCCGTATAGTAATCTTCCTGATACGTGTCAGAAAACATTTCCAGATCGACCTTGTTGATATTTCTCAAAAATCCTTCAAACGGCAACGAAGCCTCCTGTCCCTTATAGGGAATCATTTCTATATTTGTGGCAAATGTACCATACCAGTCAGAAATAAAATCCATGGCCCCCTTTTGCATTTTCTTAATTGCTTCGCTTTCACAGTACTCTTCCGGCTGCATCTCAAAAACCGGCACTAAGCTCCCTTGCTCCCGCGAAAACCCCAGGCATGTGGGTCCATTTTCGGAAATAATATACTCCCGGATGGCATTATCCACACTGGGTGTATAAGAGTAAAAACTGGAAATCCTGAAATTTCCATTTCGCCTCATAAATTCCGACGTTTCTTCATCTGTATATAAGTAAAGCACATCTGATACTCCGGAACTTAATTCCACAATTTCCTTCGCCAGCCTCCCGCTATATCCCAGATCAAATAATGCGTCGCCTTCTGTAAACTCCCGGTAATAACTCTGTACTGCCGCCCGCAAGTGTTCATGTTTCTCCTTGCTATAGTAATGCGTAAGAAAAAAGGTTATAAAATATTCAAATTCCTCTATAGATTCAAAATTTTTATCATATTCCAGATGCGCTTTTTCCAGTTCATCCCTGCACCTTTCCTCATATTGCGGATAGGTCTCCTGTTTGAACTCATATTCCTGTGCCATGTCCGTAAACTCCCAGAATAGCAGCATGGCAAGTCTGGGGGAATATTGATCATAAAAGACTCCCGGCGGCATAAAAAAGTCTGCTTCTGTCTTCAGTAAGGCGGGAAGCAACGCTTTCCTTGACGCCTGTATGTAAAGAGACTCCGGAAGCTGTGGTACGATCTTTTTATAGCTGTCATACGCCTGCTTAATCAGAAAACCATCTCTCGAGCAAAAAAGGATACGCCTGTACCTGTGGATTTTCGCCTCTTCAACAATCCATTTCACAATACCCGCCAAATGCATCCCCAGTGTATAGTACCCTGCAAAATAAGGGTCCACATTAAACAAGCTGTCTTTTTTCCAGTGTACAAAAGGATAATCAAAAAAACGGTTTGCAATCATTTTTCTCATGATTCCAATCCCTGCACTGTTTTTCATCCTGTCATAGGCGACCGTATTTCCTGCCGCAATCCACACTGCTTTCTCGCATAGGATACCCATATCAGATTCTCCGCAGAGAACATCAACGGTATCCGGTATCGTGACATGATCTGCGACAGAATTTTCGAATGCGCTGTGAGATCCCAGATACAAAATATTCTTTTTCCATTGGCCTTTTTCCATCATATGTTTCAAATCATGTTCATGGAACAGGCGATAATTACCCGTGTACCCGCATTGTTTCAATATCATTTGCACCATTTCAGGATCCAAAGGCCCAGAGAAAGAGAAGATGATTTCCTTTGCACTGCTCTGCGCCTCAAAATACAACGCCTTTACAAACTCTCTCGGTTTGCAAAAATCCAGAAGCAACTGACATTCTCTTTCTTTCAGTTCCTTTCCGGAAGCTGTACTTAAATGAGATTGACAACAGAGTGCATCATAAATGTCATGAATGGTCATATCTTTGCAGCGGTCATATCTGCTTCGCAATTCATGAAACACAAGATTGCTGTCTGTCATTTTTGCAAAGAGATCGTCCAGTAAAAAATACATATCTTTCGTCCTACTCCAGGGCGTAAGAACCGCTGTGTCAAAAACATTGACAATTACTGTCTGATATAAATCAGACCTTACCTTATCCGTTATCATTTCATCCTGACCATTGGATGAAATATCAGAACAGTTCATAACTCCGAACTCAAATTTATTCCGTATATATGTCTCCACCAGCCGGGCCATTTCTTCTTCTGTCGGAAATTCTTTTCTGACCCAGTTGTATCCGCTCAAACTTTTTTCCCGAAGCAACGCCTCATCTGCAAATATTTCTTCCAGTCCGGCGGCAAATTTATCAGGAAGGGAATCCAGCAAAAACACATGGTCGGCATTGTTCCCATATTTAGCCAGGGCAAATTCCAGATCCAAATCTACTACCGGACAACCGCAGCTCATCATTTCATAGGGAACAAGACTCGGATTCGTTGTCGAAAAGACAATTCCCAGATCGGCATCTGTATATAGCTGTGCCATATCCCATAATGTTGGAATATAATTCAGTATCGTGGCCTCAAACGGAACCATCTCCCGCGTAAGTTCATTTGAGCCAAACAGAATAATCTCAACCTCCGGGTGCCTGTGTTTATATATTTTTAAACCTTCTATTCCTATTTCAAAACATCGGCGCGACATCTCCGGTTTTGCAAAAAAAATAATATTCTTATTTTTCTTATACCTTTGATAGCCGGTATGATAGATGGTTCTGTCCAATGGAAACTGAAAAAATTCCGATTCAACAGAATATTTCTCTTTTAACATGGTATCAATCCAGGGTCCTGAACAAATATGCGACATGCCCAACTTGTAAGTGTTTTCTGCCAGATAATAATTAGAAGAAACCGGGTAAAAATAAGGCTCAAAATCCTGAACAAAGTAAAATAATTGTCTGAAGTGATCTTCCTGCTTTTTGAATACATACGCCGTTTCCCACCATGTCGCAATGCCTGCATCATGATAGCCAAGCTCTCCTGTGTAAGAAACAAACGCAATGTCCTGCATCGGATAAAACCACTCGGATACATTGTCTCTGGTATCCTCCGCACTTGCCGGCGTCCGGAACAAATAAACCGTTATCTCGTGTCCAAATTCATGCAAATATCTGACTGCCCGGAAAATATTGCGATGCCCTCCGCCTCCCTTGATCGGTTCCGGAATGATAAAAGCTATGTTCAGATGACTGAGATCCGGAGGCACAGATAATTTCTCTTTTTGCAGGCGTTCACTTTCCTGTCGAGAAATTCTGTTTTCATCTTTTGACGCGAACGCTCTTTCCGGCTTCCATGGATCGCAGACTGTCACAATCTCAGAATCCGTTATCCCCATTTCATATAACAGAGATAAAATTGATCTGACTGCATTTCTGCTGCCGATCGCTATGAGTATTTGATCATAATCACTTTCTGCTATCTGTGACGGCGGAAAGATGCCTGACTGATCCTCAAAGTTTTGATAATTTGTATCTACCCAGAGCACTGTTTCACAGTATCCGGTCGCGTCAAGCTGTTTTTTCCAGTCATGCCCGATTCTTCCCGCCCCATACAGAATGATCCTGCTCCCTTTTTTTACTTGATCGTACGGAAAAACCCATCCTTTTTGCATTTCACTTTATCTCCATCTCCCATCAGGGAGCGGTCTGCTGACCGTAACTTTCCATCACATGCCATCTTGCAAGCAATGTTACGAAATACCCATCCTCATCGACCAGTGGAATCTTTCTGATCTTCGTATTCTGAAATATGTTTCTCGCACTTTCCATATAGTTTCCACTCTGCACAAGGTACACCCCGTCCGGATTATAAATGGCGCTTACCGGAGTATTTTCTGAAAACAGATAACTGTTCTTAAATTCCTCACGTCCTATGATGCCGCAGTATTTTCCCTCTTCGTCTATTACAGTCAGCATCCTTTTCCCATGATAAAAATACTTTCCGTATGCGGTTATGACCGTATCGCTAATATCAATCAATAAGTCAGACAGATCAATATCATCTTTCCATATATAAAAAACATGAGTAAATGATTGCAGGACACACCTTGTCCATTCCATCTCATAATCCTCGACACAGACTAAAATTGCCGCATTTTTGTCCAGCTCCATCTCATTAAGACGATTCCATCTGATATTTGGTTTGATCAAATCTGTAATCGATGGCTTCTCACTGATAAATCCACCAAATTTTTCATTCTCCATAGTATGAAAAAAATGAGCAAAAACTCCGCTTGCACATTCACCAGACCCATAGATAAACACCCTGTCATTGGAATCTATGAATTCTCGAATCTGTATCCAGTTTTTCAACATGATATTCTGATGAATATCAGATCTTACCACTACTCTGTTCTGCCCGTCAGTCATCCAACTTTTTTCATCCAGCCTGTATTCGTCCTTTGCTTCCTCTATAATGAAACGAATGTCATATTGATAATTTTTCTTAATATAATTTAAACACGCTATGATTTGGTTTTTATCATAATAAGCTGGCGAAAAAACCTTTTTTTTCAGGACAGGAAGCCTGTCCAACTTTAAACTTCCATAAGGATTCCTGTAATTGTCACAGACAATATCTCTGGCATAAGCATCCATCTGAAATCCTCTGCCCAATAAATAATCGCTGATGCCGTCTTCAAATACATTACACACATCTCTGTAATCCATCTTCATCGGATCGATATATGTAACAAAATATTTCTTCAATATCCCCGATGTTAATATCTTCTTTCTAAATACACAAAAATAGCTTTGAATATGATGCACTAAATTTTTTTCCGCACTGGAAAGTCCCCAAAAATCACAACTGCGTTTCTCCATGCTCTGAAAAATTTCCTCAAACGGTATAAAAGGACCATAAAAACTGTTATTACAAAAAATACATTCGTCAAATTTCTCCCAAATATCATGATATTCCCCGGATGTAATCACTTCCCAATAAGCCCCGGCATCATAACTGTCGTTGCTTCTCTCTATAACAAAATCAGTAAATTTATAAAAAGGATCTGTTGTTTTTACACTGCCATTTATTACTATGACAAGTTTATCAACTACTGTCAGCAAATCTTTTATCTGCGCAACCGAACTTTTCCGGATTTCTCCTGCTTTATCATAATAACAATAAATTGCTATACGATTCATTCTTTCTTTTAACACTCCCCTCTGTCTAAAATAGACATGCGAATGATCTTTGCCTTCGAAATTCCCATGTTCACCAGCTCGGTTTTGATCTCGTCAAAATATAAATTGCTTCCCACAACAATAAAGTCAAACTGCATCGTTTTTAAATCATCTGGCGCATATATACGGTTTCTATGATGCCCGCTTATTTTTATATTCTTTTTATCTACTATGGCTGACAATTTCCAAAAGATTTCACTATTTTCATATAGTCTTTCATACTTTGTCAAAAATTCAAGGCCGCGCCTGCCAGCACCATACAGAACAAACGTTTTATCTTTCTTCAGCACTGCATTCCAGGCTTCGTCTGCCTCCTGCAAACTTTTTTCCACGCATATACACAATTCCTCATGCGCATCAGATGACAGATGATAGAAATCAAGCAGCCCGGACACAAGGGAAGAAAATGTCTGATTGCAATGATCCTGAAGAAAATCCACAACTTCACTATTACCTACAACAGATGGTGTCTCGTAGTTTCTTTGCACGCATGTGCCAAATCTGTCACCAAATTCTCTTCCAAGCGCTTCCTCGTTTATTTTTTGTAATTTCATATTTGCGTCATAAATCTGTAACAGCAGCCGGAACTGTTGCGATACATAGGAAGCTCTGCTTCTTCGCTCTACATGCGTAAACCACGTCGGATAAAAATCAGCAAAACGATACCCTGCCAGATCAATGTTATATAAATTTCGAATATACACGATAGAACTGTCTACCGTAGACTGTATCCCCTTATCACCAACCTGAAAAGTCGTGCAGTTGCCATGTACTCTGTACTTGAGCAACGGTTCCGAAATATTGGCAAACTCTGTACATAAAATCAGCTTCGTCCACAGATCATAATCTTCCGCAACTTTTGTCTCATCATAACACAGCTTATTTTCTGTCAGGACACTCTTTCTTATCATAACCGTCGGATGATATACCGCGCATGAAAATAACAGTCTTGCTTTGATCTCGTCATTGGTCTCTGGAAGAGGTACCAGTCTGTTTATATTCCCCTCCATGGTTATCTCATAGGCAAAGGTTCCCAAAACTCCTATCTGCGGATTTTTTTCCATGAAATCCATCTGTCTTTCAAATCTCTCCAACATTGCGATGTCATCAGCATCCATCCTTGCTATCATCTCCCCGCGGGAAACCGATAACCCATAATTCAGCGCATTTGCCACTCCCTTTTTTTCTTTCTGAAAGTATCGGATTCTTTCATCGGGCGGCAGTATTTTTTTTACTCCTTCCCTGTCTTGTGAACTGTCAACAACAATCAATTCCCAGTTCTCATAAGTCTGACCCATAATACTTTCTACTGCTTCCTCCAGAAATGATATTTCATCTCCAACGGGCATGATAATACTGATCAATTTGCTATTCATCCAAGCTCTCCTGTTTTCTGTTGTTCCACACTTCAGTCGCTGTTAAAATATATCTTTTCCACAGGCAAAATCTCTGCCGTATTCCAGTCCGATACACGCAAGCTGCCGGCATATTGCCGCTGCGTCAACCGGCGTAATTATGATAAACAAATTATCCCACGTTTCAACATCCCCAAAATAGAGAATTGACACTCCACCTATTTTTTCATTCCTTTTATTGATGTCATTGTCAATGCAAAAACAAATTTCAATTTCCGGATGTTCTTTCATATATCTTCTGCACCGGATCCCGGTCCCAAAATAAGCAATTTTTTTGTGCAACATGTTTGGTATTATTTTCTTTAATTCAATTTCGTTTTGACATTCAAACCGCTTCTCGATACCTGCTATGTAGAATTGCAGTAACGTACTTATCATTAACGATTCCGTATCTCTTTTTCGTTTTTTCTCCGGCCGATGCAGGCTTGCAAAAACTTCATTCCACTGACTCTTTTGATCAAAATCTATAAACCTCTCTGCATACATTTTCGCCCTGCCGCTTAAATACTGTCTTCTTCCCTCATCCTTCAGCAGTGCCGTTATCTGCTTTGCCGCTTCCCCTGCATCCATTTGTGCCACTGAGATAACAGCCTCGTTCTCATCGACAACAGAAAGATATGGCAATTCATACATCACACATGGAAGGCCATACGCAAGCCCCTCCAATACAGAAAGAGGAAACCCCTCATATACTGATGTTGAGAGTAAAAGGGAAGCCTGACTTAAATACCTGGAAAGATCACCCAGATAGCCCGTGATTATAATATTGTCCAGAAGATTGTATTGTTCTATCATCTGTTTAAATCCACATAGTTGAAGTTCGGGAACCTCCCCCAGCATATATAATTTAACGTCAGGAATCTCATAAACCACCTGGCGGATGATTTCGATTGCCTCCTCCGGTCTTTTCTCAGTCGAAAATCTCCCAATCCACACAATTATGTTCTTATTTTTCTTCGAATGCGCCTCTGCTCCTATCTTCACATCCACAGGATTCACTGTCCGAAACACATTATGATTGGCACTGCTCCAGTATTTCAGATCAACGTCACTCAAAGTAATGACTGCATCCACCAATGAATAAATCTCATGTAATTGCAGTATCTTTCTGTCTGCACTGAGCATCAGCTTCGCAAAAACCGAATGCGTATATATAATAAAGCGTACATCATATAACTTGCAAAAAAGCATGTCCCATGCAAGCAATTCCCGGTCCTCCCACGCATGATAGACCATCGTGTCTATGTGATAATCCAGAATTGCTTTCTCTATTGCTCCTGCTCTCTCCCGGTAACTCTTATCACGACGATTATACGGCGGAATCACGATCCGCGTTATCCGCGAGTCCAGTTTGTAATCATCCGGTGTTGATTCTGTCTCTGTCATAACAATGACACGGTAGCCCATGTCAATCCACATATTGGCCAACAAGACCAGAACCTTTTCCGCTCCGCCGCTGAATACGGAATAATAGAATGTCGCGATTGTTCTGACCTCCCGGGATGTACAGACAAAGGCATTCTCATTTTTCAGTAATTGAATCAACTTTTCAGGATCTTTTTCATACTTCGTTTTCTCTCTTTTTCCGGTGAGTTCCTCCAAGAGCTGTCTTTTCTCTTTTTCATCCATCGTTCTCCTCCAGGCTGTCTCCGTTTCACCGTCATCTGCACTATAGAACTGCATAAAGGACAGTCTCCCATTCTGATTTGGAATAATGTCTGACATACATTCGGTATTCCGGTACAAGCGATTTTATATACAACGGAATCTTGGTCATGTCTTCCGGCTTATGGTAGATGCATACCGCTATCCTCGGTTTACTGTCACAGATCAAACGTCTGGCTCCTTTTAACGTTTCCAGTTCAGCACCTTCGACATCCATTTTTAAATAGGTTATTCTTTCTTTTACCGTATCATCGACAGATACGACGGAAATAACTTCTTCTCCGTCCGCATCAATTTTTGAAGACCAGTTTCCCAGGGCAGTAAAATGAAGTTCCTCTTTTTTGCTCCATGTGCCATAAGGTATGATCTCAATTCTCTCGTCCCCGCCTTTTCTTGCATTGCAGAGAACGATATTGTCCCGATCCGGTTCAAAGGCATATGCTTTCTTAAAATGAGGGCAATTCTTTTTCCACTCCAAAGTCGTCGTCAGATCATATGCTCCGGCGTCTACGAAAACCTCGCCATTTCCCCCCCCAAATGTAGAAAGCTCTCGTCAAAATATTGTCTTCTGACTAAGTCTTTTTGTCTCTCTATAAACCGTTTCATATGTAATATCTGATTTTTATGGAAGCCCGCCTTCCTGAGTTCTTCCTCCATTTCATCTCCGTATTTGTCGCTCGTAATCAGGATACCGCTGTCCGGGTACTGTTTCAGCTCTTCCAATGAAATTACACGGTATCCTCTGAATCCGTTTTTCTGCTTTTCCAGATCTTTGTCGCAAAAACAGTCGATCTTCAGCCAGTCCGGAATAGAAATCATTGCCGCTCTTCCGGCGCCATAACATATGATCTTTGGAAATTCCAGAAAAGACTGCAATTCCGGTGATAAGGAATCACAACAATATCTTTCAATAATATTTTGCATGTACGTAAAATCACCCGTAACCAGATACCCCAGACGGTTCATCCATATATCCTTTGACTGCTCGTCTTCCAACATATTATAAACCTGCCGTAATTCTTCCATTCTCTCCCTCCATGATTCTCCGAAAAATATCTTATTATTTCTCACTGCACAAAGTCTGAGACAGTACAGCCATAATCATATGGTCATAGATCATATGGACATCTTCTGTGATCTGCATACTCATCGCATTCACATGAAGAGCCACGTCAGCCAGCGCATGGAGTCTGCCACCGTCAAATCCTGTCATCCCGATCACTTTGTTTCCCTGTTCTTTCGCATATTCCACAGCATGGATCACATTACTGCTGTTACCGCTCCCCGAAATGGCAATGATAATATCCCCCGGCTCAAGCCTGCCCATGAGCTGGAACCGAAATACTTCCTCAAACCCTATATCATTGGCAATCGCCATGATCGTGGAAACATTATCGTTAAGACACTGAAACCGGAACTTTACATCCACATATTCTGAAATTCCTTTGTTAAAATCATTCTGATAGTGAGAGGCGGTAGCCGAACTGCCGCCATTTCCAAAGATATAGATCGTATGCTCTCCCTCATATGCCTCCATGATCAGATTCATCGCTGCATTGATCGCATCGACGTCCAGACCATCCAGGGTATCTTTTTCCAACTTAATATATTCCTTTATCGCGTCCGTATAGTTTCCCACGTAACTTCCTCCTATGGTAATCCCTGAGACTTTCAGCGCAGTCTCTTTATTTTCAAAGACAGTTTGTATCTAAGATCCGCTCTATTACCTCTGACAGATTCTCTCCGACTATCTCCGGGATGACCTCATACTTGCCATCCCGTCCCGCCTCTCCGGTCATCACAAGCGCCGTGTGCATCCGCGCATTGATCCCGGTCTGTATATCTACCGTCGTATCGCCCACAATCCATGATCGCTCCAGATCAATATTGTATTTTTTCGCACATTGTTCCAGCATCCCTGTATCCGGCTTTCTACAATGACAGGGTATCTTAAAGGCAGGGTTTTCGCCCTCATAGCCTTTGTCCGGATGATGCGGACAGTATGCAATATCATCCACGTAAGCGCCTTCCTTTCCGAGCAGTGTCGCCATTTTTCTGTGGATTCTCTCCACATTTTCGATACTGCACAGACCACGCGCTACGACAGGCTGATTAGTGACTACAATGCAAAGCCACTGCGAATGATTGACTCTTTTGATCGCTTCCGCCGCAGCATCTTCCAGCACAAAATCGTCTATATCACTGAGCAGCCCCTTCAGTTTATTTACCGTGCCATCACGGTCGAGAAAAATACACTTCTGTCTGTTTCGCAGACACCGGGCACTTACAAAACCGCTTTTAATATCTGCAATGGTGTCCGTAATCCGTGTGACAGTCCCGACATCTTTGATATATTCTGCGGAGCGGTATCCATAAACATTCTCGCCATTAACAATCATTCCCGCCAACAGATCTTTTTCAAGATCCGTCTTCTCAGGCTTCCTCACTCTGTCACAGATTTCACTGTCTACCACATAGAGTCCCGCATTGACACAGTTCTCGTACCAGTCATCTCTTTGATTGTGTTTGGAGTCAAACGCCGTGATCCGTGCATCCTGATCCATGACAACCAGATCAGAATCCGACGGATGAGAGTTAGGATGGACAAAAAGTGTCACCGCCGCATTTTTATGATGATGAAAGGTAAGCATTCTGCCAAGATCAATATCAAAATACACATCTCCAAAGACCAGCAGAAAGCAATCTTCTTTCAGCCAGTCTTTCAGGTAATAAAAAGCTCCTGCAGTCCCAAGCGGTTCTGTTTCTTCAATATAGGAAGCAGAGATTCCAAACGCACTGCCGTCACCAAAATGCCGTCTGATCGTTTCCCCGAGATGCCCGATGATAAAGCAGACCTCTGTGATTCCATAACGTTTTAATCCGTCGACCTGCCACTCCAGCAACGGACGCCCCAGAATGTCCACCATCGGTTTTGGTATCAGATCCTTTGTGATGGCGTTCAGTCTCGTTCCCTTCCCTCCGGCCATGATCACTGCCTGCATCGCAACACCTCTTCCACCGTTTTCGTCACGGCCTCATCGGAATCACAGGAAGCTCTCCAGCCGGTGGCATAGATCCTGCTCAGGTCATATTGAAATCTGGGAACATCCCCCTTCCAGCCGATATTTCCGCCGGTATAGTTGTATTTCACACCTGCAAGTCCCATTTTTTCACAGATTATATCCGCAATCCTGTTTACGGTAGTCGCACCTTCCACACCCAGATTGTATAGCGTAATCCCTTTTCTTCCGGTCTCCATAAATCTGACCATAGCTTCCACAAGATCCATTACATACAGATAGGGTTTGCACTGTGTGCCATCCCCAAGTATCTCAAGCTGTGTATTGTCTTTCTCTAACTTCCCGATAAAATCAAAGATCACCCCGTGGGTCAGCCGTGGGCCGATCACATTTGGAAACCGAAAGACCAATGCCTCCAGATCATTCATATGGCTGTATGCGGAGATAAGCGCCTCTGAACCCAGTTTGCACGCTCCATAGTAAGAGACGGGACACAGGTTCGTTGTCGTCTCTGTCAAAAGCTCATCCAGCTTTTCTCCGTATACTGCCGATGTCGAGGCAAAGAACATCTTTTTTACACTGTGCAGCCGCATACATTCCAGCAAATCAAACGTCGTTGTATATGTGTTTTTATATTCAATGACCGGATTTTGGGCGCTGGCCTGTATATCGGAATTGGCTGCCAGATGAAACACATAATCAACCTGTTCCCTCTCAAAAATATCCGACAATGCCTCCAGATCACACAAATCCTGCTCATACATGTGAAAGCGCGGATCATACTCCAGATGCGCAATATTTCGCTTCGTACCGATAAAATAGTTGTCAACACAGACAATCTCGTGTCCCTCTTTCAAGAGCAGATCAATCAGATTACTTCCGATAAATCCGGCTCCTCCTGCCACTAAAATTTTCATAATGTTCTCTCCGTTTACCAATATTTATTACCCACATGGGCGATCGATGTGCCGTCATGCTCAAAGGAAAATGCGAAAGGTTTGAGTCCAAGTGCATCTGCGAGCCTCTTTTGTTTCTCTTTTTCACAGTAAAACAGAAAAAATCCCCCACCGCCC
This sequence comes from Lachnospiraceae bacterium JLR.KK008, assembly GCA_037015955.1. Lineage (NCBI taxonomy): Bacteria > Bacillati > Bacillota > Clostridia > Lachnospirales > Lachnospiraceae > Lachnospiraceae bacterium JLR.KK008. Next base: position 2,062,062 of record CP143548.1, read on the forward strand.
GCGCCCAGCAGTTTGCCGCCCCTGGCACCATTTTCCATAGCCGCATCATAAAGGGTATTGATCCCTGCGCTGGTAACTCCCGACGCCAGCTCTCGTTTCCGTATCCATCCTTCATGGAGTATCTCTCCGAAATCCGAAAGTTCACCCACTTCCAGACAAGCCTTCATATTTCTTGCCAGCTCACACATGATACGCAGATTTTTCGTCTTGTCTGCAAGGGAAAGATTGTTTTTCTGCTCTGCCAGAATCCTGTTTGCGTCATGCGTAATTCCGGTATAAAACATCACAAGGTTTTCTTCTAACCGTCTTTTCAGTCCCGAACGCAAAATCAGAGGTGACACCGTAACCGTATCGTCCCTGTGAAATTCCAGAAAATTCAGACCGCCACAAGCTGCAGCATATTGATCCTGTTTGCCGATCGGACTGCCCAGTTTATCGATTTCCACTTCACAGGCTTCTTTCGCAATATCTTCTTTGCCGACATACTTCCCCTGATAGCAATAAAGTGTATGTATCAGACCGACGGTAAAAGCACTGGAAGAGCCGAGACCAGTGCCGCTTGGAATATCCGCAGTGCTGCTGATTTCCACTCCACTGATGCCCATATCTTTAAGTACCTGCCGAAAAATAGGGTGACGGATCGCTGAAATATCATCCACGATCTCAACCTGCGAATAACGAAGCGCTGTCTTTGTCTCATCAAAATAAGGATGAATCGTAAGATACATATAACGATTGATTGTCGTACTGAGCACACAGCCGCCATTGTTCCGGTAAAAATCCGGCATATCACTCCCGCCTCCGCAGAAGCTGACGCGAAAGGGCGTTTTGGTAATGATCATCTTCTGTATTTCCTTTCCATATCGTAACGGTTTCCTCGGACTTACAGATACACATCACATGCGTTAAAAAAATCCTCCCCTTCTGTCAGTCCTATTTCTAAACATTGTTGTTTTACTTCCTCATACTGTAACACTGTCACTACAATACAATACCTTTTCCAGTCATCAATCGTTTCAGGAGACACAACGGGGATTCCGTCCATACTGCTTTTCCGCATCTCCGGGGCATTATCAATGATAAGATCCGGTCTATGTCCTTCTCTGAATAATTTCCTGCACCGTCTGCCGCCTCCCCAGAAAGCGATTTTTCTGTTTCTTGCCTTTTCCAGAAAACAGATCATATTTTTTTGACGCAGATAAAATGTAAAAAACGTCCTGATTATGCACTCCTGGAAACTATCGTACTGCGGACTATCATATGGCAGATCCACCTGCTTGTCGTAAAATAGTGTCTCCCTGTTTTCAAAAAATGTCTTAGCGATCTGTTGATTGTCTTTCTCATGGGCTTCCAACATACAGATCCTCTCTTGCGAACTGAGGTACCCCCCCCCGGTTCATTTTTCCCCGCTCCATGCCGGACGAAATATCTGTAAACAGTCGTTCAAAATTCCATTCCGGCTGCATCTGCGCAAATTGTTCCTTTCGCACTGCATGATAAAAACGCATTAATTCCAGACAGTCTCTTGACAGCCTCACATTCTCCGTTTTACCAAATATAAAAATTTCTTTTTTCTCTGACAATCCTAATATTTCCAGAAAATCATTGATCACGTCAAACTTTGGAAATTCGCTCTTCCCTTCATATAAGCGAAGGATTAGCTGTTCTTTCTTTATGATCTTGCACAGATCACCGATCCGCCCGTAATAATCACATCTGTCTCTGTAATCTCCGCATCGCAAAGCCTGCTGTGGATCACGTGTAAGTCCCCATTTCACATTTTCTCCCCACAGACTTTCCCAATACAAATCCTGCCTTCTCAAATATAAAACGATTTTAAGATCAGCAAATCTGGGTGCCATCTCATCAAGAATCTTTATACTTTCGTCCCAGTGAATATAAAACTGTTCCGAAGATAAAACTACATTCTTATGCGCTAAAACCTTCTCCAGTTCTTCATAATACCGACGTCTTTCCTGAGATGTCGTTGTTCTCTCCTCTTCTTTCACAAGCAGCAGATCGAATAAATTATCGATACGCTGACGACTTAAATCAGGATACGACCAACTACTTATTTCTCCGAGCCGCTCCCTGTTAGCCGTTAAAAAGTTCTGTAGTGACGTTGTTCCTGTCTTATCTGTGCCAATATGTAGTATTAAAGTATTCATTGCACTCTCTTTCTATTTCTCCCTGATTCATATCCGAAATATCCAGTCACAATATATCCCCGCCACAGATAAACTCTTTCCCCTCTGTCAGTCCATAAGACCGGCACTGCTCGCAAATTGCCTGCGGATACTCTACAGTGATCACAATACAATACTTTTTCAGCTCGTCTATATCAGCAACGGACACAACAGGAACGCCCGACAACTGTTTTCCCCACAGATTACCGTCATTGTCTATAATAATATCCGGCCGTATCAGACCACTTCTTATCATCTCTGTGCAGCGTGTTCCCGCTCCCCAGAAGGCTATCTTTTTCTCTCTGTTTGTCAGAAAAAACTTCATTGCATTCCGCCTTTTTACTTCCATCAACAGAAACATCTTTACGATTGTTTCTTCCATAGCAGAGACAGGCGGATCATAAAACGGATATTGTATTTTCTCGTTGAGAAATAATTGCTCCCTTCCCAGATATTTCCTTGCCAACGCATCGTTTTGTTTTTTCCATACGGATAAAATGCGCTCCCGCTCTGCGGGAGAAAAATATTTCCTTGCGGACCCGTTATCTTCAATCCTTTTACTCCCTGCTATCTCTGAAAAAACCTTTCGAACAGGCAGCTTCATACTCTCAGACTGTTCTTTTGTCAGAACAGAACTGCAAATCTGCAGCAGCTTCAGACACTCAGTATCCGTCCGCTCATTCACTCTCTTTCCGGCTTCCCCGCATTCACATCGGCAGCTATTTAAATTCAGGTATGTCAAAAAATCCTGAACCGTATCAAAGCCTTCCTCCTCATAAATACGGACGGCAATGTTTTCTGTACTGATAATTTCCGCAATCTCATGCAGCCGTCTCCCATAATCCCATTCCGCAGACATTTCTCTTTCAAACTCTTTCAAGTTAAGTCCTGTCTGTTGATCTCTTACATACTGACTCCACAGAGCCTCAATATAAAAATCCTGACGCCGCAAATAAACAATAACCTTTAAATTATTCCAGACTGCATATAATTTTTTTAATATCTGTTGTCCACCGCCCCATCCGAGAGCAAACCAGGCGTCTTCTGACGAGAGAATCACATGACTGTTTTCTAACATATTCAGCGTCGTCTCAATAAAAGTATCGTCAGGTCGGTAGAGAAACACGTCCAGATTTCGTGTTACCACCCCCCCCGGATACCTGAAATCAGGATAAGTCCAGCCATAGTTCTCTAATTGCTTTCTGTTTTCAGCCAGAAAGCGTTGCAGCGACGTCGTTCCTGTTTTCGGCATTCCGAAGTGCAATACCAAACGGTTTTTCTCATTCATTTTATCCCCTCGCTTTTTACAAATGCGGACTTAAACTGCGAATTTACAGATAACTATATGTCAGCCCGCAGCAGTCATCTTTTCTCGACCAGAGTAATACAGTCGAGATCTTTGACCCCTGACCAGTCGATCGTCTGCTGTTCCAGTACTTCCAGTCCTGCTCTGTGCGCCAGATAAGCAAAAAGCTCTCTGCTCATATAATTACGCCCGCTCTTTCCAGTCGAAAAATCAATCCGATAGTCTTCTGTATTATTGGAATGATGGAACAACGCCCTTCCTCCTGTTTCCAGGACCCGTCTTGTCTCTTTTAAAAAATAAGAAAATACATCTATCATTTCAAAGTGTACCATCGCATCATACGTAAACAATGCCGTATATGCTCCCGTTTCCAATTTTTCCAAATCTTGTCCGTTGTTGACATAATATTCAATGTTTTCTTTACTCTGAAATCTTTTCTTACAAAATTCTATATTTTTATCCACGATGTCAACGAGAACAATTTGCTCTGCCTGTCGCATATATTGTAAAACATGACGCCCATGTCCACATGCCAGCTCAATAATCCTTGTCGGATTCAGTTTTGAGAACATTTGATAAAAAACACTCCGTGCATCCCAGAACTTTTCGATGTCGTCTGCACTTTCCGCATTCTCATAATATTCTTCCATGCAATACGTATGAAAATTCGCAATGTGCTTTCTTTTCATACGTACAATATCATCATCCCCATATAACACTTTTTCTACCGTGCCGGTCTCAACTCCTGCACATTCAAGTAATTTATTTACCTGAGTACGTTCTCCGCTATCCGCAATGGTTACAATTACAAGAAACTGTTCCCTGTGCTCCTGCACATATTCCAAAGGATAAACGGGTATTACCCCCCCCTATCGGTTTCTATTACACCGCTTTTATAAGAATCACAGAAGCCATAGATTTTTATGCCTTCATCCCAAAGCAAATTTGCAGTCACTTTTCCTTTTTTTCCAGCGCCAAATAATATAATATCCTTCATTTTTCTCTTCCTTTTTATCATTTATAAATGAAATATCCAGTCGCACGAAATGATTTTACTCTTCTCAATTCCCATCTCACACAGCTCTTCTGTGATTTCCTTATCATAAATTTGAGAAGAAACAAGAATAAGATCTACCTGTTCTCTGATCGCCAATAACTCTACCGGCTCTTTGAGAGGAAGTTCCTCTTTCTGCATATACGGTGCTCTTTTATCAATCACCGCACAAAGATTCCAGTGAATGGCCATCCGCTCATTTAACACTTTCAGCTTTTCAATGATCTTTTTCCCTCTCATCCCATAGCCGTATATGACTACATTTTTTTTCATTTCAAGCAGTTTCTTTCCGCTCAAAATTCGTGACAGCCATTTTTGCCGCATCTCGCACTCCCTGCGGAGCGCATTCTGAGCAAAAGCGTTACATTGTTGATTTCTGGCTGTCAGATCCTTCAGTAATTCCGCCTGGCGACTTAAAAAATCTTCCATCGTTTCCTCGATTCTCTCCTCAGAACCGGTACGTACAAAATCCTGGACACAATATTTTCCTAATTCCCATTCCAGCTTTTTCTGTACAAAGTTATAAGCGCTCTCTGCCCTCGACAACACGATCTCTTCCGCTCTTTTTGCCGTTATACTGTTTGGATGCTTCCGGTATAAAAGTAGTACCTCAGGCAGATTTGCAAATTTGTAGTCAAACGATAAATCCATCCACAATCTTGCATCTTCGACCAGGACATTCTGATACCGGCATCTGCCCTGAAAAACCCGGCTGCGAAACATAACCGTCGGATGAAAGAAACCGTTTCCAAAAATCAGAGTGGCTTTTATATCTTCATCTTCTGTATACATTTCTACTTTTCCAATTTGTCTGCCCTTCTCATCAATCCGCATCACAGCAGAACCAACAACGTCAACTTCCTGATGACCGTCTAAAAAACGCACCTGTTTTTCCAATCGCTCTGGAAGGGCAATATCATCCGCATCCATTCTTGCTATGTAGTCACCTGAAGAAGCTGCAATTCCCAGATTCAAAGCATCGGAAATCCCCGTGTTTTTCTGAGTTAATATTCTGACATTATGATAGCGGTCCGCATACTCCTCACAGATTACGGCCGATCCGTCATCGGAATTCCTGCTGACAAGCAGCAAAAGTTCCGTATTTTTGTATGTCTGACATAAAATGCTGTCTATTGACTGTCTCAAAAACTTGACGTCATGATAAACAGGCATAAGAACGCTGACTAATTTGTTTCCGGTCATTCTTCGTTTCCTATCAGGATAATTACCTGCTTTCATACACTATAAGCACGATGGTATATTCTCCCATGTCAATATCGATTCATCCATCAGCTGTATCTTGTCCTCGTTGATTCCTTTATTAATAAGAGATTTTTTTATGTCACAAGCAGTTTCATACTCAAGTACCGAGATTAATATATAGTCGTATTGCTGATCCGGTATCACCGTCAGATCATTTTCTATCTCATCAGCGATAACATTCGTGTCAACCCAGGCTACCAGCGGATACCTTGGATCCTTTCGTAAATAAGAAACCAAATGCTTTCCGACATTACCCGCACCATAGACAACGACTCTGCTTCCATTTTTTACCTCTCGATACGGAAAGAGATAACTATCGTTTTTAAACCAGCAACTGCTGTATTCCACCATAAGCATTACGTGAAAAATATATTGGCATATTACTTTCTCCAAATTCGGAATATATTTGTGATTCAGAAAAAATTCTTTTATCTTTTCTGTGAATAAACGCAATCTTTCTATTTGAGAATCACACGCCTGTATGATAGAACCCTTTCTTGTTTTTATATAGTGATAATCCGGCTCGTCAATACAACTTATGCGCTTGCTTTGTACCAGACAGGATAATAGACACACCAAATCTTCTCCAAGTGTCATACCATTATCAACAGTGGCCTCAATCTCCTGAAATAGTTTTTTCTTTATCCCCCAGCTGCACAGTGAAGGTGAAATATTCCTTTTTAAAAAAACACGGGTATCTACCAGACCTGGAAGCAAAATGTCTCTTATCTTCCGTCTGTCATATATTCCATACTCCAATGGGAACCCCCATTGATATACACTTCCATATTCATACTCTTTATAAATACCCGCCATGTATATCATATCAACGCCTAACGAAGCGCCTCTTTCTACCATATTTTCTACCCGGTTCTCCCCGATCCAGTCGTCCCCGTCCACATTGAGAATATATTCCCCTTTTGCAGCTGCTGCTCCGGCCTTTCTGGCGCTGACCAGACCACCATTTTCCTTGTGAATCACCCGCACCCGCGAATCCTGCGCTGCAAATTCGTCACAGAGCCGACCACTGCCGTCTGTAGAACCGTCATCTACCAGAATAATCTCGATATTGGAATATGTCTGTGATAAAATACTGTTGACACATGCCGTCAGATAATCCTTCACATTATAGATGGGCACAATGATACTGATCAAAATAGGTTCCAATGGACTCTCCTCCCAGGTTCTCTTTTATTTGGTGATGACCAGACTTCCCTGATTGTCACAGATTGGGACTTTGGCCAGCCTTGTCTGCAACTGTGCCTCATATCTCGCAACCGCTTTTTTCGCACAGGTAAGGAAGTTATTATAATCATGAATCATAAGATACCCCCCCCCTTGCCATACGCGGATAGAAATAGACAAGCCCCTGATACAAAGACTCTTCCCAGTCACAATCCAGTGAAACAAAGGCAAAAGTATCTTCCAAACCGTTCAGCGAATCCGGAAAGAGTCCTGGCCTGACAATCACTCTCTCTTCCCATCGCATTTTTTTCATCACGGTAGCGACTTCTGTCTTTCTGAAAATATCTCTTCCCGCTGCCTGCATCATACCGCTTGTCTCTTTTTCCAGCTCTGTTTCATCAAAACCGTCAAACGTATCAAACAAATAAAGAGTTCTGTCAGGGAACGCCGCATTGATATACTGTGCAAAATCACCCCGATAGACACCCAGCTCTGCAACCGCCCCGCTGACATTCGCATCTGTAATCTGTCGTGCCAGCAGTGAGAACGTCTTGATTCTGATATAATCGTTTTGATACATAGACTGCTTCTGCGTCGATACTGCCGCGAGTTCCTCATGATCCGCTCCCGGATTGACATCTATTTCCCGCACGAGATGGTATCTGCTCTTGATCGAATCCGCAAACTTATCACCGCATATCTCCCTGACAAAGTCGTAATCCTCATTCATGTCTGCGGTAAGAACATTGCCGTATACATAGATCACCTTGTCTGTATCCAGGCCAATCTCACGACACGTCGCTCTCACTTCCTCCGCACACGACAGGGAGACTAACACAGCGTCCCATTCAAGCTCTGATACTTCAGCAGGAGCATATACAGGCTTTCCTGCAAATCTGTGCGCAGACCGGTAGGTATCAACATACCCGATAATCTCGTCCTCGCACACATGATTGATCGTATGCCAGGCCAACTGCCCTGTCCCCCAAATCAATAATTTCTTCATACTGGTATCCATCATTCTTCTGTCTGCATTGTGCTGCAGACAAATCAGTGCCTTTCTGCTTCCGCCTGAAACGCTTTTCCCAACTCTTCCTTCAACACATCTTCTTCCAAAAATGGATAGAGATTTTCATAATTCGGAGAGACGAAAGTGCCGTCCGCAAGCGCGACCGACTTCAGCCTCGGACAGACCTCCTGATCTTCAGCGACAAAAACTTCCAGAACCGCCATCCCTTTCGTCTGCATCAACGCTTCCACCTTGCCTGCAAGCGCTTCTGTATCATGACAGGACAAATATTCCACACCATACGCCTGCACAATCTCTCTGATGTCAGGAATCGGAACACCCGCCGCCACATCTGTACCAAACGGCGGCTCGATACCATACCCTGACTGAGACATCCGCACAAACTGATAACCATTGTTGCTGACCACGATCATCTTCACTGGCAGCCCATATCGCTTCAGAGTCGCAAGCTCATGGATATTCATCTGCAGGCTCCCGTCGCCCACAAAGCAGATCACAGACCCGGAGCCATCGTTTCCGATGGCAAGTCCGATCGCCGTGGCCCAGTAGCCCATTGCCGACAGCCCTCCGGAAATGAAGACCCTCTGCCGTTCTTTCACCTGCCATTGTTGGGCGACAATACTGCAACAGGAACCGGTATCAGACAAAATCAGATCCTGTTCTCCCGCATAGTCGCTCACTGCTTCCACAACCTGATAGGTGGAGATCTTTTCACCCCGTGAGTATTCTTCCTGCATCACCGGATAGCATCTCTTCCAGCCATTGCAGCAGCTGATCCAGTGCTGATGACATACTTGCTCCGGCCCCGCCTCTCTGCCCCTGATATACTCCAGCGCATACTGCAGAAAATCCCCGAGATCCATCACTGCCTTTTCATTTATAACAAGACCATACTTCTCTGATTCAGAGCCGTCGATCTCGACCAGTATCTTATACGACTGGCCGGAAAATTTATCGACATCATATCCTGTCGTATTCGGCGACAGCCTGCTGCCAAGAATCAGCATCACATCACAAGTCTGGATCGCGAAGTGAGAAGGACGGCTCCCGTGATTACCACAGCGGCCTATAAAATATTCGCTGTCAGAAGCAATCGTATCGATCCCCATTCTGGAATTGACGACCGGAATCTGGTACCGCTTCACAAACTCTCTGAACCTCTCCACGGCGCCTGCCAGACGAATCCCCTGCCCCGCCAGAATCAGCGGCCTCTCTGCTTTGAGCAGTTTCTCCAATATTCCATCCAGCTTTTCAGCAGCGAAATCCGCAGCCAACTGATCAGACTGACCGGACTGTACCTCCCAGCCTCTCATAGTCTGCGGCACTTCCGCCGACTGGATATTGATCGGAATTTCAATACACACAGGGCCTGGCCTGCCGCAAACAGCTGTCTCATATGCCTCCTCAAGGCAGGCCCTGACATCCTCCGCCCTCTCGAGTAAAAAGGTCTTCTTCGTAATCGCCCGCATAATCCGGCCTGTATCCACGTCCTGTGTCCCATACTGCCTCATTTTGCGTTCCCGCTCATAGCGGACACTTTTCAGATTGGAATTGCCTGTCAGAAGGATTATCGGTGAAGAATCCACCCATGCCTGAGCAATTCCTGTCACTGTATTGGTCATGCCGGGACCATTAATCGTGAACACGACTCCCGGCTTTCGTGTAATGCGGGCCCAGCCATCCGCCGCCATAACTGCTGCCTGCTCATGATTGGTGAACACCGGCCTGATCTTCGTGCTTTCACTGAAAGCCTTGCAAAGCCACAAAGCCGCGCCGCCTACGACACCAAATATACGATCTGTTTTTTTCTCTTCCAAAAATGTTACGATATATTCCGCTACATTCATACGATCATCCTTTTTCACACGGTTTCATCCAGCAACTGTCCGTTGTAGCCAAAAGCGCCTTGAAAATCGTGATGTCATCCGTTGTTGTAATCTTGATATTGAGTTCGGAACCTTTGGCAAAGTAGACTTTCTTCCCCAATTCCAGCAGCAGTGTGCAGGTAGCGACAGAATTGGTAATCCCCTTATCGACTGCCTCCTGATGAAGCGCAACCATATCGCCCACACGGATTGTCTGCGGTGTCTGCGCCCTGAACAGAGAATTGCGCAAAATGCTTTCCCTTGACTCAAATTCGTCTTCTGACCTGAGCATTGCCTCCATACAGGGAATGACGGTAATCGCATTTCCATATTCCCTGCACTTTGCAATATTATCTGATATAATCTCCGGCGACAGCATCGGCCTGATTGCATCATGGACAAGAATCAGATCTTCGGAATCATACCGCTTTGCAATGGCACAGACGCCGTTTCTGATAGAATCCTGTCCATTCTTTCCTCCGTTGACAACTTCCACGACTTTGGAAATATGAAACTGTCTGATATATGCTTTTAACGCTTCCTGCCATCCGTCAAGACAGGCAATAACGATCCCCTCTATCTCCGGATGCTTTTGGAACGCTTCCATCGTATAAACGATCACCGGCTTGTCATTCACCGAAAGGAATTGTTTCGGTATCTCCTGATTCATTCTCGCTCCGGTGCCTCCTGCAATAATCAGTGCTATATTCGCCAATTTCACTCGCTCCTTGTCATCTGTGGTACATCAATCAGTCTGATAGCTGATACCGGATGTGCTTTTCGTTTCTTTTTTGGGGGAAGCGTCATATAGTCTCCGAATTCATACCGAAGCCATCCCTCATAATCCTTTACCCCTTCAAAGAGAACACCTGCCAGCCTGATCGGCGCTGTCTCCGCAAACCACCGCCTGTAATAGCCATGCAATGGTTTGGGCGCCGGATAGGTCAGGGTACGTACTACTTCTGTCGTCTCGCTGCCATGCTTCAGTATGAGTCGACGGTACATACGCTTTACTTTATCTTCCGGGATCCGGTACAAGAGCCCATACAAAAGCCGTTCGACCGCGTTGTCTGCCGCCAGACGCCCGATGGCCGACCACAATGTCTTTCTCACAAAAAAACAACATAACTCATGAATCCTTCTTAAAATAAGATTATCCGGGGTAGCATCGATTGGAAAAATGTCGAGAAACACACCTTGCTCATAGGGCATTCGCTCCTGACTCCTGCGCAGGAATAAAGTATCTCTGCGCCTGATCTTTGCATATCCCCAGCGGTATCCGGGTGTATTATCCATGTTTTGAAAATAGAAGCGTCCGCTGTCCAGGTCTTTCGCAGCGGCTTTACAGAATTTCTCGTATTCCCTCCTGAGCATTGCCACATCCGCATCGTCATCCCACGGTATAAAGTTCCCATCTCTGACAGCACCCAGAAGCGTTCCGCCGATGATGGTGTATTTTATATCATGTTTCTTACAGATACGGTCTACTTCGATCAGCATTTCCAGCTCAATCATCTGTATTTTGTGCAAAGCCTCCGCATTCAGCTCTACCATCTCTGTGTCTCTTCGTGATCGCTCTTTTGTACTCATAACTTATGGTATTATATCTCATCTTTCAATTATCTAATGTACACATTATATAATGTATAAATGAGTTATGCAAGCGTTTTTTGCTGGATATAATAACAGAAAAGGCTGGAGGGCAAACATGGTACGCTTGCGCGTCTTAGAAATACTGGAAAAACAGAATCATACAAAGTACTGGCTCTACAAACAGATGGAGATGAGTTATCAGAACTTTTCCAAGCTCGTCAACAATGAAACCAAGTCGATTCGCTTTGAAAATATCGAAAAACTCAGTGATCTTCTGAACTGCCCGATTGGCGATCTGTTTGAAAAAATAGAGACGGAAGAAGGATCTTTCTATTAAATAATAAATAAAGACAATTTTCTGAAAAAGAAAAAGCGTTTATTGGTTTTCCAACAAACGCTTTTTGTACTTAATGCCCGCTCTGATTTATATTTTTCCTCAAATATTAACTGAAATCATTTCTTCCTTACTGGGAAGTATACCTCCGTCACCCAGTCTTCCGGTGATAATGAGTCAAACTGCGTTTTGAGATAAAGGTCAAACGGCGCTCCCGCAATCTCATACCCGTTCTCAATAATCCAGGAAACGATCGCCCCATACGCTTCCGAGAGTGTGGAATATCCCCCATGATGAACGGTCACCGCGCACTCGCACGGCTGCATGACCACATCGGCCCTGTCCTTTTCCTGAATCCCGATAAAGACTTCGATGTCTGAGGATTTGTGGTTAAATTCATCATCATAATACCTCGCGCCATTCAGTCCTGTGGGAGTGACCTGTTCTTTTGGCACACGCTCGAAGAGCGTTCCATAATATTTCCCAAATTCATCGACGCCCATCATCGCACGGTTCGCCAGAACATTCATCTCCGGTGAATGTTTAATCTCAATCGTATAGCCTTTTTGATATGTCATAATGTCACCCGTCCTTTCAAATACAGAAATGTGTGTCTGAAGCTCGTTGAGGATAATGGCCATTTCCTGCTGCTCTCGTCTGATCTTTTCCTTTTGCCGCCGCAGCGCATCTGAGAGCGTTTTCTGATCGGAGACGGTAAGCAGATGCTGGATCTCTTCCAGAGAAAAACCGTAACGTTTGAGCCGCTGGATCAGATTCATTGTATCGATCTGCTCTGCCGCATAATACCGGTAGCCGGTAAAGCGGGCCACCTCCGCCGGAACGAGCAGACCGATCTTATCATAGTGATGGAGCGTCTTTACGCTGACCTGACATATTCTGGAAAATTCTCCGATTTGTAACATTTTCTCTACCGCCTTTCATAATCACAGATTCGAATCTGTAATCATTTTACCTTCTGACCTAAGAGGAGAGTCAACACTTTTTCACTCTATCAATATTTTTCCTGACTATAGTATCTGTTCCGCCGCCTTGGTCAGATTTCGTTCGATCTTCTCCATCAGCCGCTCGATCGGAACTTCCGCTATGATCTCATGAATGATCTGATCTCTCGCCACTTCCATCCCGCGTGACCTGTTGCCCCCGGTATGCAGCACCACATAAGCGACAGACAGCAAGCCCGCATCTTTCAGGCATCTGATTAATTCCAGCTTTTCTCCTACGGTTAATGTAAAAAAATCCGGATCGCAAATATGCTCCCAATCATCATGGTGTCCGACGATCCACTGCAGCAGACGCTGTAATTCTCTCTGGCTTTCCTGCATCTTATCATTTGTACACTCTCTGCTCATCACATTTTCCTCCATTCATAAAATATAATTGGTGCTGTTTCAAACACTATTATATTTTATAAAGGGTAAAAGGCAGAATGGTATTTTATTTTCCATAGAAAGAACGACCTTAAGCCTCTCGGCAAAAAAAGAATGGGGCTGTCAAATACCTTCCCCATCCATCTCTCTTCTTCTCAGCTGCCCGCACGCACCGTCAATATCCCTGCCCATTTCCCGGCGGACGGTGACATTGATGCGGCCGTTCTCCAGCTTATTTTTAAAAGCTGTCACCCGCTCGCGGCGCGGCGCAGTAAAGGAACGCTCCCGGACCGGATTAATCGGAATCAGATTGACATGACAGTTCAGCCGGCGGGCAATCGCAATCAGCTCCGCCGCATCTTCCTCCGTATCGTTGATCCCTTCCGACAGACTGTATTCGAACGTGATCCTGCGGCCTGTCCGTTCAAAATAATATTCACAGGCCGACAACACTTCCGCCAGCGGATACCGGTCCGTGACCGGCATCAGCGCCCGCCGCTTTGTATCGGTCGTGGCATGGAGCGACAGAGCAAGTGTAATCTGCAGCTTTTCGTCAGCAAGACGCCGGATATTCGGGGCAATGCCGCAGGTCGATACCGTAATATTGCGCTGGCTCATATGAAGTCCCCGCTCATCCGTCAGAAGACGGAGAAAACGCAGCAGATTGTCATAATTATCAAGCGGTTCTCCCGTGCCCATGACGACGACATTCGAAACCCGCTGCCCTGTCAGACGTCCGATGGCATAGATCTGATCGAGCATCTCGGACGGGGTCAGATTCCGCTCCAGCCCACCCAGCGTGGAGGCACAGAAACGACAGCCCATCCGGCAGCCCACCTGGGAAGAGATACATACGGAATTACCGTGATGGTATGACATCCACACACTCTCCACGAGATTACCGTCCGGCAGTGCGAACAGATACTTCTTCGTGCCGTCCAGCTCAGACTCCTGTACTCTGACCGCCTCCAGCGCCACAAGGATGGTTTCCTCCCGCAGCCGTTCCCGCAGCGCCCTGGAAACATTGCTCATCTCGTCATAAGACCGCGCCGCCTTCCGGTGGAGCCATTCATAGATCTGATCGCCGCGAAAAGATTTCTCTCCCATCCGCACCAGTTCCTCTTTCAGTTCTTCCAGTGCCAGTGATTTTATATCCATTTTTATCATTTTGTCCCGATTTTCCATATTCCTGTCCTGCCTGCCAAAAGCCTGTGACGATTTACCTGTCTCTTTTTCGCTACACTTTTTTATCCCGCACAAACCGCGCCAGGAAAAAGCCGTCCGTATCATGGACGCCCGGGAGAAGCTGTATGTATGGGCTCCCCGCCGCTTTCTCTCCGCCGGTAAAGCTGCCACCCTGCGTTGCAAAACCTTCCGGCAGGAAGGGGCGCGGATCCTCCCCGTGAAAGGGAAACTGCGACAGAAACCAGTCCGCCATCTCTTCATTCTCCGCCCGGCTGATCGTACAGGTTGAATATAGCAGAACACCGCCCGGTTTCACGTACTGCCAGACCGTACTCAGTATCTGTCTCTGGAGCTGTACGAGACTTTCGATCGTCTCTATCGAAGCATGATATTTGATGTCCCGCTTTCTGCCGATCACACCCAGGCCGGAGCAGGGCACATCAGCCAGTACGACGTCGGCCTCTCCCACATATGCTCCATCGAGGACCGCTGCGTCCCACTGTTCCAGCGTAACGTTATCCGCACGCATTCTCACTCTGTTTTCTTCCATCTGCTCCAGACGTCTGAAAGAAATATCTCTCGCCAGCACGCTTCCGCCGCTGCCGGCTTTTTCCCCTGCAAACAGCATCTTACCACCCGGAGCCGCACAGACATCCATCACAAAGTCTCCCTGACGGATTCCTGCCGCCTCCACGGCCAGCATGGAGCTGACATCCTGCACCGTAAATCTGCCGGCGGCAAAGGAAGGAATACCGCCAAGTCCTTCGCTCTTTTCCAGATTCCACGCATACGGCAGTATTTTGCTCTCTCTCACCAGGATGCCGCGCGCGTGCAATTCCTCTTTGATCTCTCTCTGGCAGGCTTCCCGCTCTTCCTCACGTATATCCTGCCGCAGTCTGACAGTGACCGGCCGCTTTTCCAACAGTCCCTGCAAAATTTTTTCTGTCTTTTCACTGCCTTGCTCCTGCTGCCACTTTTCCACAAGCCACTGCGGCATCGAATAACGGACAGAGAGAAATACAGCCTCGTTTTCCTCTCTGTCAGGCCAGGAAATATTATCTTTTTCTCTGCAAATACTGCGCAGCACACCGTTGACAAACCCTTTCAGAGAACGGAAAGAACGGTGCTCCGCCAGCTTTACCGCCTCATTGCATACGGCGCTGTCGGGTACACCGTCCATAAATAACAGTTGATATACGCTCATACGCAGCAGTTCCCGGATCAGTAGTTTCATCTTCCTCACCGGCGTTTTGGAAAACGCATCGATACAATAGTCAATCTGTATCCGGCGTTCAAGCGTCCCTTCGGTCAGACATTTGAAAAATGCTTTCTCCTGCACTCCCAGATAATCATACTTGTCGAGCATACCGCCGATGACCACATGACTGTATGCCTCTCCCCGGGAAACAGAGAGCAGCGCCTCCAGCGCCAGCTCTCTCACATTCACACTGTCTGTCTTCATCAATCGTCTCTCCTGCCGCCAAATAAAAGGACAAGCCGCAAAAGCTGCAGCACGGAAGAAGCCGCAGCCGCCACATAGGTCAGTGCCGCCGCATTCAGAACCTGTCTGCACTGTCCGACTTCCTGTCCTGATAATATACCCTGCCGGTCCAATATCTGTACTGCTCTGTGGGAAGCGTTATATTCCACAGGCAGCGTGACAAGCTGGAACAGTACTGCCAGACAAAATACCCAGATACCGATATTGACAAGTGTCGCATTCATGCCGAGAATCATTCCCAGAATGATCAGCGGAACGCCAAGTTTAGAACCAATGTTCGCTGCCGGCACAAGCGCCGTCCGAATCCTCAGCGGTGCATACCCTTCATAATGCTGCAATACATGGCCGCACTCGTGTGCCGCTACGCCTACGGCTGCCACGGAAGGGGAATTGTATGTGGAATCCGACAGACGGACGACCTTGGCTTTCGGATCATAATGGTCCGTCAGATTTCCGTGCACATGTTCGACACGCACATCCCGGATTCCTGCCTGATAGAGTATCCGCTCCGCCGCCTGTGCTCCCGTCATGCCCGTCATACTGCGCACTCTCGAAAATTTGGAATACGTGCTGTTCACTTTGGCAGACGCCGCCATACAGAGCACAAACCCGATCAGCACCAGAAAATAAGTCGGATCAAAATAATATCCGTAACCATAATATGGCATCATAAAAATCTCTCCTTTTTGCCAGTTTCTCGCCTGTCTGTGACAGACGGCTATTCACCCAGTCTCTCCCCGGCCTTTACAGGATACCCCAAAAGGAAGTCTTTTACCTGCATCCTCTTTTTGCCTTCGGGCTGCACGCTCTTTAAAATCAGGATTCCCCGGCCTGTCATAACTTCGATCGTCTCTCTCGTCACATTGACAACCGTACCCGGAGAGTCGCATCCGGCCCGTGCCGCCACGGTGTCCGGAGGCTGCGCCTCATCTGCCTCGCCGGCCGGCCTCCTGCTCTGCCCCGTTTCGGCCGCTTCCTGCGCTTCCCATATTTTCAGATTTTTACCTCGGAACACCGTATACGCACCGGGCCAGGAGTTCAGCCCCCGCACAAGCCGTGCAAGCGACGCCGCATCGCTTTTCCAGTCTATATTTCCCAGAGACTTGCGCAGCATCTTCGCATAGCTGGAATCGGCATCATTTTGCTTTTCGGGCGTGATTTCTCCCTGCACAAACCGCGGTATCGTCTCTGTCACAAGTGATGCACCTGCCGCCATCAGTTTATCGTGCAGGCTGTCCCCCGTTTCAGTCGGTTCGATCAGCACGACCCGCTTAGCCAGCATATCACCGGTATCCAGTCCTTCGTTCATCTGCATGATCGTAATGCCCGTCTCCGTCTCTCCGTTTAAGATTGCCCACTGGATCGGGGCCGCCCCCCTGTATTTCGGAAGCAGAGAAGCATGGATATTGATGCAGCCATATCTGGGCATCCGAAGAATCTCCGCCGAAAGAATCTGGCCAAACGCAGCGACGACAAACAGCTCCGCCTCATATTTTTTTAATTCCTCTACCGCCTCCGGCGCCTTGATCTTCACCGGCTGAAAGACCGGAATGTCATGTTTGCGTGCACATTCCTTTACCGGCGGAAACTGTACGGCCTTGCCTCTTCCCTTCGGTTTATCCGGCTGGGTGACGACACAGACGATCTCATATCCCGCTGCAATGAGCGCCTCCAGTGCACCCACCGCAAAATCCGGTGTCCCCATAAAACAGATTTTGACCGGATCAGTCATTTTCTCACCTTTCATCCTGCAGCTCCTCATCCTCTTCCATATCTTCCACATTCATCAGCTCGCCCTCGACTTTCTCCACATAGAGATGTCCGTCGAGATGCTCCGTCTCGTGGCAGACTGCCCGTGCCAGAAGCTCTGTGGCCTCCAGTTCAAACGGCTTCATATCCCGGTCCAGCGCCCGCACCTTCACATAATTCGGACGTATGACGACACCGGTCTTTCCCGGTACGCTCAGGCACGCCTCATGGCCGATCTGCTCACCACTCGTCTCCATTATCTGCGGATTAATCAGCACATACGGATCTTCCCCCGTCGTATCGATGACTACGATCCGCTTCAGAATACCGACCTGACATGCCGCCAGGCCGACACCGTTCGTCTCATACATCGTATCAAGCATATCATCGATGAGCTGCGACGTGCGCGCCGTCATTTCTGTCACTTCCTTACATCTTTTCTGTAACACACCATCTCCGATTTCCCGGATCGTTCTGATTGCCATACCTGTTTTCCTCCTCTTGTCAATAACTGTTCATAGGGTCAAAATCAAACTGTACACTTTCCCCCTGAGTCTTCTGCTCATCAAGAAACGCTTCCAGTCTGTCCTTTATGTAAATAAGCGCTGTCATATCACTGCATTTTCCGTAAAAAACAGTCCGGTACTGACCCGCAATCCTGCCGATACCGGCTGGCGCCGGACCAATCACCTGTACCTTCTTCTCCCGGTACGAAGACTCGGACAGAGCGCCCGCCGTCTCCCGCACAAGCCGCTCCGCCAGCTCTCTGCCTGTGCTTTCCTCTCCGGATAATATGAGCACTGCCAGCATATGCGCGGACGGCGGATAGCCGAGTAGCTCGCGGTATCCCATCTCTTCCGCATAAAAGCCCTGATAATCCTGGGCGGCGGCATAACGAATGCTGTGATGGTCCGGCTGATATGTCTGGATGACAACTTCTCCCGGCTTTTTCCCTCTGCCTGCCCGGCCTGCCGCCTGTGTCAGCAGCTGGAATGTCCGCTCACCCGCTCTGTAATCTCCCGCATGGAGAGACAGGTCCGCCGCCAATATACCGACCAGCGTCACATTTGGAAAATCATGCCCCTTGACGATCATCTGGGTCCCCACGAGAATATCCGCCTCCCCGCCCGCGAAAGCGGCCAGAATCTCTTCATAGCTCTCTTTCCGTCTCGTCGTGTCCGCATCCATCCGCAGTACCCGCGCCTGCGGATACATCCGGTGCAGACATTCCTCGATCTGCTCCGTGCCCGCCCGGAATGCTGCAATGTATTTGGAGCCGCACTCCGGACACACCGTTACGGTTGGCTGTTCATAACCGCAGTAATGACAGACGAGACGTCCGTTTCTGTGCTCCGACAGCGACACGTCACAGTTCACACATTTCATTACATGGCCGCAGGCGCGGCAGGACACAAAGCCTGCATATCCCCGACGGTTCAAAAAGAGCATACTCTGCTCTCCCGCCGCCAGCCGCTGTTCCAGAAGCCTCTGCAGCCGGCTGCTGAAGATCGAGCGGTTTCCCCGCCGCAGTTCTTCCCGCAGGTCTTCGACATATACCTGTGGCAGCTGACCGCCTGTCAACCGCTTTGTCAGTTCATAGCGTCTGATCAGACCCGTTTCCGACGCATAATAAGATTCCAGCGACGGAGTCGCCGACCCCAGCACGACGCTCGCGCCGTAATAAGAGGCAAGCTCACGGGCCGCTTCCCGCGCATGATATTTCGGCATCGTCTCACTCTTATAACTGGCTTCGTGCTCCTCGTCAATAATAATCAGTCCCAATCTGGAAAAAGGGGTAAACAGCGCTGACCTCGGCCCGATCATTACATCGATTTCTCCTTTGTCTGCCCTCTCCCACTGATCGTATTTCTCTCCGGCGGAGAGTCTTGAGTGCATGACCGATACCCGGCTGCCAAATCGGGACGTAAAACGGGACACCGTCTGATATGTGAGCGCGATCTCCGGGATAAGCACAATCGCCTGTTTGCCAAGAGCTGTCACGCCGGCGATCAGTTCCATGTACACTTCTGTCTTCCCGCTGCCGGTAATGCCATGGAGCAGATACGTACCCGGCCGCCCGGCCCTGTAATCCGCCAGCACATGATCGATCACGGTCTGCTGCTGACTGCTGTAAACGACAGTCTGCTCCTTCGCACCGGCTCCCACGGCCGCTTCTCTGACCGGATTTCGATAAAAAACCTCTGAACTGACCGCAATAATCGTTTTCTCTTCCAGCGCGCGAATAACGGCCGGCGTCACAGAGAGCGTTCTCACCGCATATTCATAGGCGATCTCTTTTTTGCTAAATAACGTTTCCAGAAGACGTAGTCTGGCATTTTGATGTTTCCTGCGGCATTCCATGATGATCGACTCCGCTTCACCGGAAGATACCGCCAATGAGATTCGGCGCTTTGTCTGCGCTCTCATCCTTTGCTTTACCGGCAGCACTGTCTTCAGCGCAGTGATCATCGTCGAACCATATCGCTCTCTCATCCATGCCGCCAGCCGTATCTGACTTCCGGCGGCCGACACTCCTTTATCCGCAATCCGAAGGATTTCCTTTATTTTATCCTCATCATATCCCGGCCTGTCGGTCACCCCGATCACATACCCGGTCCGCTCCCTGTCTCCTTTTCCAAACGGAACGACAACACACATTCCCGGACTGATCTTTCCCAGAAGCGGCTGCGGTATCCGGTACTGAAAAGGACGGTCTACCTTTTCATGAGAAATATCAACAATGACATCGGCATATCTGCCTGTTATCATACAGTCCTTCCTCTTTCCCGCAAAATATCCGCGATCAGCACTCTCTCATCCATCGGATATTTCTTTCCTCTGATCTCCTGATAATCCTCATGCCCCTTTCCGGCAAGCACGATAATATCTCCCGGCTGGCCATGGTCAATGACATAGGCGATGGCTTCCTTACGGTCACAGATCTCCACATATTCGCCCGCTGTCCTGCCGATCCCCGTCTTAATGTCATCAATGATGTCCTGCGGCTCTTCGTCCCGCGGATTGTCGGAAGTGATAACTGTCAGATCTGCCAGACGCCCGCTCACCTCTCCCATCTCATAGCGGCGCAGCCTGGAACGATTGCCCCCACAGCCAAACAGACAGACCAGCCGATGCGGCTGATATTCTTTCAGCGTCGTCAACAGACTCTCCAGCGCCATCGCATTATGCGCATAATCGATCATCAGCGTAAACGCATCCGACACTTTCACGATCTCGATCCTGCCCCGTACATGGGCATGAAGCAGCGCCTCCTTGATGTCATCCCCGGAGACCCCGAAATGTGCACAGATCGCCATCGCCGTCAGCGCATTATAGACGCTGAAACGCCCCGGCGTATTCGTCTCCACCGACAGATCAATCAGCCCCCGCACCTCAAAGTCCACGCCAAGACTACCCGGTTTCGTCACAAGACGCATGTTGTATGCCTGCAAGTCAGCTTTCTCCGAAAATCCATATGTTTCCAGCCTGCATGTATGTCCCTCCGTCACCTTCTGCCAGTGGACGTCGTCACAGTTCACGATCCCCACCCGGCACTGCCGGAACAAAAGCCCCTTGCAGGCCATATAATCCTCAAAATCTTTATGTTCATTTGGTCCGATATGATCCGGCTCGATATTGGTAAAAATACCGATGTCAAAGACAAATCCCTGCGTCCGGTGCATCATCAGCCCCTGCGACGACACTTCCATCACGACCGTATCGCACCCCGCATCCGCCATCTCCCTGAGATACTGCTGCAGCACGTAGGATTCCGGTGTCGTATTGGCCGCCGGAATATGCCGCTCCCCGATGACCGCCTCTATCGTGCCGATCAGTCCCACGGTTCTCCCGGCATGTTCCAAAATAGACTTCACGAGATACGTCGTCGTCGTCTTGCCCTTCGTCCCCGTGATGCCGATGATCTTCATCTGCTCCGCCGGATAACCGAAATAAGCCGCCGAAAGAAAAGCCAGCGCATATCTCGTGTCCGCCACGCGGATCATTGTCGCCCCGCTTTCATCCGGGATTTCCACCTCTTTTTCCACCACGATCACAGCGGCTCCCTTCTCCGCCGCCTCCGCCGCAAAACTGTGTCCGTCCACATTCGCACCCGCGATGCAGACAAACATGCAGTCCCTTTCGATCTTTCTCGAATCATAGACGAGCGCTCCCACTTCTCTGTCAGGGTCTCCCTTCACACAGGTATAAGTAAGCCGCTCCAATAACGTTAAAGCCTGAACCATATCGTTCCTCTTTTCTTTCCTTGTAGATTACTATATAAAATAGCACAAATCAGCGTTGATTGCAATTCAGGGGATACCTGTTCTATTATAATATAAAGAAAAACCTCCGGGGCAACGGAGGTTTTTCTTTTCTCATGAGGGGGAGATAGTGAGTTGTTATTCGACTATCTGATTTATACTATACCCGATAAATATGGAAAAAATGTGTCCATTTTCTGAAATAAAACATAAATTTATTAAGAAAAAATAAAGACCCGATGAAATTTACCAAAAGCCAGAAAAACACCGGCATAATTCCCTCCGTCCATGCGCATACTATGAGCGAAAGGAAGGTAACTCATATGGATTATGATAAAATTGTATGTAATTGTCTTGGTGTAACAAATGGTATGATCAAAGAGGCCGTCGATGGCGGCGCAGACACGTTGGAACAGGTGCAGGAAGCTACCGGTGCAGGCACCGTATGCGGCGCCTGCCTGGAAGATGTCAGACATCTGGTGGAACAGTTTGTATCCGAGAGAAAGGATGGCTGACCATGAAGGACGAAGAACTGCCGATCGGTTTCTCCATGGAGCTGGCCAAACATCTGGACGCGCTCAACCGCTTTTCCGGTCTGTCTGACTCCGAAAAGAAAGCCGTCATTGAACGGGCACGGCAGATCACTTCCAGACAGGAAATGCGAAACTTTGTCAACTCCGGCTTCTGAAAAACTCATTTGATTGCCAAAATACTGTCTCATCTCTGTCCCTCAAAAGGAATTGTTGCACCTTTCTCATGTCAAATCATAAAATACAATATATTCTAATATAAACGAGGGATATTATGAATTCCAACGATTTCGAGTACATGAACAGCAACGGCAATAACAATAAAGCAGCCGCAACGCCTGTGATTCCTCTGCCCAATCCCGGTGAGGGCGGTCCCGTCTATCCCGGCAACAACTTTAACCCGGAGCCGGACAACGGTGCCTCAACACCTGTGATCCCCCTGCCCAATCCCGGTGAGGGCGGTCCTGTCTATCCCGGCAACATGCCCGGCGGCAATGGCAACGTCCCCGTCATTCCTCTGCCCAATCCCGGCGAAGGCGGTCCTGTCTATCCCGGCAACATGCCCGGCGACAATGGCAACGTCCCCGTCATCCCCCTGCCCAATCCCGGTGAGGGCGGCCCGGTCTATCCCGGTAATCACTTTCCTCCCATGCTGGGAACAATCATCACGGTCCTGCCCCGTCCGGTCACGCCGTGCTTTTACTGTAACACAAACAGCTATGGCACGATCCGCTTCCTGAATGCGGCAGTCGGCTACAATCCGTTCGTCATTTCCGTCAATAACCGTACGGCTGTAGACACTCTCGAATACGCGGAAGTCAGCGAATATGGCCGCATTTCTTCCGGCTACCAGACGATCACCGTTGCCGGCAGAAATGGCTATATCTACATCACCAAACAGATCCGTGTCACCGTAGGCGCTACGATGACCATCGCCATCGTCAACACAGCCGGAGGACTTGATCTCGTGGAGATCAATGATTCATCCTGCTATACGCCGCTGGGCGGTTCCTGCCTGCGCGCATGCAATCTCTCGCACAACGCCGGTCCGCTCACTGTCTCCACCTACTCCGGCAACATCGTCTTCCAGAATGTCATGTTCAAAGAAGTGACAAATTATGTCCGTGTCATACCTGCGCACTATGACATCTATGTAGCCAGCGCAAACGAAGTGCTGCTGTCCACCGACCTTACCGTTCGGAGCAACGCACAGTACACCATCTACATGTTCAACTGGAACGAATCCCCCACGGCCATCCGTACCCTGATCATTGAAGACAGAAAGTAATCCTTTTTACATGCTGTCTGTCTTCCTTTTTACTTTACTCTCTTAAACTTTGTTCCCCGCAGCCGTTTTATCAGCCGCTGCCACCACGAAGGTCCTTCCAGTTTCACCGGCTTCTTTCTGCCGATCAGGAAGAAGCCGACTTTTCCCACTAATACGATCATCACAAGTTCTCCGACCAGCAAAGCCCCATACAGATTCAAATAAAAGATGATATTCTTTGCTCTCGGGATGAACTGATTCATCCCGACGGCAAAGCGGATTGCCAGACTCATGACCTGACAGTCCAGATGCGTCAGCATGACGATCAGCGAATTGCTCCCGAGAAAACCGAGCAGCCATATTTTTTTTACATGCCGGAAGATCAGCAGCAGACCGATGGCCGCGCTGCATGCGCCGAGATAAAAATAAAATACATTATGAAACACGAGAAAGTGCATGTCTACCCTGCCATTGGCAAAAGCGACCGCTCCGTTCAGAAACAGGCAGAGAATGCCTACCATCACTTCCTGCCCTGCACGCAGCCGCAGATCACAGAGCCAGCAGTATACGCCGTATCCGATCATCAAAAAGACAAGCGCCGGAAATACCCGCAGCAATGCCATCAACAGACTGCCAAACCAGCCCAAGAACACGTTTTTCTCCATCTTGATAAAAGTCTGAATAAGCCATACCCCCAGCACCGGCACCCATACGGAGCCAAAGCCGATCACACACAACAGCCATATGGGATACTGCTTCCTGATCAGAACATAAAGGCACAGTTCCCCGAGAAAGATCGTCGGCAGAAACCACAGCACGGAAATGCCGTAGAAGGAAAGACTCTGAATGACAGCCGTATTGATAAACTGCTGATCGATCACCTGCGGATGGACAAACAGATAATAATAGTCCACCCCAAGGTAGATGAGGCTGAACCAGAAATAAGGAAGTATCATCCCATGAAAACGCCGCTTTACATAGTTGCCAAACGGCTCCTGATCCGACTGTTTATGGGCAAAGAGCATCCCCGATACGATAAAAAACAAAGGCATATGAAAGGATGCCAGCCATGTCAGCACGCCTTCCGGGACATAACTGGAATGTCCGACTACGACAAGAATAATGCCGACTCCCTTCACCATGTCGAGATAATCCAACCGTTTTCCTTCCATCTTCTTCACCCTTTCCTTTCCCCTGTCATTCCTGCATTGCCTGCTTTCTCCCCGCATATCCGTCTTTCTCCACAGACTACTGAAAATTCTGCAGCACGAACTGTATCTGTGTCCTGCCCCGGAATGTATTGCGCTCCGGGTAATAGGTAACACTGATCTTCCCCTTTTCCTGCCAGAAGGCAAGCAGCTCTTCCTGATCTCCGAAATATGTCAGCTCATACTTGCCTCCATATTCATCCAAAACCGTGTATTTGCCTACCCGCCTGTCCTTTCCGAATATCCTGCTTCCAAGCAGCGTCACATTCTTCTGCGCAAAGAGCGGTTTTCTGTTTCCATTGCCAAATGGTTCCAGCAGGGAAAACTGTGAGAGCAGTCTGTCCGTCACATATCCGAACGGCATCGGCACATCGATATGGATCTTTTCCGTCAGCTCTTCTTCCGTCAGCATACATCCGGTCTCGATCCGCTCGATAAATGGCTCCATATTTTCTCTCGGCAGCGAGAGTCCCGCCGCCATCTTATGGCCGCCATATTTAGTATATAAGTCTTTGCATTTGCTCATCTCCTCATACATGGAGTAGGCTTCGACCGAACGCCCTGACCCCTTGAGCCCTTCCTCCGCATCTGTGAGCACAAAAACAGGCCTGCCGTAGCGCTCCCGGATTCTACCGGCGATAATACCGGCCAGTGACTCATGACAATCCGGCAGATAGACGACCAGCACCTTCCGGTTCTCCAGCCCCCGCCTCTCTATTTGCGCCTGGGCCTCCTCCACACCGCGCTGTGTCATCTCCTTGCGGCTCTCATTCAGATGTTTCAAATCCGTGGCAATGGGAAGCGCTTCCTCTCTCGCCCCGCACTGCAGCAAAGACAGCGCCCGCCGCGCCGTATCCAGCCGGCCGCTGGCATTGAGACAGGGCCCCAGTACAAAGCCGACATGATAGGCCGTCAGCGTACGGCCCGAAAGCCCGCACACTTCTATCAGCGCACGCAGTCCGGCGTTCTCTGTATTCTCAAGAGCGCGCAAGCCGTATTTGACGATGATCCGGTTCTCATCCACAAGTTCCATCACATCACCGACCGTGGCAAACGCTGCCATCTCCAAAAAGGCATCCAGCGCTTTCTTTGCGCCATATCCGCTCATCTCATAGAGCGCCTGCATCAGCTTCATCGCCACGACGGCGCCGCAGATCCCTGAAAAAGGATAACCGCAGTCCTGCTGCTTTGGGTCAATGACCACGGCGGCAGGCGGTATCCGATAACACCTGCCTCCTTCTGTCTCTTCAAACGGCACCTCATGATGATCCGTGACGATGACCGTCATACCGAGACTGTTGGCATAGACGATCTGTTCATAAGCCGCGATCCCGTTATCGCATGTGAGAATCGTATCGATCCCTTCCTCATGCGCCGTCCTGATCAGTTCCATATTCAGCCCATAGCCGTCCTGAATACGGTGGGGAATGACCGTATCCACCACAGCGCCCAGCGTTTCCAGTCCTTTTGTCAATATATAGGCCGCCATAATGCCGTCAATGTCATAATCTCCGATCACACGGATCTTAACACTCTCTTTTATTTTCCTAAGCAGCAGGGCCGATGCCTCCGTCAGGCCTTTCATACGGCCCGGAGCATAGAGATCATCTGTCGTACCATGCAGGTAGCGGCCGATGGCTTCCTCGCCCTCAACATCCCGGTTGCGGATCAGCCTGGCTATGACCGGGTCTATGGAAAACGTCCTGCCAATCT
Source organism: Lachnospiraceae bacterium JLR.KK008 (assembly GCA_037015955.1). Lineage (NCBI taxonomy): Bacteria > Bacillati > Bacillota > Clostridia > Lachnospirales > Lachnospiraceae > Lachnospiraceae bacterium JLR.KK008. The sequence goes on from CP143548.1 coordinate 2,088,681, forward strand.
GTTCAAAGTCGGCTCGTTTTGCCGCCATGTACCACTTTTCTTTCTTCATCCTTCCACCTGGAATCCTGTCTGATGTCCTATTATGAAAGAAACCCTCTCGTTCTGAGAAGGTTTCAAGTCCTCTTAATCTTTCTTCTTTCCCGCAATCTTCGTGCGCAGCACATACCAGAGTGCACCTGCAAGACAGATCGACGAATACGTACCGCACAAAATACCTACCATCAGCGGCAGCGCAAATTCGCGGATCGATGTGACGCCGAGTCCATACAGTGCCGCCACCATAAAGAATGTCGTCAGAGAAGTGAAAATACTTCTCGAAAGCGTCTGTGTGATACTCTCGTTCACCACATCTGCCAGTTCCGCCTTCTTTTTCGCCATCCCGAGATTCTCACGAATTCTGTCAAAGATGACAATGGTCGCGTTGATCGAATAGCCGACGATCGTCAACATGCAGGCGATAAAGGTGCTGCCCACCGATACTCTTACTGCCGCATAGAACGCCAGCACAACCAGCACATCGTGAAGCAGCGCGATGACAGCGCTGGCTGCAAAGCGGATGTCTTTAAACCGGAACCAGATGTAGACGAGCATACAGGCCGTCGCGATCGCAACGGCAATGATCGCGTCTCCACGCATCTCGGAACTGATCGTCGAGCTGATCGTCTCCGCTGTGATCTTTTCCGTGTCCACCCCGAATTCCTCGGCCAGAGAAGCGTTCAGAGTCTCCCTTTCCGCCACGGTGAGCGTCCTTGTCTTAACGATGACCTCATTGGTGCCGCTCACTTTCTGCGTCTGAATATTGCCGTCCCCGGTCACTTTTTCAATCACAGGCACAACCTGCGCATCGATCTCTTCAATGCTCAAATCCTCATTAAAGACAATATTGGTGGAGGTGCCGCCTTTAAATTCCAGACTGTAATTCAGGACATCTCCCGTACCGGACGCATTGATCCCCATACATACGACCCCGGCTGCGATCACGAGCAGGGAAGCCGCAAAGAATACCATCTTTTTCGAAAGAAAGTCCAGCTTCTTCCTCTCTCTGGCTACGCCGTAATATTTGACATCTTTCAGTCCAAGCGCATACAGCGCGTTCAGAATAAGCCGCGTCACAAACAGCGCCGTAAACATCGAGACGATAATACCGAGCGCCAGCGTCTGCGCGAAGCCTTTCACACTGCCGCTCCCCTTTACACCGAGCACAAGCGCCGCAATCAGTGTCGTCACATTACCGTCGATAATCGCAGACAATGCTTTCTGGAAGCCGATCTTGATCGAAGAATGTACGGTCTTGCCGGTAGCCAGCTCTTCCCGGATCCTGGCAAAAATAATCACGTTGGCATCGACCGCCATACCGATCGAAAGAATGATACCGGCGATCCCCGGCAGCGTCAGTGTAATCTGGAACGCATTCAGCAGAACAACAATCAGTCCCACATAGATCCCCAGAGCCAGCGATGCCGCCAGACCGGGAACGAGGTAAATGACAAGCATGAACAAAACGACAAGCCCCATCCCGATCGCGCCGGCTTTCAGACTCGTCTGAATCGCCTCGGAACCGAGCTGCGCGCCGACAACGTTCGAACGAAGTTCCTCCAGCTCCAGTTTTAATCCACCGATGCGGATCGTGGAAGCCAGCTTGTCCGCTTCTTCAAAACTGGCCATTCCGGTAATCACCGCCTTGCCGTCCGTAATCTCGTCGTTCACAGAGGGCGCGCTCACGATCATTCCGTCATATAAAATAAAGATAATGTCACGATTCGGCGCTGCCTTGGCAGTCGCTTCCGCAAATTTGCTCCGTCCTTCTTCCGTCAGTGTAAGCTGTACCACGTACTCACTGTTGCCCATCTGATTCTGCTGTGTCCCGGCCTGGGCATCGGCCACATCCGTACCCGTAAGCACTTCTGTCCCGTCGGAAGCCATAAAATACAGAGAACCCGGCTGCCCCAGTTCCTCTAAAATGGCATTGGCATCGGACACGCCCGGAATCTCGATATTGATCCGGTCACTGCCCTCCTGATATACCTGAGACTCTGTGCTGTAGCCTTCCACACGCTGCTGCAGCTTATAGATGGTGTCCTTCATATCTTCATCCGAAGGCGCCTCCTCACCGACTACCTGATAGGTGATGCTCACACCGCCGGCCAGATCAAGTCCCTGCTTGATGTCGGACGCCGCGCCTGCCAGCAGAACTGTCTGCTCTCCGGTCTCCATATCCGTATTGACTCCGACCGGAAATCCATACACGGACGTGTAAGACAAAAGCGCCAGCAATACGGCCGTCACCGCAAGAATCAGTATCGCTCTACTCTTTTTCATCCTGTTTTCTCCTTTTTATTCAGACAATGCCGCCTTTATCATGATCGCACATTCGACCCGTTTCCTCTGCAGCTCACAGCCGATGTCATAGGCATCTCTGATATGACCGTGGAAATGATAAGAATTGGCCGCACAGCCGCCGCTGCAATAAAATCTGGCAAAGCAGTCTCTGCATTTCTCCTTCGCATAGACATTACAGCTCTTAAAATCCTCCTGAATCTCTGTGTTCGTAATCCCGTCATCCACATTTCCCATCAGAAACGCTTCCTCACCGACGAACTGATGGCACGGATAAAGATCTCCCCACGGCGTTACCGCCAGATACTCCGTCCCTGAGCCGCAGCCTGAGAGCCGTTTGGCGACGCAGGGACCTCCTTCCAGATCTATCATAAAGTGGAAGAAATTGACCCCTTTCCCCGCTTTGCTGCGCTCAATCAGCGCCGCTGCCAGTCTGTCATACTCTTCCAGTAAAGCCGGAACATCCTCCTCGCGTATCGCGTATGCTTCCTCTTCCCCGGCGACTACCGGCTCCACAGAAATCTGTTCAAAGCCAAGATCTGCCAGATGCAGCACATCCTCCGCAAAATCAAGGTTATGACGTGTAAAGGTGCCTCGCACATAATAGTTACTCTGCCCCCGGCTCTCCGCCAGCTTCCGGAATTTCGGCACGATCAGGTCATAGCTGCCCTGACCGCCGCGAAACGGCCTCATCCTGTCATTGACCTCTTTGCGCCCGTCGATGCTAAGTACGACATTGCTCATCTCTCTGTTGAGAAATTCCGCAATCTCATCATTCAGAAGGACGCCGTTTGTCGTCAGTGTAAAACGGAATTTTTTATGATAAGGCTCTTCCAGACTTCTGCCGTATTCGACCAGCTTTTTCACGGTCTGCCAGTTCATCAGCGGTTCTCCGCCAAAAAAATCAACTTCCAGATTGACTCTGTTGCCGGAATTGCCAACGAGAAAATCAAGCGCTTTCTTCCCCGTCTCAAAATCCATCATCGCCCGTCTGCCATGGTATTCCCCTTCCTGCGCAAAACAGTATTGGCACGCCAGATTACAATCATGGGCAATGTGAAGACAGAGCGCTTTTACAACCGTATCCCGGTTTTTGAAATCAACAATATAGTTCTCATAGACATCTTCTGCAAAAAGTGCCCCTGCCTCTTTCAGTTCCAGTATTTCCCGAACGGTCTCCTGACATTCCTCCGGCGTGTAATCAGTCTCTCTCTCAGCTCTCCTTGCAATCTCGGAAATCTCTGTCACCTGGTCACGCAGTGACGCTTCCACAATCGGAATCAGATCATATGCAGTGTCGTCAACGATATGTACGGAGCCACTGTTTACATCCAGAACGATGTTGTAGCCGTTACTCTTATATTGATGGATCACGTAAAATTTCCCTTCCTTTTTTATATGCCCCTGTACGGTTCTTTCTCTGCGCTGCGTATGCCGTGAGACGGCTGATTTCCTCATACGTCCCTGCGCATAATATAAGCAGCGACAAATATCGCTGCTTACCCGTTCTTTCCCTACGGCACCGCTGGGCAAAGATCATACCAGCACCCGGAGATTTTATTTTCCTGCTTTCTCACAGCTCTGGTTTCCTACTGTGCAGGACGTCTTGCAGGCTGACTGGCAGGATGTCTGGCACTCGCCGCATCCGCCTTTTTTCATGGACTCCTGTAAATTTCTCGTGCTCAATGTCTTGATGTGTTTCATCTTTATATCCTCCTTATCATCCGCCCCTGATCGGAAACGGATATTATATTCTCTGTCTTTCTGCTTTCCTGTATAACGGCAAAAGTATACCACAACTTCCAAAAAACGTCAACAAACAGTCGCATTTCTTTCACGGCAAACGCCTCTATCCGATCATTCCTCCGAGCATACCGCTCCCCGCACAGATAAAAAATACCGTCACCAGATTTCCCGAGATTCCCGCCGCCCCGCGTTCGATGACAACAGATACACAGAGAAGAATTGTAAAATACAGTACCCCGGCCAGCAGTCCCCACAAAAATTTCCGACTGCCCATCTTCTTCCCGGATGCAAATCCGGCAAACAGGCAGGCGGCTATGTAAATAAAAATAATAGAGATCGACACCGCTTTCTCCGATAGCCCGAAGCGGTAAAGAAAGAGCGCCAGGAATAAAAGCAGGCCTACCGTCAGTATATAGGAAAAGAGCAGACATTTTAAATAAAAGGTTACATAAGAATTGTTTTTTACCGAAGCCTTCATTGTCACACCTCCTGTTCCTATATATATGCCCGGAGGCGGCTGAACTTGACAATCTCTTTTATCTTATTATATGATTAGGCACATGGAGGCCTGCATGGACAGGCACAGACCGGATGACACACTTATCCGCATTACATATGGATCGGGAGGTTTTTTATTTGGACACAGACAGTTGGATTGGATTTCTCATTCTCGCTCTTTTGCTCACGCTCTCTGCCTTTTTCTCATCGGCGGAAACAGCGCTCACAACAGTAAACAAAATACGGATCCGTACTCTGATTGAAGAGGAAAACAGACGCGCCGTCACAGTGCAGAAAATACTCGATAACTACAGTAAAATGCTGAGCACGATTCTTGTCGGCAACAATATCGTCAATATCTCCGCCTCATCGCTGGCAACCACACTTGCCATCCGCATATGGGGCAGTTATGCAGTCGGTATCATGACAGGCGCACTGACTCTCTTCGTCCTGTTATTCGGAGAAATCATGCCCAAGACATGGGCGATGTATAATTCCGAAAAGATTTCTCTCGCCTACGCCGGGATCATCTACTCACTGATGGTACTGTTCACACCGATCATCTTTGTCGTGGACCGTCTCTCCGGCGCCATCATGCTGCTTTTCCATATCAACACTGCCAAAACACAGAGCGCCATGACAGAACGGGATCTGAAGACCTATGTGGATGTGAGCCACGAGGACGGAGCCATTGAGACGGAAGAACGGGAAATGATCTACAATGTGTTTGATTTCAGCGATTCCTCCGCAAAAGACATTATGATTCCCCGCATCGACATCACGATGGTGGACATTACAGCCTCCTACAATCATCTGCTGGCCGTTTTCCGCGAATCCATGTATACAAGAATCCCTGTCTATGAAAATGACACGGACAATGTCGTCGGTATTGTCAATATCAAAGATTTTCTCTTTGTTCCCAATAAAAGAGCTTTCCGGATTCAGGATATTCTGCGGGAAGCCTATTACACTTATGAGTATAAGAAAACGGCTGATCTGATGATGGAAATGCGGGAAGCGACGATGAACGTCGCCTTCGTCTTAAACGAATACGGCGCCTGCGTCGGTATGATTACCCTGGAAGACCTGCTGGAAGAGATCGTCGGAGAGATTCGTGACGAATACGACGAAGATGAACAGGAACTGATTAAGGAAGTCGGCGAAAGACAATATCTGGTCGCCGGAAATGTGAAACTGGATGACATCAACGATGCCCTCGACATACAGCTCATCTCCGAAGACTATGACTCCATCGCAGGCATCCTCATCGGTACGCTCGACCGGCTGCCTCAGACCGGAGAGACCGTCACGATCGGCAACGGTATGACAATCCGCGCGGAAGAGATCAACCAGAACCGCATTGAAAAAGTGCTGCTCACCCTGCCGGAACCGGAAGAAATGACGCCGCAGACGGAGGAAAATGATGAAATGGATATTCCCACAGAAGAAATTTGAGGCCTGCTCCGCCTGTTTTCCCAGCAGTGATCTTTTCTGATTCAGCATTTCCATCCGATGCGGCGATCCCTTTTGATTCAGCGTTCCCTTCTATTTCAGAGTCCGTACGCTGTCCCGCTCGATAAAAGTCGTGGACACATGCACCTTCGTCGTCACCGTGTCGCCGCGGATGATTTCCTGCAGCCGTCTTGCCGCGATCCTGCCAAGTTCCTGTTTGGGCACATAGAGCGTCGTCAGCGGCGTGGAAGCCACCGCCGCAAACGGCAGATCGTCAAAACCGATGATCGACACATCTTCCGGTACTTTCAGCCCGCATTCCGTCATCGCTTTCATGGCGCCGAGCGCGATCATGTCATTGTCCGCGATAAAAGCCGTCGGCAGCTTCACACCCCGCTCCAGATGTGCTTTCATACCGCCGTAGGCGCTGTCCATTGTCGTTCCCACCGTCAGCGTGTATTCTTCGCGGATGGGAATCCCCGCCCTGCGCATTGCCGACCGGTACCCCGCACCCCGCATCTTGAACGGTGTAATCCGGAAATTCCCCCGCAAATATCCGATCTGTGTATGCCCCTTTTCAATCAGATACCGCGTGGCATAACGAACCGAATCTTCGTTGTTGATCTGCACGGAATTGAACGACATCTCTCCGTTCCAATAGTCGACAACAACAAAGGGATTGGTGATCCTGTTCAGCAGCTTAATGTCTTCGGAGAGCATCTCCGTTCCCAGCATTATGATCGCCGAAGATTTATCATGCAGCAGACTTCTGACCTGCTCTTCATAATACATATCCTGCATATCAAGAATGCTCATGACCATATCCATTCCGTTCTCCCGGCATTCCTGCTCAATCCCTGTCAGCATCAGCGGGAAAAAGGGAGTGTCTTCCACAATGCTTCCGTCTCTCTTGAATGTGACGAACTTCAGTTTCGTGATCCGGGACTCGTCAAAATATCCCAGTTCCTGCGCCGCTTTCAGCACCCGCGCCGCCGTTTCCGCATTCACGCCGCGTTTATAATTCAGGGCGTTGGAGACTGTGGCGGTGGAAACCCCCGTGATCTCGCTGATCTGTTTCATGTTTACTTTCATAGCCGCTGCTTTCCTCTACAATGACCTGATGTCTTCCGGTATGCCGTTATTTCGTCATGGTCCTTTTCACAGCGTCTTTCCATCCTGCGTAGCGCTGTTCGCGGACATACCCTTCTATTTCTGAATTATAACTGGTTCGGCGCATTTTCTCAAATATTTTTTCATCCAGTATACCGGCCGCCAGCCCTGCCGCATAGGCGGCCCCAATGCCCGAGAGCTCTTCCGCCTCGGGAATCCTCACGGGAATGCCGAGCTGATCGCTCTGAAACTGCATCAGATACTTATTCCTGGTGGGACCGCCGTCCACGCGCAGTTCTCCGATGGCAATGCCCGAAGCCTCGCTCATCGTCTTCACGATGTCGGTAATCTGATAAGCGATACAATCCAGCGCCGCACGTACAATCTCCGCCTTGCCGGTCGTCCGTGTGATGCCGCAGATCACCGCAGCCGCTCTGCTGTCCCAATAAGGCGCACCCAGACCGGAAAAGGCAGGCACCAGGTACGTCCGGTCGCCCGGCACGGCCTCTCTCGCCAGCGCTTCCGTCTCCCCTGCCGATGCGATCAGCTTTACCTCGTCTTTCAGCCAGGTAATGACCGCGCCTGTGTAATTGATATTGCCTTCCAGCACATAGTTGACCTTTCCATCCAGCGACCAGGCCAGCGACGTGACAACGCCGAGATCGGTAAAGACCGGTGTCTCTCCCGTATTCATCATGATCGAAGAACCGGTCCCGTAAGTCGCCTTCACCATGCCTTTGTGCAGGCAGCCCTGCCCGAACAGCGCCCCATGGGAATCCCCGAGGACGCCCCGGATCGGAATCGGCTTTTCCAGAAAGCCGTCAAAATCCGTCTCCCCGTAATCGCCGTTGGAATCTGCCACTTCCGCCATATAGGATACGTCAATGCCAAAGAGATCCAGGATTTCTCTGTCCCATTTCAGCTCCCGAATATTGAAGAGCTGCGTCCTCGAGGCATTGGAATAGTCCGTCTGGAAACGCCTGCCGCCCGTGAGCCGGTACACGAGATAGCTGTCGATCGTACCGCAGGCGATCCCGCCTGCTCCGGCCTTTTCTTTCACCCCGTCGACATTTTGAAAGATCCATGCCAGCTTGGCCGCGGAGAAATACGGAGACAACTGTAGTCCTGTGCGCTCCCGGATCATCCTCGCATACCCCTGTTTCTCAATCTGTTCGCAGATCGCCGCGCCCCGGGCGCACTGCCAGACAATGGCATTGTACACCGGTCTGCCGCTCTCTTTCTCCCAACACGCCGCCGTCTCTCTCTGATTGCTGATCCCGAGCACCGCCAGTTCGGATTTGTCGATGCCCGCCTTCTCCACCAGATTTTTCACTGTCTGTATCGTATTATTGTAAATTTCCTCCAGATCATGCTCTACCCAGCCACGTTCGTCTACCATCTGTCTGTGAGGAAGGTCGCTCCGGCACAGGAGCCTGCCTTCCTCATCAAACAAAAGAGCCTTTGTGCCCTGGGTACTCTGATCAATCCCCAACACATATCTGCTCATATTCTTCCCTTTCTCTCCGGTGCACCCGCACCGCCTGCTGCCGGAAAGCGCTTACGCGAGCGCTTCCGCCGCCGTTTTGGCGATTCCTTCCGCATCCAGTCCATAATGGGCAAACACTTCCTTCGAGTTGCCCGTGATCACCGGTGCATCCGGCAGAGCCAGATTGACAACCTTCTTCGGGCAGTGTTCCCCGATCACCTGACTGACCATCGAACCCATGCCACCAAACGGAGAGTGCTCTTCCACCGTCACCACGACTCTGGCATTGCCGGCAGCCCTGAGAATCCCTTCCGTGTCAAGCGGCTTCACACAGTACATATCGAGCACCGTCGCGCTGATGCCTTTCTCTCCGAGAAGCCCGGCCGCTTCCCTGGCAGGACGTACCATCTCGCCACAGGCAATCAGGGCCACATCTGTCCCCTCACAGAGCACCGTCGCTTTGTCCATCTCGAACGGGCAGTCATCCTCCGTATAAATATCTTCCACCGGATTTCTGCCGACACGGATATAGGCCGGTTTGTCATCTGTGAGAAGCGCCTCGATCAGTTTCACAGTCTGGAATCTGTCGCTCGGCAGATAGACGCGCATACCAGGGATCGATGACATCGCCGCAATGTCCTGCGCCGAGTGATGGCTCATACCGAGCGCGCCATAGCTGATTCCGCCGCTGATGCCGATCAGCTTTACATTCGTATTCGAATAGCACACATCCACTTTGCACTGTTCATAGCTGCGGGTGCTGAGGAAGCTGGCCGGAGACGCAGCAAACGGCTTTTTCCCGCATTTGGCCAGGCCGGCTGCGATGCTGACAAGATTCTGCTCCGCAATGCCTGTCTCGATAAAATGTTCCGGATATGTACTGGCAAAGGCGGTCAGCGACGCGCTGCCCCTGGAATCGCTGCACAGTACGACAATCTCCTTATCTGTCTTTACTTTTTCCATCAGCACATCACAGATAGCCTGTCTGTTCGGAATCTTATTCATATCAGTGTGCCTCCTTTCTCTCTGCAAAATCTTTCATGATCTGCGCATACTCCTCCTGTGTCGGCACTTTGTGATGCCATCCTGCCTTGTTCTCCATCACGGCCGAGCCGCAGCCTTTGACCGTATTGGCAATGACGACCGTCGGTTTTCCTTTCACCGTCTTCGCCTCTTCCAGTGCGGCGATCACCTGCTCCACATCGTTTCCGTCACTGACATCAACCGTATTCCAGCCAAAGCTGCGGAATCTCTCATGCAGATCGTCATGCGCCATCACATCCTCCGTATTGCCGGAAATCTGCAGCCGGTTTCTGTCCACAACCGCACAGAGATTGTCGAGCTGATAATGAGATGCCGCCATCGCGCCTTCCCATACGCTCCCTTCCGCCAGCTCCCCGTCTCCCATAACGGTATAGACGCGGTAATCTTTTCCATTCATCTTGCCGGCCAGCGCCATACCCACGCTGACAGGCAGACCGTGTCCAAGTGAGCCGGAGTTCATCTCAATGCCGGGCAGTTTGTTGTTCGGATGGCCGATATATTTCGAACCGAATTTACTGAAATTCTGAATGACCTCTTCGATCGGGAAAAATCCCTTTGCCGCCAACACCGCGTAGAGCGCCTCCACACAGTGCCCCTTGCTCATGACAAAACGGTCTCTGTCCGGATCATCCTGATTTTCCGGACTGATATTCATTACCCCAAAGTAGAGCGCGATCAGGGTATCGATGACACTCATGTCCCCACCAATGTGTCCGCCTTTTCCTTCCACGATCATATCCACGACATTTTTTCTCAGGTCGTAAGACAGTTCCTTATAATTCACCATGTTCTCTTCCCTTTCCCGCAGCCTCTCATTCGCCGCGCAGATATGCCTTTACGTCTTCTTCGATCGGATCATACAGATCAGGCTTCACACCGATATATTTACATGCCTCATACAACACCGGCACGACGTCTTTGTGAATACCCACACAGTGATGAATGTAAGGCCCTTCCACGATCTTCGCCTCCAGACGTTTGATATTGTCCACCTCTACCCAGAGATAAGTGCCCATCCCTTTTGGGCCGTCCACGCCTTTCGCATTGCCCAGAAGCAGGGAATACTCACCCTCATCGCCGTCAAAACGCGCCAGCGTCACAAGGCCGTGCTTTGCCTGCGCCGTGATTGCCCCCGGATGATCGAAAGCCAGCGGATAGGTGATCTGTGGTTTTTCCTGCGCGCAGGAGATCGGCCATGGACCGCAGTGCTGCAACAGCTCACCATTCTCAATATCGGGATGGCGGATCGTCCAGTCTGCGAAAAAGCTCCTTGTATCGTCCAGCGCAGCCGCTTCCACCATCAGCGCCGTGATCGCACCATGAATGTCCGTCTCACACACGACCGGAATCCCTTCCTCGTTCAGAAGCGCATTGGCCGCGCACGGCATAATGCCGATTTCGCTCTGCAACTGATTCCAGCACTGGATCGCCGCCGCCTGGCAGCCGTATTTTCTGACGAGATTACCCATGGCTACTTTCAGTGCAGCCACATTCTCCAGCTCATCGTCTTTGATTTTAATCTCCATCTGTTCCCGGCAATAGGCAACCACCTTCGCCACTTCCGTACCTTCCGCCTTCGCCTTTTTCATCTCGTCGGTCAGTTCCGGCATCGGCACAGGCGCCAGTTGAATATTGAATTTCTCCAGCAGCTCGCCCTCATTGCACATCGTCGACCAGAACTCAAACGGCCTTGTGGAAATCTGTAAAATACGGATATTTTTAAATGTCCTGACAACATTGCACACCGCCATAAAATCCCGCAGTCCCCGCTCGAACACCGGATCGGTCACGCGGCAGTTTGTCATATAAGTAAAGGGAACGCGGAATCTCCGCAGTACCTTACCGGTTGCAAACAGTCCGCACTGCGTATCCCGCAGACGCGACCCGTCCGGCTCCGGTCTCTCATCAAGCGGTCCCCAGAGCAGCACCGGCACGCCCAGTTCTTTCGCCAGTCTCGCACACTCAAATTCCGTGCCGAAATTTGCATGTGGCAGGAACAGACCGTCCACCTTCTCCGCCCGGAACTTCTCGACAATCCGAATCCGGTCGTTGTCGTCATAGAGCAGCCCCTCTTCGTTGATGTCCGTGATGTCCACGAAGTCGATGCCCAGTTCCTTTAATCTGTCGGCAATGATGCCTCTGTATTTGATCGCATCCGGCGCGCTGAAAATACTCCTTCTCGTCGGTGCGTAGCCAAGTTTTACCTGTGCCATATTCTCTCCTCCTTCTGCCGCCCGGCGTCTCCCGTCACTATGCGGGAAACGCCACGCCTGCCCTCAAAATAATATTGGGATACGGGGTAAATTCCCCGGTCCTCACTGCAAATCTGCACTCGGCGGACATCTTTTTCAGGTCCGCATGAGGAATCTTCTCTTCCTCCGCATCCGGCAGTTTCTTATGAATATAAGCAAGCAGTTCGGGATTTTTCTCATCAATCTCTTCCGCGATCGTATAAGCCTCAATCTCCGTCTCTGCCAGTATCGCATCCATCGTCTGCCGGAACGTCGGAACACCGCCGCAGAGCGCCAGATCCACAACCGGCACCCCTTTGGGGATCGGCATACCCGCATCACCGACCATAAACGTATCTTTATGTCCTAGTGCAGCGATCAATCCGATGAGCTGCGCATGTAAAATACCGTTTTTTTTCATTGTCTTATCCCCTTTGCCTTCCTGTAATATTCACTGCCTGTAATGTATGGTTATTTATTCTCATTGCGGGCCTGCAGCGCCATCTTAGCCTGAAGATTTCTCTGCGTCTGATCGATGACAACTGCGAGAATAATCACGAGGCCACGAATGACCTTCTGCCAGAACTCGGACACGCCGCACATTGTCATACCGTCATTGATAACACCGATAACGAAAGCGCCCACGACCGTACCGAGGATCGTGCCGGAGCCGCCCGCCATGGAAGTACCGCCGAGCACAGTGGCAGCAATGGCGTTCATCTCCCAGCCGTCACCGGAAGCCGGATGAGCTGCGGAAAGCTGCGCCGTGTTAATCATCCCGACCCAGGCCGCGCAGAAGCCGGAAAGCATATAGACGAGAATCTTGATCTGATCGGCCTTGATTCCGGAAAGCCTTGCAGACTTCTCGTTGCCGCCCACACCGAGCACATACCAGCCAAATGGCATCTTTTTCAGCAGGATGACGGCGATGACTGCCAGTACGGCAAATACATAGACGCCCGCCGGAATGCTGGCAATGTTGCTGCCCAGCGTTTTAAATCCTGTATTTCCCAGTCCTTCATAACCGGCAATGTCCGGGAAGGTCGCACCGCCGGAACGCAGATTCGCGAATCCGCGGCAGATATACATCGTGCCCAGGGTGGCGATAAACGGCGCCACGTTCAGCTTGGTGATGATCAGACCGTTGATCCAGCCGATCAGCGCGCCGATGATGAGCATGACGAGGACGATGACCGGCACGCTGAAATAGAGCGTCACACCGGCAAACTGTAACGTCAGCCCCTCCTGGATGAGACCGCCGGCAAGCATACCGATCAGGCCGACAACCGATCCGACCGACAGATCAATGCCGCCCGTGATGATGACAAACGTCATGCCGAGTGCAAGAATACCGTATAAGGCCACATGTTTCGCAATCATCGTCATCGTCGACGGGTCTAAAAAGTTATCTTTGACGATGCTGAAAAATATGACAAGGATAATCAGAACGATAAAGGTACGTCCTTTGAGCAGCGTCATCAGCATCTGATTGGAATTCATTTTCTTCGTTTTCATAATTCGCTCCTTTCCATCTTACGCATGCGCGCCGGTGCCAAGTCCGGCATAAGATGCCCGTACGAGTGCATCCTCGGTGATCTCAGTTCCCTGTAGTTCGCCCGTACATTTCCCGTTTGACAATATGTAGATCCTGTCCGCGATGGCCATGATCTCTTTCAGCTCGGATGAAATGACGATAATGGACAGACCCCGCTCCGCGTACTCATGGATAATCTCAAAAACTTCCGTCTTGGCGCCAATGTCGATCCCTCTGGACGGCTCGTCGAGCAGCAGCACCGTAGGATCAGTCAGAATCCCCTTGCCGATCACGACTTTCTGCTGGTTTCCGCCGGACAGAGACAGGATCGGGAGCTTTTTATCTGCCACCTTGATATGAATGTCCGCAATCTGTTCCTCTACCGCTTTTTCCTCTTCCTTATTGTCGAGGAAAATTCCTTTGACATATTTCTTCATCGAGGCGATGGATGTATTCTTGCAGATGTCCAATGTCTGGATCAGTCCCTGACGCTGGCGGTCTTCCGGTACGATGGCGAACCCGTTTTTGATCTGCTCGGAAATACTTCTGATCTTCAGCGGCTTCCCCTGATAGATCACCTCCCCTTTGTGCTCGGGACGCATTCCCATCAGACACTCGAACAATTCGCTGCGCCCGGCTCCCAGAAGTCCGTAAATGCCGAGTACTTCGCCCTTTTTCAGGTGCATGTTCACGTGTTCCAGAAGGTACCCGCCGCCCTTTTTCTGCAGGGTCAGATCTTTGATCTCCAATATCTTTTCCGCCTTGTTCAGATCGATGCTTCTCTCGAATCTGTGATATTGCGTGTTCTTGCCGACCATATTTTCCACGATCCAGCTCAGCTCGATGTCCCTGACATCCGCATCCGCTACATATTTGCCGTCCCGAAGCACTGTCACATGGTCCCCGATCTCCATGATCTCCTCCAGACGATGCGATATATAGACGATGGAAATACCGTCCGCCATCAGTTCCCGCATAATCTTAAACAATACCTTCACTTCCGCCGCCGAGAGAGAGGAGGTCGGCTCATCCATAATCAGTACCCGCAGATCGTCCTGGATGAGATTTCTGGCGATCTCCACCATCTGCTGCTGCCCTACACGCAGATCTCCGACAAGCGTTTCCGGCGGGATTTCATGTTCCAGCCGCTCTAATATCTTCTTTGCACCCTCCACATGGGCTTTGTCGTCAAGAAACAGCTTCCCTTTTCTATGTTCATGGTTCATAAAGATATTCTGATACACTGTCAGATTTGGAAACAGACTCAGTTCCTGATGAATGATACCAATGCCCTTTTCTCTGGCCGCCGTCGTATCCTTAAAAAATACTTCTTCCCCGTCCATGTACATTTTGCCGTTCGACGGCTGCTCGATCCCCGCGATCATTTTCATCAATGTGGATTTCCCGGCGCCGTTCTCACCGATCAGCACGTTTACCTTTCCTTTTAACAGGTCAAAAGAAACGCCATCCAGCGCTTTCGTGCCCGGATAAATCTTATCTATTTTTTCACAATGGAGAACAACATTCGGATTATCAAACATAATGCTCCTCCTTTTATTCAATCGACATTTCTACCGGCGTGATCACAATCTTACCGCTGCTCTCCGCCGCTGCCCCTGTAAATGTCACCGTCTTGCCGGCCACACTCTCGTCCAGTCCAAGAGGCGCCACGACCTGTGTATCTGCCTCTTTGTTCAGCGCTTTCGCATACTGAGACCATTCTGTCTGGTTGGTAAAGCTCTCGAACCCCTTGAGTGTCTGGGTATCCCGAAGCGCCGTACCGGAATAGACACCGCCTGCCTGTATCTGCACTTCCCCCTCATAGCCGTCCAGTGTCACGAGCAGGTAATGCTTGGGCGTCTCCGTATTGTATTCCACGATCTTCGCCGTTCCGGTCACTGCCGTGCCGCCTCCGACGCCCGCACCGATCGCCTGTGCCGCGTCTGTGGCATTCGCTTTCAGCTCATCTACCACGGCCGTCCAGTCATTGCTCGATTCCGCGCTGGAATCAAACTCCTGCTGCCCGGTAAAAGAGCTCTCCTGCCCAATCGGCACGACCGTAACAATACCGCAGGCCGTGATACTCAGCGATGCCATAACTGCCGTGATCATAAGAACCAGTTTTTTCTTCATATTCCTTCTCCTATTATCCCGTTTTGTTATCTTTCCGGGGAAAGAAGGGACGACTCATACCACGCCGTCCCTTTCCGTTTCCCTGCTATCCGATTACTCTGTATAAACAAATGCAGATAATTTATCTACGTTATCGGCTGTAATTGCCACACAGGGAACGAGCTGTTTCTCTTCTGCGGGAGCTGTGCCCTTCAGATAAGCGTCAGCCTGCTCTACTGCCATTTCTGTGATCAGTGCGATTTGCTGAAGCGCCGTACCGACCATGTTTCCGGATTTGATATAGTTCGCTGCGTCATCGGAGCCATCCACACCGATAATCTTGATGTCATCACGGCCTGCATCGATACATGCCTGAACTGCGCCACATGCCATCGTGTCGTTGCCGCAGATGATACCTGTGATCTCCGGATTGGACTGAAGGATTGCTTCCGCTTTCTCGTAGCCCTGCGTCTGATCCCAGTTTGCAGACTGCTGTGCTACCATCTCCATGTCCGGATATTCATCGATGACAGAGTGGAAATTCTCGGAACGTACCTGACAGTTCGTGTCGGATTCCAGACCGAGCAGTTCCGCATATTTGCCTTCATAGCCCATTGCCTCGACCCATGCTTCCGCGATCGCTGCCGCACCCTGTGCATTGTCTGCTACAAGCTGTGCGACTGCAAGACCGGACTGATTGATCTCACGGTCTACGAGGAAAGTCGGGATTCCTGCGTCATAGGCTTTCTGAATTGCCTCGATGGAAGCGTCTGCACCTGCATTGTCACAGATAATTGCTGCCGCGCCGTCTGCGATCGCTGCCTCGAACATCTCAAGCTGTGTCGCCGCATCATCGTCATGGGAGAAGCATTTCACTTCATAGCCCAGTTCCGTACCCTTTGCGGTTGCAATATCCTGTACGGTCTTAAAATAAGCGTTGGAGGTGGAAGGGGTGATGCAGTAAATGATGTTGCTGCCGCCGCCCGGAAGCAATTCTCCTGATGCCTCTGCGGGTGCTTCCTCCGGCGCCTCCGCTTCCTCTGCGGGCGCTTCCTCCTGTGCCTCCGGCGCTGCTTCCTGTGCCGGTGCCGTCTCCTGCGGTGTGCTTCCGCAGCCGACAAGCATCGCTGCGACCATAGCCACGCTCAGGAGCGTTGCCAAAACTTTCTTTCTCATAATACGGTTTCCTCCTTTTCCTGTTTTGAAATTGTTGTTCGCAACCGTTGCGATTGCTTGTTTGGAATTATAAATTATTTATATAAATATTTCAATATTTTACGAGTAAAAATTTTTAACTTCGACAGTTTTCACATTTATAATGACAATATTTTGGTAGTGTTGCACAGTAATATTCTGTTTTATTGGAATATCCATTATATTTTACTGTTGTTCTGTTATTTCATTTATATAAATATTTATATAAATATTAAGTTTATTATTTAGATAGGAAATCCACATTTTCCGCACAAAAAAAGAACCGGTAAAGATATTTTTCTCTACCGATTCCTTTTTGCAACTCATATCATTTTCTCTTACGCCTTACCGGAACCTGACATTCATATATGCCTTAATCTCTTCAATACACCGTTCCATGCCCAGTTTACTGCTGTCCAGGCACAGGTCATAGTTTCTGGCATCTGTCCACTCTCTTCCGGTATAATGTTTGTAGTAATCCGCCCGCTCTCTGTCGGTCTTCTGGATAAATTTTCTGATCTCTTTCTCTGGCATGCTCAGCTTCTGCTTGGCCTGCTCGATACAATACTCTTCCGGCGCATGGACAAATACGCTCAGCACATTGTCATAATCGCGCAGCACATAGTCTGCGCAACGGCCGATGATAATACAGGATTCTTCCTCCGCAAGCTGTTTGATCACCTTTGCCTGATAATTAAACAGATTTTCCGCAGAAGTAAATCCCCCGCTCTCCGGTGAGATCAGCTGCCCCTGATAAACCCTTTTGGAGATCCGCAGCAGCGGACTGTTCCTGATCTTCTCGTCCGCGCCGACAAACAAACGCTCATTGATGCCGCTCTCCTCCGAGGCGATCTTCAGCAGTTCCTTGTCATAATAATGAACGCCCAGATCTTCGGACAACATCTGTCCGATCGTACGACCGCCGCTTCCATACTGTCTCGCGATCGTAATGACAACTTTATCCATCTTTCCTCCTCCTTTATTCCCCCAGATATGCTTTCTTAATGGAGTCATCATTCATCAGTACATCCGCTTCGCCTTCGAGCACGATCTTCCCTGTCTCCAGAACATACGCCCTGTCCGCGATTGACAGCGCCTTTTTCGCATTCTGTTCCACGAGAAGCACCGTCGTGCCGCTATTACTCACTTCCCTGATAATATCGAATATCTCATTGACAAAAATCGGTGAGAGTCCCATGGACGGCTCATCCATCAAAATGATCTTCGGATGAGACATCAGTGCCCTGCCCATCGCCAGCATCTGCTGTTCGCCGCCGGAGAGTGTCCCTGCCATCTGGCTTTGACGCTCCTCCAGACGTGGAAAGCGCTCATAGACCATTTTCAGAGTCTTTTCAATCTCGTCTTTGTCTTTTCTCGTATAGGCTCCCATACGAAGATTTTGCAGCACGGAAAGCTGGGCAAAGATTCGTCTGCCCTCCGGCACATGGGCCATTCCCATCGATACGATCTTATGTCCCGGCACTTTTGTGATGTCCTTTCCTTCGAACAGGACAGAGCCTTTTTTCGCCGGTAAAAGTCCGGTGATCGTATGCAGTGTCGTTGTCTTCCCCGCTCCGTTGGCGCCGATCAGCGCAATGACTTCCCCTTCATTGACCTCAAAGGAGATACCCTTGATCGCCTGAATCATACCATAATAAACTTCCAGATCTTTTATCTCAAGCATTGCCATCGCTATTCCCCCTATTCTCCCAGATATGCCGTGATGACCTGCGGGTCGTTGAGCACCTTGCTCGTCTTGCCCTGCGCCAGGATTCGCCCGAAATTGAGCACGGTGAGCGCTTCACAGATTCCGGACACCAGTTTCATATCATGTTCGATCAGGAGAATCGTCATATCAAACCGGTCGCGGATCAGCCGGATCGTCTCCATCAGTTCCTTTGTCTCATTGGGATTCATCCCGGCAGCCGGTTCATCGAGAAGGAGCAGCTTCGGGTTCGTGGCAAGCGCTCTGGCGATCTCCAGCTGTCTCTGCTTGCCGTAAGGGAGATTGGCGGCCAGAAGGTCCGCCTCACCGCCCAGATCGAAGACCTCCAGAAGCTCCATTGCCCGCTCATCCATTTCTTTCTCCACCCTGCGGTAAGACGGCATCCTCAAGATGCCCGCCAGAGAAGAATATTTATAATTGTTATGCAGCCCGGCCTTTACGTTGTCCAACACGGACATACCCTTAAACAGACGGATATTCTGAAAGGTCCTCGCTATGCCCTCTTTATTGATGTCGATCGTCCGTTTGCCCGTAATATCCGTCCCATCCAGCCGGATAATACCCTCGTTCGGTTTGTACACTCCGGTCAGCAGATTGAACACCGTCGTCTTTCCGGCGCCATTGGGCCCGATCAGTCCATACAGCTGTCCTTTCTCAATCCGGATCTCAAAATCATCGACGGCGCGAAGTCCGCCAAATGAAATACATAAATTCTGTACCTCTAATAATGCCATATCTTACTCCTCCGTCTTATGGAACAACCGTCTCAGGGAATACCGTTCCCGCAGCTCGATCGCCTTGGGGCTCCAGTTAAACAACATCATGACGATCAGCACAATCGCATAGATCAACATACGGTAATCACTGAGTCCCCGCAGCAGCTCCGGAAGCAGCGTGAGCACGATCGCGGAGATCACAGATCCTCTGATATTTCCGATACCGCCCAGCACGACAAAAACCAGGATCATGATCGATCTGTCATAACCAAAGTTTTTCGGCAGCGCTGTCAGCGTGGAGAGATTATGGGCATACAATACGCCTGCCACCCCTGCGATCGAGGCAGACAGTGTAAACGCCATCAATTTATATTTCGTGACATTGATTCCGATCGATTCCGCCGCAATCCGGTTGTCACGGATCGCCATGATCGCACGGCCGTCTCTCGAATGGATCAGATTCATGATGATAAAAAGCGTCAGCAGCACAAGCAGCACCCCGATCGTAAAATTGGAGTCCTGCGGCGTACCTGTAATTCCCTGGGGACCGTTGAGGATCGGCTTACTGCCCGGCTCCAGCCCCAGATCCATAATGTCTTTCATGGAAAAATGAAAACCGCTGCTGTCTCTGCCGATATAGAGCGCATTGACGATGTTTTTGATAATCTCTCCGAACGCCAGTGTCACGATAGCCAGATAATCGCCCCGCAGACGAAGCACCGGGATGCCGATCAGCAGACCGCAGGCCGCCGCACAGACGGCGCCAATGACAAATGCCAGCACAAACCGCAGCAGCGGCGGCATGACCTCTTTCACGCACATGGAAAAGAACGCGCTCGTAAAGGCGCCCACGCACATAAATCCCGCATGTCCGAGACTCAGTTCTCCCAGAATACCCACGACTAGATTCAGGGAGACCGCCAGCATCACATAAATACACAGCGGCACAAGCAGACCCTTCATCAGGCTGGAAATATGTCCGGTCACACCCAACAGCGTTACGACAAGATACGCGGCAATCACGATCCCGTATGTAATGATATTTTGTTTCATTATCTTATTTTTGTTATTCATCTTCCTGCCCTACACTTTCTCCTGAATTTCCTTACCAAGAATACCGGTAGGCTTTACAAGCAGCACGATGATCAGCACCGCAAATACGATCGCATCCGCCATCTGCGAAGAAATATATGCTTTTCCAAAGATCTCGATCACACCCAGTAAGATACCGCCGATCATAGCGCCCGGAATGGAACCAATGCCGCCGAATACGGCCGCCACAAAGGCTTTGATGCCCGGCATTGCCCCCGTATACGGAGTCAGGGAAGGGTACGTCGAACAGAGCAGTACGCCTGCCACTGCCGCCAGCGCGGAACCAATCGCAAATGTAAGCGCAATCGTTCCATTGACATTAATTCCCATAAGCTGCGCCGCTCCCTTATCTTCCGAGACTGCCAGCATCGCCTGTCCTGCCCTGGTCCGCCTGATAAACAGCGTCAGGCCCGTCATGATCACGATGCAGGCGGCGATCGTCACGATCGTCTCCCCCGAGATCGTCAGCGCGCCGTCGGCAAGCGTAAGCGTCGGTACGGTGACGACGGAAGTGAACGATTTCGTGTTGGCGCCAAAGAGCAGGAGTGCCACATTCTGCAGCAGATAGCTGACACCGATCGCTGTAATCAGTACCGCCAGCGGAGACGAAGCCTTGCGCAGCGGCTTGTAAGCGACCTTTTCAATCGTCATCCCGAGCACGGTACACGCCGCCATGGAAACGAGCACACCCAAAATCGGCGGCAGCCCCAACCCGCTCACGAGCAGAAACACGACATAGCTTCCAACCATAATCACGTCGCCATGGGCGAAATTCAACATTTTTGCAATTCCATATACCATGGTATAGCCCAGCGCTATGATAGCATAGACACTGCCAAGACTGATACCATTGATCAGATACGAAACAAAACTCATAAGTACACCTCTTCATTTTTAAGACTGATTGCATATATTTCCCGCAGCGCAATGCACTGCTAATGCTCATTATAGCATACCTGTTACGGCACAGGCAAGAACGCCCGGGAAAGTCCGCAGGAATCTTCGCTATGTAAAAAGGTACAGTGCGGTGAAACACTGTACCCCTCTGTACTTTTCTATAAACGATTACATGGCAGCGTATGCGCCGTCTGTGATCTTAACAGCCTTCGGCGCTTTGTTCGGTTCGCCGTCAGCGCCCCATGTCATGCCTACGCCTGTCAGACCATCAATCGTGATCTCTGTCATGGATACTTTCAGTGCCTCACAAATATCGGAAGCGCTCATGTCAGGCGTCGCGCCTGCTTTTTCAAGCGCTGCTTTCAGTGCATAAATGCCGTCATAGGCATCTGCTGCGAACTGGTTCGGAATGTCACCGTAAGCGTCCTGATATGCCGTTACGAAATTCTGTGTCAGTTCATCTTCCGCATCTGCCGCAAACGGTGTCAGAAGCATCACGCCCTCTGCAAGAGACGTATCAAAATCCTCTACTGCAAGAATACCGTCCAGACCGTCACAGCCAAAGAAGATCGGTGCATATCCCATCTTATCTGCCTGACCTAAAATGATAGAAGCCTCAGTATAATAAATAGGAAGGAATACAAGCTCAGCGCCGGCATCTTTTGCTTTCTGAAGCTGCACGGAAAAATCTGTGCTGCTGTCTGCGGTAAACGCCTCCGCGGATACGATCTCAAGACCCTGGTTGGGAGCTTCTGATGCAAATGTCTGATAAATACCGGAAGAATATACGTCGGAACTGTTGTAGATAACCGCTACCTTTGTCGCCAGCTTATTCTCGCCGATGTACTGCGCGGATGCGCTTCCCTGGTTCGGGTCGGAGAAACATACGCGGAATGCGTTGTCATACTGGATACTCTCCACCGCGGACCCTGAAGGTGTAAGCTGGAACAGATTATCCTCATGGGACTTCTCAACGACTGCGGTACAAGGTGTACTCGTTACCGTACCAAGCAGCATCTGCATATCCCAGTCTTTCAATGTGTTGTAAGCGTTGACTGCCTTCTCTGCGTCATGCTCATCATCCTGGAAATTGAACTCGATCATGGCGCCGTTCACGCCGCCTGCCGCATTGATCTCATCGACTGCCAGCTGAGCCGCATTTTTTACTGCCTGACCGTATACTGCTGCCGCACCAGTCACAGGGCCGATCCCACCGATCCGGAACGCTGCACCGTCAGATGCCCCTGCGCTCTCTCCTTCCGCTGCATTTTCTGTCGCCGTACTCTCCGGCGTCGTGTTGTCTGTTGTAGAATCAGAAGCTGCAGTCCCTCCGCAGCCTGCCAGGGTAGCTGCCACCATAGCTGATGCTACAACAATGCTGAACATTTTTTTCATAATCTCTTCTCCTCCATTCTGCATTGCGAATTATATGCACAAAAAGATTCAGTGGATCACCATTGAACCTTTTTACAGCTAAACGTATCATAAATACTTTTTTTACATTTGTCAACGTTTTTTTTCGTCCAAACGCTTAAGCACACGGAACACATCATCGTTATTGCCCATCACAATCAGATGATCACCGTCTGCAAACCGATAATCCGGATGGATCACAAAGTCCGTAAATTCTCCTTTTTTAATCCCTAAAATATTCACATGATATTTGGGTCGGATGTCCAGCTCCCGCACGGTTCTGCCGATCCATTCCGGCAGAGGAACCGTCTCGTAGATCGAGCATTCCCGGCTCAGCTCAATATAGTCAAACACGTGGCTCGCACTGCAGCGGTTGGCCAGCCGTTCCGCTATGTCACGGTCCGGGTAGATGACCTCGTCGGCGCCGTTTCGCAGCAGGAATTTCGACTGAATGTCCCTGACTGCCTTACTGATCACATATTTGGCGCCCATCTCTTTTAACTGACTCGTGATCTCCAGACTGCTCTGGAAATTCTCTCCGACACAGACAAAACAATAATCAAAATTGTCCACACCCAATGTCTTTAATACGTCCACTTTCGTACAGTCGCCGATCTTGGCGCTCGTCACGACCGAAAGCACTTCCTCCAGCGCCTCCTCCCGTTCGTCCACGACCATGATCTGATTGCCCAGCTCCGCCATCTTTCTGCACAGATGATAACCGAAATTTCCCATCCCGATAATTAAAACCGCTTTCATTTGTCCGCCCTTTCCATTGCTCATTACTTATTTGTCATATCCCTGTATCAATACAAACTGTCTGCCTTTTTGACACATCTCCTACCCTACCGTGATCTTCCCCAGCGGATACTGTACCGGTTCCGTCTTCTTTTTCTGCATGAACGACAGGGCAAATGTCATGCTGCCGATCCTGCCGCAGTACATGAGAAATGTGATGATACATTTGGAGACGGCGCTCAGATCCCGGGTAATGCCGGTCGTCATACCTACAGTTCCGATGGCAGAACAGATTTCAAACGCCACATTGTCCATTGAAAGTTCCGGCTGGATGCCGCAGATGATCACCCCTGCCGTCAACGCCATCAGCAGATTGATCACGAGAACCATACTGGATTTTTTGATGATCTCGTCCGGAATCCGCCGTCCGAAGATACTGCACCCGTTCTTGCTGCAAAGACTGTTCCATGTATACATAATCAACACCACAACCGTCGTCGTCTTGATACCGCCCGCTGTGGAACCGGGGCTGCCGCCGATAAACATCAGGATCATCGTCAGCAGTTTACTGCCGTTGGAGAGCGCCCCCGTATCGACCGTATTAAACCCGGCTGTCCTGGCTGTGGCAGAGCTGAACATAGCCGCCAGAGCCTGTCCCATTGGAGAGAGGTCCGCAAATAAGGTCCGCCGCTCAAAGAGCCAGAATAAAAAGGCGCTGCCAAATAATAACGTGGCGGTCGTCAGCAGTACGATCTTCGTATGAAGCATATATTTTTTTACATGCAAGCCATGTTCATATATGTCCTGCCAGACGATAAAGCCAATGCCGCCCACGACGATGAGCGCCATAATTACAAGATTCACGAGCGGGTCCTGCACATATTCCACGAGGGAAGAATAGGCCTCCTTCTCGCCCATCAGGTCAAATCCGCCGTTGCAAAATGCCGATACCGCATGGAAAACGCCATAGTAACAGCCTTTCCAAAACCCCATCTGCGGAATAAAGCGAATGCTGAGCAGCAACGCCCCGACCCCCTCGATCAGGAGCGTTCCTTTCACAATCAGCTTCGTCAGTCTGACAACCCCCGCAAGCTGCAGCGTATTGATGCTCTCCTGGAGCAGTTCCCGTTCCCGCAGGCTGATCTTTCTTCTGATATAAATCGAAAAGAACACGCCGATCGTCATAAACCCGAGACCACCGGTCTGGATCAGCCCCAGAATCACAAGTTGTCCAAAGAGTGTCCAGTTGCGAAACGTATCCGCCACGACCAGACCTGTCACACAGGTCGCGCTCGTCGCCGTAAACAGGGCGTCCAGCGGCTTTGCTGCTTCTCCCCTGGAAGAGATCGGCAGCATAAGCAGCAGCGTTCCGATTACAATGATGATAAAAAATCCCAGGGCAATCAACTGAATCTGCGACAGCCCGTTTCTATATTTCCGTTTCATGTCTCCGTTCCTATACGACCCCGATCGACTCCAGAATGCCGTAGGCTATCGCTTCCGCGATCGCCTCAAATTCCAGATCAAACAGAGCGTTATCTGCATCTGTATTAATAAAACCCACTTCCACAAGCACGGCCGGCATCTGCGTGCTGTTGAGCACGATCAGATTCGGTCGTTCCGTCACGCCGATATTGCGAAATCCCAGATAGGAGAGCTGCCGGTTGACATTGCGCGCGATCGTCGCCGCGATCCCATAATCCGAATATACAAGAGACTCCACACCCGAGTATGTGTTCGGATAAGGACTGGAATTTCGGTGAATCGAAATAAAATAATCGGCGCCCGCCAGATTCCCCTCCTGCGCTTTCCGGTAAGGGGTCTCATACACATCTTCCGTACGGGTATATATTACATTAATTCCCGCATTTTGTAAAATATTTCCCACTGCCAGCGTCAGCGCCAATGTATCGTCCTTTTCGTACCGGCCCTCGTAGACCGCCCCAAAGTCCGAACCGCCATGGCCGGCATCCAACACGATCGTATAATATGCCATAGATCGTTCCTCATATCTGCGTTGTTACCATATAATATGAAGCTGGCAACTCCTGCGTGACAATGAGCGGCGGCAAAATCAGACCGGTCACACGGAGGCTCCTGCTGCCGTCGTTTCACCTATCATATTTTATTGAAGGACAACAAGCAGCTCCTCTGTCACATCGGTCACTGCCTCCGGAAACAGCGCCGCCTTGCCGGAAGTCTCCGCTGCAACATCTTCTGTCTGTTCCACACAGACATTCATATAATATCCCTGCACCGGCAAATATTCCCGGCAGAGCGCCCGCTCCGCTCCGCTTTCCACCGCAGTCCCGTCCGCCGCCAGCGTAATCCGGCGCGGATCATACAAGAGACCGGTCCCCTTCAGCTTACCGTAACTCTCTTTCGCACACCAGCAGCGGTAAAACCATTCCGCGCTCTCCCTTACATGTTCCTGCGCCGCATAACGGTCGTATTCCGGCGGCGACAACACTCTGGCAGCCGTTTCCTCCCGCACCGGACGGCTCTGCTGCAGATCCATTCCCAGTTCCCTGTCCGCACAGGCCAGCGCGGCATAAGCGCCGGAATGGGAAAGGCTGAAATGAAACTGCGGGTAATCCAGGAAATATGGTTTCCCATACGCTCCATATCCATACCGGATCGCCAGCTTTCTCTCTTCCGGTCCTGGGAGAGGAACAGCATCCGGCGCATCATCCGACGGCCCTCTTGCCTGCCAGAGCCCCTGCTTTAAAAAGCTGCCGAGCGCATATTGCAGCAAAAGCCCGCAGCATAAGCTCCGGGCTTTGTCCTGGGACTTTTTACATCGCTTTGTCTTTTCCAGACGGACAGCGTCCAACAAACCGCAGCCCCGTGTAAACACTTCTTTTTCCTGAAAATGATCCGTACACGCGATCCAGATCCGAATCATCAGGACTCCTCTTGCGTCTCTTGGGTCACCGAAAGCTGCAGCTCTGCAAGCTGCGCCTCATCCACAACATCGGGCGCATTTGTCAACAGGCAAGACGCATCCTTGACTTTCGGGAACGCCATCACTTCCCGGATACTGTCTGCTTTTACGAGCAGCATCACGAGCCGGTCAAGGCCATAGGCAAGTCCTGCATGGGGAGGCACCCCATATTTGAAGGCATCGAGCAGAAACCCGAACCGATTGTAGGCGTCTTCCTTTGTAAATCCGAGTATCTCAAACATTTTTTCCTGAATATCATTCTGGTAGATACGCACACTGCCGCCGCCCAGTTCCACGCCGTTGAGCACGATGTCGTAGGCCTTCGCCCGCACCCGCCCCGGATCGCTCTCCAGGTACTGCAAGTCCTCATCCATCATCATCGTAAACGGATGATGCACAGCTACAAACCGCGCCTCCTCCTCACTCCACTCGAGAAGCGGAAATTCCGTGATCCACAGGAAATCGAAGCGATCGTGATCGATGATTCCCATCTGCTCGCCGACTTCCAGCCGCAGCGCGCCGAGTACACTGAACACGATCTTGTCCTGATCGGCTGCGAACAAAAGCAAATCGCCAGGTTTGCCATCCATCGCCGCTGCGAGCGCGTCAAGCTGCTCCTGCGTCATAAATTTGGCAAACGAAGACTTATAGCTGCCATCTTCCTGAATACTGAGGTAAGCAAGCCCTTTCGCACCATATCCTTTGGCAAAATCAACAAGAGCGTCAATCTTTTTGCGGGGCATGGCTGCCTGTCCTCTGGCATTGATGCCGCGAACGCTCCCACCCGCCTCGAGCGCGGATGTGAAGACACCGAAGCCACAACCGGCCACCGTCTCGGAGACATTGACAAGCTCCATCCCGAAACGGGTATCCGGCTTATCGCTACCGTACCGCTCCATCGCCTCTTTCCATGTCATCCGCGGGATCGGGACCTGCACGTCCAGACCGATCGCCTCTCTGCACACAAACTGTAATAATCTCTCATTGACATCAATTACATCGTCCACATCCACAAAAGACAGCTCCATATCAAGCTGCGTAAACTCCGGCTGCCTGTCCGCCCGCAGATCTTCATCGCGGAAGCATTTCGCAATCTGGAAATATCTGTCATAACCAGAGCACATCAAAAGCTGTTTGAATAACTGCGGCGACTGCGGCAGTCCGTAAAACGTCCCCGGATGCACACGGCTGGGCACGAGATAGTCTCTGGCCCCCTCCGGTGTGGACTTGCCGAGAATCGGCGTCTCGATCTCCAGAAACCCTTCCTCTGTCATAAACTTGCGGATATTGGCAGCGATCCTGCTCCTCAAAATAATGTTTCTCTGCAGGTCCGGACGGCGCAGATCAAGATACCGGTATTTCAGACGCAGCTCTTCCTTCGTCTTCGAATCCTCTTCAATCGGAAACGGCGGTGTCTGTGCTTCGGAGAGAACCCGGATCTCCTGTGCCCGGATCTCGATCTCCCCGGTCGCCAGATTTTCATTGACTGCGCCCGCTCTCCGCTCTGCCTTGCCCACGACAGCGATCACAAATTCGCTTCTGACCTTCTCCGCCTTCGCGAACGCCTCCGCGCCGCATTCCTTCTCTTCAAATATAATCTGCAAAATACCGGAACGGTCGCGCAGATCGACAAAAATGATGCCGCCTTTGTTTCTCTGCTTCTGGACCCATCCCATCACGGTCACAGTGTTTCCGATTTCCCCGGTCGTTACTTCCCCGCATCTGTGACTTCTGTGCAGTCCTTTCATTGCCTCTGCCATTGTCTCTGCCTCCTGCTTTTTTATCGTAAAGGATCTTTATAAAATTCCCGGAACTCCTCATAGCCTTCCGCCGTAAGCTGCTGCTTCTGGAACTTTTTATTTTTATTCATCCGCGCGACGAGCACCTGTCTGCCCTGTGCGCGCTCTTCCTGCGCCTGTGCGATCACCTGACAGAGCGTCTCGCCCTGCACGCCTTTCTCAATCAGAAACGCCGTCTTCGCCGGCTGGGAAGGTACCCGGAACCCGCTCTCCAGAAGGAGCAGGATAATCCGCTCAAACCCGATGGAAAACCCGCAGGCCGGGACGTCCTTACCCGTAAACCGCCCGACCATCCGGTCATACCGCCCGCCGCCGCCGCAGCTACCGCCAAATTCCGGCATGGCGATCTCAAAAATTGTCCCCGTATAATAGGACATCCCACGCACAAGCGTCGGGTCAAATACGATCTCGAAGGAAGAAGCCTTCGTCGCCTTCACGCTGGAGATAATCTCCTGCAGATTCGTCTTCACTTCCTCCTCCAGCGCTCCCGCTTTGATGAGAATGTCCGCCAGCTCTGTCAGCGACGCTTCGGCGTCATCTCCACCCTGGAGCCCGGCAAAGAGCGAGACATACCGGTCAACCGCCTCCTTCGCGTAACCGCTGTTTTCCAGTTCGGCCGCCACGCCTTCGAGGCCGATCTTATCCATCTTATCGAGAATGATAAAGACGGTGTCATAGTCTTCCTCTGAAAAACCGCTGTAAGCAGCCATCGCCTTCAGAATCCTTCTCTCATTGATTCTGATCTGGAAGTTTTTGAAACCGATTCTGTCCAGCGTCGTCGTCGTCGCCAGGATCAGCTCAATCTCCGCCAGATTCGACGGTTCCCCCAGAATGTCGATGTCACACTGCATAAACTGACGATAGCGCCCTCTCTGTGGCCTGTCCGCCCGCCATACATTTCCCATCTGCAGCGCCTTGAACGGAGACGGCAGTTCATTGGCATGGTTGGCATAAAAACGCACGAGCGGCACTGTCAGGTCATACCGCAGTCCGCCGTCCACGAGGTCACTCTCCGTCTGCGCCGCCTCCAGGTTCAGTTTCTCGCCTCTCTTTAAAATCTTAAAGATCAGTTTCTCATTCTCTCCGCCCTGCTTACTGCTCAGATTAGCAATATTTTCCACACAGGGAGTCTCTATGGAAGTAAACCCGAATTTCGCATACGTCTCCTTGATCACGCCGATCACATAATCCCTGATCTGCATCTCCTCGGGCATAATATCTTTCATACCGGTCACCGGCTTCTTACTCAGCGCCATAGGCGATTCTCCTTTGCTTTCCTCTTGTCTGTGATCAGATACCGCATCCGGACCATAAAAACCTTTTGGCCTCCGAACCCGGTATCATTCCATTCCTTTACCGATTCTACACTGTTTTCCTCTATTTTTCAAGCATCTTACACGCCGGTTTGGAAAAATCAGCGCTGCCCCGCATCCCGCTTTGACTGTCGCCCACACGCTCTTCTTTTCCGTATGAAACAGAGCAGCGCACCGACAAGCAGCCCTGTGACCAGCAATTTCAAATCATGGAACACGAAGTCGCGCAATCCCCATCCCTTATACCACTTATAATTGGGATCTGAGGGATCATCATACGCCATGTAGGGAATAAATACATGGTACATGGCGATCAGAAAATAACCGATCATCCAGGGAATGACCCATCCGTGCCTGAATGATTTCTTTTTTACTTTTTTCCAGAGTGCGATCACCCCCAGTAAACCGGAAAAGAAAAACATTCCCAAATAAAAGTAGCTCATCATGAGCGCATACGTTTCTATCTGCACAGGTACACTTCCTTCTTCTATAGTTACACATCCTCTGTGGCCGTTGAAAATGTCCGGTCACGGCAATTGCAAATCGGTAGCATCTGAAACAAACTATACGGGATGCGGATACCACTGTCAAGAAAAGCCAAAGGACTTCTTAAAATCGGCTAACTGTCAGACGAACAGATTGCATGGGAAACACCATATTTTTCCCGATCCGCACTAAAAAATATTGTACCAGCACATAACCCGTGGTAAAATAGGCACGTATTGTATCTTCGTACATAGAAAGCGCCTGCTCTCAAAGCCTGTGCCTTTCATGTAAATCAGGGAGAACGATAACAGGAGGAAAACTGAATATGAACAAGACAAACACGAAACTGCCCACTCAGGTGCTGAGCGGTGCGCGGCCCGCCGGGGAATCTGCCCTTACAAAGAAAGGGACTGCCTGGATGATCCGCGTTGCTCTGATGATGGCGATCATCATCCTTTTGGCGAACACGCCGCTCGGTATGATCCAGCTGCCTGTCATCAAAGCGACGACCGTCCACATTCCGGTTATCATCGGCGCCATTTTGCTCGGACCGGCTGCCGGAGCAATTCTCGGAGCGACCTTCGGCATCTGCTCAATGCTGAGCAACACCTACGCTCCCACACTGCTCTCTTTTGCATTTTCACCCTTTCTGAGTACGACCGGCCTCTCCGGAGCCGTCAAGGCGCTGTGGATCTCTGTCGGCTGCCGGATTCTCATCGGTGTAGTCTCCGGCTGGCTCTGGATTTTATTAAAGAAAATCAAATGCCCGAAGATCGCCGGCTATGCAGTCTGCGGCTTCATCGGCTCGATGACCAATACCGTCGCCGTCATGGGCAGCATTTATCTGCTGCTGGCACAGCAATATGCGACAGCGAAAGAGGTCGCAGTCTCCGCCACCTTTGATCTGATTATGGTAACAGTCACCGGTTCCGGCATTCCGGAAGCCATCTGTGCCACAATACTCGTCGCCGTGATCACAAAGGCACTGACAGCGGCCAGATTATTTCAATATTAATGTTATCGATATTATGAATTTCCATATTTAAGAGAGAATGTTATGTTAAAAAATAAAAAAATCCTTCTCGGTGTGACAGGCAGTATCGCCGCCTACAAGATCGCCTCGCTGGCCAGTATGCTCAAAAAGCAGGGCGCCGACATTACTGTCATTATGACCAGGAACGCAGTCAATTTCATCAATCCGATCACATTTGAGACACTGACCGGAAACAAATGTCTCGTCGACACGTTTGATCGTAATTTCGAGTTCAGTGTGGAGCATGTCGCCTTGGCCAAACAGACCGACGTCGTTTTAATCGCGCCCTGTTCTGCCAACGTGATTGGCAAGATCGCGAATGGTCTCGCCGATGATATGCTCACGACCACCTATCTCGCCTGCCAGTGTCCGAAAATTGTGGCTCCGGCCATGAACACGCGCATGTATCAAAATCAGATCGTGCAGGATAATCTGGAGAAATGCCGGCACTACGGGATGGAGGTTCTCACCCCGGCGACCGGCTATCTGGCCTGCGGTGACACCGGCGACGGCAAAATGCCGGAGCCGGAAGTTCTCTTTCATGCCATCGAACATGCCATCTCCCACGAGAAAGATATGGCGGGAATCAAGGTTCTCGTAACCGCCGGCCCGACAATGGAGGCGATCGACCCGGTCCGCTTTATCAGCAATCATTCTACCGGAAAGATGGGATATGCCATCGCCAGAGTCTGTATGCTGCGCGGGGCAGATGTGACACTGGTGTCAGGTCCGGTCGCGCTCCCGGCTCCGCCCTATGTGACGTGTATCCCTGTCCGCTCGGCCAGAGAGATGTTCGAGCAGGTGACAGCCCGCTGCAACGCTCAGCATATCATCATCAAAGCCGCTGCCGTAGCCGACTACCGGCCCGTCGTCACTGCCGATCACAAGATCAAGAAATCGGACACCGATCTTTCTCTCGGGCTCGAACGGACCGACGACATTTTACAGTATTTGGGAGAGCACAAAGGCGATGGCCAGTTTCTATGCGGCTTTTCCATGGAGACAGAACAGATGCTGGAAAATTCCAGAGCAAAGCTGAAAAAGAAACATCTGGATATGATTGTCGCCAATAATCTGAGAACGGTGGGCGCAGGCTTTGGCACTGACACCAACGTCGTGACGCTGATCACGAAAGATGCGGAAATACCGCTGCCGATCATGAGCAAAGAGGACGTGGCCGAAAAACTGGTCGATCAGATCATGGAGCTGCGGAAGTAAAACAAAATTTGCATTAATGTGCATAAAAAGAAAAACTTTGTCTTAACCATCCCCCGTCTGTGTCAATGCAGGCGGGGGATGCTGTTTCTCACATTGGACAGACGAAACGACAATCTGCATTTTCCTATTCTGCGATTCGTGGCACTTCCAGCTCCTTTGGTTCCACAATATTGGACAGATACCTGAAAGTGCCGTCCTCAAAAGGCTGTACTACAATCGTATTGGTAAAAGCGAGATCGGAATTATAGTCTGGCCATACGGCATCCACAATAAGCATAATCGTTCCATCGTCATTTTCCACATAGTCAACAACTTCCCCAAAAGGCGGATAGGCTTTTGCCAATATCATCTCATATTCATAGCTGTTGCTGTCCTCGTCATATCCACATTTCTCCCGCAATGTCTCTGCTGACACCGGAAAATATGTTGTCATAATCGTTTCGTATGTTTCTGCTGGTATCCTCCAGTCCTTCGCCCTGAAGTTTTCCCCTGTGTGAATCCGGTAAATATCCTCGAACATGCACGGCATTAAAATATCCTCCACGTTATCGCTGTCCCAGTCAGTCACCAGAAGATTATAATTTACATAACTTAACCCGTATATGTATTTTTCTGTCAATTCCCTGCACCGATCGGAAAGGGGCCGAATTCTCCAAAACTGACGCAGACTGGAATGCGGTATTGTATTTTCATAGGCATAAATAAAATATCCTTTCTCAGTCAGTTTTATTTCAGCGATGTTACTGACGGAAGTCTCCCTGATCTCCGGTACCGCGCCTTTCTGCCAGCCAATGCCCACATAGTATGCCCGCAATTCATTGTCCCGGTATAGAAAAGTAATCACGCCAAGCAGGCCGTCCCGGTTGACATTCATAACCGTCACCTCTGCACTGCGCTTTTCCATATATGCGGCATAGAAATCCTCGATCTCTTCATAATGTTCCATATTGGTATCTTCCGTCACACTGACATATCCTGCGCCTCCAAGCAGCGAGACGATCTCCCTGCGCCGCTCTTTTGTCAGCTCTTTGCCACTTGGAGCACAGGAAAGTCCCTCTGTCGTTTCTATCTCTCTGTACACGTCCCTTACCTGCTCTGCTGCTGTCAAAGCCATATGATTCAATGCTTCTTTTTCCTCCTCCGTTATCAGGCTCTGTTCCGGCTGTGACAGCACCCACAAATCTGCTGCTGTTTCGCTGTCTTCCCCATATGTTTCCGCTATATCACTGCCGTCTGTTTCCTCCTGACTGTCAAATGGCAGGGAACCAGGCCCGGCAGACAGTTCCGCTGGCGGTTCCCACACAGTCTCCAGATCCTCTTCTCTCTCTCCACCGCGCTGTGTCCACACAAAATTTCCCACCACCACAGCCAAAAGCAATATAAGGACAAGCATTCCCCCACTTTTTAAGAAACCTTTTCTATCATTCACGGCTTATTCCTCCATGGCTTCCTGAGTCCGGATACGGCAGATACAGACATGCAGTCTCATAAATTCCCGTTCCCTGTCTCCCGGACATCCGTCGCCGAATCTCTCTTGTCAGCAGCTTCTCAATTCTTACATTTGTAAGATTTAAGGAAATACTACACCATCAGAATCATCCGGTCAAGTAAATGATCATTTCCTGATCATTGCCATCGCTACCCGAACAAAAAGATGATAAAAAACAGTAGTTTTTTATCATCAAGCCTGTTTTTCATGCGTAAACAGTTGGCGTTTCCTCCCGATCATCTCATTGATCCGCTCGATATACTGGGCGACGTCTTTCACATTGTCACACCGCTCGATCCTCCCGTCCGCATAGACACGCTTACTGATCGAACCGGCCCCCAGCGCGGCGATCGTCTGCTTCTCCTCCATAATCAGTATGTTATACAATCCGAAACAGCCTTCCCGCGCATAGCCAACATTCTCAAAATTGCCGGACATGTTTTTCTGACGATACAGATAATATGGTTTCATATCCATGTCCCTGGCAGCGTCTACCGCGATCTTCATCATTGCATCCGTATTTTGGAGCATCTCCAGCCCATTCTCCTGAATCCACTGATTTAAGCGGGAAGCTCTTTTGACCGCCAGGGAATGAACGGTCAGACTGTCCGGACGCAGCGCCTTTACTGCTTCCGCCGTAGCCCGCACTTCCCGCTCACCTTCTCCCGGCAGACCAAGAATCAGATCCATATTGATATTGTCAAAGCCGCATTCCCTTGCCATTGCAAAAGCCTCTCCGACCTGTGCGACTGTATGCTGTCTGCCGATCAGTCGCAGCGTCTCCTGCTGCATCGTCTGAGGATTGATCGAAATACGGGTGACACCATATTTTTTTAATAACAATAGTTTTTCGACTGTAATACTGTCCGCGCGTCCTGCTTCCACCGTAAATTCTTTGACATGAGCGAATGGAAAGATAATCCTGATTTTATATAACAGACGCTCTAATTCCTGCGGACCGAGTGTTGTCGGTGTACCGCCGCCAACATAGACGCTGTCCAAAATCCGATCCTGAAACATAACAGCCGTCTGTTCCATTTCCTGTTCCAGCGCCGTCAGATAATCCGATACCCGCTCTTTCCAGACGCTGATCGGAAAGGATGTAAAGGAACAGTACAGGCAAGTCGTCGGACAAAAAGGAATCCCGATATACAGACTGTATCCTTCTTCACAGTGAAACGCAGAGAGCAGCCTTCGCTCACGCTTTGCTATGTCAATGCCCAGTCTGCCCTTTTCTTCGTTTAAATAATAGGTGTTTTTCATATAACGAAGGATCTCTGTCTCGGAGAGCCCCTTCTCCAGAAATCCCATTGCGATCTTCGTCGGCCGTATTCCCGTCAGCGTTCCCCATGGGAGTGTCTTTCCCGTATATTTTGATAACACTCGATATATCAACTGCTTGATGCTGTTTCTGACCTGGCTCTTATCGTCCACATTCTCCAGACCTGCCTCCTCTGCGATCAGAGGTACTTCTTCCGGAAATACAGAAAGGAGCAGTTCTATTTTCTCACTGCTCCTTATAAGCTGTATCACAGGCAGACCCGGATCGGAATTGACTTCCTTCTTTCCTTCCGTAAATACTTTTACCTCCGATTCCGGGTAAAATGCCTTCACCAGAGAATGAATGTCATACTCAAATCCTTCGATATTTAACAATACTGTAATCATTTTTCTTTCCTGCTTTTATTTCCTGCGTCCGACGCACCTGCTAGGCGCAAAACGGATTATATTTCTTTTCGTAACCGATCTCTGTCGCTTCCCCGTGCCCCGGATAGACCTTTGTCTCCTCCGGCAAAGCGAACAGCTTCTCTTTGACAGACCGTACCAGCTCTCCCATATCTCCCGTAGGCAGATCGGTCCTGCCCACCGAGTCTGCAAACAGCGTATCCCCGCTAACCAGAAACCCGCCGTCTGCAAAATAGTAACAGCAGCTTCCCTCCGTATGTCCCGGCGTGGCGATCAGCTTACACGTGATCCCGCAGATCGTGATCTCCTCCCCGTCCTTCACATACACATCTGCATCCACGCTGCACGCCCGGCCCGCACCTGCGGACACATTCAGACGTGCGTCATTGCAAAGTGCCCGTTCCTTTTCGCAGGCATATACTTTGGCCCCGCTCTTCTCCCGCAGCTCTTCCAGCCCCCAGATATGATCAAAATGTCCATGTGTGAGCAGGATACCGGCCACCGTAAACCCGCGTTCCTTCAAGGCCTCATAAATATAACCTCCTTTGTCCGCCGGGTCGATGAAAATCACATCACTCTTCCCTTCCTCATATACAAAATAGCAATTTGTCTGACAAACACCCATCATCAGACGCCCAATTCTTACATCCGCCATATCATCCTGTCGTCCTTTCAATGTCGATCACACTTTCGATTGTTCTGATCTTATCTATGATACGCTGCAACTCGTCCCTGCTGCCGATCTCAAAGCTGACGGACATCGTAGCCGTTCCCTGTTTGCTCGCTCTCGTATTCATAGAAAGAATATCAATGTTTTTTTCCGTCAACGCCTTGGATACGTCAGCCAGAAGGCCGTTTCTGTTGTTGGCATATATTCTGATCTCGGCAAGGTACTTTTCCCCTTCTGCAATCCGGTCCGGCGTCTGCCAGTCGGCATCAATCAGTCTCACCCGCTCAATTTCGGAGAGATTGATGACATTAATACAATCGGTGCGGTGAATGGAAACACCTCTGCCTCTCGTCACAAAACCCACGATCTCATCGCCCGGAACCGGTGAACAGCACTTGGAAAAGCGAACTGCCACATCGTCGATCCCTTTGACAACGATACCACTCGAAGACTTGGGCTTCATCTGCTTTGTCTGCCCGATCCCCGCAACTTTCGCCAGCACTTCCTCATCCGTCAACTGCTTCTTGTGCTCTTTGTCATAGAGCTCCTGCATCTTGTTGACGATCTGACCCTCCTTGAGACCGCCATGTCCGACTGCGGCGAGTACCGACTCCCAGTCACGGAACCCGTATTTCTGCATCACATATTCCGTATAGGGAGGACGCAGGATTAAGGCCGTGTCGATCGTTTTTGCCTTACAATAGCTGAGGATCATCTCTCTTCCTTTTATGATATTGTCTTCCTTGAGTTCATTCTTAAACCACTGGTTAATCTTGTTTTTCGCCTGTGTGCTCTTGACAATATTCAGCCAGTCCCGACTTGGCCCTTTGGAATTTTGAGACGTCAGAACCTCGACGCGGTCACCATTTTTGATCTCATAGTCAATCGTCACCAGTTTTCCGTTCACCCGGGCGCCGATCATTTTATTACCGACCGCACTGTGAATGGCATAGGCAAAATCGATGGGCGTGGAGCCGGCCGGCAGATTTTTCACATCTCCGGTAGGCGTAAAACAATAAACACTGTCCGAGAAAAGATCCAGATCGCTTTTCAGTAGCTTCATAAACTCCCGGTTATCGGACATATCCTTCTGCCACTCCAGAATCTGGCGCAGCCAGACGAGCTTCTCTTCTTCCTGCCTCTCCACCTTTTTACCGTCGGAGGCTTCCTTATATTTCCAGTGAGCGGCAATGCCATACTCTGCCGCCTTGTGCATCTCATAAGTGCGGATCTGAATCTCAAACGGCTGCCCGGAAGTACCGATCAGAGTCGTGTGCAGCGATTGATACATATTCGCCTTCGGCATGGCAATATAATCCTTAAACCGCCCCGGAATCGGCTTATACATGGCATGGATCACGCCAAGCGCAGCATAGCAATCTTTCATCGTATCGACGATAATGCGGACTGCGAACAGATCATAGATCTGATCCAGCGTCTTGTCCTGATTTTTCATTTTCTTATAAATACTGAAGAAATGTTTGACACGGCCATCAATCTTTGCTTTGATACCCGCATTGGAAATATGAGCGTTGACTTCATCTACGATAGACTGAATATATTTTTCACGTACACTCTTGCGAACTGCAATTTTTTCTACCAGATCATAATATATCTCCGGCTCCAGATATTTCAGGGACAGATCATCCAGCTCTATCTTGATTCTGGAAATGCCAAGGCGCTGCGCGATCGGCGCATAGATGTCCATCGTCTCTCTGGCGATACGCTGCTGTTTCTCCGGTGGCATATGCTTTAACGTACGCATATTGTGCAGTCTGTCCGCCAGCTTAATCATAATAACCCGAATATCTCTGGCCATTGCCAGAAACATCTTCCGCAGATTTTCCGCCTGCATCTCCACTCTGTCATTGTCCCCCGACTTGGATTCGGTACTGCCGGAGAGCTGCAGCTGCTGCAATTTTGTCACGCCGTCCACAAGCAGCGCCACGTCTGCGCCAAACTCCTCCGTGATTTCCTCTTCCGTCATGATCGTATCTTCCACCACGTCATGAAGCAGGCCGGCCACGATCGTCTCTTTGTCCAGCTCCAGACCGGCCAGTATGATAGCTACACAGAGAGGATGGATAATATAAGGCTCACCTGACTTGCGCACCTGATCTTTGTGTGCCTCATAGGCAGTTGTATACGCCTTCTCGATCATCGAAATATCATCGGAAGGATGATATTTTTTTACATGAGAAATAAGATCCTGATACAATACTTCAGGACTCTGAAACTCTGCGATTGATTCGATTCTCCCGTCATCGAATACGGTTTCCTTTTTCTCTTCTGTCATACCTATCACCAGCCTGCATACATTTTAGTTTGATCTTTATTTTCCCTCGTAAGTGATGGCAGCTTCCAGTCTGTAGTCGCATATCTTCTCTCTGCCTTTGAGTCCCGCCAGCTCCATCAATACGACGACACCCACTACTTGGCCGCCAAGAGATTCGATCAGACGGATCATCGCCTCCGTCGTCCCGCCTGTGGCGATGAGATCGTCCACGATCAGCACTTTCTGCCCTTTTTGGATCGAATCTTTGTGCATTTCGATCGTCGCCTTGCCGTACTCGAGATCATAGTCCATGGAAACGGTCTCACAGGGCAGCTTACCTTTCTTCCGAATAAGCACAAAAGGCTTTCTATTGTTATACGCAATCGGCATTCCAAAAATAAATCCTCTCGACTCCGGTCCCACGACCACATCGTACTCCAGATCTTTGATCATATCCTGCATTGTGTCAATGGCAAGATGCAGACCTTCCGCATCCTGCAGCACACTTGTCACGTCACGGAATATAATCCCTTCCTCCGGAAAATCCGGTATGCTTCTTACGTATTCTTCCAATTTTTTCATGACTGGCACTACCTTTCCCGGACTACTTTCGTCCGTATCACCGCATTTTAAAGTTATTATAGCAAAAGATTCTACCACTCTGCAACATTTTCTTCTTCGGAGTCCAACGGCATTTCCTCCGATTCCGGCATATAGATCGCAGAATAATCATAATGCCCTAAAAATTTCCCATAATAGTTCGCCATACTATAACTGTATTTTGCCAGAGCCGGAACCGTACCCGGCTGCTGCATCCCCGCCTGCCCGAGTGCGATCTGTCCGTCCACATCAGCGATATACGCATTTATATCAAAGGATTCATTGCCTTTCCGACCCTCCATAATCCCTTTCTCCACAAAATGGCGCAGCAGCTCCGGCGGCTGAAAGCCGATCGTCGTCTGCAGATCGGGATTGGCATCATAATAGTAATCCGGATCGAATACGGCTGAATAGTCTCTGCCATTGTATGTATAATCTGTCACCTGCGCTTTCGGCCGGTTCAGCAGATACGGATTTTTCAGACACTCCGTCAAGATCTCATAATAAGCGTCCTTTTCTCCCCTTCTCTCCAGATAATCTGCCGCGTAGGCTGCCAGCTCATAATAGTCGAGCAGATAGCCATTATCCAGGAACATCTCCAAATTCTGATAGGCATTGCTGACCATATTCATTGACAGTTCCTTCTTGTCCTGTTCTCCCTGTGGACTGAAATTCCAGTAAGACTGCTCCACCTCCGTCAGATACCTGGCAGACCACATGGAAGGGTCCGTAGTGCCCAGCAACTGCTGCATCTGTTCTGACGTCGTAAAGACGGTATTGCGGACGATCGTCTCTTCCTTCACACCCGACTGTTCCGGCTGCTCCATCTCTTCCGGCTGTTGTCTTTCCTCCGAAGCCTTCACTACCTCAGGCAGC
Source organism: Lachnospiraceae bacterium JLR.KK008 (assembly GCA_037015955.1). NCBI lineage: Bacteria > Bacillati > Bacillota > Clostridia > Lachnospirales > Lachnospiraceae > Lachnospiraceae bacterium JLR.KK008. Next base: position 2,128,396 of record CP143548.1, read on the forward strand.
TTCCTCTGCGGCTCCTCTGCAAAAGCGGTAACGGAAGCCTGCAAAGCGAGAACCGCCGCTGCCGTCACACAGATCACTTTTCTTTTATTCATCCTTTATCCTCCCCTGATCGTAAGTCAAACAAAACTACCGGTTACAAACATTTATCATTATTATATACTTTATGAGAAAAAGGTGCAACCTGCATACGGTCTCCGTCTTCCTCTCCCGGCAGCAAACTGCCAGGAACAGGATACCTGCCCTCAGCAGATAAGGCGACACAGGGTATCATACGCAGAACACAACAAAACTCACTCCAATCATTTTCTTACGATAAACTGAAGTGAGTTTTGCCATTTTACTCTAGGATTCCATATGACCTGTCATAATTATTGATAATTAACGATCTTTCCAAAATCTGCTTTCAGAGAAGCGCCGCCTACAAGACCGCCGTCGATGTCAGGCTGTGCAAACAGTTCAGCCGCATTGCCCCCATTGACAGAACCTCCGTACTGAATACGAACAGCATCTGCAGTAGCCGCATCATACATTTCAGCGATGCAGTCACGAACACCCTTGCAAACTTCCTGTGCCTGCTCTGTCGTCGCTGTCTTGCCTGTGCCGATCGCCCAGATCGGCTCATAAGCGATGACCATGGATTTCACCTGATCTGCCGTGATGCCAACGAGATCGGATTTGATCTGCAGTCTGATCCAGTCCATCGTAACGCCCGTCTCTCTCTGCTCCAATGTCTCACCGCAGCAAAGGATCGGTGTCAGACCTGCCTCGAAGGCTTTCTTTACCTTTTTATTCAGGAGAGCGTCATCTTCCTTGAAGTAATCGCGTCTCTCAGAATGTCCGATGATCACATATTTTACTCCTGCATCTACGAGCATGGCTGCGGAAATTTCGCCTGTATAAGCGCCTTTCTCCTCAAAATACATATTCTCTGCGCCGACTTCGACGTTCGTACCTTTCACTGCCTCTACGACCGGTACGATGTCGATCGCCGGAACACAGTATACGACATCTACGTCGTCAGATTTCACCAGATCTTTTAACTCGTCACACAATGCAACTGCCTGACTCGGTGTCATATTCATCTTCCAGTTGCCTGCTACGATCTTCTTTCTTGCCATGATTTTATTCTCCTTTTGCTTTCATAATTAGCATAAATGCTGCGCATTTACGCATATACTGCGCACACGCAGCAGTTAGTTCGCACGAAACCCGAAAATACCTCGTTAAGTACTTACTTATCGTCTGCTGCCACAACGCCCGGCAGTTCTTTGCCTTCCAAAAACTCCAGAGATGCACCGCCTCCTGTGGAGATATGGCTCATCTTATCTGCAAATCCAAGCTGGTTGACTGCCGCTGCGGAATCACCGCCACCGATGATTGTAGTCGCATCTGTCTCTGCGAGAGATTTTGCAACTGCGATCGTACCTGCAGCCAATGTCGGATTCTCGAATACGCCCATCGGTCCGTTCCATACGACTGTCTTCGCAGATTTTACTGCATCTGCATACAGCTGCGCCGTCTTCGTTCCGATGTCAAGTCCTTCCATATCTGCCGGAATTTCTTCCACAGGCACTACCTTAACCTCGATCGGGCCATCGATCGGATTCGGGAATGCGGCTGCGATTGTTGTATCAACCGGGAGAAGCAACTGTTTGCCGAGCTTCTCTGCCTTAGCCATCATCTCTTTGCAATAATCCAGTTTCTCATTGTCAACGAGAGAATTGCCAACTTCCAGCCCTTTTGCCTTGAGGAAGGTGAACGCCATGCCGCCGCCGATAATCAGCGTATCGCACTTCTCCAGTAAATTATTGATTACGTTCAATTTGTCGGCAACCTTTGCGCCGCCAAGAATCGCTACAAAAGGTCTGACCGGTGTTTCCACTGCGTTTCCAAGGAAATCGATCTCTTTCTGCATCAGGTATCCTACCGCATTCTCTCCGCCCTTCGCCGTAATGCACTTTGTCACACCTGCCACCGAAGCATGTGCCCTGTGAGAAGAACCAAACGCATCACATACATAGACGTCTGCCAGATCAGCCAGCTCTTTGGAGAAAGCCTCTCCGTTCTTTGTCTCCTCTGCGCCGCGGAAACGAGTATTCTGAAGCAGGACAACATCCCCTTCTTTCATCTCTTCCACTGCCTTCGTCGCAGCCTCACCGGTCACGTTATAATCAGCTACAAAATTCACTTCCTTGCCGAGTTTCTCAGACAATCTCTTTGCAACAGGCGCCAGAGACTCCCCTTCATTGGGGCCATTCTTTACTTTTCCAAGATGGGAGCAGAGAATGACTTTGCCGCCGTCCGCAAGCAGTTTATTGATAGTGGGAAGCGCTGCCACAATACGTGTCTCGTCTGTGATCTCGCCATTTTTTAACGGCACGTTAAAATCACATCTCACAAGTACGCGTTTTCCCTTTACACTGATGTCATCTACGGATTTTTTATTCAATCCCATGTTCTTTCCCTCCATATTTTAAAATGATAAGCATCAAAACAGGCCCGGTCCATATGGACCGGACCTGAAAGACAAAGACCAATACTGTCAATGAGCTGACAGACGATTAACCTAACTCAGCAAAGAATTTGATTGTACGAACCATCTGGCTTGTGTAGGAGTTCTCGTTGTCATACCATGAAACAACTTCTACCTGTGTCTTGCCATCGGGAAGAGGGCTGACCATTGTCTGTGTAGCGTCAAAGAGAGAACCAAATCTCATGCCGATAATATCGGAGGAAACGATCTCATCTGTGTTGTATCCAAAGGACTCGGAAGCCTGTGCCTTCATTGCTGCATTTACTTCGTCAACAGTAACCGCTTTGTTGACAACTGCAAACAACAGTGTGGAGGAACCTGTCGGAGTAGGAACACGCTGTGCAGCGCCGATCAGCTTGCCATTCAGCTCAGGAATAACAAGGCCGATAGCCTTAGCAGCACCTGTAGAGTTAGGAACGATATTGATAGCGCCTGCACGGCTTCTTCTCTTATCGCCTTTTCTCTGCGGTCCGTCAAGAATCATCTGATCACCTGTGTAAGCATGGATTGTGCACATAATACCGGACTCGATCGGAGCCAGATCATTCAATGCTTTTGCCATAGGAGCCAGGCAGTTTGTTGTGCAGGAAGCTGCGGAGATGATCTTGTCATCTTTTGTCAATGTCGTATGGTTTACATTGTAAACGATTGTCGGAAGGTCATTTCCAGCAGGAGCGGAAATAACAACTTTCTTAGCGCCGGCATTGATATGAGCCTGTGCTTTTGCTTTGGATGTATAGAAACCGGAGCACTCAAGAACAACGTCTACACCGATCTCACCCCAAGGGCAGTTATTAGCGTCTGGCTCTTTGTAAATCTTGATTGTTTTGCCTTTTACTGTGATTGTACCAGCTTCATCATCAGCTGTTACCTGATCCTCTTCTCCAACTGCAACATATCTGCCCTGAGAAGAATCATATTTCAACAAATGTGCTAACATGGAAGGTGTTGTTAAGTCATTGATCGCAACAACTTCGTATCCCTCTGCACCAAACATCTGTCTGAATGCAAGACGACCAATACGGCCAAAACCATTGATTGCTACTTTAACTGCCATTTTTTATTCCTCCTAAAATGAATTTTATATCATTTTGACCTCATCTTTACAATGATTGTCAAAACTTTGTCAGCATGTATATTTTACCTAATTTGTCCAAAAATATCAAGACGTAATTCAAAAAATTTTACCTATATCTTTCCTTTTTTTTGCAAAAATACGGTAAATTCGCTATACTGATATTGTTGGCACAGGCTGACAGACAAGCAGCCGATAAATTATGCAGGATTTCCGTCACACAGGAGGACCTTTATGATGATTACCGCAGATTACCATATGCACTCTTCTTTCTCAGGAGACAGCGACGCACCGATGGAACAGATGATCCGACAGGCGGTGTCGGCAGGGCTGCGCCGTATCTGTTTTACAGAGCACCAGGATTTTGACTACCCTCCCTGCCCGGATACACCGGCAGGTTTCTGGACGACCGACACGGATGCCTGCCGCCGGAAGTATCTGGAATTAAGAGACAGATACCGTGACCAGATCCGCGTGTTATTTGGCATTGAACTGGGCCTGCAGCCCCATCTGTCGGCACGAAATGCAGAATATGTCCGCTCTTATGATTTTGATTTCGTGATCGCATCTTCCCACATCTGTCACAGGCAGGACCCTTACTATGCCGGTTTCTTTGCCGGGCGAAGCGGGGAAGAGGCTTACCGGGAATACTTCGTATCAATACTGGAAAATATCGAGGCGTTCACAGACTACGATGTGTACGGCCATCTGGACTATGTCGTGCGCTATGGACCGGATCAGGATAACGGCTACACTTACGAAACGTATGCGGATCTTCTCGATGCGATTCTGGAACGGCTTGTGCAAAAGGGAAAGGGGCTGGAGATCAACACCGGCGGCCTGCGGGCCGGCCTGCGGCAGCCCAATCCATGCGCCGCGATCCTCAAACGCTACCGGGCGCTCGGCGGCAGTATCGTCACAGTCGGAAGCGATGCGCACAAGCCGGAGCAGATCGCCTGGGATTTTGACCGGGCAGCGCAGCTACTGCGGGACTGCGGTTTTTCTTACTATACGACATTCGAAAACAGAAACCCGACGTATCACAAACTGTAAATGGCAGTCAGAAGGCCTGCGGAGGGTTTCGTCCCGCCGCAGGCCCTCTGGCCGGCATGAATCCCGTCATATATGATCCCATATGATCTCTTATCTCTGACCGGCGCTGCAATCTGTCAGCAGGTAGCGCCGCCTTTCATATGTTTCTGCGCCGCAATGTTTTCTGCCTTTCTCGCCAGCAGATCATCGGCAAGCAGCTGCTCCTGTACCTGTTCAAAACCGATTCTCGCCACCGTATCGGCAAACCGCTCTCCTGTCATCCCCTGTTCCCGGAATAATAAGATCGCTTTCTCAACAACCGCCAACACTTCTTCCTGATCGGTAAAGACTTTGTCCAGATACCTGCCCTGGGCAACTTTCTTACCCCAGCGGCCGCCTATGTAGATCCGATACCCGTTCGTATGGTTTTCCAGCGCGCCAAATGGACATTTCCCTATGCAGCGGCCGCAGTGATTACACACATTGTCGTCAATCACGATTTTTCCATCCTGCACTTTGGCTACCTGGATCGGACAGTTTGCCTCTACCTGACATACTTTACAGCCGCGGCATTTCTCAAAATCAATCTGCGGAACCCGCTGACCGATAATACCGAGATCGTTCAGGTCCGGCTTGACACAGTTGTTCGGGCAGCCGCCCACGGCGATCTTGAATTTGTGCGGCAGCTTAACGTTCGCATAACCGTGAAAGAACCGTTCGTGGATTTCTTCGGAGAGGGCGAAAGTATCGATCAGACCATACTGACAAGTCGTGCCCTTGCAGGATACAACCGGCCGCACTTTGGAGCCCGTACCGCCCATTTCCAGCCCCTCCTGAAGCAGGTACTCCCGCAGCGGCTCGATATTCTCAAAGGGAACTCCCTGAATCTCCATTGTCAGACGGGAAGTCATCGTCACCTGCCCGCTGCCAAATCGCTCGGCAGCCTCCGCAATGGCTTTCGCCTCCTGCGCCGTAATCTTTCCGTTTCTCGTAATCACACGCCCATTGAACCTATCCGGCGTCCTTTTATCTTTCAAAAAGCCAAGCGCCTTGACTCTCGTCTCTTCCTCCCTGGAAACCTGCCCGTCCACATCCTTCACTTTTACATCGTTGAAGAAAGTCGCGCCCTCCAGTACAACCGTATTCGTATATCCGTAATAACGCAGACGATTCTGCAGGAAGTAACCTCTCTTGCCCTTTGCACACACAAGCAGCAGTTTTTCGTCCCTGCCAATGCCCGGCAGCTCACCGTTTACTTCTCCCAGATTAATATACTGCGCACCGCTAATCACAGGCACCGGAGCCACGTCGAGCACCCGATAGCCTTCCGCCCTGCCTGCCGCATATTCCTCCGGCGTCATGCTGACCATATCTCCGTTTAATTTATTCAGCAGCACATACACCGCCTGTACAAACGGATGGATCGCCGTCGAAAATGGAGGCGCATAGGCGAAGTCGGCATTCTCAAAGTCTTCCAGTCTCGCCCCCATATTGATGCCCATTACGGCGATGTCCACCATTTTATCTACCGCGCCCGGCCCAAACACCTGCATTCCGAGCAGCCTGTGACTCTCCCGGTCCGCAATCAGTTTGGTGGCAAAAAATGCCGCATCCGGATAATAGTGCGCTTTGTCATCCGTGACGGCAAGCACCGTCTCCACCTGATAGCCTGCTGCCCTGGCCTGCTCCTGTGTCAGTCCCGTACGACCACAGTTCAGTCCCGGCAGTTTGACAACGCCCGTGCCAAGCACGCCGGGATATTCTTTTTCTGTCCCCGTCAGAATCTGCGCCAGCGTTCTTCCTTCCATGTTGGCGGAAGAACCCATCGGTGACCACTGGCCCGCCCCGGTAATACGGTTTGTCACCTGCACACAGTCCCCGGCGGCATAGACATCGGGCAGACTGGTCCGCATTGACCGGTCCACCACAATCGTTCCCCGGTTCATCTCGATACCGCTGCCCTCCAAAAAGGCCGTATTCGGCCGGATACCCGCAGACATAATCACCAGACCGCAGTCCAGTTTTCCGGCAGTCGTCTTCACTGCCATCACCTGGCCCTCTCCCACGATCTCCTCTGCCTTCGTCCCTGTGATTACCCGGATGCCTTTTTTCAACAGATGCTTTTTCCCGTAAGCAGCCATCTCCGGATCGAGAATATTGGGCAGGATCTGCGGCGCGAAATCAATGACGGTCACGGAAACTCCCTGCTGCTGCAGATTCTCAGCCATCTCCAGTCCGATAAATCCCGCTCCGACTACAACTGCCTTCTTCACCTGATTCTCTTTCACATAGGCGCGGACGCCGATCGCATCCCCGGGAACCCGGATCGTAAACACACCTTGCAGTTCCATTCCCCGGACCGGAGGAACGGCAGGAGAGGCGCCCGTGGCAATCACCAGCTTGTCATAGGAAACGGGCTCCTCCGCCCCTGTTCTGACATCCCGCACCATCACGGTCTTCGCCTGTGCGTCCAGTCTCACCGCCTCTTTTTCCGTCCGCACTTCCACACCTGTCAGTGCGGCATATTTTTCGGGTGAATTCACGATCAGCTCTTCCGGTTCCGCGATCAGTCCTCCCACATAATAGGGCAGTCCACACCCCGCGTAAGAAATCTCCCGTCCTTTCGTGATCACGGTCACTTGTGCGCCCCTGTCGGCGCGCTTTAACTTTGCCGCCGTCTTCGTCCCGGCCGCTACCCCGCCAATGACCAATACTTTCATAAGAATCCTCCTTTGCACGTGATCCATAAAATGCTCAGGAAAAGTATACCATAAAAGGAACATTGACGAAATACCGTATTTACATAACCCTTGTTATTGTCACTTCTGACGAAAGAAACTCATCGCCCGAAATGTCACTGATTGCCTCCTTACCTTTCAGATGCAGCATATCGCCTTCCTGAATATCTGAAAAGCCCGCCTCCTTTTTCGTCACATTTCCACCAACGTCCGTGATCTCCTCTAATATATAACTGGTGCCATCTAAAAAGTAAACGTTGACCAGCAGTCCTTCCTGATTATGTACTTTCTCCAGTCCGCTTTCCTGGTCCGCCTCGATATAAAACTTATCAATAACCACTGTTTTATTACTCTTGTCCACAGTTATGACAATCCCATCCAGTTCGTCGCCGTCCAATTTCTTCTCTGACCCTTTGCCTTCTTGCTTGTCTGCTTCTGTCGGCGCAGCGCTCTCCGGCTCTGCCAGCCCTTCGGAATCACCGCCCGCCTGTGTCTCTCCTTCTCTTTCTTCCTGTGTCTCTGCTACCGGCTCTTCTTCCTCCTGTATCTCACTGCCCGGCTCCGTCCCTGACGCTGCAGACTCTGCCCCGTCAGAGGCGGCGGGCTGCTCCTGCCCGCCGCAACCTGCTGCCAATGCCATCAGAAGAACACACATGCCGACTACAACCACATATGTTATTTTACTTTTCATACTCCCGCTTTCCTCTCTCCTGTCAATTCTCAATGATCGTTCTCGCCATCTCCAGCATCTCTTCCCCGGTAATAGTCAGATCCGTGCCATACAGATTATAAATGATACCATCCTCGATCCACAACGTAGAGAAGCCTTTATTTTCCTCTACCTCCGAACTGCCGTACGCCAGATTGAAATTCGGATTTTCCATATTTTTCTCATCTTCCTCTGTCAGTTCATAATCCGGAGGGACAAATTTATTGGTGATCTGCCGGAAACCGGCCTCTACCTCTCCCACCTGCAATGTCTGATCATACTTATCCATTCCCTTTTCCTCCAGCGTATCGATCTCTTCCTGATACAGTCCGCGTACGAAAAGTGTGATCTCCTCTCCGTCTTTCTCATAACAAATCTGCAGGCCTTTCTGGCTCTCCTGTACCTCTCCGACCTCATTCATCAGCGCCTCATCCATAATGCTTATACTCTGAAACCGATAGCCGTTGTCAAAATTTTCCACTGCCTTCACATCATAACCGATTGTCTCTTCCGCTTCCGCCAGATCTGAAAACTCCGTATAATCCGGGATGGAAGAAGATCCTCCCATATAATATTTAAGTCCGCTTCCTGCGATACATACCGTCCCCACTGCAAGACATGCCGCAGCCACGCTGAGGATCACCTTTTTTACGTTGAAGTGTTTTCTCATAATTTCCTCCTTTACCGATTCCTTCTCAATCCGACGATCGATCTGTCGTTTCATCTGATCGGAGGCCTCCACAAATTGCACACTGGCACACAAAGCCTCTCTGATCTCCCTGTCTTTTGTTTCCCGTTCTCTATAAAAGATAGGTTCCAGGCTTTTTTTCATATTCTCTGTCTCCTTCCTCTAACTGCTGCAAACTTTCACCCAGCTTTTTTCTTGCTGCAAACAGTCTGGACTTTACCGTCCCTTCTGTCGTACTGAGTATCCTGGCAATCTCCCTGACGGGCATCTCGTTATAATAAAACAAAACAACGACCGCCCGATGCTTGAAACTGAGAGCCTGTACTGCAGTCCTGATCACCCGCTGCCTTTCCGACTGTAAGATCCGGTCCAGAGAAGTCACACCGTCCGTTGCATCTGCCCGTACGGCAATCTCATCGTCAGGAATTTCCCGTCTGCTTTTCTTTCCGTGTGCATATGCCGTGCGGTAGAGGATTTGAAAAAGCCATGGCTGGAAGCCCGTATTCTTTTTCAGACTGCCGATATGCAGATAACACTTTACAAACGTCTCCTGAACGACATCTTCAGCGTCATCTGCAGAGCCGCTGACCAGATATGCCATACGCAGAAGTATATTCTTATATTTTTCGTACAATATGTCAAAAGCCTGTCTGTCTCCGGCTTTCAAACGCTGTACCAGTTTTGATTCATCCATGTCCGGCGCTCCTTTATGTTTCTTATCGATACGTATCTGACTATAAGAGCGTTCTGTATGGGAAACGGTTCATTGATTTTGAGAAAAATTATGATTGGAGTCTTTATAAATGGCTGCCGATGATTGTGCCGCCCCCGGCAACGTACCGGTCTCTGTAAAATACAACGGCCTGTCCGGGTGTCACCGCCCTTACCGGCTCATCAAACATACACCGGAGCATATCATCTCCGATCTTTTCCACCGTACACATCGTCCCCCTATGGCCGTAGCGCACCTTGGTCAGAAAACGGTCCCCATCCTCAAACCGTTCCACTGCCATACAGTTCAGATCGTTACAATACAATTCCTGTGTAAACACGTCCTCCGCCTCCCCGATGACGACCTCATCTGTCTGCGGACGGATCTCCGTGACAAAGACCGGATGGCCCATCGACAACTGCAATCCTTTACGCTGTCCTACCGTATAGTGGGTAATCCCCTTATGCCGTCCGAGTATTTTTCCATCCGCCGTGACAAAATTACCCGGTCCGGGTACTGCCTTCCCCGCCTCCCGCTCGATCAATGCGGCATAGTCGTTATCCGGCACGAAACAGATTTCCTGGCTGTCCGGCTTATGAGCGACCGGCAGCCGGTATTCCCCGGCAATCTGCCGTATCTCCTCTTTTGTATAACCGCCCACCGGCATCAGCGTATGCGCCAGTTGGAACTGGGTCAGATTATAGAGGGCATATGTCTGATCTTTGACTGCAGTTTTTGACATACTCACACAATAACGCTTGTTTTCTAATTGTTCCACGCGCGCATAATGTCCGGTGGCAATAAAATCTGCCCCGATCTCCAGGCTGCGCCGCAGCATTGCTTCCCATTTCACATAACGATTGCAGGCAATACATGGGTTGGGCGTCCTTCCCCGCAAATATTCCGCCACAAAGTAATCGATCACCGCCGACTGAAACTCCTGCTTAAAATTCATCACATAATAGGGAATGTCAAGCGCCTGGGCTACCCGCCTCGCATCGTCCACGGCAGAAAGACCGCAGCAGCCTCCGTTTTCCGACTGCTGTTCCTGCGACTCATCCCGCCAGATCTGCATCGTCACACCGATCACTTCATATCCCTGAGTTTTTAAAAGGCATGCCGCGACGGAGGAATCCACTCCGCCTGACATGCCTACCACTACCTTTTTTCCATTCATACTGTGATCCTTTCAGAATCCGCATAACACCCGGATTCAATATTCTTCTTCCGTCTCCTCATCCTCATGAATATCGGACTTTGGCTTCTCCAATCCTTCGATCGTAATGCCGCTTTTCTGCGCATAATCCCAGAGCGCCGCATGGATGGCTTCCTCCGCAAGCAAAGAACAGTGCACCTTGACCGGCGGCAGCCCGTCAAGCGCCTCCATGACCGCCCTGTTCGTCACCTTCATCGCTTCCTCAATCTTTTTACCTTTTACAAGTTCCGTGGCCATGCTGGAAGTCGCCACAGCCGCTCCACAGCCAAATGTCTTAAACTTTACGTCTCTGATCACTTCATTCTCATCGATGTCCAGATAGATCCTCATAATATCGCCACATTTTGCATTGCCGACCGTACCGACACCACTGGCATCCTCGATCTCGCCTACATTTCGCGGATTCTGAAAATGATCCATCACTTTTTCACTGTACATATCAATTCCTCCGGTTAGTTTGATAACTGTTGATTCTATAACTATTGATATTATAACTATCGATATTATTTTGTCATTTCCCGTTATTTCTGATTCTTTATAAAATCCTCGTAGAGCGGTGACATCGACCGCAGCCGTTCCACAATCCGTTTCACCGCATCTGCCACGGTATCCAGCTCTTCCTCTGTCGTCTCCTCACTCAAAGTAAGCCGCAGAGAACCATGCGCGATCTCATGAGGCAGACCGATCGCAAGCAGAACATGCGAGGGGTCCAGAGAACCGGAAGTACAGGCAGAGCCGCTGGAAGCGCAGATCCCCTCCATATCAAGCATGATCAGCAGCGATTCCCCCTCCACAAAGCGAAAGCTGAAATTGACATTGTTCGGAAGACGCCTTACCCGGTCGCCGTTCAGCCTGCAATAGGGAATCTCCGACTCAATCTTCCGGATCAGATGATCGCGGAGTGCAATTTCCCTCTGTGTCTTTTCTTCCATGATTCGAAACGCCCGCGCTGCGGCCGCTCCCATGCCGACAATACCGGGGACATTCTCCGTGCCTGCTCTTCTGGCCCGCTCCTGCTGTCCGCCATGGACAAACGAGCGAATCTTCACACCCTTTCTGATATAGAGAAAGCCGACGCCCTTCGGCCCATTCAGTTTATGTCCGCTGGCACTGAGCATGTCGATGTGCAGTTCATCCACGTCGATCGGCAGCTGTCCGTATGCCTGTACCGCGTCCGTATGAAACAAAATGCCTCTCTCATGGGTGATCTCCCCGATCTCTCTGACGGGCTGGATTGTACCGATCTCATTGTTGGCAAACATCACGCTGATCAGTATCGTATCCGGACGGATCGCCGCCTTCAGTTCGTCCAGTTTCACGATACCGTTTTCATCCACATCAATGTAAGTAATCTCAAACCCTCTTCCTGCCAGATAATCACAGGTATGCAGAATCGCATGGTGTTCGATCGCGGAAGTAATGATATGTCTGCCCTTACCCTGATAGGCTTCTGCGGCCGTCTTCAGCGCCCAGTTATCCGCCTCCGAACCACCCGCCGTGAAATAAATCTCGTTTGTCTGTGCGCCCAGTGACCGGGCGATCGTCTCTCTCGCCTTCGTCACCGCTTCCTTACTTTTTGCGCCCAGAGAATAAATGCTGCTCGGATTGCCATACGCCTCGGTAAAAAAGGGAAGCATGGCATCCACAACTTCCTGTGCGGTCCTGGTCGTCGCCGCGTTGTCCAAATATATATAAGATCCCATCGTTGGTCACTCCTTTTCATTTCCTAGTAATTCACTACGAATTCAGTGATTCCACTATAACACCACCTGTCGGTTCTGTCAATAAAGGCTGCCGCCTTCAATGGCAGATAAATCTGACCTGTTTCCCTCAGGACAATAAAGCGCAAAGCCCCGATGATTGGGCAGACTTTACCCCTGTTCTTCCCGTATACTCTTTGGCACACGCCGATACCTGTCCGTAAATGATCATTCCCTTGGAAGTTCTCTGCCTGTGCTGGCAGGATAGCCCGAAAACTTTCTGTGATCACTGCTCTTTTGCTCATTTATGTGCCTGTCTCACACATATAATGAAGTAACAATCATTTGATTACAGGTGTTATTATGTTGAAAAAGAATTCCTTCCTGACCGGAACGCTTATCCTCACTCTGGCAGGATTTCTAAGCCGTCTCATCGGCTTTTTTTACAGGGCATTTCTTTCCCAGACATTCGGCGAAGAAGGGATGGGGATCTACCAGCTGCTCGCTCCGGTCATGGCGCTCTCTTTCTCCCTCACAGCGGCCGGCATCCAGACTGCCGTCTCCAAATTCACCGCCTCGGAGACAACCACCCACGATTACCGTGCTTCCCTGCGCGTTCTCCTGGCCGGCTTTCTGCTCTCCATGCCCCTGTCGTTCCTCTGCACATGGTTTATCTACCGGCAGGCAGACCTGATCGCTGTCCGTTTCCTGTTGGAACAGCGCTGCGCGCCGCTTCTGCGGGTCTTTGCGCTTTCGATCCCCTTTTGCTCACTCCACTCACTCATAAACGGCTATTTTTATGGAATCAAACGCGCCGGTATTCCTGCACTGACACAAATTCTGGAGCAGCTCGCCCGGGTAGGAAGTGTCTTCTGGATCTGTAACCGGCTACAGTCACAGAGCCAGAGTCCGGCTATCGTCTGCGCAGTCATCGGCCTGGCAGTCGGAGAATGTGTCTCCATGCTGATCTCTCTCTCCGCTGTCTATCTGCGCTTTTACCGGCTCAAACCGATAGCGGCAAGTCGCGTCCGTACAGGCACCATGGTCTGGAAAATTTTCATGCTTTCCACACCGCTTACCGCCAGCCGCATCGCAACCAATATTTTGATGAGCATCGAGGCCGTGTCCATCCCGAGCTGTCTCGTGCGCCATGGGTTTACCCAGACGCAGGCACTGTCGGTCTATGGCGTGCTCACCGGCATGGCACTCCCCCTCATCCTCTTCCCGACCGCACTCATTAACTCGGCCTGCGTCTTCTTACTGCCCGTGATCTCGGAAGCGGACGAGAGCGGCAATGTAAATGCCATCCGCAGCGCGGTGCGCAAGTCGGTTATCTGCTGCCTGCTCTTCGGCGTCTTCTGCACGGCCTCTTTTCTGCTGATCGGCGAATATGCCGGGCTTGTCCTCTTCAAAAGCAAAATGGCAGGGTCTTTTATTCTCACCTTAAGTTTTATCTGTCCCCTGCTCTATCTGTCCGGTGCACTCTCAAGCATTCTGCACGGGCTTGGGAAAACAGGTGTTACTTTTGTTTTTAACATGGCAGCTCTTGCCACCCGCCTCCTCTTTGTCTTCTGGCTGATTCCTGCCATCGGAATCCAGGGGTATCTCTATGGCCTGCTGTTAAGCCAGTTTCTGATCACAATTTTAAATATACTGGCGGTAAAATACTACATACAGAGGCATGTCTGAGCCAAATGTGAAGCAATACTGGAACTTTATGACTTGCCCTCCTTATTTTTTTATATTATAATGAGTCAGACATAATTTCCGAATCATAACAAGTGTACTTTATAGAGAAAGGAGACCTTATGGGATTCGAATTTGTAAAAAAGCTGCCTGTGCCTGACGAAATACGCGGACAATATCCGGTGCCTAACGAGCTGGCGGCTTTAAAAGAACAACGCGATGAAGAAATCAGAAAAGTGATTACCGGAGAGAGTGATAAATTTCTCCTTATAATAGGACCCTGCTCCGCAGACAATGAGGATGCCGTCTGCGATTATGTGACCAGACTTGCCAAAGTCAGTGAAAAGGTGAAAGACAGGCTTATTTTGATTCCGAGGATTTACACAAATAAACCCCGCACGACCGGCGAGGGGTATAAAGGCATTCTCCATCAGCCCGACCCCAACAAGAAGCCTGATTTTCTCGCCGGTTTGATCGCCATGCGCAAAATGCACATCCGTGTGATTGAAGAGTCGGGCCTGACGGCGGCAGACGAGATGCTGTACCCGGAAAACTGGCGCTATCTGTCGGACATTCTTTCCTATGTGGCGATCGGTGCCCGCTCTGTCGAAGATCAGCAGCATCGTCTCGTTGTCAGCGGCTTTGATGTGCCCGCAGGGATGAAAAATCCGACAAGCGGCGATTTTTCCATTATGCTCAACTCGGTATATGCCGCTCAGCACTCTCACTCTTTTATTTACCGCGGCTGGGAAGTAAACACGCCGGGCAACCCGCTCGCCCACACGGTACTGCGCGGCTCCGTCAACAAACATGGCCGGAGTCTTCCCAACTACCATTACGAGGACTTAAACAGTCTGCTGGAGCTGTACAACAGTATGGATCTGCTCAACCCTGCCTGCATCATTGATGCCAACCACAGCAATTCCAACAAGCAGTTTAAACAGCAGATCCGCATCGTCAAAGAAGTGATGCACAGCCGCAAATTAAACCACGATATTCACCGTCTCGTCAAAGGCGTCATGGTCGAGAGCTACCTCGTCGAAGGCACACAGAAGATCGGAGAGGGAATCTACGGAAAATCGATCACGGATCCCTGCCTCGGCTGGGAAGACACGGAACGTCTGATTTATGATATTGCGGAATATGAATGACAACAGCACAGACCACAGAGACCGGAAAGGTGCTGCCAGCTAACGGCTTTTCCGTTACATGGCAGCACCTTTTTCACCATTTCGTTCAAAATATCCGCAGTAATTCTCTCATCAGCGCCGGATTGACATAACTTTCCAGAATCGCTCCCGCAATAAGCATCCCATGAAGCAGCAAAAAGTGAAAAAGGATTCCCGGATTTTTCTGTTTCCCCTCCCGGCTTTCCGTGAAATCACGTACCGGATAGTACAGCCGGGTACACACTTGAAAGCACCAGTCTGCCAGAAGCAAAAAGGCAGGTATGTAGAGCAGGAAGTGCGGCATCATGCCTCCCGCCAGCAAAAGAAAGCCTTTGATGCCATATCTCATAATAGAAACCGCCGCTGCGACACCTCCGCACACACCTGTCCATAGTACGAACAGATATGTCGTCACGATACCGGCAAAAGTCGTGGAAAGAATTGCCGCCAGCCAGAGTGTCCCCAGCCTTTCACGCAGTACATATAGAAAAAACATTCCTTCATTCAGTTCCAGGCGCTCAAGCCGTTCCAGATTCATCCGGCTTAAAAACCCCGATTCTGATAAAAAAACACCTGTGTTTAAATATACAAGGGCAATCCCCGCCAGCAGCCCGGCAAAAAAGGGCAGCGCCCAGTTCGGCCGTTCTGCCCTCTTCCATCGTATTTTCGAAATTCTCACAGCATATCCATTTCTGTCTTTTTCACAATTATATGCCGTATTTCACTTTATATGCCATCAAAGCGGCAATCGTTTTCGAGTCTGAAATCTTCTGTTCAAAAATCATCGATTCCAACTCTTCCAGTCCGTATGCACCGACATTCAAAAATTCATCTTCATCCAAATGCTGGTGTGTCTTTACGAGGTTTCTTGCAAGATAAATATCAATCTTCTCATTGCAAAATGCAACCGTTGTATTGATCGAGATCAGAAGCTCCAGATCCCCGGAGACATATCCCGTCTCTTCTTCCAGCTCTCTCGCAGCCGCCTTGTCAGTCGACTCACCGGGGTTTAAGCCGCCCGCCGGAATTTCCAGCGTATACCGATCCAGCGCATTGCGGTATTGAGACACAATCAGAATCCTGCCATCCTCTGTTACCGGAACGACCGCTGCCGCTCCGTTATGACGGATAAAATCCCATTTTGCCTGCTTCCCGTTCGGGAGCTGCATCGTATCTACATAATATTCTATGATCGCACCTTTGTGAATCAGCGTCCGGTCGATCCTCTTTATTTCCTCGCTCATTTCCTCTCTCCCATACCGCTTTGCCAGTCTTTTTTATGCCTCCAGCAGTTTCTCTATGCTGGCCAGTTTCACACACAGTACGAACAGGTCTGTCGCCTCTGCCATCTCCGTCGCCGTCGGAAATGTAGGCGCAATACGAATGTTACTGTCGTGAGGGTCTTTTCCATAAGGGAAAGGCGCACCCGCTTTCGTCAGTGTCACACCCGCCTCTTTGCACTTCTGAACTATATTTTTCGCACAGCCGTCCATCGCCTCAAAAGAGATAAAATATCCTCCTTTGGGTTTTACCCAGCTTCCGATTTCAAGGCCGCCAAGCTCTCTCTCCAATACTTCCAGCACGGCCTCAAACTTCGGCCGTATAATCGCCGCATGTTTCTTCATATGCGCCTTCACGCCATCAAAATTTTTGAAAAATCTCGCATGCCGCAGCTGATTGATCTTGTCATAACAGATTGTGCGGATTGCCATCGACTTCTTGATCGCATCCAGATTCCTCTTCGAAGCAGCCATCGCCGCGATCCCTGCTCCTGCCATACTGATTTTGGAAGTGGAACCGAACAGATATACCATATCCGGATTGCCTGCTTTCTCACATTCCTCCAGAATGTCAAGAATCTGATCCTGGTCCTCATCATACAGATGATGTACCGCATAGGCGTTATCCCAATAAATACGGAAGTCTTCGGCTGCAGGCTTCAGCGCCGCAAACCTTCTCACCGTCTCGTCGGAATAGGAAATCCCCTGTGGATTGGAATACTTGGGCACACACCAGATTCCTTTTACTGCCGCGTCCTCCGATACATATTTTTCCACAAGATCCATATCCGGCCCTGTCGGAGTCATTGGAATATTGATCATCTCAATCCCGAAATGTTCCGTAATCGTGAAGTGCCTGTCATAGCCGGGAACCGGACAGAGGAATTTAACCCGCTCCAGCTTACACCACGGCGTACTTCCCATTACCCCATGTGTAAAGGAACGACAGATCGCATCATACATAACAGAAAGGCTTCCGTTGCCGAGTACAATGACATTGGCCGGGTCTTTGACTCCCATCACATCAGCCATCAATCCTTTGGCCTCCATAATACCGTCCAGTTCCCCATAATTCCTGCAATCTGTACCGTCTTCCGCCCGCATATCACAGTCTACATCCAATGCGCTCATCAATCCCATGCCCATATCGAGCTGACCTGTCTCCGGCTTCCCTCTGGACATATCCAGATTCAGCCCTTTGCCCTGCGCCTCTTTGTACGCAGCGTCTAATTCTGCCTTGCATGCAAGTAATTCTTCTCTGCTTAACTCTCTGTATGGTTTCATATTTCCGCACCGTCCTTCAGTATCTTGTTTTCTGATCTACTTTGCTTAATTGGATAATTGTATACAATCAAACATCGCACCTTTGCTATTCTACTACAAGATACCAAAATACACAAGAGGAAATTTCCAGTATTATGAATCAATATCCTCACTTGCCGCCACTGCGGATACAACAGATGAGACTGCCGCCACTACAACAACGGCAATGATAATGACCAACATACCACCCATTAAAACTAACATGAATAAGCCTCCTTCTATTTCCTTCTCTCATGGGCTCTCACCCTCTGAGAATGCAAGCTATTAATTATTATAACATAAAATATAAAAAAAGGAAACGCATAAACGTTTCCTTTTCCCATAAGCAAAACTATTCTACTTTGCATAATCGATTACGCGCGATTCGCGGATGACATTGACTTTGATTTGTCCCGGATATTCCAGTTCTGCCTCTATCTGTTTGGAAATATCACGGGCTAAAAGTACCATGTCAGAATCCGAAATCTGATCTGGAACTACCATGACACGAACCTCTCTGCCTGCCTGAATAGCAAAAGATTTGTCGACACCTTTGAAATTGTTTGTGATTTCTTCTAACTGTTTCAACCTGCTTGTATATGTTTCCACCGTTTCCCGTCTGGCACCCGGACGCGCCGCGGAAATCGTGTCCGCCGCCTGAATAAGGCAAGCGATCAAAGACTGCGCCTCTACGTCACCATGATGGGATTCCACACTGTTGATGACGACAGGGCCTTCTTTATATTTCCTGCAAAGCTCAACACCTAACTGTATATGGGAGCCTTCCATCTCATGATCGACTGCTTTTCCAATGTCATGCAACAATCCTGCACGCTTGGCCAGCCGGACATCCAATCCCATTTCTGCTGCCAGCAATCCGGATAACTGGGCAACCTCGATAGAATGCTTGAGCGCATTCTGACCATAACTCGTTCTGAACTTCATTTTACCAAGTAATCTCACAAGTTCCGGATGAATGCCGTGTACGCCAACTTCCAGCGTAGCAGCCTCGCCCTCTTCCTTGATCATCACTTCCACTTCTTTTTGCGCTTTCTCCACCATTTCTTCGATCCTTGCCGGATGGATACGTCCGTCTACGATCAGTTTTTCAAGAGCAATGCGCGCAACTTCCCTGCGGATCGGATCAAAACCGGATAATATCACGGCTTCCGGTGTGTCGTCAATGATCAGATCCACTCCGGTCATTGTTTCGAGAGTGCGGATATTCCTGCCCTCCCGGCCGATGATCCTTCCCTTCATCTCATCATTGGGAAGTTGTACTACGGAGATCGTCGTCTCGGACACATGGTCAGCGGCACATTTCTGAATGGCAGTCACTACATATTCCTTCGCCTTCTTGTCCGCCTCTTCCTTAGCCCGGCTTTCCATCTCCTTGATCATCATGGCTGTTTCATGTTTTACTTCATCTTCCACAGTTTTCAACAAATAATCTTTTGCCTGTTCGGAGGTTAATCTGGAGATTCGTTCAAGTTCCTGTACTCTTTGCTCATTGAGCTTGGAAATTTCTACTTTCATCTTCCCAAGTTCTTCTTCCCTCGCTGTCAACACTGCTTCTTTCTTTTCGATAGAATCTGCTTTTTTATCGATGTTCTCTTCTTTCTGCTGGACTCTTCTTTCAGAGCGCTGTACTTCAGCACGGCGTTCCTTGATCTCCTTATCAAGTTCATTCTTTGTACGAATGGACTCTTCCTTAATCTCAAGTAAGCCTTCCCTCTTCTTAGCCTCCGCAGTTTTTAACGCTTCATCGATGATCTCTCTTGCCTTTTCCTCAGCATTACCGATCTTAGTCTCTACTACCTTCTTGCGATAGGAAGTAGCTACTCCGGCAGACACCGGTACCGCAATAAGAAGCGTAACAACTACTGCTACTATTACACTAAGCATGTACAGGAGCACCTCCTTATTTATTTTTCATTGTACAAATATCTGATATAGGGTATACTGCTTACCGTATACCCTAATTTTCAAAAATTACAACATATTAATTTTAAACGCAATTACCCATTATGTCAAGTAAAACTGTCTGTTAATCCATTTCCTCCATCACACGTCTGGCAGTGTCCATGGAAAACCCTTTGCGGTACAGGTATCCATACATGCGCTGTCTCTCTTTTTCGCTGGCATGTTCAGACGAATAGTGCTTCTTTTCCAGCAGTCTGCGTATCATTGCTTCCTCGTCCGAAACAAATCCATCGCCGGCCAGTTCTTCCACCGCAGAGCGGATCACCTCTCTGCACACACCTTTCTGAAGCAGCTTCTGTTCGATCTCTTTCAGACTGTGGCTGCCCATACGACAGGAAATGTAATCATAGGCATATCTGGCATCATCCACATAGTGATATGATTTTACATAGTCGACTGCCTCCTGCGCCATCTCCTGACTGTATCCTCCGAGCAACAGTTTGTCCATAAGCTGCCGCTGTGTATATTGCCGGCCTTTTAAAAGATTCATTGCACGCAGTCTGGCACGTTTCGGAAGCACCTCGGTTTGAAGTTCCTGCCATACGTCCTCCGTCAACTCGCCGCCCTCTCTGATCTGATATTTGCGCAACTCGCCCTTGTATAAGATAAAAGCGGCTGTACCGTCCACATATACCCTGCTTCTTGTTTTTGAGATCGGTTCGACCTCTGTCACTGTCATCTCCGTCATTTGCTCTCTGCCTTAGCTGCAGTCGTTTTCCTGTCTGCGGCCGTCTTTTTGCCGGCGCTCTCCTTTTTCCCTGCGTCAGCGGCATCCGCATCCGCATTCTTTTCAGGCATATCGCTCTGAGCTCCGTCCGCTTCACTGCCTGCACCATTTCCAAGCCCGTAGTTCACTCTGACTTTGTTTTCCACTTCTTCACAGAGCTGTGGGTTATCTTTCAGATATTGTTTGGCATTTTCACGGCCCTGGCCGATTTTACCGCCCTCATAGGCGTACCACGCGCCGCTCTTACTGATCACATTGCAGGCGGCTGCCAGATCGAGAATATCCCCCTCCCGGGAAATGCCCTGACCGAACATAATGTCAAACTCCGCCTCCTTGAAGGGCGGCGCAATTTTGTTCTTGACGACTTTCACTCTCGTGCGGTTTCCAATCATCTCACCACTCTGTTTTAATGTCTCGATCCTTCTCACATCGAGACGCACAGAGGAATAAAACTTCAGTGCGCGCCCACCTGTCGTCGTCTCGGGATTGCCAAACATCACACCAACTTTTTCCCGAAGCTGGTTGATAAAAATAACGGTACAGTTCGACTTACTGATCACTGCAGTCAGTTTTCGAAGGGCCTGTGACATCAGCCTGGCCTGTAATCCCACATGGCTGTCACCCATGTCGCCGTCGATCTCTGCCTTTGGTACAAGTGCTGCAACAGAGTCCACGACAATGATGTCGATCGCCCCCGAACGCACCATAGTCTCCGTGATCTCCAGTGCCTGCTCTCCGTTATCCGGCTGAGAGATATAGAGATTATCAATATCAACGCCGATATTTTTCGCATAGACAGGATCAAGCGCATGTTCGGCATCGATAAATCCTGCGATACCGCCTCGTTTCTGCACTTCCGCGACCATATGTAACGTTACCGTAGTCTTGCCGCTGGACTCCGGTCCATATATTTCCACGATCCTGCCTTTGGGAATCCCGCCAAGTCCCAGCGCAATATCCAGACTCAGAGAACCTGTCGGTATCGTCTCCACATTCATCTGTACTTTCGGGTCGCCCAGCTTCATCACCGCGCCTTTTCCAAACTGTTTCTCAATCTGACCCAATGCGGCATCCAATGCTTTTAATTTATCATCTTTTTCCATATAAACTCTCCTTACGCGCTCTCGAATAGAACATTCGTTCTGTTAATAGGATAAAACATCTGTTCGATTTTGTCAATTCTTTTTTCAGGAAACGGAAATCATATAACTGCCGGGCCAGATGGCCGCTGACTGCCACAGCCCGGCAAAAGATAAGTGTGTCAATAGATTTTCAGAATTTCTTCAGATATTTGTCATAATCCTTATAAGTGACTGTCACCCAGCCGCTGGAAACGCTGTCACTGTAATTCATACCGACTTCCATACCAAGCGGCGTATAATAGGCGATCACGGCATCTCTGTCCCGAAGGACCTGTGCCAGCTCTTCATCAGACAACGCATCCAGATAATCAATACTGCCGTTCTGCTCGTCGTTTCTCTCACGGAACTCCCTGGCAAACGCTTCGTCAATCTCAAGCAGGCTTCCATTGTCCAGCACAACGCCATTTTTCACATCGATGTTGATCGGATACAGATCGACATGGTATTCATCATCCAGAACCACATATTCATCAATAACAATGCTGATCATATCTTCGTCGTTATAAGTCACATAGGTCGTCGTATATACGGCATAGCTCTCTCCGTACTCCGCGTAATAAGAATATTTGGGGAAGTCCTCCGCATAGTAGAGTGCAACCGTCTCAATGGCTTCGTTCAACTGATCGATATTGGGAATGCTGTTCCCCTTCAGTTCAATATAATTGATTACGACATCTATATCATTGTCAGGATCTTCGTTCGTATAGGATTTCGTGACGAAAGAATAGTCCACGTCTTCATTGATGGCGTTGCAAGGCCCATAATAATAAGTATCTGTCGGAGACGGCACATAATCGTCCCCGCCGTAAGCATCCTCTCCGTCATAAGAAAAATACGGGTCCTGAATGCCGCTGCCTTCTTCCTCAAAATCATACTCGTCGACATACGGATTCGAACTGTCCATCGACGCATACTTCATGATAAAATAGCCGTAAAAGAAACTGAATATAATATAACCGAGCAGAAAGAGTACGGCGACCACAACTCCGATCGTCACCCACACTTTGTTATCTTTTTTCGGCTTCATATAAGGATTATACGGACTATAGTTCTGCTGCCCGTAATAAGAATTCTGCTGGTTCTGATATGAACCCTGCTGACCATAATACTGGTCCTGCTGATTCTGATACGGCCCCTGCTGACCATAATACTGGTTCTGCTGATTCTGGTACGGTCCCTGCTGGTTCTGATATGATCCGTACTGATTCTGTTGATTCTGATACGGTCCGTACGGGTCCTGCTGATTCTGATATGATCCGTATGGGTCTTGTTGATTCTGATATGGTCCGTATGGGTCCTGTTGATTCTGATATGATCCATATGGGTCCTGCTGACTCTGCCCTGATCCGTACATATTCGTCTGATAACCGCTTCCCGGTTGATAATTCTGCTCCGGCATTTCCTGCGGATAGTTCTGCGAGGAATAGACACCCTGCTCATCACGCTGGCCTGAACATTCCGGACAGACCCCATTCTCCATCAAAGCACCGCATTTCGGACAGAAATTATAGTTTTCCCTCGTTTGATCATTCATACTTGTTCCCCCATTTGTTTAACGGAATGTAACCTCGCTGTAATGTTCCAAAATGCTCTGTCTCATCAACGTTAGCGCAGCCGTCACACTGTTTTCACGGATCTTGCTCCGACTGCCGGAAAAATGGTATTCTTTTATTTTCATCTTCCCACAGACACTGCAGGCAATGTACACAAGTCCCACCGGTTTCTGTGCAGTACCGCCGTCAGGACCGGCAATGCCCGTGATCGCGACTGCCACATCCGCTTTGGAAGAAACGGCTGCTCCCTTCGCCATCTGTTTGGCCACATTCTCACTGACCGCACCGTATTTGTCAAGAGACGGTTTCTTGACGCCGAGCAGTTTATGCTTCGCCTTATTGGAATACGTCACCTGACCGGATTTAAATACTTCGGAAACCCCCGGTACATTGATCAGTCTTGCGGACAGCAGTCCGCCCGTACAGGACTCTGCCGTCGTCACCGTCAGACGGTTGGCCAGAAGCAGATCAACGACCGCCTCCTCCAGCGTCACGTCTTTATCCGTCGTATACACATTCATGCCAAAACGGTTTTTCAGTTCTTTGACGACCGGTTTGACGAGCTTCCTGGCCTCTTTCTCTTCCTCCGCCTTCGCTGTGATCCTAAGATGCACTTCCCCGGTCTTTGCATAGGGCGCAATCGTCGGATTCCCCTGCTGTGCAATCAAATCGGCGATCATTGTCTCCGCCTTGCTCTCTCCGATACCGCACAGTTTCACTGTCTGAGAATAAATAACGCCCGCAGCAGCTCCTGCCAGATAAGGACCAACGGCAGATTCAAACATCGGGATCAGTTCCCCCGGCGGTCCCGGCAGAAGAATGATCCGCTTTCCGTTCTCTTCCATAATAATACCCGGCGCCGTACCGTTGTCATTGTCAATGACAGTCGCTCCCTCCGGAACCATGGCCTGCTTCCAGTTGTTTTCTGTCAGCTCCAGCCCACGCCTCGTAAAATATTGTGCAATCCGCTCTTTGGAATGATCATCCATGTACAACGATCTGCCCAGAACTTTCGCCGCCGTCTCTTTTGTCAGGTCATCCTGCGTCGGTCCCAGTCCTCCTGACGCAATAACGATGTCACTGCGTCCAAACGCAGTCTGCAGCGCCTGCATCAGTCTCTCCTCGTTGTCTCCGACAACAGTCTGATAAAAACAGGAAAAGCCAAGAGCCGCGCACTGCTCCGCGAGATAGGCTGCATTGGTATTGACAATGTTTCCGAGCAGGATCTCCGTCCCCACCGAAACCAGTTCTACGGTCATTTATTTATCCTCCATAAATACGCTTCTGTTCTTTATCATATAATCGACCAGCGACACGATCGTCAGTATCACGGCAATCCATGTGACGATTGCCGACACAACCGTCAGTGCCTCGATATGAATGATCAGCAGACAGATCATAATCATCTGGAATGTCGTCTTATATTTGCCCCAATAACTGGCTGCAATGACAATGCCATTGTCCGCGGCGATCTGCCGCAGGCCACTGACGATAAACTCCCGGCTGATGATGACGATAACGATCCAGGCTGCCAGTCTGTCCTGCGCCGACAGACAGATCAGAGCCGCACTCACGAGAAGTTTGTCGGCAAGCGGGTCCATCAGCTTGCCAAAATTCGTGACAAGATTGTATTTTCTGGCAATCTTACCGTCCAGCAGATCGGTCAGGCTGGCAACGACAAAGATGCCAAGCGCGATCCACCTGTCTGCGCTTCCAAACAGCTCCATCAGCATAAATACCACAAAAAAGGGAATCAGAATTACGCGCAGCATCGTCAGCTTATTCGGTAAATTCATCATATATCTCTCCTATCAGATCATATTCGTTGGAATCCGTAATCACAGCTCTGACGAAATCTCCGCTCATCAGTTCTCTGTCCGTCTGCAGAAAGAGCAGACCGTCGACATTCGGTGCATCCTGATACGTTCTGGCAATATAGACGCCATCCTCCGGCAGCCTACCTTCGATAAATGCGTCCAGGATGGTCCTCTGCCGTGCCATGCCTTCCGTCTTCTCAAAAGCGATCGCCTGCTGAAGCAACATCAGTTCATCCCGGCGCCGGCGCTTGACTTCCTCCGGTATCTGGTCCTCCATCGATGCTGCCGGCGTCCCTTCCTCCGCAGAATACGGGAATACGCCGAGTCTGTCAAATTCCATCTCGTTTACAAATCTGTACAGTTCTTCATAGTCCTCCTGGCTCTCTCCCGGAAACCCGGTAATCAGCGTTGTCCGCAGACAAATATCCGGTATCATCTCCCGCAGTTTCTTGATCTGTCGCCGCAGTTCCTCCTGCGTCGTACGCCTGCCCATTCTCTTTAAGACCGGGTCGCTGGCATGCTGGATCGGAATATCGAGATAATGGCAGATCTTTGCCTCGTCCCGGATTGTCTGGATCAGTTCATCGGTAATTTCCTCCGGATAACAGTATAAAATGCGGACCCACCGCAGACCGTCAATCTCACACAGCCTGTGCAGAAGTTCCGGCAGACTTTTTCTGCCATACCGGTCAACGCCATAGAGCGTCGTCTCCTGAGCCACGAGAATCAGTTCCTTCACGCCGTCTGCCGCCAGCGATTTTGCTTCCTCCACCAGCTCCTCCATCGGAACGCTCCGGTAATTCCCCCGCACCCTCGGTATGATACAGTAAGTGCAGCGCTTATCACAGCCCTCCGCAATCTTCAGATAGGCGTAATGTCCGCCTGTCGTGACGATCCTGCTGCCCTGCCGGGCCTTTAACGCCGCATTAATATCTGCAAACCGGCTGCATCGTTTTCCGGCCAGCGCCTCGTCGATGGCATCTGCGATCTGATCGACAGCCATCGTCCCAAGGATGGCGTCCACTTCCGGAATCTCTTCCCGAATCTCCTCCCGGTACCGCTGGGCAAGACAGCCGGTCACGATCAGCGCCTGTATCTTCCCCGCTTTTTTCCACTCTGCCATTTCCAGAATATTCTGAATGCTCTCCTCTTTTGCATCGTTGATAAAACAGCATGTGTTGACGACGACAATATCCGCCTGCTGCTCATCATCGGTAAAGGCATACCCCCGCGCCGCGAGAATACCAAGCATGACTTCCGAATCCACCAGATTTTTATCACAGCCGAGAGATACCAGTAATACATTCATCGTTTCATTCTTCTTCATTCTGTATTTTGATTCTGGACTGATCCAGCTCCTCGATCGCAACGGAAAGCGGTTTCTTGCCGTCCGAATCCACATAGGCGTCCTCGCCGCCAATCAGCTGACGGGCACGTTTGGAAGTTGCCATAACAATAGAATATCTGCTGTTGACGACGGGTGCTTCCCCCTCCTCAACCTCACTGTTTACTACTCTCATTAAATCGGAATAGGATGGATGTAACATTATTTTTCTCCTTTCACCAGTTCCTGTAACTGCATTCTTATATTTTCGATAAATTCCTGATTTCTGACCGGCGCGCTGTGCGCCCCCTCAATCAGCCCGTGCATCTCTCTCACACACGTATCCAGATCGTCATTGACGACAAGATAATCATACTTCTCAATGCCTTCCGCCTCCTCGCAGGCACGGGAAAGTCTGGAACTTACGACTTCTTCCGTCTCTGTCCCCCTGCCGATCAGTCTTCGTTTCAGCTCCTTGATGCTCGGCGGCGTGACAAACAACAGCAGCGCCGACGGGAACCGCTCCTTTACTTTGAGCGCCCCCTGTATCTCGATCTCCAGAATCACGTCCTTGCCGCGTGCAAGCTGCATTTCCACATACTCCCGCGGCGTCCCGTAATAATTCCCACAGTACGACGCATATTCAATCAGTTCTCCTCCGGCGATCTTATGCTCAAACGTTTCCCGGGAGACAAAAAAGTATTCTTTCCCGTCCTCTTCTCCCGGTCTGGGGCTGCGCGTCGTCATTGAGACAGACAAGGCATACGCATCATATGTCCTCACAAGCTCCTTCATCAGCGTACCTTTGCCGGCGCCGGAAAATCCGGATACCACTACCAAAATTCCCCTTCGCTTCATTTGTTTACCCCTTCTTCTGTCTGTACTCTGCTCACGATCGTCTCCGGCAACAGCGCCGAAAGCACGACCTGATTATTCTCCATCACAAGAACTGCTTTCGTTTTTCTTCCCTGCGTG
This sequence comes from Lachnospiraceae bacterium JLR.KK008, assembly GCA_037015955.1. NCBI lineage: Bacteria > Bacillati > Bacillota > Clostridia > Lachnospirales > Lachnospiraceae > Lachnospiraceae bacterium JLR.KK008. The sequence goes on from CP143548.1 coordinate 2,155,757, forward strand.
GCGTCGATGGCGGTACCGCTTTCCTTCGCTTTCTGAACAAGACGTTTCACCGGCGCAGAATCCGGCGTGACGATCGCCATGACCTTCTCCGTATTCACCATATTGCCAAATCCGATGTGAATTAAATGATTCAAGCTCTTCTCCGCCTTATTCGATATTCTGTATCTGTTCCCGCACCTTTTCGATCTCCGTTTTCAGATCAATCGCATGATTGGAGATCTCGATATCCGTTGTCTTCGAGAGGATCGTATTCGCCTCACGATTCATCTCCTGTGCAATGAAGTCGAGCTTGCGTCCCACGCTTCCGCCCGCAGTAAGCGCCTCCCTCGTCTGTGCAATGTGACTTCTGAGCCTTACCAGTTCCTCATCCACACATACCTTATCCGCAAATATCGTCACTTCCGTGAGCAGCCGCGTCTCATCCACCTTTGTGTCTTCCAGCAGCTCCTGCACTTTTTCCTTCAGTTTTTCCTTATATTCCGCGATAATATGCGGAGAACGGGCGGCAATAACATCAACGCCCGCCGTCATATTGTCCAGTTTGTCCAGCAGATCTTTTTTCAGATTTTCCCCTTCTGTGACCCTCGTGCGGACAAAGCCATCCGCCGCACCGCGCACTGCCTGTTCCAGGCCTTTCCAAAGCTGTTCTTCGTCTACGGCCTGCTCCTCCATGCCAAACACTTCCGGATACCTTGACAGCGTGGAGACGCGAACATCGTCTTCCAGTGCAAACTCCTCCGCCATCTGCCGCAGATACCGCACATATTCCCCGGCAATCGCCCTGTTATATTTCACGCATACATTGCTCTCGGTAAAATCTTCATAAGTAATAAACACGTCCACTTTACCCCGGCCGATATAATCCTTGAGCAGCCCCCGGACAGCGGACTCAAAAAGCCCGAGCTTTTTCGGCATCTTAATATTCACGTCCAGATACCTGTGATTGACTGCTTTCATCTCCACCGTAAACTTACGTTCTCCTTCGGAAAACTCACATCTTCCAAAGCCTGTCATACTTTTGATCATCGCGTACTCTACCTTCTTTATCTGAGTTATCTGAAAATCAGATCCGGAATCCCTGATCTGGACATTAATTCTAATTATAGAACAAGAATATGCTTCAGTCAATAAAATCTACGGACGCTTTTTGATATACTTGCGGTATGTATACAGGAATAATACAAGCGCAAGCGCCACAGACAGATAATCGGTCACCGGCTGGGCAAGCGCAAGTGTCCGCGCCGTATGCAGTACACCGTGAAAGATCAGCAGAATCGGAAGATACAGCAGCCCCTGTCTGCTCACCGAAAGGATCAGCGCCGGAACCGCCGCTCCTGTGGACTGAATGGCATTGATCAGCACAAACAAAAGGCCCATAACCGGACCAGACAGAATATAAATCCGGGAAAAGGACATCCCATACACGAAAGCATCCTCATTGTCCAGAAAGGCCGTCACAAGCGGCCCTGCCCCGGCATAACAGATCACTGTCATCACCATGCTCAGCCCAAAGGCAAGGCAGAGAGAAAACTTCAGCACATCCATATAACGTTTCCCGTCGCCGGCGCCAAAGCAATAGCCGAGCAGCGGCTGGATGCCTGTTCCCAGCCCGATCAGCAGCATGACAACGATCATATTGACCTTCATCGCAACACCCAGGCCCGCCACCGCCATATCTCCGTAGCCGGCCATCATATTATTGACAACGATATTGGAAGTGCTCATCAGGATGCTGTTCAGGGAAGCGGGAATCCCGATCGCCAGCACGCCCGCCGCGATACCGCTGCGGATACGGTAATCCTTCAGCCGTATGGACAGCATGGACTTCCCGGAAGTCAGATGAACGAAATAAAATACTGCAGAGACTATATTACTGAGCGTCGTGGCAATGGCGGCGCCTGCCACGTTCCAGCCAAATCCAAGGATCAGAACCGGGTCAAGCACAATGTTCAACAGATTGCCAAATACCATGCCGGCCATCGCTGTCCTGGCATTTCCTTCCGCACGGATGATATTGCTGAAACTGTTGCTGATGATCAGAAACGGAATACCGCCTGCCACGATATTCAGATACTGTGAAGCATAGCCGATCGTCTCCTCACTGGCGCCGATCATTCGGCAGACCGGCAGCACAAAAATCCATATGAGTACCATTGACACAACGCCGATCGTCAGTCCGGTCCAAAAACAGAAGGAAGAAGTGTTTTTCGCCTTCTGACCGTTTCCCTCGCCGATCATCCGTGAGATCAGCGAAGTCCCGCCGATGCCAAACAGCATACCGACCGCCATAAAAAACAGAAATGCCGGCGTAGCTACGGAAACTGCCGCCACCATGTAGGCGTCTTTCGTCTGGCCGATAAAAAATGTATCCGCCAGATTATATAAAAGTACCATGATCATGCTGATAATAGACGGTACCACATTGCTGATAACCGCTTTGGGTACCGGTGCGTTCTTAAAAATTTCCATTGTCTTGTCTTTCATCTTCTTTCTCCTCTCCTGTCGGAAGTGAGTGTTCCGGGCTGCCGCTCTCCGTCTGCTTCAGATTCTGTTCCGCCTGTTTCAGATTATGGTAGACTCTCTGCAGCAGGCCGCATAAAACTTCCTGCTCCGTCTCCGTAATCCCCTGGATCATGATCTTCTGCACAAGAGACTTCTTCGCATCAATCTCCTGCATGATCTCCCGGCCCTTCCCGGTCAGAAAGATCTGGCCCGCACGACTGCCCGGTCGTTTCTCCTCTCTCACGACCAACTCTTTTTTCTCTAAAATTTTCACTACATGCAGGACACTCGTATGTTTTACATCAAAAAATGCGGCAATGCCGGCCAGCGTGCATCGTTTCCCGTCTCCATAGTACAGATATTCCAGAATGTCAAGCTGTGTCCCTGTCAGACCGTGGACTTTTAAATTGCGGTTTTTCCCTCGTTCCAACTGGTTATGGATTCGTTTGATACAGATGCAGATGTCTTCTTTCATCAATTCCTCTCCTTACCTTCGCGCCCTAATATGTAGCAAGCTACATATTAACGTATTTTTTAAAATAATGCAAGCGCTGATTTTCCACATGCCCTGACACTGTAACCATATTCTGTTTCTGTTTTTGCATATACGGATCGTCCCCAAACCGCCTCAGAGAAGTATTGTCAAGTGTGTTTGTAAATTTTCCAAAAATAAACAAAATTCAATGCATGATGATAAATTTAACAAAAATCCCCACAGCTTACTGTGAGGATTTCAAATTATACCTGCTAATTTGCGAAATAGCTGTAGCATGAACCAAAAATTGTAGCAAAGGTACTTATAGACATTGCTGCCCCCAAAAGCACTCTTTGAAAAGAGCATAAATCTCAGCGTACAGCTTCAAAATTCCCTGATTCCATACTATAAACATGATCACAAAGGATATTTATATCTTCTGAATTATGACTGGTAATTAAAATTATTTTTCCACATGTATTATGATTTCGGATCAAGTCCTACTTTATCCATAATACCTTCTAAATAAGGTCTGTTATTCTTATCCTGCATTTGTCATGGCAAGCGAATTGTATAATTTGCCCCATTATTGAGCATACAGGCCTCTTTAAGTCTGTTTTCAAATAATTACAAAATTTTCTCAAGGTATAATCTCCTTCGCTGTCTGTGCATCTATAATGACCTGAATATCCTGCTCATGCTGTTCACTTTTTTCGATCCCCTTCACGATCCAGACAGGCTTTACATCATATACGCCTGTTCCTGAAGATAAATCAACATAATAGCATAATTCTGCTTCTGTCATTTCATATGTTGAGCTTCCGAGTATTTGGTTATACTTATGAGCAACCGTTTCAGCAATCACATCCATAGGAGCTAAAGAGACTGCCATTCCTTCATCAGAAATTTCAAATACTTTTTCAATGTTCAAATACTCTATTCCATCTTTTGATATAAATGCCTGTACCGGAGCATTTACATCTGCTACATCTGAAAATATCTCACAATACACATGATAAAGCGGCAGTTCTCTGTATATCTGATTGACACAAAAATAATAGCCTTCATCTGAGACGGACCACCCGCTTTTATAGTTTGCCCGGTCAATATTTCCGTCCATATCTTCGTGATATTCCTGTGACTGCATACAATTGTAATCTAACGCATATCCCGTATAAACATGCTCAAATTTAATATTCACTTCTGTTAATGCGTTATCAATTATCTGAAAAGCCTCCTCACGCGTCATAAATGACAACTGCTCTTCTGTAGAATACAAACCTGCATTATATCGATCATCTGCCGGATCAAGTACAAAAGAGCTGAGTATATATGGCATCAGATCTCTTTGCATATATGACATCTGACTGGAAAGCGGACCATAAGATAATGTTATTTCCTCTGGAGTGACATAAGTTGCCGTATCTACTTTTTCCCCATATTCGTTTTTTTCTTCATAACTGTATACTTCGTAATCATCATTACCGCTGAATAATGATTGAAATGCCCACTCCTCATTTACTTTCAACATTCTTGCTTTCGCGGTAATTGGAAATTTTTCTCCTAAATCAGCACCAACAATAACATCCATCTTAAAATCAACATTTTCTATGGTATTCTCGTAACTTGCTGGAAAAGTAATTTTCTCATCAGGTATATCGTTTTCTACATAAGATTCTTCTGTTTCAGAACCCACTTCATTTTGAACATCTGCTATTTTACTTCCAGAATCCTGTCCCTGCCCTGAATTTCCACACCCAAATATAGACATAGAAAAAATAACAATCAATATCAAACATAGTTGCCTTTTCATCCGACTTTCTCCTTTTAATTTTGTTTTTACCATATTAAATTCCTCCATTCTGTATTAGGTAGTGAACTTTTGTGTAGCTGTTCTGTGAAATCAATGGCACTTCTCATTATCTTTATTCCGGTCATGATTACAACCCCATTGGCACCAAACGACATTTTTTTCATTCATTTGGTCATTCCAGTAATTTTTTTCATTATTTTTGGTCGATTACAAAACGGGAACCTCGGATTGCAATCGACCATTTTCTTATTCTTATTTTTCAATTTATCCCAAAATCCACAAAAAAATGTCTTTTCATACAAGCCTTTTGTATTTTTCTGGCCTTTATTGTATAGTACAAAGAGTAAATGAGGTAAATGACACGAAAAGAGGAATGAGAATGCGAATACTCATCTGTGACGATGATGCGCTGATAATTGAACAGCTTCAGAAATATATAAAAAATTTTTTTGAAAACATCGGTGTGAAATGTCCTGAATTAATTTGCTTTTCTGATGGGGAATCTCTCTTGGCAGATGAAGGTGAAAAGGACATTCTGTTTCTTGACGTAGAAATGCCCGGGATGAATGGTATCTATGTGGGAAAGGAGTTAAAAAAGAAGAATGAAAATATTATTATTTTTATTGTGACTTCTTATTCCGAATATCTTGATGAGGCAATGCGGTTCCATGTATTCCGCTACCTTTCCAAGCCTTTGACGAAACAACGTTTTTTTCGTAATATGAAAGATGCGGTTGACCTGTATAACACCATGACAGTAAAAATCCCGGTTGAAACAAAACACGGCGTGCATACACTGCTTGCATCCTCCGTCATAGCAGTAGAGGCACAGGGCAGAAAGGTAACGGTACATACCACTCTGTGTGATTTTGAATCCACCCACAATATGCAGTACTGGCTGGAACTTCTCCCTAAAAACAATTTCTTCCAGACACACCGCAGTTTCATTATCAATTTTGAACATGTCACAGATTTTGACCGTAATCTTGTTCATTTATCAGAAAATCAATCTGCTTATCTGACAAAAAGAAAATACAGCTCATTCAAAGAAGCCTATCTCCTTTATTTAGAAAGTACAAGGTAAAGCAAATGGTAAATACAATCTGTTATTTTTTCGGTTTTCTTGTAGAAGCAATGATACTCTGGCAGTACTCCTGCAATTTATTTCCCGCCAGACACACCAGGCCGAGAAGGCTTGCCGTGCTATGCGGTTTATATTTTATGCTGTTTTGCGTATCACTGTCTGAAGCTATATGGATCAATCTCGTATTATATTTTTTACTGAATTTCATTTTCTTAGTGACTCAATGTTCTCTGAATCGGTACGCGGCAGTATTTCATTCTTCCATACTGACGGCTGTTATGACAATGAGTGAATTAATTGTTTATGCCATTACCAAACGGTTTGCCCCTCACTTCCTTGATAATGGCAGGGAATTTTATCATCTTTTATTTTTTTCGGTCTTTAGTAAGCTCATATTCTTTGCTGTTGCTTATATACTGATGCACCTGATGCAAAACCCGAAGAAGGATACAGGGCAGTATGATCAGTCTGTTTTTCTATTTGTTTTCATTCCCTTAACCTCAATTTTTATTATGTTTACTTACATAAGTATTGGCGAATCCGTTTCCCTCCCAGCGTCACTTGACTGGATGGTTGCTGTGGGCGCTGTTTTTTTGCTGGCAGCAAATCTGCTTATGTTTGAAATCAACCAGTATCATCAGAAAAAAAACAGGGAATTTACAGAAATACAGTTATTGCTCCAAAAAGAGTCAGATTTGGCTGGATATTATAAGATGCTGAATGTACAGAATGAAAACCAGCGTATTTTAATCCATGACATAAAAAAGCACCTGCAGTCCATTGATATGCTGAATGAACAAAAAGAGTATGCTAAGATAAGAGCCTATATCCGGCAATTGGTACTCTCACCAGACCTGAAGGAATTTTCCAGACTATGCGACCATGAAATGCTGAATTCCATTCTATGCCGCTATATGCAGCAATGCACTGACAGCCACATAACTTTTCATGCTGACATTCGAAGTGGAACGACAGATTTTATTGCTGACAACGACCTTACCTCATTGTTCTGCAATCTGCTCGACAATGCTGTGAAAGCGGCTGAATACATTCCAGAATCATTTATTGAAATTAGTACAAGCAAAAAAGCAAAAAATCCATTTACAGTTTTGACGGTCATAAATTCCTGCCGGACAGATCCTTTCATAACGAAAAACGGTAGTCCGACTATAAATATACCCCGAAGCCATAAGCATGGTTTCGGACTTAAAAGCATCCGCAAAATTGTCACCAAGTACAATGGGAATATGCAGATATACTACAATTCTGATACGCTGACGTTCCATGCAATCATTATTTTAAAACAACAGGGATTATGAAAAACCATAATCCCTGTCTCTGCCTGTCAATACCCTATTTTGATGTAAAACTATTAAATGATCCTGGTTATGTCAAACTTACTGGTGAAAATCCATATATCCAGTCCAGCCATTCATTTGAAACACATATATCCAAAACAGCGATTAACTTCCCCGCGAATGTTCCTGCTGATTTGCAGTTATCTTATTTCCTCTCCTGTGATTGCGTTAAACCGAATTGAATACCTGCTGTCTTCAACCGATTGTCCATCTACTTCAAAATCAACACACCATACCGGAATCAGTTCCATCTCTGTCAAAGAGTCTTCCCTCAGAAGCGGAAAATACTCCATCCAGATATTCTTTGCCCTGAACTCGCTTGTTAAAATCACATCACCAAATCTTTTCACGATTGCTTCTTTGATGCCGTCCTCACCTATGATAATCGCTTCCTTCTGATGTTCCTCATAAGGCTCAAACATTCCCATCATGGTTATCATTTCGATCCCATTATTTGATAGCAACGCCGTTACAGTAGCCGGATAAGCCAGAAATCTCTCACTCGTTTGCCTCAGATTTGGCTCATTTCGGTATACGGGAATCCCATTTACATTCATTCGAAAACTGATTCGGTACACTTCCATGCCTTCGTCAAACGTATCACTTCCATATCCCTTTGCCGACAGAAACTGATAGTCGCCATCTTCCAATATTGCCTTTTTCACACTCTCAAAATCCGCCTGATCCATAGCAACCACATCGAAAGCTTCCAGTTCTCCACCCACGTCAAGCATCCCTATAAAGCTCTGCAGCCTTGCAACAGCATCTTCCCGGGACATAAAAGAAAGATCCCTGTCATCTGCCAGTCCCATCTCCCCTGCATAGGAACAATAGGTGTCCAAATGGTTTGCCATATCGTTTCTTTGATATGTCAGGGAGCCACCCGTGGATTTATCGCTTCCATCATCAGCAACAAGGTTTCCTTCTGCATTTCCTATTGCTTCCTGCACTTTATCATAGTCAAAGCTTTTTAACTGCGTTGCATACTCATAAAGGTTATTTTCCGGCACTTTCAATTCTGCACTGATGAACAGATTTTCATCCAGTTTTTCATCTACGAAAGCTGTTGTATCCTGCTCATCTTCGACATCAATATTTGTCTCATCCTGTGCTTCAACCATCTGAGTGTCTGCTGCTGTACTACCATGGTCAATGTCTGGGACTTCTCCCTGAGATGTGCTGGCACAACCGCCTAATAATGTCAGAAGAATAAGCATACTCATTGAAGCTATCATCGTTTTTTTCATCTTTTTCATCTATCGGTCTCCCCTTCCTTTCAATGCAATCAATGAAATGAATCTTGTTGCTGTTTTGTGAAATCAATGACATATCCCATTATCCATGTTTCAGTCATGAGTTCAACCCTTCTTGCACCAAACGACACTTTTTACCTTTATATGGTCATTTGAGCAATATTTTCACTAATTTCTTCAAGATGTAGGGAAGCTGTAATCCCGCAGCCAGCACAATACCGATTGAAATAAACATTACGTATGTATATACCCTCAGTGGACAAGGCGGACGATTGAGGCGTACTGGATATACGCTGATTGAGGACAACGCAGAAAATTACTCAAACATAGCTTTCTGGATATTTTTCTGCCAATATGAGCTGTCAAAGTAATTCCCGCTTTTAGGCAGGTTCCTGAACATATTCATGATCATGTCATAAGTCATAGATGACGTGTCTATAAACAGTTCCTTTCCGTCCTTTGATTTAATCGCTGTACCGTTTGTTCCCACATAGGCAGTTGTATTGTCATTAAGGTGCTGTATCGTTCCTGTCATTTCCGCAAACTTTTTCAGCCACGACTCTCCCGTTTCCTTGCACATTTCCTTAAATTTCTTGGCATCCTCCCCCGTCATATAAGGGTGCTTCCCATCCCTGACATACCATGAAAAACCTGTTGCTTTGTCCGTATATTTCGGGTCTGTTGCCGCCCATTCTTCCAAGGTCTTATCGCCATACCACACTGTCAGGCCGCTGTCATTTGATACAGCGTTTTCCTCCTGCCCCATTATTGGATTTGTTGATTTAAGTGCATCATATATAACCTGCACATTGGCATTCTGCCTTGCACCTCCAGGAATGGATTCCTCTGCCACCTGTTTCTGTTGGTAGCACTGTCCGGCACTTCTCCTGTTGTACTTATTCGTTGATACATTGTTCTGATAATAATTCTGTCCTATTCCATTGACGCTCATTATTGCAATCCTCCATTTTCATCAATAGCTATATGGAACACCTTTCCTCTCTCTGTTAATTTAGAAATAGTTTCCACTTGGTTTATCGTCAATCTGAACAGATTTTTCACAGATTTGGCACGAACTGCCCCATTTAGGGAATGAACAAGTCCTGAAAGCATTTATCACAGTGTAAAAATTAATTCTTTTTAATAAATTTGCATATTTCTCCGAAATGATGTACGATAATAATTCAAAGAGGAGGTGTTATCATGAAAAAATGTAAGGTACTCTGTCTTTTCCTGTGTATCGTTGCGCTGTGCAGTCCTTCCCATGTAGCTGCCACAGAAGGCTTCTCCTGGGATATGCTCTCCGAACAGGAGCCTGTAAAAGAGGAGCATGATCAAAATGATAAAGACAACGAAAAAACAGAGCAGGACAATACCCCCGCCAACGATGAGATAACATGGATCATTGGAACAGGCGGCAACGAGGCAGACATAGATGACGAGACCGGCCGGAACAGTGATTCCGATGAAGAGAAACCTGATATAGGAGAATCTGACAGCGAAGCGCCGGACGATAAAGAAAAAACGGACAAGCAAGGCACAGATTCAGACAACGAAGACGACGAATCAGAGGAAATAGAAACAGGCGAAGAGGCAGATGACGACAGGACAAAGTATCCGTCCGGCAATATCTACTCCGAAGAAGAGACCGGTGAGATGATCTCGGAAAAATACCGGGAACTGCGAAAAGCCTACGAGATCGAAGATAAATTCCGTAAAACAAAGGAGATCGACCGCATCGATTCTTTTATTCTTAATTTTTGCGGAGATCCGCTGAAGGGCAAAAAGATCGCCTTCCTTGGCGACAGTATCACTGCCGGAAATGGCGGCACGCTCACTCCTGATGGCAGCGGTATGAATTATACGGACTTTATTTCCAAATATACTTCCGCGCAGATTATCAACCTCGGCATCGGCGGGACTCCTTTTGACGGTAATGACAACGACGACGCTATCGTTTACCGATACGGCGATATTCCCGACGATACCGACATCATCGTCCTGTTTGGCGGCATCAATGACTTGTTTGCCGGTTCCGACCATTTCGGTTCATTGGACGACCCGCAGGCCGGCACTTACTGCGGCGATATTTACAAAACGTTCCGACAGATCAGCAAACAATATGCGGACGCCGACGTCTACGTGGTAATCACCTATCCGAATAAGATGGAAGATTACAAAGAATATACCGGTGAAAACTGGCAGAAATATGCCAATGTGCAGATCGAACTGGCCGATGAGTTTGGTTTTCATGTCATCGATCTCTACAAAGAGGGATTTTTGGACAGCAGCGATGCCAAAGTCCGCAACGCCTTTTTCAAAGACGACATCCACCCTGACGACCTTGGCAGCGAAGTACTTGGAAGACATATTTTAGTGCATCTGATCAGAAATTATTTATAATTGGCAGGGAGTATTGATTTCCCGCTGCTCACCAAACCAAAAAGGACCTCCCATAAGTCAGATACAGACTTATGGGAGGTCCTTTTCCTTATTGATACAGAAAATTCTTTCGGATTTCCTGTCTTTTCGTATCTTATTGGACGATCTCTACCTTTTCGTCAGCGCCATCCCACTCTCCAACAGGATTTTCACTGATATTCAAGTATGTCAGATACTCTGCCTGTGTCAACGGCGATAAATCCGTAATATAATTGTCTTTCACACTCAGCCGTGTCAGCTTTTTCAGATTTCTCGTAAACTCCAAATCTGTCAGTTCATTGCTGTCGAGATAAAGCTCTTCCAGATTCGGGAACTTTGCCAGGAAATCGAGATGATCGACGAGAGCCACCTCGTCATACCACGCATTGAGAATCCCACCATAATCTTCCACATAAAAGTTTTTATTGAGATCTGCCGATCTCAGACTGAGTACACGCAGCGTTGAATTCTCTCCGATACGGTCAAAGTTAATTTCACATGTACTATCGTCCAGATAAAGCTCTTCTAACGACGGATGGTTGAATACCGAAGAAATATCTCCATAAACCTCAACGCCGTAATTGTAGCCGCTCCACCCGCTGCCATCAAGGTTGCCGTTGAGATCAGCATATTTCAGATTCTTCATCCCGTCCAGAAAATTCAGATTCGTAATATAGAGTCCATGAGACTGCCAGACAGCATACATCGTCAACCGCTCCACTCCTGTCAATGTGGAAAGTGCGTCCATGCCGTCGATATTGCAGTTATGTATGGTCAGTTCTCTGATATTACTGTGTCCCCGCAGGGAACCGACCGACATAAAGCCGCACAGCTCCACTTTCTCCAGTTTTGTCAGACTCGACAGGTCAGGGTCCGCATCGGATGTCATCTTGTCGACCGATAATTCCGTCAGTCCGGTCATCTGGCCGATCGGTCCATAGTCTTTGATCTCATAATTATCTGCAAGATGCAGGCTCTGCAGACCGGGCAGCTCCGCCAAAGGTTCCAGACTGATGACCGCACTGTCCTCCATCGAAAAAGCACGCAGATTCGGCAGTCCTTTTAAAAATCCCACATCCCGGATCAGATCAGAACTCAGTGACAAAGACTCCAGATTTGTCATTACGGCAATCGCCGAATAATCCGTCACCCTGACAATCTCCTCCCCGACGGAGATTGAATCGGAACGCACCGTATCTTCCAGAGAGAGCTCTTTCAATTTTTTCAGTGAAACCAACAGCTTTAAATTCGTATCCGGCATATCTACAACCGACAGCCGCTCCAGATTGACAAAGGAATGGATTCCTTCCATGGAATCAATATTGCTCAGCCGCAGCTCTGTGATCTGCTCCGGATCAACCATCTCCGCGATCTGGGAAAGCGGTGTTCCGTTGACAATAATTCCCTTTAACTGGTCAAAACCGCTCAAATCCATGTCGCTTGGCAGGCCATAGCTGGCGTCAAGCAGCACCAGTCCGGTAAAATTCGCGGTGTCACTGACATTCCACTCCAGATTCGGGAATGAGGCCACCCGGATATCCGGCGCCTCTCCATAGGGATCGTCAAAACTGTACCACACTTTGTCGCCTTCATGAGATACCTGTACCTTCAGATATTTCACCCGGGCAAGCTCCTGAGCCGTGACCCCGGTACTCTTTCCGAACATTTCTTCAATCATAGCCTGATAAAGCTCACAGTTCGGCGTCGCGGCCACATAAGTCTCTTCCTCCAGCGGATCATCGTCATAGCTGTAAGGTGTTGTTGTCTCATCGTATACACTCGTATTGGGGCGGAATCGGAGAGCGCTGCTCAATATAAAAAGCAACAGCAGCAGCGACACAGCCATCGTACAGATTCCAACTACCACCCTCAGGTTCCCTCTGTCTTTCTGCGTCGGGTCCTGATACACTCTGATCGGTCTGCCCTGATTGGGAGGACTGGCCGGAAAGCCCTGATAGATATTATAATTGGTAATGTTCTGTGTTCTCTCGTCGTCAAGCAGGAACTGATTCCCACAGTATTCGCAGGTCATCAGTCTGGTCTGCACACTTGGCGGACTGAGCCTTGCGCCGCAGGAAGGACAGGTAATCTCAACTATTTTCATTGTCATCCTCTCATCTTCAGCATATTATTTTTAATTATAGCCCAGCCGCCAGGCAACATCAATAGTCTTTCCTGCCTGTAATGCAAAATTTTTCCGAGCGCTTTGCGTCTTCTGTCACTCTCCCCACTCACGGCGCTTCCCCCTCTTGAAACCCTTCGAACCGGATATTGATTGCATTCTGTTCGGAAAGCAGTTATATTGGTATCAGTGACAGAAATAATAATTATGATTTCCGAAAAGGAGTAAAAAATGCCCAGGTCGCAGACTTCAAACCGAAATAGAGAGGAGAACAGATCGTTTATGGAAAAATCAACAAGAGCAGCTAAGAAAAGAGCCATTGTCAATGTCCGGGAATGTGTCGCCTGCGGATGCTGCATGAAAGTCTGCCCGCGAAACGCCATTTCCATCCCCAAAGGCATTCACGCCGAGATTGACAAAAGCCTGTGCGTCGGGTGCGGAAAATGCGCAAAGGAATGCCCCGCAAGCATCATTACATTGGAGGTGACAGAATAATGAAACAACAGAAAAAATGGTATGATTACCTCTGGGTTCTCTCTCTCACTTACCTGATCCTGGGATTTTTTAATATCCTCTTTGCCTGGCTCGGGCTTCTCTGCTTCTTCATACCGCTGCTGATTGCAGTTATAAAGGGCAATAAAGCCTACTGCAACAGATTTTGCGGCAGAGGCCAGCTATTCTCACTCGCCGGAGGCAGATTTGGGCTCTCCCGCAAAAAAGACATTCCCCGCTGGATGAAGTCAGGCTATTTCCGCTATGGATTTTTGCTCTTCTTCTTTACCATGTTTTTTCTCATGCTGTGGAACACTTGTCTGGTATTTGCCGGGGCTAAGAGCTTAAATACGATCGTAACTCTTTTATGGACCTTTAAGCTCCCCTGGCACTGGGCTTACCATGGCACCCTGTTCTCAGACGGCGTCGCACAGTTTGCCTTCGGATTTTACAGTGTGATGCTCACCTCAACCGTACTTGGCTTTGTGACGATGATCCTGTTCAAACCGCGCTCCTGGTGTGTCTACTGCCCTATGGGAACGATGACACAGTTGATCTGCAAGGCCAGACATGCGGCCACAGACAAGCAAAAGTAACCTCCTGAACTGAATTTACATTTATTTCCTGGAAAATACGGACGCATTCAGTATCCGGCCGGCGAGATACCCGGAAATGACTCCGATCACAATCCCGCCCAGAATATCTGTCGGATAGTGTACATACAGATACAGTCTGGAAAACGCAATCAATACCGCCAGTACAAACGCAAATCGGAACAATCGTTTCTCTCCGGCGAAATACAGCGCCGAGACGGAAGCAAACGAGGCGGCAGTATGCCCGGAGGGAAATGAAAAATCAACCGGCCTTGCGATCAAAAGCTCAACAGCGGCGTTTACATCGCAGGGCCTTGTTCTGGCAAACAGATGTTTTAATACACCGTTACAGAGTACAAAATCGATGCACAGTGCGGCTGCCATCAGCATCCCGCTTCTCCTCATTCCGGGAATCATCAGCAAAATAACCGTCAGCAGAATCCAGATCATTCCCGCATTTCCCAGCTTCGTGATAAGAGGAATGATCTCGTCGCCAAGCGGTGTCCTTATTCCCTGAAGGAAATCCAAAAACCGTATTTCTATCTCCATAATCTTCTCCTTCTACATTCTCTTCGAGGGCTGCGCACCCTGCATGTTTATTAATACTACAAAAGCCAGCCCACAACCGGACTGGCCTGCCTTTCTATGTCACGCTCCATATTTACTGAAATAGTCCTTTTAAAGTATCAGCCGCCTTGGACACACCCTGTGTATCTGTATGATGGCTTCATTGTATCACACATTTATAAAAATTCAAGCGATCATCTCTCATAGATCTGTCATTGAAAAAACATTTATTTTTGGTAAATCAGCTCAACAATCTCTCCAATGTTTTTGCAGCTCTCTAATTTAAGATTGATTTTCGGAAACTCCGGGGAAAAAGCGGAATTCCATTTCCAAGGACAGTTGGCATAACATAAATGTAATATCTGTCAATTAAATTCTCCTGCATAAAACAGCGAATTATTTCTCCCCCACCTAAGAGCCAAATGTTTCCCGAATGTTTTTCAGAGATGAAATCTAACACTTGTTTCCCCGGCGGTATAGACGTAAATTGGACATTCGGATCATAATGAAGTTGTTGACGTGTACATACATAACAGGGCATTCCTTCGTATGGCCATTTATCAGGGGAAAGATCCTTTTTTATTTGGCGGTAGGTTTTCCCTCCAAGTATGATTGCCTGCAGGGAATCATAAAATTCCTTATATCCAAGATCGGGGGATGGACTCGGGGTTTCATCCAAAAAACTTATATTCCCATCTTTTTCAGCAATATAACCGTCTAAAGACATCGCAATATATAGAATTAATCTGTTTTTCACGGTAGTTCTCCTGCCTGACAGTAACAGCACTTTCCCTATTTACATTTATCCACAATTTCAATGAAAAATAAAATTGTAAAAACTTTCTTATATCAGAATGCACTTTAATTTTTATATCATAGTCTCAAATTTTAGTTTTGTCAAATACACTTTCCTTTAGTCGGCAATAGTATGTTATCGTAAGAAAGATAAAAAAACACTTGACAAGTTATGGGAATAATAGTATATTAGTAAAGCGGGTTGCACATAACAGCCCGTATGAATGGGATCTTAGCTCAGCTGGGAGAGCATCTGCCTTACAAGCAGAGGGTCATAGGTTCGAGCCCTATAGGTCCCACTCATTTCTATCATATCATATGGCGAGATAGCTCAGCTGGCTAGAGCATGCGGTTCATACCCGCAGTGTCGAGGGTTCAAGTCCCCCTCTCGCTACTCACAAGAGTCTTGAAAGTACAGTGTTTATGCTGTTTTCGAGACTTTTATTTTTTTAAGATAATCAAACAGCAGTACGATATTGCTTCCTCAATCTGCCGTTCCGCTTCCTCTGCGCTTTTATTATTGAAATATTAATAATTCTTTGTGATCTCACTTAACGTAGGCATATCTCCGCCTCCATCTTTACCTAAGTATTTTCGATGTGAAACTGGTTCATTTCACGCTCATATTTTAATGGCATAATTTTAACCGTTCCTTTATTTATTCTCATAGTATCGCAAGTTTTTTGTCTTCCCTTTTTTATCAGCACGCCCTCGTCAGTTAGCTCTCGCAAAAGCAGGATTGCCGTAGATTGGGACACACCAAGTTCCGTTTCTACATCACTGCGAACAATAAAACCTTTACTGCGACACAGTTCCAAAACAGTATTGATTCGTGCTTCCTTTTTTGTCGCACTGGTACCTCCACCCGTTCTAAGGATATTTTGAGCTTTTTGTTCTTCTACATGGAAGTTGGTATTGGGAAGCGTAATCTTAAAAGCATTACTTGTTGTTTCGATCACAGGTTTCACAACATAATTATCGTAACATTCCTTAATCCTAAGAATCCCTGTACCATATGCTTCAATCAGTCTCAGACGATAGAAAATATTCGCTAAATGCTGATTGCGCAGCGCGGACACTCCCAGCATCACGTCATCCAATACAATACCTTTCACCAAACCACCAATGGTTACGAATTCAATCCGGTCTTCAAAATTCTGATAAGCGTAGCCCCGCTAAAAGAATAGTCCCGATGGACGATTGCATTCAGTAGTGCCTCACGGATTGTCTCCGCGGGATAATCTCTCATGTCTAACCGGTCCAGTCCTGAGAATTCTGCACGGGTACGATTGTAACGATCAATATAATTGAAAGCTTCCTCCATCTGATTTAAAAGGGATCCCGACAATTCCTGTCGATCCCTGAATACAGATTTCTTACTCCCCTCAAAGACAGCCAGTTTGATCATATGTGTACACTGTTCAGACAGCAAAAATGCCAGATTTGTGTACATACCATCTTCGCCAGTCAG
This sequence comes from Lachnospiraceae bacterium JLR.KK008, assembly GCA_037015955.1. Lineage (NCBI taxonomy): Bacteria > Bacillati > Bacillota > Clostridia > Lachnospirales > Lachnospiraceae > Lachnospiraceae bacterium JLR.KK008. Next base: position 2,172,703 of record CP143548.1, read on the forward strand.
GTAAAGCGAACGCATCTGAGTTCTTCCAGCCCCTACCTTCCGTTTACTAAAGAAATCGACAGCTTTATTAAAAGTAAGATGCTGATCGAGAGAGCGAGCCGCCTCATAGCTGTCACCACTTGTATCCTTGATCATATTCAGGATAGCGGTATCTGTTGCCGGAACTGTCGATGCTCCCTGACGAACATAAACACCCTCCGGGCGAATTCCTTTTCCTTGCAGATAATACGGTCTTGCCGTACCGCGCTGGACAATTACTCATACAATTGCCTTTTCGTCCATTACATCATTGCGGCATTCCACAAACATAGTAATATCTGGCCACACAGCATCCCTAACTGCATTGGTTACATGTAACATAGTATCATCAACATCATCGACACCGCAAGCTGTTCCATCGTCGTTCACTCCGATACAAAGTGTACCGCCATCACAGTTTGCAAAGGCAACAATCGTATTTTTAATATCTTCCACATATTCTCGCTTGAATTCAGTTGTCTTGTTTTCTACGAACATAAAATATCCTCCAACCAATTCAAATTATATTATAATCTAATAATTATTATAATCATTTTTCTTTTTTATAAGTAGAATCTGTTTATTTATGAGAAAGTAAATCAATTTTCTTTATGATATTACACACATTTAGTTGACACTTTATGCCAAAATATTTATAACACTCAAAAAAATCAAGGACATAAATCAGAATGGCAAAAATATATCATAAAAGCACTTTATCCGACGCCATATACGAAAAACAAAGTGCTTATTCCCCTAAAAATCTACTCTCTTTTACCCCGGCAGACTATCCTCCACACAAATCGCCCCATACACCGCGTATGTCAAGTTAATGTCACAAACTATTTTTACTTTTTTAAAGCGAAAATCCCAGAAACCCGCATAACTTCGTAGGGCGTATGGTTCGCTAATGTTAAGTTGGGATGAAATTGACAGTGAATTAATGTCAAGTTGCTTTCGAGTTTTCTTTCCCACTTTCACCAATCCCAAATAATAACTTATCAAAATCGCTTTGATACAGTCCATCCTGAATAACTCTATATTTTTCAAACTCACTCTCAGCAAAGCTTTTAGCAATTTCAGCTGATACTTTACCCTTATCCCTCAATATTTCTTCCTCATTAAACTCCAAAAATACATCCAGTCTTTTCGCCCAATCTTCCATAGTCATAGGAATCTGTCGTCTTGCCTGTCTTTCCGCATAATCCAAATACATAGTGACAAACTGATTTAGCTCCTGCATTTCCACTTTTGTCAAATAATTCTTTGCAATACTGACATCCGATTTAACGATCTTACCCATTGGAGCATTTTTCCAAGTAATCAACCCCATATGTTCTTTTCTATGGTCTGCACGCTCTACGATCACCTCTGCAGCCGTATGATGATGAATTGCATAATGCAACTTATTCTGAACCATAGCAAAGAAATCCTCAGATGTAGCCGCTGTAGGAGAATAATCCACTGCCGTTGCATAGATATCGGTTATCTTTTGATAAAATTTTCTCTCACTTGCACGAATTTCCCTGATCTCATCAAGTAAATGCTCAAAATATTCCTCATCAAATATCTGCCCATTTTCAAGCCGTCTTTTATCCAACACATAACCCTGAATCGCAAAGGTCTTTAATACCTTTGTTGCCCACTGCCTGAACTGGGTTGCCCGAATGGAATTAATTCGATAGCCCACTGAGATAATCGCGTCAAGATTATAAAATTTCATCCTATATTTTTTGCCATCAGAAGCAGTTGCCGAGGATTCCTCGGTAACTGCTTCTGCCTCTAACTCTCCGCTGGCAAAAATATTTTTCAAATGTAAACCAATATTGTCCGTTGAGCAATCAAAAAGCCTCGCCATACTCTTTTGTGTCAACCATACATCTTCATCATGAACTCTGACCTCAATGCCGTCCTCCCCATTCTGTTTGGTAAACACAAGAAAATCCATAGTACTATTTCTGATCTGTATCTTTTTGACCATAAAATCACCCAATCTTATTCCGACAATCTATTATTACAATCTACTCTCTTAATCCACATCCTGCGGACATCCCATTCATACATACCCTTTAGGAACTGACAGGTATCCGGTAAGGTATAAATGTTTCTAACAACAATTCTCAATAATCTTCTGTACTGCATAAGGCCGTGCACATGCTGATTTCGATAATGTTTCAGACATTTATAACAGGAACTGCCGCAATCACAGCTTTGCAGAAGTATTTAACTTCATCTAATAGCCATTCTATTTCTTCTGATACACTGTCCGCATATCCCGCGCCACTAGAAAGGCTGTCATATAAATAAATATCCACAAAAAATCCCTTCGCATTCTCCCTTAACCGATATCCTGTAACCAGCTCCATAAACTCAATATTCAAGGCTTTACTCGCTGCCAGACGAATGGCTTCTGCCAACGATAGCGCTGCCCGGTTAAGCCATGGATTATCATTTCGCCTAGTATCAATCCGTGTACTGTCCAGAGCAAATTCCATCACCAACATGTCCGTTATAAAATCATAACCCAGATTTACATTCTCCACATTTACATGCCGACATCCATTTCGGGCAAATTTTGAATGATATGGCCGCTTTATCAATTTTTCAAAATATAAATATATCAATAACTGTCCAAATATATAATTCATTTTTTCTGTGGGCTTCTTTACTGCACTTATATCTACAGTCTCAACTGTCCTTGATTTACTTATTTCAAATTTTCTATCAGAAGGAAAATATATCTGCACAAACTCCCCATTTTTATACGATTGATACATTTCTTTACCATCAATATCTTTTGATAAACTATTACTTATTTTTAGTTTTTCTGAAGAAATGCCAAAATCAAATTGTCTCCATGTTGAACCTGCAAATCCCCACTCATGAATCCCTATTTGACTGCTAATTGCATTAAGCAATGTTGTTTTTCCACATCCATTAATTCCGTAAGTATTAAGTGTTTCATCTCATCTCTAGACAATTTTATTTTAATATTCTTCAAGTGCCTCACTAGCAAAATATCTATCTCTGTTAAAAATATATGTTCCATACTGACCTCTTTCTTTGATTCCAAGCTTCATTATCTTATTTACACATAATAAGCCAAAAACTATAAGGTTTCTTCTTCAATTACCCATTGTCCATTTTTCTTAGAACCTATTCTTTTTATAATGCCTTTTTCTCTTAAAACACGAATATGCTTCGTAATCGTTGTCACTCCAACCCCTATTTGTCCGCTAAGTTCATGCACTGTAATATTACTGTTCTCTTTCATCCAACTTAATATTTTCTTATCGCATTCATTCAATACAACCCCCTTCTTCTTTTGTAAATCGCTTCCCATTACTCTATCTTTGTTTAGCGGAATTGTTACCGTAATAAAATTTTCCGTAATATCAAACACTTCTTTCCCATATCGAGATATGATCAAAGGAACTCCATGCCCAGTCTGTTCTATATAATCCAGCTGCACCATAATCTGCTGAAGTTCAAGATTCACAGGCTTACTTTTTCCCTCATAAAATTCCTCCAATGTAAGTCCCTCTGGTAATCCTCCCACTGATATGACCTCAATGCGATCTTCAAACATATACACAGCCGGCGGCGTCTGTCTCGACCAGCGATTGTGCAGACAAGCGTTTAACCATGCCTCTCTAAAACATGGGAAATCAAACAGTCTGCTCTCCTTTCTAAGACTGCTTCCTACATCCACTATCGTATCATTTAACGCCTCCATATAGTCTAACACCTGCTTCACAGCTACAAGCATGCATTTATAACCATATTCATTCCGTTTAATCAGATTTGTCTTATCTGTCCCATGAAATACCGCAACTTTAATTGAATAACTGTTAATGTCTGCCAGAATAGCCGCCATTAAGTTGTAAGTTCCGTCACGTGTTAAAAGATTTAGATTTTGCTCAAACGTATTCTCCCGAAGCGTAAGATTATTTCCGGCGTATAACGTCTTTAGTTGCTCAAAACTCAACTCTTGATTATTTGCTTCAATATTTACTATAGAATCTGATACACTAAGCATCAGATTGCGTAATTGCTGTGGCGATATTTCCCTGTCCTCATCCGCCGATCTCATATAATACTTTCCATAGGCTGAATAAGGTTTTTCATCTCCTTCTACAGTAACTTTAATTACATTTTTATCATCACATAATTCCATAATAATAGTCGGAATAATCTGCGGTTTAATCGCATTCGCAATTCCCTGAGATATTTCTCGCAATGTACGATCACCAATTTGCTGGCCTAAGATCTTACCATCATTTCTAACTCCAAAATACAATGTACCTTTTCCATTTTTATTCAACATAGAAGCCAATGAAATAATGCCTTCTTTCAATTCTCCAGTCGTTTTTTTAAACTCAATCAGCTCAGTTTCCATACCGAAATTCACAATATCACCTCCATATTTAGTATATCCTTTTTTGTTATTTTAATCAACACTTAATAGACACTTTATTCGCCACCTATATAATGAATAAAGTGTCTATTAACCTCAAAAACTCCCCATTTTTACCCCGATAGACTATCCTCCATACAAAGCTCCCCATACCCCAACTCTTGTCTGGAATACCAGTAATATACCATAATTTATTATTGATTCATTCTCACTGATATATTTAGCAATTCTTTTCACTTCTGCATCTGTAAAAACAGACAAATAAACGCATTGAGAAATATAAAGAAAAAGAGGGCACGCAGAAAATGACCACGCATATCCGCATGGTCATTCCCGGCACTTTATATTAGATATTTATATTTAAGCTGTCTACTTGACAAGGGGGGCTGGAATCGGCTTGTAATGTGTTTATTTTGGGTCTGTATGATGATAATATGGCAGCAGGTAGTTTTGAACCTACCGAACTAATAGGGGGGGGTGATGTTTCCATTCAAAAATAAAATCCCATATATACGGATATACCCCTATATAAAAATATACCCTTCTAAACCCTCTTATACCTCTAAAAATCTAACGTACACATTAGAATTTCAGCCACAATACTACTACACAATAAAATAATCTGTTCTCGGTATAATTAATGAAAATTATCTTTTGCCTTAAACAAGAAAATTATCCTTTGTCTGTCTTCTATTCCTTTTTATTCGGTATCTGATTATCCAATTTTTCATATAATGACATAAATTCAGAAACGGCTTCAGCCTTATTAGAACTATATCCGTTATAATTTCCAGATGGATTAACAGCTAGCTCTGTCAGCGTATTATATGTATTATATGCATCATATAAGTCTGAAACAGTATCATAGCATTTTTCGAGTCCCTCAGGCACAGTTTGCAAATCTTTTATTATCTGCTTAACCGTTTTTTGATTTTCCTCTATACTTTTTCTTGTCTCTGAAGTATCTTCATCTAAATACCGATTAAAAAGGGCGTCATTAAAGTCATCATAAAAAACTCCTTTTCCATTATCTTTTCTGGTGAATCGATCTGTTTCACTATCTTCTTCCTCATAAATGGAATTCCCCCATACCCTTAAAGTCAGGTTACATAGTGATTCAGCATCTCTACCTCCGGCAACCATACAAATCTGAGCAAAAGTCAAATTATCTATATAGGTATTATAAGCTTCAACACGCTCTCGTTCTGATTTTTTATCAGAATAAATTTTATAACCCCCCACAACCAACGACACACAAAACAAGTATGATAGCTGCCATTACAATCATATTTTTTGTCTTCTTTGTTACTTTTACACCAGCAACTTCCACTTGTTGTAATGCCGCAACTTTTTCTTTCTCCTCTTCAACCGGACAACCACAATGTGGACATTCTGTAGCACCACTGGGAACTTCTCTACCACAATCGACGCATATTCCCATTGGGGGTTGATCCTCTACAAACACTTTCCCACAATGCACACATTTTTTAGCTTTTCTTGAGGTTTCCATCCCACATTCAGGACACTTAACCAAATTACTCTTTGGAACATTTTCTACTTCTTCCTTACCCTCTATTTAAAGAACCACAAGCGCATTCCCAGACAATGGTTTCGTTGCCATCGTCTAAGCCACTCTTACATACTGGACATTTAAGTAAAATATGCTCAAAATCTTCTTTTTTCTTCATCAATATCTTCCCTTAACAAGAGCATACAAAAACACGACAATTTAATGGGCTGTCAACCTTACACAAAACGCCGCTTCCGGTAAAAATCGGAGCGGTGTTTTTGTATATCTTCTGGACACCGTGACCAGAAGAGACCCGCCCATTTCCCCCGCTTCGTCCACGGCTGATGTGTTGAAAATTAGCAATCTCAAAGCCTTGCCCCGCAAGGGTTTCCAGCTCCGGTTTCATAGGGGCTGGTATAGTATCATTCCCCAGGCCCGATTTATCGAAATACTGTCAACATCTGAATTTATGGGAGGTATCTGTGAACGGTCAAAATTCAATGTCTTGCAGCCCTGAAAACCAGTCAACACTGGTCGCCGGGAAAAAGCGTATTCGGAGTACGTCTGTCTGTGTCTGGCTGTCCCCGGATGAACAAGCAAAAATCCGGGAACGTATGGCAGACGTGGGTATTCGCAACCTTTCAGCATATATGAGAAAAATGGCTCTCAAAGTCTATGTGCTCCATGTTGATCTTGCTCCAGTCAAAGAGATCGTTTCCCTGCAAAGGCGGTGTGCAAATAATCTCAATCCAATCGCCGTCAGGGTGAATACTTGTGGCGGAGTTTACCCCCCCCGAAGAAATCAAGACCCTGCAAAAGGTCTATACGGATTTATGGTGGCCTCTTTCTGTACTGCTGGAGAAACTTTCGGAGGTGGTGACGCTGTAAGGACATAAGGCCCAAGAGCGTCAGCGACGGAGCCGCAGACAAGAGGACTTCTGGTCACAGTGGTCAGAAGCTCTGGCGGGTTTAATGCCACCCCAGAAACTGCACCAAAACCGGGGACGGCACTTTTTTGGTGCTCTTTGCGGCAGTCTCTATAATAATGGTATTTTATAGCAGTATTTTACTTCGTATTGTGCTGCTCTGGAGAAATAATCACTCCGATTGTCCGCAATTTCCGACCAGGAGCAGGCTTATTATTTTGGAGCGGGGTCAAAGTTTTGGAAATGGCGGCAGCAGTATTTTCCAGTTCTTCATCTGTGAGATAAACATAGGACAGCGAAAAGCCTGATTTGTCATTTTTAATATCAATACCTGGAGCATCACAATAAGTCTGGAATTGTTTCGCAAAGGTCAAAATGTACTGCAAAAACATCTGCATATACATTTTTCCGGAGTTCTCACCAATCATCGTATTGGTGTCGTTCAGATCAAAGGTCGCAGCATACGTCTTTTCAACGGTTCCTCTAACCTGTGTTTCACTTACCACTTTGAGAACTCCATCTTCGGTCATACGCTTTAAGTTTCGATATAGTGTGGTTTGAGGAATATCCATACACTTTTCAGCAAGTAGTTTTGCAGTTGTCTCCCCGCTTTTCAGTATCTCGATCAGCAACCGGCACTTGATTGGATTTGAAACACATTCCATAATTTTAAGATTCAGGTGTTGCTTATCCATGAAGAACACGCTCCTTTCCCTGGAAATATTACCATGATGAAAATAAAAAGTCAATCACCTGCTCAAAGCCCTTGATTTTATATTCCCATTATGGTAATATAACCGGCAAGGAAATATAAAGGAGGTTCCTTTTGGATATGCAAGTATCCACAATCAAATCATTTATGGGAGGTATTTACAAATGAACGCTTTATTGGAAATACTGCCGCTGCTCATTCCAGTTTTAGTGCTGGATGCTGTTCTTGCTGTGGTTGCGGCGCTTCATGTGTTGCGGCATCCGCATTATCGGTTTGGCAGCAAGGTGTTTTGGCTGGTCGTGGTTGTTGTGTTCCTACTCATGGGCCCGATCACTTACTTTGTTATTGGGAGGGGCGAGGAACAATGAATGCACTGACAATGCAGGGCTTGTCAAAAGCTTTCGGCGGACAGAAGATCATTGACAATTTGAATATGGCCGTACCGGAGGGAAGTGTTTTCGGTTTCATCGGCCAAAACGGAGCCGGAAAAACAACGACCATGAAAATGGTACTCGGTTTGCTGCGGCCCGATCAGGGTGAGATTACTGTCTGTAATGAGACTGTTCACTTTGGGCAGACGAAAACAAATCAGTATATCGGCTATTTGCCGGATGTCCCGGAGTTTTACGATTACATGACCCCGATCAGATACCTTGCGTTATGTGGAGAGATCATTGGACTGTCAAAGGCGGAAACATATCAAAGGGGTGAGGAACTTCTTTCTCTGGTGGGACTGGGAAACGTCAAAAAGACGATTGGCGGCTTTTCGCGTGGTATGAAACAGCGGCTTGGAATCGCACAGGCTTTACTCACCCGGCCCAAGCTGTTGATTTGTGACGAGCCGACCAGCGCCCTTGACCCAGTGGGCAGAAAAGAAATTCTGGATATTCTTCGCAAAATCAGTGGCACAACAACGGTCTTGTTTTCCACACACATTTTGTCTGATGTGGAGCGAATCTGCGACCATGCAGCCCTGCTCAACCAGGGAAAGATCGTTGTCGGGGGAACGCTTTCGGAAATAAAAGCCCTTCATGGTCACGAAAGTCTACTTCTGGAATTTTCTGGGGATGATGCCTTGCATACCTTCAAAAGTCAGGAGGCAATACAGCCCTTGCTGAACACGGCGGAAGAAAAAGGGAAAGAAATCATATTACACAGTCAGGAGATGGAAAAAGTTCAGCATACGGTATTCCGCATTTTGGCGGAGACGGCACTTTGCCCCATCAAAATTGAGATTATGGAGCCGTCTCTTGAGAGCCTGTTTTTGGAGGTGATACAATGAACGGCTATGTTGCCTTTTTGAAGAAGGAACTAACTGAGAACATGAAAAACTACCGCTTTCTTATCCTGTTCGCTGTCTTTCTGATTTTTGGGCTGACCAGTCCTTTCCTTGCCAAGTTTATGCCGGAGATCCTCTCTGCGGTGGCGGCGGATATGCAGATGGGGTCGGCCCCTGTTGCTTTGGATGCGTGGGAGCAGTTTTATAAGAACATCTCCGGCGTTGGGTTCAGCGCGTTTATTATCCTGTTTGGCAGTTGTATGTCTGGTGAATATTCCAAGGGGACTTTGGTACTGCTGGTAACAAAGGGCCTGCCCCGCTCGGCGGTTATCTTCGCAAAATATACTGTGGCGGCAATTCTTATGACCGTCTGCTACTGGACCGGATTCCTTGCGACCTACTCCTACACAGCTTATTTATGGCCGGGTACAATGCTTTCCAATGTCTTTACTGCCGCGTTTTATCTGTGGCTGATCGGTTTCCTGTACCTGAGTATTCTGCTCCTTGGCTGTGTTGTTTTCAAGCAGACTTTCACCAGTATCCTTTTTACCGGCGGTATCGTGGCGATCATATCCCTGCTGGGGATTGTCGAACCGCTGGCTAAATTCAATCCGTTCCTTTTGACCTCAAAGAACGTGGAGCTGATCTCCGGCATAACTTCTGTATCGGAATTTTTAATGCCAACCGTCATTTCTATTGCTATTACAATCATAGACCTTTGGATTGCAACGATACTTTTTGATGGGAAACAGCTTTGATCAAAAAAGTAAAATTGATTTGAAAAAAACCTGATAAAAACAAAAACCGTTGTTCGGCGATTGGTATCTACACGCCCGAACAAAATACAAGCAGTCCTGCGGCGGTTTTGAAATAACAAATTTCAGACCGCCGCTTTCTTTTGAAAAAACGGAAAACGGAGGGTGTGTTAAAGTTGCCCATTTTTAAGGACACAGCGGTATCCGGGAGGTATCGTCATGTTCTTTTCTCGTAGTCTGTTGTCAAAAAAAGCCCGCCTGATGTTTGAGATGTACGCCGAGCCGTCCACGTCGTTCGGGGATATTGCCCGGTACTTTGCTGAAAACAATATCCTGATTTACGGCAAGGAATTGAAACGGGGATTTATCTCTCAGTTGCTCCGCAACCCGATTTACGCCCAGGCCGACCTGAAGCTGTACGAATTTTTCAAGGGTCAGGGTGCGGTGGTGGTCAACGACGCGGCGGACTTCGCCGGGACAAACGGCTGCTATCTCTACCAGGGCCGGGACGTGCAGGAGCGAAAAAACAAGGACCTGCGCGGACAGATCCTTGTGCTGGCCCCCAGCGAGGGCATTGTCCCCGCTGATACTTGGTTACGTTGCAGAAAGAAGCTGCTGGCAAATATCACGTTCCAGGGAGGACGCAAGGCCCGGAATACCTGGCTGGCCGGAAAAATCAAATGTGGGCGCTGCAGGTATGCCCTTATGAGCGTGAGCAACCCGGCAGGGACGCAGTATCTTCGGTGCTCCAAGAGGGCGGACAACAAAAGCTGTGAGGACTGCGGGACGCTTCGGACGGCGGAGTTTGAGCAATTTGTCTATGGGGAGATGGTGAAGAAGCTCTCCGAATTTCAAACCCTGACCGCCAAGACCGAGACAGTCAACCCCAGGCTGACCGCTCTAAATGTGGAGCTTGCCCAGGTGGAGGCCGAAATCGAAAAACTGCTGAACACCCTGACCGGGGCCAATGCGGTTCTGCTGTCCTATGCCAACGGGAAAATCGAGGAGCTGGACGCAAACCGCCAACGGTTGATAAAGGAAATCGCGGCGCTGAACGCGGAAACAATCTCCCCACAGAAAATTGAGTTTCTGTCTGCCCATCTGGAGAACTGGAACACGATTGACTTTGAGGACCGACGGCAGGTGACGGACATCATTCTCTCCCAGGTCCAGGCCGCCAGCGACCGCGTTTCGTTTGAGCGGAAAATCTGAAAATCTTTCTCTCTGCGCTTTATACTATGGCCTGTGTGCCCTTGTTAAGCGTTGCTATATTATGTAATTGTGTTTTTGTTGTCTTAAATGTTTTCCCACAAGAATTGCATTTCCATACCATTACATCATTTTCGCCTGGTACGCCGTTACATTTACTGCACTTTATCATTCAAATATTCCTCTTTTACATCTTCAGTATTATATGGTAAATGTCATCTTTTATCTTCTTTTCTTTCAAATTACAAGTCCGATAGATGAGTCAAATATTTGCCATCAATCGCATCATTTGAACAGACTTAAATGTTGAAATCGCAAATACTCGAAAGGTATCTATTATACTTTCTTTGAATGCTACCTGAAATGCATGATACAAACCAGTTATTTGAAAATCACCGATACACAACTTTGTACTTTGATTTATATTTTTTGATTTTAAGTCACTTGCAATTTCAGGGTGTCATTTGCAAAGAAAAATAACTTTATTTCCGGATAATTTTCCACTAAGTTGTTCTAATGAACTACCAATAAAATATTTTCAAGGCAACCACACGCTCACAAATTGACTTTATTAATTTTAATTATATATAATTCAACACAAAGCGAAACTATATTTTCACATCCGACGCTCCTTATACATAAGCACCCTATCTCAATCACTTAATCACCAATCCCAATCCTACACATATGGCTTCACTTCTACTCTCAACGGCGCATTATATACCTTCTTTGGAACCTTATTCTTATACTTGTCTGCCATGACTGCTGATCCAATCATTTCGTACCATTAACCACAAACGCAGCGGAGATTATCATAGTCTCCGCTGCATTTGTGATAAACAAAATCCATGCCCTTATTGGCAAGGTGTCTTCTCCCCGACGTCCGGTATCTCAGCTTTCACGCACTCCGGCTTTCTCCCGTGCTGCAATCCCCTTTCTGACATGAAAGAGACAGATCTGGGCAATGACAGATAAGGCAAAGATCACGATGTCCATCGCCAGATAACCGTTATAACTGCCGCTTCCTTTTATGGAACTGATCCATGTGACGATACAGATCGCGATATAGGAGAGCGCCGGCGGCAGGAACAGCGACTGGTTCACGATCGCAGTGCTTCCGTCCTGATCGCCTGCCGTACAGCAGTGGAGCAAAAAAAGATTGGCCAGAATGATTACCGTGCTGAAGTAAAAGCACCAGAACGCAAAATCTTTCTCATTCCATACAAGGACCATGACAGCTGAAAATGCCATAAATAGAATGCCATAGATGGCCGCAATATGTTTTTTGATCACCAGATTCATTTTGTCTGCTCCTCCCGATATAATCTCTTGCCACATTCCGGACAGAACTTCACGATTCCGTTCAATTTCGTACCACATTTCGGACAGTTCTGCCATATCTTTGTACCACATTCGAAGCAAAACTTCGCCCCCTGCGGGATCATCGTCCCACAGGAAAGACATTTGACCGTATCCGCGCCCATCCCCGGCCCTGTTAGTGCGGCGCCTGGAATGGCAGAATTACCGGCGATATTGCTCATCGCGCTGCCCATTGCGCTGCCTACCATACCACCTACATTGACGCCAAGGCCCATACCGATACCAGCGCCCACAATGCCTGCTCCGGCGCCTTCATTCTGCGCCGCCTTATCAAGCACGTCAAAAGTCCTCTTTTCCTGATAGCTGTACCCGAGAATATCCATCTCGGCTCTGGCTCCTCTTGCGAGCAGCTCCTTTTCCTTGGCCGACGCAAGCGCCGTGCGAATCTTCACATACCCAGGATCGTTATCCGGTACGGTTATGGAATTGACAAAGAAATGGGCGATTCTCATGCCATATTCTTCATACATCGGTGACACCTGCAGCCTGATCTGATCAGAGATCTGGTTCAGGCGGCTGTGAACATCGAGAAAGCTCACTTTCTGCGCTGTCATCAGATCGGCAATCAGGCTTTTCACCTTCGTCATCAGCATCCCCCGGAACAATTCAATCACTCTGGCTTTCGACATGTCTCTCGTCGTGCCGACCAGCTTTTTCAACAGCATACTGCTGTCCGTGACACGCAGTGTAAACTGGCCGTTCGCCCGTACCGGCAGAATAATGTGATAAACAGGGTCCTGAATCGGTAACGGCTGTGACGTCCCCCATAAGACATTCAGAACATCTGCTTTGTTGATAAAATAGATTTCACAGTGAAACGGCGTCCTCCCGCCTGTGGGAATGCTGATCACCCGCCGCAGAAGCGGAATATTGTTCGTCTCCAGCGTATACCGTCCCGGCCCGAACCGGTCCAGAGCCTGCCCGTTCTTAAACAGCACAGCCTCCTGAGACTCATGTACGATAAGCTGGCTCGCCGTGTTAAAGTCCTCCTCCGGGTGTTTCCAGACGAGAACGTCTCCCGGCCCCTCATACTTAATGATTTTTGCTATACTCAATCCGATTGCCATGATCGATTACCCCCTGTTCTCCCACAAAATAAATCTGTCCTGCCTACATCCGTTCCGGCGCGCAGAAGCCGAGCAGGTCAATACATGTCTCCAGCACATCTCTCGTCAACAGCAGTAAGGCGATCCATCCCGCTTTCTTTTCCCCGTCCTCCTCCGTCAATATCTTTGTCTCATGATAAAAGTGGTTAAAGGCATTCGCCAGGCTGTAAATAAACGCACAGATCTTATGCGGCGCAAGCTCATTGTAAGCCGCTTCCATCATAGCCCCAAAGCCAGTCAGCTCCATCATCAGCGCTTTCTCGGACGCACCGGCCGCCTCCCGCAGCAAGGCTTCCTGCAAGTTTCCCCCCTGTTCCTCATACTTGCGCAGAATCGACTTGATGCGGGCGATCGTATACAAAATATAAGGGCCCGTATCCCCCTCGGAAGAACTGAATTTTTCAATGTCAAAAATATAATCTTTGGACGCCTGATTGGACAGATCCCCATATTTGACCGCGGCAAGCGCCACCTGTCTGGCCGTCCGCTCTGCCTCCTCGTGCTCAATGGCGCGCATCGATTCACTTTCACGGATCCTCCGGTACATCTCTTCATCGATGTCGTGAAGCAGATGTTCCAGACGCATGACACCGCCTTCCCTTGTCTTAAAAGGCTTGCCATCTTTCCCATTCATCGTGCCAAAGCCAAGAAACTGCAGCCGCGTCTGTGGTGTCACAAGTCCGGTTTTTCTCGCACACCGGAACACCTGTTCGAAATAGAGTTCCTGCCGTTTGTCCACAACATAAATGATCGCGCCGGGACCGATTTGTTCCATCCGTTCCATGATCGTAGCAAGGTCTGTCGTATTATAGAGGGAAGCGCCGTCCGACTTCAAAATCATGCAGGGCGGAATCTCTTTTGTATCTGTCTCCTCCCTGACATCCACGACGAGCGCCCCTTCACTCTCATGGGCATAGCCCTTTTCCTTCATGGATGCGACCATGCCGGGAATGCGGTCATGGACATCGGACTCTCCTTTCCAGAGATCAAAGGTCACGTTTAGTTTTTCATAGTTTTTCTTCAGATCTGCGACCGACACTTCGATAATCTTCTGCCAGAGCGCCCGGTATCCTCTGACACCGCTCTGCAGTTTATAAGTGGCTTCCATTGCCTTTTCCTTATAGGCGGCATCTTCCTTGGATCTGGCGCTGGCCGTGGGATAGATCTCCTCCAGCTCCGAGATTGTAAACGGCGCCTCCGGCGGATATTCTCCGGTATAAGATTCGTCGAAATAAACCGCTTCCGGCCTCCGCTCTTTCAGTTCGGTAATAATCAGGCCCATCTGCAGGCCCCAGTCTCCCAGATGAATATCCCCGATCACCTCATGTCCCATATATCTGGCGATCCGTTTCACGCTCTCGCCGATAATGGCGGAGCGCAGATGGCCGACATGGAGCGGCTTCGCGACATTGGGCCCGCCATAGTCAATAACGATTGTTTCCTTTTTGGCGGACTCTTCCAGCCCGAACTTCGGCGCCATGCGCATTCCCTGCATATACTCTTTGAGAAACCGCTCCGTAATCTTCAGATTGAGAAATCCCGGCGCCACCGCATCCGCCATGGCAAATACACTGCTGTCCGACAGTCGCCCGGCTACATCCTGTGCGATCAAAAGCGGCGCTTTCTTATACTGCTTCGCCCCCGCCATAGCTCCATTGCACTGGTACTCACATAAGTCCGGCCGGTTGGAGACTGTCACCTTTCCCAGCGACTCGTCGTAGCCAGCGGCGGCAAACGCCGCCCTTACTTCTTTTGAAATCAAATCAAGAATCTTTTCCATAATTTATACTATTCCTTTTTATTCATCCCCGTGCAGGCGTCTGTCTCTCTCCTCTCTGGAAAAGACACAGCCGCAGTAGTCCTGCCGGTACAGATCATATTTCCGGGACAGTTCGATTGACTGTTTATATCCCTCTTTTTTCTTAAAATCACACGGCAGAAATACCGTCCCGCAAGCCTGAGCCGTCTGCTGTCCGATCTCGTTGAGTGTCTGCGCATTTTTCAGCGGACTGATCGTCAGCGTCGTTGTCATATAGTCAAATCCCTGCGCTGCCGCCTGTTTTGCCGTCTCACCAAGCCGAAGTGCAAAGCACCGCCGACATCTCTCCTGCCCTTCCGGACATTGCTCCAGCCCCTTCACAGCCTGTAAAAACCGCTGCGGATCATAGCAGCCTTCCTGCACACGAATCGGAAATCCCACTTCCTCCTCATTCAGCGCGGCAATCAGTCGTTTCTGCTCTTTTGCCCGCTTCCGGTATTCTTCCTCATCGGTAATGTTGGGATTATAGTAAAATACCGTGATCCTGAAAAATTCCCGCAGGTACACGAGCACATAACTGCTGCATGGTGCACAGCAGCTATGGAGAAAGAGTCGTTTGCCTTTCGTCTCTTTCTGTGACAGTATCTGTTCCAGTTCTCTCTGATAGTTACGCCTCTTATGTTCCATTCCCTGCCGCCTGTTCCGCTTCCTGTCCTGCCTGCTGTGAAATCTTCTATAGCGCCGCGATGTCGATCAGTGTCAGATTGCCCGCCCGGACATTTTCAAGGCTGGTCACAAGCGCCCTCGCCGTATCAAGGCTCGTGAGACAGTTGACACCGGTCTCAATGGCCGTCCGGCGGATGAGGAAGCCGTCTCTTGACTTGTCTCTGCCCTGTGTCGGCGTATCGATAACCAGATCGATCTTATGCCCCAGGATCAAATCCATCACAGTCGGCGACTCCTGCTGGATCTTGTTGACTTTGCGCGCTCTCACACCCGCCTCTTTCAACGCCTCCGCCGTGCTTCTCGTGGCATAGATCGTATAACCCAGCTTCTCAAACCGGCGTCCGATCTCGATTGCCTCCCCTTTATCCGCATCCTTCACCGTGATGATCATCTGCCTGAATTTTGGCAGGTCCACGCCCGAGCCGAGAAAGGCCTTGTATAAAGCCTCATGGAACGTACCGGCTATGCCCAGACATTCGCCGGTCGACTTCATCTCCGGTCCCAGGCTGATCTCCGCGCCGCGGATCTTCTCAAAGGAAAATACCGGCATCTTCACCGCATAATAATCCGCCTCTTTCTGCAGCCCCGGCTCATAGCCAAGCTCCCGGATTGTCTTGCCAAGTATCACTTCCGTGGCCAGATCGACGATCGGAATGCCGGTCACTTTGCTGATATACGGTACCGTTCTCGACGAGCGGGGGTTGACTTCGATCACATATACGTCATCGCCGATGGCAATGAACTGAATATTGATCAGTCCCCTGACATGCAGCGCTTTCGCAAGCCGCCTCGTATATTCCGCTATCTTCTCTTTCACGTTCCGGTCGATCGTATGCGCAGGATAGACGGAGATACTGTCACCGGAATGAACACCTGTGCGCTCGATATGCTCCATAATGCCCGGAATCAGAATATCCGTGCCGTCGCACACCGCGTCTACCTCGATTTCCTTGCCCTGCAGATACTTATCGACAAGGATCGGATGATCCTGCGCGATACGATTGATGATCTCCATAAATTCCTCGATCTCCTGATCGTTGATGGCGATCTGCATCCCCTGTCCGCCGAGCACATAAGACGGCCGCACGAGTACCGGATAGCCGAGACGGTTTGCCACCGCCTTCGCCTCCTGCGCCGTATATACCGTACCGCCTGCTGCCCGCGGGATCTGTGTCTGCTCCAGAATGCGGTCGAACAGTTCTCTGTCCTCCGCGGCGTCCACATCCTCCGCCTTCGTTCCGAGAATGGGCACGCCCATCTTCATCAGGCTCTCCGTCAGTTTGATCGCCGTCTGTCCGCCGAACTGTACGACTGCGCCATCCGGCTGTTCCAGCCGGACGATATTTTCCACATCCTCCGGCGTCAGCGGTTCGAAATACAGTTTATCGGCAATATCAAAATCGGTACTCACGGTCTCCGGATTGTTATTGATAATAATCGTCTCATATCCCGCTTTTGAGAACGCCCAGGTCGCATGAACCGAACAGTAATCAAACTCGATGCCTTGTCCGATGCGGATCGGACCGGAGCCAAGGACAAGTACCTTCTTCCGTTCTGTCGTCCTCACCGCCTCGTTTTCGCTGCCAAAGCAGGAATAATAATAGGGTGTGCTGGCTGCAAACTCCGCCGCGCACGTATCGACCATCTTGAAGGCAGCCGTAATGCCATTGTCATAACGCATCTGCTTAATGTCCGTTTCCGGTATTCCCGTCAGACGGGAGATGACGCAGTCCGGAAACTCGATCCGTTTTGCCTCCCGCAGCAGTTCCTTTGTCAGCGGTCCTTTTTTCAACACCGCCTCCATCTCGACCAGAATCGCCAGTTTATCGATAAACCATACGTCGATCATTGTGATCTCATGGATGGTTTCATAATCAATCCCCCTGCGGATTGCCTCCGCGATCACATAGATCCGCTGATCGTCCACAATCTTCATCCGCTCTTTCAGCTCCTCCACGGAGAGCGCGCTGAAATCATAACTGAGAAGACAGTCCACATGCTGCTCCAGCGAACGGATGGCCTTCATCAAAGCCCCCTCGAAATTCTGGCAGATACTCATGACCTCTCCGGTCGCTTTCATCTGCGTTGTCAGCGTGCGCTTTGCCGTCAGGAACTTGTCAAACGGAAGCCGCGGCAGCTTGACGACGCAGTAATCAAGCGCCGGCTCGAAGCAGGCACATGTCTTGCCGGTAATCGAGTTTGTGATCTCATCGAGCGTATAGCCAAGGGCAATCTTCGCCGCCACTTTGGCAATCGGATAGCCGGTCGCCTTGCTGGCCAATGCGGAAGAGCGGCTCACCCGGGGATTGACCTCAATCACACAGTATTCGAAGCTCGTCGGATGCAGCGCAAACTGCACGTTGCAGCCGCCGGTGATCTCCAGCGCACTGATAATATTGAGCGCCGAGCTGCGCAGCATCTGATATTCCTTATCGCCCAGCGTCTGTGAGGGCGCCACGACGATACTGTCGCCTGTGTGTACGCCTACCGGGTCAATATTTTCCATATTACATACGGTAATGCAGTTGCCCGCACCATCGCGCATTACTTCGTATTCGATCTCTTTCCAGCCGGCAATGCACCGTTCCACAAGCACCTGTCCCACTCTGGAAAGGCGCAGCCCATTGGCCAGTATTTCTTCCAGCTGCATCTGATTGTAAGCGATCCCGCCGCCGCTGCCGCCAAGCGTATAGGCAGGGCGCAGTACGACCGGATAGCCGATCTGCTTTACGAAATCGATCCCGTCCTCAATCGTTTCCACCACTTTGGAAGCCGCGCACGGTTCCCCGATCGCTTCCATCGTATCTTTAAATTCCTGACGGTCTTCCGCCTTTTTGATCGTCGCCGCCGTCGTACCCAGAAGCGCCACATGATGCGCTTTTAAAAATCCGGATTCCTCCAGCTCCATACCGAGATTGAGCCCTGCCTGTCCGCCAAGCGTGGGCAGAATGCTGTCCGGCTTTTCCTTCTCGATCAGCTGCTCCAGTACTTTCACCGTCAGTGGTTCG
Organism: Lachnospiraceae bacterium JLR.KK008; assembly: GCA_037015955.1. Taxonomy (NCBI): domain Bacteria; kingdom Bacillati; phylum Bacillota; class Clostridia; order Lachnospirales; family Lachnospiraceae; species Lachnospiraceae bacterium JLR.KK008. The sequence continues at coordinate 2,191,508 of CP143548.1, forward strand.
ATATAAACCCTGTCCGCAATATCCCTGTCCGTCATGATCGTCGCCGGATTGGAATTGACGAGCACCACTTCCACCCCTTCTTCTTTCAGGGAACGGCACGCCTGCGTACCGGCATAGTCAAACTCCGCCGCCTGTCCGATCACGATCGGACCGGAACCAATGACGAGCACTTTTTTCACATTCGGATTTTTAGGCATTCTTTCCCACCTCCATCATCTCGATAAAACGGTCAAACAGATACCCGGAATCCTGCGGTCCCGGACAGGCCTCCGGATGATACTGGACCGTAAAAATATTTTTCCCTACATAGGAGAGACCTTCACAGGTGCCGTCGTTGGCATTGACAAACGCAGGGACGGCGACTGTCGGGTCCAGTTTATCCACATCGACCACATAGCCGTGGTTTTGCGACGAGATATAGACCCTTCCAGTGTTCAGATCTCTCACCGGGTGATTGCCGCCCCGGTGTCCATATTTCAGTTTATAAGTGTCTCCGCCGGTCGCCAACGCCATCAGCTGATGCCCAAGGCAGATGGCAAAAATCGGCACATCGGATTCATATAAGCTTCTGATTTCCCGAATAATTTCCGTGCATTCCTTCGGATCTCCCGGCCCGTTGGAGAGCATGATCCCGTCCGGGCAGTCCGCCAAAATCTCCTGCGCACTTGTAAACGCCGGATATACGGTCACATCAATTCCCCGCTTAGCCAGAGAATCAGCGATATTATATTTCATGCCAAGATCCAGCAGGGCCACCTTTTTCCCTTTTCCGCTCAACGCTTTCACGAGCGTGGGTTTCTTTTCCTTCTCTCCCGTATAGACTGCACTGCCGGAGATCGGTCCGTTCTCCTCCAGAGATACGGACCCCCTGACCATATATTTCTCTTTACAAGTCACTGTTTCCACGACTTTCCCGGTCGTGTACGCTTTTAATTTTGGAATGATCTCCTCCAGATGACAGGCCTCATTGGTCGTAATCATGCCGTTCATCGTTCCCTTTTCCCGCAGCAGCTTTGTCAGCGCCCGGGTGTCGATCCCGGCAATGCCGGGCACACCATTCTCCTCCAAAAACTGCGGAAGCGTCTTATCACTGCGGAAATTACTGGGAATTCTGGAGAGCTCGCGGACGATAAAGCCGTCCGGCCAGGGACGCACCGATTCCATATCCTCACTGCATACACCATAGTTGCCGATGAGAGGATATGTCATACAGACAGCCTGCCCGGCATAGGAGGGATCGGTCAACACCTCGAGATAACCCGCCATCGATGTATTAAAAACGATCTCACTGATCATCTCTTTGTCCGCTCCGATATGTGTGCCCTCAAACACCGTACCGTCCTCCAAAATCAAAAACGCCTTCATAGATACCTCCTGTTTTGTTCTCTAAGTAATTGCCTGCTATTGAAAATATCTCACGCCGGATTCAAAGATGCGCATATCCTGCTCGCCGTAGATGTTCATCGCCACTGCCGTTCCTTTTCTCTCGCAGTGGGCCATCTTACCGAAGCATCTCCCGTCCGGAGACGTGATGCCTTCGATGGCGGCATAGGAACCGTTCACATTCCACTCCTCATCCATGCTCACATTGCCCGCAATATCCGCATACTGTGTGGCCACCTGTCCGTTCTCAAACAGTCTGTCGACCCACTGTTTTGGCGCCACAAACCTTCCCTCTCCATGAGAAGCCGGCACAACATAAGTCTTGCCAGGCTCTGTCTCTGCCAGCCAGGGAGATTTGTTGGAGACAACTTTCGTGTATACCATCCTGGAAATGTGACGGTTGATCGTATTATAGGTCAGTGTCGGCGCATCCTCATTCTGGCCGACGATCTCCCCGTGCGGCACAAGCCCGAGCTTGATCATCGCCTGGAACCCGTTGCAGATGCCGAGCGCCAGTCCGTCTCTCTCCTGAAGCAGTTTTGTCACCGCTTCTTTTAATTTTTCATTGCGAAATGCCGTGGCAAAAAACTTCGCGCTGCCATCCGGTTCGTCGCCTGCAGAAAATCCGCCGGGGAACATGATAATCTGTGCCTGACGAATCGCCGACTCAAAGACATCGACCGACTCCCGGATGTCTTTTGCTGAGAGATTGCGGAAGACTTTCGTCACCACATGCGCTCCCGCCTTTTCAAACGCCGCCGCACTGTCGTATTCGCAGTTCGTGCCCGGGAATACCGGGATCAGAACCGTCGGTTTTGCCACCTTATTTTTACATATATAAATATGATCTGCCTGATAGCAGTCTTTTTCCACCGGATCACTGCCTTTTTCCGCTTTGGTCGGGAATACCTTTTCCAGTGTGCCCTTCCATGCCTGCAGTCCCTCTTCCACCGGAAGCCGCATATCGCCACAGACAAACACAGGCTCCTGTGTCACCTGTCCCACGATCGCATAGTCGATGTCCCGCTCCTCCAGATCGGCGGTCACATCTCCGGTCATTTCGGCTACGATACCGCCAAGACCGTTGCGGAACAGCTCTTTCACACCGAATGCGTTGTCAAACGTCACTCCGAGTTGATTGCCAAATGCCATTTTGCTGACAGCCGCTGCCACACCGTAGGCATCCAGCGCATACGCCGATACGATCTTTCCCGCTCTGATCAGCTCTGCCAGACTGCCATAGAGATCCATCACGCTCTCATAGATCGGCAGGTCATACTCATCTCTCTCGATCGGGAACAGAATCAGCCGGTTCCCGGCCTCTTTCAGCTCCGGCGTGATCAGATCATGATAATCGGCAATGTCTACCGCAAAGGAAACAAGTGTCGGTGGCACGTCGATGTCATTGAATGTGCCGGACATACTGTCCTTGCCGCCGATCGACGGAAGTTCAAACCCGATCTGCGCGTCGTATGCTCCCAGAAGCGCTGCAAACGGCTCGCTCCACCGACTGGCCTCCTCGGTCATCCGCCGGAAATACTCCTGGAAGGTAAAGCGGATTTTCCGGTAATCACCGCCCGCAGCCACGATCCTAGCCATCGATTCCATGACCGCATAGACAGCCCCGTGATAGGGACTCCAGGACGACAGATACGGATCAAATCCATAGCTCATCATCGTCACGGTATTTGTCTTTCCGTGAAGGACCGGAAGTTTGGCCGCCATAGACTGTGTCGGCGTCAACTGGTATTTACCGCCATAAGGCATATAGACACTGCCCGCACCGATCGAAGCGTCAAACATTTCCACGAGTCCTTTTTGAGAACATACGTTCAGATCAGACAGCGTCGCAAGCCATGCCTTCTTAATATCTTTCTCCTTTAACGCCTCTTCCACCGCCGGAATCGCGAATTTTTTCAGATAATTGTCTTCCTTGGACGGAACATTGACAAAGACATTCGTCTCCTGATGCGCGCCGTTCGTATCGAGAAATGCTCTGGAGAGATTGACGATCTCTTTTCCGCGCCAGCGAAGCACCAGTCTCGGCTCTTTTGTCACTGTCGCCACTTCCACAGCCTCCAGGTTTTCTTCCGCCGCATAATCCAGAAACTTTTCCACATCGCCCGGATCGACGACCACGGCCATCCGCTCCTGAGACTCCGAGATGGAGAGCTCCGTACCGTCCAGACCGGCATATTTTTTCGGCACCTTGTCCAGATCGACAATCAGACCGTCGGCCAGCTCGCCGATCGCGACAGACACACCGCCCGCCCCAAAATCATTGCATTTTCTGATCAGACGGCTCACTTCTTCCCTGCGGAACAATCTCTGTATTTTGCGCTCCGTGGGGGCATTGCCCTTCTGCACTTCCGCACCGCATGTCTCGATCGAACTCTCCGTGTGTACCTTGGAGGAACCTGTCGCGCCGCCGCAGCCGTCTCTGCCGGTCCTGCCGCCGAGCAGGATAATCCGGTCTCCCGGATCGGAACTTTCCCGGATCACATTTTTCCTCGGAGCGGCGCCCATCACTGCACCGATCTCCATCCGCTTGGCTACATACGACGGATGATAGATCTCCCGCACATAGCCGGTCGCCAGACCGATCTGATTACCGTAGGAGGAATACCCCTGCGCTGCGCCCCGCACCAGCTTTTTCTGCGGCAGTTTGCCCTTGATCGTCTGTTCTACAGGGACAGTCGGATCCGCCGCCCCTGTAACGCGCATCGCCTGATACACATAAGAGCGTCCCGATAACGGGTCGCGGATCGCCCCGCCCAGACAGGTGGCCGCCCCGCCAAAAGGCTCGATCTCCGTCGGATGATTGTGTGTCTCGTTTTTAAAACTGACAAGCCATTCCTGCGCCTCGCCGTCAATCTCCACCGGCACAACGATCGAGCAGGCATTGATCTCGTCCGATTCCTCCAGATCCTGCAGCTTGCCATCTTTTTTCAGCTTTTTCATGGCCATCAGAGCCATATCCATCAGGCAGATATATTTGTCTTTTTTCCCTTTGACGATCTCCTCCCTCGTGTCCAGATAAGACTGCCACGTCGTCTCCAGCGGAGATCTGTAATATCCATCCTCGAACGTAACATTTTTTAATTCCGTGGAGAATGTCGTATGCCGGCAGTGATCCGACCAATACGTGTCAAGCACACGGATCTCGGTTAGCGTCGGCTCCCGGTGTTCTTTCTTAAAATAATTCTGGATATGCAGAAAATCCTGGAAAGTCATCGCCAGCCCCAGGGAAGCATACAGATCACGAAGCGGCGTCTCCCCCATCTGGCAAAAACCGTCCATGACCGGTATGTCTTCCGGTTCCTCGTAGACGATCTCCAGTGTATCCGGTTTTGTCAGATCCGTCTCCCTGGAATCTACCGGATTGATGCAGTAGGCTTTGATTTTATCCAGTTCCCGGTCCGTGATATTCCCCTCCAGCACATAAGTGACGGCAGTGCGGATAATCGGCTCTTCGCTTTCATTGAGGAAACGGATGCACTGCACAGCCGAGTCCGCTCTCTGGTCAAACTGACCCGGAAGAAATTCCACGCAAAATACACGGGCCCCTGCCTCCACAGGCAGTGTTTCTTCATATAAAAGATCTACCGGAGGCTCGGAGAAAACGCTCCGGCATGCCAGCTGATACGTCTCATCGCTGATATTTTGCACATCATAGCGGATGAACACCCGCACTTTTTCCACATGATCGATCCCCAGATAGTTTGTGATCTCCTCCTGCAGCTCTTTCGCTTTTACCGCAAACGCCTCTTTTTTCTCCACATAAATTCGTCGCACACTTTCCATCAACGCATCCTCCATCCTATTCTTCGATTACCAGTCCCTGCATGATATACAGCAACTCATCATCCACCGCTTTTTCCGAAATGCCGACGGTCTGCGCCGTCACTTTCAGACCTTCGAGCACATACATGATATTGCGCGCACAGCCAAGCGGGTCCTCACAGTAGAATTCTCCGCTCTCCACACCTGCAATGATCAGCTCCTCAATCACTGTCACCGCCTCGTCAAACCGCGCATGCAGCGCATTGTCCTTCCTGGCCACTTTATTGGCAAAGAAAAATTCATAGGCCGCCATTGTCAGACTGTTCTTTTTCCGCAAGAGCTCCCGTTTCTGTTCTTTCAGAAAAAGCGCCAGCATATCGGAGGCATCCGCCTCTTCTCCCACATGATCGGAAAACAGTTCTTCTGTCTCCTGACGCTCCGTTTTCAGCACTTCCTCAAATATATCTTTCGTACTGTTGAAATACAGATACAGACCACCCCGGCTGATTCCGCACGCCTCAACAACATCTTTCATCGTCACATCTTTGTAGCCTTTTTCCATAAATATCTTCCTGGCTGTCTCCAGAATGAACTGTTTTTTCTGAACCGATTTTTCTCCCATATATGTATCCCTCTCTAGCTTTCCTTCCCATGCTTGTCCCAGAATGCAAGAAGTTCTTCCATTTTCAACAACAAGTCCAAATAGATACCATTTCTCACTCCTTCGGACCAAAGCGCCGCTTTCGTCCTGCCCTTCAATATATATTTGGAAAGAATACCCCACAGATCTCCCATCTCCCGGATTGTGGCGCGGCCGATCAGCCTCCGTTCATCCTGAACGGTGCGAATCCGGTTGCGGGAATAGACATACACATAATTGCGGTCGATCAGACTGCTGGCCTGTGCCGTCTTTACAAAACGCATCAAAGTCTCGTCATACACCGGAAAGGTGATCGAATGTCTGCTCAGTTCTTCCTCACTGTAGATCGTCGTCGTCTCGCTTCCCCGGTTTGACTTCAGCCAGGGAATAAAACCTGTCAGGCTCTCTACATCCGGCTTATAATATTCCACAAGTTCTTCCACACTTAATCTTTCGCTTCCCATTGACAATCCTTCCCTTTTACTTTATGACATACTTGTCTTTTATTCTATCATATTTTTGAATTATGTACAGCTTCCTGGAGGAAAAATTTTCAGAGGATCCCTCTGTCATAAACAGACGCCTTTGTTTATTCCTGTCAGTTTGTACAATTTTGCAAATTTTCGTTGTGCAATATGACAAATTCCGCTATACTATAAAATACATGATTTGAAAACCCCGTCTGTGAGATCGTATTCACTTCTGCGTCCTGCCTGCCGATCACCACAGCGAGATAACTATTTTATGACACACATGTCACAGGAGGATTTATGGCGATTATCACATTTCAAAAAGGACAGCTCATTTGCCGGGCCGGCGAACCGTTAAAAGAACTCTATGTAGTCGGAGAGGGAACGGTGCAGGTTGCCTTTCCCGGCGGCAAACTGACGCTTTCAAAGGGGGATGTCATCGGCATTCACGATATTAAGACAGGGATTCATTCCTGCACATACACTGCCGCAGAAGATTCATCACTCCTACCTTACGCCTTCACCGGTCTGCCACAGTTACTGGCTCTGTTCCAGAGCAAACCCAATGTCATGCACCTGTTCTTCACTTCCAGCGCGCGTTTTTCCAGCGCTCTGCTCAATCATTATGCAAAGCAGAGCAAAGAGAATGCGGATGCCAGCGACATCAGCGAAGAACCGAAGGTCATTGATGAAGACGACAGAAAGATCCAGTCGGAAACTGACGAACTGGAAAGGGAAGCGATGCAAAAACAGCCGCAGCCGCCCGCTCCCGATATTGCCATCCCGGACATGGCTGACAGTGAAGACATTCCGCCACAGCTGGCAAATGCTCTCTCCGAGATCCTCAGCTATGGAAACTGCGAGGAGGAATTGGCGCAGCGTTTCCAGAAGGATATTGCAACCTACAAGGCAATGCCGGATAAGGACAGTACACAGGATGTCGACAGAGCGATGCGAAATACACTCACAGCTGATTTCTATAAAGTATATAAGAGTGTCTTTGAGGCAAGTCTCGAGCGGGAAGATATGCCTGCTTCCGTCAGACTGTTTTTAACATTCGGCTTTGTGGACGCCTCCCTGGCGGGCGCGGCAAACAGTGTGTGGCTGCTCTCCGTCGCAGACTCCTATCAGGGTGCGCCCGAACGGGGCATCTATACGTTATATGAATGGCTCCTTGCTGTCTACCAGGGCAGGAAAGAACCTTCCCGCAACGAATTTGATCTTGACTACCCGGCCTACCTGCGGGAACAGAAAAATTCCGGCAACATTACCGCGCAGCAGGAAAAAGAACTTCTCGATTCCAATATCGATAAAGTCCGGTTCGAACTGGACAATGTATTTCCGATCGCAAATAAGATGACATTCGGAAGGATCTCTACGTTCTGCCCGATCCTGTCCTCCCACAATCTGCTAAAGCCTCTGCCCGACACGATCGTAACGCCCGGCAGAATCGACCGGACCATGCGCTCCATCCTGGACGTCGATTTTTCCGCCTTCTACAGAGAGACCGGCTACGCAGACGAGAAACGGGGCATTATGAGAGAATATCTGGATGTGGAAATCCTCCCCGATATTATCCTCATGCCCAATGCGGGAATCAGAGGTGCGATGTGGCAGGAAATCGAGGGCAAACGCCGGACAACGCCTGCCCGGATGATGATCTCCGTCATTGCCCTGGAAAATATTTCCAAGCTGCTGACTCATATGACCGGAGAATTCCGCTGGGAAATGTGCAAGCGAATCCAGGGAGCCCACTGGAACAATATCGCGGAGCCCTCTCTTACGAGCGAGTACACCGACTATGCCCAGTTCTACAGGCGAAACCATGATCTGTCCCCGGAAGCAAAGGAAAAAATAAAATTAAGCCTGCAAAAGGCCAAAAACAGTATCAAAGAAATGTTCGTCATGGATTACATGATGTGGATCGCTTTCGAGGGCAAAGGAGCACCCCGCCTGAACAAGCTGGCGCGGGCCATTCTCTTCACCTACTGCCCCTTCGCCGTGTCTGCCAGAAACACCCTCAGGCAGCATCCACTTTACAAAGATCTGATCGAACGCTACCAGTTGACCCTCAATCAGAAGCAGCACCACCTTGATATGCTGTGCACGAAAATAGAGAAAACGGGCGCTGACATCCCGGAAGAGATTCAGAGACAGAGAGAATTTTTAAAGAGCTGATGAAAAGCCTTTACACACCCGAACCCCTATAAAAACAAAGAATCCTGCATTTTGCGGGATTCTCTGTTTTTGGCAGGCTGCTGCCAGCCCTGGCGTCTTATTTCTTTTTCGGTTTTCTCGGCTTTCTCTCCGGCAGCTCCCCATACATCTCAGACACCATCTTCTGAAGCAGTTCCCGGTCCTCCAGTATCGTCACCGGCAACATCTCTTTGGCTCCCTGATAAGGCGGCTCCGGCACACTGTCCGGCATATACTGTCTGCCCGCCTTCGTGTCCTTTACGAGAAAACCATTTTCATAGATCCCTCCGAAAATGCGCTCCCGATAGTAAAACACATAACCGCCCATCATCGGTATATAGCGAATTTCTTCCAGCCCTGAGAGCTGATCCGTAATATACTGTGCCAACTCTTTATCTGCCATAATCTCTTCCTCCCTCGCTCATATCATTGATAATTCTGCCACATTTTCTCCAGACTGCTTCTGATCTCTCCGCGCAGCTCCTCCGGTTCGAGAACGATTGCCCGTTCCCGAAATCCCATAATCCATGTCAGCAGATATTCCCTGTCCGTGTAATCCGCTTCAAACAGGAGTTTCCCATCTGCCTGTTCTTTCACGCACTCCCTGCCAAACGTTTCGATCAGCTTCCACTTACAGCCGGCTTCAAACAGTATCTTCACATGGATGCCGCCCGGAAAGACCCGCTCGTTACTCAGATCAGGCAGGACGGTCGGTCTCTTTTCAAATTTCTGCCCGGAAAGGTGCAGCTCTTCCATGCGGTTCAATTTAAACAGTCGATAATCCCCGCGGCTCTTACACCATCCCCACACATACCAGTCCCCCCAGCGAAAGATCATATAATAAGGTTCTATCTCCCGCGCTGATTCTCCTTTTTGTGAATAATAGACAAACCTCACCTCCGCCGCATCTTTGACCGCGCGTTGGAGCAGTGCGATCTTCGGCGCAAGAGAATCTTTATACCAGGATGAGAGATCAATCAGCATGGAAGCGTGTACCGCCATGAGATCTGATGAGCCCGCCAGCAGCTTTTCCATCAACTGTCCATAACGATTGGTTCCGTTCACACTGTCCAGACTGCGCAGTCCCGCCAGAATATCCTGCATCTCCTCATTGGTCAGCAAGGCACGGTCTATTCTGAAGTTTTCCATGATCGAAATGCCGCCGTTAGTCCCCTGCCTTGTCACAACCGGAATCCCTGCCCTGCACAAGTCTTCAATATCGCGGTTAATCGTCCGTCTGGAGACTTCAAACCGCTCTGCCAGGTAAGGAGCCGTCACCTGATCCTTTTGTAATAGTATCGATAAGATACCGATCAGTCTGTCGATCTTCATGATCTCCCTCCATGTCACAACTGTTCCTGTCATAAGTGATCGCAGGATACGCCAACCCGCTCCCCTCATTGTCCAGAATACCATGAAAAACACGACATTATTCTGTCATGTTTCAGGCATAATGATATTTCTTTCTCTTTCTGACAAGAAAGAAAATCGTCACAAGCAGACTGACTGCCTCCGCGACCGCCGTCGCACCCCAGATTCCGTCCACGCCCCAGACAACGGGCAGCCATAAGATGCTCACCGTCTTACATAAAAATGTGCGCACAACAGCAAGAATAGCCGATACCTTCCCGTCATTCAGCGCTGTGAAAAAAGCGGAGGCAAACGTATTCAGGCCGTTAGTCAGAAATTCAAAGGCAAAAATATGAAATGCATATACGGTCAGTTCCAAAAGCTCTACATCATAACTCACAAATATGACCGCCATCGGGCGGGCGAGTAACCTGGCCGTCAAAAACATCACAATTCCGGCTGCGCTCATAAGCAGAATACTTTTGCTAAACAGATTGCCCAGCTCTCTGTCATTTCCCGCCCCATATTGAAAACTGACGGCAGGCGCAAAGCCCATCACATACCCGAAATTTACCGCCGCAAAGATAAATCCGACATACATCAAAATACCATAGGCGGCAACTCCATTTTCCCCCAGAAGACGCATCAACTGATAATTATATAACAGACCGATCAGGGAACTGGCTAAATTACTCACCATCTCCGAAGAGCCATTGGTACACATCTTCCACAGTATCGCCGGATAGCACTTCGTCTTAGCCGTCAGACGCAGCAGACTGTCATTGGGCAGAGCAAAATATACGACCGGTATCACCGCACCCGCCACCTGACTGAGCGCCGTGGCAAAGGCCGCCCCATACAGCCCCCACTCAAAGACTATAATGAATAACGCATCCATCACAATATTCGTTACGCCCGAGATCACAGTGACGCCAAGGCCAAGCGTCGGTTTCTCCGCTGCAGCGAAAAAACTCTGAAACGTCACTTGCAGCATAAAAAACGGCAGCGCCAGAAAGGTCACTCTTCCATATAATAAACTGTTGTCCAATAAGCTCCCTGTCGCGCCAAGCGCGGCTGCCAGAGGACCGAGAACCAATAGCCCGACCGCCGCCAGAACAACACTGCCAATCATCACCGTATAGATGATCAGTGAGAAATAACGGTTTGCTTCCTCCGTCTTTTTTTCTCCGAGTGTCTTACCGATAATCGCCGTTCCGCCCGTCCCGGCCATAAAACCGAAAGCGCTTAAGACCATTGTCACCGGAGCGATCAGATTGATCGCTGCAAACGGTGTCTTTCCCACAAAATTAGATACAAATAATCCATCCACAACACTGTATATGGAAGTGAAGATCATCATCATGATCGAAGGCATCACAAAGCGAAGCAGCTTTCCATATGTAAAATGTTCCGATAAACGAATTCTTGCCATACATCATGTCTCCTCTTTTCTGTTTTCTCTGTTCTTAAAAGTATCTTTCAGGTTGTCCGTATACTGTTCCAGCCAGGAAAGAAAGCCAGGCGGACAGCACGGCATCAACTGATGCATGACTTCTTCCTCCGCCTCATAGACAGGACGCAGTACATGCCGAACATAGGCCTGACCTTTCTCCGTCAGCTGTATCAGCAGTTCCCGTCTCTGTCCCGAGATCGCCTGCAGTGTGACATAGCCCTCCGACTGACATTCTTTGATCAGCGTATTGATCGTCGTCTTTGGAAAAAGCCACTTCTCACAGATCTGCTTCTGAGAATGAGGTTTTCCGTCATCCAGTATATACAGCAGCCATAACAGATTACTTTTCACTCCCCGTTTCTTAGCCAGCCCCACATAAGCTCCGTCGATCGCACAGACACATTTGGTGATCGTTCTGATTCCTTCTCTCATATCATCCATACTCATACCCTCCGGGCCAAATAAAAATACGAATTCGTATTTTAAATATAGTACGAATTCGTATTTCAGTCAATCTTATTGTTACACTTTCTTTCTCTTTCGGTTCTAAGATATGGCACCTGTTCTGTCCTGCGCACTGCCTCCGGTTCCGTTCTGCATGTAGATCTGTTCCCGGTCGATCAGGGGATAGCGGCGCAGCGTTTTCCCTTCCAGGTCTTCCCTGTACATGTCTATCGCCGTAATCTGCCGGTTTCCATATGTCGTATAATAATAAATTCCTCTCGTCGCATTGCAGCAGGAAGTATAAATCGTCGTCTCATAAGCTCCCTCTTCCAGCTCACAGCAGCCCCTCTGCTGCTCTACCGCGCCAAGGATATGAAAGAACTGTCCCACACTCTCGCCCTCGGAATCCCCCGATACCGCGTTCATACGCACAAACGCCGCCCGCACAAACCTTGACTGCGAGGACAGGTCGCCAGGAAGGCCAAGTGCACCCATACCACGACTGCAGGCCGTCAGGTTCAGTCCCTTCGCAAAACGATTCTCAGGCGGTTTTGCGGACAGATTCATATAATTATTCAACTGCGACAACTGTTCGGGAAAGGTCGGATTGTTTGCCAGAACGCCAACCGGATTGTCATAGATGCGCAGCCCCTCCGCCACAGACTCAAGCGTGACCGCTTCCTCCTGATCTGCGATCATCCAGTGAAGCTGCGCGCTCGGAAGCCTGTCCGCAAAGGGCAGGGCGGTGAGACGGAGTGTTTCCAGTTTTTTCCTGCATTCTTTCACGGTAGCACAACTGCCGAGCAGCCACGGAATCAGTTCGAAAACCGCAATATTGTCCCTGCCCGGCGCCGGGGACTGATAACAGGCATTGCCGACAAAATTAAGTCCCGCCATGGCGAGCCCTTTCTCATTGACGGCGTCATAGTAGAGCGGATATTCCTCTTCGATATGCGCCATGCCGATGATCGCATAATGGCTGTCCATATTGCCTGCCTCACGAAAAGAAAAGGGATAATTGCGGGGCGTAAACGTAACCTCCTCCCCGTAAGAGAAATCATTGTCCAGTGTCCTGCCAAAATAGAAATCTTTTGTCCGATAGATCGCCGCTGTACACATCTTCTGTCCCTCCGCTCTCTGAATCAACTGTTATTTACTCCATTTACTTCTTCTGGCTGTCAGATAAACCTTTACCGTGTCATACTCTCTGCCATAGGCATTGATCTGACCGGAGATCGTCGCCCCGGGTTTTAACTCATAATCGGCATCCGTCAGATAATCGGTACCGCAGTAGACGACTTTGCCATCCTTAAAGAAAACTGCCGTCGCTTCCGTAAACTCCGCCGGCTTATCCCCCATATTGACGGCTGTCACCGTCACTTTATCTCCAATATCGGCAGTCTGATAGACGATCCCCTGCAGCACCGGAAGATACCTGTCCTCTTCCTTAACCTGAAACGTAGTGTCAAAACTGACGACTCCGGAGACATCATTAAAAAAACTTCTCACGAATACCGTGCTGCCGGAAGGAATATCCTCCTCAGATGTCTTTGCCGCTCCGATCACCACACCTGCCGCATTTTTTGCCGCGTCATTGACTGTCAGACGAATCGTATAAGGGGACAGGTTGGTCACTTCGAATATATGATAAGTGGCAAACATATTTTCATACAGATAGTCGTTGACAAAAAGTGAAGTCGTCACACAGTCCGGCGAGTAAGTGATATTGGACACACTTGAACCCGGAACGAGCGAGCCATCCGCTCCTGTCATTTTTCCATCGGGTGTGACCGCATTCGGATGTATGTAACCCTCGGCATCAAAATAGTACATCTTATCCCCGATCACTTCCCATTTCCCTGCCGGTCTGCTCCCGTCATCATACTGATACCAGACACGTCCGTCCGGCTCCTGCTTCCACTCTGCAGCAGATACCGGGACAGAAAAAAGCATCGACAATGTGGCAGCGATTGCCAGTAAACGAATTTTCCTCATCTGAAATACCTCCTTTAATCTTCTTAGCTGTATTCTACCACAAAAGAGCGGCAATTTCGACAGCCATCCCCGGATTTTAAGAAATTCTATCTGCTTTTCACGCAGTTTCCGCCCCGGGATCATATCAGAAAGATCATCTCTAAATGCCCCTGACAGACTGTCCGTGCGATACCGCTTATATTCTCTAGCATTTCCCGATATGCAGCGCTGTATTCCCTCAAAACATGGATGATATGGACACGGTCAAACAACTGCAGAAATCGTTGTTCCGCACGAATCCCGCAGAGATATTGCCAGACCGCATCCGCACCCTGCAGACGGCTGCAGTCTGCAGACAGCGGATAGCTCCCGTACTTACTTCGTCAGTAGCTGTTCAATATATGACGTACTTTTGGCAGTCATCTCGACCCAGCCCGGACGGAACCCGCTGCGCACGGCATTTTTCACAGACTTCACATTAGACCATGCCGCGCAGTAGAAGGGAACATACCCCCGTTCAAACGTTTCTCTGGCAAGTCTGTTCGTAAGCGCAGCTGCGATTCCCTGTCTTCTGTATGCGGGCAGAACGTCCACACCGATCTGCCACATCGTCTCACAGTCAGCCGAGCATCCGGCCAATCCGATCAGTGTTCCTTTCTCAAAGGCGCCCACCGCCAGCCTGTCCAGGTGTCTGCGGTCAGCACACAGCGCATTTTTCCACTCCGGCACATACCACCGGGCAAATGACTCCGGTTCCAGCACACGCAGCTCATACCTACAGTCACAGCGGCAGCGGAAGATCTCGTTCGCATCCGGAAGAAAATAATCCGACAGAAAACAGACTCGCGCGTCGGCTTTCTCCAGTATTTTATTCAGCACGTACAGGCCCGGCGTCTCGAAACAGTTTTCAATGCCGGGAACGCGGTCTATAAACCGTCTGATCTCTGGCAGCAGGTCTGCCCGTCCGCAGGCTACGACATTTGAACCATAAGACACCAGACTACAGACATGCGGCAATTCCAGATAGCGCTTCGCTCTGTCTGTAGCCACCGATTCACAGACATGATTTTTGTCTGTCAAAAAGTCTTCCGCCTGACAGTTACAGTCACAGGCTGACTGGCGGAGAGCAGTTGCCAATATCATATCGTTATCCATAAAAATCCCTCCTATTCTCGCGACGCATCATAACGATCCGTTCCTTATCATTATTCCGATTATAGCACATGCCCGGTAATTTTTTGCAGCCCAGAACTTCATTATCTGTTTTACAAACAAGGTGGTGAACGGTATAATCAAGTTAGACACTGCTACGACCTAACATGTCAATTCTAAGGAGAATTTAACTATGACTGTTTTCAACGCGATCGGCCAGGCTTTCATCAACCTCTTTCACGCTGTCTATACGATATTGTGGGGCGACCTCATTACAATCCCCCTGCCCGGCGGAAGCTCCCTCGGGCTTCCTCTGCTGGTACTGATCCTGATCCCTTCCGGTATCTACTTCACCGTACGGACCCGTTTTCTTCCCTTCCGGCTCTTTCCCGAAATGCTGCGGATCACCGCAGAGAAAAGAAAAGTATCCCAAAAAGGCGCCATCTCAGGTGTGCAGGCGCTGATTGTATCGACCGCAACGAGAGTCGGTATGGGCAATCTGGTTGGCGTTGTGGCCGCCATCTCCGCAGGCGGCGCAGGCGCAGTCTTCTGGATGTGGATCATTGCCCTGCTCGGCTCCTCGACAGCCTTTGCCGAAGGGACGCTGGCACAGCTCTATAAGGAAAAAGACCCCCTCTACGGAGGATTCCGCGGCGGCCCGGCCTACTATATCCATCATACCTTTCTCAGGAAAGGCAATAACCGCAGGCATTCCGTGATCGCAGTCCTGTTTGCGCTCTCCGGTCTGATCTGCTGGTGCGGCATCAGTCAGGTTATCGGCAACTCTGTCTCCTCCGCTTTTGAAAATGCTTTCCGGATTCCGCCCCTCTATACGACAGTCGTCCTTGTCGTCATCGCCGCTGTCATTGTCCTGCGCAAAAATGCCACCGTGAAAGTACTCGATGTGATTGTGCCCGTTATGGCCGTCTGCTATTTTGTGATGACCATCTTTATCATTGTTAAAAATATCGGACAACTCCCTGCCGTCTTCCAGACGATCTTTCTGGAGGCATTCGGGCTGCGTCAGGCAGTGGCAGGCGGATTCGGCGCCGTCATCATGAACGGCGCAAAGCGCGGTCTCTTTTCCAATGAAGCCGGCTCCGGCTCCGCTCCCTGTGCAGCGGCTGCCGCCGACATCAGCCATCCGGCAAAAGAAGGACTGCTGCAGGCGTTCGGTGTGTTTATTGACACCATCGTTATCTGTAGCTGCTCGGCCATGATCATGTTGCTGACTCCCACTGAATTGACTATGGGAACGGAAGGTATGGACCTGCTGCAGACTTCCATGCAGTACCATCTCGGGTATCCGGGGGTAATTTTTATTGCCGCCATCCTCTGGCTGTTCAGCTTTTCCACTTTTATTGGTATTTTATTTTATGCAAGTTCCAATGTCGCCTACCTCTTTGGGGACAACTGGCTGTCCCAGACACTGTATAAGATCCTTGCTCTGATCATGCTCTTTATCGGTGGGCTTGCCGCCTATACCTTTGTCTGGGACCTGGGCGACATCGGCGTCGGTCTGATGACAGTCTTTAATATGATCGCCCTTATTCCTCTGGCGCCAAAAGCACTGAATTCTCTGCGGGACTACGAACAGCAGAAAAAGCAGGAGCAGGCAGAAAGCGCCTCTCCCGATTGACAGTTTTCCAAACAGCGTTTACAATATTTTTATTACATTTGTAGGATTATGGAGGGATCGATATGCGAAGTCTGCCTCAGATCTCCGAAGCGGAATTCGAAGTGATGAAGATCGTATGGAAACACGCCCCGATCAGCACCAACGAGATCACGGAAAAATTATTACAGACTACGTCCTGGAGTCCCAAGACGATACAGACCCTGATCAAGCGCCTTGTAACCAAAGGCGCTCTCACTTATGAGAAACAGAGCCGGGTATTTGTCTATACCCCGCTTGTGAAAGAGCAGGAATATATCGGGGCGGAAAGCAGTTCATTCCTGAACCGCTTCTATGACGGTGACATCACTGCCATGGTGTCATCCTATCTGGAAAATGATAAACTCTCCCCGGAGGAGATCCGCAGTCTGCGCGCGCTCCTGTCTCACTACCGCTCCCCGTAGACCGCCTTCCACTGCGCTTGTGTCAGACGGGGTGTATGCCATCTTGTCTCACCTCCCTCTTCTGAGGGAAGGACCCGGTTGGACACATACTGTACGCTCCCGTTTTCACCGGGACGGACTGTCACTTCATGGGTATGCGCTCTGGACAGCCCCGCCTTTGGATATACCGCATGGACAGTCAACGTGATCGTACTGTCGCCGTTCTCCCTGTATGCCGTCACCTCGGGATAGGGGTGCGAAGACTCCGCCTCATAAAATCCTCTTGGCCGATATTCATAAACCCGCTCCTGCGGAATGTAAACAGTTTTCTCCCGCAGGGTTTCGCTGTCTATACGCAGATAAGATTGGAGGACAAATTCAAAAGACTCCTGCGGGATGTCGTATACCGCACCTTCATTCAGATCATCCGCCGTCCTGTAGGGAACCGGCCTCCCGTTCACCCGTGGGTAAAATTTATCATACAGATCATAAAAATTCAATTCACCGAAATCATCCTCACTCCAGTCCGTGAGAAACATATTGTTATGTTCATAGCCGACAGGAAAGATATATTCTTCGTTCATTTTTCTGCATTTCCCATCCAGCGGCCATATCCGCAGAGCCGTATATTCCTCCGCACCGCTCAGCATCAGCACATAAGTCTGTTCCGAAAACCACTTTCCGCAAAACATCAGATACCCTTCCGGTGTGTACTTCCAGTCTTCGGCCTGGTAACTGATCGAATCCGTTCTCTGCATAAAGCCGTTTCGGTATTCGTAGCGGCTTCTGACGATCTCCATCTGTCCGCTTTCCACATTCAGATCATACACTGCAGTTTCGCCGCGCCCGCCGACCCGAATCACAGTCAGCGACACATCCTCCCCGGCCTCTGCCGCCTCGCAAAATCGCATTGCCTGCTGCGCACCTGTCATATCGACCTGATTTCTGCTGTCCACTGCCACATAGCCGTGTTCCCCATACCAGCTGACAATGCTGTGGATTACCTGCGGATCGCTGAGTCTGCCTTCCTCCGCCGCCCGTAAATAAATGTCCTCGCAGATCTGTGCCATCTCCGATTCCAGAAGTTCCCGTTCCGTCATCTGTGATTCCGCGGGCGACGCTGCCGACTCTACCTTTGGAGACTCTGACTCCGTCATCTGCGGCGGCGCCTGCAAGGCATCCCGTGAAACGCTGCCACATCCCAAAAGGCAGCATAAGATCGCCATTTGCATTAGAAGCAGGCTCCTTTTTCCAAACAGAACAATCTTTTTCCCGTCCATCTCCACTCTCTCTTCTCCTCTTTTCAACCTTCTATCCTCTCCAATCAAATTATTACATATGTAAGATTTGAAAGTCAAGACAAATATCGGAAAGCCGAAGGAATTTTTATATGACAGAACATAATAAAAAAAGCATCGTTGACACTCTGTCTCCAGACTGTCAATGATGCCTTTTGTCTGCTATTCTACGAACTCTGTCTTCACATAGCCGGTCTCACCGTTATATTTCACTTTACACCAGCCATCGGCCTGCTGCATGACGAGCTCCAGCTTATCGCCCTGATAAATGACCCCGAGCCGTTCGCCGTTCTCATTGGCGGAAGCACGCACATTGACCGTTGTCTTTGCCGTCACTTTACCGTCCTTGCCTACCAGCCCTGTACTCGTACTGCTGCTCTGTTCCGGCTGCGATGCCCCCTGCTCCTGCTGTGACGCCTCCTGCTGCTCTGCTGCCGGCGTATCCGGATCATCGACCACATTTACAATATCTACAAGGTACTCTGACTTGATAAAGGCCTCTTTGCCTTCAAACGTTACCTTGCTCCAGCCATTTCCCTTCTTCTCCAGCAGCGGCAGCTTCGTCCCTTTCTCTGCCTTGCCGATCTTATCTGCGGTCTCACTGTCAGAACTTCTCACATTGACGGTATCCGTCGTCTCCACTTCCGTCACCTTAGCCTTTGGTTCCTCAGGCGTTTCCGCCTCCTGTGGTTCCTCCTCTGCCGAAGCTACCTGTGGCTGTGCCTCATCGGCCTGCGCAGCAAGCGCCATTGCCTCCGCTACTTCTTCCTTGATCTGATCCGGAAAACCGTTCATAAATTCTGAGAGCGCACTGTCTGCCCCTACTGTCTCGTTATATTTGGCCTGCACCGTATTGCACAGATTGGTCACATCATCCTGTGCAGAGAGCTGTGTATAATACGAAAACGTATTATCATCCACATCCCCTTCATAAATATAATATTCACCGGATTCATTTTTAAATAAGACAAACGTTGTCAGCGCCGGCACAGGCGTCTCAAAATCATAGAACTTTACTTCATTATACACATACGCCAGATAAGCGCCGTCTGTCAGTCCCTTTTTCGTATAGCAGATCAGATTGTCATACTTTTCAATATATTCGCTCTTTTTCTCGATACGCAGCCGATCCTGTTCACTGATATAGTTCATCATCCCTTCAATCGTCGTCACATCGCCGTCCGCCAGGGCTGCGTAATATCTGTTCATAAATTCGTTGACCGCCGCTACCGCATTTTCCTCAAGCGGCACCGAATAGTCAAGAGACTCCTGCTCACTTTCGGCCGTCTCCTGCCCGATCTCATCCTCATTCTTTCCTCTGGAAAACACGGCCACACCTGCCAGGAGGGCAATGACGATGACCGCTGCAACCGGAATGGCGATCTTTTTATTCTGAGCGATCCATTGTACTCCTTCTTCGAGAAGCAGAACAATCTTTTCTTTCCAGCTTCCTGAATTTTGCTCCATAGTTTTTTCAATCCTTATTGTTTAGTCAAAGCGATGTAAAATGCACCCGACAGGAATCGAACCTGCATTAAAGGCGTCGGAGGCCTTCGTTCTATCCGTTAGACTACGGGTGCATACAACTAAGTTATTACAAAATTATTACATCGCTTTGACTATAATAACATAACTTATCGTAATTGTCCAGTCTCTATCTTTTTATATTTGATAATAATTTTTTCCAGCTTTTTTACTGTTTCCTGTCAGATGTTACAAGATCGTCAGTTTTTCTCTCTCCCTGTCATAATAATAGACAGAATCGGAGAGTATTTCCTCCGGCCTCACCTGTGTCCGGTTCATATTACAGACAAGTCTTCTGAGCTCTTCCGGGGACTCAATCCCTTCGGGCAGTAAGATCACTTCATGGACCGAACTCGGCAAAAGATAAAAATTAGTTTTCATCTGCTCCGAGAACTGCTGCAGCACGTCCGGAAAACAGATGGCTGCCGCGCCAAACAGTTTTCTCTCATTCGTCAGTACATACATCTGTGACTGCTGCTCCTCTCTATGTACCACAGTCTGTGTTCCAGCCATCGATTCCATAATCTGATCCACCGATTCGATCCGGGGCGCAGACATACGCCTTGTGTTCTCTTTCGCGAGCGCAAATAACTGCTCCTCACTGATCCCCCACAAATTCATATTTACAAAACGGACCAGTATTGTGGCGCTGCCCAGCATATCGTGCAAAATCCTGTAATAACATACAAGCGCCAGATCGAGAAAGCGCACATGCGGTACTGAGGACAGCAGCTCTTTGTTCGTCTCATAATTGATCAGCTTACAGGCAACTCTCTCCCTGACTTGTGAGAAGTCTGTAAAAAACCGCAGATCGACCCTGCCTTCGATTTTACTCTCCCCGTAAATGCGGATCACTTCCTGTATGATCTCACAAAACGGTTTTCCCTCTTTATATTGTTCATACATCGGCTGCAGGTAAATAGTCGGAGAGAGGTTCGAGTTCTCATTTCCGATCGTCAGTCCCGGATAAATCATTCCATTGTTCTTGCGTATCTTGTGTATCTCTACCTGATACGATTCTCCATAGTATTCGGCGATCCCTTTCCGGATCTTCTCTGAAAATGCTTCAAATGTTATCATTAATTTTCCTTTCTCATTTTTCTTTTCCTCCGCATGAGTCAGTACAATCGGGCAGGTTTACCCTCACCTGCTCCCGCGCGGGCGTCTGTCAGCTTCTGCTGACATTTTTCTTCGGATGCCTGTGTACATAAAAAAAGAGACAATAGAATTCATATCTATTGTCTCATAAGCGCTTCTGATCAATGCAAATCCTTCCGTTACACTCTTGACAGATATTCACCTGTCCGTGTGTCGATCTTGATCACATCACCGATTTCTACGAACAGAGGAACCAGTACATTTGCTCCTGTCTCCACAGTCGCCGGCTTCGTAGCACCCGTTGCCGTGTCTCCCTTGAATCCAGGCTCCGTCTCTGTGATTGCGAGCTCCACGAACAAAGGAGGCTCAATGGCAAACACATTGCCATTATGAGAGCAGACTTTTACCATCTCATTCTCTTTCACAAATTTCAGCGTATCACCGATCGTCTCCTGATTGAGCGCAATCTGATCATAGGATTCGACATCCATGAAATGAAACAGATCCCCGTCCGAATATAAATACTGCATGTCTTTTCTGTCGATACGTGCCTGCGGACATTTCTCCGTAGGTCTGAATGTTTTCTCGACAACGCCGCCGTTGATGATATTTTTCAGTTTCGTTCTCACGAAAGCAGCACCCTTTCCGGGTTTCACATGCTGAAATTCAATGATCTGGTAAATGTTATTATCTAGCTCAATGGTAATGCCATTTCTGAAATCACCTGCAGAAATCATAGTCTATTCCTCCTAATGTCCTCACGTTATAATTCCAATATAGTTTATACTATATTCTGTTCTTTTTCAACTACTTTTTCCCAATTAATCCGCAAATTGTATCGATCGCCATCAGATACCCTTCCAGTCCGTGCCCGTAGATCTGATCATCACAGGCAGGTCTGGTCACTGACACCTTGCGAAAATCTTCCCGCTTTGTAATGTCAGAAATATGGATTTCTATCTTTGGCATGGACACGCTGGCCAGTGCGTCATGAATGGCATAACTGTAATGGGTGTAGGCACCTGGGTTGATGACAATGCCCTCTGTGCCGTCGCCGTAGGCATCCTGTATCCGGTCAATGATCGCTCCCTCATGATTGCTCTGGAACACCTCGATCTGACAGCCTCTCTCCTCACCCTTCTCTGCGATCATATGCAGCAGGGCATCATAGTTCTGTGTGCCGTAGACTTCTTTCTCTCTGATGCCAAGAAAATTAATATTTGGTCCGTTGATCACTAAAAGTTTCATCTTATCTTCTCCTCTATCTCTGCCAGAATCTCCTCAAAGTCTTTTCCGTCTGTGCTGACCGTCACATCTGCCACCGCCTCATAGGCAGACGCCCGCGCTGCCATCAGCTCCCTGATCCGCGCGCACGCGTCGCCGCCCTGCAAAAGCGGTCTCTTCGTGTCGTCCTTCAGCCTCTCATACACCGTTTCCGGACTGACCTTCAGATAGACTACTCTGCCCAGTTTTTTCAAGAGCGCTGCATTCCCCGGCTGTACCGGAAGTCCGCCGCCGGTGGCAATGATCTTATCGCTCTCCGTCTCCGCCAGCTTTATGACCGTCTGCCTCTCCAGTTCCCGGAAATATGCCTCTCCTTCCTCTGCAAAGATCTGTGAAATCTCCTTCCCCTGCTCCCGTTCGATCACTTTATCCGTATCCAGAAAAGAGTGGCGCATGTAATAGGACAGCCTGATACCGATCGTCGTTTTGCCGCAACCCATAAATCCGATTAAAACGATATTGTCATTCATAGATTCCCATTTCTTTCTTCATCATTATCAGTATTTTCTCTGCTTCCGCTTCCTCTACCGTGACCTGATTCCAGAGCTCATAGGCAAGAATCCCCTGATAGACAAGCATCTTCAGCCCATTGAAGGCACGCCCTCCCTGCTCCTGTACAAGGCGCATAAACTTTGTCCGGGAAGGTTTGTAGACAAGGTCATAACCGGTATGTATTTTCTGGTAAAAGGCCGGCTCCCCGATCACTGCCTCTTCCGTATGCGGATGCAGCCCCACGCTCGTAGCCTGTACCGCCAGATAGCCGCCGCCGGGTATCTTTCCATATTCTGCCAGAGGCAATGCCTCGATGCAGTCCCGGCCAAATGCAGTATTCACCTCCCGGGCGATCTCCCGGGCTTTTTCCACGGTCCGGTTTAACAGATATACCTTCCGCACGCCGGTGTGCGCACAGAGAAACGCCACCGCTCTCGCCGCACCTCCGGCGCCGAGCACGATCACTGTCTCCTCCGACAGGTTGATGCCGTCCGATTCCATAGCGCGCTTCAGTCCTGTCATATCCGTATTATAACCTTTGAAGCCTTCCCCCTGACAGACAAGCGTATTGACTGCCCCGATCCTGCCTGCCAGTTCGTCGACCTCCTGCAGGTAAGGAAGTACTTCGCTCTTATAGGGAACCGTCACATTCAGCCCCTGCAGATGCAGCGCCTGTGCTCCCTTTACTGCCACTTCCAGCTCTCCCTCATCTACCGGAAAAGGCACATAGACGAGATTATGTCCCAGATCGCGGGCCAGTGTATTGTGGATCAGCGGCGAGAGCGTATGCGCCACCGGATTTCCGATCAGTCCGCAAGTCCTCGTACTGCCATTGATATTCCCCATCATTTCGCCCTCTCTCTTTTGTAAAAATATAAAACAATCTTTTCAAAAAAACGCTTGATCACAATCTGAATCTCTTCCTTCGGATGAATCGGCGCCACCAGATAAGTCGTCATTCCCACCTTTTTGGCACCCCAAACGTCGGTAAAAAGCTGATCCCCCACAAAAAGCGTATTTCCCGGAATCGTCCCCATCTGCTTCATCGCCCTGCGATAGCTCGCCTCAAAAGGCTTGTTGGCTCTGTGAATGTAGGCCGCACTGACCGCATCACAAAACATCTTTACCCGGGGCTCTTTATTGTTGGAGAGCATCATCACCTGATAGCCGATCGCTGTCAGTCTTGCCATCAGGGCTTTGCTGCGCTGATCGGCGGGCGCGCCGTGAGGCACAAGGGTATTGTCAATGTCAAAAATCACGCCCCGGTGTCCTTTCTCATAGAGCGCCTCATAGTCAATCTCATATGCACTGTCCACATATTCGTCCGGATAAAATCTTTGCAGCATAAAACGTCCTCTCTCAAAAAAGACTTCCCTGTGGAAGTCTTTTTGTTCCATAATTAATATTCATCTATTATTCCAACACCTTTTTCAACTCATCCATGAAGGTATTGATGTCTTTAAATTCTCTGTACACGGAGGCAAACCTCACATAAGCTACCGCCTCCAGATTCTTCAGCTTATTCATCACGAGTTCCCCGACGACCTGGCTGGGCACTTCTTTG
The DNA here is from genome assembly GCA_037015955.1 of Lachnospiraceae bacterium JLR.KK008. Classification (NCBI taxonomy): domain Bacteria; kingdom Bacillati; phylum Bacillota; class Clostridia; order Lachnospirales; family Lachnospiraceae; species Lachnospiraceae bacterium JLR.KK008. Next base: position 2,215,671 of record CP143548.1, read on the forward strand.
TCTTCCATGCTGAAGATCTCTGTCTCCACTTCATCCACAAGCTGGGTAATCTGTCCGGCGCTGATCGGCCTCTTATAGCAGGCGCGCAGTACTCCGGCCTCTATTTTGGTGCGGTCATAAGTCTCTCTGTTATCATCTTTTTTAATAATGATGACCGGTATTGTCTCTACCTTTTCATATGTCGTAAACCGCTTGTCACACTCATCGCATACCCGGCGTCTGCGAATGGAATTGTTGTCATCCGCAGGCCTGGAGTCGATGACTCTCGTATTCTCATGACCGCAAAACGGACATTTCATCTTCGCTCCTCCTGTCTGAAACACTGCCACACACTACATTTCCATTATACAGAAAACGCCGACACTGTGTCAATGGATATACAGGCCGGTCATGCACACCCCGCTCTTTTTTTCATACGATAACATTAAGTATGGAAAAGGCAGGCAGCCGCATGTTATTCTCCTGTTTTCAGAAAAAAGAAGTGATCAATATCAGAAATTGTCAGAAGATTGGCAATGTCGTGGACATCGAATTCGACGAATGTACCGGTCAGATCCATAAGATCGTCATCTCAGAGGGGTTTCATTTCTGTCGCTTTTTTGAAGGCAGTTCCGACATCGTCATCTGCTACAAAGATATTAAACAGATCGGCCCTGACATCATTCTTGTTGATCTGTGCTGCTCGTGAACTGCATCCTCTTTTTCCGCCAGTCAGGCCCCAGATTGCCTTCTTTATAGTGCTTTCGGCAAAGAGCGACGTACTTATCGTCACCGCCCAGGCATACCTGTTCGCCTTCCCGGATAATCTGTCCGTCATGACTGAATCTGGTCGTGCATGCCGCTCCCTGCCCACACCAGCATACGGTCTTCATCTCCTCGATTACATCGGCCCAGGCCAGGAGCCAGATGGAGCCTTCAAAAGGCTCCCTGCGAAAATCAGTGCGCAGACCATAACAGATGACCGGAATGTCACACTCATCCACAACATCCACAAAGAAAGCGATCTCACTCTTCTTGCAAAACTGCGCCTCATCTACGATAATACAGTCATACTTCCTGATCTCCTCTTTCGGATAGTGCACAAAATCTTCCACAAAGCGGCACTTCTTCTCAAGACCCATACGGCTTCTGATGATGCCCTCACCGTCTCTCGTGTCCAGTCTCGGTTTTAACAACAGCGCGGACTTGCCCCGCTCATAGTAATTGTAATCTACCATCAACGCATTTGCCGTCTTGGAACTGCCCATTGCGCCATGCCGGAAATATAACTTTGCCATCTGATTCCCTCTTCTCTCCGATTTCAGACGGATGATCAACCGTCATAGTTTTTCTTGCAGACGGGAATATTGCTTCCCGTATTCCAGTTCATGCCCAGCGCCCGGTATGCGCTGTCAGATACCAGATAGGTGATATAGCTCGATGTGCCGTCGTCACAATATACGTCCACGATATACCATTCTCCATTTATCATCACCACATTCCACATATAATCCTTCAGCGCAGAGCTGTTATTGGCAGAGATGATATACGAGCCGACCCCCATCGCGTCGCAGAGTGCTTTCATCGCCCGGGCATAGCCTTTGGCATTTGCCTCATGATAGATCAGCGCACCCCACGCATCGTCTGCATGATTTTTGTTGCCTTTGGGAGCCAGCACACACGTCTGCACAAGGAAATCATGTGCCGCCCGCACTTTTTTGACATCGCTCATCGACGCCACATTGTTCTGGATCAGAAAGCTGGAGACAGCCGTCTGCACCTGCTGGATTTCCGTCGCGTTCAGGTCCGGTCCATATACGCTTCCCACCGAAAAGCTTCCCCTGTTGTCGCTGGCTGCCGCCCCGGAATTTGCTATATCATTGGGGATTGCCGTTCCATCCTCCTTGGTAATCTTCTGAATCGACGTGGAGGACTCTGTCAACAATTTATCGAGATCAATCTTCTGTCCGGCATTCAATGCCGCAAGAAGTTCCTTTACCGCAGGCCGGTCATCATCGAAAAAAGTATAGTTATAGGTGCCGTTCTCCTGCCTGGTCACGAGCACTTCCCCATAAATATTAGAGTGAATCACACCGCCCGATGTGGCGTCCGCCGGAACCTGTATGGAATCAGAACCGGAACCGCCCGCCGCCACAGCCGTCGCAGGCGCCGTCAGAAACAGTCCCGCACAGAAGATTACCATTCCTTTTTTCATAACATTTTTTTGATACGGTCTCATATTACCGATACCTCCTTTTGTTTTTATTACTTTGTATTGCAAGTTCTCTCCCACGACAGGCGCATGAACGATCAAACTGTGAACGATCATTTATCTTTTTCTGATGCGGGCAGAGAGCCGGAAAGATTTTCGTATTGCTCCGTGCTTCGGATATGGTATTTTCTGATTGTCTTGCTTCCGCCGATGAAATATTTTATAATAGCAAGTCGCAAGCTCAAAAATCTTTCCGGCTCTCTGCCCTGTCATATCAGAAACGCGATACTTGTTCACTCTTTGTTCGTCCATGCGTCTGTCGTGTTCTCTCCGGCTTTTCTTTGCCGATCAGAAAATAGAGATAATGGTTATAGAGAAAAACAATTCCTGCCTCGACAACTGTGATAAACACCGCCATCGTCAAAAACAAGACCCACTCTTTCGCCCTTGTCACATACTGGTTGAGCCAGTAAGAAAAGCGAATGGAGTCCATCATCACTTTAAACTCCATATGGGTCGCCATGATGACAAGAGAATTGGTCCCGAAAAACAGGAGCAGCCTCGAACAGTACATATGTTTGCATATGAGGATGACGCCAAAGGAACCGATGCAGGCGCAGAGCGTGTACAGTAAAAAATTATCAAACACCATAAAGTTCAGATCGACATCCCCATTGAGAAAACATAAAAATCCGTTCAATATCAGGAGCGCCGCACCCGCTGCAAAGCCGAACACTGACCGCTCCTGCCGGCGCTGAAAAAAACGCGCGGACTCATACCCGATCAGCAGAAACGTACAGGACAATACACTTCTCACCGCCATATGCAGAAGCGAACCCACCGTCATCAGGCCCAAATTATGCTCCCAGCCTTCCCAGCTGAGAATCGGCGAAAAATAAAAGATCAGCAGACCGGTAACTGCAAACGAAGCCGCCGTCTTTCTCTCGCTTGTCCTCTTTCGTACCCACAGAAATAAAATCTCCCCGAAAAATAAGGTCGGCAGAAACCAGAGCACCGACACGCCACGCAGGGTCACACTGTAAATGAAAAACTTCCACAGATCCGGGAATTCCAACAATTCGGGCTGAAAGATACAGGTACATATGTTAATGACCATATAGATCAGACTGAACGTGGCATACGGAAGCAGCAGCCCCTTCGCTTTTCGGTATATGATATGTCCCATCTCTTTCCGCTCTTCCTGCGTAATCCGGAGCAGAATGCCGGAGATAATAAAAAACAGCGGCATATGGAACGAAGCGATCACATGATAAGTCGGCGAAAAATAAGGCTTATAGTCAATGGTCTGCACCGAACCAATCAGATGTCCTGCCACCATCAGCACGATGCCGGCTCCTTTTGCCATGTCCAGATAAGTGATGCGTTTTTTCAGATTCATGGATACTCCCCTGCAACTGTTACTTATGAATTGAGTATACTACAAAAACAGGGGCCTGTCATTCCCCTGTTTCTTACAAATCTGTCTTTCTTTATTCTGCTTCTATCCTGCCAGATAATTGCGCATGATCTTTAAGGCATTTTTCTCCAGGCGGGAAACCTGGGCCTGGGAGATGCCGATGATCTGCGCCACTTCCATCTGTGTCTTGCCTTCAAAAAAACGGAGAGTGATAATCTCGTTTTCACGCTCGTTCAGCCGCTTCATCGCTTCCCGCAAAGACAGATGCTCCACCCATGTCTCCTCTTTGTTTTTCTTGTCGCTGACCTGATCCATCACATACAGGGTATCGCCGCCGTCCGTGTAGACAGGTTCGTAGAGACTCATGGGGTTTTGTATGGCATCGAGCGCATAGACGATGTCTTCTTTCGGGATGCCGATCTCCTCCGCGATCTCCATGATCGTCGGTTCCTTGAGATTTTTCTTCATCAGGTTTTCCTTGGCATAAATAGCTTTGTAAGCGGTATCTTTCAGGGACCGGCTGACCCTGATACTGTTATTGTCACGGAGGAATCGTCGGATCTCGCCGATAATCATTGGCACCGCATAGGTGGAGAATTTTACATCGAGCTCTGTGTTAAAATTGTCGATCGCCTTCATCAGTCCGATGCAGCCGATCTGAAACAGATCGTCGGGATTTTCATTGCTTCCGGAAAACCGCTTGATGACGCTTAATACGAGACGCAGATTTCCTTCCGTATACTCGTTTCTGGCTTCCATGTCGCCTTCTTTGATCCGCTTGAATAGCTTTGTCTTCTGTTCGTTGGAAAGAGAGGGGAGCTTCGCCGTATTGACTCCGCAGATTTCTACCTTATTAAGCGCCATAACAAGATTCCTCCTAGATGTTTGTCTACTAAAATGATTCTCACTATGGCGCTTAACTATGCGTGCTTTTATGAAATTTTAAAAAGAACTTTTCGCCCAATATTGTGTCGTTTCGACCCGGCCTGACGACTCTGCTACGCCTCCTTTGCCATCTCTCGTTTCAGCCTTTTGATGATCTTTTTTTCCAGTCTGGAGATATAAGACTGTGAGATCCCCAGCAGCGATGCCACTTCCTTTTGTGTCATTTCTTCCCCGTCCGGTGTTGTCAGGCCAAAGCGCAGACTGATAATTGTGCGCTCTCGTTCCGAGAGCTTGTTCACCGCTTTAAACAACAGCTTTCGCTCCACTTCATTCTCAATATCCCGGTAAATGACATCCTCGTCCGTCCCCAGAATGTCCGACAGGAGAAGCTCATTGCCATCCCAGTCCACATTCAGCGGTTCATCGATTGATACCTCGACCTTAGCTTTATTATTTTTGCGCAGATACATGAGGATTTCGTTCTCAATGCACCGGGAGGCGTAAGTTGCCAGTTTGATATTTTTCCCGGGGTTGAAGGTGTTGATCGACTTGATCAGGCCGATCGTTCCGATTGAGATCAGATCTTCCACTCCCACCCCCGTATTGTCAAACTTCTTTGCTATGTATACGACAAGACGCAGATTGTGTTCGATCAGCGTTGCCTTGGCCTCCTGTTCCCCGTCTGTCCCCAGGTCACTGATGACCTCTTCCTCCTCCATTGCCTCAAGAGGCGGCGGAAGTACTTCCGAACCTCCGATATAGTGTATATCGCCCTGTTTGCGTGCGAGGATGTTAATGTCCCTCCTGATCATGCGAAACTGTATTTTACCCGGTATTGCCACCTTGAAAATCATATACTTGCCTCCTCTATTTTGTTAATGCGGGATGTAATATCATCTGATACGCCGCCTCTGCTGACAGTTTTCCGTCAAACAATCCCACTACCGGCTTCTCTATCTTTATTTTTTCATGTTCCCCGAAAATGATCATCTCTGTGATTTCATAGCCCTCCAGTATTCCGTGCGCTTTCCCGATACTGTGATAGGGAATGGCTCTGAAAACAGCCGGTCTGTCGTCCGCAAAGATCCGTTCCATCGTCTCCCTTTCCACAATCGATACGGGCTTACTGCCAATCGGCTCATACAGACTGTTGCCCGTATCGAGCAGCGCCTGAAGCATCTCCTCCCTGTCCCGCCATCTGACTTTGACAGGCAGCAGGCAGCCGCCTTTGCGTCTCTGCCATTGTCCGTATAAGTAGCTGACGACCGCATAACTGACCATACAAGCCATACACATCCCGATCAGACTGATTCCGTGTTTCCTGAAAAACGGAAACTGCACCGTCAAAAATTCCAGAAAGCCGCCAAGCAGAAACGCAAACCCGTACAGACAGATTGCGGCTCTGCATACCATATGAAAATTCATTTCCGGAAAACTGATCTTAACCATGCCTATACTGATCATTCCATATCCTGCCAGCAGTTTCATCCACACGGGGATCAGCGGAATCACTGTGATGGCACATGCCAGTCCTGCCCCCAACGCCCCGCCTAAAAATATCCTGAAATGCGTGGCAGTACACTTCAGAATCTTTCTGATGAGAAATAATAACAGGGTATCCATGAAGAAATTCAACAGGAAGAACGTATCAATATATAATTGATATTTCACTTATCACCTCCTGTACCTCTCAATGAATCCATTATAAAAATTTCGTCCTGAAATTTTTGTCAAAACCATGCCTGCAACAGGGAATAGTTATTGACAGGAATTTACAAAAAATTCCACAGACATAGTCTCTGATCATAAAAGAATCGCGCATTCAGATATGTTATTATATAAGAATTTCCGATGTGATAACAAAAAGCCTGCGGCATTATGCCGCAGGCTTCCGATAAAAGCACTGCTTCCAATTACACCTCAACATCAGTTCGGAGCTTAAGCAGAGAGAACCTGGCGTCGATATGTTTCGGATATATATTTTTGTATTTATATATGCTGAGTATCATACCTGTCAGACTGTAGCAGACCAGGATGCCGCTCCCTCCGGCCGAGAAAAACGGCAGAAATGTCTGCGAAACAGGGAGCAGTCCGGCATTTTCCAGAAGATTAAGAGAAATATTGGTCAGAAAAACGATACTGCAGCCACAGCCCATGATCATACCAAGCTGGTTCTTCTGCCGCATCGAGATAGAGAACATGCCAGCTGTCAGTACGGCCAGCAGGCAGCAGACTGCGGCCACCGCCAGCAGTCCACAGCCCGAAGCCAGAGAGACGATAATATACTCCCTGTTAAAATTCGGCAGACAGCCGGCAAAATCCACGCCGCTTCCCCCGAGCAGACGGCTGCCTGCCAGAATTTCCCGCAGCTGTGATGTAAGATAATTGGCGTCCCCGCTATTCGAAAAGAAAGCGCGCAGCCTTGCAATCTGATAGATCTCCAGCCACCCGAACACATATGCGGCGCTCAGCCAGGAAGCAGGAAGCAGGAAAATGCCAAGCCAGGACCACAGCAGCACCTTTTTCCCCGGAACAAGAAACCACTGTTTGCCAATGGCCACGGACAACACAAGCGCCATGGAGACAAACAGGATCACCGCCAGACTCAGACAGGGCAGACGGAACGCAGTCCAGACAGGTACGAGCATCCACAGGACCGATCTGGCAATTCCTCCATATCCTGTCCCGTGATATTGGTACACAACAGCGCCGTACAGCGGCACATAGAGCTGCATCAGGGCAAAAAACGCGGCGCGTACCGTCCCCATCCCCAAATGCGAGAACATACCATTGGTCGTCCCGACGCCGCTGTAAACAGCGGCAAGCATCAGCACCAGAAAAAGCAGGGCCAACCCCTTCGCATACCTGCCAATCACACTGTAATCAAGGCAGTAAGTAAAAATCATCAGCACAAATCCCAGAAGAGAATACCGGAGAAAAGACAGGCTCTCCTGGCCGCCAATCAGAAAATGCACGACAATACCAGCGGCACCGATCAAAACCATCAGCGCGATCACCGGCCATGCGACCCGGGGTCTGTGGACCCGGTCCAGAGAGATACCGGCCTCCACCGGACTTCCCATATCCGCGATCGCCGCCTGTTCCGCCGCTTTCACTGTCATCCCCTGCGCGACGTTGTCTGCAATCTGCTCCTCAATATGATCTCTGATCTCCCGCTCTATCATCGGCCATGCTTTTCTACAGCGTATCTGCTCCAGTAATGTATGAATAAAATCTTCCATAACGCTATCCCTCCAACGCCAGCACATCGGAAACGGCCGTACAGTATTGCTGCCACTCTCCTGTCTTCTGACCGAGATGCACTCTGCCCTGTTTCGTAATGCTGTAGTACTTTCTCGTCTTACCCCCGCATTCCTTTTCGTAGGAGACAAGCAGCCCCTTGTCTTCCATTCCATGCAGAAGTGGATACAAAGTCCCCGCCTTCAGCTCAAAGACATTGCGCGAACGCTGACGCAGTGTATCGATCATCTCATACCCGTACATATCTTTCTCCGACAGTAGTTTTAACAACAGCATCGTCATGTTCCCCGACAGGAACGATCTGTCTGTCGCCATATTGGATCCCTCCTTATATAGATGTTCTATGTATAGATTATCTATATAATAGAGCATACGACATTTTCTGTCAATACCTCCCGGCTGATCTCTTCTTAAAAATCTCCGTCTATGACAAAAAACGGCAGAGCCGCTTCTGGCCGTGCCGTAATCTGTCATTATCATTCTCTGTGTTCTTCATTTTAAATGCCGCCTCTTCCTGTTTTACTTCTTCTGCAGAAAGCTGGGAATGCTCAAAGTTTTCTCCTCTACGCTGCTCTTAATATCAGCCGGTCTTTTAATGCCCGAGAGAGGTTGTACATTGACATTTGGCGAAGCAACAGCTGGCGCAGGCGCCTGATGCTGATGCTGGGGCTGAGACTGAATCGGAGCCGCAGCCATATTCTTCGTCGGCATCGTTCTCACAGGTTTTACCTGCTGAGTCTTATATGTCTGGAAATTATTCGGTGTAATCCGAGGCGTCGTATTCGTCTCCAGGCCGGTGGCAATGACTGTGATCGTACAACTGTCGGAGGCCTTCTCATCAAACATGGCACCGAAGATGATATTTACCTCATCACCCGCAAGACTCTGTACATAGTCGGCAGCATCCGCGGCGTCTGCCAGCGTGATGTCCCCCGAAACATTGATGATTACATGGGTAGCACCGGAGATCGTCGTCTCTAACAGAGGGCTTTCCACCGCCATTTTGACAGCGTCCGCCGCTTTGTCATCTCCCTTGCCGGCACCAATGCCGATATGTGCGATCCCTTTGTCTTTCATAACAGTCTGCACATCCGCAAAATCCAGATTGATGATTGCCGGCAGATTGATCAAATCGGTAATCCCCTGCACTGCCTGCTGCAACACTTCGTCCGCCTTTTTCAGCGCATCCGGCATCGTCGTCCGTCTGTCCACAATCTCAAGAAGCTTATCGTTTGGTATCACGATAAGCGTATCTACATTTTCCTTTAACCGTTCGATACCGCCGATGGCATTGATCATGCGCGCCTTCGCCTCAAAACGGAACGGTTTCGTCACAACACCGACTGTCAGTATCCCCATATCTTTGGCAATTTTGGCAACGACAGGAGCAGCGCCCGTACCGGTCCCGCCTCCCATGCCGCAAGTTACAAATACCATATCTGCGCCTTTGATGGCGCTGGTGATCTCTTCTATATTCTCCTCTGCCGCTTTCTCTCCAATCTCCGGTTTCGCTCCGGCGCCCAGTCCTTTTGTCAGTTTCTCACCAATCTGCAACAGTTTGGGAGCCTTACATAGCTGCAACGCCTGCTTGTCCGTATTGATCCCGATAAACTCAACACCGTCAATATTTTCATCAATCATTCTATTTACAGCATTATTACCTGCACCACCAACACCGACTACGATGATCTTAGCTGCAGATTCAGCGTCGTTCGTCTTAATTTCTAACAAAGGTGTATCCTCCTTTTATGGCCCCTGATAAACTCCATATATTCCATGATATTATTTTTCACATAATTTATCAACTGTTTTTTTACTTTTTTTTGCGCCTCTACTGCGTGTCCAGCTCAAAAGTAATGTTGCGCATTTCCTCCGAATAGTTGTCCATTCGCAAAAGTCCCTTCTTCCCAGCCAGTTCCGGTAAGATCGCCTGTAGTTTCATGATCTTTTCCCCAATATTTTCATTGGAGCCAAGACTGACCCTGGCCTCCCCAAAATAAAGGGTCTTATGCATCGATTTACTGAACTGTATCTTATCGGCCTGTATCTCATACTTGTTGAGCAACTGGGTAATATCCAGAATATCGGCAAAAATATCAGGATTGTCAACCGGCAGTTTTTCGTGCATCACCACATAGCCAAAGTGAAGTCCCGTCACCTGTGGAATACCGGCAGTTTTTTTGTCAGACGCCTCCACAATAATTCCGTCCTTGTCAAAATACATATACCGGTCAAGATATTGAATATATCCCGCCAGCGCCTTCTCATATACGGTGATTCTGATCGTATCCGGAGAGAGGATGTCCACATCCATCGTCTGTACAAAGGGGATGTCGTCCACCCCCTTGTTCTTATATTTCAGTGCAAGGTACAGCGAGTTGTCTCCCAGCTTTCCGGTCATGACCATATCCATGATCTCTTCATTACTATAATGTACATTCCCTTCCACATATACGGTCGTCACTTTATAATACCGCAGCAGCGCGGACGCTGCCACCCCCAGTATCAAAAGCGCCCCGCATATACATAAGAGCACCACTGTTCTTCTCTTCATATCCTGCCTCCAAGACTGCGGATATCCTGCTCCAGCGTCTCGTATCCCCTGTCTATGAAATGTCGTCCCGTAATATACGTATCTCCTTTTGCCGCCAGCGCCGCCATGCAAAGCGCCGCCCCTCCGCGAAGTTCCTCGGCTGCCACCCGTGCTCCATGGAGCTCTTTCACGCCTCTGATCCGCACGCAGGAGGCGTCAATCCCCATACATGCGCCCATCTGCCGCAGGCCCGCAACGGCACGGAAACGGTTTTCAAAGATCGTCTCCTCGACAACACTCTCGCCATCTGCCAGCGCCAGCGCCGCCAACAGCTGACTTTGCAGATCCGTCGGATAGCCCGGATACACTTCTGTCTTCAGATAAGGTACCGGCAGCGGCCTTTCCGGCGCCCGCAGCCGGATCTCTCTCTTGCCACAGTCGAGGACACCGCCCATCTGCCGGATGACCGACAGCACCGCCTCAAGCTGTCCCGCATCCGCCTCCGTCAGACTGATCTCACCGCCCGCAGCCATACAGCCAAACAGATACGTACCGGCCACAATTCTGTCACAGGGAATGCAGTATCTGCACGAATGCAGTCTCCTTACGCCCCGGATGCGAATCCGCCTTCCCGCTTCCTCCCGGTGGATCTGTGCACCGGCGCAGACAAGAAATTCGCATAGCGCCCCAATCTCCGGTTCCCTGGCCGCATTGTGGATCACGGTCTCTCCCTCGGCGAGAACAGCCGCCAGAATGCTGTTCTCTGTAGCTCCCACGCTCGGAAACGCGAGTGTAATCTCATTGCCCCATAATTTCTCCGCCCATGCGGTCAGACTGTTACCCGCTTCCTCAAACAGGACTCCCAGACGGGAAAACGCCTGCAGATGGATGTCAATGGGACGCTTGCCGATTACACAGCCGCCCGGATAGCTGATGCTGACCCGCCCTTTTCTTCCGAGAATGGCACCCATCATTACTGCGGAAGAGCGCATCTGCGTCACATACTGCTGCGGCAGACTACTGCCTGCCACGCTGCTGGCATCGACTGTAATCCGGCCGCCTTCCTGCTCCACGTGGCAGCCGACACTCCTTAAAAGCTCCACCATACATAAGACATCCGCGATCCTCGGACAGTTACAGAGTGTCACCTTCCCTTCTACAAGAAGGGTGGCAGCCAGAACAGGCAGCACCGCATTTTTGGACCCCTGTATCCGTACACTCCCGTGAAGCGGATAACCACCGCAAATATGAATAGAATCCACCGATCCACCTTCTCTACCTTTGATGAAAAACGACATATTCTATCATATGAAAAATCCGCATTTATGTATCTTGTACGGCTATACGTCTTTGAAACGAATGGAATGGGACACACTGAGCACCAGTCCGATCTCGACGAGCAAAAACAGGACGGAAGAACCTCCGTAACTGATAAAGGGCAGTGAGATTCCCGTATTGGGAATGGTATTGGTGACGACCGCAATATTCAGAATGACCTGGATCGCGATATGCCCCATAACTCCTACAACAAGCAGCGCCCCGAACAGATCCGGCGCATTGTTGGCAACGATCATAAATCGCCAGATCAGAAGCAGAAAGAGTAAGATGACTGCAATCGCTCCGAATAATCCCAATTCCTCGCAGATAATCGAGAAGATCATATCATTTTGCGCCTCGGGGATAAATCCCAGCTTCTGCATACTCTGTCCCAGCCCTTTTCCGAAAATGCCGCCGGAACCGATGGCATACAACGCCTGCAGCGTCTGAAACCCCTTACCGCTGGCATAAGCCTCCGGATCGAGCCAGGCGAGGATTCGCTCACCGCGGAAATCCAGACTGTCCGATGACGCCATCTGTGTGACGATGTAGACTGCTCCCCCCGCTGCTGCCGCTCCGCTGAGCCCGAGTAAAATAAATTTTTTATAGTCCGGGCTGGAAACAAACAGCATCAGCGCCGCAATCCCGAAAATAATAATGGCGGAACTCAGGTTATCTGTGATCTTCCAGATCATCAGACTGATTGGCACCGGAACAAGAAGCACGATCAGAAACCCCTTTTTGCTGCGGATGCTCTTTCCCATCCTGCATACCATACTGGCCAGAAATAAGATCATACACAATTTTGCAATCTCAGCCGGCTGCAATCGCAGTCCGATACCGAAATCAAGCCATCGTCTCGCCCCCTTTACCTTGACACCGATCGGCGTCAGCACAAGACAGATCAGAACTGCCGAGAGAATATAGCCCGGCACCGCGAATTTCTCCCAGAAATGATAGGGAATATTGGCAGTGATAATCATCGCCGCAATCCCCAGCACCGTGGACAGCGCCTGTTTCTTCAGGTAATATGCCGCATCGCCATAGTCTTTGCTGGCTTCATAAGAACTCGTAGAGTAGATCATCACCATCCCGAAGCCAAGCAGAAACAATACGATAAACAACAGACTGTAATCAAAATACTGATCTGCCTTATTTCTTCTCCTTTCTGTGAATCTATCCAAACTCAATCCTCCAGCTTACTTACTAATTCTTTAAATCTCTCACCCCTGATTTCATAATTGGGGAACATCCCCCAACTGGCACAAGCCGGGGAAAGCAGTACGGCATCGCCGTCATCCGCTTTTTCGGCGCAGACAGCCACTGCCTCTTCCAGACTGTCCACCATGATGATGTTCTCAAAGCCATGTGCTCTCGCACATTCTGCAATCTTATCCCTTGTCTGTCCAAGGAGGACAAACCATTTGACCTTACCGTCAAAAGCCTCTATCCATTCATCGTAATCGCTTCCTTTATCATAACCACCGCCGATGAGGATCGTAGGCCGGTTCATCGCCCGGATTCCCCGGATGGCCGCATCCGGATTCGTCCCCTTGGAATCATTATAATAATCAACGCCTTTTTTCGTCGCCACATACTCGATCCTGTGCTCCACCGCACGGAATTCTCTGACCGTCTCCCGAATGCTCTCCAGCGGTACCCCCATGCTGTGAGCCAGCGCCACAGCAGCCATCACATTTTCCACATTATGAACGCCGAGCAGCTTCATCTCATGAATATTCAACACTTTTACCGGCTCGTCTCCATCGGCAAGATAAATATCATCTCCTTCCAGATAGATTCCCTGCTCCAGCCGGCGCTCAGAAGAAAAATAAAAAGGCTGTGCTCCTGTCCGCTCTCCGAACGCCCGTGTGTACGTATCCTCATAATTCAGAATGCACCGGCTGTCTTTATTCTGATTTTGGGCGATTGACTCTTTGACTTCCACATAGTTTGCCATCGTATGATGCCGGTTCAGGTGATCCGGCGTGATATTGAGAATCGCAGAGACATCCGGCCGGAACGTATAAATCGTCTCGAGCTGGAAGCTGCTGATCTCCGCCACCGTCACCGAAGTGTCCGTCGTATGATCCGCCTCCAGCGTATAAGGATTGCCGATATTGCCGACAACGAAAACTTCTCCCATATAGTCCCGCATAATCTGTCCGGTCAGCGCAGTCGTCGTCGTCTTTCCGTTCGTACCGGTAATGGCGATCAGCTTCCCTCTTGCCTGACAATACGCCAGCTCGATCTCTCCCCATACCGGGACTTTCCTCTCTCTGAACGCCCCGATAAACGGCGTATCCGTGGGCACGCCCGGACTGACAACGACAAGCTGCGCCCTTTTTTCCACTTCTTCCGGCAGTACGCCCGTATAAATCTGCGCATTCACATACGCCGGCAGTTTGTCTTTGATCTCATCCACTGTCAGCCTGTCATTTCCGTCAAAGAGAATGACACGGGCTCCCGCCTTGTAAAGAAGCTGCGCCGCAGCGACACCGCTGATTCCCGAACCGATGACAAGCACATTTTTCTCTTTTAAATCCATACCAATCTCTCCTTCGTGCCTTTTTAAAGTCTCTATAACGCCAGCAGTCCGATCAGGCAAAGGATTGCCGTCCCGACGGAAAATACTGCCACCACACGTGTCTCCGACCATCCGCACAATTCAAAATGATGATGGATCGGCGCCATTTTAAAAATACGTTTTCCGCCGGAGAGCTTAAAATAGCCGACCTGTAAAATTACGGACACCACTTCCAGCAGATAAATGAAACCTACGATCACGATAAATAAGGGCATCTGCATCAGATAAGCACAGGCGGCCACAAATCCGCCGAGGGCGAGAGAACCTGTATCGCCCATAAACACCCTTGCCGGATAAACATTAAAGAGCAGAAAACCGAGCAGAGAACCGACGACCGCACAGGTTACAGGCTCGATGCCGCTTCCCGTACCGATAGCGACCACGGTGAAAAAAGTGGCGACCATGATTGTCACGCTGCTGGCCAGTCCATCCAGTCCGTCAGTAAAATTGGTCCCGTTTACGGTACCGATCACGATAAAAAACAGGATCGGTATGTTCAGAAAGCCAAAGTCGATCGTCATTTCCGGCCGGAAAGGAACTTTCATGGCCAGACTCACATCCGTATAATGTGTCAGATAATAAGCAAAAACTGCCGTCACAACGATCTGTCCGCTCATCTTTTGCAGCGGCGTCAGACCGAGCGAACGTTTGAGCACGACTTTGATATAGTCATCGAGAAAGCCGATCAGTCCAAAGCCAAGTGTCAGAAAGAGAATCGGTATGATCTTCGGATAACTTTTTACATAAGGCAGAGCAGCAAGCATTGCACTTCCCACGATCAGGATACCGCCCATCGTCGGCGTTCCGGATTTTTTCAAATGAGACTTTGGCCCCTCATCTCTCTCCGTCTGTCCCACATGCAGTCTTTTCAAAAACGGGATCACGAGGGGACCTGCCAAAACGCTGATGGCAAAAGCTATGATGACCGGTGTGACCACTGTACTGTATCTTATCATTTCTCTGTTCCTTTCCTGACCGTTTGCTGTAGCCTGTATTTTTTAATGATCCGCAGCAGCGGATGATGTCCGATTGTAATCTGTCTCCTCCAGATAAGGAAGAATGTTTTCAAAAAGCTGTCTCACGACAGGGGCCGCAATCTGTCCGCCATAATAGGTTCCCTGCGGGTTGTTGATGATCGCGATCGCCATCACCTGCGGATTATCCGCCGGTGCAAATCCGAGAAACGAGGAGATATATCTTCCGCTCCCCCTCGGCAATGTCTGGCTTGTCGCCGTCTTGCCGCCGACCCGGTATCCTTCCACGATCGCATTCTTGCCACCGCCTTCGGCCACGACCTGTTCCAGCAGCATTTTCATGATCTCCGATGTCTCATCGCTGACGACCCCTTCCCGGACCGGATAGGAAAAATTCCTGACGGTCCTGCCCTCTCCATCTACGGCGCGGATTCCGAAATGAGGGGTCACCCGCCGACCTCCGTTGACAAAAGAAGCTGCCGTCGTCATCAACTGGATTGGCGTAATCTGAAACGACTGACCGAAAGAGATCGTCGCCAGCTCCACCATGCCGATATTTTCCTTTTTGTGCATGATCGTCGATGCCTCACCGGGAAGATCAATCCCCGTCTTTTCCAGGAGACCGAATTTTTCAAAGTATTCATAATATCTGTCGCTGCCAAGGCGCATACCGACTGTCACAAACACCGGATTGCAGGAATTCATCGTCGCATGGATGAAATCCTGACTGCCATGCCCGCCCCTCTTGTGGCAGCGAATCCTTCTGTCCTCCACAACGATAAAGCCGGGACAGTTGAACGTATCTGTCGTATGCACGACGCCGGCCTCCAGTCCTGCTGCCGCAGTCACTGTCTTAAATGTGGAACCCGGTTCGTACGTGTCATTGATGCAGCCATTGCGCCACATCCGGTTCAGCGCATCCTGTTTCTCTTTCTCCGTCATTCCTGCGCTCACATCTGTCCCCATCGGCGAGGCGGGAAGGGTAAACGGCTCATTCAGATCAAACTCCGGCACATTGACCATCGCCAGGATCTCTCCGTTTTGTGGATTCATCACAACGATGGAAACGCTGTCCGCTTCTTTTGTTTCCATGGCCTGACAGGCGAGCTGTGTGGCATATTTCTGAATATTCATATCCATCGAGATAATCAGATCATTGCCGTCGACCGGTTCGATCCGGTTCTCCCCCGCCTCATCCACTTCAATGCCCCGGGCGTCGGTGACTGTCAGAATCGTGCCGGCCTCGCCCTCGAGCACGGAATCATAAGTCACTTCCAGACCGATGATCCCCTGATTGTCCCCTCCGGTAAAGCCCAGCACTTTGGACGCCAGCTCTCCGTAAGGGTAATATCTTTTATAATCTTCATCCACTTTGACACCGGCCAGATTATATTCTCTGATCCGGTCTCCGACCTCTTTCTCCACATTGCTCTTGATCCGCTCAATGGCGGACACTTTTTCGACCCGGCCCCGGACGTAATCTTCATCCAGAGAGAGTTCCTGACAGAGCATGCTGATGATCTTTTCTTTGTCTTCTATCTGACTGTGAATGACGGAAATGGTGCATACGGTCTTATTATCCGCAAGCACCACACCGTTTCTGTCCACGATCCGTCCCCTCGCTGCCTTGATGCTCCGTTCCCGCTCATGCAACGCTCTCGCCTGTTCCCCATAGTAACCGGAACAATTTATCATCAGATAGGACAGTCGAAAACTCAGTCCGAAAAAACAGACGAAAAAGATCAGAAAGGCGACAAATATCTTTTTCCGATGAAACGTCTTATTTTTCTCCATGCAGACCCCTGACAAAGGAATTACTACAAATTTATTATGTTTCCTTACAGGTTATGACTGCATAAAGCCTTCATTGTCAATCCATAAAGGAAGCGCCGTTCATTGCCTGCCCTGTGGCAGGGTCAATGAGGACACCGGTCTCCGGCTCGATCAGATACCCGGTCTCCGGATCTGTCTCATAACTTGCGATCCGCTCCCGCCACTGTCGTTCTTCCTCAGACATCTCTTCCCCGCCGCCTTCTCCGGCAGCTCCTTCCTCTCCCTCGCCGCCGGTCACCTCCACCGACTCGGGGTCTTGTCCCTCATTTTCTCCCTGAGTTTCTCCGTCCTCTTCGCCTTCCGGCTCCTCCGTCCCGACTCCCGGAATTCTTACGGCAAGGCCGCTCTCTGACATCTCCTGTGTCTCATCCTCCGACAGCTCTTCTGTCATAAAATAGTTCAGATAAGGAAGTACTTCTGTCAGAATATTCCTCACGATACCGGTAGCAAACTTGGCATCGTCCTGTCTCTCCGTATTTGGTCTGTCCACAACCACATAGATCGCAATCTGTGGATCATCCGCCGGCGCATAGCCCATAAAAGAGACCACATAGTTGGTCTTATCACGGGGCACCATCTCCCCTGTTCCCGTCTTACCGCCGATGGCATAACCGGCAGGCCTTGCCGTCTTGCCGGTTCCGTCGGTGACGACGCCGTTGCAGTAGTCCACGATCTTTTCCGAGGTGCTTGCGGACACGGTCTGCTTCAAAAGCCTCGGTTCGATATTTTTGATCGTCGTGCCGTCCGCACTGACGATCTTGCTCACCATATGAGGCTCATAATAATAACCGCCGTTGATCAGGGAACTGAACGCCGTGATCATCTGGATCATCGTCACGTTAAATCCCTGACCGAAGGTGGAGGTGGCGAGTTCGGCCTCACCCATCGTCTCGGACGTATAGACAAGTCCTGCCGTCCGCGCCTCCCCCGCCAGATCGATGTTCGTGCGCAGGCCGAAGTTATATAATTCCTGAAACGTCAGAAAGTTGTCTTTGCCGATGGCATCCCCCATCTGCATCAGCGCCACGTTGCAGGATACCTCAATCGCCCGTTTCACCGTCACCGTATTGTCTCCGAGCCGGTTATGGCAATGGATCTCATGCCCGCCCTTCCAGAGAGAACCGCCGCAGAAATATTCTTCATTTCCCGTCAGTCTTCCGCATTCCAGTCCCGTTGCCGCCGTAAACGGCTTGGCAACCGACCCCGGCTCGTAAGTGCTCGTAATGCAGTAATTTTTCCAGAGTGCGTTCAGATTCGCATACAGCGTATCGTCATCCATCGCATCGATCATCTGCTGTGTGATGACCTCACCCGACTCCTTTCCCTCCGTATCCAGCAGTACCGAGCCGATCAGCGGCTGTGGATTGTAAATATCATTCAAATCATAATTCGGATAGCTTGCCATCGCCAGAATCTCTCCGGTGTTGACATTCATCATAATACAGCCGACATTGTAGGCACCGTTGCCGTCGCGCGCCGCGTTTTGATTGTCATCGTTAAATTTCTTCAGATATTTTTCGACAATGCTCTGAATATTGGCATCGATCGTCGTCACGATCGTATTGCCGTCGATCGCCGCCTTTGTCGTCCGCTCCAATGTGGCATCGTCATTAAGATACCCATATTCCCGGCCGTTAATTCCATTCAACGTATCATTATAATACTCTTCCAGTCCATAAGTTCCCTTATTGTCCTTACCGGTAAAACCGATAATGTCGCTGGCCAGACTGCCGCCCGGATATTTTCTCTCATACTCTTCCTCAAACCAGATGCCTTTGATGTTCGGATTGTTCTCCGTGTCATTTTGCAGTTCCACAAACGGATTGATCTCGTCATAGGATAGTTTCTTTGCCAGCACATAATATTTGGAATTCGGATTGGCGGCGATGTACGCCCGGATCGCCGAGGTATCCAGATCAAAACACTGTCCCAGCGCCTGCAGCGTTGCTTCTATATATTCCTCTTTATCATCCACCAAGTCGGCATCCAGTATGACATTGTATACTTTCTCGCTGACAGCCAGCTTCGTACCCTTACAGTCAACTATATCTCCTCTTTTAAACGGGATCGCCCGGCTGTCGTATCTCTGCTGGGATAGCACCTGTCGTTTATACTGCTCCCCGTTGTCTCTGTTGATCAGTATCAATCTGACACTTAACCCTACAAAAGCTGACAGTACAAGCAAAAACAGTACCACCAGCTTCTTTTGCATCTTCGTTGTAAACTTTACATTGTTCGGTCTTGCTCTCTCCACATATACACCTGCTATCTCAATCCGGAATATCCGCTATCTGTCGCACATAATCACTTCCCTCAGAAGCATATTCCACAACCTGTCCTTCTCCTGCATAGGTCATTCCCAGCTCTTCGATGGCAATCCGCTTGATCTCCTCCAGATCCACACTGCTCTCGATCCTGCTGTACTCTTCATCGTTGGATAATTTCAGTTCGTTCAATTCGCTCTCCAGAGCAGCGATGTGGTTAATGCTGTTGGTAATATCCGACTGCAGTCTGATGTAATTCATCAATATGATGCCTGAAACGATCAGCGCGGCCGCCAGAAAAAACACATAAGCCGGATTCATAAACATCGCCTTTTCCCTGTTCTTTCTCGCTGCGTGACTGTTTCGTGTCCTTTTCGGCTTTTGACGGATCGCTTCTCTTACATCAAGCTGTTTTGCCGTATTGCCATATATATAAACATGATTCCGGTTTCTATCCACTCGTGTACTCGTTTTGCGGTTCGTATCAGACCTTCCCTGATTTCTCACGGTCATCTTTACTCCCTCTTTTCAAATACTCTGAGTTTCGCACTCTTTGCTCTCTGATTCTCCTTTGTCTCCTCACTCCCGGGTAATACCGGTTTTCTCGTGATCACGGTCCCTCTTGACCTGCGCCCGCATACACAGACCGGAAACTCCGGTGGACAGACACAGGGATTTTCATAAGTCCGGAATGCCGATTTGACGATCCGATCTTCCAGAGAATGAAAGGTGATGATACACAGCCTTCCCCCCGGCTGCAACAGATCGACCATCATATCCAGAGAGTCTTTCAACACATCAAGCTCTCTGTTACAGGCAATACGGATCGCCTGAAATGTCTTCTTTGACGGATGTCCCCCTGCTGTCCTCATTTTCGCCGGGATCGCCGCCCTGATAATTTCATTCAGCCGTCCGGTCGTCTCGATTGGTTCTCTCTCTCTCTCCTGTACAATGTGTTTTGCTATATTCTGCGCAAATTTATCTTCGCCATACTCTCTGATGATACGGGATAGTTCTGACAGAGAATACGAGTTGACGATCTCTCTCGCTGTGAGCGTCTGCCTCGTATCCATCCGCATATCCAGTCTGGTATCATACTTATAGGAAAAGCCCCGTTCCAACGTATCAAGCTGATAAGAAGAAACACCAAGGTCCAGCAAAATACCGTCCACCTGACAGATACCGATTTCCTGCAATACCTGTCCCATTTCTCTGTAATTGCTCCTGACGATGGTCACCTTGTCCCCAAACGGGGCAAGCCGTTCCCCTGCCGCCTTCACCGCCGCATCGTCCTGATCGATACCGATCAGACTGCCTTTGGAGGAAAGCCTCTCCGCAATATGATAGCTGTGTCCGCCGCCGCCCAGCGTGCCATCCACATAAGTTCCGTCCGGATTGATATGTAAATATTCTATTACTTCTTCCAGCAATACCGACTTATGTCTGAACTCCATCCGTTACCCTCTGCCCGCTGTGCTGCCGCCAGTCTGAGCTGCTATATGCTCAGACCCAGATCTGCCATATGCTCTGCGATCGTATCCATATCTTCAAAAGAAGCCGCATCTTCCCATCTCTCCCGGCTCCAGATCTCGATCCTGCTTCCCACGCCAATCAGCACAACCTCTTTTGACAGCGCGGCAAACTCTCTGAGAGAACCCGGAAGCAATATTCTTCCCTGCTTGTCCACTTCCACCGCTGCGGCTCCTGCGAGAAAGAAACGGACAAAGACTCTTGCATCTTTATTGGTGATCGGCAGTGATTTCAGCTTTTGTTCGAATGCAGTCCACTCATGATTGTCGTACACAAACAGGCACCCGTCCAAACCCTTCGTCACAACGAACTCATCGCCCAATGTCTCACGGAATTTGGAAGGTACGATCAGTCTGCCCTTTGCGTCGATCGTGTGGTTGTATTCTCCCATAAACATATTGTTCACCTGCCAAAAGCGGTCTGCCACGGAAAATGGACCCCATTTCGAGCCACTTTAATCCACTTTCCACCACCGTAGGTACATTTTATCTTAGTTTTACCCATCTGGCAAGAGGAACTTATGTTTTCCCGACGCAAGCGGAGCCGGAATCTATCGACAGGAAATGACAAACAGCCGGCTCATGCACTCTCACATGAAGCCGGCCGCCTTGAAAAAATCTCAAAACACGTATGTTATTTCTTCTCTTCCTCCGGCAGCTCTGCGCGGATTTCCTTAGTACGAATCTCCCTGCAGATCTGCTCCATGAACTGTGCCAGAGTCTTTTGTCCCTCATCTCCGGCAAAGCGGCTTCTGACACTGACAAGCCCTTCCTGTTCCTCATTCGCCCCAACGACAAGCATATACGGGAGCTTCGCCATTCTCGCCTCTCTGATCTTGTAGCCGATTTTCTCGGAGCGATTGTCCACCGTCACATCGACGCCGCCCTCCGCCAGCGTCTTCCGTACCTGCTCCGCGTAGTCCTCAAACTTCTCGGAGATTGTCAGGATACGAACCTGTTCCGGACAGAGCCATGTCGGGAACTTGCCCGCATATTTCTCGATCAGCCACGCCAGCGTCCGCTCATAGCAGCCAAGTGACGTCCGGTGAATGATATATGGTCGAATCTTGTCGCCGTTTTGATCGATATAATACAGGTCAAAGTTCTCGGCGATCGCACAATCGAGCTGAATGGTGATCATCGTATCCTCTTTGCCGTATACATTCCTCGCCTGAATATCAATTTTCGGTCCATAAAATGCGGCTTCCCCGTCAGCCTCGGTAAAAGGCAGATGATTTTCAAGCAAAATCTGGCGGAGCGCATCCTGCGCCTTCTCCCAATATGCCTCATCGCCAAGATATTTCTCTCTGTTATCCGGGTCCCACTTTGACAGCCGGTAAGTAACATCTTCCTGCAACCCCAGCGTCGCCAGAACATAGTTGGCCAGGTTCAGGCAGCCCTTCAGCTCCTCTTCCACCTGATCGGGCCGAATGACAAGATGTCCCTCGGAAATCGTAAACTGACGTACACGGGTCAGTCCGTGCATCTCTCCGGAATCTTCGTTGCGGAATAATGTCGAAGTCTCGCCGTAGCGAATCGGCAGATCCCGGTAGGAATGCTGTCCGTTTTTATAACAATAATACTGGAACGGGCATGTCATCGGCCGCAGGGCAAACACTTCCTTGTCTGTCTCCTCATCACCGAGCACAAACATTCCATCTTTATAGTGATCCCAGTGACCGGAAATTTTATACAGATCGCTCTTCGCCATCAGCGGCGTCTTCGTGCGCACATAGCCCCACTCTCTGTCCTCCAGATCTTCGATCCACCGCTGCAGCTTCATAATCATCTTCGTGCCCCTGGGAAGCAGAAGCGGAAGTCCCTGACCGATCACATCCACTGTGGCAAACAGCTCCATCTCCCGTCCAAGTCTGTTATGATCGCGTTTTTTGATGTCTTCCAGGTGCGCCAGATAAGCGGCAAGCGCCTCTTTGTCAGGAAAAGCCGTTCCGTAAATACGCTGAAGCTGGGCTTTTTCCGAGTCGCCCCGCCAGTATGCCATCGAAGAGGAAATCAGTTTGAACGCCTTGATGCCCTTCGTACTCATCAGATGCGGACCTGCACACAGATCGACAAAGCCGCCCTGATCATAGAAGGAGATCTCCGCCTCTTCCGGCAGGTCCTCGATCAGCTCCACTTTATAAGGCTCATTCCGGTCTGCCATATATTTGACCGCTTCCGCCCTCGGAAGTGTAAACCGCTCCAGTTTGTGCCCTTCCTTGATGATCTTCTTCATCTCTTTTTCCAGATTGTCCAAATCTTCCCTGGAAAAAGGCGCGTGATCAAAATCATAGTAAAACCCATCTTCGATCGAAGGGCCGATCGTGACCCTGGCGTCCGGGAACAGTCTCTTTACTGCCTCAGCCAGCACATGCGAGCACGTATGACGCATTGCCCGCAGACCGGCTTCGTCTCTGGCCGTCAGGATATTGAGAACGCAATCTCTGTCAATAACCGTGCGCAGGTCTGCGACCTCGCCGTCCACTTCCCCCGCACAGGCCGCACGGGCCAGTCCCTCACTGATGTCACGGGCAATGTCATAGATGCTCATCGCCTGGGCATATTCTTTGCAGCTTCCGTCTTTTAATGTGATCTTCATAGCAATCCCTCTATTTCTGCGCAACATCCTTCATAGAAAAGCTGATGCGCCCCATCTTATCTTTCCCAAGACATACGACCGTCACCTTATCGCCCAGAGTGAGAACGTCCTCCACATGGTTGATCCGCTCTTTGGCAATCTTGGAAATATGGACCATGCCCTCTTTCCCCGGTGCAAACTCGATAAACGCTCCGAATTCCTTGATGCTGACAACCGTACCGGTAAAGATCTGTCCGGCTTCGAACTCCGTGACAATGATCTTGATCATATCAATAGCCTTGTCCATCATCGCCTGATCGGTACCGCATACGGACACTGCGCCGTCGTCCGAAATGTCGATCTTTACTCCGGTGCGCTCAATGATCGCATTGATCGTCTTGCCGCGCTGTCCCACGACATCGCCAATCTTTTCCGGATCGATCTGGATCTGAATGATCTTCGGCGCATACTTACTCACTTCCGGACGTGGTCCGCTGATCGCCGGTCTCATACACGTATCCATAATGAAAAGTCTCGCCTCACGGCATCTGGAGATCGCACTCTCCACGATCGCTCTCGTCAGGCCGTGAATCTTAATGTCCATCTGAATGGCAGTGATACCTGCCGTCGTACCCGTAACCTTGAAATCCATATCGCCGAAGAAGTCTTCCAGACCCTGAATATCTGTCAGAAGTACATAATCATCGTCACTTTCTCCTGTCACAAGACCACAGGAAATTCCTGCCACCATCTTTTTCACCGGTACACCGGCCGCCATCAGCGACATACAGGAAGCACATGTGGAAGCCATCGACGTCGAACCGTTTGATTCAAATGTCTCCGACACGGAACGGATCGCATACGGAAATTCCTCTGTCGAAGGAAGTACCGGTATCAGCGCTCTCTCCGCCAGAGCGCCGTGACCGATCTCACGCCGCCCCGGTCCTCTGGAAGGCTTCGTCTCGCCGACCGAATAAGACGGGAAATTATAATGGTGCATATAGCGTTTGCTCACTTCGTTCTCGTCCAGACCGTCAATTTTCTGCACTTCGGAGAGCGGCGCCAGCGTCGTCACATTGCAGATCTGCGTCTGTCCTCTCGTAAACATGGCGCTGCCGTGAACTCTCGGTATCGTATCTACTTCCGCTGCCAGCGGACGGATCTGCGTGATCTCACGTCCGTCCGGACGCTTGTGATCTTTTAAGATCATCTTGCGGACTGTCTTTTTCTCATATTGATAGATCGCCTCGTCCAGCAGAGCAAGCCATTCTTCATTCTCCGCGAATGCCTCCTCCAGACGCTCCGTGATCTTTCTGATATTCTCTTCCCGCACCTGCTTCTCATCGGTAAATACCGCAGTCTCCATCTCCTGCGCAGGTACGAGCTCTCTGATCTTGTCAAACATCTCCTCCGGAATTGCACAGCTCGTATATTCGTGCTTCGGCTTGCCCACTTCGGAGACGATCTGATTGATAAAGGCAATGATCGTCTGATTGATCTCATGCGCTTTATAGATCGCTTCGATCATCTTATCTTCCGGAACTTCGTTGGCGCCGGCCTCAATCATAATCACTTTCTCACTCGTAGAAGCGACCGTCAGTTTCAGATCCCCACATTTCCACTCTTCCTGAGACGGATTGACAATAAATTCACCATCAATCAGACCGATCTGTGTCATCGCACAGGGACCGCAGAACGGAATATCGGAAATACAGGTGGCGATCGAAGCGCCGAGCATTGCCACCAGTTCCGGACGGCAGGCCGGGTCGACCGACATTACCATATTATTCAATGTCACATCGTTTCTGTAATCTTTCGGGAACAGCGGGCGCATCGGCCGGTCGATCACACGGCTTGTCAGCACCGCATTCTCAGAAGCCTTCCCCTCTCTCTTGTTAAAGCCGCCGGGAATCTTGCCGACCGCATATAATTTCTCTTCAAACTCAACGCTCAGCGGGAAAAAGTCGATCCCCTCCCGCGGTTTCTCGGAAGCTGTCGCCGTACTCAGTACGGTTGTCTCCCCATACTGCATAAAAGCACAGCCGTTTGCCTGTTTCCCTACTTTGCCGATCTCTACCTTTAAGGTGCGCCCGGCAAGCTCCATCGTATAAGTCTTGAACATATTCTTCTCCTTTTCACTTTGCATTATTGTGACAGACAGAAGATGCCGAAACTACTGACCTGTATACATATCAGGCACATGTACACACCTCAGTGGTCTCGGAAGCTCTCTTCTGTCTATATTGGTTCCTGTTTCTCCATATCGAAAAGGCGGATGAAAATCAATCCGCCTTTAATCCATGATTATTTTCTCAATCCCAGTTTTTCGATCAAAGTACGGTATCTTGCAATGTCTTTCTTCTTTAAATATGCAAGCAGGCCACGTCTCTGACCGACCATCTTTAACAGACCCCTGCGGGAATGATGATCTTTCTGATTTGTCTTTAAATGCTCTGTCAGCTCTTCGATCCTCGCAGTCAGTACCGCAACCTGTACTTCCGGCGAACCGGTATCTCCCTCACTTCTGGCATACTGATTGATAATCGCTGTCTTTTTTTCCTTAGAAATCACATTTGTTTCCTCCTGTCTCTCATAATACACCGGCCGCTAAGAACGGGTTGGAGATGCCCTGTCCTGAGCAGTGGTAAAATTCATACCGGATTAGTATATCATACTTTTGTCTTGAAGTAAAGCGTTTTCTGCAAGGCAAACACGAAAACGTGTTGATTGTGAACAGCCACACGTACTGCCTTGGATGAACAAAACCGCACAGGTTTTCTTTCTTGCTCCATGCTCCCGATATAGTATTTTCTCATTGTCCTCTTCTCTGATAAGAACCCTTTTACAACTACTTACGTTTTCAATTATCAAAAGAGTAACGCAGACGCCCTGCATTCACCATCCAGGCTCAGGCAGGGCTTTTCCGGTCATCCATGACCGGAAACTGCTGGCTTTTATGCGGACAATGGAAAACACAAATATCTTCCGCAAGTCGCAATCGCAGAAAAGCTGTGCGGCTTTGCCGTTTCCTCAAGACCATGACGGTCTGTTCTCAATCTCTTCGTTTTCGTGTCTGCCATATTTTCTGTTAAGACAACACTCGTTTGACTGCCGCCGGTGTCCGATAGGTCGCATTGGAAATACGGATACCGGTCTTCGGGCTGCTGGCATGTACGACCTGGCCATTACCGATATACAGCGCCACATGGTTGATCGTTCCGCCTTTTGCATAGAAGATCAGATCGCCCGGCTGAGCATCCGCCAGTGAAATCTTTGTCCCCACGTTGACCTGCTCTCTCGAGGAACGGGGCAGGGATACCCCAAACTGCCGGAACACGCTCTGGACAAATCCGGAGCAGTCCGCTCCCTTTGTCAGGCTTGTGCCGCCCCACACATAAGGATTGCCCACAAACTGTTTGGCAAACTGGCAGAGATCAATGCGCGTATTAGAAATGCCGTTGCCATACATCAGTTCTTTCATCGTAACGGCCGTGTCCAGTTCCTCTTCAATGACACAGTAATCGGTGGAGACGTAAGCCTCCTCGTCATCGAGCATGATTTTCGCCCATCCTTCCGGTTTCTGCTCCACGACTTCCAGCCGCTCGTCCTGCGCTACCAGTGTGATAACCGGACACTCGGTGCTGGGCTGTTCCCGCACCTTTAACGTCTGGGTATTGACTTTGGCCACCGTGTAGACGACTTCCTGCGCCCGCTCTTTTGCCTCTTCCCCGGTCAGCAGATAATCGGTATGCACGTAGCCTTCCACTTTTCCGGACTTGACATAAGCCCATTCTCCCTCAACTTTGAGAATCTCGCAGGCGGCATTTTTCGTCATTTTACCTACCAGCTCACCGTCCTCTCCGGCTTTGTCCCGGACATTCAGATGGTTATCAACCTGCGCTATGCCAAGATTCGTATACCCCCACAGATTGTCCACACTGTTTGCGTCTTTCTGCGCCTCTGCTGTCTCTATAATTTCTGCGTCCTGAATTTCTTCCGTCTCTGACGCGTTTTTTGCTTCTTTTGTATCTTTTTCCTGTTCTGTCTCCCTTGCTGATGCCGTCTCTTCAGCCAGTGCCTCTGCGAACACACGGTCAAACCCCGCCGTCGGTCTCACAAGATCCCTGGTGGACGCCGCTTCCGTATCCATGCCGGCATATAACAATCCCATCACAGCAAGGAGTCCGATTGCCTGTACTGTCCTTTTCTTCATGTTTCCTCCTGCCTCTGATTATTACCGATTTGTTACAAATTTATTACATCTGTCATAAATTGTAACAAATAGTAAAAAGACTGTCAATGGAGGAATCTGATTTCCAATATATACTATCGTACTAGTCTTCCGGCTCCGGCGCATCATAGCATGTTCCGTTTGCCCAGGGGCTTCCGACATCACATCTGCCATGATGATAGGCTTTCCGCATTGTTCCTGTCTCCGCAGACTCCGACACATCCAGCTTCATCCGGCTTTCACTGCCTGCTGCAAACGTATCCAGAAGCCGCATAATATTTTCGACATCCTCTTTTGCCGCTTGTTTCTCTGTCCTGTCTTCTGCCATCTCTTCCTCTCTCCGGTGAGCTTATGTATGACCTATACCGCCTTTTTTTCCTTTTCTTCTCCGTCTTCATTGTTGCTGTGCAAAATGGAGAAGGCAATATTGGTCGCATGATCGGATACCCGCTCCAGACCTGACACCACATCGGAGAACAACATACCCGCCTCCGGTGTACATTCATTTCTCGTCAGCCGTTCCACATGCAGTCTTTGCAGTTCCCGCTCTTTTTCGTCGATGGCATCCTCCAGCTCCATAATATCCTGTACATGTGCCTCATTGCTCGTGGCAAACATATCCACCGAATACTGAACGATCTTATTGACCATATCCAGCATATCTCCCATCTCTTTCTGAGCCGATTTGCTGAAAGTCGCTCCATTCTCTCTCCTGCGGCCTGCGCAGTCCGCCACGTTTTCCGCATGATCGCCGATACGCTCAATGTCATTGACAACATGGAACAAAGCGCCGATGCTCTTCAAATCTTCGATCGGCAGTGTCGTCTGATTGATCTTCACCAGATAGTCCGTGATCGAATGGTTTAAAAAATTAATGTTTTTTTCTACTTTATAGACTTCCTCAATGTCTTCCTCGTCCAATGTAATCAGCGCATTCATGGCGCGGTTCAGATTCTCGCTGGCAAGAGAGGCCATTCTCTCGATCTCTTTGATCACTTCCACAACGGCGGTAGCCGGATTAAACACGACCTTGTCACCGATATATTTGAGCTGGAAGCTGTCGCGATAACCGACTTTCTTGTCATCGCCCGGCACACACAGATAGGTCATCTTTACGAGCAGCCCGGAAAACGGAAACAGCAGAATCACCTGCGCAATCTTAATGATCGTATGCGCATTGGCCACGCACCGCCCCGGATTTCCGCCCGAGATCTCCGACAGCATGGTTACAATGGGGCCGACTCCCACAAGGAAAATAAAATAGAAGATGATTGTGCCAAATATATTGAACAGAAGATGGATCATTGCCGCCCGTTTGGCATCTTTCTTGCCGGCAAGCGAAGCCAGCATCGCCGACGCGCAGGAGCCGATGTTACACCCGAGAATAATGAACATACAGATCGGGAGTCCGAGCAATCCCTGATTGGCCATCAGCAAAATAATGCTCACAGTCACGGAAGAACTCTGAATGACGGTCGTCACGACCGTACCAAGCAGTACCGCCAGAAACGGACTTGTGAGAGAACCGAACAGGAGCGCGATATTCGGATCTTCCCTGAGTCCGGCCATAGCGCCCGACATGCCTGACAATCCCATAAAGAGCACACCAAAGCCAAGCACGATCTCGCCGATTTTTTTTGCCATATTATTTTTGATAAACATTACAGTGATCACCCCGCCGAGTAGAAATACCGGGGCAATTTCAGATAAGTTAAAAGAAACAAGCTGAGATGTCACAGTGGTACCGATATTCGCACCCAAAATGACGCCCGCAGCCTGATACAGAGTCATCAGACCGGAGTTGACAAAGCTGACAACCATGACCGTACATGCGCTGGAAGACTGGACGATCGCCGTAAACACAATACCGACCAACATACCTGTAAAGCGGTTTGTCGTAAAAAACTCAAGAATCCCCCGCAGTTTGTCTCCTGCCACTTTTTCGATCCCTTCGCTCATCAGTTTCATACCAAATAAAAACAATCCGAGTCCGCCTGCCATAGACAATAATACCGAAGCATTCATCTTATGTACCCCTTCATTCCCATCAACCCAAAACTTACGTGCAACAGATTTATAAATAATTTATAAATCTTTCATGCCATTTACATCCATTTTTTATTTTAAGCGATAAAAATGTAAGTGACAAGTACTATTTTACTATATTATTGTATGATTGTATGCAAGTATTCTCTGCCTTCCCGGATGTCTCTCTGCATCTGACACTTTAATTCTTCCACGCAGCGGAATTTCATCTCCGGCCGCTTAAAGGCCAGCAGATTGACAATAATCTCCCTGCCGTAAATATCTTCGTCAAAATCATAGAGATAAGTCTCCACCCCCATGACATTTTCTTCACTGACCGTCGGTTTACAGCCAATGTTGCTGATACTCTGATAATGCCGGCCATGATAAGAGACGTTGGAAAAATAGACGCCCCGCGGCGGCAGCAGCTTATCCGCCGGCGGCAGCAGATTGACCGTAGGCATTCCGATCGTCCGGCCAAGCTGCCGCCCATGGACGACAGTTCCCGTCACGCTGTAGGGAAACCCGATCAATTCCCGTACCTGCTCCATCTTCCCCTGTTCCAGTTGTTCCCGGATCAGGCTGGAACTGATTTCTCTGCCGTCCACACAGATCTTGTCCACGATCTTTACCGTAAAGCCGAGCTTTCTCCCATACTCCAGCATCATCCCGCTGTCGCCCCTTCCCCGGTCGCCAAATGTGACATCGGTCCCCGCCGCCACATAGGCCGCCCGCATCTGTTTTACGAGAATTTCCTCAATAAATGTCTGCGGCGGTATGGCAGCCGTCTCCGCGCACAGTGGAAATTCAATCAGCACATCGATGCCGATCTTCTCGAAAATCCGGCGCTTTTCTTCTCTTGTCATCAGACTCCGGCTTTTTGCTGAGCCGAAAAACACGGACGGCGGCGGATCAAAAGTAAAAACCGCAGCCGCCAGCCCATGTTCCTTCTGTTTTAATATGTATTTTAAAAGCTCCTGATGCCCTCTGTGGATGCCGTCAAACTTCCCGATGGCAACGGCGCACGCTCCGCCCAGCATAAACTGCGTGGTACCCTGTATCAACCGCATAATATGATCCGCTCCCTGTCTGTCCGAAACCGGTATACAAAGCCTCTTTTTACCGATCCGCTCTCTGTCTATCTGTCCAAAAACATTTTCACGGGTTCAAAACGTCCCTTCATAATCCGGAAGGCGTAAATACCGTAAAATTTCCCTTCGTGATCATACACTTTCGCCTGTTCCCCGTCCGTCCATCCCGACCGCCCGGTAACCTGCCGCAAATACAACGGATTTCCATTGCAAACGGCGCCGGTAAATTCTTCTCTGACGGTGATCGGCGGAAGCTGCGCGAACATTTCCTCCACCGGGACAAGCATCTGCCCCAGCTTCCCTTCTCTTTGAGCCGTCTCGATCCCGGCAAGCGTGTTCGCGTCTTCCAGTGCAAATCCACCGGCCTTTGTGCGAAGCAGGCTCTTCATGGAAGCGCCGCACCCTGCCTTCTCCCCTATGTCATGACAGAGCGTGCGAATATAAGTCCCTTTGGAACAGCTTACACGGATTTTTACTTCCGGCAGACGCATGGCAAGGATCTCCAGCTCATAGATCACAATCTCCCGCGCCCTGCGTTCCACCTCTCTGCCCTCCCTCGCAAGCTCATACAGCCGTCTTCCCCCTACCTTGCAGGCGGAATACATAGGCGGTGTCTGTGCATATCCCCCGAGAAAGCTCATGATGACGGTCTCAGCCTCGGCCTCCGTCATCCTCACTTCCCGCCGGGAACGGACCGTTCCTGTCATATCCTGTGTATCTGTCGTGATACCGAACAAAAACTCTGCGATATACTCCTTTCGTCTGTCTGTCAGCATATCGCAAAGTTTCGTTCCGTTTCCGAGACATACAGGAAGCACGCCTTCTGCCTGTGGGTCAAGCGTCCCCGTATGTCCGATCTTTTTCTGTTTTAAGATACCCCGGAGCCTGGCTACCACATCATGGGAAGTGTAGCCCTTCTCCTTGTATACATTGATGACTCCGTTTATCACATTTCCCTCCGGCGGCGCGCCTTCACTGCCGCTCATTGCGCTGTCCTGTCCTCGTCACTGATTGATTATTGATTCCTCCAACTGCCTTTCAATATGTAATGACAGATTATTAATCACATCATGGAACGTGCCTGACATCGTACAGCCTGCAGCTTTCTTATGTCCGCCGCCGCCAAAAAAGGCCGCGATCTTCGCCACATCAACTTTATCCGTGGAACGCATACTTACTTTATATTGCAGTACATCAGTCTCATACATAAATACGGCACACTCCACACCCCGGATGTCACGCAGATGATTGACAATACCGTCCAGATCTTTCGGAGTCACCCCATAAAATTCCATCAGCCTGCGGGTGACAGAGCTGACGACACACCTGCCCTCCAGAAGCAGAATGCTCTCCAGCATCGACCTGCCCATGATCTGGTTCTGGCGGTATGTCTTTTCATAAAACGTGTGCTGGATCAGCGCTGAAAAGTCAAACCCATATCCGATCAGCTCCGCAGCGATCCGCAGCGTTTTCGGCGATGTATTGGAATATTGAAACACGCCGGTATCGTGAATGATGCCGATGTAGAGTGCTTTGGCGATCTCCGCATCCATGTACTGCGCATCGAGCAGATCATACACAAGTTCACTCGTCGAGCTGGCAGCCGCATCAATATATTGGCAGTCTCCGCATCCATGATTACTGATATGATGGTCGATATTAACTTTCTTTTGCGCATCCTGAAACAATGGTTCCGCCTCACCGAGTCTGCTGCTCTCGCAGTCCAGCGCGAAAAACACATCGTATTTCTTTTGCGGACATTCTGTGCGGATCTGCGCAATACCGCTGATCGCATCAAAGATTTCCGCCGGCTTCTCCAGATAGACCGACACTTCCACCCCGGGGGTCACATACTTTTTCAGATACAGATACAGAGCCATGCAGGAACCGACACAGTCCCCGTCCGGCCTGATATGACCACCGATTCCAATGGTCCTGGCGTCTTTTATCACTTCCGATAACTGAAACATACTACCTCTTCCTTCCAAACATTGCTGTATTATGATTCTTACTACTCTTCTTCGTTTCTGCTGCTGTTTCTGTTTACTTCATCAATTTTTTTGGACATGGACACCCCATACGCGATGGACTGATCCATGACAAAGCGGATCTCCGGCGTATTGCGCAGATTGATCGCCCTGGCGAGTTTTGACTTGATAAAACCCTCCGCACTCTTCAATCCCTCCAGCGTGGCTGCCGCTTCCTCGTCGCTTCCAAGAACGCTGATCCATGCTTTACATGTCTTCAGATCGGGCGCCACTTCCACGGACACGACCGAGGTCATGGGAGCGATGCGCGGGTCCTTGATCTCACTGCGGATGATCTCTGCCAGCACTCTCTGCACCTCTCCGTTGATCCTTGTATTCTTAATGCTGTTTTTTTTCATATTATTATCCCTTACCTGCGGCTCTTACCTCGGTACCTCGACCATCGTGTACGCTTCCACGATGTCAAGCTCCTGCATCTGATCAAATCCTTCAAATACAAGACCGCACTCAAAACCGGCTTTTACTTCCTTCACATCATCTTTAAACCGTTTCAGAGATGCCAGATTACCTTCGAAGATCTGTTCCCCTTCTCTCTTAATCCGAACCTGGCAGCCTCTCTGGAACACACCGTCAAGCACATAAGAACCGGCGATATTTCCCACAGCGGAAGCCCGGAAGAGCTGACGCACTTCGGCATGGCCGAGCACCTTCTCCTCAAAGACAGGGTCAAGCATACCTTTCATGGCGGACTCCACGTCTTCGATCGCCTGATAGATGACTCTGTACAGTCTGACGTCCACACCTTCCCGCTCTGCGATCGCCTTCGCCGTTGCATCCGGCCGGATATTGAATCCGATGATAATCGCATTGGAAGCGGAAGCCAGCGTCACGTCCGACTCGTTGATAGCTCCTACACCGCCATGAATACATTTGACGACGACTTCCTCGTTGGACAGTTTCAGCAGACTTTGTTTCACCGCCTCCACGCTGCCCTGAACATCGGCTTTGATAATCAGGTTCAGTTCCTTCAGGTTGCCCGCCTGAATCTGTGTAAACAGATCGTCCAGAGACATTTTGGATTTGGTCTCTTCCAGCTTCTTTTCCTTGTTCTGTGCCAGATACGTATCGGCATAGGATTTGGCCGTCTTGTCATTTTCATGGGCAATGAAGATCTCTCCGGCATTCGGCACATCGGAAAGGCCCAGTATCTCCACCGGCGTGGAAGGCCCTGCCTCCTTGACTCTGCGTCCTTTGTCATCGATCATCGCTCTCACTTTGCCATGACTTGAGCCTGCCGAGATAAAGTCTCCCACATGCAGCACACCTTTTTGTACGAGAACTGTGGCAACCGGCCCCCGGCCTCTGTCCAACTCCGCCTCAATGACCAGGCCTCTCGCCCGGCGCTTCGCATTTGCCTTCAGCTCCAGAATTTCCGCCGTCAACAGAATCGTCTCCAGCAAGGTCTCAATGCCTTCCCCGGATTTTGCCGAAACGGGTACAAATTCCGTGCTTCCGCCCCAGTCTACCGGAATCAGTTCGTATTCCGTCAATTCCTGTTTTACTCTGTCGATATTGGCATTGGGTTTGTCAATCTTATTCACTGCCACGATAATCTCAATCCCTGCCGCCTTCGCGTGATTGATCGCCTCCACCGTCTGCGGCATCACACCATCGTCTGCCGCCACGACAAGAATGGCAATATCCGTGGAATTGGCGCCGCGCATACGCATGGCGGTAAACGCCTCATGTCCCGGCGTATCCAGGAAGGTTATCTTCTCGTTGTTGACATTGACCGTATAAGCGCCGATATGCTGCGTGATCCCGCCGGCCTCCCGGTCAGTCACATTTGTCTTACGGATTACATCAAGCAGAGACGTCTTTCCATGGTCTACATGGCCCATGACACAGATGACCGGAGGACGTTTTGTCATATTCTTTTCGTCCTCTTCCTCTTCCCGCAGCAGCTCTTCGATCACGTCCACCTTGACTTCTTTTTCGCACATAATGTCGTATTCGATGGCGATCTCTTCCGCTGTCTCAAAACTGATCTCCTGATTGACTGTCACGACCTGCCCCTGCAGGAACAGCTTTTTCACGATCACAGAAGGCTGTATTTTCATTTTATCCGCCAGCTCTTTGAGCGTAAGCGTCTCCGGAAGCGTGATCGTCTTGATCTGTTCTTCCTGCTTTTCTTCCACTTTTTTCTCCGGCTTGATAAATCTTCCCGGTTTATTCTTGTTCTTGCCCTCGCCGTCCTCATAGATCGCGTCTTTCTTCGAACGTCTGTCGCGGTCCTGATTTATGCGGCGTTTATCATCGTCCCGATGTTTTTCTGCATCTTTCAGCGGCGCTTCCGGAACAAACGGCTTAGTGCCTGCCGGCTTTCTGAATTTATTGTCCTCCCGCGCATTTCCTCTTTCAGGGCGATTATTATCGTTATAGCCCCTGCCGCGGCCATTACCGCCCTGACCACTGCCCGAATCTTTGCGAAAACGGTTACCGCCGGGGCGATTATCCGTCTGACGGCCTCTATAATCATTGCTTCCACCCGTTCTTTCCTGCGGCTTTCTCTCCTGCTGCCTGCTGTCGCCGCTCTGCTGCTGTCTGTAGGAAGAGCCGCTGGTATTCTTCTGTTGCTGCTCTTTCGCACCAATCACTGCCTCCTGCTGTCTGGCCTGATTCTGCTTCGGCTGGTTCTGCCTTGGTTTGATCTGTCCAACCGGAGGTGTTGGGGAAGGAGGCGTCAGAGGGCGGATCAACGGCCGGCTCATAATATCGTTATCACGATTTCTCCGGTTTCCGTTTCCGCTGCCATTCCCATTGCCGTTTCCTCTGCCCTGTGAAGAAGCGCGCTGTCCACCCTGCATCTTGCTGTTATGCGGATTGCTCACAAAAATGATTTTTTTCTTTTTTTTCGGTGCATCCGCTCTCTGCCCGTCGCCTTGCCCGGCGGCGGATTTTGGAGCTTCGCCCTTTCCGGCAGGTCTCTGCGTCTCTTTTGCCGTCTCCGGCGCGGACACTGCTCTCGCGGCTGTCTGCTTCGGGCTTTGATTTTCCACAGGCTTGGGCGCGGGCGCCTTCTTTTCCTCTTTCACAGGCTCAGGCTGCGGCCGCGCGGCCTTCACCCCGAATTCCCTGCGCACCATATCGGCCACTTCCTTTTCCACGCTGCTCTGTGCCACCTTTACTTCGACCCCTTTACTCTGTAAAAAAGCAATGACTTCCTTACTTTGTTTATCCAACTCTTTTGCAAGTTCATGTACTTTTATTTTCGTCATGCTCACTACCTCCGTATTCGCTATTGTTCGCATTCCAGTCTGTTTATGATATTCTTTGCAAATCCTTCGTCTGTCACGGCGACCGACGCCCGAAACTCTTTCCCCATACAGTGTCCCAGCTGCTCTTTCGACCCGTAGAAATACAGGGGCACTTCATAAAAGCGGCACATATCGGCAAACATCTTTTTCGTATTGTCAGACGCTTCCTCACTTACAATGACCAAAAAAGCCTTACGTCCTTTTACCGCCTTTTCCGTCATAAACTCTCCGCTGACCAGATTTCTGGATCTGGTTGCCAGTCCAAGCAAAGATAATATCTTATTGTTCATTGTGACTCTGAAACTCCTTTTCCAGATTTTCATAAACTTCTGCGGGAATGCTCATCTTAAAGGAACGCTCCAACCCTTTATTTTTCCTTGCTTTCCTCATACACTCCCCGGAAATACAAAGATATGCGCCCCTTCCGTTTTTTTTGCCGGTTTTATCAAGAGAAAACGTTCCCTCTGTGTCCCTCAGCACTCGCATCATCTCTTTCTTGCTTTTCATCTCCCCACAGCCGACGCATCGCCTCACAGGAACCTTTTTATTCATAAGAGTCATCCTCTTCTACAGACATCTCTCCCTCATCATCCTCTGCAGCAGAGAGACCTTCGTCCTCTTCATAGCCTCCGTCTCCCCCGGCAGACATATCGTCCTCACCGGTTTCATTCTCTCCATAAGGCTCATCGCCCTCACAGGCTTCGCTCTCTTCATAAGTCTCATCGCCTTCACAGGCTTCGCTCTCTTCGCAGGACTCGCCGTCCTCATAGGCTTCCTCGTCCTCATATCCTTCCTCGTAGTCATCCATATAATCTTCATAACGGAAACCGGGAGCATCTTTCGCCTGTGTCTCGCTCTTAATGTCGATTTTGTATCCGGTCAGTCTGGCCGCCAGTCTGGCGTTCTGTCCCTCTTTGCCGATCGCCAGAGACAGCTGGTAATCCGGAACGACTACTTTGGCTGTCTTCTCATCCGGATCGGCAAACACGGCGACGATCTTCGCCGGAGAGAGTGCATTCTGGATCAGATTTCCCGGATTTTCATCCCAGTTGATGATGTCAATCTTTTCGCCGCGCAGCTCCTCCACAATAGCATTGACTCTGGCGCCATTCATCCCCACGCAGGCCCCGACGGCGTCCACATTGGGATTGTTGGACCAGACCGCAATCTTCGTCCTGCTGCCGGCCTCTCTGGCAATGCTCCTGATCTCTACCGTTCCGTCTTTGATCTCCGTCACCTCGGCTTCAAACAGACGTTTTACCAGCTCCGGATGCGTCCTGCTCACGAGGATTCTCGGTCCTTTCGGTGTATTGCGCACTTCCAGAATATATACTTTGATCCTCTCGGTCGGCTTGAATATCTCGCCTTTGATCTGCTCTCCCTCACTGAGGATCGCGTCCGCCTTTCCGAGATTGATACTGATATTGCGTCCAAGATACCTCTGGACGATTCCTGTCACCACATCTTTTTCTTTCTCATAATATTGATTATAGATTACGCTTCTTTCTTCCTCGCGGATCTTCTGTAAAATGACATTCTTGGCATTTTGTGTGGCAATCCGTCCAAACTCCCGGGATTTGATTTCTACATGGAGCAGATCGCCCAGACGGGCGTTTTTGGAAATCTCCTGCGCATCCTCCAGCGTGATCTGCAGACAGTCGTCCTCCACCTCTTCCACCACTTCTTTTTCCGCATAGCAGAGAAAATCACAGGTATCTCTGTCGATCTCTACCCTGATATTATCCGATTTTCCGAAATGGTTCTTGCACGCTGTGATCAGAGAATTCTCGATCGCTTCAAACAAGGTGTCCTTGCTGATCTCCTTCTCTTTCTCCAGAATGTCAAGTGCCTCCATCAACTCTTTGTTCATTTTCCCTGATTCCTCCTAATCCTTTCCCTAAAAGTCCAGTGCCAGTCTGATGAGCGCCACTTCGTTTCTCGCAAACACTCTCTCTGTTCCTTCTGTCTCTATCGTCAACGTATGTTTGTCAAAAGCCTTTAACACGCCGAAAAACTCTTTCTGTTTGTCAACCGGCTTATAGGTCTTCAGCTCCACTTCTTCTCCAATGCTCTGCTCCAGATGCTTTTCTTTTTTCAGTGTTCTCCCAAGCCCCGGACTGCTGACTTCCAATATATAGGCATCCGGAATGAAGTCCTCTTCATCCAGCCGGTCGGAGAGCGCACGGCTCACCTTTTCGCAGTCATTGATATTGACTCCCTCCGGCTTATCGATATAGGCCCGCAGATACCAGTCGCTGCCTTCCTTTACATATTCCACATCATAAACAGAAACGCCTGCCGCCTGTGCGATCGGCAGTAACAGCTCTTCCGTGCGCCTCTCATAATCTTTCTTTGCCAAATGATCACCTCTTACTCTTTCCTATGTACCAAAAAATTCCCCAATATCACAAGAAAGAGTGGAACGCATTCCACTCTTTCTACCATACTTTATTTAATTC
Source organism: Lachnospiraceae bacterium JLR.KK008 (assembly GCA_037015955.1). Lineage (NCBI taxonomy): Bacteria > Bacillati > Bacillota > Clostridia > Lachnospirales > Lachnospiraceae > Lachnospiraceae bacterium JLR.KK008. The sequence goes on from CP143548.1 coordinate 2,254,151, forward strand.
TTAATTATTATAGCACCGGAAACTGGTAATTGCAAGCGCTTTTGGAAAAAACTGCGAATCAGTCTGCCTGTTCCTCCTGCCCCTGTTCCAATGTCTTCGTAATCTTTTCGATCATCTCGTCTTCTTTCAGGCGGAACTTGATCTCCACACGGCGGGAAGCCGCCATATTCACTTCCTGCGAATTTTCATAATAGATCGGCGTGCTGTACGAACGTCCGTTCACTGTCAGCATCTTCTGAAGCTGCGCCGTCTGCTCTTGCGTCAATCCGTTATCGGTATCCAGACAGAATTTGGCAACTGAATTCGCCCGGCTGTACGACAGTGTCATATTACTCTGATAATCTCCGTCCGTATCGGTGTGTCCCTCAATGATAATTTCTGAGATATACGGCAAAAAGCTGTCCTGCAAAAGTACATCCAGATACATGGGGATGATCTCCCGCAATGTCTCCTTGCTCTCGGGTGTCAGTGTGGCACTGTTATACCGGAACAGCACATCCGAAGAAAAGGTAATCGTCCCCGTCTGTGCATCCACTTTCATCGACGAATTGTTAAAACGATTTTGCAGTTCCCCGATAATATCCGTGCGGATTCCCACAATGTCTCTCAGCTCGCTTCTCGTTGCATCCAGCTCCGCTCTCGCCTCATCGATCTGCAGGTAAGCCGCTTTCAGCTCATCCTCTGTCATCGTCGCCTTGGCGTAGGCTTCCTCCAGTTCCTTCATGGAATTTCTCAGCTCCGCTTCCGAATCTTCCAGTTCCTGTCTCGTGGAATTGAGCTGTAGCTGCGCTTCCTCCAGGTCAGTCCGCTTTTGTTTATATACAAACAGCGTAATGGCAATCAGCAGAATAAAGATCAGCAGCAGCGCCGCCATCATATCCGAATACGACTGCCAGTACCCCGGCTCCTCAAAGATCTCTTTTCTTCTATTTCTCATACATATCCCTCGTCTGCCCCAACGTATACAGCTCGTTGCTGATCGTCTCGCAAGTATCTGACAACTTCTCTTCCACTGCCTTCTGGCGCTCCACCGTCAGACGAAGCGTGTCCTGAATCGAGCTGCAGGAATCCAGCATCCGCTGCATATTCTCCGACAGATACCGGAGATCCCCTGCGCATTCCCCCTGCGCCTGGCAGGAACGCTCCAGCGACTTGCCCAGCTTCTGGAAGTCGGCGCCCAGCGTTTCCGACATACATTTCGTAAACTGACCGACGATCTGCTCGATCCCCCTGATCTGTTCCTGTGCATTTCCCTGCATCATCTCCTGGATCTTCCGCATCGACGACGCGATCGAAGACTGATACAGCAGCATAGCGTCCATTCTTTCGTCTGATGTAAATACGTCCGGCTGTGTATACTCACGGAACACCATCAGGAAATGATCCAGCTTTTCATACGCATCCGCCAGCAGACTGCGGTACACAAATGAAAAGACAAGGGAAAAGAAAATACCGTAAACGGACGTATGGAACGCAACTTTCATGCCGTCCAGAAGCGGCGCCACATTCTCAGAGATTGTAAAGATGTCATTGCCCGAAAAAGAACTGAGACCGAGAGAAAGCCCTAAAAAGGTTCCTAAAATACCAAGACCTGTCATAGCCCCTGAAATACTCGAATTAAAATAAGTCCGTCCCACCCGGTTGAGCAGTTCTTCATTCATATAGTCCTCGATCGGACAGGCCTGCATCAGATTCCCTTTCTTGTCGGTATGCGCGCTCACATGCTTCTGATATTTCGCAAATTGACGGTTTAACAGTGCATTGGCAAACGGTTCCTGTTTCTTCCGGTACTCCGGCCACAGATTCTTTCTGTCCACTTCATACTGCCTTTCCATCTCCTGCGCTGCCCGCGTAAGCGCGCCGGTCACACTGTTGAGCCTGATAAAGCTGGCGATCGAAAGAATAAACAGAACGCCGATAATCACAAGAAAGGCTACATTGATAACAAGATTGCTTGTCAGGACCACATTGCCGTCAAACACTCCGTTGACGCCCAAAATGAAGCCAAAAGTGATCACATACACAAGAATCAGTAAAAAATACCACTTATTTCTCATAATACTCCTCCTCTTTCTGCACATAAGATGAAAAAAGTATAACATACTTTATGTCTGAATGTGTCGAATTTAGTCAAATTTAAGATTTTGTGAAACGGATGAAATTCAGTGTCTGTACTATGTATTTTATCCAATCGGAGTTATCAACAAAAAATATTGCTTTTTTCTTATATTTTTTGTATAATTCTTATATGATTTGTCATATGTTGCAAAAATCTCATAAACCTATCATTCACTAAATGGAGATGTATGCTATGAAAAAGAAAAAAGGAATCGGAATTCTCGCCAAGCTGGTATTGATGTGCGCTCTGCCAATGATCATTCTGGAGGGTATCGTCACTGTTTACTCCATGAACGCTCTGCGCAAAGGTATGCAGGAGGAAGCGTTCCTCGGATTAGACCAGCTGTGCCAGTCTGTGGGCGCTGCCTATGCCGCGTTAGATCCCGGTGATTACCACCTGGAAGGAGATCTGCTGTACAAAGGGGAATATTGTATCACGGAGCGGGAGGAAGTTCTGGACAGTTTTGTTGCCGCTTCCAGCTCTGACGTTACAATCCTTTACGGCGATACACGAAGGGCGACTTCCCTGATCGATCAGCAATCGGGAAACCGTATCATCGGAACAAAGGCCTCGGCGGATGTCGTCGACATCGTGTTGAAGCAGGGAAAAGACTACCGCACCGCAAATATAGTGATCAACAATGAGAACTATCACGCTTACTACAAGCCGCTCAAAAACAGCGACGGACAGATCGTCGGGATGATCTTTGCCGGTCAGCCAAGTACAAACGTCGACTCCGTGATCGCTGTCAGGACTTCCGGCATCACTACGATCGCTGTTACCATTCTGATCGTCTCACTGATCGTCTGTATCATTCTCGTAAAACAAATTGCCGTCACTGTCGTGCACGCGGGAGATATGCTCGTCAAAGTTTCTGACGGCGATCTGCGCATACAATTAAGTAAAAAAGCGGCTAAGGTCAGTAAGAGCGCCAGGAAACGCAGGGATGAAATCGGTACGATGGTCTCCTCCATGTATGGTCTCGTTGAAAAACTGCAGACTATGATCGGTAATATCAAAAATACGACAGATCACCTGTTACAGTCAGGAGAGACACTGAAAACACTCTCCTCTCAGACAAATACTGCCGCCGGTGAGATCGCCGGAGCCATAGAGGACATCGCACGAGGCGCCGCCACACAGGCGGAAGACATTGATCTTGCGACCACACAGGTGAACAATATAGGCGCCATGATAGAAAACATCGTACAGAAGGTACAGGAACTTGACAGAATATCGGTCAATATGAAAAAGGCGGACGATGAATCCGAACAGATCATCAACGAACTGGAAGAATCCAATGACAGAACACGCGAAGCGATCAGAAAAATAGACGCCTCCGTACATACGACCAATGAATCTGTGGGCAAGATCCAGGAAGCAGTCAATCTGATCACGTCAATCGCCAGCGAAACAAGCCTTCTCTCCTTAAATGCCAGCATTGAAGCGGCAAGGGCAGGTGAAGCCGGCAGAGGTTTTGCTGTCGTAGCTTCTCAGATCTCCAAGCTCTCCGAGGACTCCAATCGGTCCGCTCAGACAATCGAGCATATTATCGAACAGCTCTCCGCAGACTCGGAAGCGTCTGTAAAGATTATGGCTGAAGTAGGCGAGATCATTGAGGAGCAGCAAAAGAAACTGAATGAGACGAAAGAAAAATTCGCCGATGTCAGCAAAGGAATCGAGGCTTCCATAGCTGAGACAGAAGATGTCTATGCAGAGACAAAAGATTGTGATGAAGCCCGGATAAAAGTGACTGATATTATCGAAAATCTCTCCGCCGTTGCCGAGAAAAATGCCACATCGACGCAGCAGACCAATGCTTCTATGGAAGAGATGAATACAACGATTCATAAACTTGCAGAATCCGCAAGAAACATAGAGAGCATTGCTGACGAGCTGAAAAGAGACGTCTCCTTCTTTCGTATTTGAAGGGACAACGAATTTCCGATGATCTCAAGAGATATAAAACAGTTATTATATGGAAAACGAAATAAATACAGCTTTTATGCAGGGAATGCAATCCATTCTCATTGTCAAAACTCAATAAGCAGGCACCCTCTTGGGGGTGTCTGTTTTATCGAAGGTTCCCTCGTATTCTCACATACCAGAAAATTCATATCCGCATAATACAAAAAATGCCACAAGCCTCACAAATCAAGGCTTCCGGCACTTTCCTGGGTTGGGCTATTCTCTTGGAATAACAGCGTGTAGGGGAATCGAACCCCTGATTCCGCCGTGAGAGGGCGGCGTCTTAACCTCTTGACCAACACGCCATATTTAGCACTCGTTTATATTACAACATGTCTTGAAAAAAAGCAAGTACTTTTTCGCAAATTTTGCTAAATTTTTTTGCGCTCTCCAACTTTCCTGCCGCTGCGCGGTGAAACAGCACTGGCGTCAGAAGAGACTGTTTTTGCAAAGATGTCTCTTCTGACATCCGATGATATGGAAATGATCAGATCACCAGATCGAACAGGCTGATCTGATTGGACTCGGGCAGATCTCCGAGCAGATGCAGGTCGTGCATCATGTCAACGACTGTCTTAGACACTTTCGTGCGCTCCCGGAAATCATCCTTGGAGAGAAATGGGCCGTCCTTAGCCGCCTCCACGATCGCTTCCGCCGCTTTGTCTCCCAGACCGTCAATGCTGCTCAGAGACGGCATCAGCTTTCCGTCCATGATCCGGAACGATCTGGAATCTGCCTGAAAAATATCGATGGGCACAAACTCAAACCCCCGCACATACATTTCCTGTACATTCTTCATATCTTTATAGCAGTCCTGCTCCTTTTTTGTCAGCGTATCACTTCTGCGCCTGTAGTCTGCCATCACATTTTCCAGATGCTGCTGCCCCTGACACATCAGCTCATAAGAAAACGCTGACGCCCGGATGCTGAAAAAGGCCGCATAATAGGCAAGCGGATAGTTGATCTTACAGTAAGCAATACGCCACGCCATCATCACATAGGCCGCCGCATGGGCTTTCGGAAACATATATTTGATCTTTTTGCACGACCAGATATACCAGTCGGGCACCCCTGCCTCGACCATGGCCTTTTCCATCTCCGGCTGCAGTCCCTTGCCCTTTCTCACTGACTCCATGATTTTGAAGGACAGACTGCTCTCCACTCCCATGCCGATCAGATAGACCATAATGTCATCGCGGGTACAGATCGCCGTCGAGATCGTCGCCTTTCCCTCCTCGATCAGTGTCTGCGCATTCCCCAGCCACACGTCCGTACCATGTGCCAGCCCTGCAATACGCACCAGATCGGAAAACATTGTCGGTTTTGTGTCAAGAAGCATCTGGATCGCAAACTCCGTACCAAACTCCGGGATGCCCAGGCAGCCTAATTTACAGCCTCCGATCTGATCCGGTGTAATGCCGAGCGCTTCCGTGCTCTGAAACAATGACATGACCTGTTTGTCATCGAGCGGTATCGTCACCGGATCTATACCTGTCAGGTCCTGCAGCATACGGATCATTGTCGGATCATCGTGTCCCAGAATATCGAGCTTCAGGAGGTTATGATCGATCGAATGATAGTCAAAATGTGTGGTGACAATATCCGTCGTCATATCGTTGGCCGGATGCTGTACCGGCGTAAAAGAATTAATGTCCTCTCCGATCGGCAACACGATAATTCCTCCCGGATGCTGCCCCGTACTGCGTCTGACTCCCGTACAGCCAAGAACAATGCGGTTGATCTCACAGTTACGTTTTTTCTGACCATGCTGTTCATAATATCGTTTCACATAGCCAAAAGCCGTCTTATCCGCCAGCGTACCGATCGTACCAGCCCGGTACGTCTGTCCGGCGCCAAAGATCACCTCCGTATATTTATGCGCTTTACTCTGGTACTCCCCGGAAAAATTGAGATCAATATCCGGCTCTTTGTCTCCCTTAAACCCGAGAAAAGTCTCAAAGGGAATATCAAATCCATCTTTTTTCAACGGTTCCCCGCAGACAGGACAGACTTTATCCGGCATATCGCAGCCCGCTTTTCCCGCATATTTTCTGACTTCCTCCGATGTGAAGTCGTTATAATGACACTTCCCACAATAGTAATGGGGACTCAGGGGATTCACTTCCGTGATACCGGACATCGTGGCCACAAAGGAGGAACCGACGCTCCCTCTCGATCCTACCAGATAACCGTCTTCCACCGACTTCCACACAAGTTTCTGGGCAATGATATACATGACCGCGAATCCGTTGGTGATGATCGAATGCAGTTCTTTCTCCAGCCGTTCCTTCACAATCTCCGGCAGCGGATCTCCGTACATCTCATATGCCTTGCGATAGCAAATATCGGTCAGTGTCTTGTCACTGTCCGGAATGACAGGCGGACATTTGTCCGGGCGGACCGGTGAGATCGTCTCGATCAGATCAGCGATCTTGTTTGTGTTGGTAATGACGACTTCCTGCGCTTTCTCGTTTCCGAGATAAGAAAACTCCTCCAACATCTCCTCCGTCGTCCGAAAATAGAGTGGAGCCTGATTATCCGCATCTTTAAACCCCTTGCCATCCATTATAATACGCCGGTACACCTCGTCCGCCGGGTCCATAAAATGTACATCACATGTTGCCGCCACCGGCTTGTCAAACTGCTCACCCAGTTCCACAATCCTGCGATTGATATTTTTAATGTCTTCCATAGAACGGATATTTTCTATCTTCTCGGACTCGATCATAAAAGCGTTGTTACCAAGCGGCTGGATCTCCAGGTAATCATAAAAGTTCACAATCCGGGCGATCTCCGCGTCCGGCCTGCCATCCAGCAGCGCCCGGTACAATTCTCCCGCCTCACAGGCGCTGCCAAGCAAAAGCCCTTCTCTGTGCTTCATCACAAAGCTCTTCGGAATCCGCGGCCGTTTGTTAAAGTATGTAAGATGAGACTGTGACACCATCGTATACAGGTTCACCCTGCCCACATCATTCTGCGCCAGCATAATGGCATGATAAGCCGGCATTTTTTTCACTGATTCCGGCGTACTGGCATCCAGAGCGTTGACGTCCTGCAGTGTGGACGCCCCTTCGCTTTTGAGCATCGCGAGAAACCGGACAAAGATTTCTGCGGTCGCCTCCGCGTCATCGACCGCCCGATGGTGATTTTCCAGAGAAATCCCCAGCGTTTTCGCTACGGCATCCAGCGTATGTTTGGCCTGCTGTGGCAGCAGTACGCGGGAAAGTCCCACCGTATCCACATAAGTGAATGCACAGTCCAGTCCCCCTCGCCTGGCATTTTCCTGAATAAATCCCATATCAAAACCGGCATTGTGGGCTACCAGTACGCAACCCTCACAAAACTGTAAAAACTCTGAAAGCACACTCTCTATAACCGGAGCTCCCTCCACATCCTCATCCCGGATGCCGGTCAGCTTTTCAATCCGGAACGGAATCGGTACTTCCGGGTTTACAAAAGTCGAATATCTGTCAATAATCTCCCCGCCCGACACTTTTACCGCACCGATTTCGATGATCTTATTATTTACCGGAGAAAACCCTGTCGTCTCCAGGTCAAATACTACATAGTCCTCATCCAGCCCCTGTTCCCGGCAGTTTGTCACGATTTCCTTCAGATCATCGACAAGATAGGCTTCCATCCCATAGATCACTTTAAAGAAATCGTTCTGATCCGGGTTTTCCTCGCCGGCTTCCTTGCGTCTGTTCTTCTCTGCCTTCCACAGATCTTCCCACACATGATTGGCATCGGGAAAGGCCTGTACCACGCCATGGTCAGTGATCGCTATGGCACGATGCCCCCATTCATACGCCCGCTTTACAATGTCTTTGGCTTCAATCACTCCGTCCATGTCGCTCATCTTCGTATGGCAGTGCAGCTCCACCCGCTTTCTGGCACTCGTATCTGACCGTCCGATCATAAAATCGCCAATCTTTTTGACTCCGACCACGGACCCGATCGTCAGCTCAATATCAAACTTATCAATCGCTGTGACACCTTTGAGCTTGATGCAGGCCCCGGTCCGGATCTGCTGAGACAGCTCCTCCATCTGCTCATTGCGGACAAACATCTTCACTGTGATCGTGTCGGTAAAATCTGTGAGGTCAAAAATCAAAATCGTCCGCTCCCCGCGGATCTCCCGTTTGTCCACCCGCAATATTTTACCGCGGATCACTACCTCTCCCATCTCACCTGCAATCTCTTCTATCTCAATGGCCTCTTCCTCAAAATCCCGGCCATAGATCACATCCGGATTGTCGCTGCGCCGCAGAGGTCTTCTCGCCGCATCGCCTTTGGCTCCACTTCTGCCTTCCATCCTGGCCCGGCCGGCAGATCTGATCTTTTCCTCTGCTGTCGGCTGCGCCGCCCGCCGGCTCTCTTTGCCCGCTCCGGTGTGTCCGGCGTCTCCCTGTTCTGCTGACCCGCCGTTTTTCCCGGCAGCCGCTTCTTTTCGTTCCAAAGCGCTCTGGCCGCCGCTGCCATCCTCCGCCCGTTCCACCATAGCTCTGGCTGCAATCTGCGCCACCTCATTGGCAATCCTCACATCATCGTCCGCCGATGCAGCCGCTTCCTCCTGCTGCTCATAATTTATCTCCACCAGAACCGGAAACCCGAAACGTTCGCCCATAATCTTTTCCAGAATACGGACAAGTTCTTCTCCCTTTTCTCTGACAAAGACACTGTCTTTCACAGTCAGGAGCATCTCTTTTTCTTTCGGGAACGTAATCTCTGCGCCTTTAAAGATCATATACTCCACCTGACTGTATTCTTTCAGCTCAAGCAGAATACTTTCACGATAAAGCTGCATCAGTTTTGGCGGATCATACTGCGCAGACAGATGATATTTCTCATAGATTTTGACAGTCATCACCGCACCGGGAAATAACTGCTGTCTGATCTCTTTCTCTATATGAAATATAATATCCTTTGTAATCAATCGCGGACTTTCCAGAAAAATGCGCAGAAAATCACGACGCTTCGTGGCCGTGATCCTCTCCACAGTCGCCGCCTCCAGAAGCGCCGTCGTCTCCTCATCAAGTTTTAACGTGGGAAACACATCCCCAAAATGTTTTGCCATAGCTCCTCCCGAAATCAGACCGCTTTTATTCCTTCCAGTTCAGCAGCTCTTCCCGCAATGTCTCCAGAAGTCTCTCCTCGGGCACTTTGCGGATAATCTCCCCTTTTTTGATCAAAAGTCCCTCACCAATGCCGCCTGCAATACCGATGTCCGCCTCTTTCGCCTCTCCCGGTCCATTGACGGCGCAGCCCATCACAGCTACTTTCAAATGAAGAGGAATATCCTGTACCATATCTTCCACTTCATTGGCAAGACGGATCAGGTCGATCTGCGTCCTCCCGCATGTCGGACAGGACACGACTTCTATGCCGCCCTCTCGCAGCCCAAGCGTACGCAGAATCAGTCTGGCACTTTTAATTTCCTGCACCGGGTCCCCGGTCAGAGACACGCGAATCGTATCCCCGATCCCTTCATGTAAAATGATGCCCAGTCCGACAGACGACTTGATATTGCCGCTCGTCACAGTGCCCGCTTCCGTAATGCCAACATGCAGTGGATAATCCGTCTGCTCCGCCAGAATTTCATGTGCCTTTACGCACATGAGAACATCCGAAGACTTGATACTGATGACCAGATTGTCATACCCCATCTCTTCGATCAGATGCACCTTATCAAGCGCACTCTCGACAAGCCCCTGGGCTGTCACACCTCCGTATTTCCCGATCAGTTCTTTTTCCAGAGAGCCGCTGTTGACGCCCACGCGGATCGGAATGTTCCGCTCTCTGGCCGCGCTCACGACAGCCTGTACTTTATCCCGGCCGCCAATATTGCCCGGATTGATACGGATCTTATCGGCGCCGTTCTCGATCGCTGCCAGAGCCATCCGATAATCAAAATGAATATCCGCTACGAGCGGAATCCTGATCTGTTTCCTGATTTCTCCCAGTGCCCGCGCCGCCTCAGGCGTCGGCACCGTACAACGGACGATCTCACAGCCCGCCTCCTGCAAACGGTGTATCTGTCTGACCGTAGCTGTCACATCTTCCGTCTTTGTATTGGTCATCGACTGGATCAACACCGGGTTGCCCCCGCCGATCACTCTGTCTCCGATATGAATTACTTTTGTATGTTCACGGTACATTTGTTCTCCTTCCGGATCGCCTGCGCATCCGTATTCTGATTCATTTTTGCTGCCTGCCTCTATTCTAGCATAAGCCTGTTTTCCCATCAATCGGCACATATGACAAAAGTCCTCTCTCGTTCCGTCCCGCTCCTTCTCTCCTTTTGTCTGATCGTCACCTCATATTCTTTCCCCCGTTCAAAGCACTTTGCCGGCAATTCAAATATCAGATTTTCCTCCGTATGATATACCGCTGTGAAGTCCACCAGCAGTTTTTCGCCGGCCCGGTTGCGGATACAGACCGGAAGCAATGTATCTGTAGCCTGTACAGATCTCATCGGACCGGCCACTTCCGCCGCCTGAGGAGACTTCATCGGACCGGCTGCTTCCGCTGCCTGTACAGGCTTTGTCAATCCGGCCAGCCCCGCCGCATACCAGAGTCCTGCAGCCACAAGCAGTGCGGCCCTGCACGCGCTCCCATCACCCCATCTCCCTTCCGTGAGCAGTACGTCCCGAATCAAACGAAACACCCTCTCTTTCTTCCGCCTTCTGCTCTTATCTTCTCCTGATTTCCATCCTTTCACTCCCCGCAGTTTAAAAGCCTCATCCATATCCTCCAATTCTTCGATAACTTCATCCATGGAACCAGGCCGGTCTGCCGCCTGCGGCGCCGTGCATTGCAGTATCAGCCGTTCCAGTCTTTTTGAGAGCAGAGATCTCTGTTCCCTGACAGGGTAAATGCCTCTGGAAGCCGCCGGGTCCTCTCCGGTCACAAGATAAAATAACAGTGCCCCAAAAGCATAAATATCCGTCCGCTCCGACGGACCGCCGCCCGCCAGAAGCTCCGGCGCCCCATATCCTGGTGTATAGCAGCAGGGCTCCGTCTGCTCATGATTCAATGACACCGCCCCGCCAAAATCAAGCAGCGCCGCCTTTCCGTTATGAAAAACAAGGTTCAGCGGCTTTAAATCTCCGTGAATCATTCTTGTCGGCAGTCTGTGCAGAAATCTTACCAGCTCCGCTGCCTGCAAGGCATAGCATACCGCCTCTCTTTCTTCCATCATCCCTTCCTGTGTTATCTTTTCCTGTAATGACATCCCTGTCATATATTCCATGATCAGGCAAATCTGTCCCTGCTCATGGACCACGTCTGCAAGGACAGGAATCCCCTCTTTATGAATCTGTTTCAGCGCCGTTATCTCCCGGGTGACAGCTTCCCTCTGCTCCGCTCCGTGCAGAGGAACGCATTTCATTACCCAGCTTTTGTCGAGGCGTTTATCCCACACGAGATAGGCAGTACCGTTCCCTCCTTCCGCCAGCTTTCTGATTGTCCGATACCTTCTCTCTTCCCGCTCTGTTGTCTGCTTCTCCTGCATATGCTTCCTCCTGCTTCGTCACAATATTACAATGCCTATGGCCGCCATATCGTCGCGGCTCCCTGCCCGGGCAGCCCATTCCCCGAGCAGCTCCAACCTGCGGTCCAGCCCTTCCTCCGCATAATATCTGCTCCCGCGCTCTCCCTTCCCGCTGCCTGCAAACAGACAGGGCCCCAATGCCTGTCCGAGCCGGCTTTCGGGAGCGCCAAAACAAAACCCGTCCGTGGCCAGGAGCAGACAAGTGTGTCTTTTCAACCTGCCCGTATCGAGATACACATGATCCGCCCCTGCCATGCCCAGACATTTACACAGATGTCCCTGATCGTCTCTGTCATCCGCAGTCATGCAGCGTACGCGGCAGGCCTGTCTGCGCGTCGGAACCGCTTTTGCCCGGATATGATAAATGCGGCTGTCACCGATATGCATCAGATAATATCTGTCTTTGACAATCAGAATACCGCTGCATGTCGTTCCCGTCTGTATATGTTGTGTCAGTTGGAATTGTTTCAGATGTTCCTGAATCCGGCAGAACTGCCGATGTAATGAAAATAAGATAAGTTCTTTGGTATTGCTCTGAAAAATCAGTTCTTTTCCTTCGTGATAAAACCAGTCCGTCATTTGGTGGACGACATAGCTGCCTGCCTCCTGGGAGCAGGCCAGACTGCCAATGCCATCACAGACAAGGGCCAGCAGGCACTCCCCTCTTTGCAGCGCCACGTGCTGCAGCGAAAGGGAGTCCTGATTCCTTTTATGTCCCGCTCCGACCGACCAGTATACGCCCGTGCGCATCTGCATCGTTCTTTGCTCCTTTCCTTCGGGTGCCTGCCCGGTAATTGCGAAATCATTGTGTTTCGCAATTACCGGTCTCATTAATGAATCAGTTTCACAATATCATTGTACAGGATCAGTACCATCAATCCACACAGCACTGCAAAGCCTGCAAGATGCACCATGCCTTCTTTTTCCGGCGGAATCGGCTTGCCGCGAATGACTTCCAGCAGGAGGAATACGAGTCTGCCTCCGTCAAGCGCCGGCAGCGGTAACAGGTTAATCACTCCCAGGTTGACCGATAAAAGCATGGCGAGATTCATCAGGTTGACGATCACGACCCATAGTCCGTACGGCTTTGTCTGCTGTGTCACGTCATCCACAAGGACGGCGATACCGATTGGTCCCGAGATCTCATCCCTGCCCGCTTTTCCCTGTATAAGCATTTGCAGACTTCTGAGCGTGGCCTTCAGACCATAGCGCACTTCATAATAGCTGTACTGAAACACCTGTGCCGGGGAACATTTAAAATATTCCGCATATCCCTGAAATCCAAGCAGATACCTGCCGCTCTCTTCGTCGAGTTTCGGCGTCAGTATCGCTTCCCGCGTTTCACCGTCCCGCATATATTCTACGGTGAGTGTTTCACCCTGCCTGAGCATTGTAATCAGGCCAATCTCCCTCGATACATAGATTTTCTCACCGCCCAGCCGGGTGATCACGTCGCCGCTGCGCATTCCCGCTTCCGCTGCCGGAAAGCCGGGGATCACGTCCTGTATGACAGGCTTGTCGCTGTAAGTCGTGCCGATCATAATCAGAGCCAGCAGATATGCGAGTATAAAATTAAAAATCGGTCCCGCCACGACGGTGGAAATTCTGGCCCACACATTGGCGTTTGGAAACGCGCCGGGAGACAAAGGGGCAGCTTCCCCATCCTCATTTTCCTCGCTTTTGCCATCTTCGCCCTCAAACATACAGGCGCCGCCCACCGGAAACAGTTTCAGAGAATATTTCGTGCCGCCTTTCGTGAAAGAACAGAGCGTCGGCCCCATCCCCACAAAAAACTCCTTCACCGTTATACCGTTCGCTTTCGCCAGCAGAAAATGCCCCAGTTCATGAGAGATCACGATGATACAGATAATAAGAATAAATATCAGAATTGTCAATCAATCACCTTCTTAATATATGGTGTGAAATCATATCATAAGTCTGGCTCTCCGCCTCAAGAATCTGATCCACATCAGGATTTTCAATCACTTTATGTTCCCGCATACAGGCTTCGATGATCTCCGCGATACGCAGGAAGGAGATTTCGCCGTCTAAAAACAGACTGACCGCCTTCTCGTTCGCCGCGTTGTATACGGTGGGCATACTGCCCCCGGCCCGCATCGCTTCGAACGCGAGCGGCAGCCCCCGGAACACTTCCATGTCCGGCTTTTCAAACGTAATCTGTGCGAGCTCATAAAAGTCCAGCGAAGGCGCCTTCATCGGCCTTCTCTCGGGATAGAAGAGCGCGTATTGAATCGGCAGTTTCATATCCGGCAGACCAAGCTGAGCGATCACACTTCCGTCTAAGTATTCCACCATGGAGTGAATGATACTCTGTGGCTGCACCACGACCTGGATCTGCTCGAGGTCCACATCAAACAGCCATTTGGCCTCCATCACTTCCAGCCCTTTGTTCACCAGCGTCGCCGAATCGATCGTGATCTTTCTGCCCATCGACCAGTTCGGGTGTTTCAGTGCGTCTTCCGCCCGCATCTGCGCCAGCGCTTCTCTCGTCTTCCCCCGGAAAGGCCCGCCGGAGGCAGTCAGAAGTATTTTCCTGATCTGACTCTTCTTCTCCCCGTTCAATGACTGGAAAATAGCACTGTGTTCACTGTCCACCGGCAGGATCGAGACACCTTTTTCCTTCGCCAGCGGCATCAGCAGATGCCCTGCCGTCACAAGTGTCTCCTTATTGGCAAGTAAAATATCTTTCCCACAGGCAATGGCTGTCAGTGTAGGTCTGACGCCGATCATCCCCACGACCGCCGTCACAAGCGCCTGCATTTCTTCCATGGAGGCGATCTCCAGAAGTCCATCCATACCACATCGCACTTCCACTTCCAGATCCCTCACCCGCTCCCGCAGGTCAGCAGCCGCTTTCTCATCCCACAATACTGCCAGCCGGGGCCGGAATTCTCTGATCTGCTGCTCCAGCAGCACCGCATTGCTGCCTGCCGCCAGTGCTGTCACAGCGATCTCTTCTCTGTAGTTTCTGACGATTTCCAGGGTCTGCGTTCCAATCGAACCGGTAGAACCCAAAATACCTATCTTTTTCATTTGTCTATGCTCCTATCAGTATGTTCGCCATCACATATATGATCGGCGCCGTAAAAATGACGCTGTCAAACCGGTCCATAATACCGCCATGCCCCGGAATACAGGTGCCGTAGTCTTTGACTTCATGGTTTCTCTTGATGGCTGACGCCGCCAAGTCCCCGATCTGCGAGATCACGGCCCCCACGCCGCCGATCGCCGCAAACGCCCATGCCGCATCGGCGCTGGAAATTTCCTGCTCCGCCAATAAGAACGAGAACAGAGCCCCTGCAACGGCAGAACCGGCCACGCCGCCCACCGCCCCCTCGATCGTTTTTTTCGGACTGAGCACAGGCGCCATCTTATGTTTTCCCAGGAGCATTCCTGTAAAATAAGCGCATGTGTCACATACCCAGGAACTGATAAAAATCAGCCATACGACATATCCGCCATACTGCATCTGCCGTGTCAGATAAATAAAAGAGAGCATCACCGGCGCATAGATCACGCAAAAAAAGGCGGCCATCACCTGCTCGGAGCGAAACCTGGGAAACGTCAGCACATAGACTGCCATCATCAGCATCAGCGTGCCGATGAGAAGCAAAAACATCGTCTGCCACAGCTCTCCCTTCCCGATCAGATCGATGCCTTCCGCCGGCATCCAAAGCAACAGATAGTATACCAATGTAAACAGCCAGCCGAGCAGCTTCAGCGCATTATTCTTTCCCTTACCGCAGACGCCTGCCGCCCTGCACAATTCCTGATAGGCAATGCAGGATACGACAAAGAGAACGGCTGCCATGACAGTGCCCCCGGCTAATATGACCGCCGCAGCCAGCACTGTCACGGCAGCGCCGCTCACGATCCTCTTTCCCATATTAAGCCTCCTTCACACCGCCATATCGTCTGTCTCTTGCATTATATGCCTCTATGGCTTTACCCAATTCCACCTCGTCAAAATCCGGCCAGGCAACATCTGTGACATAAAATTCCGTGTAAGCAAGCTGCCAGAGCAGAAAATTAGAAAGACGCTGCTCTCCACATGTGCGGATCAACAGATCCGGCTCCGGTATCCCGCGCGTATCCAGATAGTCGGAGATCAGCTGCTCCGTGACCTGCTCCGGGTGCAGACTTCCGCGCGCCGCCTCTTCTGCGATCTGCCGCACAGCCCGCCTGATCTCATCCCGGCTGCCGTAATTGATGGCAATCTGGAAATGCAGTCCGTCATTGTTCACAGTGGCCGCCTCCAGCTCTTCAATCCGCTCACGAATATCCACAGCCAGCCTTGTCTTGTCACCGATCACGCGGACACACATCCTGTTTTTCTCCGCTGTCTTCAGACAAGTCTTCATATAATTGCGCAGCAGCTTCATCAGTGCGTCGACCTCATCCTGCGGTCTGCTCCAGTTTTCTGTCGAGAACGCATAGACAGTCAGATATTGAATCCCCATCTTATAGGCCTTCTCGCAGATCAGCTCCACCTGTTTGGCACCCTGCACATGCCCGTAATTTCTCGGCATCCCTTTTTTTCTGGCCCATCTGCCGTTGCCATCCAGTATGATCGCCACGTGATTTGGTATCTTCATGTCATTTCCCTCTTTTACAGAAAGGGGAAGGCAACATACAGTGCCCGCCCCTTAGTCTTTCGTAATTACAGTATTTCTATACCGTAAGAATATCTTTCGATTTTTCCTCCACAGCTTTATCAATCTCTTTGATAAACCTGTCCGTCGCTTTCTGCAGCTCGTCCTCCAGCTGCTTGATTTCATCTTCGGAGATCTCTTTGGATAACTTTTTAAAAGAGTCATTTCCGTCCCGGCGAATGTTGCGGACGGCCACTTTACTCTCTTCCCCCTTTTTCCTGATCTCCTTCACCAGATCTTTTCTGCGCTCTTCTGTCAGATCCGGAAATACAAGACGGATCACCGAACCGTCATTTGACGGATTGATCCCCAGATCCGATGTCTGGATCGCCTTCTCGATCACTTTCAGGAGATTCTTCTCCCACGGCGCGATCTGTATCATCCTTGGTTCCGGAACCGAGATATTGCCTACCTGCTGGATCGGTGTGGGCGTTCCATAATAATCTACCTTTATCTTATCCAGAACATGCGGGTTGGCACGCCCTGCACGGATTGTTGCAAAATCTGACAGTAAATAGTCATACGCTTTTTGCATCTTATCATCGAAATGTTTTACCCTTTCGTCCATAACTTTCCTCCTGTTTCAACAAGTCACTTCCGTCCCGCTGAAGTTCCCCTTCACGCTGTTGACAATGCTGTTTTCTTCCTGCAAGCCAAACACCCGCATCGGCATCTTATTGTCTCTTGCCAATATGGAAGCCGTCATGTCCATGACCTGCAGATTTTGGGCGATCACTTCATCAATCGTGACGGAGTGATACTTTTTCGCTGCCGAATTGGTCCTCGGGTCATCGTCGTAGACACCGTCCACCGCTTTGGCCAGTAAGATCATATCAGCCTCTACTTCAACGGCACGCAGCACCACACCCGTATCTGTGGAAAAATAAGGATGTCCTGTGCCGCCTGCAAAAAAGACGACCATTCCGTGAGCAAAATATTTGTTGGCACGGTCTTTGGAAAAAAGTTTCGTAAAAGAACCGCACTCAAAAGGTGTCAGCACACTTGTCCTCATCCCTGTGGAGCGAAATATTTCCGACACATAGATACAGTTCATCACCGTGGCAAGCATACCAATCTGATCTGCCTTCGTCCGGTCGATATTCTTGCTCGTGCGGCCTCTCCAGAAATTACCGCCGCCGATCACAATCCCTACCTGTATGCCGTCATCTGTCAACTGCTTCACCTGCAGGGCGACTTTTCTCACGGTAGGCTCGTCAAAGCCTGTCCCCTTTTCTCCTGCAAGCGCTTCCCCACTGAGCTTTAATAATATTCTGCGCATAATCTTTTCCTGACTTCCGATTTCTGATTATTACTGCTGTTTTGCAGCTTTCTTGCCATTGTTATTTTTCTTGAATTCCTCGAAGAAGGAAGTCGGATTGATGTCCGCATAACACTGAGAGCACATACCTTCGATGACCGCGCCATTGTTGATCTGCACGGATTTGGATTTGATATTGCCCATCACAATCGCAGAAGTATCAAGGATTACCGGTCCATGTACATCGATGTCTCCCTTGACTGCACCTGCGATGACCGCACTGTTGGCAAAAATATTGCCGATAATCACGGAACTCTGTCCGATCTTCACGCTTCCGTCGCTGCGCACTTCTCCGGTAATTTTTGCATTCTCCGCATAAATCTCCGTAGCCTTGGAATTACCCATGATCATCCCTGTAATATTCAGTTTGCCCATAATATCAATGTTACCTTCGATCGTACCGATCACATCCATAGAACCATCGGAAGTCACATCGCCTTTGATCTTCATCCCTGCAGTCACGACCGCTGTCTCATCGCTGATGCTTCTCCCCGCATAAGACATATCCGCCGTCTGCGGTTTTGCCTCTGCAGGCGCTGCCTGTCCTTCCATATCAATCTTCTCCAGTAATGATTCCAATGTATCCGTCATATCGTTTGCCCCCTGTTCTTCCTTCGCTATTTGTCCGGATGCTTCCTCCGTTTCATAAAATTCTTCCACGATCGTTTCCTCTGTCTCTTCATTTGCCGTTTTCGCTGCCGGAGCCGGCTGTGCCTCCATACGGCCCGCCGGCTGCGCCTGTGCACGGCCTGCATTATCGACGGCCGGCTGACGCTGCACTTCCTGCCTGCCTGTCTCTTCTTCCGGAATCAGCTCATTCACCGCCTGTGATAAATCTTCCTTCAGATCTGAAAAAAAGCCCATTCTTTATTATCCTCCATTCCTTTGTATCCTATTATGAATTTGTATTTCCATGCTGTACCGGCACGGTATCTTTTGTGATCGGTAAAATTACCGTATTTTCCATTGCCAATATCGTCTCGATTACTTCGGGCAGAGCCTCCACCGTTGATTTCTTGTCCCCCGAATCATGAAGCAGTATGACTGCCTCTCCGTAATTTTTCAGATTTGCCGTACAGTTGCTGACAATCTGGTTCTTTCCCAGACGCGCGGTGGCATCCCCGCCGGAGATATTCCAATCATACCAGACAATCCCGATTTCATCCAGATAATTTTTCAGTTCCTGCATGTCGGTTCTGCTCGTATGATTGCTGCTGCCGCCCGGGAAACGGTAAACTTCCGGATATTTTCCCGTCACTTCATAGAGATAATCCTGCAGCCGGTTCACATCCATGATAAAGGCTTCCTTGGAGCTGTATATCTCCCGATATATATGACTGTAGGAGTGCATACCGAGCGTATGTCCTTCCTCAAGAATCCTCCGGTAAGCATCCTCGTACCCCTCTTTTCCGTCCGCAACGACAAAAAAAGTGGCCTTCACATCATACTCGTCAAGAATATCGAGAATATCATCTGTATAAATACTTGGTCCGTCGTCAAAAGTCAGATATACTTTGCGGATACCGGGAGGCGGCGTGGCCGGAAGCGGATGTTCTTTCTCTGCTTCTTCCCACTCTTTGATGCTGTCTTCCTCCGTCAGATTCTCGAGATCGTCCGCTTTCGGCTCCTGGGCAGCCTCATCGGTGGCATCTGTCTCAGAGGCCTGCGCGTTGTCGGACTGCGCCGGAACCTCTTTTGCTGACTGCTCCTCCTGCATCTGCGCCACCTGCACTTCCAGAGAACGCACCCGCATACCGAGCAGCACACTGATGACGGTAGGTATCGTTACCGCCGCCAGAAAAGACAGCAAAATAATCCTTTTTAGAATCCATATCCTTTTTTTTCTGTTTCCATTCACTTTATCCGACATAATAAAACTCCTTTCCTATTGTAACACACAAAAGGAAAGGAGAAAAGTGAAATTTCTTACAGTTTTTATTTATTATAACGAATCCGGTAATAATGTTTCCTTTTTCTGCCGTTTGGCTTTCTTTTTTTCCTTCCTGTCTTTGCTTCTCTTATGAATAATCATATAGAAGGTAGGAAGAAGGATCAAAGTCAGCACCGTCGACGCCGTCAGACCGCCCACAATCACGACCGCCATCCCCTGTGTCATCTGGCCGTTCTTGCCATAGCCGATCGCCATCGGGATCATGGAAAGGATCGTCGTCAGCGTCGTCATCAGAATCGGACGAAGCCTGGACTTCCCGGTCTCGATCAATGCCTCCTCCGTGCTCATCGTCTTGCGCAGCATATTCGTATAATCCACATACAGAATACCGTTATTTACCACAATACCGATCAGCATCAGAAAGCCCATCAGTGACACCATACTGATCGTGGACCTGGTGATCAGCAGCAGCAGTATGGACCCGATCAGAGAGAACGGGATACAGAACATAACCATACCCGAATACCGCAGATTCTCAAACTGGATCGCCATCACGATATAAACCAGTAAGATGGCTGTGACAATGGCTGAGATCAGAGCGCCAAACTCCTCATTCATTCTCTCATCCATTGAGTTTGTCACCTGTTCGACGCCGTCCGGCAGAAACGTCTGCGACATCTGCTCCTGGATGGCCTGCTGCGCCGTAAATCTGGCGTCCGCCTCCAGGGTGGCCGTCACACTTGCCTGATACCTGCCATCCTTGCGGGTGATTGTCAGCGGGGAATCCGTGTATACAATATCCGCAATATCAGAGAGCGGCACCGAGACACCGTTTGTGTTCGTCAGCGTGATCCCGTACACATCATTGACGGTAGGATACTCATCCGCCGGATACTCGACCTTGACCGTATATTCTTTGTCGTCGATCATAACATCCATGGCATCTGAACCGCTCATCATTGAGTAAATCATCCCGGAAGCCGCCTGCGGCGTCATGCCCGCCGCCGCTGCCTTGATGGGGTCGATAACGATCTCCACTTTTGTAGCCGCATCCGCGAAAGAAGAGCTGGCGCTGATCACCCCGTCCACTTTCATAATCGCATCCGATGCGATCCGGCAGCCTTCCTTCAGCCTGTCAAGGTCATTGCCTTCCATAGATATGTCATAAGTATTGCCGCTGCCCATGCTCATACCCATCGAAGAAGAGGAAGATACGCTGATCTCACAACTGTCCTCATACCCTTTCAGCTCCTTCGTCCACTCGTCCACGATCTCCGCGGTGCTCAGTTTGCAATTATCCGCCACATAGGCCTGCACCGTGCCGCTGGCATCGGATTCATTGACCATGGCGCTGTAATCGTCGATATAAGAGCTGGCTTCGACAAACGATTCGATCTCCCGTATCTTTTCATCGACCGTGTCCAGTCTGGAACCGGGCCTGAACTGGACCGTCACCGCCACCTGCCCTTCATCGGACTGTGCCATCAGCTCCATATTGACAAACCGAAACAGGAAAATGGAAATTCCGAAGATCACGATCGCCGAAAGTGCAACCAGAACTTTTCTATGTAAAGCCTTGCGCAAAATAATCGCATATTTCTCTCCGACAACTTCCAGCATCCGGTTGACCGGCGTCTCTTTCTTCTCTGTCGGTCTGTACTGGGAGAAACAAAGCGGCACAAGAGTAACGGCAGAAATCAGCGAAGCGATCAGGGAAAATACGATTGTATAGCCAAGCTGTCCGAACATCTGTCCCGACATACCTTCCATCATCGCCAGAGGCAGATAGACGACGACTGTCGTGATCGTAGAGGCCACGATCGACGCCATAACCGTTTTAGTCGCCTCATAGGCGGCATCCATATAGCTCATACCGTCATCTCTTTTCCGGAAGCACATCTCGATAACCACGATGGCATTGTCCACCATCATACCGATGCCGATGACCAGCGCCCCCATCGTGATCATGTTCAGGGAAAATCCCATAAACTTCATGAGGACAAAGGTGATCAGCAGAGAGACCGGCATGGAACTTCCGACAATCAGACTTCCCTTGAAATCTCCGAAGAAAATAAACAGCACAAGCATTGTGATAACAATTCCCACTACAAGTGTCTGTGCAATGGAAACCAGGGAGTCGATGATCGTCTCACTGCTGTCATAGACAGCAGTGATCGTCACGTCCGGATTTTCCGCATTCAGCCTGTCAACGACTTTCATCACTTTATTCGACAGCGTGACGGCGCTGGAACTCTGGATCTTGGAGATACCGACACTGACA
This sequence comes from Lachnospiraceae bacterium JLR.KK008, assembly GCA_037015955.1. Classification (NCBI taxonomy): domain Bacteria; kingdom Bacillati; phylum Bacillota; class Clostridia; order Lachnospirales; family Lachnospiraceae; species Lachnospiraceae bacterium JLR.KK008. The sequence continues at coordinate 2,275,953 of CP143548.1, forward strand.
TTATCCGCCCCGTTATAGCGGCTGTAACTCGTCGGCTCCGCCACCGCATAATGCACATTGGCAATATCACCCAGATGAATCACATTTCCCGTAGCGGTAGTGACCGGTATCGTGGCAATCTCCGCAGGTGTCTTATATTCCACCGCAGAACTCAGATTCAGACTCTGGCTGCCATAGTCTGCAGTCCCCGCAGGCATCGTATAATTAGCCGCAGCTACCGCGTTGGCCACAGAAGAGATACTCAGCCGATATTGCTGCATCAGTTCCGGTACCAGCTCCACACTGATATATTCTTCGTTACCGCCGGAGATCGTCAGATCTGCCACATCGCTGATCTTTTCCAGTTCCGGCTGCACCGTCTCCTCCACGTAGGCGAGAACGTCGATCCCTTCTTCTTTGGTATCCACCGACAGCGTCATCACATCCGAAGCATTCATATCCATGGCGATAATCGTCGGATCTTCCGCATCGTCCGGGAGACTGCGCTTCACCCGCTCCACAGCCTCCTGCATATCGATAAACGCATCGTCCATATCCGTCCCATACTCAAAGGAGAACATAATCATCGACACATTTTCCTGAGAATAGGAATACACATTGTTCAGTCCGGAAAGCGTCCCGAGACCGTCCTCAATCTTTTCCGTCACAAGCTGTTCCACATCTTCCGGTCCCGCCTGGGGATAGACCGTCATCACAAGCATGATCGGCATCTCCATATCCGGGATCAGCTGCAGATTCATTCCCATGACCGAGCTGATACCAAATATAATCAAAGATACAACGATGACCAGAGCGGCAACCGGTCGCTGTAGTACTGTTTTTGTCAACTTACTCATCCGTCACCTCTCCTTTACTGCGCAGCGTCCTCTTTCACCCCGTCATTCTGCTCCATGCTCTCGCCGGTTTCCGCCGCCTTTATCTTCACGGCAGCGCCATCCTTCAGCTGGGACGTCCATGTCGTAATGACCTGACTGTCCACGGTCAGCCCGGACTGTACTTCCACACTCTCATTGTTGGTAATGCCTGTCTCGATCTGCGTCTTTACCGCCTTACCATCCTCCATACAATACACATAGGCTTTCTGGCTCTCGTAATATACGCTGTCCACCGGAATCGTCATCACATGATCGGCCCGCTGCGTCGCAAGTGTAATTTTCACGTTGGTGCCGGAGATCAGACGATCCGCACCGCTTATAAGGCTTGCTTTGATCTTAAACAGTCCGCTTGCCGCATCGGCCACTCCTACGTTTTCCGAAATCTGCGCCTCAAACTGCTCTCCGTTTCTTTCAATGGAAATCTTCTGACCGATCGTCAGCTCTTTCATCACAGTCTCCGCCACATAGAACACAACATTGACCCCATCGTCCGCTGAGATCACATAGGCCGGAGACCCCTGCGCAGCCATATTATTCACCGTCACATTTTTCTGTGTGATCACACCTGATACCGGTGAAGAGACCTTCGTATAGTCAAGCTGTAACTGCGCCGCCTCCACACCGGCCTGTGCCTGCTTTACACCGGCCTGCGCCTGGCTGACGCCCGCCTCCGCCTGCATCTGGCCCGCCTGCGCCGCGATCAGTCCCGCATTGGCGCCTGCAAGCTGATAATTGGCGCCTGCAATGACAACCGCCTTCGTATACAGCTCATAGTCTTCCAGCATTTTCTCTGCCAGTCGCAACGCATCCTCCGCGGAATACACATTATTCTTTGATGTCTCTTTGCTGATCGCCGCGCTGATCTGGCTCAGGCGCAGAGAATCTTTATTGCTGTCCAGACTGCTCCTCGAAGAGCGGAGCGTCTCTTCCTGGGACTGGGCCGCGCTGACCATCACCCCAAGATCGTATTCAGAGCCGGCAGCGCCGTCTGTCATTTCATATATGTAATAATCGGCGATCGCCTGCGCAGAACCGGTATTGATATTATCGGGAATGCGTATCCCCATCTGCTCGACCGTGCTTCTGGCATCGTCCGCACTCCTGGTGCGAATGTCGTTGTACCGGTTTCTCACCTGCTGGAGCTGCCTTGCATATTTATTCATATGGTCTGCATTGTCACGCAGATCATCCATATTGTCTTCCAGATCTTTGTAGGCATCCCGCGCCAGTCCGAACTGTTCTGCTGCCAGCGCTTCGTTCTCCTGCGCCGCTTTCAGTGCATATTTGGCGGAAGCGACCGCATTTTCCAGCTGCATCTCATTCGTCTCGACCTGTCCGAGAGACTGTTTGATCTGCTCCTGTGTGTAGAGCAGATTCAACTCATTGACAGACACACTGGCCCCCGCACTGGCCACGGACGCATTTGCACTGGCCACAGACGCCTGCGCGCTCTCAAGACTGGCCTGTGCCTGTGCCATACTGATCTGTGCGCTGGCATCGTCTACCGTAAATAACAGATCTCCGGCATTGACTCTGTCACCTTCCTCAAAATAAGTGGCGGTGACGTCCCCGCCTACTTTCGCCACAACCGTGATCTCATCTTCCGCCTCCACCGTACCGATAAAATCACCATTCAGCTCGATGCTCTCCGTCTGTGGCAGCGTTGTCTCCACCAGGATTGAAGTATCTTTTTCCGCCTCACTCTCCGTCTCCTGTTTCGGAGCGGGACCGCCACACCCTCCAAGTATCAGGCCGCAGGAGATGGCTGTCACGCAGGCAAATGTCGTAACGCGGGAAAACGTCATACTGTCTTTTGTCTTTGTCACTTTTCTGCTCCTTCTTTTCATGTGCTTACTCCTCGTTTCTGTCCAGTTTTATATTATGTAATAGCTTGGTGATAAGCTGTAACAGCGTCTCGATTTCCTGTGGGGTGAATCCGGCAAACATGCGCTCCATTTCTTTTCCCACCCGCGCTTCAATCAGTCTGCCGAAGATCTCCACATCTCCCCGGATCTTGATCTGCTTGTTTCGTTTGTCAATACTTCCCGGCAGCCGCATGATAAACTGTTTCTTCTCCAGACGCTTTAAAATGCCTGACATCGTCGGATTGCTCACCTGAAAGCGCTTCTCCAGTTCCCTGGCTGTGATCTCCTTGCCATTATCACTGTTGCGCAGCAGATAAATGAGCACCTGCATCTGTGCCGCTGTCAGTCCCACCTGTTCCAGTTCCATATCAAACTTGCTCTTTTGTGCCCGCTCGATCAGCCGCATCGTTGTAAGCAGCCGCAGCTTCATATTTTCTAACGGTTCCTTCTCTGTATCTGCCCCCCCATTGCCCTGGTCGGACTCCATACCACTGTCAAGTTGCATCCCCTCTCCAATTTTTTTATCCAATATGTCGATTGTTCCCTCTGTCACTCCCACTTTCAAGGTCTTCCTTCTTTCTCTTCTCGTTAGAAGTAATATTTTCTATAGCACGCTATGTATTCTATACTCCTTATACTTATATGTCAATCACTTTTATAATATTTTTCTTTAATTTCATAAAACCTTAATTTTTGTTTTGCCCAAAGCAACAGAGGGACGCTCCCCTGAAAGCTGACCGTCCCTCTGCTTCTGCCTTTTATTTCCTCTGCTCTCCCCCGCAGTGGCCGCTACAGTGCCTGCAGTCGCACCCACATTGCAGCGATTTCCCGTTTTTTTTATCTCGTATCATCCCTCTGACGATACAGACGACAATCCCCGTGAGGATCGCCGCAGTGATCGCTGTTCCCATATCGTTTCACGCCCCGTTTCTTTTTTATTTTTAATCTTAATCCTGCAGCCTTCCGGCCTCTTCACCCGTCTTTACTTCGCCAGCGCTTTTTTATGGCTGTCGATCTTCATACACTGTGTCCTGCCCTCCGTATACGGCCGAAACAGCAGGAATAGGAAGCCCGCGGTCAATACGAATGCCGCTGCCGTACCCAGGCCGAATGTTCCTGTCGTGACAAGCATACCGATCTGATAAATGCACAGACTGACAATATATGCCAGCGCACACTGATAGCCGATCGCAAACCAGAACCATCTGATGTTGTTCATTTCTCTCCTGATCGCACCCATCGCCGCAAAGCAGGGGGCGCACAGGAGATTGAATACGAGAAACGCATAGGCGGACAGTGCCGTCATATTCCCTGCCAGTGTTCCCCAGTATTCGGCGCCATCCTCGGCCACTTCTGCAAATCCAAAGAGAATGCCGAATGTGCCGACTACATTTTCCTTCGCCACCAGTCCCGTGATCACTGCCACAGCAGATTTCCAGTCGCCAAACCCACATGGAAGGAATATCCAGGCAAAGGCGCTGCCAATTCCTGCCAGTATGCTGTGATCAATCTCCATCGCCTCAAGCATCCTGAACTGGCCGTCCACCCAGCCAAAATATGTCGTGAACCAGATGAGGATCGTCGACAATAAGATAATTGTACCGGCTTTTCTGATAAATGACCAGCCCCTCTCCCACATGCTGCGCAGGACATTGCCTGCTGTCGGCATATGATACGCGGGAAGCTCCATCACAAAAGGCGCCGGTTCCCCTGCAAACATCCTTGTCTTCTTCAAAATAACGCCGGAACAGATAATCGCCGCGATACCGACAAAGTATGCGCTCGGCGATACCCACCACGCGCCGTCAAACAATGCGCCTGCGATCAGGGCGATGATCGGCAGCTTGGCGCCGCACGGGATAAAAGTTGTTGTCATGATCGTCATTTTACGGTCTCTGTCGTTCTCGATCGTCCTCGACGCCATCACCCCGGGCACCCCGCAGCCGGTGCCGATCAGCATCGGGATAAAGGATTTCCCGGAAAGACCGAACTTACGGAAAATTCTGTCCATAATAAAGGCCACTCTCGCCATGTAACCGCATGATTCCAGAAAGGCCAGAAAGAGAAAGAGCACAAGCATCTGCGGCACAAACCCGAGAACAGCGCCTACCCCGGCCACAATCCCGTCCACAATCAGTCCCTGCAGCCAGTCGGCGCAGCCGATCGCGGAAAGTCCGCCGCTGACGACGGCAGGAATGCCCGGCACATCGACAAGGCCAAGGAAACTCCAACCGTCTCCAAACACACCATCATTCATCCAGTCGGTCGCCCAGGCGCCAACCGTCGTTACAGACACATAATATACGAGAAACATCACGGTCGCAAAAATCGGTAAAGCCAGCCAGCGGTTGGTGACGACCCGGTCGATGCGGTCAGAAGCCGTCATTTTCTCTTTTCTGCCCTTTGCATAACATACCCCCATTATGGAAGAGAGATACAGATACCTCTCATTGGTAATGATACTCTCGGTGTCATCCTCAAACGCTTCCTCCAGCCGGGCGATTTCCGCAGATACATCCGGCGCCTGTTTTATCTGTTCCCGAATTCCGGCATCTTTTTCCAACAGTTTAATGGCGAAGAAGCGTTTCTGCGCTGTCCTGTTCTCCGGTCCCAGTTTTTGTTCCACATCTCTGACCGCCGATTCCACTTCCGCTGAGAAGGTATGAACCGGCGCAAATCCGGCTTTCCCACGCGCCAGCGCTACTGCCTTCTCCGCTGCCTCCCTAACGCCCGTTCCTTTGAGGGCCGAGATCTCCACAACTTCACAGCCCAGTTTCTCACTCAGTTTATCGATATGGATCCGATCGCCGCTCTTTTCCACCACATCCATCATATTGACGGCAATGATGACCGGAATCCCCAGTTCCAGTAATTGTGTGGACAGATACAGATTCCTCTCCAGATTCGTGCCGTCCACCAGATTCAGGACTGCGTCCGGCCGCTCGCCAATCAGGTAATTTCTGGCCACAACTTCTTCCAGTGTATAAGGCGACAGAGAATAAATGCCCGGAAGGTCCGTAACGATCACGTCCTCATAGCCCTTTAGCTTTCCCTCTTTCTTCTCTACAGTCACTCCCGGCCAGTTGCCGACAAACTGATTGGAACCTGTAAGCGCGTTAAACAATGTTGTCTTTCCACAATTCGGATTTCCTGCAAGTGCAATTTTCAATGACATTTCTGACTCCTTTCCTCTCCCCACCGTGATCACTCTACCTCAATCATCTCCGCATCTGCCTTTCTGAGCGAAAGTTCATATCCTCTGACTGTGACTTCTACCGGGTCGCCAAATGGCGCCACTTTGCGGACATAGACGGAGACGCCCTTTGTGATACCCATATCCATCAGCCTCCGTTTTACCGGCCCTTCCCCGGTCAGTTTCCGCACTGTGACTGTCTGCCCGCAGCCGATCTCTTTCAATGTCTTCATAGCTCCTCCTTTGATCCGACTATACAAAAATTTTATTGGCCATATCCCTGCCGATGGCAACTCTTGACTCTTTGACGCTGACGATCATATTGCCGCCGATCTCCGATATGACAGTGACCACACCTCCGGCTACAAATCCAAGACTCTCCAGAAACTTCTTCGTCTCTTCACGCCCGCCGATTTTTTTGATCGTACCCGGTTCTCCCGTCTTCATCATAGACAATGGCATATTCTCACCCTCTCTATTCTTTCCTGACTTCCACTTGTTTTTCTTTTCATAGTTAGTATATGCTAACTTAAATTAGTTGTCAACAACTTCTTTTCGATATTTCTAACCGAATTTTCCGAGCGTTCTTCCAACATATTCAGGTGTCTTTTGTGCCAAGTGTCCTCCCACAGTGGAAACCTGAGCCTATATATGCTATACTTAAAAAAATCCCGCCGTGTAACAGACCATCCTGTATGCCGTATTCCGGCGGGAAGGAGGAGCGTGTGATGAATTATAATGAATCTGCCGAAAATTATCTGGAGACAATACTCGTCCTGAGCAGGAAACTTCCTGTCGTCCGTTCCGTAGATGTAGCCTCAGAGCTTCAATTCAAGAAATCGAGCGTCAGTGTCGCCATGAAAAATCTGCGTGAGAAAATGCTGATCACAATGACGGAAGCAGGCTATATTTATCTGACCGATACCGGCAGGGAAATTGCGGAAATGATTTATGAGAGACATGAATTTCTGACCTCCTGGCTCACATCGCTCGGTGTTCCCCGGCAGATCGCAGGGGAAGACGCCTGCAAGATCGAGCATGTGATCAGCGCAGAGAGCTTTGATGCCATCAAGCACTATGTAAACTTCCGGCAATAGCAAAACCCATTCTTTTTCATATAATAAACAGAAAGAATTTGTGGAGACTGACCTTTGAACGAAAACTATCCCTTTGTCAACTGTCCCCTCTCCTACGGCTATGACGCGTTGAGTCCCTACATTGATAAGAGAACGATGGAAGTCCATCACAATCGGGTACTGCAGGGTTATGTGGAAAATTTAAACCAGTTGCTGAAAGACTGTCCTGAATATCAGAAAATGTCTCTCGAACAACTGGTCTTATATGCGGAATGTATGCCCTCACACTTGCAGACTCCCGTACGGGATAATGCCGGCGGCGTATACAACCATATCTTTTATTTTTCTAATCTCAAACAATACGATGACTGCCATCCAACCGGTCCGCTGGCTTCTGCCATCGACTGGCAGTTCGGCAGCTTTGAAAACTTCCAGAAAGTATTCACCAACGCCGCTCTATCCGTATTCGGTTCCGGCTATGCCTGGCTGATCCTTGATGCGGAGAACCGACTGGCGATCAGAACGACCACCAATCAGGACACCCCGCTTCTTTTTAATGTCAAACCTTTGCTGGCTCTCGATGTATGGGAACACGCCTATTTTCTGACACACTATAATATGCGCGAAGCCTATGTCAAAGATTGGTTCCATATTATCAACTGGGAACAGGTCGGTCGCAATTATGCGCCGTAATCAATGATGCTCCCTATCGTCTCCCGCTGCTGCGGTCTGATGCTGTCCCAGTCCACGTTTCGTATTTTATCAAGAAGTCCCTCGGCAGATTTTGCGGATACCCTGACTCTTTTCGTCTTTTCTGTGAGATCTGCCCTGCGCTTCTCGTCCTCGGCCTTCTCTGCCTTTTTCGCCGCTTCCTTCTTCTCAGCTCTTGACTTCTCGATCCTCTCCCGCTGTTTCTCCCCGGATTTCTCCAGTTCTGCGAAATAAGAGACGCTGCCGTCTTTGCCGAAAGAGATTCCAAGACGGGTAACCGTATCTTCCTCATCGCCCAACTGATTTTTGATGTCGGACAGTTTCGCAGTCGCTTCCTCAATCATATTCGTATATTTCTTTTCTGCCTTCTCATCCGCAGCCATCTCCTCCAGTACTTCAGGCTCCATCAGCACACTGTACTCTTTCGTCCCTCCGGCGAGATATTTCTGCGCTTCCTCATCGCTGTCATAGTTGGCCACGATGAAGTCCATGTTGCTGTATTTTTCTTTCAGACGCTCCAGCATATCCTGCGCATCATCGCTCAGAGCAGGGCCCTTTTTTACCCCGTTTGCCTCGTTCGCGCCCTTTTTGTTCTGCGTATGTTTCGTCTCCGCACCGTTTGCTGCCTTTTTCTCATATGATCCCTGTGTCAGACCTTTCACAAAGTCACTCTGGTAAACATGAAACCCATTGATTCCGTTCATTTTATATATCCTCCATACTCTGTGACTGTTCTCCGTCCTCGTCGAACAGTTCCCGCAATTTTTCTTCGATCGTACTGCCGTCCTCGTCCTCATATAACGACTTGTGTTTTTTATGCTTCTTCCTGGCATTTAACATCGCCGCCGACTTCGCCATCTGATACAGATCCGGACTGTACTCGATCAGCTTCTTTTCATCCCGGGACGGCACTTTATCTCCTCGGGCGATCCTTCTGGCAGTCTCCATCACTTTACCGATGTCGACAAGTGCATCCTGCGTTGTCTCACCGGATTCCCGCATCCGGTCTGCCTGCTCCTGATACATCTTCTGCATCATCTCAGAAATCCGCAGATCGACGCCGTCTTTTGCGCTCTGCATTGTCACACCGCTGACAGCCTTCCCACCCTGCATGGTCATACCGCTGACGGTCTTTCCACCCTCTGGCGCTACGCCATTGACGCTATGCGCACTACCGCAGGATGCCGTCCTCTCCTGCCCGGCTCCGTGTGAGACACCTCGGGATGCCTGCGATGCCCGGACCGCCTTCGCGCCTTGCGGCATATCTGTCATCCACATCATGACGCCCCCTGTCTCTAAAACCGCGAATCGAAATGCTGGCCTACCATCATCTCTTCCTCGGTAAACACGGAATCACTCATGCCTTCAAACAAAACATCATTGATCTTGTCGACCAGTTCCTCCGCGGATACCGCTGTTACGGTGACAATCTCCTCTCTGTTTTCCAGGCGTTTCGCTTCCGTCTCTGCGGCTTCCTGTTTCTGAGCCGCACGTTTTTGTTCGGCACTTTTCTTTTCCGCACGCTTCTCGAGCCTTTGCTCCGCGCGCTTTTTCCCGGCCTCTTTGGCTGCTTTTTTCTTTTCTGCGGCTTTTTTCTCCGCTTTCTTTTTGATCATCTTCTGCTGTGCGGCAAACGCTTTGTCGACCGCCGCAAAGAACGAACTTGGCCCGCTGCCACTGGCATTGACCCCGCCTGACTTCACACTGCCGGCATTCGTCCCCAGCTTTGCCTTTGACCGTTCCATCTGCAATGCCGCATTTTGTATGATGCCTTCATAATGTTTCCTGTAGTTTTCGTCCTCTGCCATCCGCTCGATCTTGTCCTCGTCGATCAGAACGACCATCCGGCTTGGATTGCCATACGTGGCAGCCTGCGCATGTGTCTGCGCCTTCATGTCACGGCTCACAAGTATAAAGTCCATGTTGCCGTATTTCTTTTTCAGTTCGCTGTAATATTGCTCCGCCTTCTCACTCAGCTGCGGCTCTCCCACCGTTCTTCCATAATTCGCCTTGTTATTTTTCTTATTTCCCTGAGTGGCGAAATATTCCGGTGCAGCCGCCTGACTGTTTTCAGTCATAACCGGTGCATGATTCATATCCATCATCCTCCCTGAATTTCTCCCGCAAATCCTTTTGCGGCGACCGCGCAGATCGCTCCGCGCGCCTGCAGATACTATTCTATTTAACATATCGGTAGGAAAACGGAAAATATTTACATCTGTCCATATAGATAATAGAAGTCACTGTAAGTCCGCATGGCAACGGACAGTCTCCCGTCAGGCCGTGCACGATACCAGCAGATACCCGCCATAGACGACAAGCAGAAACACACCCTGCCACCTCTGAAATTTCTTAAAGATCATCGCCGGGAGCAGCGCGATGCAGCTCACAAGCAGACAGGCCGGAAGATCAAAGAGCGCAAATGATGCCGTAATCGGAAGCGGTTTGCCGGACACAAGCGCACAGAGAGGCAATATGAGCGTCAGGTCTATGATATTGGCGCCGATAATATTTCCTACAGATAAGGAAGACTGCTTTTTGAGGATTGCGGTGATTGTTGTGATCAGCTCCGGCAGGGAAGTGCCAATGGCAATGATCGTGATACCGATCACTCGCTCTGAGATCCCGGCCAGCCGCGCCAGCTCACTCCCATTGTCCACGAGAAGATCTGCGCCCCAGACGATGCCGACTGTGCCGACGACAAACTTGACAATATTGACCACCACTTCTCTTCTGCCAATGGTCCGCCTTTTTTGAACCTCTGCCTTTTCACCCTCTTCTTTCATAGCGCGTCTCGCCTGCGCAACATTCTCCCAGAAAAACACGACAAAGATTACAAACATGGCGGCGGCGATCACCGGGTCCATCTGTCCCCGCAGCCCCGATGCCACAATGAGAACAGCCGCTGAAAGCAGAAGGATCACTTTACACAGATAGTCTTTTCTCCGTATCACAAATGGAATGCAGATCAGAGAGAGCGCCATAATCAGGCCGATGTTAGCCGTCACACTTCCCACGGCATTGCCGATGGACATATCGACTTTTCCTTTTCCCGCCGCCATCAGAGAGACAAGTACCTCCGGAAGTGTCGTGGCCAGGCTGACGATCGTTGCCCCTATGATGAGTTTGGGGATACCGCTGACCTCCGCGGTCCACGACGCAGCGTCCACAAAATAATCGCCGCCCCGGACGATAAACACGATCCCTATGAGTAACAGAATCACTACCAGCATCACATTCATTTTTTCATCCTCTTTTCTCGTATTTTTCTACAAAAGAAAAGACCCAGGCATAGCTCCCAAAGCTATACTTGGATCATAAAGACCATGTACGGCTCGCAGCTATACATGAGTCTCGTTATTTAAGACAAGCCAGACTGAAACAGCCAGGATGTTGACTTGCCACGCAAATCGCGCCTACTACTCCCTCATGGGGTATTTTCAGTTGTTAAGTAACTATAGCATACGAAAATGACCGTGTCAACGGTTTTTCAGCGTTTCCTCCGCTGCCTGCAGAAAGGGAAGCAAATCATCCGGTCTTTTCAGAAGATCGCCGGATGACAGACTCCCGGCAGCGCTGCCCCAGCCTGCCATCACAAAATCTACATCGGCGCTCTCCGCGCACTGCCTGTCATACGCCGTGTCACCGACATAGATCGCTTCGGAAGGTTTTGCCGACGACAGCTCCAGATATTTTTGAAGCGGGTCGGGCGCCGGTTTATGCCGCGTCGTGTCATCCGAACAGACAACGGTGTCAAAATATCGGCTGATCGCAAACCGGCAGAAGTCTTCTTCGTATTCTGCTCTCGTCTTGGAAGTGACGATTCCCATTCGGTACCCGAGTTGCGACAGGCTCTCGAGCAATTCCGCAATGCGGTCAAATACAGTGATCGTATCCGTATAGGCGCGCATATTTTCTTCCCACAGTGCATGAGCCCCGGAAATATCTTCTATCTCAAGTCTCTTCAGCCCGTCCGTCCCTGTAATGCCCAGAACGAACGTCAGCTTTTCGATCGGTATCACAGCTCCTGTTATCGTCCGGATCGTATCCTGCAGTGAGTGCAGAACGGCATACTCCGTGTCGATCAAAGTCCCGTCTATATCAAAAATAATTTGTCTGTATTTCATATCCCGTCTCCTTTTCTCCGTGCACACGGCTTAGTCTGTAAATTGATCATCCTGTTGACAGTATGCTGTGGATCGTTTTCATTGCAGCTCCCTACCCTCGGCGGACAAACATCTAATACCCAAAGTATAACTGATAATCATAAAAAAGGCCAGCCTTTCCGGTGTCTTGCACGCAGCCGGAAAAGCTGGTCTTCTTCCGATCCGTAATCTGTGAATCTATGTATCCAAGATCACCGATTCCTGTTCTTAATATGTGAAAAGCTGTACCCAGTGGCCTGTGCCGTTCTCATCCTGGTAATATCCTACCCCGATGTTTTTATAGTTGGCATTCAGAATATTGGCACGATGTCCGCTGCTGTTCATCCAGCCTTCCATGACCTGCTGCGGTGTACGCTGTCCATAGGCGATATTCTCACCGCTTCCCCTGTAGGACACGCCCTGCTCCTGCAGCGCCGTACTGAAATTACTTCCGTTCGGTCTCGTATGCGAAAACTGCTGTTTGATTTCTCTGGCTCTTACATTTGCTGCTGCCGTCACGTCCGTCTGTACGGTCAGTGCAGACAGACCTGCTTTTGCTCTCTCCGCATTCACAAGGTCCACAACCTGCTGTGCGTAAGACTGAACACTTCCGTCAGGTACCTGATCACCCGGCTGCTCCGGCCCCGGAACATCCGGCTTTTCCGTCACCGGCGGCTGCGGATTTCCCGGAAGCGTTCCTCCCGGTATCGTCACATTCGGGCAACCATTGGCGTTATTCTCCATCGCAACTCCAAGCTCTTTCAACGTCTTCTGCAAACTGTCCAATCCCTGACCACTATAGATACGATAACTTCCTGCAGACACGGATTTCCCTGTCTTTCCACCCGCCGCATAAGAAGTCACCGGTATGCTCCCCACTGTGACTGCCGTCAACAATGCCATTGATACAATCATACTTTTTTTCATGTTTCTCTGCCTCCTTAAATGTTACAAATTTATTACAAAAATAATAATAACATGTAATATTTAAAGATTCCACAGGAAATGATTGCCTATTGCATTTGGGCAAGATTTTGATTCATCCGATCAAGTATCCGCTGTTTCTCTTCCCCGGTCAGTCTGCCCTCTGCGACCACATCATCAAGCGCGGCGTCCATTTGCTCTATAATTTCTTCATATTCCTGCGCCGTCAACGGTTTGTCACGCTGCACCTGCTCCGGTCTCATGATCACGTCGGGATTGACCGCCTCCATCACTGTACCGCCGCCTTCAACTTCATATGTAACTTCAAATGCGCCTTTGTAGATAATAAATTCCCCTTTTCCGCCGTCCGCCTGCAGGCGTTTCAGACTTTCTTCATAAAATGCAAGCTCCTCCCCGGTTGCCGCACCGCTTTTCTTAATATTATCCACTACCTCCGCGTATTCCTCCGCCGTATACAGTTCGAAGATGCCGCCCAGCGTCGGATCGTCCTCCGTCAAATTTTGTCCTTCCTCCGGCGGCTGCGCCGGATCATCCGGTTCTGAAATATCGCCGTCCTCCGGCTGCGGCGTCTGCCCGGCCATATCTGCCGTCGCAGTTTCCTTCTCCTCCTGCAACGCTCCGGTACTGCCGGCGGCGTCAATGCCGCCTTGTTCCTCACTGCCCGGGCCAGCGCCGCAGCCGGTCACAAGCCCCATCAGCAATGCAGACAACAGCGCCAAAACCGTCAGTCTCATCCTGATGCCTGTTTTTTGATCTGTCCTTGTGTTTCTTCCTGCTTTTGTGTTTCTTTCCGCCTTTTTCTCTCTGTTCGTTCTCATAGCTCTCATCCGTACTTTTGTCCTTTCCCGCTCTCATCCCGCATGGTCCCACGTGATGGGAGTCTGAAGCAATGTTCTCTCTCCAAAACCGTCAGTCAAACTTCTCAAGGTTTTCCTGCATTTTTGCCATGATCTTCTCTTTCTGCTCGGTCGTGGCTCTGCCGTCTGCGACAGCATCCGCAAGGAACTGTTCGACATCCGCCATCGCCGCCCTGTATTCCTCAGCCGTAAAAGTCCGGCTCATCTGCTCCGGCGCCATCACAATGCTTGCATCAAACGATACCATGACTTCGCCGCCGTCGTCAGTCACATAACTATCCTCAAACGCTCCCTTATAAATGACAAACTCCCCTTTGCCATTGTCGGCCCGCAGACGTTCCAGATCGGCTTCCATCCTTTTGATGTCCTCCTCCGTGCCGTCACTGTATTTCTTTACGTTCTCTACGACCTGCTCATATTCCTGCGGCGTATAAAGCTCAAAGATACCGCCCAAGGTAGGATCAGCCGCATTCGGCTGTCGGTCATCCTCTGCGCCCGTGCCCGGCACCTTCACATTGATGGTTACCGCTTTCATCTGTTCTCCTTCTGTGACGTTAATCGCGTTCTTTAATACGGCTTCCACATTTTCCGCGTCCTCCTGCGCCTGTGCAGGGGCCGCCGCATAGATGAGCACAGCGCCCGCCATCATTACGAGAGAGAGCAATACTCCTGTTACCGTAACTTTTTTCGGTTTCATAATATTCACGATCCTTTCTTCCATAAAATTCCCGACGAAATGCGATACGAGCAGACCGCCCTGTGGCTTTACCTCCGCCCATCTCAGAAGCATACCTGCATAAGTGCGCCGGCGCTCTCTTCCCGCGCTGCGTATTACCTTTGCGTCACAGGCCAGCTCAATGTCTCTGTTGGCCAGATCATACATCAGCCACACAAGAGGGTTAAACCAATGACAGACCATCACCGCTGTCAGGCATAATTTTCTCGCGCAGTCCCACCGCTCGATATGCGCCAGCTCATGGGCAAATACATAATATAACGTTTCCCGGTCTCTCCCGTCCATCTCTTTGGGCAGTACGATGACCGGGTGAAAGATTCCGTATGTCAGAGGGGAATCGATCCGGTCGGATACCCGCACACACACCTTTCTTGCCATATGACTCGTCTGACTTTCGATGGCGAAGCTGTCTGCCACCGGCAGCGCTGTCCTCAGTATCCGTACGCAGCGGACATAGGCAAAAAGAAAATAGAGTGCGGCGCACACCGCTCCCGCCAGCCACAGTCCCCGGCCAACCGCAGACGCCTCAGACACCATCGCCACCGGCTCAAACACGATGCCTCCCGGCGCCTGCCATTTTGGTATCTGCAAAAATGTGTCTGCACCGGAAAACGGCCCCTGCTCCACCGCTTTCACAGGAATCAGTCTTTCCAGCACGGAAAAAGGGGAAAACGGCAGCAGCAGCTTACAGCATACGATTCCCCACAGCAGATTCAAAATGGCCGGGGAAACTTTTTTACCGAAAAAGCGGCGCACGCCCGATACAAATAGGATCAGGACCGAAGCGGATAAACTCATCTGCAATATTTCCATAAACTCACTCCATCTCATCGATCAACTGTTTCAAATGTGCAATTTCTTCCTTCGACAGTTTCTTCTGCCTCAGCAGAGTAGAAAACAAAAGAGGAACGGAACCGCCAAACACCCGGCCTACAAATTCCTGCGTATCGTTTTCCACAGCCTGCTCTTTTGTAATCCTCGCCCGGCATACAAAACCGGGTTCTCTGCGCTCGATCCAGCCTTTGTTGACACATTTTTTGATCACTGTGTAAGTCGTATTCTTATTCCATCCGATCTCCCGGCCAAGGATAAGCGCGATCTCTTTTGCTGTGATGTCACCTTCCTTCCATATCACTTCCATCACTTTTCTCTCCGAATCAAACAATTTTTCTTCCATACACGGGTACGCACCTTTCTCATTTCATACTACTACGATAGTCTATCTGTAATCAGACTATCATAGTAGTCTGCGATTGTCAACACCGGAATACGGTATTACCGAAAATTAATCACCCAGCGGTTTTCCGACTGATAATAAATCAGCCAGGCCCTTATCCTCTGTCCATGAATCGCCAGCGTACAATCGTATTCTATGGAGGCGACTCCCGCATAGCGTTTTTTCTCCCGCGAGTGCACTGTGATCTCCCGGATCGTGCGGATCTCTCCCTCCTCATCTTCTATCTTCAGCATGAGTGGTATCATTTTTCCCGTACTCGTAAACCAGCACTCACAGGCCACCTTCTTTTGCACTCCCCGGACCGGTCCCGCATCTGTGCCGGAAGAATGAATGCCAATCCCAAATGCCATTGCCGCTCCCTCCTCTTCTAATCGATCCTGATCCGTTCATAATCCACGGACCGCTTCTCTCTTGATACGCCTCCGCTCATATGGTCGATCGTCTTATCCACAAACGCGGCCCGCATCACGGCATCCGCGCCAAAGCGGTTCCTGATCCGGTCCACAGTCTGATCCAGCCTGCCGAATTTTTCATAATCCGCTTTTTCAAACAGGCTTAACTGCCTCTCACAGGTCGCTTTGCTGATCCGGCCCGTGTGCACGCCCAGGTGACGAATGGGCCTGCCATTCCACAATTCCCGGAACAAAACGCAGGCTGTCTCATAGATTTCCACTGTCACATTAGTCGGGCTTTGCAGCGCTTTCTGATGGGAGGCATACGACAGATCATAATAACGAATGCCTGCCGACACGATCCCAGCCTGCACCTGATCCGCCCGCAGGCGGCTTCCCAGTGTCTCGCAGAGCGCCAGAATAACCTGCTGCGCCGTCTCTGCGTCCGTCACATCATACGGTATCGTCGTGCTGTTCCCATATCCTTTATTTGCCTGCGGCTGTGCCAGCACCGGTGAGAAGTCGATCCCGTTGGCAAACTTCCAGATGACTTCCCCTTGCTTTTTCAATGTGCTTTTCAGCCACCCCGGATCGGTTCCCGCCAGCTCCCCGATCGTGCGAATCCCCATGGAACACAGTCTGGCGGTTGCAGCGCGCCCGACAAAAAACAGATCCGCTACGGGGAGCGGCCACATTTTCTCTCTGATCTCCCACGGATACAGCGTATGCACCCGGTCGGGCTTCTCAAAGTCCGAGGCCATCTTTGCAAGCAGCTTATTCTCTGAGATTCCTACATTGACGGTAAAGCCCAGTTCATCCCGAATGCGGTCTTTGATCTGTGCAGCCGTCTCCTCAGGCGTCCCGAACAGATGACAGCTCGCACTCATATCGATGAACGCCTCATCAATGCTGTATGGCTCCACAATATCCGAATATTCCCGCAGTACCTCCATAAACGCCGCAGAACAGTTTTCATACAGGCCGTAATTAGGCGGTACCAGAATCAGCGACGGACATTTTCTCTGTGCTTCCCAGAGAGCCTCTCCTGTTTTCACACCAAACTTTTTAGCCGCCATCGATTTTGCCAGAATAATCCCATGGCGCAAAGCGCTGTCGCCTCCCACGGCGGACGCCGTCTCCCGCAAATCCTGCCTTCCTCCCTGGTGGGCCAGACGGTAAACGGCCTCCCAGGAAAGGAAAGCCGCATTCACATCAATATGAAAAACAATTCGTTCCAAACGTACGTTCACCTCCTGTAAAGGCATTGTATCAAACACACGTTCCTCTATCAAGCGGTAAATTCTGCCAGAGATAAGCATCTGCCTATTGGAAAAACACGGCAAAAGAAAAAGCGCCGGGCTTTTACACCCGGCGCTCTCGCACTTTCATTATGTAGAAATCATTGAAATTCCATCCGGAAATTCTAAAAATCCACTTCCGTATCATAATAGCAGCATTTCAGCAGCTTTTCCATCTCTTCCTGACTTGGCTGGCGCGGATTAGAACCCGTGCAGGCATCAAGAATTGCGTTAGCTGCGATCTCCGGCAGTCTCTCCAGGAATACTTCTTCCGGCACAAAACCCTGCTCCGTCGGATAGCTGTCCTGGCCGTAGTTTTTAATGCAGTGCGGAATATTCAGATCGTCGTTCATCTTCCGCAGATAAGCGATGAGCAGTTCCACTTTCTCATCGGGAGTGCCGCCGCCGAGATTCATGAAATCCGCAATCTCGCCATAGCGTGCCTTTGCTGTCTCATCTTTGGCATTAAACGCGATCACTTTCGGGAGATACATGGCGTTGGCCGCACCATGGATAATATGCGCGCCATAGTCTGCAAATACAGCCCCCGTCTTATGCGCCATGGAATGAACGATACCGAGCAATGCGTTGCTGAATGCCATACCGGCCAGACACTGCGCATTGTGCATGGAATCTCTCTTCGCCATATCGCCGTTATAGGAATCTACCAGATCACGCTGAATCATCTTGATTGCATGGAGTGCAAGCGGGTCAGTAAAATCACAATTCGCTGTGGAAACATATGCCTCTACCGCATGGGTCATCGCATCCATTCCCGTATGCGCCACCAGCTTCTGCGGCATCGTCTCTGCCAGATCCGGATCTACGATCGCTACATCCGGCGTGATCTCAAAATCAGCAAGCGGATATTTGATACCCTTCTGATAATCGGTAATAACCGCAAAAGCCGTCACTTCCGTGGCTGTTCCCGAAGTCGAAGAGATCGCACAAAATCTTGCTTTCTTTCTCAGCTCCGGAATACCGAACACTTTACACATATCCTCAAACGTAATATCCGGATACTCGTATTTGATCCACATTGCCTTTGCCGCGTCGATCGGAGAACCGCCGCCCATTGCCACGATCCAGTCCGGCCCGAATTCTGTCATTGCCTGCGCGCCTTTCATAACGGTCTCTACCGACGGGTCCGGTTCAATTCCTTCAAAGAGCTGCACTTCCATGCCTGCCTCTTCCAGATATTGTTTCGCTCTGTCCAGAAAACCGAAACGCTTCATGGAACCGCCGCCCACGCAGATGATCGCCTTTTTCCCCTTAAAATCCTTCAACGCCTCCAATGCGCCTTTTCCGTGATATAAATCTCTCGGTAATGTAAATCTCGCCATAATCCTTTCCTCCGTTTTACTCTTGTTTACAACATGTTTTGCTACAGCCGCAGCGCAGCTCGCTTTTCGCTCGCTCTCTGCAGCCGCTTCCTGCGCTCTCTCCCGCAGCCGCTTCCTGCGCTCTCTCCCGCAGCCGCTTCCTGCGCTCTCTCCCGCAGCCGCTTCCTGCGCTCTCTCCCGCAGCCGCTTCCTGCGCTCTCTCCCGCAGCCGCTTCCTGCGCTCTCTCCCGCAGCCGCTTCCTGCGCTCTCTCCCGCAGCCGCTTCCTGCGCTCTCTCCCGCAGCCGCTTCCTGCGCTCTCTCCCGCAGCGCTGCTCGCTTTTCGCTCGCTCACGGGCATTCGCCCTATGAAAAAAGCCATCTTAAAAAATGCTTACGTACAAGTACGACGCATTTTCTAATCTGTCTTTTTTCGCACTGCTCATTGCTTACGCACATATTATACCACAATATTACTCTGTTGTGGGAAACATTCTTGAGACACAAAGAAAAGGCCGTATTATCGCCTGCCCTCCAGTGCTCCGGCAATGTCTTCCTTCATATCAAGCACCGCGGCTCTCGCCGCGTCCGCATAGTTGGCACTGCCAAAAGACGCATACTTCTCCTGCTTATAGGCGGCAATGATTCCGCGGGAAGAATTAACGATCGCGCCAAGCCCATCCTCGTTGAAAAAGTGTACGAGATCGACGCCCCTGCCGCCCTGCGCCCCATAGCCCGGCACAAGGATAAAGGATTTGGGCATGATGCTGCGCAGTATCCTCCCCATTTCGGGATAGGTAGCGCCTACGACCGCCCCCACATAACTGTATGTCTTGCCCATCAGTGTCTCGCCCCACTTCGCCACCTGCTCACCGACGATCTCGTACAGCGGCCGGTCGGCGGAGAGACCCATGGTGTCCGCTGCTTCCTCTGTTCCCTTCACAATACGGTCCTGAAACTCACCGCTGCTCGGATTGGATGTTTTCACAAGCACAAAGATCCCTTTCTTCTCCTCCCGGCACACGTCGATAAAAGGTTTTATGCCGTCGCTGCCAAGATAAGGATTGACGGTAGCAAAATCCTCGTCAAAACCGTAATACTTATTGGCTCCTATCTGTACTTTGCCCAGATGGCCCGCTGCATACGCCTGCGAAGTGGAACCGATGTCTCCCCGCTTGATGTCGCCGATCACGACCAGACCCTTCTCTTTACAGTACTTTACTGTCTTTGCAAATGCGAGAAGCCCTTCAATGCCAAATTGTTCATACATGGCGATCTGCGGCTTTACAGCCGGAACGAGATCGCAGACCGCGTCTACGATCCCTTTGTTATACTGCCAGATAGCCTCCCCCGCCCCCTGCAATGTCTCTCCATACTGTTCGTATGCTTTCTTTGTAATCTGTTCCGGAATATAGGACAGCATTGGGTCCAGTCCCACGACAATGGGCGCTCCTGTCTTTTTGATTCCCGCGATCAGTTTCTCAATCATTGTGTTCTCCTTCTCAATATTTTCAGTTTTTCCATCCGGGCGGATCGCTCCGGCGGTCTGCCTCCTGTATATCAAAAAACGCGCAGCCTTCTTCTGCCCACGCGCTTTTGATGTTACCTCTATTACAATTACAGGTCATCGTTCACCAGTTTGATAACCGCCGTCTTGTTCGGGAGCTTGAAATATACTTTATAGCCGCTTCCGCCTTCCACCATGCCACTGGCCGTTGCCTTTACATTACCGAGCGCATCTCCGTCCTCTTCCTCACATTTCGCTGTGAATTCAATCGTACTCCCATCGCCAAATCCTTTGTCTTTCAAGGTAAAATACACATAGAGACGATCTTCCCCGTTTACATTCTCAATCTCAAAGTCGTCGATCTTTGCCGCCTCGCCTTTACTGCCTGTCATATACCCGTAATGCCTTACCGAATAACCGTCCTCGTTGTCTCTCTGGTAATAGATAGAATTTACGACGATATACTGGCAGTTTCTGCTGTAACCATCCAGCCATACTTTTACGACTGTGCTGCCGGTTCCCTTTGCCCTGATCTTTAATTTAAACGAATCACTGCTCTGGCTGTCGAGTTCTACCTTGACCACGCTGGAATCATCCACCGCAAACTTTACGTTAAATGCCTTTGAGCCCTTCCAGTTGCTCACCTTAAACTTAACTTTCTGTGTAGTATCGTCGTGCGTCACAGATACCGTGTTCGTTTCCGCCGATAACTTAGGCTGATTGCCTGCCAATGCTGTCAGGCTGCATGCCAAAAACAGACCTGCAGCGCAGACTGCCGTAATAAACTTTTTATAACCAGGTTTCATAGTTCCTCCTTTATGTATGTACATGTCTTCTATGTAACACAATAGCAAACACAAAATTCATTGTCAATGTTCGCCGTATCATTTCCCTGTCTTCCTGAAAAAATTAAGGAATCCTTCATTTTTATTTTCTGACACAAATATTTCCCACATTACGGCCAGCCTGCCTCATCTCGTCTTCAGAAACTCATATTCCCGTTTTGCTTTCTCATCATCGGGATATAGCTGCAAATAACTTTCCATCAGAGCAGCCGCCTTCTGAAACTGACACAGCTTCTCATAGGCTGCAATCTCATTATATTTCAGCGTCTGCATACAAGTCTTGTCCTCGCTGGCAAGTCCGGCCTCAAAGGCCGCCAGCGCCGCCTCATAATCGTTCATCTGCATCTTGCAGATGCCGAGCTGATTCTGCACTTGAGGGTTGTCCGGGTCCTGCACCAGATAGCTGGCATAAACACTGGAAGCATAGTTAAAGTCGCCGAGCGCCTCATAAGTCCTGCCAAGAAAGAGAATGGCTTCCGCGCTCCCTGTGTCCCGCGCTTTTTCCAGACAGTTTTTCGCATTGTCATAATCCTGGAGATAATAATACAGCCTGCCTTTGTCATAGTCAGGCATATCCTCTCCGTCCGTTGCAAGAGTACCCTCGAGATACTTGATCCCGGCTTCTTTATATCCATTCTTCTCCAGACTTCTGTAAATGTTGATCAGACAATTATAATCTTTCGTGTCCAAGGAAATAGCAATTCTGAAGTCCTCATCCGCTTTTTCATAGTTCCCCTGTTCCAGCTCCAGGGTACCGCGCAGGTAATAGGCTGTCTTTTCATCGTCCCGCAAGGCCAGAATGGCGTCATACACTTTCAGCGCGCTGTCAATATCTCCGTTTTTATAATAAGCGGCTGCCAGATAATAATTCGTGTCAAATTGCAGACTGCTTATCATTCCATTACAATAAGAAAGTGATTTTTCGAGCGACTCCACTGCTTCCTCATACCTGGTGAGACCGATATAGGCGATACCCTGTCCCCGGTACAGCAGTTCCTCGTCCTCCCCCTCTACAAGCGCTTTTTCAAAATAAGCAAGGGCCGACTCATAGTCCAGAGCCTCGATTGCAGACATGCCTGCATCAATATTTTCCCTTTTCTCTCCCATACTGCATCCTGTCAGAGTCAAAAAAGTAATGACCGCCGCCAATATAAGCCTTATTTTCAACTTCATGATAAATATGCCGTAGCCCTCTCTCGGTATCCACAGTATTTATGTACCGGCAAAATTTATAAATTGCCAAGCCGGTCTACCAAAGCCTCGTACTCCTCCCTCACATTCCGGAAACATTCGATCAGCTTCGGCGAAAACGTCCCGCATTCCCCCGTTACGATCATATGGAACGCGTCTTCCCTGGAAAAAGCGCTCTTGTACACTCTTTCACTGACAAGCGCATCGTACACATCCGCCACCGACACAAGCTGTGCTGAGATCGGAATCTCCTCTCCCACCAGACGGTCCGGATACCCGTTTCCATCATAACGCTCGTGATGGTATCTGCATATCTCATAGCTGATCCGCTCATAATCTTTTTCAAAGATTCCGATAAAGTTCGCCAGCATATCACTGCCCCGCGTCGTGTGGGACTTCATGATCTCGAATTCTTCCTTCGTCAGCCTTCCCGGCTTGAGAAGAATATCATCAGGAATAACAATCTTCCCCACGTCATGAAGTGAACTTGCCACTACGATCACTTCAATCTCTTCCGGCGTCAACCCATACTCCGGATACTGTATCATCATTTCCTGGGCGAGAATACGGGTAAAGCCTTTCACCCGTTTGATATGCTCACCACTCTCCAGATTTCTGTATTCCACTACCGTACCGAGTATTTCGATAATGCTCTCATTACTCCTGTTGAGCTTATCGGCCTGCATTTGCAACAGATCATACTGCATACGCAGCGCCTGCGTCTGCTTTTCCACTTTTTCTTCCAGATTGTTCTGATACTGAAAAAGACTGGTGATATTGTTCACTCTCTTTTTTACGATCGTATTATCAAATGGTTTCTTGATAAAATCCGATACGCCCATGTCAAAACACTGCTTTTCCGTCTGGACAGAAGTCTCACCGCTGATAATGAGAACCGGTATCTTTTCCATCCATCCCTTTTCCTTCATGATCTGCAGCACTTCAAATCCATCCATCTCCGGCATGAGCAGGTCGAGCAGGACAGTAGCAATCTCATCGTGATGCTCCTCCAGAAGTGCAAGTGCCGTCTTTCCGTCCTCTGCCAGTAAGACAGCATATTCCTCCAGCAGAATTTCTTCTAATATGTCCCGATTCAGTCTCGAATCATCCACTATCAAAACTTTATCTCTCATATTCCCCTTACTACTCCTTTACCAATACCGTCATCCCTGCAACATCCGAATTGCAGATATTGTCGTCATATAATCTTCCTCTGTCTTTTTTAACAGCTCCGAAACATCATGTTTCTCCCTGTCACGCAAAAGTTCCGTCAGTTGATCAGAAGATACATACAATCTCTCAAACCCCAGATTCTGACACACGCCCTTCAATGTATGCGCCGCACGAAATGCGTCATCCATATTACCCGCTTCCAGTGAGGTACAGAGCAGCTCGAAACTGCCGTCATCCAGAAACTTCAGCATATACTTTTTTACCCGTTCTTCACTGAGAAGCCTGGAAATAACACCTTCATAATCTCCGCCGAACTTATCATAACATTCTTTTACTGTCATCTCGTTCTCCTTTGCTCCATAGTTACTCTTTGATATTGTACCATAATTTTCTTTGTTCGCAAACTTTTTTATTATTTTCCCAAGAGGCAAATTTCCATAAAATTTTCTTCTTACAACTGACAAAAATACGCCCATTCGTACAAATAAGCGTTTTGCTTATCCGACGAAGGGGCGTATCATCAATCATTTCATAAATCAGCTTATAACCTATGTTCCCTATTCTAACACAAACTGTCCGATCAACTCGTCCAATGTTGTTGCCTGTGCAGACAGCTCTTCGCTTGTAGCTGAAGACTCCTGCGCCGTTGCGGAATTAGACTGTACGACCTCGGAAATCTGGCTCACACCCTGCTCTGCCTGACGCATCGTCTCTGCCTGCTCTTCCGCCATCCTGCTCTGCTCTCTGGAAGCATCCGCAATGTTTTTGATACCGTCTACAACAAGCTCAATCGAATTCGCCGCGCGTTCTGCCGCATAGTTACCTTCCGAAATCTCCTGCAGCGATCCTTCAATCAGCTCTCTCGTATCTACGACCGATTGTGCACTCTGCTCTGCCAACTGTCTGATCTGATCTGCCACAACGGCAAAACCGCGGCCTGCCTCTCCGGCTCTTGCAGCCTCAATCGACGCATTCAGAGAAAGGAGATTCGTCTGAGAGGCAATAGACTCGATCTCGGAGATGATATTACCGATCTTCTTTGATGTCTCATTAATCCGCTCCATTGCGTTCACCATTGCGCTCATTTCCGCACGGCTGTTGTCCGCCTCATTTGCATATTTCTCAGCCTGTTTGTAAGATTCCTCCGCACTCTGTGCAAAGCGTTCCATCGTCTCCGTAATATTGATAAATGTTGCCTGCAGCTCTTCTACTGCGCCAGCCTGCTCTGTCGCGCCTTCTGCCAGCGTCTGGGACGACTCTGCCAGATTGTTCGAGCCTGCGGATACCTGATTGGAAGCGTCACCAATCGAGCGCAGTGTCGTCGCCATCCGGTCGCGCATCACACGCATCGCATAGATCAACTGTTCAAATTCGCCCGTATACTTGTCCCGCATAGCGCTGCTCACAACATAATTGCCGCTGGCCATCTCATTCAGAACATTGCCCATATCATTGATGAGCAAACGGAGATTTGCCCCCATATCCGACGCTTCCTTAATCATATCCGCTATTTCATCGTGTGTATTTACAGCCGGAAACGGCGTCGCAAAGTCGCCTTTGGAGAACGTTTGCAGACGTTCACACAACTGGATAATCGGACGTGCAATGCTGACCGCAATCCCTCTGCCGATCGTGGAAGCGACCGTCATCGAAACTACAACTACAACCGCTATCACGATACCAAGTACAACTGCCAGCAGCATCAGTGTCTGTGAAAGCTGTGCCCCGTGCTCTACCTTGACATCCATCAGACTTGAAAGATCACCATAAATTTCACTGTACAAAGGCGCCAGTTCATCAACCGCTTTCTGCTGCGCTTTTACGGTATCTTCTTCATAAATCGAAGACCCCAGCTTCAGAATCTCGGCGTCCACACTCCAGTATTCGTCAAGTTCTCCCGCGATCTTATCATAAGTCACTCTGCCGTCCGCAGAAACAACCGTATTTTCAACCTGTGCAAAAGCTTCCTCAAAAGCCGCCTTATTCTCTTCATGCTGCGCCAGCACCAAGGCAACAATATCCGGATCGGAATATCCGATCGTCGCCCGCAGCGCTGACCGCGTATCGGCAAAATATGTCATTGCCTTGCCAATGTCCCCCTGTGCAAACCCAAAGTTCTCCAATGCGTAAGAATACCGGAAAGTTATGACGACCATCGCAATCAATCCAATAATACCAGACAGCATCGTGATCGCCGCAACCATCACAAACGACTTCGTAAGTCTCTTCTGGAGCCTTTCATTCTTAAACATTATTTCTCCTCCTCTTCCATCCTGCATTTCAGCCTTTTTTCTTCTGTTTGAAAGTACCTGTCAATGTTTCGATTCTTTCAATATCAGCTATCGTTATTATATTACTTTTTCTGTCATCAAACAACCTGTTTTTACAAGATACGCTCTTATTTTCATAAAAATAAGAGCAATACCCCCCCCTACCGGACATTGCCCTTATTTCTATAAATTTGTTATGTATTTTAAGATAGCTTGTGATGTTTAGTTCAATACAAACTGTCCGATCAGCTCATCCAGCGTCACTGCCTGTGCGGACAGCTCTTCGCTTGTGGCCGATGTCTCCTGTGCCGTTGCGGAATTAGACTGTACGACTTCGGAAATCTGACTCACACCCTGCTCTGCCTGACGCATCGTCTCCGCCTGCTCCGCGGACATATTACTCAGATCTCTGGAAGTATCCGCGATCTGTTTGATACCGTCCACAACGAGTTCAATCGAACTTGCCGCGCGTTCTGCCGCATGATTTCCTTCTGCCACTTCCTGCAGAGAACCTTCGATCAGCTCTCTCGTATCTACAACCGACTGCGCACTCTGTTCTGCCAACTGTCTGATCTGGTCTGCCACAACGGCAAAGCCGCGGCCTGCCTCTCCGGCTCTTGCAGCCTCAATGGAAGCATTCAGGGAAAGGAGATTCGTCTGGGAAGCGATAGACTCAATCTCGGAAATAATATTGCCAATCTTCTTTGATGTCTCATTGATCCGCTCCATCGCGCTGACCATGGCATTCATCTCCGCACGGCTGTTATCCGCCTCATTCGCATATTTTTCAGCCTGCCTGTAGGATTCCTCCGCGCTCTGTGCACACCGCTCCATCGTCTCCGTGATGTTGATAATTGTTGCCTGCAGCTCTTCCACTGCGCCTGCCTGCTCCGTCGCTCCCTCCGCCAGCGTCTGGGACGACTCTGCCAGATTGCTTGATCCTGCGGACACCTGGCTGGAAGCCTCTTCAATAGACCTCAACGTGCCGGACATCCGGTCGCGCATAACTCTCATGGCATCAATCAGCTTCTTACATTCTCCGGCATATTTGCTCTGTATCTTACTCGTTACCTTATAGTTACCATTTGCCATCTCATTCAGTACATATCCGGAATCATTGATAATCGCGCTCAGATCATCCGCCATTTCCGTAGACTCACGGATAATATCCGCCACTTCGTCCTGTGTACTTACAGACGGGAACGGGGAGGTGAAATCACCCTTGGCAAATGTCTTCACACGTTCACAGAGTTGTCCAAGAGGACGGGCAATGCTCACTGCAATCCCTTTGCCGATCCGTGTGGAAATAATCATCGACAGTACGATGACACCAACGATAACGGCGCCCATTATCCAGCTCAAAATGACGAGCATTGTGGAGAGCTCCGAACCCTGAACCACTTTTACATCCAGCAGATCTTCCATTTCCAGATAAATAGAGTTATACATCGGCGCCAGCTCATTAATCGCCATATCCTGTGCGATCTTACACTGCTCACGGTCTGTGGTAGCGCCAATTTCCATGATCTGAGCATCAAGAGCCCAATAAGCATCTAACTCGCCTTTGATCTTGTCATAGGATGCCCTGCCTTCGTCAGAAACGATCGTATCCTCTACTTTGACGAACGCCGCCTCAAAAGCCTTCTTGTTATCATCATGCTGCACCAGTACTTCCTGGATAGCATCCGCGTTATCATAACCGATCGCCGCACGCAACCCGGATCTGCAGTCAGCAAAATAAAGCATCGCTTTTCCGATATCACCCTGTGCAAATCCGAAGTTTGTCAAAGCATAGGAATACCGCATAGACATTACGACCATCGCAATAAGACCAATGATCGCGGCAATCATTGTAATGGCCGTCGTCAAGACAAACGACTTCATAAGCCGCTTCTCTATCCTTTCATTTTTAAACATTACTACATCCTCCTCTTCCCTCTTTAACTTAATATTTAGCCCCACTTCGCCTGATCTGCTATCGGAATACAGCTCAAGAACCGATTTAGGCTATTGATATGATAATTATAGTACTTTTCGTCCGCTCATACAACCTCTTTTTACTCCGTTTCCCCTTTTTTTTCAAAATTTCCAGATAATTTTACTTTCCTCTGCCACCCTCTAAAACCGGAATAAAAATACAGAAATTTGTGAATAATCCTTAAATATTATAAAAATCCTTTATTTACCGTTCTCATTTTGATATAATCTATTGACAGGCCGTCGGCCTCATGGAAACCGGAAAGCAGAGAGAACAGGCGGGTATTGTCTGCGGATTGCAGACATAAGCCATATATAAATTTAGGAGGCATGATACATGAATTATGGAAAGAAAGGGATCCGCAAAAAGCAAAAATCACTTCATTCCACTTCGACCAAACTGGGGCGCAAACTGACTCTTCTTATAACGAAAGCCATACTGGTGAGCATCATTGCCGTCACTGTCATCGGCATCAGCGCCGGGCTCGGCGTATTTAAAGGAATCTTAAGTTCCGCACCCGATATTTCTCATATCGACGTGTCGCCTTCCGGCTTTTCCACCTTCGTCTATGACTCGGAGGGACATGAACTGGCAAAGCTGGTGGCAGCGGACTCCAATCGTATTCCGGTGACAATGGAACAGATTCCGGAAGATCTGGCACACGCTTTTGTGGCCATCGAGGACGAACGATTTTATGAGCACAACGGCATCGACATCAAAGGCATTATCCGTGCGGGCGTCATCGCCATTAAAAACAGAGACCTGTCTCAGGGCGCCAGCACGATTACCCAGCAGTTATTAAAAAACAATGTCTTTGAGGGCTGGACGAACGAGACGACCATCGAGAGTATCAAGCGAAAGCTGCAGGAACAATATCTGGCGCTTGAACTGGAAAAGGTGATGGATAAAGACAAGATCCTCGAAAATTATATGAATACCATCAACCTTGGACAAAATACGCTCGGCGTTCAGGCAGCGTCCCTGCGCTATTTCGGCAAGCCGGTCTACCAGCTCAAACTCTCGGAATGTGCCGTGATCGCCGGCATCACCCAGAATCCTTCCAGATATAACCCGATCTCCCATCCAGAGGAGAACGAAAAGCGCCAGAGAACCGTCCTCTCTCATATGCTGGAGCAGGGATATATCACGCAGGAAGAATACGACGAGGCGATCGAGGATGACGTCTATTCCCGCATTCAGACTGTCAATGAAGAATCCGAGGAGGATTCCGTATATACATACTTTGTGGACGCACTCACTCAGGATGTATTGGACGATCTTGTCAACGTAGCCGGCTACAACGAGACGCAGGCTTACAATCTGCTGTACAGCGGAGGTTTGAGCATTTATACGACGCAGGACAGCGCCATTCAGGCAATCTGTGACGAGGCTTTCAGCAATCCGGACAACTTCCCTGCCGACACCAAATGGCTGCTCAGTTACGAACTGTCCGTAAAAAAGGCGAACGGAGAAGTGGAAAACCACAGCTCTGAAATGTTTAAGGCACATTTCCAGCAGGAGAAAAAATCATTCAATATGCTCTATGCTTCACAGGAAGACGCATACGCGGCCATTGAAGCCTACAAGGAGGCTGTGATCGGTTCCGGAGATGAAGCAATCGGGGAAAAGGTTTCTCTGACGCCCCAGCCGCAGGTATCGCTCACTGTCATGGATCAGAATACGGGCTATGTAGTGGCCATGGTAGGCGGCAGAGGCACAAAGGAGGCCAGCCGGACGCTCAACCGCGCAACCGATACTTCCCGCCAGCCCGGCTCCACATTTAAGATCGTCTCCACCTATGCTCCCGCTCTGGACAGCGCCGGCATGACGCTGGCCACGGTTGAGAACGATGCGCCTTACAGCTATGCGGACGGACGTCCGGTCTCGAACTGGTACAGCTCCGGCTATCGTGGTCTATGCTCCCTGCGCGACGGCATCCGCGATTCCTTAAATATTGTCACCGTCAAGGCGCTGACACAGATCACGCCTCAGCTTGGCTTCGACTACCTGATCAACTTTGGATTTACTACTGTCGTGGACCGCTATGAAGTCAACGGGCAGATTTATTCCGATATTCAGCAGTCACTGGCTCTCGGCGGGATCACAAAGGGCGTCACCAATCAGGAACTGAACGCTGCCTATGCAGCCATCGCCAACGGTGGGATCTATTATAAACCCACCTTATATACAAAGGTCGTAGACCATGACGGAAAACTGATTCTTGACAATACCAAACCGGAAAATCACCGGGTAATCAAAGAAACGACCGCCTATCTGCTGACTGATGCCATGGAAGATGTCGTCACCTCCGGCACCGGCGGTTCCGTCAACTTTGGCAACATGGCGATCGCCGGTAAGACAGGTACTACCTCTGACTATAATGACGTATGGTTTGCCGGCTATACCCCATATTACACGGCCACCACATGGGCAGGCTACGATAACAATACGAAACTGACCGGATCAGAAAAAAATCTTGCAAAAGTATTATGGCGTTCGGTGATGTCTAAGATCCATGAGGGACTGCCTAACGAATCTTTCGTACGTCCCTCCGGCATTGTCAGCGCCACCGTATGCAGCAGATCGGGCAAGCTGCCCGTCGCAGGGCTGTGCAACTCCACTCTGAAGAGCGAATATTTTGCCGAGGGTACCGTCCCTTCCGAGAGCTGTGATGTACATTATTCCGGCATGGTATGCGCCTACAGTATGCTGCCCGCCTCCGATGAATGTCCGTTTGCAATGGCCGGAACATTGGAACTGCCGCCGGATGAAGGCGGCACGGGTAAAAAATCCACGACCGCGGGCGACCCGGCGACCGATCCTCTTCAGACAGGCGAATCCCCTCTGATAGACGCCAATGTGGAAAAATGTCAACACAATGCGGAGTTCCTCGTACAACCGGGAGCTGAACTGATCATTGAACAACAACGACTGGAACTGATCGCAAACGCAGTACAGAATGGAATCGTCCTGCCGGAAACGATCACCAATCCGAACGGAATTCCACAGGTACCTGCCGATCAGGTACCAGGCATCCCCGGACTGGACACCCCTGTTCCCGGAACCGAAACACCTGTTGTCACTGACCCGAACACCGTGGTCCCTCCGGTGCAGCCACCGGAACAACAACCGGTACAGCCGCCAGCCCAGTAAACGACAGATCTTAACCTTATCCGCCAAGTCAGAAAAGGGGCGTATGTGTAACCGTTTACACATACGCCCTTCTTTGTTATTCTCCCTTGCCGACAGCTGCGATCTGTTCCCGCAGCGCATCCGCACCGCTTCTTGCATCACGGATCGCCCTGCATTTGTCTGCAAATTCAGTATTCTCCTCATCTTTATGCGCTTCATACCATGCCCTGCCGATCTCCCGGTAATTCTGATCGATGACTTCCTCACAGGTGTGAAGCAGATTTTTCAGTCTCGTGAGTTCCGCCAGTTCTTTGGCCTTTCTGCTGATCCCCTGTCCGGTCTCCGACACCGTTCTTTCCAGTTTGTCAAAAAAATTCATACCTCATCCTCCTTTATTCCATTTCCCTGATAATCTCATACAGGGAATGGTCTTTGATATAATTAAACAGATCCCGCATCTCCTGCGGAGAGACAATCATCCCATCCCGTATCCAGGCAATAACAATAAATCCCAGAAATTCCGAATAATATCTCGCCAGTGTCTCATGTGACAGGAGCTTATGCCGGGACACCTTGTTATGGGAATATTCCTCAATAAAGTCAAGCAATGTCTCATACAGACTGCTCTTGACAATGCTCTCAAACGAGTTCTGTCCTTCCAGCCGGTAAACCTTCCCATAAAACTCTCTGTCTTTCAACATCTGCACAAAGATCAGCACAACCGCATCATCCAGCATATCATTCTGTATCATCGGTTTCACAGGCGCAATCACTTCTGACTTAAAAATATGCTCCAACAACTGGTATTTATCCTGAAAATGATTGTAAAAAGTAGGGCGGATAACCCCGGCGCCCTCGGCAATCTCCTGGATCGTAATCTTTTTTACCGGCATACTGACCGCCAGTGCTTTAAAGCTCTCCACGAGCTTTTTTTCCACGTTTTCTTTCCTGCGCATATTTTCCAGCCTTTCTTACTATCAGGGTAACAAAAAAGCCTTGTTTACACAAGGCTTTTTTCAAGACATTGCCGACTGCATATCAATCGTTTTTCAATGTTTCCTCTCCGTGAATCTGCTGTATCACATAACCAACGACTTCCTCTGGCGCAGGTATCTTTCCTTCCGGTGCCATCTTCCGGCGCCAGTCTGGCATTCCAGCGACACCTTCCGGAAAGCCATGACAGGCAGCCGCAATGGCAGTCTGTATCTCTGCTTTTACTTCCGCAACACTCACACCGTTCTTACGGGCGATCTCCTGATAAATCCCGGTCATGTCCATACGCAATCCCATCCTTCCTTCCCTCTTCTGCCGCAAAATCCATATGATACCGCATTATAGGGAATTATATTCTCTACGTCAATACCTTTTGATAATTCAATTCCATAGAAATTGGTAAATTATGGAATACAATGATAGAAAAGGATGGATAAGCAACAATGGAAAAATTTTTTTGGCAGAGGCTCGCGCAGCTGCGCAGCCAGAAAGGTGTATCCGCAAGAGATATGAGTCTGTCGCTTGGACAGAGTGAAAGTTATATCAATAAAATCGAAAACGGTAAAGCGCTGCCATCCATGCAGGCGTTCTTTTACATCTGTGACTATCTCGGTATTTCGCCGCGCGATTTCTTTGACGAAACCAACAGCGATCCGGTTGCCATTGAAGCCCTGACCAAAGACCTCAAAGGCCTGTCGGAGAGTCAGATCGCCAGCGTCGCCAGTATCGTGAAAGAGTTGAAGGGGTGATCACAACCCCTCCAGCAAACCTTCGATTCCTCTTTCTTCGTAGATACCGCGATAATATTCCACCTCATCCCCGATCAAATCGTCGATGACCTGCATCCCCAGCAGTTCCACCGGCGCTTTGTCATCGGTCATCAGATAGTTTCCCGGCTCATAGGCGGTAAGCCCCTCTTCCACCCGATTCATCATCGCCCCCAGCGCCTGATCCGTCACCTGTGCCGCGCCGGCCTGAAATGTCTCCAGTATATCCGGCGCATCCGAGGCAAAGAGTTCCCGGTTGGTCGAGCCGGACACATCGACCGTATATACGCTGGCAAATACATGAGAGATCGTATCCGCCAGATATTGATTGATATTTCCCTCATTTCGACCACGCATATTCATGTTGACAACCATCACGCCGCCTTCATTCAGGTGCTCCTTTACCATCGTGAAAAATTCCACGGATGACATCTGGAAGGGAATCGTAATGTCCTGGTAAGCATCCACCATGATGACATCATATTTGTGGTCGACCGCATTTAAAAAGGCTCTGCCATCGTAAGTCGTCACTTTCATATCTTCCGGCAGCCGGAAATACTTCCGCGCCAGCATCGTGATCTTACTATCGATCTCCACCCCCTCGACTTTCATATCCGGAAAATAACGGCTGCACTGAGTCGCAAAAGTACCGGTACCCATGCCGAGAATGAGCGCCTCTGTCTGCGTCTTTCGGTCGACGCCCGCCATCAGCGGCGCCGCCATGGCATAATCATAGTACATTCCTGTCAGACTGCCGTCTTTTTTCAAAATAGACTGTACCCCAAACAACACATTGGTCGATAAGATGATATTGTCCTCGTCTTCTTTTACCTGCAGATAATTGTAAACAGACTCCCCTTCATATGTCAGATCACTCTCCCAGAAAGCAAAGCTGCCCGAAACACCAAATACGCAACACACAAGAAAAAGCAGAACGCTGACAATGCTCTTCTTCCCCGCCCGCCGCTTATTGATAAAATAAAGAAGCGCCAGCAAAAGCAAAATACCTGCAAACAATAGAAAGGTAATGGACGTACCGACTGCCGGTATCGTCACAAAGGTAGGCAGAAAAGTCCCAAGTATGCTGCCAATCGTATTGAAAGCGCC
This sequence comes from Lachnospiraceae bacterium JLR.KK008, assembly GCA_037015955.1. Classification (NCBI taxonomy): domain Bacteria; kingdom Bacillati; phylum Bacillota; class Clostridia; order Lachnospirales; family Lachnospiraceae; species Lachnospiraceae bacterium JLR.KK008. Next base: position 2,309,567 of record CP143548.1, read on the forward strand.
CAGCGCACCCACTGTCTTACCATTGTCATCCAGGCTGTCCACCGTATATTTGGCGAGCGAAGGCGTCACCGTCCCCAACAGAAAAAGAGGAAACACAAAGACAAGCATACAGGCAATAAAAGCCGCCCAGATCAGGTAATTGCTGCTCACCGTAAAGATCAGCGCCGCTGATACGGCAAGAATCACATATTTGCCAAGCACCGGGATAAAGGCGATCCAAATGGCTGCAGTGAGAATACGCCCATACAGCCTGTCCGGATTGGGGTCCCGGTCCGACACCCGCCCGCCATAAATATTTCCAAGCGCCATGGCGATCATAATCGTACCGATAATAATCGTCCAGACGATCTGCGAAGAACTGAAATAAGGCGCCAGCAGTCTGCTGGCACCCAGTTCCACCGCCATCACTGACATACCCGCAAAAAATTCGGTCATATACAAATATAACTTATTGGATAATATATTATTTTCTTTCATGAATTACTCTTTCTGTCTCAACACTCTGCACCGCTGCATTTCCTGCGCCGAAGTATCGTTCTCCGCCTCCATTGACAGGCAGGCGCTTATTTTATCCGCAGCATCCGCAGATCATCTTTCTGCTCCCTCGTAATGCGGCTGCTCTCAACCGACTTCTGGATCGCCTTATTGTGGGTCCATGGCGCCAGACGCTGTTCCTTTATATAAGGAAGAATCTGTTCATATTGTTTTGCCAATGCAGTGGCAAAATACCAGGCGACCATCATGTTCACATAATACTCTTCTGAACGGATGGCTGCTACCAGATCCGGATATGCCGTATCAAATGCCTCATCGAGGTAAAAGCGCATCAGCATACCAACGCCAAACCGCACCGTATACGTATGTCCGCTGGAAATCCATTGCCTGATCTGTGTCAACAGATCAGGCAGATGTCTCTGAAAGATTTTCGGACACACAAGATCACAGGTCGCCCAGTTGTCCACATACGGCAAGAACCGTTCCAAATGAGCGACACATGTGTCATAATCCTTCATCCCTTCTATGAGAAAGCCATGCAGATTGTTTTCCTCATAATACCGGTGCGGCAAAATCTGCAAAAATTCCGCCGCTTCCGGCGTCCTCGCGAACTGCCTGGCGTACTTTCGAAGCTGCGGCGTCCGTACCCCGATGATCGTCTCTTTCTCCACTGTCGGTATCAGTTTGCTGTGAAACTCCCGGTATGGAATATCCTGCATCGAAAACAACGCTTCTCTCACTATCTGCGCTACGTCTGTCATCGTCTCCTCCTGCCGTCAACGGATCGCTTTGAAGGCTTCCTCCAGATCCTGAATGATGTCATCGATATGCTCCGTGCCAATCGAAAGCCGGATCGTGTTCGGCCGGATGCCTTGCTCCTCCAGCTCCTGTTCGGTGCACTGCCCATGGGTCGTCGTCGCCGGATGAATGACAAGCGATTTTACATCCGCAACATTGGCAAGCAGTGAAAACAGTTCCAGATGATCAATAAAATCCTTCGCCGTCTGACCGTCTCCCCTGATCTCAAACGTAAAGATTGAGCCGCCACCGTTAGGGAAATACTTCTCATACAGCGCCTTCTGTCTCTCATCGTCCGTGGCTGCCGGATGATGGACTTCCTCCACCTGCGGATGGTCTTTCAGATATTTTACGACCTGCAGCGCATTTTCCACATGGCGTTCCACACGCAGTGATAAAGTCTCCAGTCCCTGCAGGAAGAAGAACGCATGGAACGGCGAAATACACGCCCCCGTATCACGCAGAAGGAGCGCACGAATCTTGGCCACAAACGCCGCCGGCCCTGCCGCTTCCGTAAATTTCACGCCATGATAGCTGGGATTGGGTTCGGTCAGAGACGGAAATCTGCCGGAAGCCTCCCAGTCAAAATTCCCCCCATCCACAATGACACCGCCGATGGTCGTGCCATGCCCGCCGATAAACTTCGTGGCCGAATGAACGACAATATCAGCGCCATAGTCAATCGGCCGTACCAGATAAGGCGTGGCAAACGTATTGTCCACAACAAGGGGAACCCCATGCGCATGTGCGATCGCGGCAATGGCCTCAATATCCACGACATCGGAATTGGGATTGCCAAGCGTCTCGATAAATACAGCCTTGGTATTGTCCCTGATGGCCGCTTCCACTTCTTTCTCATCAAATATATTGACAAATGTCGTCTCAATGCCAAAATCCGGGAGCGAATGCGCCAGCAGATTATAAGTGCCCCCATAAATATTGGTAGCGGAAACAATATGATCGCCCTTTTTAGCCAGATTTTCAAACGTGTACGCAATGGCTGCCGCCCCGGAGGCAACTGCCAGCGCCGCTACACCACCTTCCAGCGCCGCAATCCTTTTCTCAAAAACTTCCTGCGTCGGATTGGTCAGACGACCGTAAATGTTGCCTTCCTCCGAGAGCGCGAACCGCGCCGCCGCATGATCACAGCTGTGAAATACATAGGAAGAAGTCTGATAGATCGGTACGGCCCTGGCATCCGTCACCGGGTCCGGTTTCTCCTGCCCCGCATGAAGCTGTAGTGTCTCAAATCGAAATGCTCTGTTTTCTCTTGTAATTTTCTCGCTCATAAGTCTCTCCCTTTTCCATGGCCGGAAATCAGTTCCCTGTTCTCAGCACTTTTTCTATTAATGATTCTATAATGATACAAGCGGAATGTCAAAAGGTGTTATTTAATAGGATACCCCCAGGGATATTACTCCGTAAACAGAGGCGTGGAGTAATATCGATCACCCGTATCCGGAAGCAGAGCGACGATCGTCTTCCCTTTATTTTCCGGTCGTCTCGCAAGAACCATCGCCGCATGAAGAGCCGCACCGGAAGAGATTCCCACCAGTACGCCCTCTTTCCTGGCCAGCAGCTTCGCCGCCGCAAAGGCGTCATCATTGTCCACTTTGATGATCTCGTCATATATTTCCGTATTCAGCACTTCCGGGACAAACCCGGCGCCAATACCCTGTATCTTATGCGGACCTCCTTTTCCCTCCGAGAGAAATGGAGACGCGGAAGGCTCCACAGCCACGATCCGTACCTCCGGTTTCTGTCTCTTCAGATATTCTCCCGCCCCGGTGAGTGTGCCGCCGGTGCCGACACCGGCCACAAAAAGATCGACTGCGCCGTCCGTATCTTCCCAGATCTCCGGTCCTGTCGTCTCCCTGTGGATCGCCGGATTGGCCGGATTAACGAACTGTCCCGGAAGATAGCTGCCCGGAATCTCCCGTGCCAGCTCCTCCGCCTTCTCGATAGCACCCTTCATGCCCCTGGCTCCATCCGTCAGCACAAGCTCCGCCCCGTAGGCTTTCAGAATATTTCGTCTCTCCACGCTCATCGTCTCCGGCATTGTCAGAATGATCCGGTATCCTTTGGCGGCAGCGATAGAAGCAAGGCCGATCCCCGTATTGCCGGAAGTCGGCTCGATGATGACTGAGCCTTCCTTTAACTCTCCGCTTTCCTCCGCCTTCTCGATCATCGCCTTCGCTATCCGGTCCTTTACGCTCCCAGCCGGATTCAGATATTCCAGCTTAATGAGCAGCACAGCTTCCAACCCAAGCGCCCGTTCCACATTGACCGCCTCCACAAGCGGCGTATTGCCGATCAGTCCCAATGTTCCTTTATAAATACTTGCCATTTTATTCATTCCCTCCAATTCCTATTGATTAAGTATGATTATAGTATTACACCATTTTTTTCCGGTTGTCAATAAAATTCCGTAGAAAATATTTTGCGAGATTAAAATGAAAGCTGAAGCAGGCCATGCCTATTCCAGCTCACTGAGTCCGGTATACAATTCGTAATATCTGCCCTTTTGCTCCAGCAGTTTGTCATGGTCACCGCGCTCGATGATTTCACCATTCTCGAGGACGATGATCGCGTTGGCATTGCGGACGGTAGAGAGTCTGTGGGCGATGACAAGCGTCGTGCGCTCTGCCATCAGACGGTCCATCCCCTGCTCGATATGCTTCTCGGTCCTCGTATCGACCGAGCTGGTCGCTTCATCTAGGATCAGGATCGGCGCCCGGGACACCGCCGCCCGGGCAATGTTCAGAAGCTGCCTCTGTCCCTGGCTCAGATTGGCGCCGTCGCCTTCCAGCACTGTGTCATAGCCATGCTCCAGGCGCATAATGAAGGAGTGGGCGCTTGCCGTCTTCGCCGCCTGGACAACTTCCTCGTCCGTGGCATCCATGCGTCCATAGCGGATATTGTCCATGACCGTACCCGCAAACAGATGCGTATCCTGCAATACCATCGCCACATTCCTGCGCAGGGAATCCCGGCCGATGTCTCTGACATCCACAGCATCGATCGTGATACTGCCACTGTCTATGTCATAAAAACGATTGATCAGATTGGTGATCGTCGTCTTACCCGCTCCGGTAGAGCCGACAAAAGCAATCTTCTGCCCCGGTTTGGCATACAGAGTAATATGCCTGAGGATCGTCCGGTCCGGATGATAGCCAAAGGTCACATCCTGCAGTACGATCTCCGCATGAAATTCCGGCTGCTCTCTCTTAAAGGCATATGTTTCATTGCTCTCCGGCACCTGCCAGCGCCATCTGCCGCCCTCCTCTTCCACAATAGAGAGCACATCGGGCGCATCCGCAGGCTCTTCCGCCTCATCCATGACTGTGAAAACCCGTTCTGCGCCCGCGAGCGCGGAAAAGATCGTATTCATCTGCATCGAAAGCTCATTGATCGGACGGCTGAACTGCCGCGAATAGTTGACAAATACAGTCAGTCCGCCGATGTCAAAGCCTCTGAGCACGCAGAGAAGACCGCCGACCACAGCAGTCAACGTATAGTTGATCTGGCTCATATTGCCCATGACCGGCCCCATCATTCCGCCAAAAAACTGGGCTCCAAGCTGTCTCTCCTGCAACGCCTGATTGTAACGCTCAAAATCAGCGACCGCCTGCTCCTCGTGGCAGAAAACTTTAACCACTTTCTGCCCGGTCACAGTCTCCTCGATATAGCCGTTCAGCTCCCCGAGTGCCGCCTGCTGTGCCTGATAATATTTGCGGCTCCGTCTGGCAACGCTCTGTCCGGCTTTGAGCATCAGCGGCAGCATGACAACGGTCACGATCGTCAGAGAAAGACTAGTATACAACATCAGTGAGAACGTACCGGCAATGCTAATCATTCCCGATATGATCTGCACCAGTGTCTGATTCAGCATCTCGCCCACCGCATCCACATCGTTCGTAAAGCGGCTCATAATATCGCCATGGTGATGGCTGTCAAAATATCGGACCGGCAGACGCTGTGTCTTGGAAAAGAGATCGTCCCTTAATTTCTGCAATGCACCCTGTGCGACTGTGACCATAATCCGCGCCTGAAAATACTGTGAGAGGATACCGGCTGCAAAGATCAGCAGCATCACAAGTACCGACCGGGCCAGAAAATCAATACTTCCCTTCCCGGAAATCAGTCCGTTGATCACAGGCCGCAGCATATACGAGCCTGCCAGGGAAGAAACTGCCGTCACGATCACACAGAAAAAAACAATCGTCAGTTTTCCTTTATCATGCTCCAGATAGGCCGACAGCCTTTTGATCGTCTTTTTCACATTCTGCGGTTTCCCGGTCCTGTGCATTCCTTTGTTCGGTCCCGGCATCAGGCAGTCACCTCCTTCTCCATCTGTGAATCGTAAATTTCCCGGTAAGTGTCACACTGCGCCATCATTTCCGCATGGCTTCCGATACCTGCGATCTTTCCCTCTTCCATCACGATGATCTTGTCCGCATCCATCACCGAAGTGATGCGCTGGGCAATGATGATTTTCGTTGTATCTTTTAACGTTGTCGAAAAGCTCTTTCTGATCTGTGCCTCTGTCGCCGTATCCACCGCACTCGTACTGTCGTCCAGAATCAGTATCTTCGGATGCTTCAAAAGTGCTCTGGCAATGCAGAGCCTCTGTTTCTGCCCGCCGGATACATTGACACCGCCCTGATCGAGCTTCGTCTCATAGCCGTCCGCAAATGTCCCGATAAATCCTGCCGCCTGCGCCGCCGCTGCCGCCTCCTGAATCATATCCTGATCCGCCGTTTCGTCTCCCCAGCGCAGATTTTCGGCGATCGTGCCGGAAAAAAGCACATTTTTTTGCAGCACCATGCTCACACTGTCCCGGAGATGACGCAGAGAATACTCCCGCACATCGATTCCATCCACATAGACACTGCCCTCATCCACGTCATAGAGCCTTGGAATAAGCTGCACAAGACTCGTTTTCCCACAGCCGGTCGAACCAATAATGCCGACCGTCTCTCCCGCTTTGATCTCCAGAGATATGTGGGACAATACTTTTTCCTGGTTCTCTTTATAATAAGAGAAAGAAACATCCTCAAACACAATGTCCCCTCTTGTGATGACCGCGTCTTTCCTGCCGGAACAGTCATCCATCAGATCCACTTCCGTATCCAGCACTTCCGTGATACGTCTGAGGCTGGCGACGGCCCGGCTGCTCTGTAGAAGCACCATGGCCAGCATCATCAGAGACATCAGCACCTGCACAATGTAGGTCGTAAATGCAGTCAGATCGCCGACCGGCATCGTCCCCGCCAGCACCTGCCTGCCGCCCGTCCACACGACCGCCAGTGTCGTAATATTCATGGCCAGCATCATCACCGGCATATTGAGGATCACAACCTTGAAGGCCCGCAGCCCCGATTCCTTCAGGTCTTCGTTGGAAGCTGCGAATTTCTCCTTCTCAAAATCGCTCCTGACAAACGATTTGATGATCCGCACATTTGTCAATGTCTCCTGGATTCTCGAATTGAGCGCATCGATCTTTTTCTGTACAAGATCAAACCGCGGAAAGGCGATCCTGATAATCACCCCGATCGCCGCTGCCAGCGCAGGAATCACAATCAGCAAAATGACCGCCAGACTTGGATTCATGAGAAAGGCCATGATCACCGCTCCGATCAGCATCCCCGGTGCCCGCAGCAAAAGTTTCAAGCCGATCAGGATCACATTCTGCACCTGTGTGATGTCGTTTGTCAGTCTTGTCACAAGGGAACCGGTACTGAACGCATCGACATTCCGAAAAGAAAACTCCTGGACTTTGCGAAATACATCGCTGCGCAGATCTCCTGCGAAATGGATCGCCGCTCTGGCCGCAAAATAAGCGCCGCCGATGCCGCCCAGCATCATGACCAATGCGGTCAACAGCATAACCATTCCCATCCCCACAATATAAGAGACATTGTGCCGCACCGCTCCGATATTGATGATATTGGCCATAAAAGCCGGAAGCAGCACTTCCCCCAGCACCTCTGTCAGCATCAGCACCGGGCAAAGTATAAATGACTTCCAATATGGCTTTACATATTTTAAATATCGTTTCATTCAACAACCTCCTTACCAGCTATCTCTGACGCAGTCCGTTCTGACAGTTCTGAAATCTCCCCGTCGTCCGGCTAAGCAGCAGGTGTTCATCTGCGATGAGCCCCTGTGCATTTGAAAAATGGAGCCATCAAAAATGACTCCATTTCTATGATTGTTTATTTAATTCCTTTTTCCTATAGAAACAAAATTATTATATAACATTACTTCCATATTTTGCAAGCCTTTTTCACACCGGAGCCTTACAATCACAAAAAGGGACAGCAATAATCAGACAGTGACAACCGCACGTTTATCGTGGCAACCGGCTGCAAAATTTCTTGACAGCCGGCAAACTGGCATGGTTAAAAATTCGATCATTGGCTCTTTAAATAATGCCACTTTCGTTTTAATATAGCTGCATACACAATAAACATTACGGAGGAGATCATGATGAAAAACAAAAAAGCCTTTCAAATTGCCTGTACCGGACTGATGGCGGCGCTGTCCTACGTCGTATTTACATTTTTCCAGATCAAGATCACACTGCCCGGCGGCGACGCCACGTCCATCCATCTCGGGAATGCGATATGCGTTCTCGGCGCTCTCATCCTTGGCGGCTTCTACGGCGGCCTTGGCGGCGCCATCGGTATGGCCATCGGTGATCTGTTCGATCCAGTGTACGTCATCTATGTGCCAAAAACACTGATTCTTAAGTTTTGTATCGGTATAATCAGTGGATTTGTCGCACACAGACTGGGGCATATCACATACAGCAGCGACAGAACACATATTTTTCGCTGGACAGTTCTCTCTGGAGCCGCCGGCCTTCTGTTCAACGCTGTCTTCGACCCGCTTTTCGGTTATTTTTATAAACTGCTCATTCTCGGCAAACCGGCGGCGGAACTCGTACTTGCCTATAACATCGCCTCCTCGGCGCTGAATGCCGTCACCTCTCTCATCGTTGCCGTCATCCTCTACATGGCGCTCATGCCCGCGCTCAAAAAAGCCGGACTGTTCATCCACATTGGGGAATGAAGGAGAAAATCCTCTCCTACTCCTCATCCGGTATGATGACTGCCGCGATAAAATAAATCAAAACCGCCATACCCAGGCTGAAAAAGACAAATAAGATCCATAAAAGCCGGATGACTGTGGGGTCCAGCTTCAAATATTCCCCAATACCGCCGCAGACGCCGCACAGCATCCGGCTCGTTTTACTTCTCGTCAGTCTCTTATAATCATTATTCATATTCATTCCCTCCGCAAAATTCAATCCATGTGATCTCTTCTATCTCTCTGAGCGCCTGCGAGGCCGCAGGTACGCCGCCAAACAATCCGCCTACTATCACACACAGCAGACCAACCCCTGCCAGAAGCGCAGACACCGTCAGGGAGACTTTCCAAAAACTGTTTTTCATATCAGATTAAACACCCGCCTTTCTTCTCCTGTGAAACGGTTTTCTGCACAGCTCCACAAACCATCGAAAGACACCAATCACGCATCTGACCGAAAGCCAGCCAAAGAGCAGGGTAATCGCCGCACCGATGGCAGTCAGAATCAGTCCGCTGCCAAACACCACTGCCGCGCCGGGAGGCGTGGAGACTACCAGGATCACACCCAATATCGCAATCGCAATCCCGGCAACGAACAGGGCCAGGCCTGCGAAAAACAGGGCGGCTGCCACTGCTGCCGTACCTGCAAGCACAGTGACGACCACAGCAAGCAAGGCAGCGGCAAGCGGTACACAGATTGGCGCCAACAAAATACAGAGCAGCGCGATCGCAATCCATTTCCATCCGTTGATCCGGCGGCACGTTCTTTTCTTCGGGCCGGAAGCGTCCGCCCGTTCTCCCTGCGCCCGCTGTCCATTTTCTGCCGGACACTGCTTCTGCTCTCCGGTGGAAAATCCTTTTTCCGTAAATTCCCCGCTTTCCATCTTTCCATACATACCGCTTTTGATACTGTGCGCCAGCTCCTGCGGACTGCCCCATTCCCGTATCACCTGCTGTTCATTACCCGGGCCTGCATCGTCCAGATAATCATTATAATATCGAAGCGCCGCCTCTCTCTCTTCCGGCGGAATGTCACAGAGTGCATCGCGAAGCGCCTGCATAAATTCCCTACGATTCATTTTCTGATCCCTCCCTCAAAAATACCTGTGATCTTGGCCGTATATCTTGCCCACTCCCCTTCATACAGATTCAGTTGCGCTCTTCCTCTCTCTGTGATCTTATAGTACCGCCTGTTTCTTCCTCCGTATTCCATGTCGTACACTTCCAGGCATTCGTCCTTCTGCAATCTGCGGAGTACCGGATAAAGTGTGGATTCCGACACATCTATCGCTTCTCTCACTTCCTGCGTGATCTTATAACCATATGTCCCCTGCAGCTCGCGGGACACCACTGCCAACACGATTGCATCTAACAGTGCCGCTCCTGTATTAAATACCATCGCTGTACTCCTTCCAATATTATATCCCATATAATATTATTTCTATCAATACTATATTGTATATAATATTATTTGTCAAGCAGATAATGGCGCTTTTTTGTATTGATCCCAATCCCCTTACAAGTCGCCTTGAAAAAATCTTTTGTTTTGTTTACAATGAATCCAGACGGCGCCGCTTTCGTTGACTATAGCAGACAATCATTCGGCGCCGCCAATCAGAAAAACAGAAAAGAGAAACTTTATGGAACCTTTTATTCACACTGCCATACCCAAAAAGGCAGTTGTCATCAATGACCTGACAGGATTTGGCCGTTGTTCTCTGGCTGTAGTCCTTCCCGTTATGGCCGCTATGCGTGTGCAGGCATGTCCTGTAGCCACCTCGGTCTTTTCCAGTCATATGGGATTTCCTTCTTATTATTATAAGGATCTGACTGACAGCCTTACCCCCTGCTTTGACGAATATGACAAACTGGGGCTTACTTTTGACGGTATTTATTGCGGATTTTTAAATTCTCCCCGTCAGTTTCACAGCATCCGGCATTTTCTGGAACAGGAACGGCAAAAGAATGCTCCCGTGATTCTCATCGATCCGGTCATGGGCGACCACGGCAGGCCATACCGAATCGTCACCGATCAGCTCTGTGAGGAGATGCGCCAGCTCGTCTCCTGCGCCACAATCCTGACCCCGAATCTGACGGAAGCCTGTATGTTGACCGGGATGGTTTATCCACAGGCACCCCCGGATGATTCCTTTTTAGAGGAGATCGCCGGCAGACTGCTCGATCTGGGCGTCTCCAGAATTGCCATCACAGGCATCGTCTGCGGCGGACACGTGACAAATTACTGCGTCGAGAAAGCAGCAGATATGGTGCGCAGCTTTGCCTGCAAAGTTCCCAGCAACGGAGAGTCCCGCCCGGGGACCGGGGATCTGTTTGCCGCCATCCTCACGGCTGATGCCGTCAACGGTGTTCCCTTTGCAGATTCCGTCAAAAAAGCGGCGGACTTTATTCGCACCTGCGTCGACACCTCTGCCCGACTGCAGATTCCGATTCGGGAAGGCGTGGCCTACGAAAATCATCTGTCCATGTTATGGACGCCGCCAGACGCCAGCCAGACCGGAGACAAACCAACACCAGATACGATTACAGAAAGAAGGACCTGAAAATGATACGATTCGAATCCGATTATCTTGAAGGGGCACACCCCCTGATCCTCGAACACCTCCTCCGGACAAATATGGAACAGACGCCCGGATATGGAACTGACAGCTATTGTGCACATGCCTGTGATCTCATCCGCCGTCACTGTCACGCACCACAGTCCTCTGTCCACCTGCTCTCAGGCGGCACACAGACAAACGCCGTTGTCATTTCCTCTATCCTGCGCCCTCATCAGGGCGTCATCTGTGCGGAGAGCGGTCACATCAATATTCACGAGACGGGCGCCATCGAAGCCGGCGGGCACAAAGTTCTGTCATTACCTTCCACAGACGGTACCTTAAGCGCCGCAGCCATTCAGGCATACTGCGACGCCCACTTTCAGGACAGCGACTGCGAACATATTGTGCAGCCCGGTATGGTTTATCTGTCTTTCCCTACGGAGAATGGCACACTCTATTCCAAAGAACAGTTGACAAAGATCAGCCGTGTCTGCCGGAACCTGTCGCTGCCGCTCTATCTGGACGGCGCCAGACTTGGCTACGGGCTGGCCTCTCCTAAAAATGATCTTACCCTCCCCGACATTGCTGCCCTCTGCGACGTCTTCTACATCGGCGGCACAAAAGTAGGCGCCCTCTTCGGAGAGGCCGTTGTTATCAGCAATCCCAATCTGCAAAAAGATTTCCGTTATCTGATCAAGCAGCACGGCGCTCTGCTCGCAAAGGGCCGCCTGCTCGGCATCCAGTTTGAAACGTTATTCACAGATGATCTGTATTTTAAGATCTCCCGCCACGCCGTGGAAATGGCACTGCAGATCAGGCAGGCACTGGAAGAGAGGAAAATCTCTCTCTATTATGACTCCTGCACCAATCAGCAGTTTCCCGTTCTCACCACGGAACAGACGGCCATCCTGGAAAAGGACTTCTCTTTCAGCCACTGGAAAAAGCTCCCGGATCACAGGAATGTAATACGCCTGTGCACCTCCTGGGCTACCCGGAGCCAGCATACGGCACAGTTGTGTGAGGTTATCCACACCCGGCTGTGAACTCCTGTCAGAGAGTCCGTTAGCTGTTGACCGAATCGTTTGTCCTCCCGCACTATGCGGTCATTTTGCAGGCATTTTGCAATCGGACCTGCAAATTTTGACAAAATAAAAATGACAGGCAGAACATTTTTCATGTCACAACAACGAGAAATCCACACTTTCCACAGAGTTATCCACAGTGACATTAACGTCAGTTTTAATTAAAATGACTGTCATACGATCAATTTTCGACCAATTCTGAAAATTGTTCGCCAAATAAAAAAGAAAACACAGCCGGAGCTGTGTCCATGAAAGGAAAAAAATGAATACACTAAAGATCGGTTCCCATGTCGGTATGAGCGGAAAAGAAATGTTTCTCGGCTCAGTAAAAGAAGCCCTCTCCTATGAGGCCAACACATTCATGCTCTATACTGGAGCACCCCAAAACACACGAAGAAAAGAATTGTCACAACTCTGCATCCCACAGGCCCATGCTCTGATGCAACAGGCCGGGATCGGGGAATTTGTCGTCCATGCCCCCTATATCATCAATCTGGCCAATACGATCAAGCCGGAAACATTCCGGCTGGCAGTGGATTTCCTCGCTCTGGAGCTGGAACGCACCGCGGCAATGGGCAGCGCCATTCTTATCCTCCATCCCGGCTCCCATGTCGGAGAAGGCGCCAGAAAGGGAATCGACAGCATTACGGAAGGGTTGAATGCAATCCTCACTGCGGATACCCCCTGCCGGATTGCCCTGGAAACGATGGCCGGAAAAGGCTCGGAGATCGGCCGCTCCTTTGAAGAGCTGGCCGCTATCTATGACGGTGTTGTCCACTCGCAAAAACTGAGCGTCTGTTTTGACACCTGTCATGTCAACGATGCCGGTTATGACATCGTCAACGATTTTGACGGAGTCATTGAGCGCTTTCACAGTCTGATCGGCAAAGACCAGATCAGCGTTTTCCACATCAATGACAGCAAAAATGAAAGGGGAGCCGCCAAGGACCGTCATGCCAACATCGGTCAGGGTACGATCGGCCTGCCTGCTCTGCACGCCATCGTCCATCACCCTGACTTTATGGACATTCCCAAAATCCTTGAGACTCCCTATCTCCCTTCTGCAGATGATCCGAAGAAGTCCGTCGCCCCTTATCGGGCAGAAATCGCTCTGCTGCGAAACCCTGCACCGTAAACAGACGCGGCTGCCTGCTACAGCCACTCATCCCAGAATCGTTCGATCTGTTTACCAATGCGGTCAACCGTCACCTGCTGGCAGTTTTCCCATTCGCGGGGAAACATTTTTCTGTATGAGTGACTGCCAAACCGCTCATCCAAAAGAACGATAATGCCAATGTCCTCCGCTGTCCGTATGACTCTGCCCGCTGACTGCAGCACTTTGTTCATCCCCGGATAGCGGTAGGCATAATCAAATCCGTTGCCATCCCCGTCGTCAAAATATTGTTTCAATATTTCCCGCTCCGCACAGACCTGCGGTATTCCGGTTCCCACAATGATAACGCCAATCAGACTGTCGTTTTTCAGATCAATCCCTTCACTGAAGATACCTCCCATCACACAAAACCCAAGCAGGCTATTCTCTTCCTCCTCCACCTCCATTCGGATTTGTGTGAGATCGCACAGCTCATTTCCCGAAAACCGTTTGAGAAAGTCTTCCCTCTCCTGCTCATCCATACGGCTGTCCTGTACGATGCACTCCTGCATCTCATCCTGGAATTCCGCCGTGTAAATGTCATACACCTGCTGCAAAAAACGGTATGATGGAAAGAAGACCATATAATTGCCATATCGGTTTTTTACCGTCTCATAAATATAACGGGCAATTTTTCTGTACTCGTCCTCTCCGCGCCTTGTATAGCGCGTTGTCACATCCGTCCCCGTGAGCTGTACACATCTGCGCCTGTCAAAGGCAGACTCCGCATAGACTTCATAGTCCTCCGTCTCCCCTCCCAGCAGCCTCTTATAATACTGAATGGGGAGCATGGTTGCGGAAAACAGGATGCTGCTCACCGCCCGGCTCATACATTCCTTCAGATTTTGCGCCGGGTTGACACAAAACAGGCGGATCAGAAAGCGGTCATCTTCTTCTATCTTCGTGTAAGTCACATAGTTTTCATCCGTCAGTTCATACATTTCCAGAAAATGTGAAACCGCAAAGTAAAATTCCAGCACATCGCCCCGCACTGCCTCCCGCTCCCGTTCCTCCGCCGTCTCCAGAAAGTCTTCCAGAGAAGCATGCAGCCTTGTGAGCGCCATTACAAACGGCGAGATCATCTCCGTCACTCTGTAAGTTTCACATTCCCGTTTCAACATCAGCAGTTCCCGGTTACATTTGTCCAGATGACGGCTAATCTTTATGTCGACCGTCCTGATCTTGCGTTTCAGCTCCAGAAAGTCCTCTTTCCACAGAGATGCACTGTACATCTCCCTGCCCCGCTCCACCAGATTATGCGCTTCGTCGATCAGGAACAGGTATTCCCCCTTTCCTTTCTCTGCAAAAAAGCGCCGCAGATAGACATGCGGATCAAAAACATAATTGTAATCGCAGATAATACCGTCGCAAAACAAGCTGATGTCCAGCCCCATCTCAAAAGGGCATACGCGATGTCTCTCTGCATATGCTCTTATCGTTCCCCGCGAATAATTGACCTCATGAGTCAGTATATCGTACAGAGCGTCATTAATCCTGTCATAATGCCCTTCTGCATAGGGACAGGCCTGCGGGTTACATTCCGCCGCTTCCAGAAAACAGATCTTATCTCTGGCAGTCAGCAATACCGTCTTAAATGCCAGCCCCCGTGCTCTCATCTGCCCGAACGTCTCATCTGCCACCATGCGGGTAATTGTCTTCGCAGTCAGATAAAAGAGTTTGTCCGCCTTTTCCTCCCCGATCGCCTTGACCGCCGGAAACACAGTGGAGATCGTCTTGCCGACTCCTGTCGGCGCCTCCAGAAACAGCTTTCGCTTATGACAGATTGTCTGGTAGACATAGGACGCCAGCTCTTTCTGCCCTTTTCTGTATACAAAAGGAAAAGCGAGCCCATGAATAGACTCCTGCCGCTTTTCCTTCCACTCCGACTCCATATCAGCCCATTTCCTGTATTGACCAAGCAGGGCAATAAACCATTTCTCCAGTTCTTCGAAAGAATAAGAGGAAGTAAAATAGCGGATTTCCTCCGTATCCATGTTGCAATAAGTCATACGCACACGGATTTCCCCTTCTCTGTGTTCCAGCCCGTACAGATAAGCGTAACACTTAGCCTGTGCCAGATGGACCGGCACCGGCCCCTCCAGCCTTGACACATCCCGGTAAGTCCCTTTGATCTCATCTACCGTAAATCCGTCATCTTCCGTGATGATGCCGTCAGCTCTGCCTTCTATCGTAATCTCATATGTTTCCGTTTTCTCTATGTAATGCAGCGGCACTTCCGCCTGATAGTTCGCTCCCATCCGTCTCTGGATCATCCGGTGGACCCGGCCGCCTTCCGCCATGGCGGCCTCGGAAGAAGCCGCATGGCGATTGTCAATATTGCCGCTGCGCATAAGAAACTCTACCAGACTGCGCACTGACGTTTTCAGCTTCATACAGACTCCTTAGCATGCCACTGCCAGACGATTCAAATACTCTTCAAAAGAGGGATCAAATCCATTATACCTGACTGTCAGCGTTTTCGTAAAATCCAGTCCATATACACCTAAAATTGATTTTGCATCCACCACGTAATGATTGTAAGAAATATCAATGTCAAAACTGCATCTGGACGCCGCCTCTACAAAATCCGGTACTTCATTCAGTCCCAGCCTGATGTTTCGTTGCCTTTCCATTGCTCTCATTCCTTTCAACTATTTATACGCCAAATATCTGATTCCTGGTTGTATTTATCCTAATATTCCCAAAAATAAAGCACTCTATACAAAATCACTATTAGCTCAGTCCCCTCCGGCCTGAGTTCCGGACATTACTGATCAGACTTCTCCATAAATTCCGTCATGTAAGGGCGGAAGCGAAGCGGCAGCATACCTTTCTGCAATGGTTCGTTCCTTCGTCCCTCTACCGCTATCTTATGACAAAAATGCCGAAACAGTTCCTGATACGTTTCTTCCGCCTGACTCATCCGGATACTCTCTTTCTCAAAATAAGGTGCTTTTGTCAAAAGCCACTGTCTGCCAGCCTCGTGAATTGCAAACAATGATCGTCCACAGTCACAGATCATAAAATTCTCCATCGGAAACCGGTCTGCAAAATGGTCGGCCAGAAATACAATTACATTATTTTTCGGCTGAATCTCCGAAAACATTACCCCATTCTCCAACTCGCGGAAACGGACAAATCCGCTCAGCTGATGCATCTCATGCCAGGCATTGTATTTTAGTTTCATCACTTTCTGTATATCCGCATCCGCATGACGTTCAAAAATCCGTGCCGGTGCAGAGAGACACAGCCCTTTCATAATCGTTCTGTAAACTGCCGTCGCCTTTTGCGAATCTGTAGAGGCGAGCGCCAGGCAGAATATATAAAAGCCCTCCTCTCCAAAACGTTTCTGCAGCGTACGCATGACTTTCCCGCATTTATCGTCGTCATTTTCCACACGCTCATATACCGCAAACAGCCTGAGATTCCCCTCTTCGGAAGTCTGTATCCCAGTCTGCTCGGGTTTATAGCGCTTCTCACTGGCGACATAGACGGCGGTAAAGATCCCTTCCAGGCTGTCCTCACAGATCAGGATATGTTCTTCCATATAGCTCCTTCTTCCTCCTGTTCCTGCATAAAATGCACATCATCAAACAGTGACAACTGTTTATAAGTAACCTGCTGCCTGTCGAAAGGAAGCCGTTCCTTCTCATACAGCAGATTTCTTGTAATATAGTCTTCCTCAATGCGGACAGGATACATCTGCTTTCCACTGCATGTGATAAAATACAGTGCCCGTTTCAATACTACACCCATTTTCTTCAGATCATCAAATGTCAGTCTTGCACTCCTTCTGGCCTGTACGATCCGCAGAGCACTCTTGACGCCGATCCCTGGCACACGCAGTATCATCTGGTAGTCCGCGGTCTGTACGTCAACCGGAAACTGTTCCAGATGCCCAAGCGCCCAGTCACACTTCGGGTCCAGCAATATATTAAAGTTCTGCTTTTTCTCATTCAGCAGTTCTCCTGCGGCAAACCCATAATAACGCAGCAGCCAGTCAGCCTGGTACAATCTGTGTTCCCGCAGAAGCGGCGGGCCGCCTGCCGGCGCGGGCAGCGCCTTGTCCGCATTCACTGCCATAAATGCCGAATAGAATACTCTTTTCAGGGCAAATTTCTGATAAAGGCTTTCCGCTACCGATAAGATCTGATAATCGCTCTCCGGAGTAGCGCCGATGATCATCTGTGTGGACTGCCCCGCCGGGACAAACCTGGGCGCATGACGGTACAAGGCAAGCTCATTTTTATTTCCGTCAATGCCCGCCTGTATCTGACGCATAGGCGTCAGAATGTTTTTGCGATGCTTATTCGGCGCAAGCGTCCGCAGCCCTTCCGCTGTCGGCAGCTCCAGATTGATACTCATACGATCGGCCAGCAGCCCCGTCCTGGCAATCAGCGCCGGGTCCGCCCCCGGAATCGCCTTTACATGGATATACCCCTGAAAGTGATGCTGGTGCCGCAGCAGATAAAGACTGCGGTAAAGCAGCTCCATCGTCAGATCAGGGCTGCCCAAAATGCCTGAACTCAAAAACAATCCTTCTATATAATTGCGCCGGTAAAAGCCGATCGTCAGTTCACAGATCTCCTCCGGCGTAAATGCCGCCCGCGGCACGTCATTGGAACGACGGTTGATACAATATTTGCAATCATAAATACATTCGTTCGTCAATAATATTTTCAGAAGAGAGATACATCTCCCATCCGCACTGAAACTGTGACAGATACCAGCAGTCAGCGTACTGCCCATATTTCTGCCGTCACCCTTCCGGTCCACGCCGCTGCTCGTACACGCCACATCGTATTTCGCCGCATCACTCAATATTCCCAGTTTCTCTTTTATACCCATTGCATTTTGACTGATGTAGTCCATGTTCCGTTTCCCCTCTCTGTTCTTTTTCTATCATACCACTATATTCCATTTCGAACAAGTGTTTTCGAACATATTTTCTGCACAATAATTACTCTTGCATTTGCAGGAAAAAAGCGTTTTAATAGATATGAATCTGATATGACACGAAAGGACGGCATAAAATGATGAAACAATGTAGCATTCCTGATCACTATCAATCTGCGCTGGACCTGCACGAGACACAGGTAGGAATCAAGACCGTAAAAGACTTTTTCCAGACTCTTCTGGCCAAACGGCTCAACCTTCTGCGTGTATCCGCGCCCTTGTTCGTTGACCCGGCCTCCGGTCTCAACGACAACTTAAACGGTATCGAGCGTCCGGTCTCTTTTGGCATCAAGGAGCAAAATGACGCCCCCGCGGAGATCGTCCATTCGCTGGCCAAATGGAAACGATATGCACTCAGGAAATATGGGTTTCAGATGGGCGAAGGACTGTACACCGATATGAGCGCCATCCGCCGCGATGAAGAGACCGACAATATCCATTCCATCTATGTGGACCAATGGGACTGGGAAAAAATCATTTCCGGACAGCAGCGCAATATGGAAACGCTCAAAGATACCGTAACGACTGTCTATAAAGTACTGCGGAAGACCGAAAAGTACATGTCGATCCAATATGACTACATAAAGGAGATTCTGCCGGAAGAAATCTACTTTATCACCACCCAGGAACTGGAGGACCTGTTTCCCGAACATACCCCTAAAGAGAGGGAATATCTGATCACGAAAGAAAAAGGCGCCGTCTGTCTCATGCAGATCGGCGACACACTGAGATCCGGCATCCCCCATGACGGCAGGGCGCCTGACTATGACGACTGGCAGTTAAACGCAGATATTCTCGTATATTATCCGGTTCTCGATATTGCCCTGGAACTTTCTTCCATGGGAATCCGCGTAGACGCCTGCTCGTTGAAGAGTCAGCTGGAAAAGGCAGGCTGCACCGAACGTGCCGCTCTTCCTTTCCAGAAATCTGTCTTAGCCGACGAGCTGCCATATACGATCGGCGGCGGCATCGGCCAGTCCAGAATCTGTATGTTCTTTTTGCGGAAAGCACACATCGGAGAAGTGCAGTCTTCTCTCTGGCCGGAAACGACATGGGAGGAAGTCCGCAGGAAACACGTTTCTCTTCTGTAAAATCAGAAGAGAAACTCTCTGGCCGGCTCCCGGTGTATCAGCCAATCTGTGAGAACCGCCCGGGCCAATCTGAAACAGGTATTGCAACGATTCGCATAGACCATGTACTTTTCCTGCTTACCATGTCTGTCATAAAAAAGACTTGCTATTTTGAACAAACATGGTATAATAGCATAGTAAAGACACATATGCAGGATTAGTACATCGGTAGTATGTCAGCTTCCCAAGCTGAAGAGGCGGGTCCGACTCCCGTATCCTGCTTTGACAGACGTTAAAAAAAGAATCTCGGACTGAGATTCTTTTTTTTGTTGCAGTCAGCCCTTTCGGAAAATGCCGAGCAGGCGCAAAAGCCGACAACAGATCATACCTGGCCCGGCTACATGTTTTGCCCTTCAGAAAATGATGCAAAAATGATACAACTTTGATGCCATTCTGATGGCTTGAAACGGTATCTTATCATACATACACTACTTATTTTATTGCAAGAGTACATCAGAACGGAGGATTTTATGAAAGAACGTAAACGCTGGTTGTGCCTGTTGTGCACACTCCTGATCCTGCTTTCCTCTTCTCTCACCGTTTATGGAGAAGAGGCCGGAGAAACGCCAAATGCCAATGTCATCAAAGACGGAGAACTGGATTCTTATTTTGTCGTTAAGGACCGCACACTGGCCCCTTACTTCGTCGTCAAAGACGGAGATCCGTCCATTGACCGTTTTCCTTTGAAGGATACAACCGTGGTGGCAAATGTCAACGGGATCATCGCCGATGTATATGTGACCCAGACATATGTCAATGAGGGGACAAACCCGATCAATGCAAGCTATGTTTTCCCTGCCTCCTCAAGCGCTGCCGTCCACGGTCTGAAGATCACAGTCGGGGATCAGACCGTGACCGCCCAGATCAAAGAAAAAGAGGAAGCCAAAGAAGTGTTTGAAGAAGCGAAAAGTGAGGGAAAAGTTGCTACTCTCATGGAACAGCAACGCCCTAATGTGTTCACGATGGACGTCGCCAACATTATGCCTGGTATGACTACAAGCATCGAACTACACTACACAGAGATGATACAGCCTCTGGAAGGCCTTTATGAATTTTCCTTTCCCACAGTAGTCGGACCGCGCTATGTCAGCGCTCCGAAAGAAGGAGAAAGCGCCAAAGACAATAGCTGGGCCGCCAGCCCCTATCTGCATGAAGGGGAGACCCCGGACGGTACTTACAACATCACCGTCAACCTTTCCGCCGGTGTGCCGGTCACGGAGCTGTCTTGCAAGACTCACAAAGTCAACGTCATAAAAGGGGACGAGACCGCCGCCTGTATCACCCTTGCCGATTCCGAAGATTATGCCGGCAACCGTGATTTCATCCTGCAATACCGGCTGACCGGAGAGGCCGTACAGAGCGGCCTGTTGCTGGCCCCGGGAGAAGCGGAAAACTTCTTTATGCTGACTGTCCAGCCTCCGCAGCGTTATCAGCCGGAAGAGATTCCTCCGAGAGAATATATTTTCGTACTTGACATTTCCGGTTCCATGTACGGGCATCCGATTGACACCGCAAAATCACTGATCAGCGATCTCGTGAGCAGCCTGAATGCGACAGACAGCTTTAATCTGATTCTGTTCTCCGACGAATTTTACCAACTGGCACCCGCCTCGCTGCCTGCCAATGCCGAAAATATACAGCTGGCTATCCATCTCATTGAAAAGCAGGAAGGATGCGGCGGCACAGAGATGACGCCGGCACTGCAGCAGGCACTTGCCATCCCGGCAGACCCCAATACTGCCCGCAGCATCGTAACGATCACCGACGGCTACATTTGTGATGAGCAGGAGATTTTCCGCACAATCAATGAGAACATGGGGACGACGAGTTTCTTTTCCTTCGGTATCGGAACTTCTGTCAATACTTACCTGACCAAAGGAATCGCCACCGCAGGCCTGGGAGAATCTTTTGTCGTCACCAATGAAGCCGACGCACAGGCTTGTGCGCAGCGATTCCGCAATTATATCAGCGCACCGCTTCTCACGAATATTCAGATAGAGTATGACGGCTTTGACGTATACGATGTGGAACCTTCCGTCCCCTCGACCCTCTTCGCCCAGAAGCCAATCGTTCTCTTTGGAAAATGGCAGGGCGAGCCTTCCGGTACAATCAAAGTCACCGGGAAATCCGGTAATGCAGACTATCTGCAGGAGATTCCTGTGAAGGATGGCAAAGTCTGTGAAAACGCGGAGACACTGGGACTCCTCTGGGCCCGCTCCCGTCTGCAGAGACTGACCGATTATGGCTGTACACCGGATAATCCCGATACCAAAGCGGAAGTGACAAGGCTCGGCCTTACTTATAACATGATGACCTCATACACTTCGTTTGTCGCAGTAATCGACACAGTTGTCAATCCGGATGCGGCGGCAACAGACGTAGAACAGGCCAACCCGCTGCCGCTTGAAGTTTCCGACCTGGCCGTAGGCTCCGGCTATTCTTATTACTCAGAGCCCGGAATCTTCCTCACGCTGTTTATGGCTACAGTCGTTATATTATTCATACCGCTTCGCCGCAGGCGGAACATTCATCAATAACATATGCTACATATTTTCGAAACAGCATTTGATAACATTTGATATTCCTCAAAATCATCTTGCCGCATTATGACACAGGCAGACACTTTTGCAGCCAAATCACACAACTATGAGAAGGAAACACACATGAACATCAGTACGTTACAGATAAAATACAAATCATTACTCCTTGAAAACTTCATATACTATCTTGTGGGTTTCCTTCTTATATTTTGTCTCAAACTTTTTTACAGCAGGGCCGCAAGCGAATCGCTTTCCTGGATTCTCGCCCCCACCGCTCTCTGTGTCAGCCTGTTCACAGGCATTCCGTTTACCGCACAGCCCGGCGCAGGATATGTCAATCACAGTCTGCGGTTTATCATCGCCCCTTCCTGCAGCGGACTCCAGTTTATGATCGTCGTCACCGCCCTCCTTCTGTTTTCCTTCGTACACCGTACGAAAAGAAAAATCACCTGGAGCCTGTTTGTCCTCTGCTTCTCCTTCCTGTACACGATACTGGTCAACAGCCTGCGGATTACTCTGGCGATCTACATCCCCCTTTATTTTCCTGCGCTCACCCACTATGGCGTTCTCACTCCGGAGAGACTTCATACCCTGATCGGCACCGTCATCTATTTCTCCGCTCTGCTCATCGCTTACCGCGCCGGTGAATCGATCTGCCGGGCAAATACAGATAAGACAACGCCTCACAGCGCACTCGGCCTTTTCCTTCCCGCTTTTTGGTACTTTTTCATCGTACTCGGACTGCCGTTTCTCAATCATGCCTACCGGAAAGAGCGGGAACAGTTCACCGAATATACGGCTTTGATCGTCTGCAGCTGCCTGGCCGTCGCCTGTTTTCCACTTCTGCGACTTCTTCTGAAAGCACTCGGAAAGCAGCGCAAGGCAGACGCCTGTCTTCCCGCTGACTCGCTCTCCCATGCAGCGCCGCGCAAAGCATTTGACACTCCTGCATACAAATGATAAAGTTGACATATAGCCCGGCATATAAGGGTGCGACAGGAGAAGACAGACAATGGAAAAGACCGGCATTGTGACCGACAGCCACAGCAGCATTACACAAAAACAGGCAAAGGAACTGGGCATTTTTGTCCTTCCGATGCCTTTTTACATTGATAACGCATGTTATTACGAAGATGTAACCCTGTCCCGGGAAGAATTTTTCCGGGAACTGAATCGCGGTGCGGAGATTACGACCTCCCAGCCCGCTCCGGCACAGGTGATGGAGTACTGGGACAAAGCACTGGCACACTATGAGCAAATCTTATATATTCCCATCAGCAGCGGACTGTCCGGTTCCTGTGCCACCGCCTGCGCCATGGCGCAGGAACCGCTTTACAGAGACAGGGTCTTTGTCGTTGACAACGGCCGGGTGTCCGCACCCCTTCACTGTACGATCCTCGATGCCCTTGATCTGATCGCCAGAGGATACTCTGCCGGTGAGATCCGCCGGCTTCTGGAACAGTATCGGGATAAAATGGTCATCTATGTCGGCGTGGACACGCTGGAACATCTGAAAAAAGGCGGCCGCGTCACACCTGCCGCCGCTGCCATCGGCACCGTTCTCAATATTAAGCCTGTACTCAGATTTGATGTGGGAACGCTGGAACCTTTCAAAAAATGCCGGGGCTTCCACAAAGCAAAAAAAGTCATGCTGGAAGCAGTGCGGCACGACCTGACGACCCGCTTCGCAGACTGGTATGAACGAGGCGATTTTCACCTTCTTGCGGCCTCCAGCGCCGCGCAGGAGGACACAGAGCAGTGGCTGTCCGAGATCCGGGAATATTTCCCCGGCACTGAAGTGATATGCGACGCTCTGTCTCTCGGCGTATCCGCCCACATCGGCTACGGCGGACTGGGCATCGGCTGCTCCTGTAAGCCGCATACACTTCCAAAATGAAACGAATAAATCAGCAATTCTTTGACCCGTTTTCCCGTTATCGTAGCCAGCGCCTCCCCATAATAGGCAAGCTGAGTCTGATAGCGGGAGATCAGTTCTTCTTCCCGGTCCACGCGGTCAGTCTTATAATCAAGCACAACGATCTCCCCGTCCTCTTCCCAGCAGACATCGATAATTCCCTGGATAAGCACAGTCTCTCCGGCAGGGAATTCCTCTCTCACCCGGTTTGCCGGCAGGCCGAGCATAAAAGGCTGTTCCTTTTTCAAAAGGCCCTTTCTGTCGGCCCGTCTCATGCGGCCGGCGACATCCGTCAGCAGAAAATCCGCAATCTTAGCCGCATAGATGCAATCTCTCTCCTCCTCCGTCATCTTCCTGTCTGCCATAAACCGCTCCAGTAATTGATTGACTATATCAGTCATCTCTTTTTTCGAAACGTTTTGCGGAATATCAGCAAAGTCAAGCAGTTCCATCGCCCGGTGAAAGGCGCTGCCTCTGACAGAACCGGTGAGTCTTTGCTCCTCCCGGCAAAAGCGCGGCACATGGGCCTCTTTCTCCTCCGTGTCAAACAGATGCGCCGCTCCTTCCGTCGCCTCCGTCATTTTCTCCATCTTCAGCTCAGATACCGTCGTCTTGGTATACAGCTCTGACAGATTCCACGGATAACGGTATGCGAACCGCTGTTCGAACAACTGCTTCCACTGCTCTACGTACCCTTCCGCTTCATACTCTTCCAGACGCCGGCGTCTGTAACTGTCCAGGACTGCGGCCTCCACCTCATCCTTTTTCAGCTCCGATGCCTCTATCACCCGGATTCGCTCAGCCACAGGAAGAAGAAAATCCAGGAGACTTCCAGCCGTAGACAGTGTCAGAAAGGAGCTCTTACTTCCCTGGCCGGTCCACCCTTTTGCTGTCTCTGTCCTGCCAAGCGCCGTCAGTTTCATCGCAGGCTCCGAGATGCAGCCGGTGAGGATCAGCTTTTCTCTGGCTCTGGTCATCGCCACATATAAGATGCGCAGTTCTTCTCCCAGATTATCGAGCTGCTGCCTGCGTGCCAGCACATTTCTGCGCAGCGTCGTCCGCTGCAACCGCTTCCGTATATCGACATACTCACAGCCTAGCCCCATATCAACATCCATCAGCAGACTCTTCGCCTGATCCTGCACCGGGAACCGCTTTGCCAGCCCGGCCACAATGCACACCGGAAACTCCAGTCCCTTACTCTTATGGACGCTCATGATACGCACCACGTCCGCATACTCATCCGTGACACCGGCCACACCGTAGTCGACCTCATATTTCTCGAGCTGTTCCATATAACGGATAAAGGCAAACAGGCCATGGCTCCCGGTCTTTTCGAACTCTGCCGCTTTCAGCAGCAGCATTTCCAGATTGGCCCTGCGGATGTCCCCCTCCGGAAATGCTGTCATATACTGCATGTAACCGGTCTCCGCCATTACCTCCCGCAAGATCTGCCTGACCGGCTCGAAGACGGTCTTCCCGCGATACGTCTGAATCAGACTCAGGAACTTTCGCCCTTTTCCCTCTTTTTCCTCTGCATCCGCACTCTCACACAGCGCTTCATAGAGCTTTTTTTTGGGAGAAGCCGCACGCAGCTGCGCGATTTCCTGCTCGGTAAATCCACCGACCGAAGAAGTCATCACACCAAACAGCGGAATATCCTGCAAAGGATTGTCCAGAATCCGCAGAAAGTGCAGCATCGTCCTGATCTCCTGAGAGGAAAAGTAACCGGTAGACGAAGCCCGGTATGCAGGAATCCCATATTGCTTGAGTATATTTTGCATCGTCTCATCCCAGCCGACGTTCGAACGCAGCAAAATCGTAATATCTCCATAGCGGACGGGCCGCAGCAAGCCGCTCTCTGTGTCCGTCACCTGGTGGTCCTGCAACAGACGGCGAATCCGCCGGGCTACCAGATGCGCCTCCTGCTCCGCCGCAGGCAGGCTCCCTTCCTCTCTGGCAAGCAAAAGCAGCTCCGCACCGGCCTTCTCATATGGCGGATAAACCGCCCCCGGATAGAGCGCCGCCTCCTCATCATAGGCAACACCGCCCAGTTCCTCTCCCATGATCCTGGAAAATATGTCATTGACTTCATCAGTCACTTCTTTGCGGCTGCGGAAATTTTTATGGAGACTGATCTTTCGCCGATCCCCTTCCGTCTGATAATTCCTGTATTTCTCCATGAAGATCTCCGGCCTTGCCAGCCGGAATTTATAGATACTCTGCTTCACATCCCCGACCATAAACCGGTTATATCTGCCCGTCTCTTCCCCGGAAATACTCTGCAGCACATATTCCTGCACGAGGTTGCTGTCCTGGTATTCGTCGATGATGATCTCCTGAAAATAATCCTGGTACTCCCTGGCCGTTTCCGAGGGGATATGTCCCCCTTCCGGCGTCTCTTTCAGTAAAATCTCCAGTGCATAATGCTCCATATCACTGAAATCGAGCAGATTTTTCTCCTGCTTTTTCTCTGTCATCCTCCGGCTGAATTCCAGTGTCAGCGACACAAGCGTCCGCACAATACCGCTCCCGGCCTGCATTTCGCTGATCTGCTCTGAAAAGGGCAGAAAGAAATACCGTTTCTCCGCCTTGTCCAGCGCCTCCTTCACCTCTGTCCGCATCGCTTTCACAAGTTCCCGTTTCTCCAACGATACCGTCTCGTCCTTTTTCGAGGGCAGACGGCCGAATGTGATCCCGGCCACCGCCTCCCCGTACGCCCGAAAAGACTCTCTGTCCGCGGCGCAGGCCAGCATCTCCCGCTCCTTCTCCAGAAGCGGCGCATACATATATGGTCCGTCCGGCTGCCCGCATACGGAGAGCGCCCGTTCCAGATGCGACACACAGGCTGACAGCAGCTTTCTCAGATCTTCTCTGGCAAACGCAAGCCAGTCCGCGGCCTCCGCATCTTCGGCATCTTCCGGTGCATATCCGCGCGCTGCCTCCTGCAGCCACTGCTCCGGAAACGGATGACTGCGCGAAAACTCATAGAGGCGGAGGATATGCTCCGCCAGCGCCTTTTCGTCCCCGCCCGCATGAAAGCTCTCCACACAGGTGAGAAATTCCCCGTCTTTCTGCGCAAAATGGTCTTCCATCAGCGCCGTCATCACCTCGCCCCGCAGGAGTTTCAGTTCTCCTTCATCCGCCACACGAAAGCCCGGATCGAGGCCGATGTCATTGAAATTATTGCGGATCACGAACAGGCAAAAGCTGTCGATCGTCGTGATCTGCGCGTTATGGAGCAGCGTCATCTGTCTTTGCAGATGCTCGTTATCCGGTTCTTCTTCCAGACGCCTGCCAAGCGCTGCGCTGATCCGCTCCCGCATCTCCGCCGCCGCCGCATTGGTAAACGTGACGATCAGCAGACGGTCAATGTCCACCGGCCTCTGCGGATCGCTGACCATGCGCACGATCCGCTCCACGAGCACAGCTGTCTTCCCACTGCCGGCGGCTGCGGAGACGAGAAGGCTGCACGCTCTGGCATCAATGACCTCCTGCTGTTCCTGCGTATAGGATATTCCTGCCTTGCTCCCCATCTCACTCCTCCTCTTCCTCCTGCATCTTTGTGAGCGCCTCTTCCCGGGTCAGACTTTGCAGTTTATTCGTCTCATAACCTGCGAGCCGCCCGTTAAAGCCACACACACTCTTATAGACACAATAATCACAGCCCGTGTCCCCTGCGTATTCATAGGGCCTTTTCCCAATCTCTCCCTGGAGGATCTGTCTGCCGATCTTTTTGATCTTACCGCTTACATAAGACGATATGGTGCGCAGCTCCTCTTCGCTGAGCGCTGCGGAGCGGCTGCCGAGACTGCCGTCCTTTTTCCGCTCCACCGGAATAATCTCCGATCTGCCGCTGAATTGTCCGTCCAGTCTGTCAATAATGTCATCGCGCTCATTGACGACCCCCTTCATGCGCAGGCTCTCGCGAATCTTTTCATTAAGCGCTTCCTCGCTGAGCTGTTCCTGCGCCCTCACCATCGGGTCTGCGACATGATAATAGAGCATCGCTGCCGGAACGATATGTCTGCCTTTCTCCTTGCGGCCGATCATCTCCATCGCCGCATTCATATAGACGACAAGCTGTAACTGCAGGCCATAATAGATGGCGGCGATGTCCAGATTTTGATTGCCCGACTTATAGTCAATGACTTTCACATAGACCGTATCTTCTTCGCGGCAGGTGTCGATCCGGTCGATCCGTCCCAGCAGCCGCATTTTTTCCTTCTCGGAGAGACTGACATTGACCGATTCAATCTCTGACAGCGAGGAAAAAGAGACTTCAAAATGTTCCGGCCTGAACTTTCCTTTCTGTAACTGACTCTGCAAGGTAAAGACCGTACGCCGAAGGATACGTTTCATACGCGTGACAACGTACTGATACCTGGCGCTGGAAAAGAGAATATTGTCTCCATAAACCGCCGTCTGCGCATCGACCGCTTCATTGATCAGCCGTTCTCCCAGCTCTCCGGAAAAGCGCAGCCAGTCACTGCCGTTTTCTTCCAGAAGTCTCGCAAACTGTTCCAGCACGCCATGAAAGAGGGTGCCCATATCGACTGCCTCAAAGGCAAACGTCTCCCGCTCTTTCAGGGAAAGCCCGTACTGAAGAAAATAGCTGTATGCACAGGCCGCATACTGTTCCAGGCGGCTGACACTGCTCGTGAGGATACTGCCGTACAATGCCCGGGCCACCTCCGCTCCCAGCGTGCTCTCCTCATAGCGAAAGAACGCTGTCTCCACAAGCATCTGCAATGTCCGTTTATATAACGGATGCGAGGCATATGTCCGGTATAAGGTAAAGAAAAAAGGCTCGTCCACCGGGTTGCCTTTGGCATATTCCCGGAGCTGCCGCGCCAATACGCCAAATCCGTCGTCTAAAACCTGAATCTGTTCCTGTGGGCTTCGCATCTGTGCCCCTTCCACCTGCAGATCCGGAAACATTTTTTTCACCGTCCCGATCAAATACGCCGGGCGCACCGCTTTCCCCTCCCCATTCACTCTCGTATAAGACAGATAGAGCCGCTCACTCGGTTTCGTCATATTCATATAGAGATACAGGCGCTGGATATACATCTGCTGTCTGGGCGATGGCGCCATCTCCCACTGCCCCTGCGCAAGAAACTCACGGTCCGTGTCGGAGATAATGCCGCCTCTGGCGCCGCTCTTTGGGATGTTGCCGTCATTGACCCCGAGAAAAAACAGCACCTTGATCTCTTTCAGCCGCGTTCGTTCCATATCTCCCACTACAATCCGGTCAACATTCTGTGGAATGGTACCTACCTGAATCTCTCCGAATCCTGCATCGAGAATATCCGCAAACTCCTGCAGCGCCATCTCTTCCTCCCCGATCAGATCATAAATCTGCTCCAACAGTTCCATGACCAGCCGATAGATCTGTCCGTATTCTTTCGCTTTCACAAGATCGCCTTCCGCCGAGAATTTCTCTTCAAAATGCGCCAGCTTCTCGTAAGCCCCGCTCTCCACAAGAAACGTATACAAATGTGTGACATAATCTCTGACAGTCTTCCCCATCCCGAGCAGAGGCGCAAGCCTGTCTGCCAACCGCTGCCTGACAGCGTTGATCTGCGCCAGTTCTTGCGACTCCTCTTCCGTAAGGCTTCTTCTGACGAACAGTTCCTGCCACCGTTTCCTGCCCCGGATCCCATAGCGCAGCACATAGTTTTCCAGTCTGTCGGTCTCTTCCATTGAAATATCCGCAAGCCCGCTACGCAGGAAATGAAAGACCGTTTCATAAGAAAAATCATGCAGCACTATTTTCAATGCGCTGCGGATATATTCAATAAACGGATTATGCCCGATCCCCTTTGTCGTGTCCACATAACAGGGAATCGAAAACCGCCCAAAGATTTCTTCCACATAATCCGCATAGGCTGACAGATCCCCGGCTACCACGGCAATGTCCCGGTATTGATAACTTTCCTCCCGCACCAGTCTTCTGATCTGCAGGCAAGTCTGGCGCACTTCCTCTCCGGGCGTTGCAGCCTCCGTCAGATGGATGGCCCCCTGTTCTCCGGTATAAACCCGGTTGCGATAGCGAAACAATTCCTGCTCCAGATGTGCCATACTCGGATTATCCCGGAAACGGGGAACCGGCCGACCGGTGAGCACAATATCCGCTTTACGCGGCGTCCCTGTCTCCTGCGCCAACCGGATCAGAGAACGCATCATCTTCCTGCTGAATGCAAAAAGCTGCTGCTCCCCTGTCTCCTGCTGCAAGTCTTCCCTGCCATCCATGATTACGGCCACTCTCACCTCTCTGGCAAGAGACAGCAGCTTCTTTATAATCTGATTCTGCACAGGCGTAAATCCGGTAAAGCCGTCAAATACGACGACACTGTCCCTGATCATAGCCGACCGCTCCAGTGCCTGTGCCAGAAGCCCGAGCTGCCCCTCCGTCGTCACAAACCGGTCGCCGATGGCATCCAGAAATGATTCGTAGAGCACAGCCAAATCCTGGAGCTTATAATACAGACTGCCCCGGGACCTGGCATACTCCGTCAGCTCCTGAAGCTGCACTTTACCAATGCCATACTGCATAAACTCTGAAATCGCTGACTTGACTTCGTGGATATAACCGATCTTTCTCATATGAGAACCGATCACCGTCAGCTTCTCCTCACAGTCCGCCGCAATCTTACGCAGAATCAGGCTCTTTCCCGTATCGTCCAGTACCGGGCGTCCCCCTTCTCCGGTCTCCTCAAAGATTCTGTGTGTCAGCCGCCCGAAACTGAGCACCTCGATATTCATAATGCCTCGATTCGGGTGTCTCGTCACCAGCTCCTTCTGCGTCTGCATCGTGAACTGATCGGGCACGATAATAAAAAAACGGGTGTTTTCTTCTTCCATGGACTGCCGGATAATATCCGCATACAGCCTCTCGCTCTTTCCCGCCCCTGAGCTGCCGATACAAAACTGTAATGCCATAACTGCTCCTTTATGATCCCTTCGTGCTTTTCTCCGCCTTTTGTACCCAACCGTTATTTATACAGACCCCATGCCCTCAGCGCATCAAATATAACGCACGTTATCTTGTCACGTTCCGCAGCCATTTCTTCTTTCTATAGCGGAAATAACAGAACGGAATCTTCACCAGCTCATCGCTCATGAGAATAAAATAGACTGCCTTAACCGGGAGCTCCCACACGAACGCCGCCAGAAACCCGAGCAGGATCGCCCAGCCCCACAGGATGCCCGCGTCGACAAACATCCCGAATCTCGTATCTCCGCCGCCCCGGAAGACACCAACAATACAAGTACAGGTTGCCGACTGGGCGACCACATAGTAGGACATCATAAACAGAAAACTATGTAAATAGTCTGCCGTAAGGCCGGAAAAGCCAAGTCCGTGCAGAATCAGAGGCCGCATCGAAAAGATGACGATTCCTCCGATGAGACCAAAGCAGACTGCCAGGCGGATAAAACGACCGCCGTAGACCTGCGCTTCCTCCTTTTTATTCTCGCCGATCGCCTTGCCGATCATAATCGCCGTGGCATTGCCGATACCGAACGCAACGACGGTGGCAAGCTGGCGCATTACATGCGAGATCGAATTGGCTGCCACAGCGCTGCTGCCAAGATGTCCGATAATAGCCGCCATCGCCGAATATCCGGCTCCCCACATAAACTCATTGACGACAACCGGACTGGCATATCTGATAAAATCCCGCAGCAGCCCTCTGTCTGTGTGCAGGAAACAGGATAACCGCAAGCGGATGACGTGATTGTGATAATAAGCATATACGAGCATCATCACAAGTTCCAGCATTCTCGCACAGAGCGTACCGACCGCCGCACCGACGATGCCGAGCTCCGGAGCGCCAAACAGACCAAAGATCAACACCGCATTGACGACAAAATTGAGCACCAGGGAACAGCCATAGACGACGGTGGAAATCAGCACTTTTTCGATGCTGCGGATCAGGTTCAGATAAGTCATACTGACCGCTACCATCGGATAGGTAAAAGCCACGATCTTCAGGTACTTAACGCCCTCCGCGATTACCTCTGGCTCGTCTGTAAAAATAAGCATCAACTGCTCCGGGAAGAAAAAAC
Organism: Lachnospiraceae bacterium JLR.KK008; assembly: GCA_037015955.1. Taxonomy (NCBI): domain Bacteria; kingdom Bacillati; phylum Bacillota; class Clostridia; order Lachnospirales; family Lachnospiraceae; species Lachnospiraceae bacterium JLR.KK008. The sequence goes on from CP143548.1 coordinate 2,341,362, forward strand.
TGCCTAACATAAAAATAAGGCCTACGGCCAGTGCTAATTTCACAACGATACCCAGCAGCTTTTCGATTGAGGCCGTATCCCGCTTACCCCAATACTGCGCTGTCAGCACGGATACCCCCGACGCCGTTCCAAACAAAAAAAGATTAAAGATAAAAAACACCTGCCCGCCAAGAGAACAGCCAGACAGCACCTCTTCTCCCACCTTGCCGAGCATGATGACATCCGTTGCCGACACTCCTACATTGATCAGGTTTTGCAGCGCCATCGGCACGACAAGCGCAAATACTTTTTTATAAAATGTTTTCTTTTCCATTTCCATGTCTGCCTTTCCTCCCCTTTTTTGTCTTTTTATCTGTATGATCATTCACCGGTCATGACGCTCCTGTCCGTCACCGCATACACAGGTCTTCCAGTTCCTGCAGATACGCAATCGCCTCTTTATAATAGGCGTCCGGCTTGAAATGTGCTTCCTGTACCATCTCGGACAGCAGTCCGTTCAGTGTAAATTCCACGATCTTTACGATCTTTTCCCAGGAAACGCCCTCCACTTCCTGAAACACTACCCGGTTGTAAATATTATCGTATGCCTCCAGCAGCGTTTCCGCCGATTCCCTTGTCGCCTCGACCGCCTCCTGTGCATCTTCTCTCTCTGCCCGCAGCAAAAACATCTGCATATAAGGAAAATTTTTCATCGCCTCGGTCCTGGCACGCTGAATCTGCCTGCACAGATTGAAATAGTCTGTCTCCGTATTGTTGACCGAGGAAGTCATTTCCATCATCACATATTTTACACTATAGTCATAGATAAACCCGTACAGCCCCGTCTTACTCACAAAATAGTGAAACAACAGTCCCTTGCTGATTCCCGCCTCCTTCACCATCTCGTCAGTGCTGGCTCTGCGAAACCCGTTCTCTGCAAACACTTTCAGTGCTGCGTTGATCATCCTGTCCTGTTTTTCCTTTTTCAGATCAAAAAATTTCTCATTCACGACAATATGTGCGCTCCTCTTCCGTAAATTGACTGTTTGGGTCGATTTCTATCTTAACACAGTCAGTAACGACTTGCAAGGAAAATATAGGAAGGCTGCCGGCAAACACAGGAAGAAAAACGAAAAGTCATCTTTGCGGGCAGGAAGAAGAATAAAAAGTCACCTTTGCGATTGTCGCAAGAAATGTAACGGTTTCCTCGTATAATCTCTTTTCATTTTCATAAAATAATATTATAATAGGGATAAGTCATACAAAAGTGAAAGGAGTAAATCTTATGGCCAAAAAATTTGGAAAATTCCTTCTTCTTATTTCTACAATCGGGGCCGCATTAGCCGGCGCTTATTATTTTATGAAGAGTAAAAACAGCTCTCCCGCAGAAGAGGACGACGATTACGAAGATCTGGATGACGATTCCGATGAAGATGACGGTCAGAATGGCGGGGAGCGTTCCTATGTTTCCCTGAATTCCGGTGATAAGGCAAATGCAGAGAACGCTGATGACTCAACGGTAGAAGAATTTTTCGACGATGACGACGACGGTTCTTTAGATGCAATCTGACAAGATCCGGACTCCGCTCTCTATCTCATCTTCGTGAAGTCCGGCATACCCTAATATCAATGTAGGCTGCCAGTCCTCTGGCAGTCTTCCGATATAGGTATCTGACATTCCATATAATTTCATGTCTCTCTCTGCTGCCAGGCGCAGCAATTCCTGTTCTGTTTTTCCCCCATGGCAATGGAGAAGCAGATGCAGACCGGCATTTTCTCCCGATACCGTCACATGGTTTAAATATTTTTTGCAGCACAAAAGCAGTCTGTCATGTCTGCTCTTATATATTTTGCGCATTTTATTCAAATGCCGTTCAAAAGCCCCGTCGCGAATAAATTCATGCAGCACAGACTGATCAAGGCGGGATACGGTGGAAGAAAAGAACATGCACTGACTCCGGTAACGCTCCAGCAGACTCTCCGGCAATACCATATAGCTGACACGGATCGCAGGAGCGATAGCCTTGGAAAAAGTCCCGATATAGATCACCCTGCCTGCCTTGTCGGACGCCTGCAGTGAGGGGACAGGCTTGCCCCGGTAACGAAATTCACTGTCGTAATCATCCTCAATCAGATAGCGCTCCGCTCCCGACGAAGCCCATCGAAGCAACTCCAGACGCCTGCCGATCGGCATGACAATCCCCATCGGAAACTGGTGGGAAGGCATCACATAGGCCAGATCCGCGCCGCTCTCCTCGAGCAGATCCACCCGCATCCCCGACTCATCCATGGGCACCATCTTCACCTCATAGGCAAACGAACAAAAGATCCGGTATGCCCGCTTATAAGTTGGATTTTCAAGAGCAACTTTCCTCCTGCCACCCAGTATCTTCTCCAAAAGCAGGAGCAGATAATCATTTCCCGCGCCGATTATAATCTGCTGCGGCCTGCAGTTGACTCCCCTGGATGTATGGAGGTAATGGCAGATCGTGCTGCGCAGCTCCCTGTCTCCCTGCGGATGTCCCAGTGCAAACAATTCCTTCCGGTCATCAGTCAGCATCTCTTTCGTAATTTTCTTCCATGTGCCAAAAGGAAAACTGCCAAGTTCCACCACATTCGGAGAAAAGTCGTACCGAAACCGGGGCTGCTCTGCCTCGTCGCTCTCGCTCCTTCTCTCCATCCGACACTCCAGATCATACAGTTCTTCGATTTTACATACAAAAAAGCCTTTATACGGACGGGACTCAATATATCCCTCCGATAAAAGCTGTCCATAGGCAAGATCCACCGTACTTCTTGATACCTGCAGATATTCTGCCAGAAAACGAGTAGAAGGGAGCTTTTCCTGATACCGCAGCTTCCCTTCCCTGATCTCCTGTCTGATATGGTCGTAAATCTGCTCGTACAAGTGTCTGCCACTGCGGCTGTCCAGTTCCATAACCAGATCATTCATATTTATTATTGTCCTTTTGTACTTTTTACGATCTCATCTTTCAGATCACGGGCCCTGTCTTTGATCCTCGCGCCAGCTTCCCGGGAGGCAATAATGCCGGACACGAGCTTCATCGCCGCGTCATATTCCCCGTAGCGCAGAGAGAGTGCTGCGATCAGATAGTCCACCGTGCTCTCATCCATACCGCAGAGCGGGTAGTCTTCCTTCAGGTTGGCCTGTTCAAACCCTCCCTTGGCGCTTCGCAGATATTCATCTTCCTGTTTTGCCAGTTCTTCCCGCTTCGCTTCCTGCCCTTCTTCCCCCTCCAGACTCTGCCTCCATGCCCGCAGCAGCCAGCCGCATCGCAGACAGATAAATGCCTTTTCGCTGTCATCCGCGTTCTTCGCCATACTGTTAATCAGCGCCATTTTATAGCGAAAGAAAGCATCCTCATAAGAATAAGTTGTTTTTGCCTCTCTCGGCTTATAAGCAGTACAGACCTTTTCCAGGATCTGGCGCTTCTGCACTTGCGTGACCGTATCAAAGTAACGTTCCAGGGCGGTATACCCACACTGAGGACACAGTACCACATCGTACTTCAACGTATTGACCGTTTCATAGATCGGACGCAGATCAATATCCGAACCGATCATCCTTGCTTTGGATGACTTCACCGTGGGATTTTTAAACTCTAACTCACAGATAGGGCAAGTGTGATTTTTCCCAAACACATACTGCTCGTCAGACGGACACCCGCCTGCATTTCCTGATACTTCTGACATTTTTCCCTCCTATTTTGGTAAAACATATGAACTCTTTAATGATACGATCCTGTTAAACACCGGTGCACCCTCCCTGGAATCTTTGTAATCCACGCAGAAAAATCCCTGCCGTACAAACTGGAAGCTCTCTTCCGGCTTTGCCTCCCGCAGCGCCGGCTCCAGATAACAGTCATGCAGCACCGTCAGCGAGTTGGGATTCAGATTGAGGCTCCCGTCCTCATTGTATACCCCCTTCTCCTCATCGATAATGTTTTCATACAGACGAACCTCCGCCTGCACAGCCTCAGACGCAGGCACCCAGTGAATGGTTCCCTTGACCTTTCTCCCTGTAAAACCGCTTCCGCACTTCGTCTCCGGGTCATAGGTGCAGTGCACTTCCGTGATCCTGCCGTTCTCGTCTTTGACACAGCCAGTACATGTCACAAAATAAGCGTGCATCAGCCTGACTTCGTTGCCCGGATACATACGGAAATATTTTCTCGGCGGCTCTTCCATAAAGTCATCTCGCTCAATATAAAGCTCTCTTCCAAACGGTACCTGACGGCTGCCAAGCGCCTCATTCTCCAGATTGTTGGCAACCTCCAGAAGCTCACTCTCTCCCTGAGGATAATTGTCAATGATCAGTTTTACCGGGTCCAGAACCGCCATCATCCGCGGACGCTTCATCTTCAGGTCTTCCCGGATACAGTATTCGAGCGCCGGGTACTCCGCGATTGAATTTGCCTTTGAGACACCGCACAGCTCGACGAACCGCTGGATAGATTCCGGCGTAAACCCTCTTCTGCGCAGGGCAGCGATCGACACCAGCCGGGGATCATCCCAGCCGTCCACGATCCCGTCTTCCACGAGCTTTTTGATATACCGTTTGCCGGTGACAACATTTTTCAGATATAATTTGGCAAACTCGATCTGCTTCGGCGGCTGCGGATACTCCAGTTCCCGCACCACCCAGTCGTACAATGGTCTGTGATCTTCAAACTCAAGCGTACAGATCGAATGTGTGATTCCTTCTATGGCATCCTCGATTGGATGTGCGAAATCATACATTGGATAGATGCACCATTTATCGCCCGTATTATGGTGTGCCATATGCGCCACGCGGTAGATGACCGGATCCCGCATATTCATATTGGGAGAGGCCATGTCAATCCTGGCACGGAGCACCTTTTCTCCATCCGCATAGACACCGTTTCTCATATTTTCAAACAGTTGCAGATTTTCTTCCACACTGCGGCCGCTCCCCGGATCTTCTCTGCCTGGCTCCGTCAATGTCCCCCGATATTCCCGGATCTCATCCGCAGACAAGTCGGAAACATAAGCCTTTCCTTTTCTGATCAACTTCACGGCTGCCTCATACATCTGGTCAAAATAATCGGAGGCAAAAAACAGCCGGTCCTCCCAGTCCGCTCCCAGCCACTGAATATCCGCCTTGATCGACTCCACAAATTCCACTCTCTCCTTGGTGGGATTCGTATCGTCAAACCGCATATTAAACTTGCCCTGATATTTCTGTGCCAGTCCGTAATTCAGGAGAATGCTCTTGGCATGTCCGATATGAAGATAACCGTTCGGCTCCGGCGGGAAACGGGTATGCACCGTATCGTACACTCCTTCCGCCAAATCTTTGTCTATTATCTGCTCAATAAAGTTTTTGGAAACAGGTTCCTTCTCTTTATTTTCCTTTTTTTCTGCTTCTGCCATTTCCTACACTCCTCATGATTATTTATTCAAAGACTTGATAAGTAGTATAACATATTTTTTCCATCTGTCATAGATGCAAGTGTCTGTGATATAATAAAAAATGAAAGGATTCCATCATAATGAAAAACGAACAGGAAAAACGTATCTTTATCAAAGAATTAAAAAGTTTTGCAGCGTCACTGAACGCTCAGATCACGCGAAACAATGAATGGACGATTCGCGGCTTTATTGATATTTTCAAAAACATCTATACGCTTTCTTCCGATACAAAGATCATCTCAAAAGTTCTCGAATTACATCTGTTCCCATACTTTTTGGCATTTGCACATAATATCGGATATGAAATAGAATTAGCTGCTCATCAAAACTGGTATCCGGATCTGACCTTTGTACATAAATGTAAGCCGGAAGTTAAATTCGCTGTTGATCTGAAAACAACTTACCGTGACGAAGAATATCCCGGATTTTGTAACGGCTTCACACTTGGCTCACATGGGAAATATTTTGTCAGCCGGACAAGTACTAAAAATATTCAATATCCGTACAGCGATTATCATGGCCACTTTTGTGTGGGTATTATCTACACAAGATCTGTCATTGATAAATTGGAAGAAACCAGACTCTATACGATTGACGACGTGGAAAATATCCCTGCAGTCATCCATAGCTTTACTTTCTTTGCAGAAGAAAAATGGCGCATCGCAAGCGACAAAAGCGGCAGTGGCAATACTGCGAATATCGGCAGCATCCAAAAAATTGATGATATTCTTGCCGGAAATGGTGTCTTCGCCAAAGCAGGCGAAGAATTGTTTGACGATTACTGGGCAAATTTCGGAAAAATGGAAATTCCTGATGCCGCAGGCGGGCACAAAAAATTATCCTCGTTTGCGGAATATTTGAATTACCGGAGATTACCCGCAAGTTTAAATAATCCCAAAGCTCCAAAAAGGAAAGGCATAGCGCATGACAACAGATAAAATATACGTCCCGCCAATCAAAATACAGGGTATCAAAACCAAGCTGGTACCTTTCATCAAAGATAACGTTTCTCTCTCAGAAAAAACAATATGGATTGAACCATTTATGGGATCAGGAGTCGTCGGCTTTAATATCGCTCCGGCCACCGCAGTTTTCGCAGATACAAATCCACATATTATAGAATTTTACAATCAGATCAAAACTGGAAAAATTACTGCTTATATTGTCAGGCAGTTTCTGGAAGAAGAAGGCCGGATTCTTTCCCAAAAAGACGATCGCTATTATTATGAAGTCCGCGACCGCTTTAATGAAACGCATAATTCACTGGACTTTCTCTTTTTAAATCGTTCCTGTTTTAATGGTATGATACGATTCAACAGAAATCTTGCATTTAATGTCCCTTACGGACACAAACCGCAGCGTTTTTCAAAAGCATACATTACCAAAATAGTAAATCAGATCGCTCATGTTGAAGAATTATTGAAAAACAACGACTGGACTTTTCTATGTCAGTCTTTTGAACAGACAATACAGGCCGCGGACCCCGGTTCCTTTATTTATTGTGATCCTCCCTATATTGGCAGGCATGTCGACTATTATGACAGTTGGAATGAACAGTCGGAACTGTCCCTGTGTCAAGAACTTCTGGCCTCAAAAGCCCGTTTCATGTTGTCCACATGGGATCATAATGCGTACAGGCAAAACGAATATATAGAAAAAGTCTGGCATTTTTGCCATAAAAATACCCAAAAACATTTTTATCATGTTGGAGCAAAGGAGACCAACCGAAATCCTATGACGGAAGCTCTGCTGACCAATTATGCCACAGCAGAAAATAAAAACCTCCTTTTATCCGGTTACCGGCAATTATCATTATTTGATTCTGTCGATACTACTATCGTAAAATCAAAAGATATTTTATCATATAAATAAACACCATAAAGGATACCCTGCTATGAACAAATTAAAAAAATGGCTCAGTCCCGATCTGTTATTTTATATCATTGTCTTTGTTTCGATCATTATTTTCGTCCTGCTCCAGCCGTTCGGCGATCCGCCGGATGAGGTAAATCGTTTTAAAGTTGCCCAGTTCATCTGCCGTTACGGCAAACTGCCTACCGGAGAAGAGTTTGAAGTCGCAATCGGAGGCTACGGCGGTTCCTACGCCTTCCAGCCCATCCTTCCCTATATCATACAGGGGCTTTTTATGCGTTTTCTGACTCTCTTTACCCGTGAAAACCTGATGCTCCTGCTGGGCGCCCGTCTCGTAAATGCGGTCTTTGGTCTGACCATGGCAGTCTATGTGCGCAGACTCTCCCTTATGCTCTTTACGGACAGGCTGACCGGATGGCTGTTTTGTTTTCTCACCATGTTCCTGCCACAAAATCTCTTCCTGCATTCCTATGTGAACACAGACTCCATGGCATTGATGTCCGGCGCCATGATTTTATATGCCTGTGCCTGCGGCTGGCAGTATGATTGGCGGCGGCGGGATTGTCTCACACTGTCCGCAGGGATTATCTTCTGCGCTCTTTCATACTATAACGCTTATGGACTGATCGTGGCTGCGATTCTGCTCTTTTGTTTTTCTTATATGAAAAGTGTCAAAGGGCAAAAAAAACGCCGTCCCTCTGTGAACTGGCGCTCCCTCATACAAAAAGGACTCTTTATTTCCGTCATTGTGCTGCTCGGTATCGGCTGGTGGTTTGTGCGCAACTATCTCATACACGACGGCGACCTGCTGGGACTGAATGCCCGGATGGAAAATGCCATGCGCACCGCCCTGCCCGAATACAATCCGGCACTGCGAACTACAATCGCAGACACTGGTATGCCTGTCTGGGATATGGTCTTCCACACAGACTTCCTGCACTTCCTCTGGAACAGTTTTGTCGCCAGATTTGGTCCGATGACGCTGCCGACACTGCCCTTCCTGTATATCTGGTATTACCGGATCTTTGGCTTTGGCTGGCTCTTCAGCCTGATCCCGCGCAGATGGAGTAACGGCTTTGCCCGAACCGGCGGTTACTTCCACAGCGGTATGCAAAGCGGCTTACCGATCGAAAAAAACAGGGCCTTCCCGACCCTGTTCCATCTTCCTCTGCTGCTCTCGATACTGATTACGGCAGGACTTTGTATCTATTACTCTTACACGAACGATTATCAGCCCCAGGGGCGTTATATCATGCCCATGCTTTTGCCGTTCATGTACTTTATTTCTCTCGGCTTCCACAAACTCGTAAGTTTTCTGGAAGTCTGCCTGCCTTTTGCCGTATTACAGAAATGGTGCCGTCCCATTATTCTCGGGGGACTGATGATATTTCTGACAGGCGCACTCATACTCACACTTGGCTGCATCGTCATCCCCCATTATCTGACAACTGTCAATTTCTGGAACGCAGAGTGGATCGCGCTGTAAAAGTCAGGACAAACAATAAATCCTCTCATTACTGCCAGTGATATGCGCAGCAGCCTTCATATGCGCTGTGAGGCAGGCAGACATAGCCGTCATGGACATGTTCCGTGATCTCCGTACAACCTGCTACATTACACACCGCATGACAATGACCGTCTCCTACCGTATGCGCGCAGTAATAAACACCGTCATGCTCATGGATTCCTGCGATAGAGCAGCCTTCCACCTCGCATCTCGCATAAGCAGGCGCAGCCTGTGTCCTGTAATAGCCACAGCCATGCCCGTGTCCACGCCCATGATGCGCCATGACAACCATCGGCGCCTGCAGCGCAGCGAGAATGACCAAGGCAGTCAAAATTACTTTCTTCATACGAATACCTCCGACCTTTTCAACAAATCTGTTACTGAGTTCTCTTTCCTTCAGTGTAACACAAATTTATAGAAAAGCAATGAGATTTCTGAAGAAAGCCAAAAAGAATCGCGCATCCGCAATTCACCGCGCACAAGAGACCGCCTCAGTAGTAGTTTCCACTCCGCAAACTGCGCAATTAGATTTTTATCGTATAAGAAGAACTTCCGAATACAATAAAAAATAACGGAAATACTGTCTGACCAGCATTTCCGTCATCTTCTCACTACGTGCGTTAGAGGATTCGAACCCCCGACCTTTTGGTCCGTAGCCAAACGCTCTATCCAGCTGAGCTAAACGCACATTGTCGCTTATCGGTCGCGACAGTGATATTTTATATGTTTATCCAACATTTGTCAAGTAGTTATTTGAATTTTTCCAAATCCTGCTTTTGTTCCTGCCCTGCGCCAGGAACGTATAGACTGTCCTGTCGTCAAAGCTGCGTATTGACGACCAGTCCTTTCAGATCCTCATCCATCAGTTCCGCTTCTTTCTGTATTTTTCGAAGCTGCTTGTCGATGTCGCTGCTCTCTGTCACCACATCGTTGACCTCACTGGTCGTTTTTTCCTGCTCCTTCATGGCCTCTGCTTTCGCCGCCTCGACCTGATCCATGATCTGCGCCTTGTTCTCTTTGAGCTCGTCAAGTTTCTCCTGCTCTTTTTCTTTCTCTTCTTTCTGTTCCTGAGCATTCTCGATATTTTCGTCGTACTTCTCCTCGATCTGCTCCATCGCCGCTTTCACAGCCATGCCAACGATCTCATCGGAACCGGCAGCAAGCACTTTTTCCTCCTGATCGACGGCCCATGACATACTTCCTTCATATCTCTGCGCCAGATCTGCCTTTTTCGCACTGCGGATACTCGCGTTCTCTGACATCTCCCGGCGCTGGGCATCGGCAAGATCCCCCTGCGCAGTCTGTACCCCTTCCCGGTAAGTGCGCAGCGTATCCTCATCCAGATCTTCCGGCGCTTCTTCAATGTATTCTTTCAGCTCATTGATCCTCTCCAGCGCTTCTTTCTGATCGGCCCGCGCGGTCTCGATCTTTGACTGACTCTCTTTCAGCATGTCATCCTGCTCCAGATCCCGCGCAAACTTATCTTTTAACACCTGCGCCGCTTTATCGCGGATCTCTTTTTTCTTCTTTTCAATGGCATTCTCACCGTTATCACGCCCGAGGTCTCCGGCAAAGATCGTCACATCTCCTCCCTTTGTCTTCGTCACCCTGTCGTCTCTCTCCCCGTTGTTCTCAATGCCAAAGGACACAGTAAACATACCGTTATTGTTCTCAATCTTCATGGCAATCCTCCTCCCCGGATATAAACACAAATACCTATTATTTTTTATATCGTCATTCTGGAAAAATTTATGAGAGGTTATCAGACTTTTATCTGCGTTTCATTCTTGTTTCACTATTCCTGTCCGTCGCCATTTCCCGGTGCGGTACTGGGCGTAAGAGATGGCCCAGTTCACAAACCAGCCGACAGGAATGGCATACCAGACCATGGCAATGCCAAAGACCGGGGCCATCGTCACAGCGATCACCACCCGCAAAGCCAGATTCGCCAGGTTGGCAACCGTAAACATTTTCATGTCACCCGCCCCTCGCAGCAGTCCGTCCACCGCCATCTTAAATCCGATCAGACAGAAAAACCAGCCGATAAAGATCAGATAATTTTCTCCCGTGGAGATTGCCGTCTCTGTTCCGCCCTCTCCCAAAAACAGTTCGATCAGCGGTCTGTGAAAACATTCCAGCCACAGACAGAGCAAGACCGCAAAAAATACGACCATCCGGTTGGCAGCCCGATACCCTTCCACAACGCGTTCCTGCTTCTGTGCTCCCATATTTTGCGCTGTGTAAGAAGACAGTGCATTGCCGATACCGCTCATCGGCACGATACAGATTGACTCGATCCGCATTCCGGCTGAAAATCCGGCCAGAGCCTGAGAGCCAAAACTGTTGACGACCGACTGCACAAGCATCATTCCAATGGAAATGGTAGACTGCTGGAAGATCGACGGCAGAGCGATTTTCGTCATTGCCGCCAACTCCTGCCTGTCATAGAAGCGCCCTGACACATTTCCGCCAAGACGCCGGATCTCACGGAGAAATACAAGCAGCGACAAGACCGCGGAAATCCCCTGTGCGATCAGCGTCGCCCAGGCCACTCCCGCCACGCCCATCTGCAGTTCCGTCACCGTATAAAAGTCAAGCGCGATATTAAACAGCGAAGAAAAGATCAGAAAAAAAAGAGGAATCCTCGATTTGCCAAGCGCGTTAAACAAAGAAGAAAACACGTTATACATGAATAGAAAAGGCAGGCCCATAAAAAGCTGACGTTAGATAACGATACTTTTGAAAACACTGAAAAATCAAGGTTTTTCGAGCGACGGACAAGCAGGGTATTGTACTAAAAACTGAATGCGACGCAGAAGCGGCGTTTCTTACTCTCTATACGGGAGAACAGGAACGCCGCTTTTTTCATGCCCTTTGTTACGCAGTAGGGGCAGAAAAAGCCTTGCTACAAGCGGTTTTCCGGGCGCGTATCCGGCGCGGCAAGGGATTTATACCTTATCCCCCGAAACCGCGCTTCTACTGCGTAACAAATCCACAGCAAAAGGAGTGATTTACTATGGCAGTTTTCCGGGTGGAACGAAACAAGGGCTATACCGTAATGAGCAACCACCACCTACGCAATAAGGAGCTTTCCTTAAAGGCAAAGGGGCTGTTGTCGCAAATGCTGTCACTCCCCGAAGATTAGGACTACACCTTGAAAGGCTTATCCCTTATCAACCGGGAGAAGATAGACGCTATCCGCGAAGCCATTAAGGAGCTTGAACGCGCCGGGTATATCGTCCGTTCAAGGGAGCGCGACGAGAAAGGACGTTTGCGGGGCGCGGACTATGTGATATTCGAGCAGCCGCAGCCGCCTACGCCGGATTTACCTACATTGGATAATCCAACATTGGATAATCCAACACAGGAAAAACCAACATTGGAAAAACCTACGTTGGAAAATCCAACGCAATTAAATAAAGATATACAAAGAACTGACTTACCAAAAAAAGAAAAATCAAATACGGATTTATCAAGTACCCATTCCATTCCTATCCTTTCCCCTAACCCCTCACCTTGCGGGGAAGCGGCTACGCCGCCGGAACGGAAAAGAACGGAAGCGGCAGCACAGAGCGCAGTAGAGATATACCGGGAAATCATCAAGGACAATATCGACTACGACATTCTCAAACAGGACATGAGATTTGACGGTGACAGGCTTGACGAGATTGTAGACCTCATGCTTGAAACGGTATGCACCGCAAGGAAGCGGGTACGGATTGCGGGGGACGACTACCCGGCAGAGCTTGTGAAGTCAAAGTTTATGAAACTGGACGGCGAGCATATCCGCTTTGTGCTTGACTGTATGCGGGAGAACACAACCAAAATCCGCAACATCAAGCAATATCTGAAAGCAGCCCTTTTCAATGCCCCGTCCACTATCGGCAACTACTACACTTCCCTTGTCGCCCATGACATGGCAAGCGGCGCACTGTCACCGAAGAAGCCGCAGTACGGCGACCCGGACTATTATTCATTCAAACCGGGCGAAAGCCTGTAAACAGCAAAAGGAGGATTTTATTATGGCACAGAGAACAGGAGCATTGGTATTTGACGAGCGCACCGACCGTTACGACATTCGTTTTGACCTCAATACTTACTACGGGGGCTTGCATTGCGGCGAGTGCTTTGACGTGTTCGTGCGGGGCAAGTGGAAGCCTACCCGGATTGAGTACGGCGACAACTGGTATCTTGTGGGTATCAGAGCCGAGGACTTGAACGGGCTGCGGGTGCGTATCTGACCGCCCCCCCCATAAAGAAACGCGAAAGGAGGACGCGAGAAATTGCAGGACGAAGTAAACAAAAAGACCATAGCCCTTTACATCAAGACCGGGAAGCTGACCGCGCAGGCGCTCCAAAAGGCAATGAAAGCTATTCTCTCAAAGGGCAAGAAAGAGCTTTCCAAACCGCCACAGGGCAAGCAGAGCTTAAAGCAGCTTATGAAGCAGAACGCGGGCGTTTCCAACATTGAGATTACAAAAGACAATATCAAGGCTTTTGAGAGTACCGCAAAAAAGTACGGTATCGACTTTGCGCTGAAAAAGGACACGACGGAAAGCCCGCCCCGTTACCTTGTTTTCTTCAAGGGGCGGGACGCGGACGCGCTGACCGCAGCCTTTAAGGAGTTTTCCGCAAAGAAGCTGACACAAGATAGAAAGCCCTCAATCCGAAAGCTGCTCTCAACCCTCAAAGAAGCTGCACAGGGCAGAAACGCGGAACGGGCGAAAGTCAAGAACAAGGACAGGGAGGTATCGCTATGAAGCCGGAAATCAAGAAGTTGCTTATCCTCAATCTCCCGTATCTGCTCTTTGTGTGGCTCTTTGATAAAGTGGGCGCGGCTGTCCGGCTCTCCCCCGGTGCGGACGCGAGCGCAAAGCTGCTACATCTTGGGGACGGTTTTAGTGCCGCCTTTTCCAGTATTGCGCCGAGCTTCCACCCGGCAGATTTACTTATCGGCATTGCGGGGGCGGTCATTGTCCGGCTGATTATCTACGTCAAGGGCAAGAACGCGAAGAAGTACAGGAAAGGCATGGAATACGGTAGCGCACGTTGGAGTGCATAATCTTAACTGTAAGCAACACCTATATTGACGCAGGAGGATATGCACATGAATGATTACAGCAAAATCACAGCCCTTTACTCCCGCTTATCCGTGGGGGACGAGGACAGGGACGGCGGCGAGAGCAACAGCATACAGAACCAGAAGAAATTTCTGGAAAGCTATGCCAGACAGTTAAAACTGACCAATATCCGGCACTACATTGACGATGACGAAAGCGGCAGGTTTTTTGACCGTTCTGCCTACTCCCGTATGATAGAGGACGTGGAAAACGGCAAAGTCGGCGTGTGCATTATGAAAGACATGACCCGTTGGGGGCGCGACTATCTCCAAGTGGGAAACGCTATGGAGATTTTCAGACGGAACAACGTGCGCTTTATCGCGGTAAACAACGGGATAGACAGCGAAAAGCCCGACACATTGGAGTTTGCGCCGTTCATCAATATCATGTCAGAGTGGTACGCAAAGGACATCAGCAAGAAAGTGAAAACGGGCATTAAGACCAAAGGCATGAGTGGCAAGCCAATCGCAACCGAAGCCCCCTATGGTTATGTGAAAGACCCCGACAACAAGGATTTTTGGTTGATTGACGAAGAAGCCGCCGAAGTTGTCCGCCTTATTTTCCGCCTGTTTCTGGACGGGAAAAACCGAAACCAAATCGCCGTATATCTGAAAAATGAGCAAATCCCGACACCCACATTCTACATGAAAGACCGTGGGCGGGGAACGGCAAAAAGCAGGACGCTGAACGAGGAAAACCGCTACAAATGGAATAAGGCGACCTTGACCCGTATCCTCACAAGGCAGGAGTATTGCGGAGATGTAGTCAACTTCAAGACCACAAAGCATTTCCGCGACAAACGAAACCACTATGTAGACAGAAGCCAGTGGCAGATTACCGAAAATGTCCATGCGCCGGTTATCGACCGCACCGATTTTGAAAACGTACAGCGGATTTTGGAAAACGCCCCCGTCAGGCGACCAAACGGGGACGGGGAAATCCACCCTTTGTCGGGATTGCTTTTCTGTAAGGACTGCGGCGCAAAAATGCACATACGGATAGATTACAGGAACGGCGGCAAACGGCACGTTGCCTTTTGCAGTGAATACCACAAGGGGAAAGCCAGAAACCCGAAGTGCCATTCCCCGCATATCATGGACGCGGATTTACTCATGCAGACCGTTTCGGAAGTGCTGAAAAAAATCGCGGAATACTCCATCAGCAACAGGGCGGATTTTGAAGCCTTAGTGAAAAAGAGCCTTGACGTACAGCAGACCGACCGGACGAAGAAACAGCAGAAGCGCGTACCACAAATCACAACACGGCTTGAACAAATCGAAAAGGTTCTGGATAAGCTGTACGAGGATAACGCCCTCGGCACTATCCCACAAGACCGTTATGAGCAGATGTCGCAGAAGTATTCAGAAGAATACTATACACTGAAAGCGGAGCTTGCGGAAATCAAAGACCAGTTGTCCGCTTTTGAAAACGCGGGAGGACGGGCGCAGAGGTTTATGAAGCTGACAGAACGGTATGCCGACTTTGCCGAACTCACCCCCGCCATTCTAAACGAGTTTATCAGCAGGATTGAAGTGCATGAGCGCGACCAGAAGCGGGCGAGATACGCCATACAGCATATCGGGATATACTTCAACCATATCGGAAAATTTGAGAACGAACTGACACAGCTTGCAGAGCCGACAGAGCAGGAAATCAGACAAATGCGGGAGGAAATCGAAGAAGCGAAAAAGGAAAAGAGCCGCGCCTACCACCGTGAATATTCCAGAGCCTACCGCGCCAGAAACCGCGAACAGCAACGGGAGTACAACCGTATCAAAGCGCGGGAATATCGGGCAAGGAAAAAGGCGCAAGCCGCCGCAACCGCACAGTAAAACAGCTAAACCGAATAACTGACAGCAGAGAGGGATTTTCCAATTACGGGAAATCCCTTTTTCACGCCTAAAGAAAGGAGCGACCTATTGACAGAAAAGAACAAAACCCCCACCCCGCCCCGAAAGCCGGACGGTATCATCACAACGCAGAGGAACGGGCAGACCATTGTTGCGGAGTTGTTTTTCAACCACAGCGGCACAGAAACATTCCGCGACAAGCTGCTGAAAATGATACTAGCCGATAAGCAGGAATAAAACGGGAAACCGATTGTCTGTAAAAATCCATTCCATTCCTATCCTATCCATTCCACACAAAAATCGAAAGGAGCGATTGACGCATGGCAAAGACCAAAGCCGAAAAAATCACGAGCATTGAGGAAGAAATCCGACAGCTTGAAAACAGGCGCAGACAGCTTGTGCAGGAGCAAAAGGCGCAGGAGCGCAAGGACAGGACAAAACGCCTATGCCGCCGCATGGGGCTTTTTGAAAGCCTTGTCCCCGACAGCATACCGCTGACAGAGGAACAATTCAAGACCTTTCTTGAAAAGACCGTAGCCGCCGACCACGCCCGCCGCATACTGGACGAATTGACCGCCCAGTATGCCCCCACAGCCCCCGCACAGGGCGCGGAAACGGCGGCACAGGGTAACACGCCGTCCGCCGCCAGAACCACCCATACAGCCCGCGAGGGCGGCGCAGACGCGGACGCGGACGGGGGCGCGGCACAAGGGTAACGGCTTACGCCCCTACCCTTGCCAAAAAGCAAGGGCGCACTTATATACCACATAAATGTGGTATGTGCGGTCTTGCAGACGGCGTTTTGTGCCTGTCGGCACAAAAGGAAACGGCGGGAGTTACCCGCAGAAAGGAGCGCGGCGCGTGGCAATCTACCATTGCAGTATCAAAGTCATATCCCGCGGCAAGGGCAAGTCCGCTGTTGCCGCCGCCGCTTACCGGGCGGGGGAAAAAATCACAAATGAGTTTGACGGAATGACCCACGACTACACCCACAAGGGCGGTGTCGTCCACACTGAGATTTTATTACCCGACCACGCCCCCGCTGAATATACGGACAGGGCGGTTTTATGGAACGAAGTGGAGAAAATCGAGAAAGCGAAGAACGCCCAACTTGCACGGGAGATTGAAATTGCCTTGCCCCGCGAACTGACGAGGGAGCAAGGCATTTCCCTTGTCCGCGAGTATGTGGAACGGCATTTTGTGGCGGCGGGAATGTGCGCCGACGTATGCCTACACGACACAGGCGGCGGCAACCCCCACGCCCATATCATGCTGACAATGCGCCCTTTTGACGAGCGCGGCGAGTGGGGAGCGAAGCAGAAAAAGGAGTACATTCTTGACAGGGACGGGAATAAAATCTATGACCCCAAAAAGCGGCAGTACAAATGCAAATCCATTCCCGCTACCGACTGGAACGAACAGACCAAAGCGGAGGAATGGCGGGCGGCATGGGCGGAACTCTGCAATCAGGCATTGGAGCAGAACGGACACGCGGAGCGCGTAGACCATCGCAGTTATGAACGGCAGGGGATAGACCAGATACCCACCGTCCATTTAGGCGTTGCCGCTTCCGCTATGGAGAAGCGCGGCATCCGCACCGAGCGCGGCGACCTTAACCGCGAAATCGAAGTGACTAACCAGAAGTTACGGCAGTTAAAGGCGCGTATCTCCAAACTGCAAAACTGGTTAAAGGAAGAAGCCGAGAACACCGAGCCGCCCACCCTTGCCGACTATATTCAAGGCATACTGTCACGCAAGGTACAGACGGGAAAACCGGGATATTCCCAATCCCTCTATAACCTCAAAGACGCGGCAAAAATGCTGAACTTCCTGCAAACCAACAACATCATGGATATGACGGGGCTTGATGAAAAATTCAAGTCCATGATAGGGGAACAACTGGATATTCAAGGGAAACTGAAACCCGTTGAACGGCGGTTAGGCACTCTGAAAAAGCACTTAGAGCAAGCCGACATTTATTTCAAGTGTAAGGGAAAGAAGCCGCTGACCGAAGCCGAGCAAATCTTATTCACAACAGCGAAAGATTATCTCAAAGGCATAATGAACGGCAAGACCACAATCCCGACAAAGACATGGAAAGAAGAATACACCAAGCTGACCGCCGAGAGGAAAACGCTTAATCAGCGGTATCTTGCATTGAAAGAGGAAGTGAAAGAAGCGGAGAAAATCAGAAAGAGTGTTTACAGTATCTTGCGGCAGGAACAGCGGGAACAACAGCCCCACAGAAAGCAGGATATGGAGCGATAACAGACAGGGCGGCGGGATTGTCAATGCTTGCCACCGCTGCCCTGTTTTGGACTTTTATTAGACCGATAAACTGGAATTTATCTTCGTACTCCCTCTTCAGTAAACGTTCTTTTTAAGGCGTATTCTGTTGGGAAAATAGCTAATACTAAAATCAGACATTGTGTTGTACATAGAATCGCCGCAACCGTTCCAATTATATTCTCTGAACTATGATAAAAAGGAAAATGGATAACAACTGATGGTATCAAAATAACCCAACCAATTTTCCGCCATAAGCGGCCACAATGCGCCTGTGCAAATTTCCATGTGTCTATATTTTTCATAGAACGTGCTGTTCGATAACCGATTATTCCATTGATTTTTTTAGGAGCATGTTTCCACATCATATTACCAGCAATAATCATTGTGATTGGAATAAGTAAATCGCAAACAAATATGAACCACCAAAACCACATATATTTCCCTCACTTTCATAAATCCCAATTTATCGGTTTGTACTGGGGGAAATTATAGCATACCCAATTACGAAAAGCAATCCCCCGTTCTACGTCCGTTCCGACTATCCAGACCGTCAAGGGACGAGTAGTATTTTTTCGCAAAGAGCGCGAAAAAATCTCCACTCTTAAACCCTTGACCGTCTGGATTTTTGCCGTTGCCATTTCGCCGCCGAAAACGGGGAACAGGATAAAAAAATCCTGCCCCTGTTTTCGTCTGCTCCATTCTAACGGCAAAACCGTCTGCACTACTTCGGCGGCGGGCGGTAGGTTATGCGGTGGCTCTGCCCCCGCGCCCCCGACCTCTCCCAAAGAACAGAATGGAGTGTTACGCAATAGGGCTTGAAAAGGCTTGATTTTTAAGGCGTTTCAGACACGAAAACCCACCGGGCAAGGGTTTTATACTACCCACCCGCGAAAACGGCTTCTAAATGTCCACAGGCGCGTTTTATACCCCTTTTTATACCCCGTTTCCCGCCATGCCGAAAAGTTTTCTGTCAATAACTTAAAAAAGCACTTGACAAAACGCTTCATGGGGCAACGCAAAAGACATAGAGCCGTACACAGACCCGGTATTTGAGAACAATATCCCCCTCACGCAGACGGAACGGCTCACCATGAACAGCCGCCCGAAGGGCTTTGCTTAGGGTGCTTTTAACAGGCTTAATCTTTGTAACCGCCATATCTCCGCAAGCACCCCCTTTATTTCCTCTATGTCCTCTTGGTATGCGTTTCCCGTCGCGTTCACGCGGCGGGCTATCTGGTTGACGTTGACCCCGATTTTCTGTATCTCTGCGGTCATTGCTTTTATATCGGCGTGGTCTATCTGAATGATATACCCGTCAATGGCAATCTTCCGCAGATATGCCGCCATGTTCCGGGTGGGAACGAGCTTCATTTTTTCCAGTATTAAATCCCGTTCCGCTTCCGTCACTCTGAATTTGATTTGCACCGTCCTTTTGCGTCCGTCCATGTGTTCGCTCCTTTCCTTTCCGTTCCGAGGGTTTGGGACACTTCCCAACAAGCAATTTTCAACCGACGCGCCGCAGCGCGGGAGGGGGAAAATACGGAAGTGGGTACCCGCTTCCTATGCTTGCTACGAATGTTTTTATCCCTTATGCTCTTATCCCCTACTACGGAGAATAAACAATTTTGCCAAACTTACGCAAAAGAAAAACGCTGCAATCTCAAAAAAGATTACAACGCTTTCTAAATCCTGTTCAATTTTAAGTCGGACATTCCTATTCGCCCTCTTTTTCGACTTCGGAAATCTCTTTTGCCGTTGCGGTCACAATCCGTATGCCTGTATCGCTCATACCGTCAAGGAGCGCGTCAAGCTGCCGCCGCTGCGTGTTCTTCTCCGGCGGCGTTTCCAAAAGGAACTGGTCTACGGATATATTGTAGCGGAGCATAAGCTCAAAGAAAATCTGTAAACTTGGGTGCTGCCCCTTGTTCTCAATGTTCGCAAGGTAGCGCGGCGAGATAAACATTTCGTCGCTTACTTTCTTGCGGCTCTCCTTGCGCCCTGTCCGCGCCGCCTTTATCGCTGCTCCAAAAGCCTTGAAGTCGTATTTCGGTACTGGTCTTTTTGCCATAGTTATTCACTCTATTACATTTTACTGTTCACCTTTTCCTTTGGATATGTCTACACTGTTCTATTAGTTAGCCAAAATAAATCATATTTTTCTGCCTTACAATTAAATACCGGCTGAATGTATCTTGACAAGCAGACGCAAAAAGAATATAATACATACCAAACGAATGAAATGGAAGGTGGTAGATACATGGCACGTAATAAATATCCAGAAATAACCGTTGAGAAGATATTAGAAGTGTCACAGCGGTTATTCATGGAAAAGGGGTACGACAATACAACTATTCAAGATATTGTAAATGAACTTGGCGGATTGACGAAAGGAGCAATTTATCATCATTTCAAATCAAAAGAAGAAATTATTGACGCATTAGGGGGGAAACTCTTTTTTGACAACAATCCATTTGTTACCGTACAAAATCAGAAGAACCTAAATGGTTTAGAAAAAATGCGTGAAGTCATTAAGTTAAACCACGCAGATAATGATAGGACTGAACTTGGAAAACAGAGTATTCCTCTTTTGAAAAATCCCCGCTTGTTGGCTGAACTGGCTGATACAAACAGGAAATTGATTGCCCCTCTTTGGTTGCAGCTTATTCAAGAGGGAATAGAGGACGGCTCTATCCAAACCGAGTATGCAAAAGAACTATCTGAACTTTTGCCATTACTTACAAATTTTTGGTTAATTCCCTCTGTCTATCCTGCAACCCCGGAAGAACTGCTTTCAAAGTTTGCATTTATCAAATATTTGTTAGATAGTATGAACTTGCCGATTATTGATGATGAAATTTTCGGTATGGCACAGAATTACTTTGAACACTTAAACGTAGCCGAGTAGATAAAATTGCCTTGCAAAAGGCAGTTTTATTTTCAAACTATACATTCATTCGTAAGGTATTATTTTTAAGCATATACATACCGTCTTAATGTATGAAAGGAGAATACTATGTCAAACTTAGACCAAAAAATCGAAAATGCTGCAAACAAAATTGAAGTTGTCGCAAATGAAGCATGGAAAAAGCGGTCATTCCGCATTGTATCCAAGTCTATATCTGCTACGGCAGAAATCGGACTGATGATAGGGGCTGCACATTTATCCGAAAAAGGCTATAAATCAGCTGCCACCTGCCTGTTTGGTTTAGGGGCAGTAGGACTTGTCTGCGATTTACTTTTTAACAGAAAATAGGAGGACACCGCTATATGATACGATACTTAAAACAATACAAATTCTTGCTTTTCCTTACCGCATTATTTACTGCAATCAGTTCTCTATCTTATGTATTTATTGCTATCTTATTGCAACAAGTTATGGATATTGTAGATATGGGCGATATGGACGGCTTTATCAGAATACTACTCTTTTCTTTAGCTTACTTTACACTTATGGGAGTATTCATGTACCTGCAATCTTTGTTTAGCAAAAAATTTGTCTGTAAAATTATGAAAGCTGTCCGTTCTAAAACCTTTATAGGAATTGAACGGCACACGATTGAGGACTACTCTAAAAATAATACTGCTGATTATTTATCCGCAATTACGAATGATGTAAAAATGATTGAAGATAACTATTTACTGCCCCTGTTGCAAGTTATCCAGTATACGATTATTTTTATAGCTTCCCTTGCTGTAATGATTTACTTTGACATTATCGTTACAGTCTGCGTGATTATCGCAATCGCTATCATGCTTGTTGTACCCAGTCTATTCGGAGGACTACTCTCCAAACGACAGGATAAATATTCTGATATGCTATCCGATTTTACAAACCATGTAAAAGACCTGTTATCCGGTTTTGAGGTTATCAAGTCTTATCGAATGAAAAAATATGTTCTCTCACGATTTGAAATAAGTAACGAGGACACTATAAAAGCAAAATATTCTGTTGACAAGGCGATTGCGGCAAATGAAGCGGTTTCTATGGTGCTTGCGCTTCTTGTTCAAGTGGTTGTTGTTTTTCTTTCTGCATACTTCATTATCATTGGTCGTATCAGTGCAGGAGCCTTGTTAGGCATGGTACAGGTAAGCAGTAACCTTGCAAATCCATTATTGATTATATTTAGCAATATTCCCAAAATCAAGAGTATAAAACCAATTACACAGAAGCTAAATAACCTTTCAGATTACAAGGAACAGAACACAAATACAAAAAAATCACCCTCTTTCAAAAAAATGATTTATGTAGATGATTTGCATTTTTCCTATGATAAGGAAAACGAAGTCATAAACGGTATTTCACTATCCATTGATAAAGGGAAAAAATATGCTTTTGTCGGTAAGAGTGGGTGTGGAAAGTCTACATTTATTAAGCTGATTGCCGGATATTACTCTAATTTCAAAGGTGATGTACTATATGACGCAGACAGTCTTTCCGTTTTGGATATTGATAAAATAACTGCGCTATCGTCGGTCATTCATCAGAATGTTTATATGTTTGATGAGAGCATTTTAGACAATATTTGCCTACACGAAGATTTCAGTAAAGAAGAATTGCAATCCGTATTGTCTGATAGTGGTTTATCACAGTTTATTGAGCAAGTACCAAACGGACTTAAATATCACGTTGGAGAAAATGGAGATAACCTTTCCGGCGGACAGAAACAAAGAATTGCCGTAGCAAGAGCTTTAATTCGTAAGAAGCCACTGTTGATTTTAGACGAGGGTACGTCTGCTATTGATATGCAAACTGCGTATGATATTGAAAGCAGGCTATTGGCAATATCTGATTTAACGCTACTTACTATCACTCATAATATGAGCAGCGATATTCTTACACTCTATGACGAAATTGTATTTATGGCAGACGGCAAAATAATTGAACATGGCACATTTGAAGAACTTATTACTAAACACGCTGCATTTTATGACTTCTACCAACTAAAGAAGTAGGTATCTTTAGAGGAAAGTTTTTTTGAACTGTACACAATCCTTAAATAATATTATCTGCTCCCTTAACGGGGAAAGAAAAAAACCGTTAGAGGAGCAGATATTTTTGTATGCCTTTTTACGCAATATCTAATCTATCGGCGGTTTTGAAATATCAAAGCCGCCGTTTCTTTTTATCTTCTCAAGAAATGACGCGGTATCACTGTTGAAAGCGGCGGCTAAAGGAGGTAGCCGCCATGAAGCAAAAAGCATATCGACAAAATCCGACAGTTATTGACTTATCAAAAAAAGCCCGCCCACCACCGGGGGAAACTACGCTTATATATATGAACTGTCTAATCATCTGGATACTGCTTACAATGCCTATGCGCCCGTCCGGGCTTTTCGGACGGGCGCATTTTGTACGTTCAAAAAATTTTTGAAGAAATTTCAAAAAATCTTCGGCGTTTTTGAAAAACGCCGTATTGCCCCGCGAAAAGGGGGGAAGCACCACCAACTTTCCAACGAGAAAGGAGGTGAGAATGTGGAACCTAATAGCAGGGAGTTTTACAAACAGTGTGCTTTTCAGAAGTTTTGTAATACGGTATTGCACAATGAAGCTTGCGACACCCATAGAGAACTTCGCAGACACAAGGCAAAGGAAGTGACCTTTTCCGACATGACCTTAGACGAAGCGCGGCAGCTTCATACGTTTGATGAATATTTCAAACGTGAAGCCGCCGAAACAGTCTTTGAGAAAGCCGGGAAGAAAATCACGCCAAAGCTGCTTCTTGAAGCAATCCGTACTTTGCCGGAAGAAAAGCGCAAAGCCATATTGCTGTATTACTTCGAGGGAATGAACGATACCGAGATTGCGGAGCTGTTCAACACGTCGAGAAGCACGATACAGTACAGGCGGACAAGCTCTTTTGAGAAATTAAGAAAATATCTGGAGGAAAATGCTGATGAATGGGACGAATGGTAACGAACCCGGCTACCCGGAAAATGCCCTTGTTCCTTATCCTGTCATTGTGGCAGCGACAAAGGGCGACCCGGACGCCATGAAGATTGTCTTGCAGCATTTCAGCGGCTACATAGCCCGCCTCTCCATGCGGAAGCTGTACGACGAGCGCGGGAACGTCTATTTTGGCGTAGACCACGACATTCGGGAACGGCTGCAAGCAAAACTGATGATGGCTGTCCTCACCTTTAAGGCAGAGGAATAAACCGCAGCGGCGGCGGGACGCTTTCTCTCTCCCCCTTTTCCGTTCCGCTGCTGACGCGGCAGCAAAGCCATTCTGAACCTTGACAAAGAAAGCGGCGCAAGATAACGGCGGCGCAGCATAGGGCAAATCGGATACGTTCCTTTTGCGCCGAGCCATACGGCGGGTGCGCCATGACGCTATTTGGGTGAGGTTATCCCCGCCCGGACAGCCGAGCGACCAACACCGCGCCGGAAAGCAAGTGTAGCGGCTTGCGGGCGACGACACGCAGAATATACAATGATACTTCCTTACAGCCACAGTCCGAGCGTTAAGAGCGTCGCAGGCAATGGGTAGGGCGGCATGAGAACCATGCCGGGGTGAAATTCCCATGAGGTTATGCTAATAACCGTCCGATTAAAGCCTTTGTTTTATTGAATAGTGGACTTGCTGCTATTCATAGACTGTATTATATGTTTGCGAAAGAAAGGGGGATTTTCTTTGACGCAAAACCAAACGCCCGTTACCACAACGGAGCATAAAATAGGAAAAGTTACTTACCTTGTATGTTCGTCCGCAAGTGAACGCGCAACGGACACACTGGATAAAAAGATAAAAAAACTCATTCGCAAAGACATGGAACTGAACCCCGCAAACGCCCGGAAATAGGGCGTTTCTTCACATTTTATACATGACACAGGCAGCGGTATGTGGTATAATATAGACAGTACAAATACCATGCTTGTCTGTCGTCGGAAAGGAGGACAAAATGTTACAGACAGACAAGATTACCGCTTTATATTGCAGATTGAGCCAGGAAGATATGCAGGCCGGGGAAAGCGAGAGCATACAGAACCAAAAGATGATTTTACAAAAGTATGCTGACGAACACCACTTTTTCAACACGCGCTTTTTCGTAGACGACGGATTTTCCGGCGTGAGCTTTGAGCGTGAGGGGCTTCAAGCCATGCTGCATGAAGTTGAAGCCGGGAACGTGGCGACCGTCATAACAAAAGACCTTTCCCGTTTGGGACGTAATTATCTGAAAACCGGGGAGCTGATAGAGATTGTCTTTCCCGAATACGAAGTACGCTACATTGCCATTAACGACGGTGTAGACACCGCAAGGGAAGATAACGAGTTTACCCCTCTGCGGAACTGGTTCAACGAGTTTTACGCCCGCGACACTTCAAAGAAAATCCGGGCTGTCAAACAGGCAAAGGCACAGAAAGGCGAGCGCGTCAACGGGCAAGTGCCTTATGGGTACATAGCTGACCCCAACGACCGCAACCACTTATTGCCCGACCCGGAAACGGCGCACATTGTAAAACAGATTTTCGCTATGTATGTGCGCGGCGACCGTATCTGCGAAATCCAGAACTGGCTACGGGAACATGAGGTATTGACTGTTGCAGAATTGCAGTACAGGCGCACAGGAAGCCACAGGCACCCCCGCCCACACCCGAATTGTATTTACAACTGGCCGGATAAGACGCTCTATGACATTCTGGCGCGTAAAGAGTATTTGGGGCATACCATTACAGGCAAAAGCTACAAGGTATCTTACAAATCAAAAAAGACGAAGAAGAACCCGGAGGAAAAGCGTTACTTTTTCCCCAACACACACGAACCTTTGATTGATGAAGAAACCTTTGAGCTTGCACAGAAACGGATTGCCACCAAACACCGCCCTACAAAGGTTGATGAAATTGACCTGTTTTCGGGACTTCTCTTTTGTGGGGACTGCGGCTATAAAATGTATCTGCAACAGGGAGCCGGGACACTGGAACGCAAACACGCCTACACTTGCGGCAAGTACCGAAACAGGATAAGGACTGGCGAGCTTTGCACTACCCATTATATCCGAAAGAGCGTCCTTAAAGAACTTGTCCTTGCTGATTTACAAAGGGTACTGTCCTATGTGAAAGAGCATGAACAGGAGTTTATCGAAACCGCCAACGAGTGCAGCGCAAAGGCAGTACAAAAGACGCTGACGCAGCAGCGGAAAGAGCTTGACAAGGCACAGAGCCGGATTAGCGAGCTGAATATCTTATTCCGCAAGCTCTATGAGGACAACGCTTTAGGGAAACTTTCTGATGAACAGTTTGCTTTTTTGACTTCCGGCTATGATGAAGAAAAAAAGACGCTGACCCGGAGGATTGCGGAGCTGTCACAGGAAATCGACAACGCCACCGAGCGCAGCGCGGACGTGAAAAGGTTTGTTGCACTGGTACGCAAGTACACCGCCATTACCGAACTGACCTACGAAAACGTCCATGAATTTATTGACCGTATTCTTATTCACGAACTAGATAAGGAAACGAACACCCGCAAAATCGAAATCTTTTATAGCTTTGTCGGCAGAGTTGATACAGGCGACAAGCCTACCGAAAGTATCTCCTATTTCAGACAGATAGGAGCCGACGTAAAGAGTTATGCTATCTAACATACATCAAAAAGAGGTAAGATAACACCCTCTGCAAAAAAGGTTACGTTATCTTACCTCAACAAATAAATGCTCAGATATTCCACCGCAATATCCAGAACATCTTCCGGCGTGTTCAGCCAAATCATAATATTCCTTCCGGACAGCAGACCGATGCCGCCCAGACAGACGCTGATTATGAGAAATGTCAGAATCGCAGTGAATGCCGCAAGATTCATCCTGTCATAATCTTTTGCGCCAAAATATCTGCTTACCATGACGGAGGCACCAATCCCTCCGCCGATGGCAATGCAGATAAAAATATTCGTCAGCGAATACGACGCCCCGACCGCCGCCAACGCCTGTTCACTCACATACCGGCCCACTACAGCGGAATCAACCATTGTATACATCTGCTGAAACAGATTTCCTATGATCATCGGCAGTGAAAACAGTATCAGCGCATACAAGGGCTTTTTTTGTACCAGATAGTCATCCATACCGCCCTAATCTCCCTGTACCCTCATTATTTTTATTATAATCCGTCATACAGGGAAACACAATCCAAAAAATGCCCATCTCCTGCAATTATCAAAATCTTAGGGTCATTCCACGTCCTGAAGTGCCGCGTAATCCTCTTCCCCGGTCCGTATTTTCACGACACGCGCTACCTGATATACGAAGATCTTGCCGTCGCCGATCTGTCCCGTGTACAGCGCCTTCTTGGCCGCTTCAATCACATTTCCAATCGGAATCTTGCTGACGACGACTTCAATCTTCACCTTAGGCAACAGCGTGGCATCCATCTCAACGCCGCGGTATTTTTCACCCGCACCTTTCTGGATGCCGCAGCCCATGACCTGCGTCACAGTCATCCCTGTCACACCCAGCTGATTCATCGCTTTCCTGAGCTGCTCATAGCGTTCCAGTTTCGCGATCACCACGACTTTATAAATGCCTGTGGCAGGTCCTGTTATCGCCGAAATGACCGGTACGGCCGTATCCCTCACCACTTTCGATGCGTTTTCATAATCCTCTGCGCCCAGATCGGTATTTTCATTGACTTCCATAGTCATAGTGTTGGAGACGTCCATAATGCTGAAACCGGAGTAAGCGGATACGAGCCCGTGCTCCTTGGGATCCAGTCCAACAATCTCCTCTTCCTCTGTAACCCGCAGACCAAAACAGACGCGGATGATCAGAAAGGATAGTGTGATCGTCACCGCAGTCCAGACGGCTACGGCCCCAAAGCCGACCAGCTGAACGACCAGCTGCCGGGCGCTGCCGCCATAAAAAAGTCCCTTAATGCTGTCGTTGCCGGGCGCCGATGTCGTAGCGAACAGTCCTACTGCAATCGTGCCCCAAATACCGTTCAGGCAGTGTACCGCCACTGCGCCAACCGGGTCATCCACCCGAAATTTATAGTCGAGCACCCAGACACCGAATACAACCAGCAATCCTGCTATCGCACCAATCACGCAGGCGCCCAGACAATCCGTCACATCACAGGACGCTGTAATCGCTACCAAGCCGGCCAGAGACGCATTCAGACACATGGAAACGTCCGGTTTGCCATACCTGATCCAGGTGAATATCATACACACAACCGTTGCAATGGCCGGAGCGACTGTTGTAGTCAATGTAATTGAGGCGAGCTGTGCCACACTTGTAGCCGCTGCTCCGTTAAATCCATACCAGCCAAGCCAGAGAATAAATACTCCGAGGCAGCCAAGCGGAAGATTATGTCCCGGAAACGCATTGACTTTCGTAACCGTTCCCTTCTCATCCCTGACAAACTTGCCAATCCGCGGTCCGAGAATCGCCGCCCCAATCAGAGCAGAGATACCGCCCACCATATGGATGGCACAGGAACCGGCAAAATCATGGAACCCGATCCGAGACAGCCAGCCACCTCCCCAGATCCAATGCGCCTCGATCGGATAGATCACCGCCGATATAATGGCAGAATAAATACAGTAAGATAAAAACTTTGTTCTCTCCGCCATGGCACCGGAAACGATCGTAGCCGTAGTCGCGCAAAAAACCAGATTAAACACGAAATTTGACCAGTCAAACTGTGCATAATTCGTAAAAATATCAAAGCCAGGACGGCCGATCAGCCCCATCATATCCTCTCCGAGTAACAGGCCGAAACCGACAAGAATAAAAACGACTGTACCGATGCAGAAATCCATCAGATTTTTCATCAGAATATTGCCAGTGTTTTTCGCCCTTGTAAAACCTGCCTCCACCATGGCAAATCCGGCCTGCATCCAGAACACCAGCGCAGCTCCGATCAGGAACCAGACGCCAAATACTTCACTACTGACGACACTTCTTATTTCTTCTGTCATAATATTTCCTCCTCGTAGTCTGTGTTCATACCGCCGGCCGTGCGATAATAAAAAAGACGCTACGGATATTCCATAGCGCCTTCGCCTTTACGACTCCTAGTCTATCATCGGCTGTCCCGACTGTCAATCGCCGTTCCTGCCAAATAATACTTTCAAATTTTAGTAAATTTTGTCAATGCTCACAACATAGCCGCTTTCATACGTCCGAGGAATTCCGTTACATAGGGCACACAGTCCCGGCCATACTTCCCGACGATTTTCATTACCGCAGAACCAACGATGACGCCGTCCGCCTGCTCCGCCATCTCCCTCGCCTGCTCCGGTGTGGAGATGCCAAAACCCACGGCAGCCGGCACCTTTGTTATCTGCCGCACCTGCTCTATCATTCTGCCAACGTCTGTCGTAATCTCACTACGCATTCCAGTCACGCCAAGCGACGAGATACAGTAAACAAAGCCTGCCGCCTCCCCGGCGATCACACCCACCCGCTCCCGGGACGTAGGCGCGATCAGTGAGATCAGTTCCAAACCATATTTTTTGCACGTCGGTTCGAAGTCTCCTTTTTCTTCAAAAGGTACATCGGGCAGGATCAGCCCGTCGATGCCGGCTGCTGCCGCCCTTTTCATAAAATGCTCCGTACCTCCCTCCACACCTCCTTTACTTGTATTCCCATATGAATAAATGACATTTGCGTAAGTCATAAACAAAAGCGGAATCTCTACCGTCTTTCTCAGCTCACTCACCAGCGTGAAGATCCGGTCTGTCGTCGCTCCACCTGAGAGCGCCCGCATATTTGCCGCCTGGATCACCGGACCCTCCGCCGTCGGATCCGAAAAAGGAATCCCCAGTTCGATCAGATCCGCCCCGGCCGCAGCTGCCTCCTGCACAAGACTTTTTGTCGTCTCCAGATCCGGATCCCCACATGTAAAAAATGGGATCAACGCCTTTTTACCGCGAAACGCGTCCGTAATTCTACTCATAAATATCCTCCCCTCTGTATCTGGCAATGGCCGCGCAGTCCTTATCGCCCCGGCCTGAAATATTGATCACCATAATCTTGTCTCTGTCCATCTGCGGCGCCAGCTTCATCGCATGGGCGATCGCATGGGCGGATTCAATCGCCGGAATAATACCCTCTGTCCTCGAAAGAAATTCAAAGGCCTCAACCGCTTCCTCATCGGTAACTGCCACATACTGCGCCCGTCCACTGTCATAGAGCATCGCGTGTTCCGGTCCGATGCCCGGATAATCAAGCCCGGCAGAGATCGAATAGACCGGTGCGATCTGTCCGAATTCATCCTGGCAGAAATACGATTTCATCCCGTGAAAGATACCCAGTCTTCCCGTCGAGAGCGTCGCCGCCGTCTCAAACGTATCGATGCCCCGTCCCGCCGCCTCACAGCCGATCAGCGCCACGGACTGCTGCGGAATGAAATGGTAAAAAGCGCCCATCGCATTCGAGCCCCCACCGACGCAGGCCAGCACACAGTCTGGCAGTCTTCCTTCCTTCTCCAGGCACTGTGCCTTGATCTCGCTGGAGATAACCGCCTGAAAGTCCCGGACGATCGTTGGGAATGGATGAGGCCCCATCACGGAACCGAGTACATAATGCGTATCCGCGATCCGGTTCGTCCATTCCCGCATCGTCTCGGACACGGCGTCTTTCAGAGTGGCCGTTCCCGTACTCACGCCGTGCACTTTCGCACCCAGCAGCCGCATCCTGTATACATTGAGCGCCTGCCGCTTCATATCTTCCTCTCCCATAAACACTTCGCATTCCATATCCATCAGCGCCGCTGCCGTCGCCGTGGCCACACCGTGCTGCCCTGCCCCGGTCTCTGCGATCACACGCGTCTTCCCCATCCTTTTTGCCAGCAGCGTCTGCCCGAGCGCATTGTTGATCTTATGAGAACCTGTATGGTTCAGATCCTCTCTCTTTAAATAGATCTTCGCCCCTCCCAGCGCTTTCGTCAGCCGCTCCGCATAATACAGTCTCGACGGCCTGCCCGTGTATTCCTGAAAAAGCGTCGTCAACTCCTGCTGAAACGCCGCGTTATCTTTATATTGTTCATAAGCCTCCTCCAGCTCCGTGACGGCATTCATCAGCGTTTCCGGTATATACTGCCCGCCGTGAATCC
Source organism: Lachnospiraceae bacterium JLR.KK008 (assembly GCA_037015955.1). Classification (NCBI taxonomy): domain Bacteria; kingdom Bacillati; phylum Bacillota; class Clostridia; order Lachnospirales; family Lachnospiraceae; species Lachnospiraceae bacterium JLR.KK008. Next base: position 2,372,481 of record CP143548.1, read on the forward strand.
CAAATCTCCCTTTTGACATCTCATTCTCCTCCTAATTGCTGCCTCTTTCAGACAATCGCATAACGTATACTGTCAGCAATTTCCTGTTGCAACCGCCTGCATGACTCTTTTTATTTTCTCTCTGTCCTTGCGGCCCTCTGTCTCCACACCACTGGAAACATCCACCATATACGGGCGATATGTCCGTATGATTTGCGATATATTTCCCGGTTCCAGTCCCCCTGCCAGAATATACCGCCGGCCGATTCCGACCAGAAGACGATGATCAAAGCACTCTCCCGTACCGCCGCCGTTGTCGAGCAGTATTTCATCAGCCGCCGACCGCTCCGCCTGTCGCAGATCACCGCGCGATCGAATTCGAAACGCTTGCCAGACCGGAATATCCGGCAATTCCTCCTTCAAACTGATGATCTCTTCCTTCGTCTCCTGCCCGTGGAGCTGTATGACTTGTATGGCTCCCGCATCCACACAGGCTTTGATTCGCTCCGGGTTCTCGTTTACGAACACGCCCACCGCCGGAATCCGTTGGTCAATACGCCCCCGCAGTGACAATGCCTGCGGCAGCGTCACATAGCGCGCACTGTGACTCCAGAAAATAAATCCGATATAATCCGGCATAAATTCATTAACCGGACCGGCATCCTCTATCCTTCGGATGCCACACAGCTTGATCCCTGTCCTACGCGCAGTCCCGATCCCGACTCCAAGCCTGTTCGCCATCTGCATTCCGCTCATGCTTATGTCTCCGCTCCCCGCTGCAATCTCCGTTTCCCGTCTCACATATTTCCCTGCTTTCCTCTTTCTGCCGCCTTCCGGTAACGCGCCAGTGTAGTTTTTATGTCTTGCGCACGCATAAGTGACTCCCCGATCAACACTGCGTCCGCTCCCAGCCCGGCCAGCCGCTCTATATCCTGTGCATCCCTGACACCGGACTCTGCCACAAAAATAACTTCCTCCGGCACCAGCTTTCGCAGTCTGACGGCGTTCTCGAAATCCACTTTAAAATTTTTCAGATTCCTGTTATTGACTCCGATCAGTCTCGCTCCGGCAGCCAACGCGCAACGTATCTGCGCTTCGTCGTGCGCCTCCACGAGCGCGCTCATCCCCAGTCTGTCACAAACGGCCAGATAACGGCGTATCGTTTCCTGATCCAAAAGTGCACAGAGCAACAGTACCGCGTCCGCTCCCATTGTTCTGGCCTCATAGAGTTGATACTCATCAACCGTGAAATCCTTGCGGAGCATCGGCAGCAAAATCGTTTCCCGTATATCGCAAAAGATCCTGTCTGAACCGAGAAACCATTTCGGCTCTGTCAGACAGGAGACCGCGTCCGCCCCTGCCTCCTCATAGTCCCTCGCGATCTCCTGACAGGGAAATGTCTCCGAGATCACACCTTTGGACGGCGACGCTTTCTTCACTTCACAGATAAAAGACAATCCCTGTCCGCGTAGTGCCTTTTCGAACCGAAAAGACGCTGTCGCTTCCTTATCTGCCATGTACAGTGCCTGCTCTCTGATCACTTCCTGTGCCAGTTTCTCCTTTGCCTTTGCTGTGCGAATGCGGGCGTATTCCGCTAATTCTTCCAAAATCATCGCGTTCCTCCCATCCCCTGTCGGTTAGACTCTCTGATCAGTACTTCCAGCTTTTCTTTTGCCGCACCGCTATCGACCAGCTCGGCGGCTCGTGTGATACCATCTGCCAGACTCTCCACGACTCCACCGATATAGAGACCCGCGCCAGCGTTCATCAAAGCTGCATCCCTCTTCGGTCCCCGCTCCCCATCTAAAATAGCCCTTGTAATCTCCGCATTCTCCTGCGGTGTTCCGCCCAGCAGGTCATCCTTCGTACATCTCGAAAGTCCAAAATCCTCGGGACAGATCGTATATCTTTCAAACTCACCAGCCCTGATCTCACAGACACTGGTAGGCGCTGAGAGTGAGATCTCATCCAATTTATCCGTCCCGTACACAGCCATTCCCCGTCTGACACCAAGATTGGAGAGCACATGAGCCATCGGTTCCAGCAGTTCCTCACAATAAGTGCCAAGCACCTGTCTGTTCGCGCAGGCCGGATTGGTCAGCGGTCCCAATATATTAAAGATCGTCCGGATACCCAGCTCTTTTCTCACCGGTCCGACATATTTCATTGATGTATGATACTTTTGTGCGAAAAAGAAACATATGTGTATCTTTTCCAACAGTTCCACACATCTCTGTGGCTCCAGATCAATGTTCACACCTAGCGCCTCCAGGCAGTCTGCCGCCCCGCTGCGGGACGATGCCGCCCGATTTCCATGCTTTGCCACATTGATTCCGCCCGCCGCTGCGATCAAAGCGGCTGTCGTCGAAATATTAAACGATTTTGCTCCATCGCCGCCTGTCCCCACAATCTCCAGCAGGTCCATATCATGCTGTACAGTGAGCGCATGTGAACGCATGGCAGCCGCACTGGCCGTAATCTCCTCGATTGTCTCCCCTTTTACTTCCAGCGCCGACAGGAATGCCGCCGTCTGCACATGACTCGTCTCCCCGCTCATAATCTCATGAATACAGGCATTCGCCTCCTCATAAGTCAGATCCTGTCTCTCGATTAATTTTGCCGTTGCCTCTCTGATCATCATTGTCTCCCCCTTCTGAGCCGCCGCACAATACTCTTATGCGGTCTTCCGTTGATGCCCGCTCCCGTACAGCGATAGAATCGCGCCTGCGCTCCCTCCCTGCATTTTGGCGGACTGTCAGGTGAATATTATCCTCCTTGGGAGCCACCAGTTTCCCGCTTGAGAGCCACCTGGAAGTTTCCACCTTGAGAGCCACCCCGGACACAAGATATAGTAGTACTGCCTCTGTTGCTTCAAAATACAACAGAGGCAATAACATGTATAGCTTATTCAGACGATCATGATTCTATTTCGTCAACAAGCTTTTTCAGTTTCTTTGAATCATACAGCTTTCTCAGGTTTGTTTCATTTGTAGGGATTTCATAGGCATTATGGATAATCCTGTCCATGATGGAATCTGCCTGCGTTCCGCCGCCGAGCCTGCCATGCCATTCATCGACAGGATACTGTCCGACAAAGACGGTGGAATGATTCCCGCTGCGCTGTTCAAACAGCTCATAGAGGTTCTTGGCGTCTTTTTCGGAAATTTTGTAATTAAGCCACTCATCAAGGATAAGGATCTGATAGTTGCCGATCCTTTTCCTGTATTTTGTAAGCTCCCTGAGGTTGTCGTTCTGATTCTCAAAGTTACGCATCAGGTCAGGCATCCTGATATACAAAACCCTGTAAGTTTGTCTGCACGCTTCCACGCCAAGGGCGCATGCAAGGTAAGTCTTTCCAGCGCCGGTCGGTCCTGTGATGACAAGATTTGTTGCATTGGAAACAAATCCCATTGTGGCCAGATTCAGGATCGTGGACTTTTTTATCTGTCTGGAATCGTAATCCAATGATTCCAAGCTTGCGCTAGGATATTTAAAGTAAGCATTCCTGATCAGTCTGTTTATGAGCCTGTTCTCCCGTTCCTGTATCAGTGTTTCCAGAAGCAGTTCCAAACGCTTTTCGTAGCTTAGATCCACAAGTTTTATATCTTTTTCCTGCATTTCTATGATTCTTGCAAGGTCGCTTAATTCTAATACCGATAAACTCTTTTTTATTTCAATGTTCATTTGTCGTCTCTCCTTTTTTTGTAATAATCTGCGCCTCTGACAATTCCGAATTTCTGATTGTTTTCCTTGAACTCTGTGAGTTCTTTTGCACTGTTTATGCTCCTGGCATGGGAATATATAGTCTTATAATAAGGCATATGGTATTGCCTGAGCGCTTTATCACATGCTTTTTCAAGGACTTCCGGTGTATAGATATCCGCTATGGAAAGTATGGCTCTTGCTGTCTGCATGGGTTGTTCTTTCACTTTTGCCTCGTCAAACATCCTGCGGATTACCTCAAATGTTTTGGGGCCTGTTTCCCTTGCTTTGTCACAGAGATCTTCCACTGACAGATTTTTTTTGAGCGGCAAAGGAAGATGGGCTTGCTCTGTCCGCATACCGTTTGTCATATGTTTGGAAAGTATCGGATGCTTTGCTATCTCTGTTCTGTTATAATAGATAAATACAAGATGGCTGTTAAATTTGATATCCACCTTGTATCCGATATACCTGTATGGAACGGAATACTGACCTTTGTTCCACCATATATGAGAGTTGCTGCCGACTTTATGCCCATAAGACCATTCACAGACTTCATAGGGAATAAGCGGCAGGGCTCTCAAGTATGGTTTTTCTTCCGTTTCAAAGATGCTCCGGCGGCTTCCGGGGCGCTTCTGGAAAGGCTTGTCATTGAATTCTTTTACCGCTTTTCGGATTCCGGCATTTAATGCGGCTAATGATGGGAAGGTATCATTTCTGAGTTTTGCGATAACAGCCGTGGCAATCTTACCCACACTCCCTTCCACACTTGCTTTCTGCTTTGGCTTTTTGACGCCTGTTGGCATGATAGCTACGGAATAATACTCGCCAAGCGAAAGATACGCCTCATTTAGTATGATCTCACCTCTTTTAGGATGTGAGGTCACTCCGGTTTTTAAGTTATCACAGACAACTTTTACCGGTGTCCCGCCAAAAAACCGGAACATGTTTACATGACAGGAAAGCCATGCTTTTTCATCCATACTGGCTGCGGCTTCCACATAGCTTATCTGGCTGTAGGGCATAGTTGCAACAAACAGGTATGCTGTTATACGTTCCCCGGTATCCGGCTCCGTATAGCTCATTGCAGGGCCGGACCAGTCAACTTCAATCTCTAATCCGGGTTTGTGTTCTATGTGGCTCGTATAGTTTTTATCTGCCGTAAATTTCTTATAATTTTTAGCAAATGTTATATAAGAACATGCACGTGCCCCGTCTTTCTCACATCTGGCACAGTATTCTTCCCAAAGGAGCTTCTCTGTGACGCCTGTCTTCTTTAATTCCTTATGGACGTAAGAATAATCAACCGGTGCATATCTGGGCTTATATTTAAACTTATCCGGATAAAACAGTCCATAGAGTCTGTCGTCATCCCATTCAGAAATATCATCCCACGATCTGCCTGACTGTAAAAACAATGCCTGAACTTCGGCGACGGTGTTTCTGGATACACCTAAAACTTTTGATACCTCCCTTGCGCTTAGATTTTTTCCCAGAAGTTCGAGAATGCTTCTGACTTTTGTCTTCTTAAACATAAAAAGACCTCCTTATAGATTATTTGGTGATACTGCATTTGCAGTTCTCCAGAAATAACTATAAGGAGATCCATAATAAAATCAAATATACATGGCAGCACAATATGTTGTGGTGGCTCTGAAGGTGGAAAATATCCATTCCGGATGGCTCTCAAGCGGGAAACTGGTGGCTCCCAAGGAGGATAATATTCAGTAAAGGACTTTTTAATCATATTCACAAAAAATTTACATTTCAGGGCAAAAAAATAGAGCCAGGAACCTGTTTTTTAGATTCCCGGCTCTATAACGCTGCCTATGTGCTTCTATCAGCTTTCAGTTGTTTGACCTCTTCAAGAGAAAGTCCTGAAATATTAACGATTTCCTCTAAAGCATATTTGCCAGCCGCCAACATACGGAGCGCAACTTCTTTCATTCCCTCTTTCAATGTCTGATTCCTCATATCTTCCATAGCACGGCACATAATCTCGATTCCCTCCTTGCTCTCTTTGAAAAATCTCACCCTGTCCGCCAGTGTCCCATAATACATATCCGCTGCGTCTATGCAGGAGAAGTCATGCATTAACTTCCCGATTGGCGTATCTCCACGGTAAGCGCCATTTACATACAGTATGTGCGAACCGTCCTCAAATCTTTCCCCGGTTCCTAAAAAGCACCGCTCAATCGGATAGAGCGGCAGTCCTTTTCCCATTACGTCATTCTCTGTGATAAAGATTACCCACGTTTCCGGCAGCTTGTCGAAGTCCTCGCCTTTCTTCAAAAGGTTTGCGTCCATCATGCTGCTGTTGTACCTTGCTCTTTTTCTCCCGGCTCCTTTGTCGGAGCGCTGTACTTCTACATTCAGTTTTGCCCCTGTGCTGTCCGTAGCCAGGATATCCAACCTCACTGAACGGTTCAGCAGGTTCTCCACAAATACCTGGGTGCGGACGTCCAGCACCTTTAAATCCGGTTTTTCCAGAACAATCTGCAATACCAGTTCTATGCTTGCCGTATCTCCCTCAAAACACTTTGTGAGGAAGTCATCATCAAGCAGGCGAAAGCCTCTTAGCCTCTGTAAATCTTCCTGATGTTTCTGGTCTATCTGTTCCGTCACTGTCAATCTTCCCACCTGCTTTCCCTTCTGTTTTCGTATCTCCATACTACCATAAACCTCCTGATTTTACAAGCCGGGAGCCAGCGCATTTCTGATTCCCGGCCTGTTTCTATTATCGTTTTTACATCTGCTGTATCTCATTTTTCAGCATACGCTTGATTTTGTCGCTCATGGTTTCCCTGCTGGTCTTACTGAAATGAACCCTCACAATGTAGGTAGTCCGGCCAATCTTCTTCACCAGTGCGGGAGCGTCCTTATCTGGTGGCGTGGTGGTAATGTCCTCTGTGATTTTCTCGCTGCCCATAAATTCTCCTTTACATACAATCAGGTTTTGTTATCCCTTACTCACAATCTCTTTCGCCGCCGCTTTGGTCGCTCTGGCTCCTTCCTCCCGGAAATTTTTACCGGAAAAAAGAATCGGCGCACACCGTTCCAGTATGCGGTCATAAATCCTTGCGTGGACAATGTCTGGCGGGTTCTTGATTTCTTCCAGTTTCAGGTTTGTTGTGACAATCAACGGCTTCTTACTCCGATATCGGCTGTCAATGACGGTGAACATCTGCTCCATGGCATACTCGGTACTGCGCTCCACGCCTAAATCATCAATGACAAGCAGGCTGTAATCGTCCAGGCTGGCGATAAAGGCCGCCCTGTCCTCGGCAAACACGCCGGTCAGCCGGTTCAGGATAGACGGGAAATTTGTCATCAGCACCGGCACGTCACGGTCAAGCAGGGCATTGGCGATACAGCCGGCAAAAAAGGATTTCCCGGTTCCCACGTCACCAAAGAGCAGAAGGCCGGTATTGTCCCGGTATGCCTCCTTCCAACGCTCCACATAGGAGTGCGCTTTCTCCATGACGGGATTCTGGCCGTTATCATTGGCGAACGTGTAATCATAAAGGTATCTGTCCTGAAGCCCCTGTGCCTTCCGGCGTTTGATACGCTCCATGCGTTCCCTCTGTTCCTCCATGGCTTTCCATTCCTCCTGCGCCTTCTGCTGGCAGGGGCAGAGGCAGCGGGGCATGAAATAGCCGGAGCCTCCGAACCTCGGTACAACGGTCTGGCGGCTGCCACGGCATTTCTTACAGTGGATAAGCCCGTCAGCCGGTTCTATGTATTCGTCCCCGGCAAGCTCCATATCCCTGGCGGCTCTGTCTATGACCGCCCGGACTTCTGCGGTAATCTCTATCATATGGTTTCTCCTTCCTCCACGCTGTAATCCCGGTTACGGGCAGGCGGTTCCTCCTTCTTTTTGTCAGCCTTCGCCCAGCGCCGGATTGTGGCGGCATGGTTTTTATATCCTTTTCCACTGGATTCCATGTACTCGGACAGCCGCTCAATGTACCGTTCCCAGAGAGAGGGGAGTTCCGTCTGGAGTTCTGCCAGTTCTGCAGGAGATAGAAACACATTCCTGTATCTCCCATAGGCGTGCGCCCCGTCCCCCTCTCTATTCTCTATACTCTTATCTCTAATCTCTTTATCTCTATACTCTTATCTCTAATCTCTTTATCTCTATACTCTAATATAGGCGGACATTTGTCCACCCGGCCATTGGACGGACAAATGTCCGCTTCCCCGGACGGCAGCAGGTTCTGGCGTTTCAGCCTCATGCGCTCCTTTTTCTTCCGCTCCCCCTCGCTGGACGACTGGCCGATCAGCAGCTGGATATCGCTCATGTAATAGGCTCCGTCCGTCAGTATCTCCACAAGGCCAAACTCCTGGAATATCTTCAAAGCCCGTTCCACCGTGCCTACCTGATGCCGGGTAAAGGTGGCTATGGTCTGCACGGTATGGGGCAAATAGTCATTCAGCAGGAGTACGCCGTTGCTTTTCAGCGACATCAAATACATCTTCAGCAGGAGATTGGAGTACAGAAGGCCGTCCTGCATACTCTCCAGGATGACCATGGTTTCGCTGTTATAAAAATTCTCTTTTAGCTTGAGATAATAAAATCGTCGGTTCTCTGTCATTAAAGTTGCTCCTTTGGTTCAGAATGGCCTTTTGGGGGCTCTGTACGCATTTTAAAAGGGCTTTTGGAGTGTCGGTGATAAAAAGTATTGCCTCCCCTCCGACACGCTCCGAAAGTGCTTGATTTACAAGGCTTTTTCCGCTCCTAAATGCGTAGAATCATGGTATCTTTTCCGCTGTCGTTCTGCCTCCTTCCTCCGGCGCACCCTGGCGGCACATTCCCTACAGTATTTCGCCCGGTTGGAGCCGGGCAGGAAAAGAGCGCCGCACTCGCTGCACCGTCTGCTTTCCAGCCGGTGGTAAAGCGCCGTTTCCAGCTGGTGGTCTAAGGGCAACACCGCCACACGGAACCAGTGGCAGAGCAGGGAGTGGGAAATGCTCTGGACACAGACGCACCCCTCCCCCTCGTCAAGCACGATACACTGGCCATTGTCGTAGTTGCAGCACTCACGCACCAGCCGCCTCGCCCTGCGGTACTGCCGGTAGTCCATGGCCGGGATTCGCTCATGCCGCCTGTTTCCCATATCTCACCTTACAGCGGCACAAAGGCGGCTGCCCCTCCCTGAAAAGGAAAACCGGCTCCGGCGCTTTCGCCCCCGTAGGCGCTGGCGGCGTGGGCGGCACGGGTATCTTTATGGTGATGGTGATTGTCATGGTGATAAACTGCTGTGTCATAATTCCTGTTCCTCCTTCTTTCTGGCTGGTTCATTTTCCGTCCTGGCCAACTGTTCCGCTGTCTTTTTCAGATTCTCCACCGCCTTGATGTCCTCCCGCATGGCTTTCATTTTCTGATACTGTACCGATTTCTCCGCTTTCAGGCGGTCGGCCTCGGCCTGTCATTTCTTCGGGGTGATTTTTTCGCCGTTAGCTTTCAGCTTTTCCAGATACCGGACGGCGGCCTCATATAACGCCAGTTCCGCACTGTGCTTCTGTTCAAACTGCTCCTTTTTCTTTCCCGGCTTCATCTTGTCGAACTGGCGGCGGGTTCCTTTATTTCTTTCGCATTTTTCCCACATGAAGAGATGTTCGTCCAGCACTTTGATACGCCGCTCTGCGGTGACGATCTTTCCACGCAGGGCATAATATTCTTTGTTCATGGCAGCCACTTTTTCATAAAGTTGCTCCATGGAAGTGATGTGGTTGCCGTTCAGGAAATTGAACAGGGCGGCGCTTTCTTTCAGGTTCTTTATCTTCCCATACCGGGAGCCGGGTTTCCCCGCTGACAGCTGCACCTCATAAAGCTGCGCCATGATACTGTCTTTTCCTTCCGGTTTCCCCGCCTGCTCCTTTGTCCATTTATAGAGCCTGGCAATCCGTGCCTTAATCTCCTTCAGCAGCTTATTGTCGGCGGCAATCTGGCGGTTGATGTTTCCCTTCTCCGTGGCAATGCCTTTTCGCTCCATCTGGCTGGCGGCAACTCCCAGATGGATGGAAGGTATCTTGTCAATGCCCTGACGCTCATAGGAACGGTGGTCGATCCGTTCCGGCCTGCCAGCAGCCTCCAACGCTTTGTTGGCGTAGGTAGCCCAGGCAGCCCTCCACTTCTCTACATTTCCCTTGTCGTTCCAATCAGTGGTGTCCTCCCGGTGGCTCTTCCAGCCGCCTTTGCCGTTGGGGATTCTCTGGCCGTTTTCGTCCAGTTCGTAGACCTTCCGGCATTTTGCTCCCCACTGCCCGTCCTCCTTTAGCGGCCTGATAGTGAGCATGACATGGAAGTGGGGGTTGCCATCCTTCTTGTCATGGATAGAGAAATCCGCACACATACCGGCAGCGACAAAAGTATCTCTGATGAAAGAGCGGGCAAGCTGTAACTGTTCCTCCCGGTTCAGTTCTACCGGCAGGGAAATCTCTATCTCACGGGCAAGCTGTGCGTCACTGGTCTTTTCAACCATCTCCACACTGTTCCAGAGAGTATTGCGGTCTTGGAACTCCGGCGGGGCATGGGGCGGCAGGATAATCTCGGAATAAACAACGCCCCGCTTTCTGGTGTAATCATGGGTAAGCCCGTCCCATTCGTTGGTCATTTTCGTTCCGCTCCGGTAAGCGGCAGCGCCTACGGCAGACTTGGCCTTGCTGCGCTTGATAATCTGAACGGGCATATGGAAGATGGCTATGGTTGTTCGCCTCCTTTCGGCTGGGATAAATTGGCTTCGCTGGAAAGGGCAGACGCAGAGCGGGTGTCCTTTCCGGCGGAGCATACAAGGGGTTTGGGGAGTGTAGCTCCCCATTGCGTCCAGAGGACGCCACGCCCCCGGCACACCCAAAGGGCGTCCAGAGGAGGGCGCACGCACCGGAACGGTGTATAAGTGCGCCGTTGGATTTTTGAGATTGTTGCGCACCTTAGCTTCTAGGCTCGTTTTTCAGCAGCCACATGACTTCCGGCAGGCGGGAAATAGCAGATAAAAACGCCTTGACTTCCTCGCCGGTCATGGCGGTAGTGGCAGGGAAGATACTTTCCATGATTGCCCCATGCTCAATCAGGCGGCGTGTCCTGGCTTTCCGTTCTGCGTCCGTTTTCCGGTTCAGGAGAATCTTCTGGCGGTTCTCCAACTGGCGGATTTCTGTCTTTACTTTTTCCTGCTGGGCTTTCAGCTTATCTATATCTGACATTTGCAATCACCTCCTTTCAGACGGCAAAAAAGACAGCCGTTTCCGGTTGCCCTGCTGTGATTTGGATTCGGTTGTCTGTCACCGTTCCTGCGCCGGCGGCTTCTTATCCGGGTAGAGTTTCCCGGCCATAACAGCTGCATGGTTCCTGATTCTGATTTCTCCCCGCTTCTCACTGGCTCTGGCGTTTTTGTAGCCCTCATCAGAGAGGAAAAAGCGGTATCGCTCTCCGGGAAATCCCACCGGACTGTCACTGTTTAGAATATCCACCGTTACCATGTGTCTTGTTTTCGGCAGGAACCGCTCCATGCCTGCCAGGTCATGCCCCAGCAGAACCGGCTCCCCCTTCCCGGCTTTGGCGGCGGCAAGCCTCTGGCGGATAGAATTATCATGTTTTTCGATAAAGGCCGCCCGGTTATCCGCAATAAACTGGCTGCACTCTGGCTCTGTCAGTTTCTCCAGTTTCCGTATCGTGTTCTCAACAATCACTTTTGACAATAAATCGTCTTTCTTTTCCAGAACCGGCACAATCTCTTTCAGCCCGGCAAGGGTTTCTTCCTTCGTTGGCGCGGCATACTGGTAGAGCGTTTCCAGTTCGCTTTTGGTAAAATTCATTTCCCTCATTCCCTCCATTTCTTTTTCTCAAAATAGCCCCGCATTCGCTTTAATCCACTCTTAACAGTCTGCTGTACCACCGATACGCTCACGCCTTCCTCTGCGGCAATCTCAATCAGTTTTTTGCCAAGTATGTAGCGGGCATGGATACGCCTTGCCTGTATTTCTGTCAGATTCCCCATGGCCTCCGCCAGAAGTTCCAGCGTGGCAAGGTAAACCTGCTCTTCCTCACGTTCCACAAGAATTTCCTCCGGGGATTTGACGGTAAAATCAAAGGCGCAGTTTTCAATCCCGTCCTCACAGTCAAGGGAATAATACGCCTTGTGATACCAGATTTTATGGGTGCGGTTGTTTTCTTCCCTCCGCATAAGCAGCAGAGCCTCGGCCACCTCGTCCGATACCTCAATAAATGTGTCCGTGACAAAAAGCGGATAATAATACTTTTTCAGGTTGATTGTCTGCATAGGCCATACCTCACTCCGTCTGCTGGCGGCTGTAAAACTCACGCATATATTTCAGCCCACGATGTACGGAACGGTTTACCACGCTCTTGTCAACGCCTTCCTCTTTGGCAATCCGGGTAAAATCTAATCCCCTGATGTAATAGCCTTTAACACGTCTTGCCTGCATGGGAGTAATAACGGAAAACGCCTCGTCCAGCATGGCAAGCAGCTTTTCATGGGCGGCCTGTTCCTCTTTCATCAGGATAATCTCTTCCGCTGACGGGCTGTGTTCCAGTGCGTACTTCTCCGTCCATTCAAAAGCGTCCAGGGAGTAAAATGCTTTGTGGTAACGTGTCCGGCGGTCATAGTTGTACATCTCCCGGACAGACTGCACCATGACCTCGGCCACTTCGTCCGATACCTCCACAAACACGTCCCCGGTGTAGTAGGGATAACAGTACCTTAGATTGATTGTTTTCATGGCTGACCTCCTAAAATGCGGAGAGGACAGGCAGCGGTTTCCTGCCTGTCCTCCCCGGAAATGTGATAGGGAAAAAGTTCCCTTCACTGGTTAGCCCGAAATCGGTCAATCGTAGGGTCTGTATCAGAAAAATTTTTTGATTTTCTTCCGTACCGCTTCAATGCTGTCCTGTATGGCAGCTTTGGAGCAGTGGCAAAGCCCGGCAATCTCGGCATAACTTAAACCTTCCAATGCGTAGAGCAGGAACCGGCGGCGCTGCGCCTCGGTGCAGAGCGCAAGGGCGGCCTTAATCTCCAGTATGGTTTCTTTCCTGCATACCCACTGTTCCGGCGTCTGGTAGTAGCAGGAGCGCCCTTCGGTGAGGACTATGTACTCGTCAAACTCCCGGCTGTCCCAGTGCCGCCGCTTCTCATGGGCAAGGTTTTCTTCCTTGTGGTCGGCTCTGTTCAGGTACTCGTATACTTCGACTGTGACCTCTACGGACAGGGCTTGTCCGTCTATGTTGATGGTGACTTCCATCTTCCTTTCCTCCGTTCAGATTTTTTGCAAAGCTTCCTGAACGGAGTAGGGCGGGGAACGGCAACCCACTGACTGTTTCAATCGAAAATAGCAAAAGGCACACAGACAGATAAGAAAATCTGCAAGTATGCCTTTAAAATAACTTCTTTTGGTGAACCGTAATTCACTTACAATCCCGTGGTGGTTTTCAGCTAAACACTGAAATTCATACCGAATATATCAATTTTTAAAATTGTCCTATCTTTCAAATCACATCTCCTTGGAAAGATATGTACTTTGGTTTATATAACTGCGGAACCGTGTTGAGTTCAAATGAGATAAAGTGTATTGTAAAATACTTATGAGGTGAACCGCCATGCAAGAATTTTCTTATCCATTGGGGGATGCCATTAAAAGGGCACGGGGAGAACTGGGTCTGACGCAAAGTCAGGTAGCTGAAAAAAGCGGCATTGACGCACGTACCGTAATGAACATAGAGAACTACAAGGGAAATCCTAAAATGGAAGTCCTATATCCTTTGGTTCGTGCGCTCAAACTGGATTCCAGAGAGATTTTCAATCCTGAAATGAAAAGGGAAAGCCCCGCAATCCGCCAGCTTCGATTTATGATTGAGGAATGCAGCGAACAAGAGTCTGCCGCCCTTATCCCAATCATTGAATCTGTTTTATCTGTACTAAGGGCAAAAGGTGCCATTGAAATTGAATCTGATACATAACATGAAAGAGAGCCTGCGTCCCCATACCAAAGGAAGCAGGCTCTCCGCATTATGCGTCTGGCTCTTTGCTTAACGTCATTTTTAGCTGTACTACATTGATTTTGATTTCTTTCCTGCATTTCGGGCAGAAAAGCGGAAAGTTCAAAAGCACCGTGTCCCCATACACCTTCGTCCTTGTTTTACCTCCACAAGCCGGACAGTGAATCCATAAGGATTTATTTTTCATTACATCACACTTTCTTGATACCAATTCCTACTCTGCGGCTTGCGTCTGGTTTTAGAAATCAGCATACCTTACCCATTTATGACAGTTCCTATTTTTCCGGTGTTCCTGATTGCAAAGCCATACGGGATTCTTCAGCGGACAGTTTTTTATGAAGATTCAAAGCCATAAAAACAGTGATAATGGCGGCCAGAACATCAGCAACCGGCTGGGAGTAAATGACACCGTTTAATCCTAAAACTCCTGGCAGAAACCAGATAACCGGCACAAAGCAGATTCCCTGTCGGCAAGCGCCAAGAAAGCAGCCCTCCTTCGCCTTTCCCATTACAAGAAATAAGAAGGAGTACACGGTATAAAATCCAAAGAGGATAAATGACAGACCATTTGCCCGTAACGCTGCCGCACCAATCTGAATCATTTCGGTATCTCCTTTTGTAAACAATGCCATAATCTGTGACGGGAATATAGCGGCTATCAATCCAAAAACCACACAAAATATGGTTGACCACAGAACAGAGGTTTTAATCGCTTCATATAAGCGACTAAATTTTTTTGCTCCGTAGCTGAATCCGGCGATTGGCTGAAATCCTTTCAAGAAACCGAAAACAATCAAGGTTCCCATAGACATAATTTTTGTAAGCGGCCCCATGGCGGCAAGGGCAGAGCCGCCATATTCTTTTGCCCCATTGTTTATCATACTGATAGACATACTGGTCAGAACTTGAAAGAGTAATGTGGGAATCCCTATTTTCAAAATTTCAGACATTATTTCCTTTGAAAAACAGCAGTCTTTCATGCGAAAATGGAATATGCTCTTTTTCCGGAAAATATAGCACAGGTAAACCACCGTGGAAATCACCTGAGAAATAGCCGTGGCAATGGCTGCGCCGGCAACTCCAAGATTCAGGACGTAGATAAAAATGGGGTCTAATATCACATTCAGGACAGCGCCGGCCATTAACGCACACATGGCTGTCTTTGCAGCTCCCTCACTGGACACGATATTATTCATTGTGACATTGAAAACATTAAAAATGGAAAACGTGATGTAAATGCTGGTATAGGTAATCGCATAAGGCATAACGCTTTCCAATGCGCCTATCTGATTTAATATTGGTTTCAGAAATATGACGGAGCCTATAATAACAATCGCTCCAATCAATACACTGCTGTATAAAGCTGTACTGGCTACCTTATCAGCGGTATCTTTATCCCCTCGCCCCAACAGCCTGGAAAGATATGCCGCCGCCCCGTTCCCGAAAAGCAGCCCCAGGCCGACAACAATCTGCCCCAAAGGAAAAGCTACTGTAACCGCCCCCATCTGATCCGTACCTAATCCACCGACAAAGTAGGTATCTGCCAGATTATAAAGTGCATTAATCAGCATACCTATCATGGTTGGCAGTCCCAGTGCCAAAAGAGCCTTTGGTATTGGCACAGCCCCCAGTAGTTCCATTTTCTTGCTTTGCTCGTTCATGTCGTTTTCTCCTTTCGCTTGACTAATACTATTATTTATACTACTATAAATTATAATAGTTGCACAACAGAGAATATATTACTATAATTTATAGTATCTGTCAAGTATCAAAGGAGAACGAATATGGCCACAATCGACCTAATTGTACTGGGAATTTTAAAAAGGGAATCTTTAAGCGCCTACGATATTCAAAAACTGGTTGAGTACCGTAACATATCCAAATGGGTAAAAATCAGCACTCCTTCAATTTATAAAAAAGTCCTTCAACTGGAAGAAAAAGGATTTATTAAAAGCCGTATTGAAAAAGAGGGAAAAATGCCGGAAAAAGCCGTCTATTCTCTAACCCGGCAGGGAGAGCAGGAATTTGAAAAACTTATGCTGGAAATTGCCGCAAAGTCCATCAACATTTATCTGGATTTTAATGCTGTGATTGTAAACCTGAACAGCCTCTCACAAGAAAAACAGAATGTATGTCTGGCAAATATTGAGAACAACATCAAGCAATTAAAATCCTATCTGGAAGAAAACTTTCTTGCAAAGGAAAATATACCGGACGTTCCTGAAAACGGAATGGCAGTTCTGCAGCAACAGCTTATTCTTGCCAGGGCAATCGAAACATGGATTTCTTCTCTAAAGAAAAATGCCAGTAATTCTGACCTGTACAATACAGAAACATGATTCTATCAGCGCCAGACAAAGAGAGGCGGAAGGATACCTTTCTTCTGCCTCTCTTTGTTGTTCCCTGTTTAATTGTAAATCAGTTCATGCAAAATGATTTCCTCTGCCTGCGCCTTACAGTTATTTACCAGCCCTACCCATTTCATCTGGTCGGCTGCTTTCAGTTCCTCGGTCACACCGGCGGCCTTCATCAGCTGCTGCATAAGAATATCCATTCGCTCATTGGCAGTCTTGTCAATCTCCAACAAATGGGGATAGAGTTTTTCCGTCAGGAGCAGGCTGGTATACAGTCCTTTCCGGTGTTCTTTCAGATAGCGGAGCCTCATGCGCCCATACTTGTCGATTGGCGTGTCCGGCTGCTCTTTTAATACCAGATTCGGGAGATAGTAATCTCCAACTTTTGTATAAGTCAGTCCATTCATGTGTATGCCTCCTTGCCTTTTCTGTGGTATGCCAGCCGCCTACATAGCGGCTCTGGCTGGCATTGGTGCTTTCTGGGGTTCTTTCTTTGGCAGGCTGCTGGCCGGGATAAACACGCCTTTTTTCATATCCTCGGCACGGATAGCGGCTTTCTTCGCCTCGATTTCAGCCTTTTTCTTTGCTTTGATTTTATCCTCATACCGTTTTTGTGTCCCATTGGCCTTGCGTCGGAGATATGCCTGGTGCAGCTTGTCCTTGCGTTCCTCTTTCTTCCGCTGGGCTTCTAGTTCCTCCGGCGTGAGGTTCACTTCCCCGAAGTGGGGCGGTATGTACTTTCCTACGAAATTGAAGTAAATCTCAACCTCCTGCGTAGTTTCAATGCTGCCTTTCCGGTCACGCTCATGGACAAGGATTTTCTCCACAAACTCATTCAGCATGGTGGTAGTCAGGTTGTCAAAATTCTCATACTTGTCAACAAGGGCGATAAATTTCTCCGCTGATTTCCGGCTCTGCTCATATCCGGCGATTGCTTTTTCCAGTTCAGCAATCTCGCCGGAAAGGGATTCCTGCTCCTTTGCGTACTGTGCGTCCAGGGCGGCATATCTTGCGTCCGGCAGCTTGCCCAGCACATTGTCCTCATAAATCTTGCATATCAGTTTTTCCAGTTCCCCGGCCCGTTTCTGTGCCGCCGCCAGCCGTTTCCGCTTTCTGGTGATGTCGCTGGCCTGCTGCTCGGCCTAGGTTTCCTGAACCGCTTTGATAAACTCTGCCCGGTCATTTCTGGAATACTCCGCAATCGCCCGGAGCATATCGGAAACCAATGTCAGGACAGCGCTTTCGTTGATTCGGTGCTGTGTGGCGCAGAGGACGCCGACCGGAACCTTGCTATATTGGGAGCAGGTATACTGTGAGATACGCTTGCCGTTGTTGGTGCGGTGGACGTACATCTTACCGCCGCAGTCGGCACAGTAGAGCAGGCCGGTGAGCGGGGCGGCTTCTCCCCATCCGTCCGGGTAACGCTTCACATTGGAGCGGATTCTCTGCACATTCTCAAAAGTTTCCGAGTCAATAATAGCGGTGTGAGTGTCCTCAAAGATTACCCATTCGTTTTCGTCAACGTAGTGGCTTTTCTTGTCCTTGAAATGTTTGCGGGTCTTGAAATTGATGGTGTGGCCTAAATACTCACGCTTTTTCAGGATATTAACGATAGTGGAAGAACCCCAGCCATAAGGATCTTTAAACGTTTTGGACTGATTCACGCCCTCCCCATAATGGGAGAGGTGCAGGGAAGGTATCTCAATCTTTTCCTGTGACAGCCGGTTCGCAATCTGGTAGGGGCCGTATCCGTCCAGGGTCATAGCGAATATGCGGCGCACCACGGCAGCGGCTTCTTCGTCCACAATCCAGTGTTCCCGCTTTTCGTCCCATAAGTAGCCGTAAATGACAGTACCTGTCAGGTGTTTGCCGCTCATGCCTTTTGCCTTGAATACAGATTTAATCTTGCGGCTGGTATCTCTGGCGTAAAATTCATACATGATGTTCAAGAACGGGGTAAAATCATTCTCTCCGTTGGCGCTGTCCACCCCGTCATTGATGGCGATCAGCCGGACGTCTCTCTGACGCAGGATTTCCATGACCTGGCCGACTTTGAGATAATCACGCCCCAGGCGGCTCATGTCTTTGATGATGATTGCCTCCACGTTCCCGGCCTCCACTTCCTCCATCATGGCGGTGAATCCGGGGCGGTCGAACCGGGTTCCGGAGATTCCATCGTCCGTGAAATGGGTCGGGTTGGGAAAACCGTTGCGTCGGGCGTAATCTTCCAGCATGGATTTCTGGTTGCTGATGGAGTTACTCTCACCTTGGAGTTCATCGTCACGGGAGAGCCTCTCGTACAGCGGGGTAATCTTGGTTTTCGTCATAGCGTCTGCCTCCTTACATGAAATATGCTCTAAATGGGTTCTTCACTAACCATGAGAAAATCTCGTGATTAAGAAGTCATTTAGAGCATATATCACCGCTGGCTAATTTGTATTTCTTATACTGCTTGACCGCAAAGCAGTCCGGCTTTCGCTTTTCCAGCCCGGAAAACATATAGTCCACAGCGTTCATAAAATCCTCGTCATCTTCTTTTACTTCCATCTCGGAAATCATATCCACTAAAGTGTTCATGTTCCGATCCTCGGCGGGGCCCTCAAAAATGATATAGGCGATTAGGACGCAGTAGAGCAAAGTCTCTGATTTTGTCCAGAACGGGTCGCCCTCCTTGCCTTCGCCCTTGGTGTTGGAAATGAGGGCATCCACAAACTTTAGGATGTCGGCTTCGTTTCGGATATAGGCCAGCGGGTTATAGTGCATGGACTTGGAAAAGTCGATGGAATTAAAAACCTTGACTTTATACCTCTTTTTCTTTTGGAGGAAACAGCCCACCTGGGACAGCACCCCGCCCTTGGGATCGACCACCACGAAAGAGGAATGAGCCTGTAAAAGCTGGGGTGTAAGCCAAAAGCGGGTTTTTCCCGAGCCGGAGGAACCGATGACACAGCAATTTAAGTTCCGGGCGTTGGCCGGGATTTTGGGCCGGGTATTCATGGTGAGAAACTCCGTCCCGGTAAGAATAACATTGTTTTCAAACTTCGGATCGGCAAAAGGGCGTATATCTTTTTCATTTCCCCAGCGGGCACTCCCGTACTCTTCATCCCGCCGAAATTTCTTTGCGTTCTTGCTTTTTACATAGATCAGCAGGCGAAAGCCCGCCGCCCCTACAATGCCAATGAGCCAGTCAAAGGGATGGAGCCCCGGGGCGAAATCGGCAAAGGCCGGGCCGATGGTTAAGCCCAGCCCCATGAGCTTATGGGCGAAGTCCGCACCCGCCGCCAGACGGTAGGCCGTCCCCATTTTCAGACAGGCCCACAAAATGAACAGATACGGGATGTTGGGAATAAGATATTTCTTGATCTTATCGTTCTTCACGAACCACCTCCTTTGCCCGTTCTTTCGTTTTGGGCTTTTCTTTGGCGAGCTGATCCGCCGCCCGCTTGAGCTGTTCCCGGATGGGGATGCGGCTGGATTTTGACTTTCCAAGCAGTTTCCGGGAATAGCTTTCAAAACAGGCGGTGATGGCGTCCGCCTGCCCAGCCTTGAAAAACAGCAGGTATTTGTCCGGCCCGGTCTGGTAAAACGCATAATCCACATTGAAACGGCGGGCCATGCGGTCAAAGAGGGCGGGAGACTCCACCTCAATACTGTTTACATTGTCCCCGTGTCCCATGAGCTTTTTTACACTCTGCCTGCCGTGGGGCCGCTGGGCCGCCCTATGCCGTTTGGCAATCTGGCGGCCCGCCGCCTGGAGCACATAAGCCAGCCCCCGGGCCGTCAGTTTTCCGGCCCGGACGGAAATCGCTATGGAGCTCCGGGAAATTTCTTCGTCAATCAGTTACACCGCCTCCTTTCTTGGGCCGCCTTGGGACAAAGTGTCTCGAAGTGCCTTGTCAGCGTTCCTCCCGGCCCTTTTCAGTCAGCCGCCGGAATCCCTCTTTTGAGGAACCGTCAATCACCTCCTTGTAGGCGGCCATCTGCTTCCGGATGGAAAGCTGGGGAAAAGAAAAAACCTTGTGCCCGGCGGGAATGTCCTTGGTATCGTGATAATATTCCTTGAAATCGCCGCTGGTCTGGACGATATAGCCGCCCAGGGCAAAGTGTCCGCCCTCGTTGATGGATATATCCCGCCCGTATGCCCCATAGTCAAAATAGTCTTTCAGTTCTGCCGGGATAGGCAAGTCATCGGCCCAGTAACGGCCCAAGTCCTCCTCCGTTTCAATATCCGGGTAAAACTCAAAGCAGTCCAGATTTTGCGCCAGGTTGATAATGTCCGCCACGCTGGAAGTATGGGCGCCGATGTTCAGAGCGGCCTCGAATTTTTCCAGCTCGTCTTGATCCAGCTCCGAGAGCAGGCAGGCCAGGTGGTTTAATTCGTCCAGATTTTCATACTCGCCAAGGTAGTCATAGAGCCCCAGCACATCGCCGTCAAAGCTGGTAATGAAAAATTCCTCGTACCGTATGCCGTCCACCCCGATATGTTTTAACAGGGCCTGCACCTCCTGGGGGCTGGTGGGAAATTTCAGCGTTTCCCCCACCAGCTCCCCCTCGTTGTATTTCCCAAGGTTGGTG
The DNA here is from genome assembly GCA_037015955.1 of Lachnospiraceae bacterium JLR.KK008. NCBI lineage: Bacteria > Bacillati > Bacillota > Clostridia > Lachnospirales > Lachnospiraceae > Lachnospiraceae bacterium JLR.KK008. The sequence goes on from CP143548.1 coordinate 2,393,103, forward strand.
ATGTAGGCTTCAAACAGGGACGGCATCAGCGGTGCCCTTGTTCCTTGACGGTCAAAATGCCCTCAAGGGTGGTGGCGGTGATCCCCAGCCGCTGGGCCACGGCAATATCGTTTTTCATAGCCTCGGTCATGGTGTGTCCGCAAACCACCAGCACATGGGAGCGGCGTAAGAGGTCACGGCCCATGTCGATGCCGCTTTTATGCTCCTCGGGTACTGCGTCATTGAGGAACAGCGGCAGATAGAGGGTAGGACAGATCGGGGAAAAGCCCGCCTCATAGACTGCCCGGCAATACTGGACGGCCAATTCCGCATTTTCGCTGTCGCCGCCAAACCATGCGGCGGTAATATAAGCAAGGGGTCGCTTCATAAGTAAAAACCTCCTATTCTATCATGTAATTGTTCAACCCTAACCCCCCCCCGCCCTTTCCCAATCTTGGGAAAGGGGGGCGGCTCTGGAGGATATACCCCCGCCGCCTGCCGGGGAAATAGCACAGCCGGCGACGGGGGATATATACCACCAGAGCCATCGCAAGGGGCAAAGCCCCTCGGGACAAAATGTCTCGAAGTGATTACTTGTCTTTTTCCATCTTTTTCGGAGCTTTCGTAAGCTGGGGCGGCTGTTTCTGTTTCCACTCGTCCAGCAGGCCCATGATCTGCTCCTTCATTTTGGCGGGAGTAACCTCCTTGCCGAAATACTTTTCCAGTTCAGCGGTTGAAATAATCACGCCTTTATCCTCCTTTTTCTTTTCTGATAAGATGCCGTCAATCACATCCCCGTTGAGCTTTCCCTCCTTATCCAGCTCCCGGAGCCGTTTTGCCTGGGCTACCGAGGGGGAGGACTGCTCGCCGTCAATGGAAACGGCAACAAGCCTTTGATTTTTCGGTTTGATGTAGGACAGCTCCACGGCGGGCATAAAGCCAAGCCCTTTCTCGTCCACCTTGTTCAAGAGCTCCGGGACAAGGGAGTTCAGCCGGATATAGCGCATGACTTTTTTATAGTTCATGCCGTTGTTTTCTCCGACAATCTCAACGGAGCGTTTTCCGATGTCCCCCTCGGCCACGCCATCCAGACGGCCTCCCTGGTGCTTGATGGCCTCCATTTCCAGATCCAAAAGTTTTGCAGGCTCGCTGGGCAGGGGCTCCCCACGCTGTTTGTTGCTGTTTTTCATTTCCCGGACAGCCTCGATGTCCGTCATGCTGCGGACGATACAGGGGAGATCCTTTAGCCCGGCCAGCTCACTTCCACGGTGGCGGCGGTGGCCCGCCACAATCTCATAACCGTTGCCGTCCTTTTCCGGGCGGACGGTGGCGGGGGTCATAACACCATGCTCCTTGATCGTCCCCACCAGCTCGGCCATTTTTTCATCGTCCTTTACCTGGAACGGGTGATCCCGGAAAGTATGGAACGCATGGAGATCGGAAAGTTTCAAATAAACCAGCTTTCCCTCGTCAATGGGACGGGGCGGGGCGGCGGGCTCGGGAGCAGGCGGCTCCGGGACAGCGGCCTCCCGGACGGGAGCACCCTTTGGGGCATCCGGGGCTTTGCCGTCACTTCGGGACACTTTGTCTCGTTTGGGCGGCTTTGCCTTTCCGGAGGCCGTTTTATCCTCCTTGGGCGGGCGGCCCTTGCGTGGCTTTGTTTCCTCCTTGCCAGCGGGCCCCGCTTTTTCTTCTTTGGGCGGACGGCCACGCCGGGGCGTTTTCGGCTTATCGCTGCCAGCGGCGGGAATTTCCTCCTTTCCGTCTTTACCCGCCGCCTCCTTTTCCACCTGGGCCCGGGCCGCCTGCCGCTTTTCGCCCATCAGCTCATTGATCTTGTCAAAGGATACCACCACATCGCCTGGAGCGGGCTGGGCAAGCCCGGCCTGTTCCTGCTGGGGTGCGGCGGCCTGTTCCTGCCGGGGCGTGGGTGTGGCGGCCTGTTCGGGAGCCTCCGGGAGTTTTTCACTGCCGGGTCCTGTGTTCAGTTTTTCATCTGCCATTCACTAACCTCCTTTTTTGTGAAAGTTGCATAAATTTAGGGGTTAAATTTCTGTAATTATTTTTTGCCTCCTTTCCGTCTATCCACGCAAAAAAGCCGCCCGTTTTTTCATGCCGGACGGCTTTTAGCGTAATGTGATAGATCAAATATTATTTTTGTGGTTGGCAGGCTTTGAAAAGCCTTGTATTTACAGTGTTCTTATTAAGAAACAATCATAATCTAAATGCAATATACAGTAATTATATTTTTTCAATAATTACAGATGTACCATTAGCAACAACACCTACCATATTACTACTAAACATAATATAATCAAAATCTACTCCAATAACCGCATTTCCTCCTGATAATACTGACTTCTCAATTAAACGTTCTTTCGCAGCGTCCTTAGCTTTTTCCAATTTATCAGAAAAGCGATTTGCCTCTGTTCCAAAAAAATCCGCTAAAGAAGAAGAAAACTCTGACAAAAAACCAGTACCCAATACCACTTGCCCACTAATTACTCCTTTATAGTCTACAATTCTATATCTTTCAAAATTATAGCCTGTAGTAAGCATATGTAATCTCTTTTTATATTTATTGTTTTCCTGCTCAGAAACTTGCTCTTTATATTCTCTACTTTTCCATAATTCCTCATTGAAGTCAACATTGTTCACTTTATACTTTTCACGTGCATAATCTATCATTTTATTTAATTCATATTTATCAATTGCTTTTACTTCGTCATCGCTAAATAGTACATCTGTAGTACCGCAGCAATAATCACACTCCTTTCCCTGAATGCTTGATTCAAAATAATGCCCACACGATTTGCAGCATAATATCATAATTCCCTCCAAAACAATTTTATCTTAATTATAAACATAAATACCTGATAAATCCATTGAATATTATAAGATACCACATAGGTACTATGTTTCCATCTAAAAATATGAATCCAATATATAGGTATACCCCATATAAAATATATTCTTAATACCACCAATAATCTAATGTACATCTTAGAATTTCAGACACAACACCGCTCCCCTATCAACTTATCGCCTGTAGCCATTCTGCCCAGAATTTAAGAATAGATCATAGATTACAGGGCACAAATGATATGTAATAAAATGTTACGTATCCATATACACTACGAGTTACATCTGAAAACTCTAAGTACCTACAATATGGAATATACATTATGATAATACATAAAACTTGTATCACTTATAGGAATTAATGATCTCTAATAATTCATCTGTAGTAATCGCTCTATCAGGACAAAGTAAATTTACCTCATTCCTAAGAGGCCCGTCATCTGAGACAAGTATACATCCATAATTGACTGCCGCTTCTGCAATCATAGCATCATAAACAAATTCAAATGGCATTTTATCATGCGCTTTTTTACTCACAATTTTTTCATATACTTGCCCACTTAAACTATCTGCTGCAATAAACCTATTTGTTCCATCCACCCTGGCATGATCCCGCATAGAAATAGAAATTTCGGGAACTAATTGCACATTAAGCTCTTTATCAATTATATCTATTTTCTGCTTAAATTCTGGTGGAACAACATTATTGGTAACTGATACACAATCACGATTATACGTTTTAGCTCCCTTGCCTGAAAGCTCGTTATCCTGTAATGCAGTAGAATAATAGCAAAATCCATACAAAATTGACTTTTTCACAGCATCCATTTTTTCAGCCGATTGAATAATATGACTATAGGCACATGTATCAAGCATATAATTATGCTGATTAGTTCTATCTGGTTTAGAATATTTTTTTGCCATATTAAAATCACCTCCTAAGATGTAATCAAAAATTTTAATCAGAGCTAGACTATATCATAATTTGTTTGCAATATCAATAAAATTTTTCTATATATTTGCCTATATATTGGCTGCATAATAGCAAAAAATTTCAATATTCCAATCCATCATTTCTTTATATACCTTATCTGGAATCTTACCTTTATATCTGTCTGCCATAACGATAATAGGAGCTTCTTTATGCTTTTTATATTCTAAAAATGCCTCTTTTGATGTATTAAAATATCCTAATTTTACAGTCTTGCCATCAACATTCAATGCCGCACGATATTTATCTTTGTCAAAACTTACTCCGACTGGATATTTGCCACGTTTTCTTTTACAATTCAGCAGCAGGGTATTGATTGTATGCGGAACAAATACACACGTTTCAGGACTGTATACCTTATTGCCTTTGCATATAATATCTTTATCCAAATCTATCTGCTCATTGCCGATCGTATAATAATTCTCTTCCACCCATTAATAGAACTATTCTTTATCCTCTAACCAGTAATCACAAATGGTACAGCCTATGTATTCTGGAAATCTTTTATGTAATTTTTCATTGTAACAGCGTGAATACATGTCATTCCATAGCCTTCTTGCTTTCATGCGGTTATTATTCAGAAATGTTATATACTTCTGTTCCCTTCCCAAATCTTCCACACAAATTTTACCGTTCCTTAGATTGTGAAATTCCCTGTCAGATACATAAATCAGGTTATTATATTTGCTGTAGGAACTGTCTCCGTCAATATGATATACCTTGTTTTTGCCCTTTGCTGGCTCTAAAAATGTCTGCGCTACTAAATTATCTGCATATACGTCTTTTTTATATTCCACGCCGCTTTTATCTTCATAAAATACCTTCCAGTGAACCCTGTTTGTTGCTTTTGCCAATGTTTCATTATGTACATAGAATTTACCCTTAATATTATTGGCCAACCTTCCTTCAGACGAAATATAATAATGCTTTGTTCCTTCTATCAGCATGAATGTCTCAAGTTTATTTAATGGCTTTATGCCTGTACGCTTTAAATCTAATATGTTTATTTCCTGCATTGCTTAATTAGATACTTCCTTTCGATATGTTTTCAGATAACTCAACACGAAATCGTGTCCAGTCAATAATTGAGCATCCCGATTGTATGCTCCGATTCCTATTCATAATAAAAGAGAGTCAAGAACAGACTCCCTGATATAATCCAATATTCAGTTGTAAGTTTACGCCAATAATGGCGAAATCTCAAATCTGCAAAACTATGATTTAGCGACTCCAAAACGGGAAACGCTATTTTCCCCAGTTGTGTGGAATAATATTTAAAATATTTCCTAAGTCTTTTGTATCGACTTAAGTTTAAACCATCATGGACTAATATACAATGATTTTCGGTTGTACCACTGTGGGGCAACCTTTTACACACTTATGTGGAAAACTCATCTCTTTGTAGGTGTTGGGTTTAAAACCTTCGCAAGATTTAAGGTTTTTCCCTTTTTAGAGAAAAACTCATTATGCAAAATTGCACAGTGAAATACTTTTGCTCGCCAAAACAGGAAAGCAAACCTTTTAAACCGTTTGCTTATCAGATTTTCAGATAAGTATATAATGCACATCCAAACGGAAGTCTTTTTTAGATTGCTTTCATTACATAAAACTCAATAACGAATCGTTATTCACCTGAGTAGGCAAAACGCCCTGTCAGCTTATACATTCAGTCCTACATAATATCTGATTTAAACGTTAACTAATTTCCAATTAGAAAATTTAATTCTGCAAATTTCAAACCATCCAGAATTAAGACAGCGAAATTTTTCGCCATCCTCTTTCGACAACATATTGGCGACTAAGTTAAACTTAGCCCGTTTACTTCTGGATAATTCTGTCCAGCTATGATAGCAACCGTACCTCAAGTACACTTGTATAACCTCCGTACCTACAGGTACACACCACTCTCCCATGGGGAACCACCGTCTCACGGGGCTACGGTATGTCGTGAAACACTACACACCTAAAATTTCATTCTGGCAGCAAAAGTGTACTGTAATAATTGTAAGTATAAGTTGCGAATAGGTTTAATCATACTGGGCCATTTTTATGATAAAAATCCTTAAAACCCTTGATTCATAAGTGATTAAGCCAGACCACATATAATTAAAGGAGAGTACATATGTCAAAATTAAAAGTAATGTATGCGTCACAACTATTCCCAATTTTGTGATTCGTTGTCCACTATATACAACACTTTCCACTTTTACGGAATCTGTTTGAACCGAAATCGCATGATACAAACACATTGCACAAATAGCAATCTGGCCACATTCCCATTTTGTGATACCACGTAATTACATTTCTCCATCTGATAAATATATTTTCTGCTATGACTATCTTTCACATCCGAAGCCATATCCATATATTCTCTTTTTTGTACTATTGGCAGATAAAATATTTCTTCTGCTTCAAAAAGGACTGAACATTTCATTCAGCCCTTATCAATCTTTGAAATATTCAATTTTCATCATTATTTAATGGAATTATTGTGTAGATACACACAATCGACACTGTTAATATTTAGAATTTCTTAAATCTCGGCATTACAGTTTATTTTGACTGCTCTGTAATAGCAATTATTTATTTCTTAACGGTCACCATTCAGGACTTCCCTCTGGTAACTCCCCAACGCTCAATTTCCCCATATCGTCAGTTCTGCCTGCATGGTTACAATAATATATTCTCCTGCCATAGTCATATATCTTCATAAACTCACATGCAGCGCAACCGCCCGCACCATTCTTTAATTTCAATCCTGATCTCACTATGTATCAGCCCCTCTTCCTAACTTCTCACCGTAAACCCCTTACTCCTTAAATAATCAACCGCCAGTCTCAAAAGCTCTCCGTTTCCTACTGTCTCATCCAGTGTGTCCTGCCACACATGAGGCTTGTGATCTGTTTCGATGCCGCCATGGAGTCCTTCATTCGCCCACTTCGCCACTTGATACCCGCTTGCATTCCTGTAACTATCCAGTGAATCCGTATCAATCAATACCACTGCCCTGACACCGCCTTTATATGGCTGCGCATCTATTTTCACCGCTGAATAGAGAAAGTTTTTTGTCCTGCGGTAACTGGCCGGATCATACCCTGCATAATAATCCTGTAAGAAATAATTCAATGTCTCATATACCCGCTCTGCCAATTGATCCGTCATCTTTAATAACACCGGCTGCATTGCTTTCTGTAATTCCTTCATGTTCCTGATATGTACTGCCATAACTTTTATTCCTCCCCATCCTCTGTCTCTTCCGCATCTTCCAGCAGGTATCCGCTCTTTTTCAATATGTTTATCTGCTGTCTACTGAATAGTAATTTTTCAAGTCCATAAACGCCCTGTTCCATATTTTCTGTCAGCGTCTGATTCATAATGCTTCCGAATGCGTCACTCCGTGTCATCTTCAGCTTTGTATACGGCGGGTTTCCTCCTGCTTTGTTGCATACAGGCAGGTTATAATTCCCTTCCGGCACTCATCCATGTACATCTGTAGGATGTCTGTAACAACCTGTCTGGTGACAATCTTTTCGTTGTAAATGTTATCGCTCCTGTCACAGATGCGCTTTGCCATCTGAAACGCTGTCACTGCTTTTTTCTTTGCCATTGTTTCGATTCCTCCTTTTTTCTTCATGTAGTATTGCCTGTGATTATTTGTCAATAAAATACTTCTTTTAAGTCAGCGGCTACTAAACTGATATTTCTTCTATCACATCTGTAGAATACCCCTGTAACGCTCTGTGAAGCGCATATAGACAGTTTGGAAGTAATTGTAGATTTTTTTCTGAATTGAACCATTAAAATAAGCCCACGATCAATCACATTTCTGTTATTGATCATGGACTTATTCAGATGTCCAATATAATATTTAATTGTTACGATGTACAGAACTTTTCCTTCCTGCTGAAATCAAACACACATTCTGATTACTTATTTGATTACCTGTGTTCTGTAAATGCCTGAAAATCAAGGCTTTTTTAGAGCACGAGACGGGATTTGAACTCCAGAGTGCCCTGAAAACCCAATAAGATCAAGGAGAAAAACACCCTGTCTAACATTGTCTAACAACTGTCTAAAATAGACTTTATCCTCTAAAGCATATATGATTGAACGCTGCATTCTTCTATGCTACAATCAACTTGTACGATCGAAAAGAAAGCAGGATGCGGCTTTCCGATGGGTGCCTTCTAGTCTTTATGAAAGAGGGTGGTGCTTATGAACACAATGGAAGTTCTCACATTGTTGTTACTTATATTTACAGCACTGTCTTACATAGACAACTGCAAAAAGAAATAAGCATCCCAACCGCCCAAGTGATGCTTATTTCTTTATTTAAGTATCAAAACTGAGGGCACATCGGAACTCGTGTCCGATCGCCTTTCCAAGTAGATTATACATGACGGCCGCCTGTTTTGCAAGCGGCTCTTTTGACAGCTAATCATTTTCAAAGATCATAATGCCGATGAGTCTGTCCATCCCTTTACCGTCAGGCACCTGCAAAGCAGGTGAGGATTGACTGACGCAGGGAAAAGATTCCAAAAACCCCGATCATAGAAACGGAGGAGATTCAGTCACACTTGCTGAATCCCCTCTTGATGATACCTTGCGTGAAAAATTAATATATAAGAATTACTGTTTTAACCGGATGGCGAAATCTGAAACAGAATCATCTTTAGAAGAAGCACTGGCACGCTAAAAATTCCTATAAAAAGTGTAACCAAGCAGATTTCAGGGTAAAACAAACGGAAATGCTGATAAACTCAACATTTCCGCGATCTTAACCAGAGCACGAGACGGGATTCGAACCCGCGACCCTCGCCTTGGCAAGGCGATACTCCACCACTGAGCCACTCGTGCATATATCCTGTCACCCAACGGACAATACATATTATATGATACGCTCCTTCTTTTGTCAATCTATTTTTTTATTTTTCTGCACACTCCTGCCCCTTTATTCATCCACACCATTGCGGTATTTTACCCGGTAGATCGTCTCCAATGACTCTCTCACTCTGTTTTCCAGTTCTTCATTTCCCTGGATGGCCGCAAGCATTCCCTCATATGCGATCTGCACTCCCTCCTGCACATAGAGAAGATCCGCACCGTTTTCCCACGCTTCCAAACAGGCCTCTGCAAGCGCTTCCTCATCCCCGCTGATCTGTGCCGTTGCCAGCCCGTCTTCCTGTGCATCTCCCAGAAGAGAAGGCAGAGTGACAGTGCGAAAGACTGCGGCCCCGTCTCCCTGATCCGCAAATTCCATATTGATACCATAATTGGACAAGTCCTCTGTCAGAACTTCTGTCTGGTCATCCAATATAAAAAATAAAGGATACTTGCTCTTTGGAATCGTAGACGTGATCATATCCGTGAACTGCTCTGCAGACTGTACGTTCGATGCGGCGTACACCAGTCCGCCCACCGGATATTGTGCAAGCGCCGTCTCCGTTCCCTCTCCCGCCTTCGTCGCTAGGTCTGTTCCCGTCAGCGCTTCAGGAGTCGTCAAAAACAATCCCGCTACCTGATCTTCCAGAGACATCTCCGCGATACTCGCATCTATCATATCCGTCACCAGATCATCCTGTGTATATTCTTCCACCGGTTCTTCCGTCTCCACGGCCTCCGTCTCTTCCCCGGTCTCCTGCATGGCCGCCATCGCCGCCTCAAATTCTTTTTCCTGCTGCCTGTCTGCAATCCACCTTGTTACGGCCCTGCCTGCAAAAAATATGCCTGCCGCCCCGCACAATACGAGTAAGCCCAGCGCCACATAGGCGAGCGTCTGATTGCGCACTCTCCTCTGTCTCCTTCTCTCCCTGTCGGATAATTCCGGTGTCTTCTTTTTCTTTGCCATTCGTTTTCCTCTCATCGGACCCGGTTGTCAGAAGCCTGCTGCCATACCGAATCCCAAATCGTATTCGTAAAATAAACTACTACTGCGGCGCTTTCCAGTCTTTCCCTGTACTGCGCTCCGGCAGAATGATCTGCTGATGCGGATAAATCAGATCCGGATCAGAAATCTCATTGAGCTGTTCCATGGCCCTCACAGAATCGGGTAGATTCCCCGGCATGTACTTCCGGGAAATCTTTGTCAGTGTATCTCCCTCTTTGATCGTATAAGTATAAGGCTCTGTCCGCAATGTCTGCATCATCGCAGACAGTACATGCGCACACTCTTCCTTCTCCAGGGCTTCTTTCCTGATCCGCGAAGCCATATACCATCCTCCGCTGTCCTCCGGCATAATCGGAATAGCCAATGTCAGTTCATAATCTGCCGTATATCCATGCCAGACCAGATAATCATACCAATAATTTTCCGCCGGCTGGCAGACCCACTTCACATCCTCATCCGCGCCCGGTGGCAACAGAAATCCTGCTCCCTGACGTTCGACAAACTCTCGCACTGCCTGTTCATCGGAAAAGTCCTCTCCCGGCATCTGATCAATCCATACCACTCCTTTGTCAGTGGCAGCCTCCTCCAGCAGCCTCCAGATGCCTCTCCCGTCCGGATACATACTGTAATCCGCATCGTCAAGAAAGGCAAAGTCTCCGGCTTTGACTGTTTTATGTATATCCAGCCAGCCGACAGTGACGATCTCTCCGTTCTCCACTGTCGTCGACAGTCTGTAGCTGAGCTCCCACCAGCTTACGTCATCCATTTCCCTGTCGGTATGCCCGCCGTCAATAAAGCTGAGCGTCCACATTCTCTGCTCCGGCTCGATCTCCGGATACTGTTTCAGATAGACCTCCAAAAATTCCTGAAGATACCCTTCTTTGATCAACTGCCTTGTCTGCTCCATACCTTCATTGAACGCCGCCTCATAACACCGGGAAGTAACGTCTCTGTCGTGCCATTCCTCTTTCGCTTCCCATTCCCCATCGGCAAAAAGCTCTGTGGTAAAGACAGGATAGCCAAAAGCCCTTGTACCCTCTCCGGCCACGGAAAACCACACATTATTCAGGTGCATCGTATGGACCGTTTCCCGCAGAATGCTGCCGTCCTCCTGCCGCAGATACTGCTCCTGCAAAAGAGAATCATAGATCGAAACGCCAGACTGCTGCTGCGCTTCTTCTCCCCACTTCTTTTTCCACGTCTCCCGGCCATCGTCTTCCACAGTGATCGGTGCAAAATGCAGTTCCTCTGTCTCTGCCGTTTCAGCCTCTGAAAACACCGAGTCAAACAGTTCCGCATTTTCTGAAATGACACTGGGAACCGCCGCCAGCCACAAGATGCCGATCACCAAAAACAGAGCCGCGATCATCGTCCCTCTTTTGCTCATACTTTTATCCCCTCAATATTAACCCCTCTGACGATCCTGCAGACAGATACCGTCTGTCAATCTAAGTATACAATAAAAGAAGGTATGCTTTCAATCAAAACACACCTTCTTTTAGTACTCGCTATCCAATGGATTGTACCTCCCTATTCTGTTCCACCCGTCTCTTTCCAATATTATCTTTTGTACTTTTGTACGGCCGTGAGGTTCTTATGTAACTGTACCGGACTTTTTCTTTCTGTACTCCTGACGAATGATCCTTTTCTTAAGTGCTTCTGCTTTCGTCTTATGTTTCTTTACTTACGTTTTCGGTGGTCCGTACCTCCTTTTCATTAGATTTTATCTATGTGAATGTTTCTCTTTTGTATGACTTAATTATAGCACGTAATATTTATTTGTCAACATATTTTTATAAAAAATAATAAGTTTTTACAATTTTTTCTTGTTTTACCAGATTTATGTAATTTTTCGACATATTTCGACATATATCCTGTCTTTTCGATGATATAGGCAGAATAAAAGAGCAATTCCGAACCAGGCTGTCCGGTAATTGCCCTTCTGTACTTAACACAAAGTCAAACACGCTTGTCAGTGAAGCTGCAGCGAATGTGTGATCAGGTATCTGTCCTGTTGCAGTTTCTCAATTTTCAAATCAAGTTTACACGATTTTGCGCCGATACTCCGCATAGCTTCTATCATATATTCCTGCTTGTACTGTTCCGAATCATATGCCTCTTCCCATTCCGCATACAGTTCTTCCCCCTCCAGCACCTTGCTGAACTCATAATTGCCGTATCCTCTGCGCAATATTTCACCATAGCACTCGTCATAATATTGCGACATACTGTGCAGGATAGCCTCATCCGGGAATCCTGCATCCGCACTGCTGCGCAGCCCTTCTTCTCCGGTACTCACACCGGCAGTCCGATATTTTTTTCCGTTGCAGGGAGGCAGATTGACAGACTTTTCCTGTCTGACATGCGTGTCAGCATAGTCGCCATCCGTCTTATTAAAGTAATCATAAGTGCCATCTCCTGTGTCATCCCAGGTGACATCTACGTTATAATATCCGTCATCCAGCTTTATAATGTTCCAGGCATGATTCTCACCCGCATATCCGACACAGTAATAACACGGAATCCCCAGTTGCTGCATCAGATATTGAAATGCTCTGGCATAGCCCGCACATACTGTCCTGCCGTTTACAAGCGCGCTGTATGCGCTCTGATTGATTTCCGAGCTCGTCACATATTCGATGCTTTTCATCAGCGCGTCATGGACATACCGCTCTTTATCATAATCGCTCGCAAAGCTCTCCGCACCGGAAAGGATCTCCGCCGCTGAAGCCTCAAAGGCCGAGTTCTCCGCCGCCAGATTTTTTGCCGTGCGGTTAAACTGCAGATCAATCTCCACACATTGTCCGTTGGCCCTGCGCTTGCAGGCGTAGGCCGTATCGACCCAGAAAAGCTCCGGATGATCATAATAGACGGCGGATATAATATCGCGGAGCTGCTGCGCCGTAACTGGCTCCACCGGGGCGAAAGACGGATTGAGCACATTCGCATTGGCATAGATCTGTCTGTAAATATGCTGTCCCTTTTCATCGAGCATCGCATAATAGGGATAAAACAGCGGATCAAAAGTGATACCGTCGCCGGTCTCTCCCACATCGAGACTCTCCGAAAGTTCCTCCGCCTCGGTGTCTTCAACCTCACTGTCGCTGCCTTCGATCTCCTGATAACCGTTTCTGCCTGCCACTTCTTCGGGCACGGTGATCTCCGACTCTGCCGGCGGTATGTAAACGACAGCTTCTTCCCCGGCTTCCTGTGTGGAAACGACAGTCTGCGGACTGTCTCCGTCCACACCCTCTCCTGCAACTGATGAGGTCCGCCGCGGCGCATTATCGTCACTGACATCGGAATTCTCCGCTTCCGCTGTCTGTGCATTCTCCTCTGCAGCCCCGGGCGGGCCGCCTCCGGCATCTGCCAGATCCCCTTCCAGTCTGTCAGGATACAGCCAGGATGCAATCATGTCGGTCACTTCCGGCTTCCATGCGCATAAGATCAGAAGCCCCATGAAGAGCATCGCCAAACATAATATCAACTGCAAAAATCGTCTGATCCACTTCATCCTTCGTCTCCTCCCGTTATGCTCATAGTATAGACTGCAAGAAGGGAACGAACTAGATCAGCTCCATTCCCTTTTCCCCTACAATGATCCGCATCAGTTTCCTGCCAAGAAAAGGTTTCAGCGCTTCCTGTCTGGCCTGTTCGTCCTCCGTCCGGCAGCAGCCGTCTGTGATTAGTACGATCAGCTTGGATCTGGCATGATAAAACTTCAGATATTGATACAAGATCTCTATTCTCTTTGCCGTCTGTCTCTCTGTCTTCTCCGTTTTTTCCGAAACCTGAGGCGTGTCATACTCATAAAATCCAGCACACATAACTGCCAGCATCGGTCTCACCTGATTTTCGATCCGCTCATCGTCCCACCAGTCCGTCACATTCAGACGGACATTGCGGAATAATTCGCTGCCACGCTTCAAAGCGCCAAGGAGCGCAGGGACATATTGACGCAGTTCCTGCGCACATATATTGTGATCGAGCACAACTGTCATCTCCAGCACAGGTGCAGAAGGGTTCAGATTCCCCCGTCTGCGGAGGATGCGCTCGGCCTTTTCATGAAACTGATGTAGAAAAACAGGTGAGATAATCATCGCTATACACTCTCTATCACGACCCCATGTGCAATGCCGGGAACTGTCTTTCCCTCGTTAAAACTCGTCTTGCTCAGCAGGGCGCCGGTAGGGATAAACAATACCCGCTTCCACTTCTTTTCCTCGATCTGCTTTAAAATAAAGGAAGAGAGCGTAACGGCCGCACAGCCGCATCCGGAACCGCCCGCATGTGTATCCTGCGTCTGGGGATCATAAATCTGCATACCACAGTCCATATGCGTATCAGATATATCATACCCCTTTTCTGCCACCAGGTCAATGAGCGCCCGCTGTCCGATCGACCCCAGATCACCGGTAATGATTTTATCATAGTCCGAAGGCTGTCGTCCGAAGTCAATAAAATTCTGGTAGATCACATTGCAGGCCGCAGGCGCCATACAACACCCCATGTTCATGGAGTCTTTCAGCCCGTAGTCGACAATCTTACCTGTCGTGATGCCTGTGATCGCGGCCCGCACATGTTTTCCCGGCTCTCTGCCCAGTACAAAGGCGCCGCTTCCCGTCACAGTCCATGTTGCCGACAGCGGCCTCTGACTGCCATACTCAAGCGGGTTGCGGAATTCTTTTTCCGCACTCGCAAAATGACTGGAAGTGACACAGATGACATTTTGCGCAAATCCTCCGTCAATCGCCATAGAACCAAGGCTCAGCGACTCTCCGCAGGTGGAGCAGGCACCATACAGCCCGAACAGAGGTATCTCGTATGTCATAATTCCAAACGAAGTGGCTATTGATTGACCAAGCAAGTCACCCGCAAAGAGATACTGAATTTCTTTGCTGTCCAGCTCCGCCTTGCCCATTGCCAGATAGACCGCGTCCTTTTGCAGGCTGCTCTCCGCTTCTTCCCATGTATTACACCCAAACAGATCGTCCTCGCCGATCATATCGATCAGCTCCGCCAGCGGTCCTTCGCCCTCTTTCTTGCCCGCGATCGACGCGCTGGCATTGATATAGACCGGGCGCTCATAGGCCACGCTCTGCTTTCCTCTTCTCTTTCCCTTCTGTTTTCCGCTTTGCTGTGCTGCCATCATCCCATCCCTTTCCCAAAATAACGCTCTCGTTCCTCATATGCTGCGATATTTTTTTATGATAGGATTTCCTGTCAGAGAAAGGATTATGCGTTTGATTTCAATGTGACGACTCCCTTTTCCAGCATCATCACCGGATAATAGGACAGCTTCGCCTTGCGCAGTCCTTCTGCACCGGTGTCCTCCTCCCGGTTGATATATCGGTAGGCAGCCCCTTCATGCTCCACGAACTGTTGGTTGATCATCGGGTACGCCCCCTGAATATCCGCGTATGCCTTTTCAATATGGACGATAAACGTATCCTCATTGCCCGGCTCGCCAAGTGTAAAGGCGATGACTCTGCCCTCCGCACGAATCAGGCCGCCTTTTAAGGAAAGCTCCTCCCGCATTTTCAGCGCATTTAAAGTCACACAGAATTCTGCCTGTTTCGCTTCATCTTCATCACAGCCGTTGAGAACACGCCACTGCTGCGCCATCTCCAGACATTCCGGCGTGTTCTCATCGGTAATGCTCTCATAACTCCAGTCAGGGTGCAGCTCCTTAAATTTATTGATATGATTCCGTTTGCCGTGCAGCTTCTTGCCTGACAGCGTGATCAGTTTCTCCGACTCATAGACGTAATCGGCCTGGTCTCTGTTATACTCTACCTGAAATCTGCCCGGATAGAGTCCGTCCAGCCGCTCGAACTGCGCCGGAGACACAAGGTGCATTTTAAATGTCCGGCCTTTTTCCTCAAAATAAGCCATCAACAGGTCGAGCGTCCGTTTCAGATCGCCTTCTCCGATCGGGAAACTGACGGAAAAATATTCTTCTTCATCGGATAAAAATACAAGCATCTCCTCAATGACCGCGTACCGTGTTCTATAATGAGGCGCCCACAGGAAATTGTTGGCAAACGTTGCCTCACAGTTCCCTGATCCTTCCCTTATATAATATCCCTGTATGAGTTCCTTGTCGGAAAGCTCGATCTTCTTCCAGTTAAACTCCATAATATCCTCTCTTTTTCTTTCTTTTGTATCTCATTCCCTGATCCGGATGAGCAGCATATTTTTTTATTCTCCGAATCTGATCTCTCAATTCTTATCACTTGTCAATTCTTATCGGAATTTTCTGAGTTCCTGCTACTTTTTCATCTTCGGGTTAAAGACAAGGCTGGCCAGGTAGGAAAAGATCAGGGCGGCGCTCGTTCCTACCGCGCCAGCCTTGAATCCGCCCATAAACAGCCCGAGAAGTCCCTCTTTGTCTACCGCCTCCCTGACCCCTTTCATCAGCGTATTGCCAAAACCAAGCAGAGGCACGCTGGCGCCGGCGCCGGCATATTCCTGGAATGGCTCATACCAGCCCAGAAAACTGATTGCCGCTCCGAGGCAGACAAGCGTCACCATAATCCTGCCCGGCATCATTTTTGTCTTTTCCATTAAAATCTGTACGAGCGCACAGATCAGTCCGCCCACCCAGAACGCATTTACATAGTCCATCCGTTTTCTCCTTCTGTTTTCAAAATAAAATCCACCAATTTGTTATTTAGTATTACTACGATCATAAAAAATTATGTGAATCGCAATTTTGAAAAAGAAAGAGTCTATGCTTTTGAATCTGACGGCTTCCTTTCTGGCAGCTGTGCCATTATGATGGCGATAAAGACCAGGACACAGCCGCCGATTTCTCTCGGTGAAAGTGCCTGTCCCAGCAAGGCCCAGCCTGCAATCAGCGAAATCACTGATTCCAGACTCAGAATCAGCGAGGCGACCGTGGGATCCATCCCTTTCTGTCCGATGATCTGCAGTGTGTAGGCCACACCGCACGATAAGATACCCGCATACAGGATCGGCATCCATCCACTGCATATCGCCTCAAAAGAGGGCGTCTCCAGCAAAGTCATGCCGATCCCGCAAATAACACTGCTCGTATAAAATTGAATGCACGACAATGCCACACCATCTGCTTTCGGCGAGAAATAATCGATCACCAAAATATGTACGGAAAACACAAGCGCACACAGAAATACAAAAAAATCACCGGTATTTACCGAGAATGATTCCTTTATACAGAGCAGATACATACCGGCTATCGCCAGCGCTACACTGACCCAAATGAGCTTTCGCACCGACTTGCGAAAAAAAAGACCAAGGATCGGCACGATAATAATATACAGAGCTGTAATAAACCCTGCCTTGGCGACCGTCGTGCGCTGGATTCCCATCTGCTGCAGCAGGCTCGCCGAACTGAGCGCTATCCCGCAGCAGATACCGCCGATCAGCGTAACCCGGTATCTGGCCGCTCTCTCCGCCTTTGTCTCTCCCTTATATTTCCCTGCGGACCTCAACATAAGGAAAGGCAGAAGCACCGTTCCGCCCAAAAGAAACCGGACCGCATTAAACGTAAAGGGCCCGACATAATCCATTCCCACACTCTGCGCCACAAATGCCACGCCCCAGATAGAGGCAGTGAGCAACAGCAACAGAGAATTTTTCATTGTACCTTTTTTCATCTGTCTTCCCCGGCCGGTTTAACCGAGCCAGGCAATCACCTCCACCTCACAGAGTACCTGCTTCGGAAGCTCTTTCACGGCGACACAGCTTCTCGCCGGCTTCTCCGTAAAATAAGTCTCGTAGACACGGTTGAATGCAGTAAAATCAGCCATATCCGCCAGAAAACAAGTCGTCTTGACGACCTTGGTAAAATCTGCGCCTGCCTCGGCAAGAATCGCTCCCACATTTCTGATCGCCTGCTGCGCCTGTTCCTCGATCGTTGTGCCAGAGATCTCTCCCGTGGCGGGATCGATCGGAATCTGTCCTGATGCAAACAGAAACTCTCCCGCAATCATCCCCTGCGAATATGGTCCGATCGCTGCCGGCGCCTTCTCTGTACTGATTTTTTTCATGATTATTCCTCCTCAAATGCTACCTTGACATAAAATCCCCGTTCTGTCTCTTCTATCTTCATCACTGTCCCCGCTCTGGTGGACAGTCTCTCCCGAAAGGGAAAATTTCCTGACATCGCAAGCGAGGGGTCAATCGTGTAGTAATAACTGCCGGGCAGCACCCCTTCCGTCACCTTCACTATATCTCCCTCCTGCAGCACCCCCTGCCGCTCCATTTTAAATTCCATTTCCCGCATCGTCTACAACAATCCCTTCGGTCCTGCATGTATACAGCCGCCTGTCTTTCTTCCGTGACTACCATTATAACCCGTTTCCCGCATCAGGGCAAATGGTTTCTGCTTTTTACTCTTACCCCATTGGATCAGAGAGTCAGAATTTAAAATCCTTTTTCCTTCAACCCGTGCACAAGCTGTACATAAAACTCCCGCACGTCAAAGCCCTCAATATTTTCCCTGTTTAGATCGATCATATCCCCGTGGGAAATGCCGCGATTTCCACAGCAGTCAAGAAGCTGATACGAGGAACCCCATGGAAAGGATGCCTCTCCAACCAGACCATCATTGCCACCATCGAAATATTTCACCATATGATAGGAAAAATTCAGAGGGAACCTGCCGCTGACTGCTTTTGTCATCCTGGAGCCAACGCTCTGATAATAGACGCCGGGCATGTCCCTGACCTGATCGTTTCTCACCTGACAGGCCTGCGCTGTCAGATCATAGACAGCCGCCATAAAGTCCGGCTTTTCCTCGCCCAGTTTCCTCAACGCGGCATTGTACATATCGGCGGCCATCTGCTGCTGCCGGTGCGGAATCTTCGTCAGCAGATAATCCGCAAACTCGCAGCCTCGGTGAGGTGTGCTCACCGTAGTCAGAGATGCCACCTGATCCGCAACCCCGCATCTGGCAATGGCATAACGGCAGTCAAGCCCGCCTTTGGAATGGGCGATAATATTCACCTTCTCACAACCGCTCTCCTGTGTGATCTGCCGGATACGGGCGGCCAGCTCTTCCCCGCATTCAACGACGGAAGACGCCGATTGATGATTCCCATAGTGGATAACGGCGCCGTTTTGTTCCAGCGCTTTCGGCACCCTGCCCCAATAATTAAAATACCGAAAGTCCCGGAAAAACACGCCATGCACCATCAGAATCGGATATTTGGTCGCACAGATCCGCTCTGTTTCTCTTTCCTTATCCAGTAAGATCTTCCTGTCTTCAAACGCGATCTCTTTCTCCGCCGTGCGGATCAGCACCGACAGCACAAACAGGTTTACAACCGGAATCATACCGCACAGTCCGCCGATCACACGCCATTTGACGCCTAACTGCTGTGAGGTCACATAGATGCGGATAATGCCGTTCCAGAATACGACTGCCTCCGCCGCAATGCAGACTGCCGTATTGATCAGCCACAGAAACGGTTCCTCCAATAGCGAGCCTGTTTGAAACAATCCCCAAAATCCCAGCAGCGAATATACGATGGAACACGCTGCGGACAGCAAAAAAAGACGAAGCAGCTCACATCCGTCCCCGCATATGCGCAGCCGCTTTGTCTGTAATTTACGATTTCGTATGGATGGTATCAACTGAAGTACGGCGAACAAAAGCAGAATCAGCACCCACACAAATATGGCGATGCGCTCCCATCTGCTTTTGTCCATCTCTCCCTGTACGCTCTCCATGTACAGTGCTGCCTGTCTGCTGACCGCATAACTGTTTGCCGCCGCAAAGATCAGACAGGTTTTTATAATATGTCCCAGGCTATAACTCCAGCCTCGTCCACCATAGGACGCTGAAGCTGTACTGCAGGGGCTTGTCTCTCCTTGTTTCTCTTTTCTCAGTGATCGCAATTTTTATATCTGCGGATTGTCTTCGCCAGCCGATCCCGTTATATTCATAGACTGTGCGGACACAATCCATTCCTCCTTCACTATGATCTCCGATTTCATATATGTGAAAATTATGATAATAACGGCCATCCCGACAGATTGCTCCGTTGCTGCAGATATAGGTATCGTCCCGGAATCTGTACCCGTCCACCGCCTCGTTCCTGTGTCCCGTCAGCACCATATCCGCAAGAGCATACAGATCCGGACAAAGACAGGAATGGTGCATGATCATAATTGTCGGCAGCCCATTTCCAAATCTTCGCTCACGTTTTATCCGCTCCGTAAATTCGCCTGCTGAAAGATCGCTCTGCGCAAGCGACGGCGTATTCAGACAGATCACATTCAGATCAGAAGTGGATGCGATCCCCGACAGATAATTCTGTTTGCCTGACAGCCTGTATGATGCCGTTCCCAGTTTCCGGCAAAAAGCCTCATACGACCGGAAGCTCCCCTCGTCTCTGTCCATATCATGATCGCCCGGACACAGATAGAACCTGCGCAGCGGCACCTTGCAGATGTCTGCAATCCTTCCAAGCCAGACCGCCACCCTCTCATATTCTTCCCGGGACGCCGAATAGGTGATGTCTCCTGTCACGAATATATAATCGATCTCATCCCATTGCACGATATTTCTCAGTCTCACTGCCAGCTCACGGAAATAACACTTTCTGTCTTCGATTTCCTCTTTTGTTCTTTCCTTCCCGGACGCTATTCCGATCTGTAAATCACATATATGTAATATTTTCATATTATATACCCTCATTTGTATCTTATCAAGTTATTGTAATTATAATAAGGGATGTGAAAATCTCACATCCCTATCTGCTCTGCCTCTTTTCCCAAAACCAGCCGATATAACCGGCGGCGCACCATATGACTGCAGACAACATTGTGCAGGCAGCTTTTTTATCGATCAGGAAACAGACAAATCCGACTGCCGTCTCGATTGTTGCGATCTTCCTCGCCCGTTTCCCTATCACTCTCTTTTCCCTCTCGTCCAGCGGCTTATTTTCCGCTTCCAGTGGTGCATAACGGAAAATGAGAATATAAGACAAAACTGCCATGCAGGCCGTGACTGTCTCCTGATAAGGAATCTCCGCCTTTACCCACAGCAACACCGCGATCAGACCCGCACACGACAGCAGATAGCAGCCCCATGCCGTTGAGGCATGATACCCTCCTGCGTCGGAGCGAAGCGGTATGATCGAGAGCAAAAGCAGGATACAGTACCACGGCGACCGCAATACAAATCCTATGATAAGACTGGTAATAATATTGATCCCAAGAATCCACGCACTCTTCAGCGCATATTCATATATGTCTCTGTCTTCTCTTGATATGGCCCCATTGGTCTCCATAAAACAAATAAGCTTTTGTCCGAACTTTCTCATTCCGGTTACTTATTGCGGGAAAATTTCTTTAAGTTCTTTGGCTCTTCCGGCTGATACTGAATATAATAGCATCCTCTGCTGGCAACTTCTGTCACCAGTGCGGTCAGCGCAAGGGCCAGCGCACAGCTCCCATATTTTGCCAATAAGTTACTCAATTTGATTCTCATTTCCATTCCTCCTTTGTATTTTCCTTATTTTCGGATGCTTTTCATTATAGTATATATTGCCGCGCCGCCCCACCGGTTGTCATAATTGACCCGCTATGCCGTCATTTTTGTCTTTGCCAATCGGACAGGCAGAGAACGTCACTCGTATTCCACTGCCTGATACAGAAGCACTTTGATGCAGAACTCATTGTCCCGGTCGCTGATTTCCAGCTCGCCGTTATGACGCTCCACAATATCGCGGATAATCTGCAAGCCCCAGCCATGCAAATGAACATCGGATTTCGTCGTCATATAGTTGTCGCCCTTTTTATTTCTTGAACTGTGATAGGGATTGCGGATCTCCAGATACAGATTGTGACTCTACACTTTGATCCTCACAGAGATCCGCCGGTTGCCTTTGTCCACCTCCTTCGTCGCTTCGATGGCATTGTCCAAAAGATTGCCGAGACAGATGCTGATCTCTTCGCCGTCGACAATACAGTCGTGCGGCACGTCCAGCTCCAGACGGAATACGATGCCATCGCGCTCCGCGATCTCGGCCTTATAGTTCAGGATACTGTCAAAATATATGTTGCCACTGGAAGCCACACTTTTCTTTGTCGTCAGAAATTGAAGATTCTGCTCATAATAGCTCTCCAGTTCCCGATATTTGCCTCCCTTCAGTAAAATCTGTAAGTACATGTATTCCTGCTTGATGTCATGCCGGAATTTGCTGAGCTCCATCCACAGCGCCTTGCTCTCCTCGCATTGACGCATATAATAATTGCACTGCTCTTTCAAAGCCTCCTCCCGCATACGCTTTTCCGTCGCCTTCTTGCCTTTCTCGTAAAGGTAATAAGTGACGATATTAATGACGAGCAGAATCGCCGCCCCTATCCAGCCCGGTTTGTTGATCGACTTTTCCCGTATCGGATAGACAGTTTCCGGCGGGATCAATATAAATATAATCAGGATGCTGCCCATCGGTACGAAACCGGCCTCCAGCAGATCCAGCACACCAATGCCTCTCACTCTGTTCGGTCCCACAAACAATACGAACACTCTAATCAACAAAAAGCATATTAATTTTGAGATAATGGAACCAATCAACAGTTGCTCAGTACCACCCATCACTCCCGGGATATAGCGACTCGTCGCCAACTGCAGATAATAAGACAATACTTCTGAACATACTGCTGTTACATAGATAAATATTGTCACATAAATACAGTAACGCAATTTATCTTTATATAAATAGATCAGTACCATAAGAAAAGTGACCCAAAATACAAAAAGATTAAGCAGTGGATTATTACTGAGCACATAAGTTACAAAATTAAAAATGATAAAATGAGCGGCCCATGCTGTAAATTCGCAGACAGGTTTTCTGCCTCTGGAATTCAATGCTTTCTCAGCAAAAATACGCTGTACGATCATAAGGAACAGCTCGATTACTCCCAGTACGAGTGTGATGATCCATATCTCTTCCATACTACTTACTCTCCAATATCTCCATATAATGCAGCTTCATCTCTTTTCTGTATTTCTTGCTGATGAAAATCTCCGTACCGTCATCCATGACAATCCTGTCAAATTCCCATTCCTTGACATAGCCCAGATTTACCAGATAAGAAACCTGAACTCTGGCAAATTTGATCTGTGACTGTGCCATCTCCTTCTCCACTGCATTTAATTTTCCATAAAAGCAATACTTTTCATCTTTGCAATGGATACAGATCTGTCTGCCGATGCTTTCAAAATACATGATCTGATGCAGCGGAACACTGTATCTATGTCTCTGACAAGAGAATAAAAATCTTTCATTCTGTGCGGACAGGGCACGCAGTATCTTTTGCATCAGCGTTTCCAGATCTTCTTCCATCACAGGCTTTCTCAGGAAAGCAAAAGGCTGTACCTCTATCATCTGTCTGCAATACTGGTCATAAGCAGAAACAAAGATCAAAATCGTATGGAAATCTGTCTCTCTGATGATCTTTGCAGTTTCTATTCCGTTCTTTCCCTCCATTTCAATATCAAGAAATAAAATATCCAGGTGTCCGTAAGTACGTATATCCTGTAGCAATTCCTCCCCATCGTCAAATTCACAGATCTCCAGGTTTAATCCCATTCTCTCGGTAACCTTCTGCAACATAGCCCTCAGTTCCCGGACTTCTTCCATCCTGTCATCGCAGATACCGACTTTTATCATATGTAGTTCACCCCTCCGGTGTATGGAACACGCAGCGCAGCAGACACTGCGGTTGGATTTTTGAGTGTATCGTATTATAACATATCCGTCAATTTCTATTAGCGCACTGTCTTGTAAATTTTAGAATTTCCCTGTACGCATGCAGACTACCAAAAAAAACAGAGCGGTGTAATCACACCGCCCCGTCATAATCCCTGTTAAACAAGAACTCTTTTTTACCTCTTCCCTTCTGATTTCCTGTTATTCCACTGTAATCAATTCATATTCACGGCTGCCATAGCCAAGCGCCGCTGCCGCCTCAATCGTATGAACACCGTTTTGGGACTCGATCCGTTCCACCAGATGATCCCGTCCCGGATCGTCAGAGCCATATACAAGATCGAGACACGCCTGATCGATAGCGATCGGATCCAGAGATGCCAAAATACCAATATCAGCCATACAGGGATCTTCCGCCACCGCACAGCAGTCACAGTCTACCGACATATTTTTCATCACATTGATGTAGACGATATTTCCTTTGAAATACTCCACAACCGATAATGCCGCATCGGCCATCGATTCCAGAAAAGCGTCATGATCCGACGTCCAGAAATCTTTCGGATCGCCCACACCATGGATATATCCCTTGCCATAGGAAGACGCCACACCGATGGAGAGCTGCTTCAGCGCACCGCCGTATCCGCCCATCGGATGTCCTTTAAAATGGGAGAGCACGAGCATAGAGTCATAATTGACAATATTTTTTCCCACAAAATTTTTGCGGATCTGTCGGCCCCGGGGAATGGAGAGTTCCAGATCAGGTCCCTGCGAATCGAGCAGATCCACCGTGAAGTATTTGCTCCACCCATGCTTTTCCATTGTCTGCATATGCCTCTCGGTCGTGTTCCTGGACCCCTCGTAGGCGGTATTACACTCTACGACCGTGCCGTTTACATAATCGACAATCGGTCGGAACATCTCCGGTTTGAGGAAATTCTGATTCCCTTCCTCCCCGGAATGCAGTTTGACCGCCACCTTTCCGGACAATTCCCGGCCAACCTGTTTGTATAATTCCACTAACATTCCCGGCTCTATTGTACTGGTAAAATATACTTTGGATTTCATGACTGACTCCTCCTGTCTCCAAAACAACTCCATAAGCCTGCCTTTAAGAAATATATACTACCACTTTACCATATCCCGGAAATCTTGTATATTCTTTTTTCCCCGAAAATAGTGTGCTCTCCGGTATTTCCCTACAAAATCCCGGCGTATTTCCCAATCCAATACCCAAGCCCCAAAAGCCAGCTTGTAAAAATGCCGTACAGAATCACAGGCCCGGCGATCGTGAATATTTTACAGCCGATACCAAAGACCTGTCCCTCTTTCTTAAATTCAATGGCCGGCGCCGCCACGGAATTGGCAAACCCGGTGATCGGCACAAGCGCCCCTGCGCCTCCCCACTTCGTGATCTGCGGGTAAATATTAAATCCGGTGAGAATGACACTGCACAATACCAGGATAAGAGAGCACCAGCTCCCCGCCGTCTGTTTGTCCATGCCCAGGCTTCCCGTACAATAATTGAGGATTGCCTGTCCGATCACACAGATGATGCCGCCTGTCACAAAGGCTTTCAGCATCAGAATCCACAGATTGTGTGTCGGTGTCATTTGCTTCACATATTGCTGATATTGTTTCTTCTTTTCTTCTTCCATATCTGTCAACCTCCGAATAGAAATATCTTCTCGCTAAAGTAATACAGAGAGCCGGCCATCTTTCCAAGAGCCACAGCCGTCACCGCGATACCGAGGCCATGTCGGAAGCCTATCCGTCTGGAAAAGATGGGAATGCTGTCCAGCATCTCAGCAATCGCCATGGCAAGGCTTCCTACAAAAACGCCTGCGAACCCACCATAACAGGCCAGGAATATCTGACCCGCCACCGCCCCAAGCGGCAAGGAAAGCTCAAATACGCTCAGAATATCTCCTGCCATCGTTCCCAATATGACCATCGTCTCATAGAACATAACTCGCCGTCCGGTATGTGTCTTTCCCGCGAACCGGGGAATCAACCCCACTGCCAAAAGCACGGTGAACACTCCGCCTGCCGTCATCAGGCCAAAACTGCATCCGAGCACGCCTAAAAATATTCTGTTAAGAAGCATCGATCGTCTTTCCCTCCCGGTCTGCCGTCTCAATCAGGGTATCATCCACATCCTTCTCGTAGACCCGCATCTCAACCTCGATCGGGGTCGGGTCAGCTGTAATCCTTCTGCCGCCGATATGATTAAAAAACAGGGTGATGCCCAGCGCAAGCCCAATCGAATAAGTGACCTCCAGTGTCGTAAAGCCATTGGAGCTCTGTCCCATAATCTGTTGATACAAACCGCTGAAAACATCGCGGATGCCAATGTCATTGTGAAAAGCCATGATCGTAAAAGCTGTGCCAAAAAAACTGATCAGTGCCACAAAGAGCACTTTGACCCATACAAGAAACCCTTTTTTATCAGGCGTTTTCACGAGCTTGACGAGGGTATCCAGCTCACCGACATTTTCTACGGTGACACCCTTCTCCAGCGCCTGGATCTGCTCGATCAGCTTCAGACTGCTGATTACCATCCTCTTTTCTCCGCCCTCGCGGAACTGGCAGAGCTTTATCGCCTTTGTCTTTGCCAGCAAATGCTCGTCCACGCATGTGACGGAGGCAATGTCTTTCAGAAACACTTCCTCATTCTGCACTTCTGCATTCCGTTTTGGTTTGATATATACTACTTTATTTTCCATACATCCTGCTTCTCTTTGCCTCATCGTTTTGCAGATTAGTATGCTTGATTTTTATACAAATATTCGTTTTTAAAGAATTTAACCTCCATTCCCTCACTGACCAGCCATTCTTCCACTCCACTCCGGAATATCATATTTCATAATACAATTTTCCCTCTTCCAGTATCCGCAGCCGGTCATCTTTCAACTCGATCGTCGTCACCGCACAGTTTTTCTGGGGAATGCCGCTCCAGAACTCAGACAGGGGACGCTCTTCCACACAGCGCAGGAAACAGCGGATAAACGCTCCATGCACCGCCAGCATAACGTGCTCATAGTTATCCTGCAGCGGGCAGAGCACTTCGTCGATAAAACTGTGCGCCCGGGAGATGACCCCGGAAAATTCCTCCCCCTCCAGGGGCCGGTACTTCTCCGGATGGCTGATAAAGTCATGCAGTGGATGATCTTCACTTTTGCCTGCATCTCTGACGATCATTCCCTCATACATGCCGAAATCCATCTCCCGCAGACGCTCATCGACAATGATCGGGATCTCTCTGCCTCGTCTCATAATCTGCGCCGTCGTATGCGCCCGGTTCAGGGGGCTGGAATAGATGATCTCCAACGGAATGTCTTTCATCTGTTCCGATGTGATCTGCGCCAGTTCCACCCCATACTCATTCAGCGGAATGTCCGCGCTCCCCTGCAGTTTCCCGGCTTTATTCCAGTCTGTCTCTCCATGTCTGATCAGATATATTTTCATGTCGTTTCCTCATCCGTATTTTCTTTATTTGGGTTTCAATATATTCTACTGATTTTTCGCTCATTTGGCAAGTCCGCGCATTCGCAGCAGAATCCTCTTTTCCAGGCGACTGACCTGCACCTGACTGATACCGAGCTGTCTGGCTACCTCCACCTGCGTCTTGTCTTCAAAGTAACGCAGCCCGATCAGTCTCTTTTCATCCTCCGTCAGCTCGGAGAACAACTGCTCCAATAACATATGATTCAGCACCCGTTCGTTCTCATCTTTGCCCGACGGCAGCCTGTCCACCATATAGATCTCGTTGCCGTCGCTCTGATAGACCGACTTATAGATCGACTCCACTTCCACGTTTGCCTCCATCGCCATCACAATATCCTCCGTGGAAATACCTGTGATCTCACTGATCTCCAGCAATGTGGCTTCTCTCCCAAGCTGTTTCGATACCTGTTCCGATGCCTGTCTGATCTTAAACCCGTTTTCCTTCAGCGTGCGGGACACCTTTACCATACCATCGTCCCGGAGAAAGCGCTTGATTTCTCCGGCAATCATCGGCACCGCGTAAGTGGAAAACTTTACATCATAAGAGAGGTCGAACTTGTCGATCGCTTTCATCAGTCCAATGCTGCCGATCTGAAACAGGTCCTCCGCGTCGTAACCTCTGCCGAGAAACCGCTTGACGATATGGTGTACCAATCCCAGATTTTTCTCTACCAGTACTTCTCTCGCTTCTCTGTCTCCGGCCTGTGCCTGTGTCAGCAGTACTGTAGTCTCTTCCATAGGCTATTCCCCGTCCTGCTCATAAGGTTTTCCCGGAATCTGTTTCTCCATGATGACAAGCGTTCCCTCTCCCGGTGTGGATTCCACTTTCAACTCATCCATAAAGGCTTCCATGAAGGAAAATCCCATACCGGAGCGATCCATCTCCGGCTTTGTCGTGTAAAGAGGCTCCATTGCTTTCTCTACATTCTCAATTCCCTTCCCCTTATCCTGCACTTCAATATGTAATCGATCATCCCGCAGAATGCAGTGCAGCGTCACCTTGCCTTTGCCGCCCTCGTACCCGTGAATGATCGCATTCGTCACCGCCTCGGAGACCGCCGTCTTTACATCTGCGATCTCCTCCATCGTGGGGTTGAGCGCAGTGATCAATGAGGCCACCGCCACTCTGGCAAAGGCTTCGTTCTCAGAGATCGCGTCAAATTCCAATTTCACTTCGTTATTCATCCGTATCCTCCTACTCAATCACATTCAGGACCTTTTTCAGGCCTGACAACTGTATGATCCGACTGATCTGCCTGTCCGCATTGACTGCGTAAACTTTGCCGCCAAAACAGGAAATCTTTTTATAGCGTCCTACAACAACACCCACACCGGAACTGTCCATAAACCGGGTATCTTCGAAATCAAAGACAATATGCTTGACCGGCTTTCCCATAATGTACTGGTCTGCCTTTTCACTCAGGGCCGCCGCCTGATGATGATCGATCTCTTCCGGCATCCGTATCATCAGATAATCTTCGATCATATGAAATCTCTCTTCCATATCTGCCATACTCCTTCCCTCTGTATTGTCACTCGATGTCCTATAGCGCCAAAAAAGACACGGCCCCCTGACAAGGGTCATGTCTTCTTTCGTTTTTTATCCGTCTCCGGTCTTATCCTGCATTTAATTCATTTAAATAATTACGCGACTTTCTGGCTTTTTCCGTACCCGGAAACTTCTCTACCACAAATGTATAAGTCTCAATCGCCTCGTCATTGTCCCCGTTCTGGCGGTAAGCATTGCCCAGATTATAGAGGACGTCTCCGTTTTCCGGGTCAAATTCCGCCGCTTTCAGGAAATCCCTGATCGCTTCCTCATACATTTCTTTCTGGTAGGAATCCATCGCTGATTTATAATAGGATTCGGCGATGGATGGTCCTGCCTGGGTGATGAGTATCCGGTACAGAGACTGGAAGTTCTCAGATTCCACCTGGGAAGCCGCCTCTGTGTCGATCATCTCCAATGCCTCGCCGACTTTCTCAATGTCATTTGGGCTGTCCATATAGATACGAACCGCACGCAGCAGCCCGTCTACAACATCCATCGTTCCGTCATTGCCGACATAATTTTCAAGATCCTGCTTCAGTCTCTCGTTTTCTTCCGTCAGTTGCTGCGCCTGCTGCTGCATTTCCTCGATCGTACTTGTCTTTTTATCCAGTTGTTCGCTGACTGTCCGCAGCTCGTTCTGGGCCGCAGTGTTCGAGGAATTTATCCGCGCCGGCAAGATCAGAAAGCAGGCCACGGCCACCCCGATGGCAATCCCGATACCGATGTTCAGTACCGTCGAGACACTTTTGTTATCCCTGTTGTTGAGCGGTTGAATGATCGTCTCATTGCCGCTCTGATACATGACCACATCATCCGGAATATTTTTGTTCTTTTTCTTTGTTCCTGACTTCGCTCCTATTTTCGGATTGTCGGACATGCCCAGCATGGCATCCACTTCTTTGCTGTACCGCCGGGTCGTCGTGTTGCCGACATCGATCCGGCTGCACTTGTCTAATTCCCGTTTTGCCTTCTCCCACTCTTCTTCTCTCATATATAAAAGTGCCAGAAGCTGATGCGCTCTGACAAATTTGGGATTTAACGACAACACCTTTTTTAACTGTATGACTGCCAGATCAAGACTGTCCTGCTGGCAGTATCCGAGCGCCAGATTATACTTCTTGATCGTCTGGTTGATCGTCTCCAGACGGCTGGGATTTTCCTGGATCATATCAATATAGTCGTCTGCGATATTTTTCTTGGCACGCAGATTTTTACTGATCACCCATTCGCTTAATCCCTTGACGACTTCCCCCATCTCAAAATATACAAGTCCAAGAAGATTTCTGGCTTCCACATTGTTCTTATTAAATTTTAAACTTTGACGCAAACTGGTAACCGCACCGGACAGGTCCCGCACACTTGCTTTCTCTAATCCTTCATTATAGAAAAAATTAGATGTATAAATGATCTTCTTGTAAAGAGCCACATCTGCCCCGCAGCCCGTACAGAAATCTTTTTCCGATAACCGGCAACCGCAATTATAACAGATCATGCAGTACCTCTATTCTCTATATTCAGTCTTCTTCTTTTACTTCTTTCATCATTCCCACCAGGACGTCCGCTACATCTGTGACATCCTGATTATAAATAGCGTCGACCGCATCCTCTATCTCCAGACTGGGATGGAATTTCTTTAATTCTTCCTCAAAATCGATCATTCTGTTCCCTCTTTTTAACAGCTTCCTTTATCTCTCCAGCCAGATAAAGAGAACCTGCAATATATGCTCTGTCTTCCGGCCGCTTTCTGTCAAGCAGCTCTTCCAGTGCACGGTCCGCCTCCGGATATACAGTGACGTGCTCTGCTCCCGCAGCCCGAAATGCCTGCGACAAAACCTCAGCGGTAAGACCCCTTACATTCCTGATCTCTGTCACAAAAACCTGATCAAACAGCCTGCCGGCTGTCAACAGCCCGATCATCTGACGATACTGCTTATCCTCTACGGCGGAAAACAGCAGAAAACGTTCCCCGGTACAACCATCCCGGCCGACAGCATCAAGCAATCCACAAATACCATCTATATTATGCGCACCGTCAAGATACACACCTGCGCAGATCTCTTCCATCCTGCCTTCCCACCGCATTTCGCGCATTCCTTCCGTGAGCGCCTCCGAACTGACCGGAAGCCGGTCCGAAAGAACGTCGAGCGCACGCAGCGCCAACACAGCGTTCTCCACCTGATAAGGTGCACAGGTGGCAAGCAGACACCTAATATATCCATAATAACGAGTATCAAAAGAAAAATCAATGAAATTTTTACGAAACTCCAAATTTCGTACGTCCCGTTTCGACACCGAAAACGCAGGACAGTCAAGCATTTCCGCCTTCTGTCTGATCACTTCGGAGGCCTCCTGCCTGTGATCCGCATAGACGACAGGCACCCCTTTTCGCAGGATACCGGCTTTTTCCCCTGCAATTTCAGCGATCGTACCTCCGAGATATTCCATATGATCAAGGCCAATCTCTGTGATGATACAGACATCTTTTCTGTCGACACAATTTGTCGCATCCAGCCGTCCCCCGAGCCCTGTCTCCAGCAGAATGACCTGCACATTTTCTTCCTCAAAACAGAGCATCGCCATAAAAAACAACATCTCAAAGAAGGTGGGACGATAATCGTCCTTCCCGGGAATTCCCTGCTCTAATTTATTTTTTACAAGTTCAAAGTATTTTATAAAATCTTTTTCGCTGACAGGCTCGCCGCTGATCCGCACCCGCTCCCGCATCGTCGTCAGATGCGGTGAGGTAAACATCCCTGTCCGGTACCCGGCTCTTCGCAGGACGGATGACAAATAGGCACAAACGGAACCTTTACCGTTTGTGCCTGCAATATGAATCACAGTTTTTTCTCTGCCGGGATCTCCCAGACAATGTAAAAATGCCTTTGTATCCTCCAAAGTATTTTTTTTTGCAAATCTCGGAACTGTCAAAAGATACGACTCTGCTTCCTCATAGACCATATCTGCTATCCCGCCATGTTAAGCCTGAAAAGGCTCTGTCACGATCTCGCCGCCTCTGCACCGGTATGTCACATATTGTGTCGAACCTGCGCAGGTTTTACTGTAACCGTCTATGCAGATAATGACACCTTTGTTCGTGACACCTTCC
Organism: Lachnospiraceae bacterium JLR.KK008; assembly: GCA_037015955.1. NCBI lineage: Bacteria > Bacillati > Bacillota > Clostridia > Lachnospirales > Lachnospiraceae > Lachnospiraceae bacterium JLR.KK008. The sequence continues at coordinate 2,424,696 of CP143548.1, forward strand.
GCATTGACTGTGGCGCCTCTTCCTTTCTCCATCCGCTCCTGGCACTGTTCGATCTCATCCTTGATCCCGTCCAGCTGTTTGAAATATTCATCCTTTTTGCCATTGAGAATCAGAAGACTTCCTCTGTCCGTCTCTCCCTGAAACTGCTTCTGCTTGATCAGATATTCCATCCGCTCCAGAATATCGCGCAGTTTCCCGCTGATCTCTTTCTGCTTCTCCGTCAGCTTCACATGTTTCTCATAGATTTCCTTTTCGAAACCGGCGCATACGATCGTCTTAACTTCCACCGTATTTCCCAGATTAAATGCCGTGACGCCCTGCAGGGCGGACACCTTGCCGCCGATGATACTGCCTCTTTTGCCTCGTACTATGACCTGACTGCCTGCTGACACGTTAGCATTCAGAATATAATTTGCCTCAATATTGACTTCCGCGTTGACTTCACACTGCTCAATGAAATTGGCAAACACATTACCTCTTGCCCGCACCCGTCCCTTCATATTTCCCTGAACGCCGCGCTTGAGCACAATATCGCCGCCGGCAAAAAGCTCTGCACATTCCACCGTGCCCTCGATAACCAGATTACGTCCCGCACGGATCAGCACGCCCGTGCTTACATTGCCGTTGATAACCACATCCCCGAAAAATTCGATCCGCCCTGTGCTCAGATCGACATCTCCCTGCACTTCATGCACCGTGCGGATATCGATGTTACCGGCCTTGATTTCCACCTTTCCGGCCACTTTGGCAAAATACAGATTACCCCGGCGTTCCACGCTTCTGCCGCGCAGAGGCTGCAGTTCCCTTACGGGATTGCTCTTCAATATCATACCATCCACCGTAAAGCCGTCCTCTCCGCCCACAGCCTCATGATATTCTGCGAGCTTGCCGCCCACCTGCACACTCTGCAATACGTTCACACTGCCATAGTCAACGGAACCATCCTCCATGATCTTCGGCGCTCCGCTAAGATTTTCCGTGTCAAACAAATATTCGTAATAGCCGTCGCTGCCTTCCACGACCGCTTTGCCTTCTGCTACCAGTATCTCACGCTGATACACACCTTTTTTAGACATAGCAACAAGACGTGGCATCAGATAACCTGTTGTCACCCCGTCCTCTTTCAGCATATCCAAGAGCGCGTCTACGTCGTATTTCTCCGTATCGCCGGAAGGCTCCGACAGATACAGCCATGCCTTCATTCTGTCATCAGACACACGTACATATGACTTCTCCTGAACCTTGCTGCCATGTAAGAATCTTTTTCTCAGTTCACCCATCTGCTCACGGGTTAGTGTTAAAATCTCTTCAGCCATGAAATCATACCTCTGTAACTAGTATCTCTTATTTTTGCAAATGTTGCAAGCGATTTTGCACTTGTTCCATCATTTGAACATACTTTTTTTGTTTTTCCCGCTCGTCCTCGATTTTGGCCGCCGGCGCTTTGGAAAGAAACCTTTCGTTGGACAGCATACCGTCGCAGCGGGCGATCTCGCCTGCAAGTCTCTTCCGCTCTTTTTCCAGGCGGGCGATCTCCTGTCCAATGTCTACCAGCTCTGCAAACGGAATATAGATCGACGCCTCCGCGATCACAACAGACACCGCGTCGTCTCCGATCTCCGCCGTCTTTTCCTCCAGAACCACCACCTCGGAAGCACAGGCCAGCGAAGCAAAAAACAGATTGCCCTCCGTAAAGATCTGTCTGATCTCCTCTTTCGGACTGATGACATACACTTTGGCCTTTCTGCCCGGCGCTACGTTCATCTGTGTGCGCGCGTTGCGGATACCCCGGACAGCCTCTTTGATCGTCTCAATCTCTCTCTCTTCTTTGACAAAGCTCCATTCATCCTTATATGCAGGCCAGGAAGAAATCATGATAGATTCCTCTTCATCCTGAAGACTGCAGAAAATCTCTTCCGTGACAAACGGCATATAGGGGTGCAGCAGCTTGAGCGCCTGCAGCAGCACAGTCTGCAGCGTCCACAGCGCCGCGCGCTGACTGCCTGTGTCTTCGCTGTTGTACAATCTTGGTTTCACCATCTCAATGTACCAGTCGCAGAATTCATCCCAGATAAAATCATATACTTTCTGCACTGCAATGCCAAGCTCGAAGTGCTCCATATTTTCGGTCGCTTCTCTGATCAGCGTGTTGAGTCTGGATAAGATCCATTTGTCAACCGGCTCCAGTGTCTCCGGCTGCTCTTTGCCAATGCACTTGCCTTCCATATTCATCATAATAAAACGCGCGGCATTCCAGACTTTGTTGGCAAAGTTTCGGTTGGCCTCCACTCTTTCATAGTAGAAACGCATATCATTGCCCGGCGCGTTGCCTGTGATCAATGTCAGACGCAGCGCATCCGCACCATACTGATCGATCACTTCCAGCGGATCGATTCCGTTTCCGAGAGACTTGGACATCTTGCGCCCCTGGGAATCTCTCACAAGGCCATGGAATAACACGGTCTTAAACGGCCGCTCTCCCATCTGTTCATAGCCGGAAAAAATCATACGGATGACCCAGAAAAAGATAATATCATATCCGGTCACAAGCACATCCGTCGGATAAAAATATTTCAGATCTTCCGTCTGCTCCGGCCATCCAAGCGTGGAGAACGGCCACAGAGCCGAGGAAAACCACGTGTCCAGCGTATCAGGGTCCTGTGTAAAGTGCGCGGCTCCACACTGCGGACATGCGGACGGCACCTCTTTCGCCACCACGATATGGCCGCATTCGTCGCAATAATACGCAGGAATCCGATGGCCCCACCAGAGCTGTCTGGAGATACACCAGTCACGGATATTGTCCGTCCAGTTGAAATAGAGCTTTTCCATGCGCTCCGGCACCAGTTTGACCTCCCCCCGCTTCACCGCTTCCACTGCCGGTTTGATCAGCTCGTCCATCTTCACGAACCACTGCTTTTTCACCATCGGTTCGATTGTCGTGCCGCACCGGTCATGCGTTCCTACATTGTGCGTATAGTCTTCAATGCGCACAAGCAGTCCCATCCCCTCAAGTTCTTTTACAATCTGCCTTCTCGCCTCATAGCGGTCAAGCCCCGCATATTTTCCGCCATTGTCATTGATGGTCGCATCATCGTGTAAAATATTGATCTCCGGAAGGTCATGTCTCCTGCCCACTTCAAAGTCATTGGGATCGTGCGCCGGGGTGATCTTCACCACACCCGTACCAAATTCCGTATCGACATAAGAGTCAGCAACAATGGGAATCTCCCTTTCCACAATCGGAAGCAACACCTTCCTGCCAATCAGCTCTTTATATCTGTCATCCTCCGGGTTTACGGCAACAGCCGTATCGCCAAGCATTGTCTCCGGACGGGTCGTGGCAAACTCCAGAAAATGAGTCCTGCTTACCGTACCGTCCTCCTCAATCAGCGGATATTTGATATGCCAGAGATGTCCCGCCTGCTCCTCGTACAACACTTCCGCATCGGAAATAGATGTATTGCACACCGGACACCAGTTGACGATCCGGCTGCCCTTATAGATCCAGCCCTTCTCATGCATCTTGCAGAACACTTCGGTGACGGCCCGGTTGCAGCCCTCATCCATTGTGAACCGCTCTCTCTGCCAGTCACAGGAAGAACCCAGCTTTTTGAGCTGACTGATAATCTTTCCGCCGTATTCCTGCTTCCATTCCCAGGCCCTCTTTAAAAATCCCTCTCTGCCAAGGTCCCGTTTATCGATACCCTCTTCCTTTAATTTCTCGATGATCTTCACTTCCGTGGCAATGCTGGCATGGTCCGTACCCGGCTGCCAGAGCGCATTATAGCCCTGCATCCGCTTGAAACGGATGAGAATGTCCTGCATCGTATCGTCAAGCGCATGTCCCATATGCAGCTGCCCGGTAATGTTTGGGGGCGGAATCACAATCGTAAACGGTGTTTTGGTGTGATCGACCTCGACATGAAAATAATTGTGGTCCATCCACTTCTGATACAGTCTATCTTCGATCCCTTTCGGGTCATACGTCTTTGCAAGCTCTTTGCTCATGGAAAACCTCCTTCTGTTCCTCTTACGATTGCTGTTCCGGCGAAATAATCTTTCATGACAAAAACGCCCTTTATCAACTCTCCATTGATAAAGGGCGAAAGTCTCGCGGTACCACCTTTTTTTGTTACTCTCAGTCCATTAACGGAGACGAAGCGTGAAGCCTTACTGCACACTGTTCAGGCTTCCGGTTCCAAAGCTACCTTCCACGACTCCTTCTTCAAGCCGCCTTTCAGCCGATGGGCCGCTCTCTCTGTCAAGGGTGGTCACGTACTCTTCTTTGTCATTACCTTTTCTGTATAAAACCATTTGCTTAAAATAATATCGGGGAAATCTCATTTTGTCAATATGCAATGTGTCCAAATCCACCCCGCCAGACGATTACGGTATCGGCACACTTTTCTGCACAGACAGTTCCTCCCGGGCATGTCTGCGGGACTCGATCTCCGTACGCAGGCGACTGTCTGCCTTTTCGATCATCTGACAGGCTGTTCTGGACGCCCCAAGGCCCGACAGAACAAGACAGATCAGCAGCGACAATGGCAGTAACACGTACAACAGTTTCCTCTTCATAGACATCCCCTCATTCTCTTTAGTAGATTTTCCAGACAAATATTGACATCTACTAAATGTCAATATTGTTGTCATTTTAGCATACCATAAAGAAAATGACAAGCAGTGAGTGTCAATATCAATGGAGGCCCGTATGTTTATCAATAAATCGGCTGCCGGACGGAATAATATTTGCGGAGAAACGATCGCCAGACTGAGAATGCAGCTGGGAATTTCCCAGCGCGCATTGGCAGACAAACTACAGATTGCCGGCCTCGATATGAATAAAAATGCTATACAGCGAATCGAGTCCGGCAAACGATTTGTGACAGATATTGAATTAAAAGCAATCGCCAGCGTCCTGGAAATCACAGTGGATGAGTTATTGAGATAACACTGCTGAATCATAATGTAAAGAAACGATCACAGATTGATCTATTTCACCAATTCTTCTTTATATTTCTCCAGTATCTTCCCGGCGGTGTAATCGGAAACGTTAAAATCCCGGACGCCCATCTCCTCATAACGGGTGAGCTTGATTCGCAGGTAATAACGGGACAGAACATGATCGCTCCACGGTTTCTGTCCTTCCAGCAAGCCTGCCTCCTCCAGTATCGGTATGGCATCACTGCTCAGCTTGAACAGATAAGAAGTATCCAGTTCATCGGAAGCATGTGTCACATTGTATCTCGCTATGAGAGCATCCGGTCTGGCCAGAGAAAAGACAAGGTAGCATATGGTAACGACCGCCATCCCATAGCGAAACAGCGGAAAACGCGGTCTGTATATGGTTACAATACAGCCGGCCAGAAGGATGTCGATGACGACAAGCGACCACAGCACCAGAATCCGCAGAAATGTGAGCTGATATGCCTGCACATACAAAATCATGCGCATGGCGGAGGAAGCGTCCATAATCAGCGTACAGGCGGAAAAAGCAGTCAGAAGGAGCTTCAATGTCCCGTGTTCCCGAAACCTGGAGACAAAGGTGAGCAGGATAATGACATTCATCAGACAGACAGTCAGCAGTTGAAAATAGCCTTCCCGCGCATAGGAGGCATACGTATAGCCTTCCGTCAGCGTGACGCTGCCCATAAACAGACAGGAAATCTGGATCGCGCAGAAGATCACATATACGACTGTTAAGACCAGCAGAAAAGCAATCCCGATCATCGGCTCCCATCTCTTTTGTTCTTTCCTGACGGCCATCGTTTCCCCGCGGTCGGTTAGATATGCGATCATCGCATAAGAGCCGAACACGCCCACTGCCAGAAGCAGACAGAACCATAACGGATGGGCAGGAAATCCAATCCATGACAGCATCGTTTCGCACAGACGTTCAAATACCGCGTCAGCGCTGGCCAACAGAAATACCGCTGCCAGGACGACCGGTGCAGACAGGCTCGCGCCCAGCCATATATATTTGCTCTTTGACGGTTTTCCATCCCGCTCTCCTGACAAAGCCCGGTCAACAGACTGAAAAAAGCACGGCAGCCAGCCCATGGATACAAAAGGCGTCCCACAAATCCAAACCAGCCAGGCACCGGGCCCCACGTTTCCGTATTACAGAAATGTGCAAGCAACAGACAGAGAAACAGAAGCAGCATCCCGATCGTATTCCACGTAATCAGAAGACGACTTCCTGTGAGAACACTGCTGAGCGATAAAAGTCCCCAGCAAATAAAATAAAACAGCGTACGTCTCCCCGTCTGCAGTCCCATATTTCGAAACAGGGCATACAGCCCGCCCATGGTCAGCAATGACAATATCGGTACAGAAATACCACAAAATCCCGGATAAAGGCAAAAAGCAAACAAAATACCGTATAGAATACAGCCGATTCCATACACCCGGAAATGATCCATCAGCTGCTCCAGTTTCGGACTGCGCACCGACTTTGCGGACGGAGCAGGCGCCGGGACAATCGGCCGTCCGCCGCCCGGATATGGCTGGCCCGGCGGCAGGCAAGCGCCCGGATACGGAGGATTCAGCGGCGGATGGCCGTCCGGATGCGACTGCCTGGCAGTTCCGTTTTTCCTGCTTCTGTCTCCTTGCCCGCCGTTTTCCCCGTACATAGTTTCCCCATACATATTTTCCCCGTACATAGTTTCCTCCTTACTCCCTGATCATGATTCGTTCTCTTTTTCATCCGGCTGCCACTCCAGCAGATCTCCCGGCTGACAGGCGAGCGCCTTACAGATCTTATCGAGAGTGTCTAATTTGACCGCCTTTGCCCTGCCGTTTTTTAACACGGAGATATTGGCGATCGTAATCCCCACCCGTTCGGACAGTTCGGTCACGCTCACTTTTCGTTTTGCCAACATGACATCGATATTGATAATGATCATAGCTTCCTCTTCCATCCTTCTCTCAGATCGTCAACTCATTTTCCTCTGCCATCTGCGCCGCTTTGTAGATCAGATGTGACAGGGCGGCCGCCGCCACAGTGATCGTCACTCCCACGAACACAACTACCAGGATCAGAAGCAGCAGGCCGCCGCCGCACATGTTAAATGTAAAAAAAATACCGCTGCCAACGAATAAAAACGCCGAATCAAAGGCTGCCAGAGCGGCAATCCGTTTGAGCATCCGGGCATTGATATAAGAAAACGAATTGTCTCTGCCAATCTCGGATGCCACCCGCCAGCAGCACAGCAGCACGAGATAGCAGGGAATCGCTGTGATCCATAAAAAGATCATCCATGGAACATAGCTATTCCCATACTGTGGCAGATCACGCAGTACGATCTTTCCAATCGCCGGCAGAAAATAGAAATAAATAATAAGCCCGCACATACCGATACCGATGATGGCAGCTTTCAAGGAATTGGCCAATCCTTTCTGGTTCATTACGGTTCCCCCTGTCTTTCCTGTCAATACTTGGTGCCATTTATTTCCATCATTTCCCATCTGCTGTTATCATACTCCCGCACGCAAATAAAGTCAACAAATATTTATCGTAATTCGATAAATATTTGTTGACTTTCAGATTTCCTTCCACTTACTTCCCGAACGCTGTCAGATCGAGTGTGGCAAAATAATCCTCCGGCGTCTCCGCCCTCCGAATCATCTGCGTGCTGCCGTCCTCCTTTAACAGAATTTCCGCGCTCCTGAGCTTGCCGTTATAATTGTAACCCATGGAAAATCCGTGCGCTCCCGTATCATGGAGCACCAGGTAATCCCCGACCGCGATCTCCGGCAGCGCACGGTCGACCGCAAACTTATCACAGTTTTCGCAGAGACCGCCGACTACATCATAGACATGCGTGAGCGGCTCCTCCTCTTTCCCGAGAACGGTAATGTGATGATAAGCGCCATACACCGCCGGCCGCATCAGATTCGCCGCACAGGCATCCACACCGATATATTCCTTGTAAATATGCTTTTCATGAATGGCTTTCGTCACCAGGCAGCCATACGGCGCGAGCATAAAGCGCCCCATCTCCGTGTAGATCGCCAGATCATCCATCCCCGCCGGAGTGAGGATCTCTTCATAAGCCTGGCGCACCCCTTCACCGATAGCCATAATATCATTGGGCGTATCTTCCGGTTTATAGGGAATGCCGACGCCGCCGGAGAGGTTGATAAAGGCAATATGGACATCCAGTTCCTGCTTCAGCTGGACGGCCAGCCGGAAGAGGATTCTCGCCAGTTTCGGATAATAGGCCTCCGATATGGTATTGCTGGCGAGAAACGCGTGAATGCCGAAATGTTTGACGCCTTTCGCCTTCATATAGCGGAACGCCTCTTTCATCTGCTCTTTTGTCATGCCGTATTTCGCGTCTCTCGGCGTGTCCATAATCTGATTGTGGATCTCAAAATCTCCGCCCGGATTATAGCGGCAACACATCGTCTCTTTAAACGGCGCGATCTTCTCATAAAATTTCAGATGAGTTATGTCATCGAAATTGATAATCGCCTCCAGGTCACTGGCCAGCCTGAAGTCTTCCTCCGGCGTCATATTGGAGGAAAACATAATCTCCTCGCCGCCAAATCCTACCTGCTGTGACAGATACAATTCCGTATAGGACGAGCAGTCCATGCCAATCCCTTCTTCTCTTAAGATCTGCATCAGATAAGGATTGGGTGTCGCCTTGACCGCAAAATATTCTTTGAATCCCGGGTTCCATGCAAACGCCCGTTTCACTCTGCGGGCATTTTCCCGAATCCCTGTTTCGTCATATAAATGAAAGGGAGTCGGATACTTCTCCGCCATCTCCCGTACTTGTGAAAGTGTTACAAAAGGCTTTTTTTCCATATATTAACATCCTTTCTTTCGTATGCCCTGAGGGCAGGAGCTTCCTGCCGTACATGAATGTATCATATACCTGCCCGTGTGTCAATCCGTCCTGCGACTGTCCTTCATGCCCGTCCTAAAGCTCCTTGGGAAAAATATCACCGAGAAAGATTCGTCCGCTCTCCTGCCTTTCCTCATAAGTCTGTAATACCTGGGCACTGGCCGTCCGGATCTCCTCTTCCAGCTCTCTGGCGGAGATGAGAATGCAGCCCGCACCGCGGATAATAATCTGCTCGAGCCCGTCGGAGGTGGCCACGCTGATCTGATACTGCCGGCTGTTCTCATGGGCGAATTTCTCGATATACTGGTCGGCAGTCTCTGCCTCCTTCGTATATACGACGTGGATGTTATGATAATCGAGTGTCTCCTCCGCATGTCCCTCCAGACGGTAGGCATCGAAAACCGCAATCAGCTCACAGCCGCGGACCCCCTGATAATTGCAGAGAATATCCAGGAGGCGGCCCCGGGCGCCGTCCAGACTGACCTGCGCCAGTTCCCGCAGCTCCTCCCAGGCAAAAATGATATTGTATCCGTCCACAAGCAGGTATTCCGGCTTTCTCTCCCGGGGACGGTAAACACGCGTCTCGGACGCAGTCGTGCTCTGCGGCCTTTTCCTCCTCGCGGAAATGCCCTTATGCGTGACCGGCGAGTCCTTTCTGTTGGCGTAAGCCGTCCTGTTGAGGATCGCATCGATCTCCTCCGTACCGATCGCGATCTCCTTTTCTTCCGGACTGCGGCGGCGCGCGTATTCCCTGATCTCCTCGTCGGTAAGGATTTGCGCCGCGCTGAGTATGGACGGCAGGTGCATATAACGCGCCACCTCATACCAGGGCACCGTAAATCCGGCGCCGTGAGCGCAGAAAACCGAGTCCGCACAGTTGCGCACATCCCGCTCCGGATCATAGGCCCGCTCCGCCAGTACTTCCTCCGCATTATGGCAGGGCGCATATCCTTTCATAGTACACGTCAGACTGCCCTGTCCCTTTGTATAGCTGACGACTTCCTGATGGTATGCCTGCATACAGGCTACGGGAGCGCTGCCCCGCAGCACCGCTGTCTCCCCTTTGATTTCCGGCTGGAAAGCGCGCGCATGAAGCCGCTCCAGATCGGTCATCGCCCGGCCCGTCATCGCAGACGGCACTTCCAGTACGAAATCATAATACGGTTCCAGTAATACGCTCTGAGCCTGCATCAGTCCCTGTCGCACCGCCCGGTATACCGCCTGCCGGAAGTCTCCGCCTTCCGTGTGCTTCAGATGTGCCTTCCCTGATTTGAGGGTGATCTTCATGTCCGTAATGGCAGAGCCTGTGAGCACGCCGCGGTGTTCCCGCTCCCGCAGATGTGTCAACACAAGACGCTGCCAGTTCCGGTCAAGTACGTCCTCACTGCAGTCCGCCTCAAAGACAAGTCCGCTGCCCGGTTCCCCCGGCTCCAGCAGAAGATGCACCTCCGCATAGTGGCGCAGAGGTTCAAAGTGCCCCACCCCTTCCACGGTATCTGCAATCGTCTCTTTGTATACAATGCTCCCCGGCCCGAAATCGACTTCCATTCCGAACCGTTCCTGCATCAGATGCCGTAAGATCTGAGTCTGGATCTCTCCCATCAGCTTCACCCGGATCTCCCGGTGCATCTCGTCCCATTCCACATGTAGCTGCGGTTCCTCTTCCGTCAGGAAGCGCGCCGCCTGAAGCACGCGGACCGGGTCACATCCCTCCGGGACAAGCATCTGACAGGAGAGCGCCGGTGCAAGCAGAGGAAGCGTCGTCTCTGTTTCCGTCCCCAACCCCGCTCCGGCAAACGTATGCTCCAGCCCGGTTACTGCCGCCGCCATGCCGGCTTCCAGCTGCGTCGTCGTCTCGTATCTGTCACCGGAATAGAATCTGATCTGACTGACTTTTTCCTGCACCTCTCCTTCCGCTGTCCGTATGTCCACCAAGTCCCGGACCGCCAGACTGCCGCCCGTCACCTTCAGATAAGTCAGACGCGCTCCCTGTTCATCCCTTCCGATCTTATACACTCTGGCGCCAAAAGCCTGCGGATACACCGGAGGCCTTAGATAGCGGCTGATTCCATCCAAAAGCTCCTCCACTCCCACTTCCTTCAGCGCAGACCCAAAATAACAGGGAAATACTTTCCTCGCCATTATCAGTCTGCAAATCTCACTCTCTTCCAGACTGCCGCTCTCCAGATACTGTTCCAGCGCGTGTTCCTCGCACACGGCTATGTTCTCATAAAAATCATCCGATCGTTCCGCGCAAAAGTCGATGCAGCCCTCGTCCAGCGATGTTTTCAGTTCCGCCTGAAGCGCTTCCCTGTCTGTCACAGGCTGGTCCATCTTATTGACAAATATAATGACAGGTACGTCATATTGCTCCAGCAGTTTCCACAGCGTCCGCGTATGGGCCTGTATGCCCTCGGCCCCATTGATCACAAGAATGGCGCCGTCCAACACTTGCAGTGTCCGCTCCATCTCCGCAGAGAAATCCACGTGCCCCGGCGTATCCATCAGTGTGATCTGTAAGTCTCCATAAGAAAAGATGGCCTGCTTGGAAAAGATTGTGATGCCCCGCTGCTTTTCCAGCGCGTAAGTATCCAGAAAAGTGTCCCCTTTGTCCACCCTTCCCGCCTTTTTCAGTCTGCCGCTCTTATGTAGCAGACTTTCCGACAGCGTCGTCTTGCCGGCGTCCACATGGGCCAATATCCCCAAGATCAATGATTTCATGTATTTCTCCGTTCTCCACTGCAATTCCTACCGGCCGTCTCCCCGTCACTGCGCGGCGATCCGCTCCGCCAGATCGGTCAGATAGACGTACCGCTCCATTTTCTCTTCCAACAGCTTTTCCGTCTTTTCCTTTTCTTCCGTAAGCGCGCCCAGCTTCACAAAGTCAGTCGCTGCCTGAGCCATCCTGCCTTCCAGAGCGGCCAGAGCGGCTTCGATTGCTTCGATGTCAGCCTCGATTGTCTCATACTCTTTCTGCTCTTTATAAGTGAATTTCAGTTTCCGGTTCTGACTTTTCTGCTCCTTCCACTGTCTGCCGGCAGCTTTCTCCTGACCGGAAGCAGCCTCCCGGGACATCTCCGCCGCCGAAACCGCGCCGCCCTGCGCTGCGCTCTCTCCCCAGAGCCGCTCGCCTTTTTCCTGAAAATATTCGGTATAACTTCCGTTATACAGCAATATCCGGCCGTCGCCCTCAAAGGTCAGCATCCGCCTCGCCACACGGTCGAGGAAATAACGATCATGGGAAACTGTGATCACGATCCCCGGAAATGTGTCCAGATAGTCCTCCAGCACGCAGAGCGTCTGAATATCCAGATCGTTGGTCGGCTCGTCGAGAATCAGTACATTCGGCGCCTCCATCAGCACTTTCGCCAGATACAGCCGCCTCCGCTCGCCGCCCGACAGTTTGCCGATCCTCGCGTACTGGAGAGCCCCTTCGAATAAAAATTTCTCCAGCATCTGGGAGGCCGTCACCGTGCCGTCCGCCGTCCGGATCACTTCCGCCGTCTCCCGGATATAATCGATGACCTTCTGGTCTGCGTCCATATGTTCCGCTTCCTGGGCATAATATCCGATCTTAACGGTCTCCCCGGTCTCCACCTGACCGCTGTCCGCCGTCTCCTGTCCGGTGATCAGACGCATCAGCGTCGTCTTCCCGCAGCCGTTTGGACCTAAAATGCCAATCCGGTCCGTCCGCAGAAACGTATATGTAAAATCCCGGATCAGCATGTTCTCTCCATAGCTCTTGGAAATATGGTGCAGAAGGATCGTCTTCTTTCCCAGTCTGGATGAGACGGCCTCAATCTCCACATTTGCCTCCGGTATCCTCTTCTCTTCATCCCGGAGCGCCTCGTATCTGGCGATATGCGCTTTCTGCTTGGTAGCACGCGCCCTGGCTCCTCTCTGTATCCAGGCGATCTCCTTACGCAGCATATTTTCATGCTTTTTCTGCGTGGAAGCCGCCATGGCCTCTCTCTCAGCCTTCAGCTTCAGAAAACCTTCGTAATTCGTCTGGTAGGAATACAGCTTTCCCTGATGCACTTCCACGATACGGTTACACACAAGATCGAGAAAGTAGCGGTCATGCGTGACCATGACGACCGTGCCCTTGTACGCCCGCAGCCAGTTTTCCAGCCATTCTGTCATCCGGTTGTCCAGATGGTTGGTCGGCTCATCGAGAATCAGGATCTCTCTGCCTGACAAAAGCGCACCCGCCAGCGCCACTTTCTTTTTCTGTCCGCCGGAGAGAGGATCGATGACCTGTCCATAGTCGGTAAAACCAAGTCTGTTCAGCATCGACTTCGCCTCCCCTTCTATGTCCCAGGCATGGGCACTGTCAGCGTTCGCCGTGACGACATAATCATAGATCGTCATTCCCTCCGGAAAGACCGGATTCTGGGGCAGATAACTGACCATCACCTGACTGCCTCTGGTCAGCTCTCCCGCTTCAAACGATTCCAGCCCTGCGATCACTTTCAGAAGCGTTGATTTTCCCGTACCGTTGATGCCGATGATTCCTGTCTTTTCCCCCGCTTCCAGACTGAAGTCCACGCCGTCCAGCAATATTTTATCCGTGTATGATTTTGTCACATGTTTCATCGTCAGTAAATTCATGTCATGCCGCCTTTATGTAAGGAAGCCTCTGTATAAAGAGGCTTCGAAAATTACTGTCTTACTGCATCCCGTTGACCTGTTTGTATTTATAGAGCATTTCCGCATGATTCTGCTCCTCGACCTGAATGTCCGCCAGAAGTTTGCGCACGGAAGAATCACAGCATGTAAATACATTTGTATTGTACTCGGAAGAGACGAGCTTTTCCGTGCCGATGCAGTCCGTCGCAAGGAAACAGTCTTCCTTCTTCTCCTGGGAATTGGTCATCTGATCGTATGTTCTCTTAGGCTCATAATTTCTGCCCTGAGAATCATTGCAGTCGCAGGTCGGTACGGTCCCTTTTAATACCTGCCCGAGAGAATTATAATGTTCCTGCTCATTCTGCTTTAATGTCTGGAACAGATTTTTCAACTCTGTGTCATGCGCCTGCTGCCCATATTTCTCGTATTTCCTGATACATGTCTCTTCCTGCGTCTGCAGGTCTTTGATCGTCGTTGCTTCTTTTTCTGTCAATACCATACACGTGCACCTCGCTTAGAATTTTTTTACAATGCCAGTATGCCCGTGCGCAGTCAAATTATACGCCATCCATATTCAATACCCGCGAATCCGGTCCGCAGAGTCATCTTCCGTATTGATGATCTTTTGAATCATCACCGGATAGCTGTATGTATCGTTGACTTTCACTTCCACTCTGTCTCCGGCCTTATGTCCCATCAGCGCTTTTCCGAGCGGTGATTCTATGCTGATCAGGTTGTGCAGAGAGTCGCCTCTGACCGTCGTCACAATCCGGTACTGTTCCGTAACGTCATCTTCCTCAAAGTAGACTTCCACCGTATTGTTCATGCCAACCTCATCCTCTTTGGAGCTGTCGTCGATCATCTGCGCCGTCCGCAGCATCCGCTCCAGATAGCGAATCCGGCTCTCGTTTTTATTTTTTTCCTTTTTCGCCGCGTGATATTCAAAATTTTCGCTCAGGTCCCCATGCGCCCTCGTCTCTTTCACGTCCTCCAGCAGCTTCGGACGCAGTTCCAGCTTCCGGTAGTCGATCTCCTCCTGCATCTTTTTCATATCTGATCTTGTCAGTTTATCGTACATTCCCGCCTCCTGAAAATGTGGGATATAATATCTGAAGGTGATGTTGCAATCCCTTCCGTATCACTGCCCGAACATTTGTACCTTCCTTATTTTAACAGGCGCCGGCTGATCTGGCAATCGGTTTTTGAGTACTCACAGAACAGGCGCAGGAGCAAATATCCGCTCACAGAATCTCTGTCATTCCTCCTGTGAGGATGCCGATATTGCGTCTGTAGATCTCCGGCAAGTCTTCAATCGGAAGCGGGTTCTCCCCATATCCTGCCTCTATCGTATAGCCCGGCCTGTCGTACTGTAAAATAAACCAGTCCTTATAGCCCGCATTCCCGGACGCATAAGGGGTCTGCTCGACCGCATAGTCGCTCACTTCCCCGAAATGGTCCGCGATCTCTCTGGAACGGGGCGGCTCCAGATCTTTATATTTCCAGTAGATCACTTCCCCCTGTGTATGATAAGCCAGTATCAGAGAAAAATCATGAGACGTTGTGAACTCATAAATCGCCCGGCTCTCAGGAGCCGTCAGGGGCGCCGGCCCCACGTAATCTCTCGGCGCAGGTGTCCGGTAGCCCTGCTCATATTTGATCTGCTTTGCCAGCTCCCAGTCCGCCGGAAACTGAAGGTTCAGATCGGTCCCCTCAATATTTGCCTTCCAGCCATCCGGAAAGGGAATCTGTGGATAGTCCGCCGCAATCCGTCTGGCCTGCTCATAATAGTCTCCTTCTGTCAGCGCGCCTGTCACCAGATCGACACCGTCCGGATTGACGAGCGGTATGAGATAAAGTGTTACCTGTTGGTACAGAGCTCTGGCATCAACACCGTTGAACAGTTCACCCTCCGCCACCGCCCGCGCATAGTCTTCCGCAAACTGCAAGAGGACCGGCACCGTGATCCACTCGTTGGCATGAAACGCTGCGCTGTAACAGACCTGTATCTCACCGACACCCAGACGCAGCGCAGGGATCTCTTTCCCCATCACACTGCTGCCGATCACTGTCTTTTCCATAAAAGGATAATACATGAGCAAATGCTCTATCGCTTTCATCGTTGTGTCATACGAATATGCTGTCAATTCCATCTGTCCACCCGCTTTTTTGATTTATTTCCTGTCCCCGCCAGACCGGCGGTTCTGCCATACGCTGTCTGACAGGACTCTCCATTATTTCATACATATGCGGGGAACGTTTGAAAAATCAGTCTTTCACGCAGAGTGCTTCCGGGCCGGCCCAATCCTGAAACTATCGAATGAAGTTGGTTACGATCCGGGATTCCTTTTCCGGCAGACCATAAGTCTCTTTGCCAAGCGCAATACTTTTCATCAAAAACGACATATTCTCCGCCAGAACACGCATCGTCTGAAGTCCTTCCTCATCCTGCGCGGCCTCTCCGGCGGTTCTGCCGTGAATGCTGTTCCAGTACTGGCCGGAAGCGACAGGCATCCCGGAGATTGTAAAGTATTTATTCAGCTCGTCAAACGTCGCCGAAAGGCCGCCTCTTCTGGCCGCCACCACACTGGCTCCCACTTTCATCGTCTTGTCGAACGATGTACTGTAGAACAGCCGGTCCAGAAAGGCTATAAGCGTGGCATTGGCGGACGCATAGTAGACCGGGCTGCCGACTACAAGGCCGTCGCAGGCTTCAAAGAGCGGCGCTGTCTCATTGACGAGATCGCCAAAGGCACATTTACCGTTCCTGCCGCAAAAACCGCAGGCGACGCAGCCTCTGATGTCCTTGCCACCGATCTGCACCAGCTCTGTCCCGATCTGATTCCTGGCAAACACCTTCTCCATCTCATGCAGTGCGATATAAGTATTCCCCTCCACATGCGGGGAGCCGTTGATCATAAGTACTTTCATTCTTACCATCCTTTCCCATCTTATATTTATTTGTTTTTATACCCTCAGTGGACAAGGGTACACACGCCGTGTGTCCCTTTGTTCACTGAGGGTACAGTAATGAGAGCATATGAACTGCCGCCGAAAACAGAACTGCCACACAGCCCTGAACCATTCCTGTCGCCAGAAGACACAGCAGGACGATCCGCATCATTACCATCACAAATGCGGCGGCGGCCCACACACCGGCGGAAATCCCAAAGTAGACGGCCAGAACAGCCATAAACATTACCCAAAGCAGCGCATGGAATAAAAGCATCCATAACAAGCCGTGTTTCTTAGTGAGCCATTTTCTGCTGAGCAGACAGTTAAGCCCCGCAGCGAATACCGCCAGTAACAGCATCACAAAATAATCCGGAAAAAAGACGGTCTCCGCATACAACACTTCATACATCGGTCTTTGTCCGACTGTCAGATTCCAGTAAATGAACGGAAGAAACAGCAGGATCGCACCCAGCAAAATAAACGCGCCGTCCCGCAGCCCATAACCTGTTCTCTTCTCAAGCATCTCTTTCTCCTTTTCCTCTTTTGTGATCAGCCACATCCTGCATCACGTTCCCGCATAGAAAAAATCTCATTTCCCATACGGCAAAATGACAGGAGCATTCTATCTCCTGCCATTTATCTTATACTCCCTGATCATTCGCTGTCAAGAACTGCGCCGGGTATGACAAACGCATTAAAGAACAAACTGTGAACAAGAACACGACTTTGATTTTGCACCGCAGAAGGACAGAAAGATTTTCGTGTCTGCGACTTGCGGAGGATATTTGTATTTTCTATTGTCCTGTCAACATCAGCAGTTTCCGGACACGGAGGTTCGGAAAAGGGCTGCCTGAGCCCGGATGGCGAATGCAGACCGTCTGCGTCGCCGGCATAGGACTTGACAGAAGGACAATCTGAAAATACCAGATCCGCAGCACGGAGCATAACGGAAACTTTTTGACCTTCTGCTCATAACGGAAATCGGCTGATGAATGTTCACAGTTTAATCACTGATACGTTTGTCATGTAGCCCGATCGCACGAATCCGGCCTAAAACCGGATCGGCTCCACATCTTCATCGAGGGGCATCATCTCATACTCGGGAAGTTGATCGAGCAGTTCGTTCAGGCAGATGCCCGTGCTGTAGACGACGTCATGAGCCAGCATAATGATCTTCTTGCGTCCCAGTGTCGTCTCTACGCCGTTGGCGATCAGATCCTGCGGGTCCGCATCTTCCACAGCGTCTTCCAGACTGGCATTCCAGTCATAATAAATATAGCCCCGCTCTGTCATCTCCTCGATGATTTCCTCGTTGACGCCCTGATTATAGCTGTTGACGCTGCCTCCGGGAAACCGGAAGAGCTTTACATCCACGCCTGTCACCTCGTAGACAGTCTGCCTCGCCGTCTCAAAATCCTCGACATAGCTGTCCACACTCTCATACACCTGTTCATAGTCATGGGTGTCACAGTGGATGCCGATCGTATGCCCTTCCTCTACAATCCTGCGCGCAATCTCCGGATGCTTTCTCACATTTTCTCCTACAAGAAAGAATGTCGCCCTGATGCCCCGCTCTTTTAAAATATCCAGCACCCTCGCGGTGTTTTCCTCGGATGGTCCGTCATCAAATGTCAGATACATCGTCTTTGGGTGGAAATAATACTCGATCCCCTGCACGATGCCGTCCGCGATCTGTTCCTGATATTCCTCCGTGATCAGCAGGTTCCGTTCCTCTTTGTTGGACAGAAATCCTGTCTCAATCAGGCAGGACGGCATTTTCGTCTCACCGGTCACATGGAAGTCCGCATCTCCCCGCAGTTCCCGCTCTGCTGTCTCCACCTTCCTTGCCGTCTGCTGGCGCATAAGCTGTGCCAGCCGCCTGTTATCCCACCCGGTGCCCGTCTCCTCATACCACACTTCCATTCCG
Source organism: Lachnospiraceae bacterium JLR.KK008 (assembly GCA_037015955.1). NCBI lineage: Bacteria > Bacillati > Bacillota > Clostridia > Lachnospirales > Lachnospiraceae > Lachnospiraceae bacterium JLR.KK008. The sequence goes on from CP143548.1 coordinate 2,443,062, forward strand.
CTGACACTCGTATCCTCGGAAGCATTCTGATGAATGCTCACATAAATGTCTGCGCGGGCGGCATTTGCCATTTTTACCCGCTCCTCTTTGGTGATATAGCTGTCATCTTCCCGCGACATGATAACCGTATAGCCGAGCGCTTCCAGTTTGTCACGCACCCGTCCGGCAATCGATAAGTTCACCATTTTCTCCTGGATTCCGCCTCTGGCACAGCCTTCGTCCTCACCGCCATGCCCCGGGTCTATAAAAATCACCGGTATATCTGACACTTCTGTCAGCATCCCCGAAGCCCACAATTCGTCAAACATCCCTTCCAGCGAATAACTCTGCATCGGAGTCTGCGGCTGCACTTCTTTCTCCGCCTGGACTTCCCGCGAGGCTGCAAACACTTCCAGTGCAGGAATCCTTTGCAGCAGAAAAGCAGTCAGACAGACCATCGCGATCGTCGCCGCCGTGACAAAAACACGTTTCAAAACCCGGAGCCTTTGCTCCCGCCTGCGGTTTTCCCGGCAGACTTGTCTGAAATTCTTTCCTTCGCGGCGAACGTTTTTTCTTTTGCCGGCCGTCCTTTTGCTGTGACCAATTTCTCTTTTGTGCATAATACCAAACTCCCCTGTAATTTCGATAAGATAAGATTACACAGGCGCTGCATCAAATTGGTATCATTTTTGCATCATTTTTGCATCATTTCCGATCTGCCTCTTGACACCCGGATCTATTTGGATATCTTCAGAAACAATTCATTGATCCCTTCATAAAAGCCGATCGTCACAATCGTCGCCTCTTCCCCCATCCCCGGGAAGACATACTTCTTATAATAAGGTGTCACTTCCAGAAGCGGGTTGTCCGATTCATAGGCAACGGGACTCCCAAGTCCCATATATTTACTCCATTTTTCGATGATCTTGTCCGCGTCAATCTCTTCCCACAGCAGCGGTGTTCTCACATAGAACTCATAGAGCCTGCCGTCGTCCGCATCGATATAGGCGTCGATCAGACGGTTTTCCTTATTGGCATTTTTCTGACTGTTGGAAAGACTCATCTTCCAGACAGCGATATTATTTCTCGGCTCCAACACGTCGATGGCAGAATAAAGCACCGCGTTATAAGCGGCGGGTTCCACTTCCCGCACCTCCTCCGGCAGGATTCCCGCTTCTTTCAAAATACGCAGTCCGTCATTGCACGTCTCATAGATCTGTTCATCTGTGATCTCCCTGCCGGAAGGTCCCCGATAATTTACAACAAAGGCGTAGGACCCCTCCAGTTCCTCGTAATCCATCCCGACGCGGGTCATGGCATTTTGCTCACTCTCGGGAAGTGTCTGGCTGCTCAGACATCGGGAAAGGATATACAGCCTTTCATTGGCGTTGAGTTCATAGCGGTACCCGGCGCTCGCTTCCTCAATCGTCTCCGCATGAATCTGTCCGAGCGTACTCTTATCCCGGTATTTGGCCATGGACTCCGGTCCCCAGATAGACAGGGCCACGCAGACCGCCGTCAGAAGGAAAAATGCCGTTATCTTCGCCTTATACTTCATTTCGTTCCTTCCTCCTTCCCTTCTTTTGCGCCTGGGCGGCTGTCTGACCGGGAAGGACAAAGCTGAAGCAGGAACCCTTTCCGGCCTCGCTCTCTATCTCCAGCTCACTGTGATGAATCTTCAATATTTCCACGCAGAGCGCAAGGCCAAGCCCGGCCCCGTTTTTACTTCTGGCCCGGGATTTATCTACCATATAGAAGGCTTTCGTGATCTTGCGCAGTTCCTCCTGCGGAATGCCGATGCCATTGTCTCTGACTGCGAACCGGTAACCATTTTCGAGTGTCTGACCGCTGACCTCGATCTTCCCTCCCGGCTCCGATGCCTTGCGGGCGTTGTCGATCAGATTCACAAGCACCGTCTTGATCAGATTCATTTCCGCCAGAATCTCTCCCGGCTCGTATGTAAAGGTAAATACCGCTTCTTTGCTTCCCGCAAACATATCCTGCAGATATGCAAACATTGCCTCCGCCGATACGCTCTGAAGCTCCGCCTCATTTTTCCCGGCAACGATAATGTCGAGCAGGCGAAACGACATGGCCTCCAGACGTTTCCCCTCCGTATAAATATAATTTGCGGACATAAAGCTGTTCTCTTCGTCCAGTTTATGAGAACGCAGCATATCCGCATACCCGATAATGGCTGTCAGCGGTGTCTTCAGCTCATGGGCAAACGCACCCATAAACTCTTCTTTCGCCTCGATCTCCTCTTCCAGCCGTTCGATATTCCGTTCCAGCGCTTTCGCCATTTTATTAAAATCTCGTGTCAGCTGCCCGAGTTCGTCCCGGCTGACCTGTCTGGCCCGGTAAGAGTAATCCCCGGCCGCCATCCGCTTGGCCGCTTTCGTCAGCAGGCGGACCGGCTTTGTCATGAACGACGAGATAAAGTGCATGGCTATCGTACCGACGATCAGCATCACGAACATGACCTGCCGGTACAGGGAAAATCCCATCGCCCGCTCTGTGAACACTTCCGAGACATCCTTCATCATCTCCAGATAGAGAACTCTGTCCAGCGCCTTTACCGCAATTCCGGTATGAATATAGTACTTATCCCCTGAGCGGATGATCCGGTATGCCTTTTTCTCTTCCTCCATCTGCATCAGCAGTTCATCGTCCGCTGAAAATCCGTTGCCCGTATAGAGCACATTTTTCTGCTCGTCAGAGACGCGCAGCAGTCTGCCGCTCCCCCGGCCGCTCATCTCCAGATTGGAAGTGATCTCTTCCACCGTACTGTCCGGCAGTACGCTGTATTTGGCAGGCACACTCAAAGACGCTGTCTCGAAAGCGAAGCTGAGAATGCTGCTTTCATCCAGAGCCTGGCTCACTTCCCGTTCCAGAGACGTCTCAAATACATAATTCACAAGATAGAAGCCGGAAAACCCCAGCGCCAGCGCCATGACAATGATCATCCACAGCAGCAATTTCAGAGAAAATTTCATTGTGATACCTCTAAACGGTAACCGACCTTATACACCGCCACCAGGCAGCGCTCCCAGCCCAGCTTTCTTCGCAGACGCTGTACATGCAGATCCAGAGTCCGGCTGTCGCCCAGATACTCCTCTTCCCACACTTTCTCATACAGCGTCTCACGAAAGAGCGCCACATTTTTGTTTTTGATAAACAGTACAAGCAGGCCGAATTCTTTGTTCGTCAGTACAATGGGTTTCCCGGCCTTCGTCACTCTCCGGGCCTCCACATCCACCGTCACATCTCCGGCTGACAGCTTCTGTTCCGTCTTATTGTAACGACGCAGCACTGCCTCCACTCTTGCAACAAGCTCCACCACGTCAAACGGCTTCACAAGATAATCGTCCGCGCCCAGTTTCAGTCCCTTCACCCGGTCTTTCACCGCATGTTTGGCAGTGATAAAGATCACGGGAATTTCCAGCGGCCTGATATATTCCATAATGTCATAACCGTCCGCCCCCGGCAACATAATATCCAAAAGGATCAGATCATAGGTATTCTTCTCAATCAGATCCAGCGCCTCCAGTCCGTCCTGCACGGAAGTGCACTGATACCCGGCGGAAGACAGGTTGAGGTCGATCAGGTCGCAGATCGGTTTTTCATCGTCAACTATCAGTATCTTAATCATCTTCTGTTTTCTCTACTTTCCATCCCCAGTAAGCCCGCGCCTTCTCCACGAGCTTCTCCATCGTATCGTCATCGTTACAGCGGTATTTTGCCTTGATCTCCGTATCCGCAGAAAATGCTCCCGTCCGCTGATAGTAAATCGAATAATCGGTCTCCACGAGCATCTCGCCCTCGTCAGTCTCATAACTGTATTTTGCCAGTATGACAATGTCTTTCAGCCCGTCCCCGTCAATGTCCTGACAGTTAATCCCCTTGAGCGCATACAGATTATCATAATTTCCCATCGGCTGAAGGCTGGCGATAATATTCCCCTGCTCATTGGCAACATAGACCATAAAAATATCAAAACTGGCGATATGATAAATACCCGGCACGACTTTCAGCCGCCCCAGCTTACCAAATGTCCTCGTATAATATTGTTCCGGGATGATCTCCAGTCCCTGCGCAAGCAATTCATCCAGTGTGGAAGCCGTATATAGAAATTCCGTAGAATGGCCGTCTCTGACAAAAGCAATAATCAGTTCCGTGTTTTTGTTCATCCCGAACCGATTGATCTGATCCGAGATACGATAATCCTGGTAAAATCCTGTCTGCTGCCCGCTCTGGAACAATACATCACCTACCCGGTACGGTTTTCCGGCATACGGGCCGCCGTCGTTGACACAAGTCGTCAACAGCACGATGTCCATATACCCGTCTCTGTTCAAGTCCTCAAAGACGATCGCTGCAATGCTGCGCCCCGGCTGCTTCATCTGGCCCGGAAACCGGTTATTCGTCTCCAGTTGATCGGTCCGGTAAATAACAGTCCCGTCCTCCTGCGCAAAAAACAGCGCCAGACGTCCGTGCTGTTCGTCAAACGCCGGAATCATCGAGATCTCTCCGTATCCTTTCACCTCAATGGGAAATATCTGATCTTCCACCACGGTAAACCCGCACCCACCAATATCTCCGGTCTTTTCTATGGCGGCAAGGCGGCTTTTGTACTCCTCATAATCTGCCAGAACATTGTCATTTTCCGCCCGTACCGGAAGCGGAACAAGGAGACAGGCCGCCGCCAGCAAGACCGCCATTACCTTTCCTGCGTACTTCAAAATATCCCTTCTCTTTCCACCGGCCGCTTAAGCAAATCGGGCCGCGATCTCCTTCAGTCTGTCGGGGTATGCGCTGCGGAACTGTTCATAAGTCATGCCATGTTCCGACACCTCTCTGCCCAGTGCCACGAGAAATTCCGGAATATCTTCCTCCAGCAGATTGGCCAGATCGTTTCCGAACCGTTCCTCTCCGAATGCCGCGCAGCCGTCCTCATAGACGGCAAATGAAAATTTCGGCCCTTCCGGCGTCGGTTTCTTACCGCCCCGAAAACCGAGCGCGCCAATCTGATGCGCCGAGCAGGAGGACGGACAGCCGGAAATATGAATCTCCGGCAGTACGCCGTCTGCGAACCCCTCTTCCTTTACACGGGCAAGGCAGGCCGCCAGAAGTTCCTGTGATTTGCCGATTCCCACCTGGCAGGTGGCTGCCCCGATACAGGCGACAGATCGTTCAAACAACGTCTCCGCGCCGTCCGCTGTCAGCGCCAGCACCTGCTTCGCCTCATGCGCCGTCAGATTGATCACATACAACCCTTCCTGCGGTGTGATACGCACCACAACTTCTTCCATATCTCTGACCGCCTCATACAATTTCCTGAAAAAATCTGTGGACGGATTCCCGCCAAACGGGTGATAAAAGACCGCATACAATCCGTCCTGTTTCTGCTTAATAATGCGGCTGCCGCTGATCTCTCCATCGCCCTTTTTCGTAATAACCGGTGTCTGCACCTGAATATCCAGTCCGCCCTGTGCCAGATTCTTTTCCAGTTTCTCCGTAAATATTTTCTGAATGCCGTCAATACCCAGTGTATTCTGCAGATAGCGGGTCCTCGACACGGCCCGTTTCTCATACTCGCCATATTCGGTAAACAGATCGACCATCGAACGGATATAATACAATATCTTCGAAGGCTCTGCGCCTTCCGCTACCTTTACCCCCATCTTGGGATTGCTTCCAAGTCCCCCTGCCACATACACACTGAATGTGCCGCCGGCCTCCGCCACAAATCCCATGTCCCGAAATGTAGCATGTGTGTCATTTTTAACACCGTTCTCAAAACAAATCTTCAGCTTTCTCGGAAGCCTCACAGTCTTGATCAGTCCCAGCGCATAATCCGCCGCCTCTTTCGCATACGGCATCACGTCAAAGAACTCTCCCTCCTCGACACCCGAGAGAGGCGAACACATTACATTTCTCGGGAAATCGCCTCCGCCCCCTCTCGTGATGATACCATGATCAAACGCCTCTTCAATCAGCCCGCACACAGTCGCTTCCGTCAGGTCATGAAGCTGGACACTCTGACAAGTGCTCAGATGCACCCTGTCGATGCCGTGCCTTTCTATGCTGTCCGCAATAAATTTCAGATTTTCCCTGTCGACCTCCCCGCCGGTGAGACGCAGCCGGAGCATACTGCGCTCCCCGCCCCGCTGCGCATAACTGCCAAATCCTCCGGAAAATGACTTGTACTCGGGCACTGATACCTCTCCCGCATAAAATTTCCCCGTCATCTCACGAAACGCTTTCAGATCCTCCCGGAACTCTTCTCTATGATCGATTGCCATTGTTGTTTCCCTGCCTTTTCTTTTTTCAGATCATTGTCAAACACGATAGGAAGCCCTCTTACTTCCACGCATTGGCCATCTCATAGAAATGATAATACATTCCCTCTCTGGCCATCAATGCCTCGTGGTTTCCTTCCTCCACGATGCCCTCCTGTGTCAGCACCATGATCCTGTCGGAATTGCGGATACTGGACAGTCTGTGCGCAATCGTCAGCGTCGTCCTCCCTTTCGCCAGCTCGTCCAGAGAGCGGGCAACCGCATACTCACTCTCGTTGTCAAGCGCAGACGTCGCCTCGTCCAGAATGATCACCGGGGGATTTTTGAGAAATACCCGGGCGATGCTGATACGCTGTTTCTGTCCGCCCGACAGCTTCACGCCCCGCTCACCGACATAAGTATCATATCCATCTTTGAGCATATTTATAAATTCATCCGCGCCCGCCCGTTTCGCAGCCTCTCTGACCTCTTCCATGGACGCACCCGGTTTCCCGTAAGCAATGTTATCATAGACCGTACCGGAAAACAGATAGACGTCCTGCTGCACGACACCGATATTTCTGCGCAGACTTTTTAACGTAAACTGGCGGATATTTTTGCCGTCCAGTAAAATATCCCCCTCCGTCACATCATAAAACCGGGGAATCAGATTGCAGAGCGTCGTCTTACCGCCGCCCGACGGCCCGACAATCGCCACCTTTTCCCCTGCATATATCGTAAGATTCAGGTTGTGGAACACCTGATTGTGGTCATCCGGATATTCAAAACTGACGCCCCGAAACTCGATATTGCCGTACGCCTCTTCCAGTTCCACAGCATCCGGCTCATCAAAGATCTCGATGTCGGCATCCATGATCTGCAGAAACCGCTCGATTCCCGTCATCCCTCTCTGAAACTGCTCCGTAAACTCAATGATACGGCGTATCGTCGCCAGCAGTGTCGTCACATACAGGACATACGCCACCATGTCGCCGGGCAGGATCAGCCCGTTCATCAGAAAAAGACCGCCGCCGATCATAACCGCCAGATACATCAGCCCGTCAAAGATGCGGGTCGATGTGCTGAAATATCCCATGATCCGGTAAGTCTCTTTTTTGATTTTCAGAAATTCCTGATTGCCTTCCTCAAATCTGGCGTTCTCCATCTCCTCGTTGGCAAAGGCCTTTACAACCTTCTGCCCGAGCAGGCTGTCCTCGATTCTGGCGTTCAGTTCTCCGATCTGATTCCTCTGACGGGCAAAATTCCGTTTCACATAGCGGTTAATCTTCATGCAGACAACCGTCATCAGCGGCACAAACAAAAATACGAGCACAGTCAACAGCACATTGATGCGCGCCAGGATCACAAAGGAAACGCTGATCTTCAGACCGGCAATAAAAAATTCCTCCGGACAGTGATGGGCAAATTCTGTCACGTCAAACAGGTCGTTCGTAATGCGTCCCATGATCTGTCCGACTTTCGTATTATTGAAGTACGTATTCGACAGCTGCTGCAGATGTGCATAGGCGTCCCTGCGCATATCTGTCTCGATTCTCGCTCCCATCACATGGCCGATATTCGCCATATAATAATTGGCCACGGCATCCACAATACGCAGCACAAAATAGACTGCCGCAAACCCCAGGATCATCCGCACCGTGAGCAGGGCTATATCGGTCTGCGCCGTGTTCGTAATCCGTCGTATGAGCAGCGGCAGCACAATCTCACACACCGTTGTCAGGGCGGCGCAGAGCAGATCCACTGCCAGCGTGCCCCGATACGGCCTGAAATATGAGACAAATCTCCTTCCAAGCTCTTTTGTTGTATATTCTCTGTCCTTTGTCATTCCTGTTTCTTCAGTCTTTCTATCTCTCTTTGTAACTCGCTCAGTTTTTCCATCGCTTCGTCAAGTTCCTTCTGCTTACCTTCACTCGCCTCTTTTGCTCTCGCCTTTGCCGCCTCTTCTTCTATCTTTTTGCGCTCGAGATAACCGGTAACCATGGCTGGCTGTTCGATCGGCTCCCGGTCCTCAAAAAAGCTTGGATCGATGTCCACCCGATAGTCTTCCTCGCGCAGAATATAAGCCTTTCTCTCCATCTTTTTTCCCGCTTTTTGAGAATCGCCCGACTTATGTCCTTTTCTGCGCCCCGCTGTCCCCTCGCCATAATTGCCATGATAACCATCTTCTAATCTGCCATCCCCGCCGGCTTCATCTTCATACTCATCGCCGTCGTCATAGTCATCGGCTTCATAGTCCCCGCTGTCCTCAAAGTCCTCGGCTTCATAATCGCCGCCGTCTCCATCATCGTCATCCTCATAGTCGTCGGCTTCATAGTCTCCGTCGTCGTCATAGTCATCGGCTTCATAGTCCCCGTCGTCCTCATAGTCATCGGCTTCATAGTCCCCGTCGTCCTCATCGTCACCGCCCTTGCGGATTCCCTTCACCGTCAGAAAAAGCATCACGAGCACAACTACGATAATGCCACCGATCGCCGCCGTCTTCATCACAAAAGGGCTCTGATTCAGTCCACGATAGCCTTCCTCCGGTTCCCCGATGACCTCTTCCTCGCCCGGCTCCGCGGCCTCTTCCTGCACAATTTCGACAGTGTCCACATACTGACCGGACACATAACCGGTCCTGCCGCCGATCTCTACCTGATACCATCCGTTATCCGCCAGCCCGGTGATCTTGAGCACCACATCGTTGCTCACTTTGTCTATTGACTCATACTCTTTGCCCGGACCGGACCGGACATTTAACGAGCTGTCCGTTTTGATCGTCCCCTGCATGTTCATTTCTGTCACCTTGTAGTCTTCCTCCGCATACACAACACCTGAAAAAAGGAACACCGACAGAAGTATCGATGCCATAGCCATCTTTACCGCATATTTCACAGACAAAATGCCTGATTTCAACCTGTCTCTTTTCATGACGCAATACCTCCGTTTTATATTATATCATGTCCTTCGGACATGATAACCGATGCCATCCGGCTGTATAATATCTGCCGATATTATATTACATCCTTCGGACATGATAACCGATGCCATCCGGCTGTATAATATCTGCCGATATTATATTACATCCTTCGGACATGATAACCGATGCCATCCGGCTGTATAATATCTGCCGATATTATATTACATCCTTCGGACATGATAACCGATGCCATCCGGCTGTATAATATCTGCCGATATTATACAAAAATCTTTGGGCGCGGCGCGCGGCAAACGCGCAGCGAATGGATTTTTGAGTTTATTATACCATTTTATTCCAGCTTAAGAAGCAGAAAGAATAAAAATTTCATGATTTCTTAAGATTATATCGTCAGATCATGTTGCCTCTATTATCCTTCCATATTGCCTGAATTTTAACACAGATGAGGTAAAATAACAACGACAGTTCGATCTTCCTGAGTACAGATGCGAGAAAAGCGGTCACAGACAACTTGTCAGATCTTTGATCGGTTCACTCCCGTGTTGGCTGCGGATCATTGGCTGCCGTATATGTGTCAAGAAAATGATAGGTCTGTCCGTCTTTCTTATAGCCGATGACTTTATTCAGATTGACATTTTTTACACTGTTAAAAATATTCTGCTCAATGACATCGCTCTGTGCGCGCAGCTGCCGGATCAGCGCTTTCATCTCATCGCGCTTGGAGCCTGTCCCGCCCCCGCAGCTCGTACAGTTTTCCGTAAAGCGGCAGGCACACTGGATAAAATGCAGCCCGTTATAGTCCCGCCAAGCCTTCACTGCCTCTTCCCTGATCAGGTACATCGGCCGGATCAGCTCCATTCCCTCGAAGTTAAGGCTGTGCAGCTTGGGCATCATCGTTTCGATCTGTCCGCCATACAGCATCCCCATCAGAATTGTTTCAATCACATCGTCATAATGGTGTCCCAGCGCGATCTTATTGCAGCCAAGCGCCTTTGCATGATGATACAGATAGCCTCGGCGCATTCTCGCACACAGATAGCAGGGACTCTCTTCCACGTCTGCCACAATATCAAAAATTTCTGTATCAAAGACCGTCAGCGGGATACCGAGCAACTTTGCATTATTTTGAATGATCTGCCAGTTTTCTTTATGATACCCCGGATTCATCACCAGAAATACAAGATCAAAATTATTCCGTCCATGTTTTTTCAGTTCCTGGAACAGCTTTGCCATCAGCATGGAATCTTTGCCGCCGGATATACAGACCGCGATCCTGTCACCGTCCTCAATCAGTTCATATTCCCGTACTGCTTTCGTAAACCGGCACCATATATTTTTGCGATATTTTTTAATGATACTGCGCTCAGTCTCCCTGGTGCGCTCCAAAACTTCCGCTTCCCGCGCCAGTTCGCGCTGCTGCCGCAGCCGCACATAAGCGCGATAACCGCCCTCCACACTCATCGCCGCAATGCCCCGCATCGAAAGCCGCCGCGCCAGCTCGCCGCTTCTCGTGCCTGTATGACAGAGCAGATAAAGACAGGGGGCCTCAGGAAGGCGTCCGCTCTCCGTTTCACTCCCCAGTTCCAGTTCCCGCTCTATCTCCGGTCCCGGAACATTGACCGCTCCGGGGAAGCTGTCTCTCAAAAACTCGCTCTCCGGCCTGATGTCGATGATCGTTCTCTGCGTCTCTTCCAGCTGTTCCAGCTCATTTATAGTAATCACTGCAGTCGTTGCCATTTCTGTATCTGTTGCTATTACTGTATCCGTTGCCATCATTGCATCTGCTGTCATTGCTGTATCCGTTGTCATTGTTGTATTTGCTGTCATTTCTGTGTCCGCTGTCATCGTTGTATCCGTTACGACTCTTATTGTCATTGTCTGCCATCCCCTGTCCCTTTGTTTCTGTGTTGATTATAGTATGCGTCCCCACTCTTGGCAAGTCCATGCAGATCCCGGCAGATTCCCGCACTCTCACGCAGGCAGAATCTGTCTGCGCGCTTTCCGGCAAGCGGATAAACAGCAAAAGGCCCGGAAAGCCATGCGGCCCCGGACCTCTCATTTTCTGGCGGAACTAACTGCTTCACAGCCTCCGCATACATCGCGTCAATACAATTCTATTTCCTATGTTTCCTTACAGGAAAATATATTTGCATACGAACAAGACCGCCAGCACATACATCAACGGTGTGATTTTCTTTGCCTTACCACAGCAGAGATTGATAACGACATAGGAGATGACGCCGATCGCAATCCCTTCGGAAATGCTGTACATCAGCGGCATAGACAACAGACACAGATATGCGGGAATCGCCTCCGCCACATCGTCGAAAGAGATCTTAACGACAGCCGACAGCATCAGGAAGCCGACAAAGATCAGCGCCGGAGCCGTTGCAAAGCCCGGAACCGCCGTAAAAATCGGCGCAAAGAAGATCGCAACCAGAAACAGCAGTCCGGTCACGACGGAAGCCAGCCCGGTCCTTGCTCCCGCGCCGACACCGGCAGAGCTCTCCACAAATGTCGTCGTCGTGGAGGTTCCGAACACCGCGCCTACAGATGTGGCGATCGCATCCGCCAGCAATGCACTTTTAATCCTCGGCAGCTTTTCATTCTTATCGAGCATATCAGCCTTTGTGGCAACACCGATCAGCGTGCCGATCGTATCAAACATATCGACAAACAAAAACGCAAACACGATCACGATAAAATTGGTAACGCTCACGTTCGAATAGTCGCCCATAAAGCACTGTCCGAATGTCTTGCCAATCGCCGTAAAATCTGTCAGCGCAAACGTCGGATAGAGGGAATAAAATCCTGCCTCGGGCGTCACGACATACAGCCCTGTCGCCTGACAGATCATACCGAGAACCCAGGTAGCCACAATGCCGATCAAAATGGAGCCTTTTACTTTTTTCACATAGAGAACAGCCGTCAGGAGCAGGCCGAGCAGTGCAAGAATGGCACAGATTCCTTCCGTATGAAAGGTTCCGACAAAATCTACATAGGACAGCAAAGTAGAATCATTGTTCACTACCACATGTCCGTTCTGCAGTCCGATAAAGGCGATAAACAGACCGATACCGGCGCTGACGCCCTTTTTCAGCGTGCTGGGAATCGCATTAAAAATGGCCTCTCTCACGTTTGTCAAAGACAAGACGATAAAGATAAGGCCCTCAATAAATACAGCCATCAATGCCACCCGCCAGTCATATCCCCAGCCGATGCACACCGTAAATGCAAAATAAGCATTCAGTCCCATACCGGGAGCCAGTGCAAACGGATAGTTCGCCAGCAGGGCCATTGCCACCGTCCCCACAAAGGATGCCAGACAGGTAGCAATCAACACTGCTGTGGCATCCATACCTGCCGCTGAAAGGAGGCTCGGATTGACAGCCAGAATGTAAGCCATTGTCATAAAGGTAGTGATACCTGCTATGACTTCTGTCCTCACATTCGTTTGGTTTTCACTCAGTTTAAACAGTTTTTCCATTTTTTCTTCCTCACTTCGTATCGTAACGTTGATAATGACAATCTGTATCATAGCACACTTATCCGGCGTCTGCAACGAAAAGTGCGGCAGGCCAGGTTCAGTTCCTCTGAAAGAGCGGGCAGACGGACGCAAGTGCAGTTCTTAAGGCAGGCAGTCACCGTCCGCCACACCGCGAAAAATAATTGCACTATTTTACGGCCTATGCTAAGATTAGTTGGAAAATCAGTCGGATCAACAACTGGAGGAGAAAATTATGAGTGAAAAAACAAAGATTCCCTACAAAATTTATCTGGATGAAAACGAGCTTCCTACCGCATGGTACAATCTGCGCGCCGACATGAAACATAAACCTGCACCGCTCTTAAATCCGGGCACCTTACAGCCGATGACGGCTGACGAGCTCAGGGGCGTGTTCTGCGACGAACTGATTGCCCAGGAGCTGGACAACACGAATGCTTATATCCCGATTCCGGAAGAAATTCAGAATTTTTATAAAATGTATCGTCCCTCGCCCCTCGTAAGGGCTTACTGTCTGGAAGAAAAACTACAGACACCGGCCAGGATCTATTATAAATTTGAGGGCAATAACACAAGCGGCAGCCATAAGCTGAACTCTGCCATCGCGCAGGCTTATTATGCAAAAAAGCAGGGGCTCAAGGGCGTCACCACCGAGACCGGAGCCGGTCAGTGGGGCACCGCTCTCTCCATGGCGTGTTCTTATTTCGGGCTCGACTGTCTCGTATACATGGTCAAAGTTTCCTATGAGCAGAAACCGTTCCGCCGCGAAGTCATGCGCACCTATGGCGCCACTGTCACACCGTCCCCGAGCACGACGACGGAGATCGGCAAAAAGATACTGGCCGAGCATCCGGGTACGACCGGGAGTCTCGGCTGCGCTATCTCCGAAGCCGTAGAGGCGGAGACATCCCGTGAAGGCTACCGTTACGTGCTGGGCAGCGTGCTCAATCAGGTATTGCTCCATCAGACCATCATTGGACTGGAGACGAAAGCAGCGCTTGACAAATATGACATCACTCCCGATATTATCATCGGTTGTGCCGGCGGCGGCTCCAATCTGGGCGGCCTGATCTCTCCTTTCGCAGGCGAGATTCTCCGCGGCGAGAAAGATTACCGGATCATTGCCGTGGAACCCGCTTCCTGCCCCAGCTTCACAAGAGGCGTGTTCGCCTATGATTTCTGTGATACCGGAAAGGTGTGTCCGCTTGCAAAGATGTATACGCTCGGCAGCGGCTTTATCCCCTCGGCCAACCATGCAGGCGGCCTGCGCTATCACGGCATGAGTCCGATCCTCTCCCAGCTTTATCATGACGGTATCATGGAAGCTGTCAGTGTGGAACAGACGGCCGTATTCGATGCGGCAACCCAGTTTGCCAGAGTGGAAGGCATTCTGCCCGCACCGGAGAGCAGCCATGCAATCCGCATCGCCATTGATGAAGCGCTCAAATGCAAGGAGACGGGTGAGGAGAAGACAATCGTTTTCGGCCTTACGGGCACCGGCTATTTTGATATGGTGGCTTATGAGAAATATAACAATGGCGAGATGGCCGACTATATTCCGACCGATGATGAATTAAAACCGGGCTTTGACGGTATCCCTAAATTCCCGGGAAATGAATTTTAATTTTCTGACAACTGCTTATACAGAGCCGGAACATAAAAAAGAATCCTGCAAGGCAGGATTCTCCGCCTGCGGCGGGTCGCGACAGCGACATACTCCCCCCCCTCCGCCGCAGTGCGATAATCATTTTTTTACCATATGGGAAATTCGGAGAACTTTCCTATATGGTAAAAAAGAATTGCGTATTACGCGATTCGCCGCGCGCGGGCGGACTGCCTCAGCAGTAGTTTCCGCGCCACAGGCAGTCAATCCTGCGGCGCGGTTTTCTATGTGCATGTCACCGGTTAGCATCTGTCTTTGTCCATGTGCGATCACTGTCCGCCGCCCTGATCCCGCAGACTCCGGAAAAGTTCGTCGACTGCTTTTTCGTATCCGGCATATCTGCCGGCCTTTCTGATCTTTTTCACACAGGCGTTTCCATGGCTCCTCTGTATATTGCCGACCGTCGATGTCGTCTCCTTCTCTCCCGCTTTCCCCGGGACGTTCTCACACTCCTCTGCCTGCTCAAACACGCGTTTCATATAGGTCCACAGTTCCTTCATCCGGCACAGAACATTGTGTTCTCCCATCTGTGTCTCCTGATACCCCCGATAGACCTCATCGTGAAAACTGCGCAGACGTTCCCAGTCGCATGTCTGCCGCCCGCCGCTCCCGGGAAGGATGTCTGCCGCCCCTTCCTGTAGACCGGACATTTGCTCCGACCTTCTGATCCCCTCCGGCAGATAAGGGTCTGACAGCAACCCCCGTCCAAGCATCACCCGCTCCAGAGACGGAAACATCCGCACGATCCTCTCATAGTCTCCCGCCTGGAAAATATCCCCGTTGTAGCAGACCGGCCACGGGCTTTCTGCCAAAGCCCTGGCGAAGGCTTCAAGATCCGGCCTGTTCTCATAAAAATCATCACGCACACGGGCATGGACGATCAGCGCTTTCAACGGATAATTCCGGTAGACGGAAAGCAGCCTGTCCCATTCTGACACGTCTGTCATTCCAAGCCTTGTCTTCACGGAGACAGCAATCGGCGTATTCGCAAATACACCGTCCAAAAAAACGTCCAGCCGCTGCGGATCACTCAGCATACCTGCGCCCTTCCCTTTGGCTGTCACCGTTCCCGATGGACAGCCCAGATTGATATTCACTTCCTCATAGCCAAGCGCCTGCAGTTTACGGACAGCCCGCAGGAAGTCTTCACTGCTGTTTGTCAGCACTTGTGGAACAACGAAAATGCCGGCATTGTGCTCCGGCAGAATCTCATTTTTCTCTTTATGACTGAACTCCTTTTCCCTGTGCAGAGAAATAAAAGGGGTATAATATTTGTCGATCTTCCCAAAATGACGGGCATACGCCTGTCGGTAAACATAGGTGGTAATGCCCTCCATCGGCGCCATTTCCAGCTTCATCTCAAGATCCACTCCTCCTGTAAGCTCCGGACTCTAATATCCAAGATAAGCGAGAAGACCTTCACAGCCTTCCGTGATCTGTGCAAACACAGTGCCAAATTCACCTGTATACCAGGGATCGTCAATATCCCCCGGCTGATCGGTATAGTCCAGCATCAGCGACACCTTTTTCGTCAGTGTTTCCCCAAATTCACGCCGTATATTGCGCAGATTGTATCCTTCCATCGCAATCAGATGATCGAAAGTCTCAAAGTCATCTTTTCGCAGTTTTCTGGCCTGCTTCCCGGCACAGGAAATACCATGGCGCGCCAGCTCCTTCCTCGCTGGCGGATAGACCGGATTGCCGATCTCCTCATAACTCGTGGCCGCCGATTCGATCAGAAAATCATCTGCCAGACCGCGCGCAGCAGTCATGTTCTTTAAAATAAATTCTGCCATCGGGGAACGACAGATGTTGCCGTGGCAGACAAATAATATTTTTATCATGTTGCTAAAACCTCCGTGAATGCTGTATTTTCTGCACCTCTTCGTATTTTTTGTTCCTTTCTAAAAACAATCTTTTCCTCATATCTTATCATAAATTATCATAGTTATGTTAGAATTTGATGTATAAAATGATGTAAATTGGTCATTTGTACATCAACTCATTTTCTGTATTTTAATCATTTCTTCTTGTGCAATTTCTAAGTCTATATGGGTGTATGTATTCAGAGTTATCCCTGTATCACTATGTCCCATGATATATTGCAAAGTCTTTGGGTTCATCCCAGACTTTGTCATATTGGTACAGAATGTATGGCGGAACACATAGGGCGTGATATGGGGCAATGTTTTATCCGGGTGCAGCTTCTTGTATTTCTTCATTGCCCAACGCATTTCATTTTCGATATGCAGCTTCATAATCCATTGTTGTGCGTCTCCCTTATCTGGCGATAACCAAACTCTTCTTTCTTGACTAAATTCAGCACAATATTATAGCCTACTTTGGTGTTATAGCGCACACCTTGTTTCAAACTGATGTATCGTTCTAAAAGGGCAAGCACGGTAATCTTTCCGGCAGCATAGTCGATCCCATCATCAAGCTGCTTTTGGATTGTCTTTTCGCTTCTCGGACATTGTCAAACTCCTTTCCGTGATGGAAAGAGTCTTGATATGGCACGTCCATTGTATCATGTCAAGACTGATTTTTACATCACTAAATTCCAAATCGAATACTCTTGCTCAATAAACTGGTCGAACAGCCGGCGTTTGATTAACCGTTTATTACCTACCCACAAAACAAACTGGCAGTTTCTGTCACTGGTAAAGTCACGCAGCTTGTTGATACCGATTCCAGAATAGGCAGCAGCTTCTTCTAAACTCAAATTACTCTTTTCCCAAATGGGGATTTCTTTCATAGGCTCTCCTTTCTGTTCAGCAGCGATTTAAGCTGTTCCATTTTCTCCTTTGCTCTGGCTTTTCTGAAATTCTCCCCGGTAATGCGGACGGGGGTACACATTTCCGTAAGGCGGTCATATATCCGGGCATGGGCGGTGTCCTTCGGGTTCTGCAATTCCTCCAGTGTTAAATTTGTGGTGACTATCAACGGCTTTCTGCTGCGGTATCGTGATATGGTACCCTCAGAAAACTCGGCGTATTCTTCTTCTGTCAAGCGTGTCTTGATTACCCGTTTTCTCTCTGGCAGGGATAACAGGGCGGCGGCAAGCTCCCCATTCGTGAGGATAACTGTCTGACCGCATATCGTTATAGGGTATTCTTCATAAGGTGCTTCAAAATATTTGTCTGATTTGTCTGTTATGCCTAAAGGGTAAAACTTTTATTTTGTGAGGTATTCAAGGGATATTTCTTTTTGCCGCCGTCTGCTTCTGTTGCGTTATTTACTTTTTTCTTTTGTTAAATTTTTCTTTTGCAAAATCATAAGATTCTTGTATCATCACCTTGAAATCCTCAAAAGTCTTATCAGAGGGATTTAAGACGCATACCCAGCCCATCCATGCGTAAACAGGGTGCGGAATAATGGTATCTAAAGCGGTAAAGTCATAATCCATTTTCACAATTTTTCCGGCAGACGGACGTTCAGGAATATACCCAAATTTTTTAATAAATGTCTGTTTTCTTAAACTAATATTTACACGATATACATTATTACGGTTCAGCATAGAGCCTTTATCATTATCGCCGTCTTTTTCTTTAACAGTTAAAACATATACTCCCCGTTTCAGAACTCCGTCAGGGTTATAAAAAATGCCTCTTTCTCCCCAGCTCTCTACCAGTACAACATCTTTTAAGTTAGAAAGACAGTAGGAAAGAATATCATTGGGTGTCATGCTATTTCCTCCAAATGAAACATCATTGTTCCCTCGTCTATCAAAGTGGAACAATATTTTTGAAATTCTGATATTTGTGGTAACTGTTCCAAAGCTGCTTGTGCTGCTTCCATTGATTCTCAGCAAATTATTTCTACCCATTTATTCTGTCTTAAATCTTTTGTTAATGACCTTTTTATAAATCCGGCAATATCTTTTTCAAGAACTTTGCTTAATTTGTGATACAACTGTAAAAAGTGTTCCTCCGTCACTTCCGGGCTTGTTTGAAAAATAACCATTTCAATCACATTTTTACTCATAAAATATTTTCCTTTCGTTTTTAGTGTCATATTGCATTTGATACATGGATAATTTATCATAAAATGGTGACAAGGGCTGTCACCATTTGGGAAGGAGTCTTAAAAATGTCAAAAGCAGAACGGCTTATTGAAATGATGATAACAATAAATGCCAAAAAAGATTTTACAGTAGGCGAATTAGCAAAAGAATTTTCAGTGTCAAAGAGAACAATACTTCGTGATTTACAGGAATTAGAACAGGCTGGCTTCCCACTCTATTCCGAAGTTGGAGCTGCGGGTGGGTATCATATATTGAAAGAGCGTATTTTACCGCCTGTCACTTTTTCAGAAAACGAAGCAAAAGCTATATTCTTTGCTTGTCAAGCATTACAATTTTATCACGATTTACCTTTTGAGCAGGAGACTATATCTGTTTTGAAAAAATTTCTGAATTGCCTACCTTTGGATATCCAAAACAGTATCACGCAGATTCAAAATAAAGTTGTATTTTGGATTCCAGATAGGCATTGTAATTCTCCATTTCTTAAATCAATGTTTCATGTTATCATAAACCGTCATTCAGCTACAATACGATATTCGTCAACACATTCTGAAAGTGTACGCACGATTATACCTATTGGGTTATATGCTATGAATGGACTTTGGTATTGTCCTGCATATTGTACAGCGGTAAATCAAATCAGAGAATTTCGTATTGACCGTATCAAGGAGATTATAGAGGAAAAGCCCTATCCTAAAGGAGAATATCCCATTCCTGCGTCCATTCAAGAGTATCTTGAAAAATTAGAAGCTGGAAATGATTACCATATAAAAATTCAACTGACAGACATAGGTGCTAAACGCTGCGAGAGTGAATTTTTATTAGCAAGGGGATTAAAGCTATTCCCAACAGGTGGCGGAATAATTGACATGGAAATTCGTCATGCAACATTGGAATGGGTTGCCGATTATTTCCTGTCATTTGGGAACAATGCAACTGTATTAGAGCCAATAGAGCTGATAGAGCTGATGAAACAAAAAATATGCGAATTACATCAGCATTATTGCAAATAAAATAAAAAATATTGATGTATGAATGAAGGGGATTCCGTAGTAGTCGGCATTGTGGGAATGTGTATAACTGACGGTCTATCTCTTGTTTTCGGTTGCTTGCTTCTTTACCGTACATGAGCATTCGCACAAGGTACATAATCTTATTAAAAGCGGCAGCCTTTTTCATAAAAAGAAGCTGCCGCTTAATCATCCTTTTCAGAATCTATTTTATATTGGAAATTGTCATTTCAAGGCTCTTTCAAAAATGGTGTAGTGGTGGTGTAGTAAATGCCTTTCCGCTTTGTGAAACCATTGATTTTACTGACTTCTCTAGGACTTTTCAAGATACTGCCGTGGCAGATGAAAAGTATCTTAATCATAATAAAAATTCCTCCGGCAAATGTTCCATAAGCTATACCCCAACCAACATAATAAGATATTTTATCTTTCTTAATGTCTTTTTTATAATGCCACCTTCTCTCTTAAAATACGAAACCATCCCGTTCTTAATCTGCTGGAAACCCAAAATCCTGTCCCACCTGCCCGGAAGCGTGCTTCCATAGGGTTATATGCTTTTTTGCCTGTGTACCTTCTTTCTGATAAGCATAGAAATCATCATAGCCACTATTTCTAAAACAAGATAGACTACCGCATACAGGATAAAGGCCGTTTCTCCCATATCAAAGAATATCCATGTACCAGTCAAAAACAGCACAGCTGAAATAATCGGAACATTCCACAGATGCTTCACATCTTTTCCCGCAAATGCTCCGATTATCACGGAATAGAGTGGGTTGACTGCAAAAAACAAAAGAAAGCATACCATCATTCCTGCATCACCATTTACAAAAGTGACCGCAACCCACGGTAATACCAACATGACTACCATCGAGGCCGCCACCCATAAAATAATGTCCTTTTTCATGTTGTCCTCCTCAAAAGTCTGGTTCTTTATCCCTTTAATCTGCCGGAACACCGGGAATACCTGCCCTGCCTTGTCAGGCTGTGGCTTATTGGGGATATGCGTCTATTGGATTCTATTTCCTGTTCATAAAATCCCAATATGCCCGCATACTGTACTGGTAATATGCCGCAGCCTTCTTCTGGCTCAGCAGCTTCATATCGCTGATCTGCTTTTGGAACATATCCATAAAATCTGTCCTGTCACTCAATCCCATCATTCCTGTTTCAGGTGGTAATGATGTAAGCCCTCCATTCTTATCCACTCCCATATAGGATTCCAATGCCGTCATTTCCACTAATGAAGCATTCCGGGGATTTATCTTGTTGATATGTATAGTCTGCTCAAATTCATTCCCATTCTCATCAACACCTTTTGCAATCACAGTCGGGTCATCCTCTGTTGAACCTTCCGCATATTTGATGTAGAAAGACAGCCCTGTCCCATTACCACCAGAGTACAACATATCTTCCGTTTTCATATAGACAATAGACGTATGTGGCTTTGCACCTGCCACATTGTTCACCTGCGCCGCAAAACTCTTTCCAGCCGTATTCTGCTGTGTTTTTCTTGCTCCCTGCCATGCCGGATATCCTGTTGTTCCTATTCCATTTACGCTCATTTTTCAAATCCTCCATTTTCATCAATTATTTTAATGGCAGCCCATCTGCCAATATGCCTACCGCCGTTCCCTTTTTGTAGCCAAAGCTCTTAAAAGCCGCCAAAAACTTTTCTCTTGTCTGCTCCATGATTGACACTGCCAAATCCCGATACTCTGTATCGAAAAATTCAACCCTGTCTTGTGTTTTTCCTTCATTTTGGGAAACGCTTCTATTGAGAAACCATGAACTGTTTGGATTTTCAAAGGCTCTGTTTGTCTGCTGACAGGCAATATATCCTTCCAAATTTGCCAGGCGCATCTTAAAAGCCTCATCCAATCCGGCCAAGTCTTCGTCAATCGTCAGCGACCGTTTTCCCGTAAGTCCATAGGAAACTTCACGTTCTCCATTTTCATGTTCTTTCACGATTTCATCATAACGGGCCTCATATGTATCCATGATTGATTTCATTACATCTTCCACATTATAGTTTCCATCTTTTAATGTCTGGCTGCTGATTCCCCTCATTGCTGTATAATGTTCCCATGCGACCTCATTTGTATTTTGGATTGTGAGTTCCCTTGCATTGACATAATCCGAATCAGGTTCAAATTTATTTACCATTTCCCGCAGCATATTTCTCCCCTCATCAGAAATAGAGAGATTAACTGGACATTCCGTCACTTTCCTGCCTGCATCCGCAGCAGATGCCTTTTTCTGCACATGATTTATAGCAGCCTCCATATAACAATAATTACTTTCAATTCCATTAACGAACATTTTCAAATATCCTCCATTATTCTTGATATAACCACCCTTTGTCGTTCAGAGCCGCTCCCACCCTCTTGTAATAAATCTGAGCAGTCCCCCTCCGGTCAGGGGTACTTATTTTTTCGCCTCTGCCAGAAAAAATTTACGCCTTTAAATCAAAGCCAGTCACTGTCGGTGCTGTAGACATGGCATTATTACCCATACCGATTTTACTTATCAAATTCTCTGTAACTTTTCCCATATCTGTTCCCATTACAGTAATATCATACTTCCTGCCGTCTTTCTTTTCTTCCGGCTTCTCCTGCTCTGCCGTCTTTTCTTTATTCTTTTCAAGCAGCTTTTCCCATTCCTCTTTGCGTTCTTTGTTTCTGGCCCTCGCCTCCTCAACCATTCTCTTAGATTCCTCTGTGCCGGGGTCAGCTTCAAAAACACCTACGCACTTTGTCGTAATACAGTCCGGCATTTGAGAGAGCGTATCCTCCAGCCATTCAGCCGTTTGGGATTAGATGCCGCCTTTACTTCAAAATGCCCGCCGCCTCATATGGCACATCCACAACTTCCTGCATCCTTTTTTCTCCTGCTCCTTTTTTATCTGCGCCTCCGTCCATTTTTTCTGCTCTGTCCTGCGCTCCCAGAAACTGTCTTTTGCCCTGCCGTCAAACAGGCCTTTCCCGCTTCCGTTCTGGTATCCTGCGCTCCACATCTCTGCATGGCACTCCTCTTTTGTTGCTCCGTAACAGATGGTGGAATAAGCCCCTCCACAGACGCCTGACCATCTGTCCGGCTGCGCCCATCCTGTCCGCAGGTCATTCAGCACCCACGCCTCATACTCCGGGTCATTTTTCATCGCCTCAAACCCCGCTTCTGAAATATGGATAGAAATGTTCTCCGACATACGGGTCGGGTGCATGGGAATCTGTGAAATCTTTTCATGGATATACTGCTTATACTCATCCATTGTCATGTCCTTTGCCGTAACAGCCCCCGCCTTTCCCGTTTCTGATACATTCTGGCTCTTTTCTGCCACCCTGTCACAAAAAGACGGGCTTTCAGTCTTGCCGCCCTTTGCTTCATTGTTTTTCAAGAAATTACCGTACGCCCTTGTCATGTAGTTTACATTGATTGTGTTATTCATGGTTGCTCCTTTCCTGAAACAGCGTTCCCTGTCCTGACAGACATCTCAAACGCCTCCATACTCTCGTCCATCCTGGCAATATACTGCTCCATTTCCTCATAACTGCCGCTCCTGCCAGTCCCTTTATGTCTGTGAAATGGTTTATCATCTCATGCTTCATCCGGCTTTTCTTTTTATATCGTAAAAAACAGCATATTGTCTAACGCAAATAGCATGAATAGCAGATTTGACATCATGAATTCTTTTCCTGCCATCACATCAAAACGACAAATACAATTTATCCATTCGTCCGATATAGGGGCGGATGCCCTACAAGGCGGCACAAACACAAATCGCCGTGTAAGCATATTACCTCTTATTTCCCCGCTTTCCAGGTGATTTTCGTTATCAGGCTGCCCTGCTCTGCCTGGGAAAAAGCAGACCGCCGCATATGGCGGATGAAGTCCATAGTGCGGCGGTTAGCTTTTGTGCATCTCTCCTCATTTAATTTTTCATAGCATAAGCCTGTCTATACCGTTTCGTAGGAAACCAGTTCTTCTGCCGGGATGCGTGTCTGTAAATGGCGCTCCGGGTCAGCCGCTTCCTCATCTGAATATCCGACTGCAAGGATATTGACCGGCTCCAGATTATCCGGCAGCCCGAACTCCCTGCGTATCACATCCGGCTTGAAATAGCATATCCACAC
The DNA here is from genome assembly GCA_037015955.1 of Lachnospiraceae bacterium JLR.KK008. NCBI lineage: Bacteria > Bacillati > Bacillota > Clostridia > Lachnospirales > Lachnospiraceae > Lachnospiraceae bacterium JLR.KK008. The sequence continues at coordinate 2,466,595 of CP143548.1, forward strand.
GGATCCAAGACCTGATTCCGTTGCCTGCAGCATCATGTGGTCTGTCAGTATGGATGCGTCTATATCGGTGGTCTGTTTTTTATCAAACGGGCGCACCCATGCCTTTCCGTGGTCAGCACAGACGATGACCGCCAGCGGCGCTCCGTAAAGGTTCGCCCCTTTCCCTATCTTCGCAAGCCCCTCACTGCTCTGGACGACGATCAGGCGGACGGGCTGGAGATTGGCTGCTGTCGGCGCAACATGCGCAGCCTCCAGAATCTTTTGCAGCTTTTCCTCCTCCACTTTCTTGTCCTTATAGCTCCGGACGGAATAACGCTTCTTTGCAATTTCGATAAAATCCATAGTGGCAAATCCTCTCTTTCCATTGTATACTGAACGTGTTAATAAACCGTTGTCCCTATTTTAGCAGGACACGAAAATTCCGCAAGAATGCACTTTTTGGGTAGATACTTCCCAAAAGGGTAGTTATTAAAAGTTGGAGGTACATCATGGAATATTCAAAAGACCAGTTCAACTGCCCGGTTGAAGCCACGCTGTTTTTGATTGGCGGGAAATACAAGCCGCTCATCCTCTGGTATCTGATAGAAAAACCGCTCCACTATATGGAACTGCAGCGCATGATCCCCAAGGCAACGCCGAAGATGCTGTCACAGCAGCTACACGATCTGGAGGAATGTGGGATGCTGCATCGGGAGGTCATCCCGGACAAGCCGCCCAGGACGCTGTACTCCCTCACCCCATTTGGACGCAGCGTCATCCCCGTGCTGGATGCCATGTGCGATTGGGGTGCAGGCTTTTTGGACAGGTTAGACATCCAACCGCCGTGCTGTACAAAAAAATCAGCAGGAGAACCTTGACTGGCTTTCCTGCTGTTCTTTTCATATCTGTATATCCGGCTCCAATGAGAAAACCCCGTTTTCAAATACAAGCCGGGAAACTGATGCGTTCTTTACCTTCCCAAATTTGCCTGACTGCTCCGGTGCAAATAAATGGATTATTGTCTTTATAGCAAAGGCATGGGTTACTATCAGAATATTGCTGCTTTCCCCCATTCCATGCCTTTGGGCAGTATCCATGAATGCAGCTTTCAGGCGTTCTTCTATTGCCTGGAATGGCTCCGCCATTCCTGTCGTATCATGTTCATAAAGGACATCCGCAACATCGGGGAGCCGCTGATTCAGCTCTGCAAAAGACGCTCCTCCCAGCCAGTCCGATACATTCTTTATGAAAACCGCATTATTCTCCGCCTCCATACACCCCAGGCACCATTCCCGAAGCCTTACGTCCCTTTCTATTGGCACACCCTTCTTTCCGTTTGCTTCCAGAATCAGTTCTGCCGTCTGTATGGCACGGAGCATATCGCTGGTATAAACCGCATCAAAATCAATTCCCTTTAGTTTCTGCCCTATGTCAGCCACCATCTGCTTTCCTGCTTCGGTGAGCGGTGAATCAGCCCATCCCTGCGCCCGGTCTAAGCTGTTCAAAAGCGTCTGACCATGCCTGACTATGTAAAAACGAACCATACCCGTACCTCCGCTAACAGTATAAGGAATCGTCACCGAAAATTGAAGTGAACCCCTTTTGTTAGACAAAAATAAATGTCTAATGAAAGGGGTTCACTTCAGGCCTGGGGGCGGTTACTTTTTTGTGTTTATGTATGCTATCAGGATCGACACGATGATTCCAAGAATCATCAGAACAACCGTCAGCAGTTCATAGTCACTCATAAGCAATCCCTCCTTTCCCGGTTTTACCCGTTGTCGGAGGGATAGTCCCTCCGCGAAGAAGGACTGACCGCCTACCCGTTATGGTAGTACCCCATGTGAATACATTATCAAAAAGAGTCGGACACTACAAGCGATTTTCCGGCTTTTTTCTTTTTCCGCTTACTATCCCGCCAAAACAGAGGTAAGCTACGACACCACGGAAGCAGGGATTGGATTGAAAAAAGATTCTGCATTGTACCAGCTCATGGACACCCGCATGAACGGAGTCATGAATGGCATCGTAAGCAGTGATGGGGAATACCAGGCGATTCTCAGAAAGTCGGACATATACTCCGGCGAACTGGAAAGGATGGAGCTGCCGAAAGAAATCCGGCTGCTGATCGACCGCTACGTCAACGAGCAGAACGCGCTCGGCTCGCGGTTTGGGATGCTCGCCTACCTGCTTGGGTTTTCCGACTGCAAGTACAAGTAATAAAAACCGCTTAAAATGATTCATGTAAATATTCCCTTTCTGCCGGATCGCCGGGGATGCCTCCCCCCCCACCTTATCAGAGGCCGCTGAAACGCCGGGGGGGGAGCCTACCCAGCCTTGTTAGACTGTGGATTATCGGGGATATACAGCCGTAGCTTCATTTCCTTACTATGCCTTTGCGTCAAAGCTATTCTGCGGATTTTTCACACTCACTGCTTCTTCACCCGTCAACGGAATGCCCCTCTTTGCATTTCCCCATGCCTCGTTATAAATCATGCACATTTCCGTCTGTCTGGACGCCTCCGCATTGGTGGTATACATCGTCCACCCATTGTTGGAATAAGTCGCCACCATCTCACCGTTCTTATCATAAAACTCTATGTAATCGCTGTTGCCTGACGGCAGTTTCTGATATTTCACTTTCCCTTCAAGCAGCGTCGCCACAAAATCTATCGGTTTCAGCACAGTCTGCCTGTTTCTGGAAACAGCTTTCAAGCCGGAAGTGATAATCCCCTTTCTATCCGGAGACACTTCCGATGTGTAGCTTTTCATCAGCCTGTTAAACCCTTCGGATTTATTCTGGAACTATCCTTTTGCAAAATCCTCATATGCCTGTTCCCTAATCTGCTTCCGATATTCTTCATCACTGACACCGCTTTTCTTTTTGGAGAAAACATATTTGTCATTGAAGTCCGGCAGATGGATACCTCCAATACTTCCTGTTCCTGAAAAATATCTGTTCTGCAATGAACCATTGAACGAACTTACCTGCATTATTCCACCCTCTCCTGTAGGTCTATTATTCTGTTTCTGCGGAGCCTATAAAACCTTCTTGAATTGATATTTATACATATCGGAATACATATTTCCAGTGGACTGTGGTGTAAACCGGCCATCCAATGCGCCCATATCCACCGCAAAACCGCTGTCCGCCACGGAGAACGCCCCATCCTTGAACTGGAACTGTGAAGTGAAATCGGGAATTCCCAAGTCTCCGCTTATCCTGAACTTCCCTATGATATCCACCAGCGCATCCTTCATCCGTTCTATCCTGGCATTGTCCTTTGTCTTGTTGATCAGATCAGCCGCCTTGTCCGGCAGCCCTCCAATCTTCCCATCGGGCGTCAGATAAAGATTTTCTAAGGAAATGTCCTCCCCCGTAACCCCTTTCAGGTAGCGCCGGACTTCCTGTATGTCCGTGGCATATCGGTATGTGCCACCGGACAGGTCTCCCACGCTGTCCGCAATCCCTATGTAATACTGGTACATCCGGTCACCGTACTTTTCATCTATCAGCTTCTGCACCTGTTCCCGGACACCCTCGTCCTCTATCCCGTCCACGGACACATCCCCGCTGCTCCCAATCCTTACGCGCATACCCTCTATGTCGTCACGGGAAATGCCCATGCCTTCCAGATCCTTTACGAAATCATCTGAAAAGCTGTTTTTCAGCTCCGCTTTAATCTGCGCCTTTTCCATGTCTTTCAGGTTGGCAAAAATCTTCACATACTCCAGTTCCGCATCATTTAAGTCCTTCCCCTCCGCCATGTCCTGCAGCAGTTCATCCACGGTGCGCCCGCCCTTATACTTCTTTTCTTCCGGCAGGCTGTCAAACTGTTTCTGGTGGAGAAGCTCCAGTTCTTTTATATAATTCTGCTCCGTCTCCTTTAAGACGGCATTATACTGATCAAGATATTCCCGCCAGTTTTCATCTTTCTGACTGTATGCCCCGTGAAGGTTCCCATATGCTTCCCTGATGGCATCAGTCTTTTCATGCTCCTTGTTTTCAGAAACATGGAAACTGATCTTGTAATAATCATCCGGGGAAACCTCCTCCCCGTTTCCGTTTTCTACCTTGAGGCAGTATTTACTGGTATTGATATCCCAATTAGGGACGGTCAGCTTCTTCCGCCCCTCTCCGTCCCACTCTGCCTTCCCCACCTGATTGCCGTATTCGTCATACAGGGTAAGGTCGTAATCACAGCCCTCTGGCATATCAATGTAAGCTTCAACACCAAAGTAATTCCGTTGGAAGTTCATAAATGGGATGGAAAAGTTATAGAAATCCACATCCTTATCATCGCTGAGATTCCCTTTCAGGCTGCTGGTCTCGTCCTTGATCAGAAAGTTCAAGTCCAGGAATGCGCTGCCTTTGTCCTTATCGGAAACCTCATAAGTGGTATGCTGCCTGCGGTAAGTGTTATTGCTGGTGAGGGTGCAGGTGTCCTCCCGCAGCTCCATGTTCCTGCACATCTTCCCGTCAAAAAACGCCTCTGTCTCTTTTCCCGTCATGAAGTATACCGGCTTGTTCCTGAAAGCCGCTCCATATGCGGAACCTGCATCATTTACTGAATTAACTCCCATTTCAAATCCTCCATTGTTTTCAATATTACGGCTCACTGTCCGCACTGCTCCCCGATTCCCCAATCTACCGGAACGCCGGACATGCCTGCCCTGTCCGGCACAACTTTGGCAACTTCGCTTTTCCGCAGGGCAAGGAACTTATTCTCCATATAGACGTTCTGCACCGCATCCTGTTACCTTCTTCCAGAGGGAATCAGACAATTTGGATGATGCCTTTCCCGGCTTTTGGATTCCCGCTTGATGGCTTTTTGCTATTCCTGTTATATCCATTTCAAAACCTACTGTTCAGTTGGAAACCGTGGATACCTGCCCCGCCTTGTTCGGCTGTAGCTTATCCGGGATATGAAACCATAGAATTCATTGCCTGCTATGCCTTTGCATCAAAGCTATTCTGCGGATTCTCTGCATTAACTGCTTCTTCACCCACCAGCGGAATGCCCCTCTTGGCGTTTCCCCATGCCTCGTTATAGATCATGCACATTTCCGTCTGTCTGGAAGCCTCCGCATTGGTGGTATACATCGTCCATCCATTATTGGAATAAGTCGCCACCATCTCACCGTTCTTATCATAAAACTCTATGTAATCGCTGTTGCCTGACGGCAGTTTCTGATATTTCACTTTCCCTTCCAGCAGCGTCGCCACAAAATCTATGGGCTTAAGCACATTCTGCCTGTTTCCTAAAACAGCCTTTAGACCGGAAGTGATGATTCCTTTTCTATCCGGGGATACTTCCGATGTGTAGTTTTTCATCAGCCTGTTAAACCCTTCGGATTTGTTCTGGAACTGCCCTTTTGCAAAATCCTCATATGCCTGTTCCCGAATCTGCTTCCGGTATTCCTCATCACTGATGCCGCTTTTCTTTTTGGAGAAAACATATTTGTCATTGAAGTCGTGCAGATGGATACCGCCTATGCTTCCTGTTCCTAAAAAATATCTGTTCTGCAATGAAACATTGGACGAACTGACCTGCATTATTTCACCCTCCTCTGTAAATCTATTATAACTGCCCCAGCCTCTCCAAAAACGCCCTGTAAAATTCCCCTTCTTTGATGCGAGCCTGCTGAACCTCTATGCTCCTGGGCGTATATACTTTGGGATACTCCAAATCATACAGCGCCTGTTTCGTTGCCTGGATTGCAGATTCCACTGTGCTTCCAAGGATGTCAATATTCTCCGTTTCACCTTTAAGCTGTTTATTAAGCCGCTGCACCATCATCTGCGATATGTGGCTCATCATCCCGTTGCCCCGGATTCCCATGCCATTCGCATTTACTTCTTTCGCCGCGTCCATCCACGCATCCCTCACTTCCTGCGGGGCATTGGGACCGACCATCTCAAAGGCTTTTTCATCCTGGCCGGCTGCTTTGCCCTGCGCCGCCTTTTCTTCCACCGTTTCCATGAATCCCACCGTTCCGGGTTCCACACTTCTTTCCATTTTCCTTGCCGTGTATCCTGTCAGCGGATATCCCGCTGTCCCTATTCCATTTACACTCATCTCCAAATGTCCTCCATTATTTTTATTATTGCAGCCCCTCTGTCGGTCAGAGCCGCATCCGCTCCCTTGTGATAAGTCCGAGCAGTTCATTACCTCCATGCAGACATACCGCCTAACTTCCCCTGTCAAACTTCATGACAAACACCCCCTTTCGCTGAAATTACTACAATTACTTTTTTCACTCCGCGCTCCCTTTATGCGGTTCCGCCGAAATGATCTCCCCCTGCACGTTGGATTCATCCGAATCCCCGTTCAGTCCATCTTCGTCAAACTGCGGTTCCTCTGCCATTCGGAACCGCCCATGCCCCCTCATGGTAAGTCCGGGCATCACGCCCACATTCAGCTAAACAGCGAATCATCACTCACCGCAATTTCTGCCATTACCTTTATTAAATCTGTCGGTAGATGAAGCCTGTTTTCCAACCCAGATTGCACCAAGTGGCTATAAATCGCATGAAATGACCATAAAGTTTATAGCATCACCACCGCCTGGAACTTTTCTGCGTCACAGGAAACGGCGAAATCACCCCCGTATTTATCCGCCACGGTCTTCACGTTCGACAGGCCGGTGCCTTCCGTGGCCTGCACTTTTTCCACCACGGGGTTCCTTACGGAGAAGATCAGCTTCCCGCCCTCCTGCACCAGCTTAACGTGGATGACGGCCTTCCTCCCCTGCCGCACCACCTTCATGCATTCGTAGATGGCGTTGTCCAGTAGGTTGGAGAGCAGGATCACCGTCTCCTCCTCATTCAGCCAAATCCCGCCCATGTCGCCCACCCGGAACGTCATGGACACGCCCTGTTCCCTCGCGGCATGAAACTTCTGGTTCAGGACGGCATCCACCACCGGGTGGTTCGTGTTGACTGCTGCCATCTCCACCGATATGCTCTCCGTCAGCCGTTCCGCAAGTGCGGCGGCGGCCTGCGTGTCGCCCTTCTTCAGCAGCACCTATATCGTCCTTATCTGGTTTTTGTAGTCGTGCATCTTCCTCCCCTGCCGCTCATAGACCGCCTGCATATCCCGGTAATGGGCAAACTGGCTCTCCTTCTTCTGGCCTGCCAGTGCGCTTTCCCGTAACAGTTCCTCTTTTTCAAGGATTCCCTGCATCAACCCTAAAATAATTAAGTTAACCATAATTAATCCAACTGCAAGGAAAAGGTATACACTCTGCATCCTTTTTTCACTACTATAGCCAAATAATATGACACAAAGGGCCATCATCGTAAATAAAGGTATCATGCTTAATTTCACCCATTCCCTATTGGAAAGCCCTCTGTAATCATTTTATCCGTCCCATATCTTCCGCAGTGTGAAAAGCAGACACAGCCATGTCATTTTTGCAAGCAGGGACAGAAGAAGGAATTGAAAAACATATTCCGTATTCCTTACAAAATCCTGCGAAATCCAAATATTTCCCACCTGCATCAATAAAAAATCTGTCAGCAACATCAGGCAGTAATTCAGACAGGAAAAAAACATGCCCTGTTTCCACCTAATGCGGTAAAACAGCATACAGCATACCATGAGCACGGGTATGATCAAACACGGTTTCCACATTACGATACCAAGCCACCGGTTTATGCGGACGGCAGTCACAATTAGAAGAAAAAGAATCCCGTATCTGTATTTCCATAACTGCCCTGTTTTCCTTTGCTCCAAAAAAGTGTCAAAAAAATACATGCTCCCCCATGTTTCTATATTTTAAAAATCATAACCGCAGGCTTCCAGCAGCGCCCGCAGCGCACCCCTGTTCATTTACGCTGCTTATTCCCATTGCTAAATGTCACTCCATTATTTTTAATTTGTTACCAGGCAGCCATACCTTTGCCATTCAAAACTGCACCAGCTCTCAATCTACAAAGCGCGGAGGATACCTGCCCTGTTCTGCTATGGCTTATTGGGTATGCCTTCTTATAATTTTTCCAGCTTCTCCAAAAACGCTCTGTAAAATTCCCCTTCTTTGATACGGGCCTGCTGAACCTCTATGCTCCTGGGCGTATATACTATGGGATGCTCCAAATCGTACAGCGCCTTTTTCGTTGCCTGGATCGCAGATTGCACGGTGTTCCCAAGAATGTCAAAATTCTCCGTTTTGCCATTAAGCTGTTTATTAAGCCTCTGCACCATCATCTGCGATATGTGGCTCATCATTCCGTTGCCCCGGATTCCCATGCCATCCGCATTTACCTCTTTCGCCGCCTCCATCCATACATCCTTAACGCCATGCGGGGCGTTCGGGCCGACCATCTCAAAGGCTTTCTCATCCTGGTCGGCTGCCTTTCCCTGCGCCGTCTTTTCTTCTACCGTTTCCATGAAACCCACAAACCCGGATTCTGCGCCTCTTTCTGCCTTTCTTGCCGTATATCCTGTTATCGGATATCCCGCTACTCCAATTCCATTAATACCCATTTCCTTCAAGCCTCCATATCTTCAACCCTTTAATCGTTCAGAGCCACATCTGCTCTGTAATCTTCAGCGGTGGCTCCGTAATCACCAAAAAACAGTCCGGAGCAGGGGCGACAGAGCCTGTCACATCACGCCTGATTACAGACAACTTATGTTTACACACACCATGTAGCTCTCCGTTTCGTGCCGCACCTTACGGATGCCTCCATCCCTTTGATATTCCTGCACAGGCTAAACGTCATTACTGCCAATCATACCGAGTAAGAAAATACTAAGCAGAGTTTGCCAGATACTGGACATCAGGAAAAGCATATTCTGTAATGCTGCATTCCGCGCCCTGCTTTTGATAAGCGACACAAGATAAGACCTTATATTTTATCATCAACACATGCCGCAGTTCTTATCGTTTCTGTCACCTTCAGTCTTCAACTAACTTATCGGAAAAATCAGGGGGATTTCTAACATCTACTTCGTGAATAGTTAATCTGGCTGTATGAATCGCAGATTATTAGTTTTTCATGTATAAACCGCCCTTATTATTCCCAATGAAATAGGGACGGATGCCCTGCAAAGTGGCACAAACGTAAACTGCCGCATATGGTAGTGAGCCACAGCGATGGTTGTCTTTTGTGTAATTCTTCATCCTAAAGATTTCAGGTTTCTGCGATATTCCGCCATTTCCTCCTCACTTACCGTATCCTTGATGTGCTTTAGCTCGCTAACCACAAAATCCCGCTCCTTCGGCAGATAGGCGGTGACCGGATAAAAGTTTGAACTGGAGTTGGCAAAAAGGTGTGTCCGTATCTGCAAATTTTTGATAAACACCTGCAGTTCCTCCAGGCGCTCCTTCTCCCCGGCAGGGGCAAACTGCCCCTCCTGCTTCATGCGGTACAGCTCCGTATCCGGAAACAGCGTGAGTGAATCTACCGAGATAAAATAGGGGTTGAGCTGGCTGAACAGCTTTGCGCTGTTCACCGCATTCCAGTATCCCCTGCCCCTCCCCGCAAGCCCGGTCATATAAACGAAATAATATTCAATCCCCGCCTCGTCCAGCTTCCGGCACTGCTCCAGAATGTCAGCCGCCGTATATCCCTTGCCCGCCAGCGCAAGTGTGTCATCGTCACCGCTCTCCGTCCCGATGGTCAGCCCGTTTATCCCCATCGCCCGGAGCTTCTTAAGCTGCCACACTTCCTTGTTTTTTATATCTCTGATGCTTGCGAACATGGACATCGTCTGGCATTTGATGAGGTAATCCCGCACCGTAAGCGCCCGTAGTTTCAGATTCTCATAGCTCATGGCAAACGGGTTCGCCCCTGTCCAGAAGATGCGCCTCGCATATGGCTGGTAACTTTTAATCTCCGCCAGGTCTTCCTCGAACTCCTTCATCGGAGACATACGGAAACACTCGTTTTTGTAAAGGCTGCAGAAACGGCATTTCCCGTAAGTACAGCCGGAAGTTGCCTGTATGATGACGGAATTCGCCTCGTAGGGCGGCCTCCACGTCCTTCCCGTAAAGTGCATCTTTCATTCCTCCTCGCTCCTTGCCTCTTTTGCACTAAATTACCTCTGAAACTCCATGAAATCAAGTACTGTCTTTTTTAGTCGGTAGTTCACTTTTTCGTACTATCTGTCAAAAATAACCGTACCCTCCGTGGACAAGGGTATCTTGATTCTCCACCCTGCCGGTATATACTCATAGGAAAGAGGTGGATGTAGAATGTCCGACAATAAATTCAACAACGAAGAAACCATTGTCCGCCGCGTCCCTATGGGCCGACTCCAGTCCGTGATCGGCGGCAATATAAAAAAAGGACTGCCGAAACAGCCCTTTTTTTCATTCATCCTATATTCAAACCTTTTAATGATTGCCTGCTATCGTTAAAAGGAAGTGCGGACTTGGAGGGCAAAATGCCCACCCATCGGAAAAACTTCTTTCTTGTCAAATTCATCATCCAATCCATAGTATTCTAAAACAAACATACAGATCCTTCCCCATATAGTTATTATTCCAATATCATCAAGTAACTGTCCAGCCTTGCATTCACATAACCTGCAAACAGCTTTTCCATTGCACCAAGATTATGCTTTACATGGTATTCGTCGAATGCATTGTAATATGAAATCCGGTCTGCAAATTTAATATCAATTGGCGGGTATCCTGCTTTCATCAATTCCAAATTCACAAGCAGCCTCCCCGTTCTGCCATTTCCGTCTATAAAAGGATGAATCCCTTCGAATTCAATATGGAAGCGTGCGAGCCGGGGAATGATATGATCTGTACTATTCCTATAAGCCTCCAACAACTGTTCCATTTCAGGCTGGATCAAGTAGGGCTGAACCGGTTCATGCTTCGCACCCATAATTCTGACGGGGACTCTTCTGTAAACTCCCCGGTCCTCCCGTTTATCCGCTAATACAAGATAGTGTATCTGCTTGATAATACTCTCCGATAAAGAATTCTGCTCTTTTACCAAATCCCGCACAAAATCAAACGCTTCTTTATGCCCGACCGCCTCCATATGGTCTTTTAACGGCTTCCTGTCAATCGTCAGGCCGCGCAAAACCATATCCGTCTCACGAAGGGTTAAAGTGTTTCCCTCAATTGCATTTGAATTATAAGTATACTCAATAGTAAATTCCTCAGTCAAGCGTTCCAGCTCACCCTCAGTCAACGAGCGTCTGGTATCCAGTTCTCTTTTCTTCCTGTCTATGGCTTTCAGTAAACTTTCTGCAGCCTTAAAACGTCCATCCTGTGGTTTTTTCGCATCTGATGGGATCATCCAACTGTGCCCTTCTCGTGTGACTCCCGAGATTTTTCCTTCCGAGCAAAGTATACGCACTCGTCTGTCAGAAATCCCCCACTTTTCTGCTGCCTGCTTTACTGTAATATACATATAGATTGCACCTCTTTTCCCTCAATAGTATATCTCGTTTCCGGAACATAATCAACCAAAAGGAATAATATTAGATTATTTTCGGAATAATAAGAAGTTACAAAATGCCTTTTCTTTTTTAACTGCTCCCTTACATTCAACTGTTCCAGTTCGTCCTTGGCATCTTCTGATTTGAGATAGGTATATACATAAGTTTAAGGTAGTTGCTATATCTGCGTGCCCCATGAGATATTACAGTGTTTTAAATGCTATTCCCGATTTTGCCATATTCGTACAATGGGTATCGTCTGCATATATGAGATGTGATTTTTTTCTACATACCTGATTTCTGTCAGCAAAGAATAATTCTCCAAAGACACAAGATTATTGACAGTCTCCAGCTACCATAAACACTCTTGAAACTCAAAAGCCACTTCTCTATATTTTGCTTCTTTATTTCTTACTCTGAGCTTTTTTAAATAGCTTACGTTTTTCAACCATAATCATTGGTCCACCATAATAATCAATCCTCACTATGTCGCTTTCTTTAATTCGTATTTCTTCATCATATCCATTTGCATATCTATTTACAATTATCCATTACCCGTACTTCTTTATACTTCCAGCCTCTGCGAATTGCGCACGTTCACTCCCTTTTACATAAATATCCGCATATCTGTTATCCAAAATAAAAGCTGCATCACAGTAATTGAATAAACAGATTGCCCAAACGAAAATTAATATACAAAATATAATTCTTACAATCGAATTATATTTACCATACCATCCAGAAAAGAATGGAATTCCATATATCAAATAGAGTGTAAATATCAGTACTCCTTTTGCCTTTCCATTCTTCCAAAATTCTATCTTACCATTGGCACTTCTACAATTCCAAAAAACAAACAGAGCATTTATGCCAAAATACCAAATTCCAGAAAAAATATACGAAAATGTCATTCCTTTCCAAAAGCAGAGTATCGCTTCAACCATATATGCAACCAGCAAATTTGTTGCCATCATTTTGTAAATTTTTGTTGCAATATTTGGAAAAGTAGGTAGTTTTCTACATTTCAGCATCCAATACCCCAATTCTTTATTCTTCTCTTTAGGGTCACGTTCGTTTTTTACCCATCCCAACAGAACTATTGCTATAGGCACAACAACATAATGCACTATCTCACTGTTAAGTATCCTTAGTAAAATTTCTTTCATATCTCGCTAAGTTCCCCTTTTCATATACTTGTGTCCGAATGCCCCACGATATACTGTAGTCTCCTGGGATTGACCCCTGCCTTTGCCTTATTGCTGCAAAACTTATGCCTTGCTGCATGATATTTCCCTCCGGTAAATTCATGTTCCAGTGCGATTTTGACATGCTTCATTACATGCTGATCCGTAACGCCCGGTTCCCCATCTGTATGTCGGGATGGTCGTCATGCATCGTTGTTTAAGTTGTTATCTTCAATAATCTCTCGTATCTGCTCCTTTGCTGCTGGCATAAAAAAACCTCCTTTACAATAAGAATTGTCAGATCTTGATTCTTACCAGAAAAGAGGTATTTTTCCTTGGACACAAACTATTTTACATTACCTTCTACACACAACGCCCCTGATTATTCATAATAATAATCTATTGCTTCTTTAATGCAATCTCCTAACTCAATCCATATTTCTTCACTTATTGTCATGTTCATATCTGATTTTTCTGATAAAATAACATTCATATCAGAAGTCATTACGATCTCAGCAATTTTCCCATATATTACATTCGCCTTTTCAATCTGCTGAAATTTTTCTTTATCTCCTTCTGCTGCATTTCCAGATGCAAAATTATTTAAATAGGACGTCCATGTCGGGCTCTCATATAATCTATGTCCTAAATCGTCTATTTCATCTGCTACAAAATCAATGGATTGTTCCTTGCTAATATCTATTGGATTATACCACTCAGTAACTTCAGGCAGAAATTCTTTTATCAACTCAACATCTGAGTTTTGCAATTCACTAACACTTTCCATATTGAATTTATTATCCTTAGGTTTCTCAATATAATATTCTGATTTTGATGAACATCCAGAAAGCAACAATGCTGTCATCAAACATAAGGCTAAAAGCATTCTTTCTTTTGATCTCATAAAATTTTCTCCCTCCGTGTCATTCTGTTATCTATAATTATAGTCACTTTCACATATTCCAAAATCAAACATACAACTTAAGATTTCAGCCATAACCCCAATATTCTGCCAACTTATCATCCACAGCTATTCATAGTAAAAATTAAATATCTGAGAAAGCTACTGAACAAAACAAAATCTTCTAAAATAAAATCAACGGAAAATAGTTTATTTTTATTATGTCCAGTCGGTCATACTCTTTTCTGTCTTGATATAATATGGCATATAATTCTGTTTATCCATCCGCCTTTTATCTCTTTCTGATAATATTTTTGCATTGGATCCATGGGAGTGATCAATTCATTGATCTTTTTTAGAACATAACCATATCCACCCTCTTTTCCACCTGGAAATGTAGCGTTTTCTTTAAAATGCTTACAAGCTGATATTACCTGTTTATTTGTCTTACTATAAATGCTGGAAGAATCATTTGACATAAAAACCTCATGATGGCAATTATCATGTAAATATTCGCGTATATGAAATATGGTATTTTCATCTATTTTTATTGTTTCTAATGGTGTTGACATTAACATATCTTTATGCGTTTTATTTTTATATTTGTATTCAACTTCACTGATAATAACTAAAAACGGATAAGTTTCTACCATTATATGAAAATCTTCTTCTAACTTGACTGAGTCATGTATAATATCTCTTTCTCCCTTCTTGGCTCTGAAATTTACAGGTAATTTTGAATCGGCCTCATTTATGAGTTCATAATATGGTGCGTTTGTCCACAGATTTTGAACAATACTGAAACCAGGTCTTTCTTCCCCCCCATCCTGACAAAATGTGTTTTCAGAGAGATCAGTAAAGATATGATAAATCACAAACGGTGAAATTTTGATCACATAATCCATGTATTCTTCCATCTAATATATCACTTCTTCCTCTAAAATACTTGTCCCAATAACCCCTTTTTTATCATAATCATGCAGCTTAATCTCTCTTCCCTTTTACAGATTATCACATATCCAACTGTTGATAATCTTGTCATCTCCATTCCCCATAAAGGAATGTTCACTATGTTCAGAAATAGTCAAATCAACAGGATTGGACTTGACAAAATTTTCTATCACTTGTAAAGACTGTAAATTGTCTTTGCCTCCGTAAAGGATACAGGTTGGACTGTTCCATCCTGTTATGGGACTTTTCTTTACATACTGGTAATAATCCCAGGACAGAGTGTCAATCGGTGTCGGAATTTCTCTTTTAGCATAAAGCATTTCTTCTGTGACATGAAACCAGAGGAACATATTTTTGATGAGATATTCCATATTAACGATTGGAGACAGAAAAAAGCACTTTTCAAAACGAATATCTTTATATGCCTGCAAACTGAAATTTTTCTCCCCAGATAATGCCAGAAATTTTCCCAATATAAAATTTTAATGTTTTCATCTTTTATCACCGATCACATTGTATCATCAGAGAATAACATTTACAATCTACTGTCACCTGCAAAAGTGTTTTTTACTGACAGGAACCTCCTCCGAAGCTTCCTGTCTGATGTGTGGCGACGCAAAAAGAGAGGCCGCAAAACTACGGCCTCTGAAATTACATTTCTTTTTGCTGTCTTTTCTCAAGGGAACGTAAAGCATCGTCCTGATTACATTTACGTAGTTTATCTTAACTGTTCAATGTTTCCATTCTGTATAGCATCAATGTTTCCTGCGATTTTTTCCTCAGACCAGTTCCACCATTGAATCTCCAGTAATGCAGAAATCGTTTCTTCCGGAAATCGTCTCCTTATCAGTTTTGCGGGAACACCGCCAACAATCGTATATGGCGGGACGTCTTGCGTGACAACCGCACGAGTTCCAATGATCGCTCCGTCTCCAACCGTGACACCTGCCAAAATAACGGCTTCATAACCAATCCAAACGTCATTGCCTATGACAATATCGCCTTTATTATCCCATGCCCTCGTCACGTCCTTTTTCTCCAATCCCCACTCCTCAAAAAATAACGGGAATGGATATGTAGACAACGACGATAGCGTATGATTGGCACTGTTGAAAAGAAACTTTGCACCACAGGCAATGGAACAGAATTTCCCAATCTGCAGTTTGTCATGATTTATCGGATAATGATATAATACATTGTTTTTCTCAAATAACGCCGGTTCATTCACAAAATCATTATACATTGTAAAATCTCCAACCGTTATATGGGGATTTTTGATTACATGTTTCAAATAAATTGTTTCTTTATCTCCTGTACGGGGATAAATCTGTTTTACTGGAATAGTCATTCAAAGTCCTCCTGTCAGTTTTAGTCCTGTCTACTTAACTATTCCAGATAAAGCAATGCAGAGTTTCATTTCAACCACCTCTCTTTTAATTTAAAGACAATTATAGACGCTGTTCGATCAGAAAGCAATAACCAGGCGTTGTAAAGGCTGAGAAACGGCATCTTTTTCAGGTACAGCCGGACGTCGTCTGTATCATAATGGAATGCGCCTCATAGAGCGGCCTCCACGTCCTTCCGTAATATGAAATCAAGTACTGTCTTTCTTTGAAGATGTATTTGAACTCTTGCAGGAATCCGTGTCCTTATCATCCCCAACTTTCTTATCCACTGTGCTGGAAAACAACTTTGAAAGAGTATCGGAATAACTGCCGTTACTTGTATATGTTGTCCCCTTAACCTTCGCCGCCGCATTAGCGGCAGCATTGCTGATACCGC
Organism: Lachnospiraceae bacterium JLR.KK008; assembly: GCA_037015955.1. Lineage (NCBI taxonomy): Bacteria > Bacillati > Bacillota > Clostridia > Lachnospirales > Lachnospiraceae > Lachnospiraceae bacterium JLR.KK008. The sequence goes on from CP143548.1 coordinate 2,482,800, forward strand.
CCGCCTTTTGGGAAATCTTATCGGCAAAAGAGCCTGGGCCGGTGAACAGGGTCTTCAGGGTGATGATATTGGCTTCCTTTAAGGAGTCTTCATCCAGCTCCAGTTTATTGCCTTTTCCTATGGTAATTCCAACTGTTGAAAGCAGTTTCTCGTTACTGTCTGTTATACCTGTCATCCACATTGCATTGCGAAGTACATGTTTCGTATCACAATCGCCCGCCTGACCCACTACGGCGTTATAATCCGCAATAAACGCTTTTACCGCTTTTGTAATGGAATCCCAATCATAATCTTCTGTTTCGGTTTCTTCCCCTGTCTCCTCATCTTTTTTCCTGATCTTCTTTTTCTCCCAAAGGGAAACATTGTTCAGAGCATCCGCTGATTTTTTAAGGGAATCTGCGCTTGACCGCATGAGCGTCAGCTTCTGCCTGCTGTCTCCCGACACCGATGCGCTTTCTGCATCCTGTTTTGCATAATAGGCTTTCAGTACTTTTCCATAGCTTCCGTTTTTAATAGAAGCGTAGTCTGAAAGCAGGCTGCCGGAAGAATTGGCAGTTTCGCCCATGAGAGCAGAAAGGTCATAACTCGAATCGTAGTTTGCATAGTTTGCATAATCATTAAAATTAACCCCTGACATACGTTTCCCTCCTATAAACGAATATCCACCGACACATGGGCCGCCGGTCTCTGTGATGTGGTCCCGGCTGCCGCCGCACCATTGGAACCGGGAATAATATCTGCCTGTGTATTTACATCTTCTCTCTGTGCATCTGCACCAGGCACATTCTCATCTGCATCTTTTCCGTTAGCGTTCTTTGTACCCTTATCATCCTTTTCTTCCCTGCTGTCCGTCTTTGCTGCTTCCTCCATTGCCTTGCCTGCGTCTGCCAGCGCAGAAAGCTGTGCGGATGACGCTGCCTGTGCTTTCTGTTCAACTTTGGCAAGTTCTTCTTCCTTTTTCTGCGTATCACCGCCTCTGGTCTGATCCAGCTTGATTTCGGATTGCAGGATTCCGGATCTTCCTTCCATTTTGGTCGCCACGCTGCCCTGTACCTTCGCCTGTTTTACAGAGCTGTCCGCAGAAATCATTGCTGTCATACTTGCCTGTGACAGTCCGGCGCTTTTATTCCCCGCTTTTGTATTTCCTGCGTTTCCTGTGCCTCCAAACATATTGTCCACAGAGGAACCTTTTGCCTGTTGTTTCTCTTTGCGCTGCTCCATCTGATGCTGCCTTAACTGCATATTCATGTCACTGATCTTCTGCTGTATTTCCTGCCGCTTCTTCATCTTTTCTTCCAATGAAATATCCTCATTGGAAGAGAGCTCCTGCAGCTGCTTCTGCGCATTGGCAATCTGGTTCTGAATACTCCGGCTGTAAGAATCTGTTGCCTTGTTCATTCCCATCCGCCCCATTTGTGTGTCTGCCCCGTTAATACCATTGATTTTCATGTCTCTTTTCCTCCTGATACAAATTAGATATTGTTTTCAACAGCGGTTGCTTACACTTTTTCCTGATTCCCACCTGTTCTCAATTTTTGTTTCGGAGTTAAATTCCACATATGAAACGGATATGCAGTGAACCGGCCTTTTTCTGCTGTGAGCCCATAATAATACCTCTCATGCCAGAACGGTTTATCTGACACAAGAGGCTCTTTTTCATTCCATCATCAGCATAACACTGAGGCGGAATTCGTCATCTTTCAGATCAATGGCTATATCCCCGGAATATTTCCTTGCCACCATGCGGATATTGGATAACCCATATCCATGACCTTCCGTCTTTTCTTTTGACGTAACAGGCAGCTCCCGTTCTTCATCCCATCGCAGATTTCCGATAAAGCTGTTGCTTATCTCGATCATATAGGCATTATTTCTGTGGTAAGAAAGGACGGATATATATGGCTCTTTGCTCTTTCCTGCATTCTCCATTGCGTTTTGCAGAGCATTGTTCAAGATCACGCTGACGTCAAAAGCGTTGATGTTCGTGCCACTGGGATAATAAAAATCAGACCGGAAACATATCTTTCTTTTCTCTGCTTCCCTTTTTAATTCCTGCAGGATCACATCCGTTACAGGATTCCCGCTTTTTATCTCCCCTGTTATCCGGGACAGGGCGGACTTTAATTCCTCGCCATAATCCATTGCTTCCTTCATATTGTTTCCGGCATAAAGCCTTTCCAGCGTAAGGATATGATTTGTCATGTCATGCCTGATGCTGCGTATGTTCTGATACAGGCTCTCTACCTGTCCGATATGCCTTTTCATGCTGTCAACCTGTGTGGCAAGCAGTTCGTTCTGCAGCTTTTCTTCCTGTCTCGCCTTGATGTTCTGGAACAGCACGGTCATTACTACGATCGTAACAATGGATATGCCAAAATGCAGAAATGCCAGTCCATTGTATAAACCATCAATAGGCTCCATCCAACTCATTCCCGAACTGGTTTGATACTGTATCAGGATTCCGTATCCTGTCATTCCTGTGATGGAAGGTACAATCAGCATAAACATTTCCTTTATGTTCATGTCCTCCCTTTTGTAAACATAAGTCTTTGCAATATATCTTACACTGATTCCCAACAATGCGAAGCTGATCCCCGTGTCCAGCAGTTCCACTCCGCCAAATATCAATATCTTAGCAAGCAGGTGTCTTTCCGGTATATAAAAGGCTTCAGACACAATCTTTATGTTATATATGGCATCTGTTATTATCCTCGTCATATACCCTGATAGCCAGTGCAGGGAAAAGAATGTTGCCGCTATAAACGTCTTCTGCTTATAATTCCTGCGGTCTATCCTGCACATGACAAGAAATGCCGACAAGATCCCCAAACTGTATGCCACAAATATATTTATTTCCATTGGCACAAGATACAGAAGCAGCATTGTGGCAAAATAAGCGATCCCGATACAGGCCGATCCCTTCTTATTTTCCATGAATGGCTTGGCAAAACGATATAGAATATACCCTGCTCCACACATTGCCGCTATGGCATCGACCGCAGATATTACCGTCAATATATCCATGTGTTCCATCTATCTTCTCCTTTTCCTCTGGTTATAACGCAGATACTGTTTTACAAACCCCTGGTAATTCTGCTTTGCCATCAGTGCCTGCCCTTTTTTGAGATAGACGGTTGTTGCATCATATTTCCTGATATACCTGAAGTTCACAAGAAACGACCTGTGGGTGCGGTAAAATTCATCCCCTGCTTTTTCTTCAAGTTCTTTCATTTTCCCATAATATTCTATATCTGCATCCATCATATGCAGAATTACTTTCCGGTCAAATACCTCCGCATATACAACATCCTCCAGATTGACAGTGATATGTTTTCCTCCTGTGGTTATGAGCAGGCTCGGCATTTCCTTTTTCCTGCTTTCACTCTCCAGCTTCTTTCTGTCCACAGACTGTTTTACGGCATTTTGCAATACCTTTGCAAATTTCCTGTCATCAAAGGGTTTTACCAGATAATGGAACGCCCCTACGTCGAATGCCTGAAACACAAAATCATCCAGAGCAGTCACAAAGATAATAATCGCCTTTTTATTTTTTCTACGCAGTTCCTTTGCTGTTTCCATGCCATTCTTCCCCGGCATCTGAATATCGAGCAGCAGAATATCCGGCTCTTTCTCTGACGACAGCAGCTCCTCCCCTGACCTGTACAGTGACAGATCTGCTTTCGGATAGAGTTTCCCTATCTTTTCCGCAAACATATCCCTGATTTCTTTTTCATCGTCACATACTGCTATCTGCATTTTTTCACTCCCTTTGTATTTCCATAAGATTATATCGGAACGATATGGTTGCCGGTAAAATGGGGATGATGTGAGACGGCTTTTTTCCGCTGTGGATTATCAAGACATAAAAAGGACTGTCGAAACAGTCCCTCCTCCATTCTGTCTTCCCACTCCCCACACAAAGGGGACGATCCCCTATCCCCTCTGCCAGAGCAGCATGTTATCCTGAAATTCAACCGTCAGTTTCCCATTATCTTTCAGCCATGAAAGGTAAGACCGCACCGTGCTTCCCACCAATCCATACTGCTCAAAATTCATGGTAAGCCCGTAGCCTTTGAACACTTCCTGCAAAATATGCTCAAAGCATACCGGCTTTTCACAGACAGATAAAATCCTCTCTGCGATACTCTGCACCTTATCTCTGTTGTAACGGACAAGTTCCTTCACATCGGCAGAGGCTTCCGCATGAGCGGGGACAAACATGGCGGCCTCCATCTTCTCCACCCTATCCAATGTCTGCAGATAGGCGCCCACATCATAAATGAACGAGACAGCATACTTGTCCAATGTCTCCCTGCTGCTGATGCAGTCTGCGAGGAACACTACACCATCTGGCATACGGAAACCTACCATATCGAAAAAATGTCCAGGCAAGGGTATCACTTCAATCTCCTTCGGGAAACCTGCCTCTGAGAAATCTGTCACCTCGCTCGCCGGCGCCATCAAAAACTTATGTCGCAAGTCCCTGCACGGATAGCCGCCGTACAGGAAGGACGGCTCCAATAGCGGATATTTTGTAAATGCCGCCTCAATACCACTGGAATAAATCCTGCATCCCGTCTGCCCTTGCAAGTATTTGTTACCGCCAATATGGTCTGCGTTGGAGTGAGTATTCAGTATTGCCGTCAGATGCCAGCCGTTCCTGTCCAGTATCTGCCTGACCTTCCGCCCCGCATCTTTGTCATTCCCGCTGTCAATCAGGTAGACATGATCCTTGTCCGCCACATAGACGCCTATTTTTGCCGGACAGTTTATGTAATAGCATTTCTCACTGATCTGTACCAATTCATACATTTTTGTTTTCTCCTTATTCCTTTGTTTCCAATTTACTTTGGCAGTAAGTCATTCCTGCCAGGGTAAATGTGTCCTTTGAATTATACCCGTATCTGTGATATAATTCAAACTACCATACCGGCAGAGGCAGCTTATCACAACAAAGGGCGAGACAAGAGGGAAGTCAGGTGGATAATGTTAGGTGGAATTTGTGATGCGTCCGCGTTTTTAGGTACGATAAGTATTTTGAACAATGTAGTTCATACGTGCAATGACCTGAATGATTTAAAACAATGGGCAGGCGCTAATTACACAGGAGAGGCCAACTATATCGCCAAGCAGGCGGTATGCAATATAAATGTTGTAACCGCTAATGGCACGGCGCCTTTGGAATTTGCAAAAGAAATCCTGTTTGCATTAAATGTGGCTGATGAAAAAACTATCGCTGACTGGTACAATTTTCACAAAATAGACGTCTATACTGCTCCGATGCCTGAGATGTAGTTTCCTGCCTCTCATGAAGTTTGCTGTGGCTGTAGGTCAGACTCAAAAATACCGTTGCATGGATACAGACCCAGGTAGCGGTATTTCCTTATCGATATTTGATGCACCCTGGCAAGTTTCGTGTCTGGATGGCTGCTAAACACTCATTCTGTCAATCTTCCATTATCATTCCATTCGCCATACATAACTCCGTTTTTGGTATTCTCTATTAGTTTCTGCAGTCTGCTCTGAAATAGTTCCGGCTGCTTCTTTTTGATCTGTATGGTATCAATCCGTACCCGCTGGTATAGGGGAGGGAATTTCTGAAAATGATTCCAGACATCCGCATCTGCTTTTAAGGCTCTTTCGATATCCTCGTCAATGACAAACCCTTCTGGCGACATGTCGGGCAGTACGGCTCTCCCGGCGTCAGTCATCAGCCCCAGACGTTCCATTCTCCGACAGCGTTCTTTATTTAACTCAGACCATAAACTTCTTTTTCTTCGGGGAGCCAGTCTCTGGGCAGTCACGCCGTTATCCATTTTTTTAGTAGTGCTGTCTATCCAGCCGAAGCACATGGCCTCTTCAACGGAATCTATATACCAGAAAGTGCCATCATCGACCGGGCGGCCCCGTTTTACGATTACCCAGCATTCTTTTTCTCTGTCATGGTTATTTATGAGCCATTCCCGCAGTTCATAGCGGTTTTTCGCTTCAAGCAGATTTGTAAATTCCATAAGTATTTCTCCGGTTTCGATACCCTCAGTGGACAGGGGCAGTAATTATTTATAGTAAAATCAAGCATTTTCCGCCGGCAGTCATGCCTTTCTGTCAAAGTTTCCCCCTGTTGGTAATGATTCGTCAGAAATCGCCTTCATCATCATTTGTGTAACGCTTTTTACCCCGGTGCCAGTGGCGGACAACGTAAATGTTTCCGGCTCTCTGCCCGCAGCCGGCTTTTTTCTTTCCTCCCGCAGCCGGACTGTCTTTTCTTCCTCCGCTTTTTTCTCCTCACGCCTTCTGGCAGCTTTTTCTTCGGCAGCTTTCTTCTCTTTTGCCCGCCGCTGTGCATTTTCTCTGGCTATCGTTCCATCCGGGTCATTGGTGCCTGAGGATATGGCGGTTATATTTCCATTCGCATCAATTTGATAACAAATACTTGTCAATGTTCCCTGTGAATGGGATACCGCATAGGAGGCACAATCCGGCAGGGCTGCCAGATTTTCCTCCAGATACTTGGCCTTTTGAGGATCATTCATACACTTTTTCAGGAAAATCCCCGATACGGATACCGTTGTCTGAACTCCCTGCATTGAGGTAATCCCCGTATTCATATAGCTGTATTTCCTCTGCAAGTATCGCGAATAGTCATTGACATTGCTGTAACCTGTCTTGATCTGTTCTGTCTTTGTTATGCCAGGTTTTGAGGTTTTCAGCTCCACTGTACTTGTTGTCACATTACCTTCCCTCATGGTATCTGTGCAATCTTTCCCATAATCGCTGTAACTGTTTGCAATTTCCATTAACATCATTCTCATCCTCTTTCCCAGAACCGTCCTGGTAACCTGCTGCCACTGCCGAATCTGTAATTTTGCATTACAAGCGTCCGGCCCGACTGTCTGTTTTCCTGATACAGCTTCATATAGGTGTCTTTCGCCTGATAAAGGCTGTCTCCCAATTCCTCAATCTCTTTTGTCGGTACCTCAGGAATTTTCCCCTGAAAAAATTCTCTCTGTGCCGCTATTCTGGCACAGGACTTTTGCCATTCCACTTCCTGCTCGTACTGCATATCCAGCCATTTTATTTCTTCTTCCCTGGTCAGTACGGCCCCGTCTGCCTGATAATGCGTCTCCTTTTCATGGCGCTGTTCGATCTCAGAATACAGCCGCGCATAGCTCAGCCCACAGGCGTTCACAATATCTGAATACCCATACTGACCTGTGTCCTCCCTCACTTGCTGTAATATTCCCGCTCTCATATCACTGAACGATGTCGCTGATTGCACCACCGTATGGCTGAGTTTATCCATGACAGCCTCATAAGCGCTGGCTGCCTTCTCCATCTGCCACTCATCTGTCCATGCCTTTGACAGCCTGTTTCTCTGCCGCTCTGACTTCACACTCTTTTCATCCAGCAGTTCCTTCTGCTGTCTTTTTATCTGCATCCGCTCTTCCAGATATTCTTCCAGCTGGTTCTTTTTCCTGTCTTTTCCCTCACTCGTCTTCTTGTAAGAACTGTCCTGGGAACGGGCATAAAGTTCTTTTCTGTGTGCATCCATTTCTTCCCTTTTGGGCAGATCCTGTACGTCGTTCGTTTTCTCAGATCCGTTCATACCTTCAGAGCTTTTCGCCGCTGTCATAGTATTGTAATAATCATTTTGTCCAACTCCACGGATAGCCATTTCCAAATCCTCCATACTGTTCCATCAATCCTGCTCTGTTCCCAACATATCTTCCACTAATTTATCGGAATCATCACGAGAATTTCTGACGCCATCTTCATGAACGGTTCATCTGATTGTATGAATCGGAAATTTGAACAAAAAAAGGGCCACTCTGGCCCTTTTTGTTTTGTCTTCCACCCGGTTCCGGAGACACTTGGGGTTCCCTGTGCCTGATCACGCAGGCGCAGCTTATTTCCCGCATATTGATATTTATTTTGCAGTCTTCTCTCTGTTTCACTCTGTTGTCTGCGGATTTACTTTCTGCCAGCCCTGACCGATCTTTTCCCGCAGCTGTGCAAAGGTCTTCAGCCCGCTCAGCGCATCGTAAGAAGCGACACAGGAGGCCCCGGTGGCAGCCGCCAGATGTAAGGACTCCTCGAGAGAACATCCCTCTAACACTGCCGTCAGAAAAGCGGCAATACTCGTATCTCCGGCGCCTGTTCCTGATACGATCTTTTCCGGAACATAGCTGCTTTCAAATCCTTCCCTGTCTGCCCATGTCTGTAAATCCGGTAAAAGATCCCCGCCGATTGTCCGTAATACCTTTTCCTCTGCCGTGCGGTAGTAAATTCCCGGCGCACCGCATTTGATTAGGAGAACTTTCGCACCCAGTTTCATACAGGTATCTGCCAGGGGTTTGATGTCCGTCTCCACATCGAGACATTCCGTAATATCTCTCCCTTTTGCCCGCTGCTGCCATTCCTCAAAACGCCCTCGATCAAGCATAAAGCATAATTCCTCCACGCTCGGAACAAAGAAATCCACATGGCGAAGAACTAGAACTCTGCGGAGAATCGCTTTCCATTCGGCCCTGCCTGCTTCCGAAGCCGCATCGACTGCCGCCATATCCAGCGACGTCGCAATGCCGGCAGCTTTCATCCGCTTCATGAGCTTTTCCAGTTCCATACCATCTCTTTCATACATCGCTTTCATCAGCGGCGGGTATCCGAAATGAAACAGCGAAACATCCTTTAATTTGTCCTCCGGAATGTCATCTGAGCGAAACGCATTGTTGGCCCCGGGATGGTGCAGAAAGATTCGATCGATTCCCGGAACTGCAATGACAACGGAATACGAGGTTGACAACCGATCCGAGACAAGCATTCCCGACTCCGCATGATATTGCTTTAAAATGTTGAGAACCATCTCACCAAAGGCATCCCTGCCGATCTCCCCCATCAGTGTGACATCCGCACCTAGCAGTTTCATGGCCAGCCCCGTGTTCGCAACGGAACCGCCCGTATGTACATCCGCTTCTTTCATCTCCACCAGTTTTCCCGGAGACAGAACATCCTCAAGATGTTCTGCTTCCGTACCGGAAAAGACTGGTGTAATATCAAGGCAGATATGACCTGCCACGATTACTTTTTTCTTCTTCATCCGACCGTATTATTCCACCCCCATGAGAAGATTCATCACATACATCTCCAGACTTTCAAAGTCGCGGTTTTCCACACACTGCTTCTGGAACTCATAGTCGAATCTATCAACTTTCTCTTCCAACGCCTTAAATATCTTCAGACTGTTTTCCAGATGTTTATAACTGTCTTCGTCCTTTGTCGTACGCATTGCCTTTACATCAAGGCCGACATATTCGCCGTTATTTCCATAGCCGTTTTCTTTTAACACCTTCACTTGATTGAATGCCGCGCGAAGGTTTTCCACGCCGAAGGATTTATCCTGATCATAACGAATTCCATTCTGATCATTTAAGTGAACGGTCATCAGCTTGTTCATGGCCAGCGCAAATCCGATTTCATGCGCCGGGTCTAAGCCTGCAAGAATCGCATGCGCACTCTCCAGGTTTCCGCCGACACGGGAGGGGTCAATCGTTGCCGCTGAAATTGCCATCACATGCCCCATTGTACCGCAGATACTTCTGTCGATCGGCTCGTTTGGCTTTGGCTCAATGCAGATACGAATCTTCGAATCATACTCTAGCATCTTATTGATCGCTTCAATCAGCATCTTTGTTGCCCAAACCGGTGATTTCGATTCCGCACATAAGGTGCCTTCTCTCGCAAGCCACAATACGACCATGTCTGTTCCCAATTCATTTGCAATATCAATCGAACGATATGCTCTCCACATCGCATACTCTCTGTCTTCTGCCGATGTGCTCATAAATCCGCCGTCTGCCGTACGTCCGTCCATCCACAGGCGCGGAGCAACAAATTCGGCCTTTAAGTTGTATTGATCCAATGTTTTCTTTAATACTCTTGCTTTTTGCTTTATCTCTTCTTCTGTGTAGTCGTTGATATTCGGTACGGCATCGTCATCATGAAACTGGATCGCAGAAAATCCCAGCTCCGCAAATTTTTTAAATTTTTCTTCCACCGGAATCTCTTTTCTCGTCTCCGGACCATAGGAATCGGCCCCGTATGTACATTCCACGGTCCTACTGAAAATTTGAATTTTGTCATAATGATACCTCTTTCCTCAATTATTTTATGTTTTTATCTGCCAATTAGCTGTTTTTCAACGCATCGTCAAATGCAACGGTGGACGGTGAGAAATTGATCTTTTTCGTAAATTCACACGCTTCTGTTCCGCCGAAGATCCGCTCCATTCCGCTGTCCTCCCATTCGATCGAAAGCGGCCCGTCATAACCGATCTGGTTTAACACACGAATGATATTGTCAAAATCAACATCTCCATGTCCCGGTGAAACAAAGTTCCAGCCTCTACGCTGGTCTCCAAAAGTAATATGTGAACCTAAGATTCCATTTCTTCCATTCAGATTTAATTTGGTGTCTTTTACATGCACATGATAAATCCGATCCGCAAAATCGTACAGGAATATCGCCGGATCAAGTCCCTGCCAGATCAGATGACTGGGGTCGAAATTAATACCCAGTGTCGGCCTGTATGCAAACACTTCCAGCAGTTTTTTCGTGCTCCAATAATCAAAGGCAATTTCTGTGGGATGCACTTCCAGGGCAAGCTTCACTCCGCAGGCATCGAACTCATCCATAATCGGACTCCATAATTCCCGGATCTTCTGATAACCCTCTTCGATCATTTCTTCCGAAGTCTGCGGGAACGAATACCAGTATTTCCAGATCGGTGACCCCATAAAGAATGTCACAACGTCGACCCCCATCGCCTTTGCCGCATGAGCCGTTGCTTTCATCTCATCAATCGCCCATTGTTGTATTGCCTCCGGTTTCCCGGCAAACTCTGCCGGGGCAAACCCGTCCAGCCGCGAATCATAGACGGAACCTATACTGTCAGCAACACACTGCCCTGCAAGATGGTTACTGATCGCCCAGCATCCCAGACCGTATTTTCCCAAAAGCTGCTTTACTTCTCTTACGTACTCCGGTTCATTCGCCGCACGCCTGATATTCAGATGAGACGCTGATAGTTCCAGGCCCTCATATCCCATTTCCTGTGCCTGCCTGCACATCTCCTCCAGTGGAAGGTCTCCCCATTGTATGGTAAATAATGTTACCGGCCTTGCCATCTCTTTTCTCCTTTCCATATGCTTCTATACTTCTACCCAAATGTTACCCTTTTCATTGCTCTCCAGACATGCTTCCACATATTTCAACCCGGCAATCCCCTCCTCAATCGTCGGATAATCGATCATCTCCGGAGCAAATATTCCTTCCTTTTTCGCCTTAACGCATTCCGCAAAACTGTCATACAGATTTCCCATCGCTTCCAGCCAGCCTTCGGTATGTCCGCCAGGCAGTCTGCCATATTTTCCGGCCGCCGGAGTAACCGCCCCGTTTCCTCTGCGTATGATCTGTGAGATTCCGTCTTCACGGATCAGTGTTACTTCCTCGCATGTTTCCTGGAACCAGAGTATTGTTCCCTTGGACCCATAGATTCTCACCCGCAGGCTGTTATCACAGCCGATCGCAAACTGCGACGTCCAGTTGATTCCGGTCGCTCCATTCTCATATTCCACAAGAATCTGATCATTGTCATCAAGGAGCCTTCCCGGAACTACGACATCCATTTTGGCAAGCACTCTCTTTACTTTCAGTCCGGTCATTGTGGCAACCGCATTTTCCACATGAGTACCCAGATCGCCAAGGCAATTCACTTTTCCCGACTGGGCGGGATCACATCTCCAGGCTCCCTGTTTTCCTCCATCGTCCTGTTCATTATAAAGCCAGCCCTGCGGATATTCCGCCATAACCGTTCTCACTGTTCCGATCTCCCCATTGGCGATCAGATCGCGGATAAATTTAGCGGTGACATGCCCTACATAAGTATACGTGACCATGAACAGCAGTCCCTTCTCATCTGCGATCACTTTTAATTCCTCTGCCTGCCCGCTCTCCGTTACCAGCGGTTTGTCGCAGACGACATGAATCCCCGCTTCGAGAAATGCCCTGCAAATCTGATAATGCGTGTTATTGGGCGTCACCACTACCACAAAATCAATCCCGTCTTCCCGCGCCGCTTCCTTTTCTGCCATTTCCCTGTAATTGGCATAACATCTGTCACTGCTTACCCCCAGCGCCTCTCCCTGCGCTTTCGTCTTTTCCGGTGTTCTGGAGAAACAGCCCGCGACTAGATCCGCCGTATCATCAATATTGATCGCCTTTCGGTGAGCATCACCAATAAAAGCGTCAGGTCCCCCGCCAACCATTCCGTATTTAAGTGTACGATTCATTCCTTTTCCTCCTGACATTTTTAATTTGTTTCCCTGAAAAGTATGACATGAACTAAATGATAACGCATACCCCAACTGATATTCTCACTATAAATAAAACAGCCTGCTTTCTTCAATGCGTTTCTTGCTATAAGGAAACGACAAGTTTTCTATTTTTATAGACAACTTCATTTTCTCTGTCATATAATGAAATACACAGACATGCAAGTACTAAAGGAGTTTTGGATGGACAGAGAACCGAACGGAAAACAGGAAATCAAAGAATATGAAAAAGTCTCTCATACACAGATCCGCAATATCAATTTCTTCCTGATCAACCTCACTTACCGCACCCCTCATACCCACCATGATTTTGAAATCCTTCAGGTGATAGAAGGCGAGCTGCATGTCAAAACTCTTACGGAAAATTTTATTATAGGTCCCGGTGAGATTGCACTTTTCAATCCGGACACATTTCATACGCTGTACAGCGTGCAGAGCCATTGTATCCTGCTGACCATACAGGCTGACCCATCCTTTTGTGCTTCCCACTATCCTGCAATCCATCACATACAATTTGACACAGCCAATGCAACCTCCGGCATTCCTTTTCAGAAAGCACTTGAACTCATTCATGTCTGCTTCAGCCTTGGGTATCATTATTGTCGAGGCGACGCCGGATTTGAACTTCGATGCATAAGCGATCTCTATCGTTTATTTTCATATTTTGTCGTATATGTGCCCAATCATTTTGAAAAGGAAACGGACAGCTTTCATACGAAAGAAAAAGAACAGCGGTTCACACGTATCATCAACTATATCCATCAACACTATACGGAGAAATTAACTCTGTCAAAACTGGCGGAATCAGAAAACCTCTCCATGACCTATCTGTCTCACCTGTTCCGCAATGCAATCCATATGTCCTTTCAGGAATATCTGAATTCACTGCGGTTTGAACATGCTCTGCTGTTGCTGAAAAAGACAGACAGGAGCATCACTGATATTTGCCTGGAAAGTGGCTTCTCTGACAGCAGATATTTGAACAAGAGACTGAAAGCAGTCTACAATCTGTCACTGAAAAACTTCAGAAATACGAATCTGAATGTGAATAAAAATGTCGCAGGCAACTGGGAAGAACAGTACATTTATACGCCTGAAGAAAGTCTGAAAATCATGCAAAAACACCATCATTTTGACCGTGATTTAAGATAGACGCATTTCAATCGGCTTCCGGTTTTCCTCACAAGAATGGGATACCGCCTCTTTCTAAAAACAATCTTTTGTACCTGTAAATTTCTTAATCTGAATCAGGTTGGATATGCGTAATCTGAAACGGGTTAGATAAAATAAACATATGATACAGATACATACAAAAGATAAGATAAGGAGAGGAACGCCATGTATTCACGTCTGAGAGATTTAAGAGAAGATAAAGATTTATCACAAAAAGATATGAGCACGATACTAAGTATGTCACAGACCGGTTATTCCAAATATGAAACCGGTGAAAACGATATTCCGACGGCAATCCTGGTCGAGCTTGCCGTCTATCACAATACAAGCGTCGACTACCTTCTGAATCTTACGGACATCAAACAGCCATATCCGAGAGCTAAAAAGTAACAGACGGGAGGGCACCCTCCCGCCCCGTCTAAGAGACCATTCCCTCATTCAATACTTTTCCAATCTCCGCAAGCAGTTTGTCTTTTACCGCTGGTTTCAGAAAGTATCCTGCCGGTTTTAATTTCAATACTGCTTCGATATTTTCCCGGTCATTGACCGCCGTCAGGAAAATGACCGGAATACTTTTCATATCTTCATCCGCACGGATCATTTCCAGTGTCATTTTTCCGTCGCAGACCGGCATCTCATAGTCCAGCAGGATCAGATCCGGCCGCTTTTTCCCGATAGAAGTCATTGCCTGCGCGCCCGAGATCGCCAGTGCAACTTCATAATACTGTTCCAGCATTGCTTTCATCGTCCGCAGCGTCGTGCCATTGTCATCGACTACCAGGATTCGTTTCCTCTCTGTCCCTGCCTTTTTCTCTTCCGCCGCATCACGCTGAACTTCCGCCACACCCACGCCGATCTTCCGGCAGACCGCATTCATAATGTCCGTATTCTCTACCGGACGAATCAGGTTTTCAAACTGACTGCTCTCATAATATTTAAAAAAGGTATCGCTCTCCTCCTTTGTTCCGACCGTCAGAACGGGAATCTGCGCATATTGGTCACTGAGCATATAAAATATCGATGTATCGATGTCATAAGCCCCGATCAGGCTGATCACGACCAGATCGGGATTGACGATCTTCATCATGCCTTCCACGACACCTGCATTTTCCGAACAGAGCTGTACATGAAAAAACTGCGACAAAAACTGGTTCATCTCTTTGATGACATGATTTAATTTACCTATCAATAGAATATGTTTCATTTCTTCCTCTCATTTCATTTTGCCGCTTTCACTACTTTATCATTTATCTGCCCGATCAGCAGATCTGCAAGGCGGTCTGCTTCTTCCGGATCAAGATTCGTCACTGCCTCCGCGAGCTTTCGCATATTAAGTTCTATCTCTTCCGGATACGCATATGCCTGTAACTGCCCGATCAGCTCATCTGCCTGATCAATATCCATCTCCTGCATGCGGAAGCGTACCATCTCCACCAACGCCTGCACGACCGGGACATCCGTTACTTCTTTTGTACTCACAGCGCCTATGTCAAAAACCGCCTTCAGTTTTTCATGATAGCTGCGCCACTCCTCCAGAAACGGGGCCGTGACAGATGTAATTACATCTATTCTACCATCTTTGGCCGCATATTCCAATATCTTTGCAACGCCGGACAGGGGGATGATGCCTATCGTCGCCGCCAGACTTTTCATCGCGTGCACCTGAATGCGGTATTGCTCGAGCTGCTCCGGTTTTTCTATCTGTCTGTATGCTTGTTCTAACTTTTCAGCGGCAGAATCAATCTGCCCATAAAATTCTTTCACTGTATACTGAAGCAGCTCCATATCCGGCAGATGCAGCCAGGCATATTGCCAATCCAGCCCATCCACCGACGGAAGTTCATCCGGGCAGTCCACCGCCCTGTCCATGGTACCCGTCGTACCCGTCTGCGCAGCGGATAGCTCCGCTTCTTCCCCGACAGCTTCCATCTGCAATTCGTCCGGCAGCATTCTTATTATCATGTGCTCCAGTTTCTCCGGGACGACCGGCTTGGATAAAAAGTCGTCGAACCCTTCCGCCAGATATTTTTCTTTTGCTCCTGAAACCGCATTCGCAGTCAGTACAACGATCGGCGTATCCTGACATGGGAAATCGGATAACCCTCTGATATGATGAAGCGTCTCCACCCCATCCATCTCAGGCATCATATGGTCAAGGAAGATCAGATCATAATGATTGTTCTTCACCAATTCCAGACATTCCACACCGCCTCCCGCTTCCATTACCTGAATCTGTGTTTCCTTTAAGAGATTGCGCAGGACTTTCCGGTTGACTGCATTGTCATCCACAACCAGTATCTTCGCGTCAGGCGCATAAAGTTTCGTATGATAATGATAGTCTTCCGCGATCTGGTGCACTCTGGACTCAAAGTCCCCGATCGGCATATCGTCTATAATCTTCTGCTCAAGTTCAAAATAAAATTTGGACCCCTTCCCATAGACGCTCTCAACCTGCAGTCTGCTGCCGAGCAGAGACAAAAGCCGGACCGTGATATTCATGCCAAGCCCGCTGCCCTCAATATTGCGGTTCCGGTCTTCTTCCAGCCGCTCAAACTCCGAAAAAAGTCTGGGCAGATCCTCTTCTCTGATCCCGATCCCCGTGTCCTCCACCTCAAACCTGAGCACGGCTGTCCCCTGTACGCTGTGGCTATGTACGCGCAGCCACACGGTTCCCTCATGTGTATATTTGACCGCATTCGTAAGAATATTCGTCAATACCTGACGGATACGCACATCATCTCCATACAGCCGGGAAGGAATCCCACGGTCAGCCTCAACCTGCAGTCTGATATTTTTATTTTCCGCCCGTTGTGACGCCATCGTTGCCAGATCATGAATCAAACTGCTTGTATCATATTCTACCGGCACGATCTCCATTTTCCCGGATTCTATTTTAGAGAAATCCAAAATATCGTTGATCAGCGAAAGCAGAGTCTGCCCCGCCGTATAAATATCCATCGCATATCCTTTGATATGCTGTTCCTTCGATTCACGCAGGATCATTTCATCCATACCAAGTACCGCATTGATCGGCGTGCGGATCTCATGGGACATGTGCGCGAGAAATTTTCCCTTCGCCTCGCTGGCAGCCTGTGCCTCCCGTCTCGCTGCATCCGCATCCTGCTTCGCCCGAAGCAGCTGCTGATTCTGCTGCTCTGCCGCCGCTGCCTTTTCCTCCGCACTTGCCCGATATTCTTTGGAGAGCTGAAGGATGTGCATAACGGCCATCATGATACTGAACACCGTCATGCTATACTGCCCGGCCGTATTGACATGTTCTTCTTCGAAGACCGTATTCATAATCACGTTGGCGATCCCTCCAGCCAGCAGTATGATCATCGACAGCACTGTCAAAAGTGTCTGATACCGCTTCGTCCGGTAATCATACTCAAGCAGACTTACGATGGCGGTCACGCAGACGATACCGATCACAGCCGCTGAGAAATTAATCATATCCTCCAGATTCCTGATACCTGCTGTATGCATCATGATCTGCACCGCCGCATGGATACTCACACACCACAATAATACGGAAAAGCGGCGCGGATACAGTGTATGGAGAATGCGTTCAAAATACAGCGCCAGAAAGAGCGGAAGCAGCAGCACGAGATACTCCTGCATCGCATACGCTTCCTGTATATTGTAGAAGATACTCAAAGTATCCGTTCCGATAAAGCAATAGAGGCCCGCTGCCAGTCCTGCCAGCCCCAAAAACAATTCTCCCCGGGAAGGCTGACTCGTATAACGCCTGATCAGCGCCAATACAAACATGATAATCGCCGCGATCACAATCAACAGGCAACAGCCAATATCGGCAACACTGTTTCCGACCACTCCTATGTACACCGTCTGGTGCAGCCCGACTTTCATACTGCCAAGCACCTCCGGCATATCTGGCTCCGGCGCTGTCAATATGATCCAGAAGTCTCCCTCCTCAAAGCCGTATGGAAGATACACAATATTGTCATGCGTTTTCGTTCCCGACCCGTCATCCGCCCTGTACTCATAGATCATTTCGCCGTCCAGAAACGCACAGACGCCAGAGGCAGTGGAGGAAAAGGTAAGCGCCGCTCCTGCGTATTCTTCCGGCAATGTATTTCGAAAAACGAGCAGATCAAACGCCGAATCTTCTCCCGCAAATGGAAGACTTATCTCCCGGAAGTCTGCTTCCGCCACCGCACCGAGAATCTGCTCCTGCATATTGGCAGGATCTGTCGATCCATTCGCAAAAAGTTCCATGTCCGTATCATTCAGCCCGCCTGCCTGCCAGTTCTCGTTCCAATAATATTCTACCGGCTCCGCTACCAGAGCCATTTCTTCCTCCGCCCCGGACCGCATCAATGCGATCACCATAAAAATGACGATGAAAAGAATCGTAATCCCTGTCAATTTTCGTAGTTTCTTCCGTCTATCTTCCATACCGGCTCCTGAATCACTGAGTACACTAATCCGCAGTCCCTTCACCTATGCACTTTACACGATATTTCTGTTACTTCCAGTTTAAAAACAGTCACTTTATGCAGCGCATCCGCCGGGAACTCCCAGTCCTCTCTGCCGGAATAGTGGCGCATAATACAGCGAAGCGCATGTTCCTTCCCTTCGTCGTCTTCGATGAAATCGACGCGGCCTGTACCGATCACGCTCTGAAAGCGGGCAGTATATCCGCAGGCCACATCGGCCTCCTGTAGCTGGTAATCGGTATCCAGCTCAAATCCGGCCTCCTGTGTGCTTTTGATCAGTTCTATTTTCCGCCCCTGCGCCGCGCCATGAAAATAAAATATTCTCCTGCCGTCCCTTTCTTCATACCCAAAGTTCAGCGGGACAAGATAGACACTGCCATTATCGTTGAACCCGAGCCGACAGCAGTGACAAGCCTCTATGATCTCACGAATCTTTGCAGAATCGGTAATCTCTCTGTCTGATCTTCTCATAATCCATTCTCCGTCCTTTCCCTTTCCAGGCCAGGGATCTCATCATATGCTCAAAAACTGTCCGGTACCAGTGTCAGTTTCCTGATATTTCCCTTAATTTCCTGATCTTTTCCATAATAGGAAGAAGAGGACGCTCCGCTAAGCGCCCTCCTGTCTAAATCACCTTATTTTATCTCGCTGTTTCCTACCTGATTCGGCAGTCTGTCGACGGCCTGCGCATCTGCTCAGCCCTCAAATGGAACGACACTGCCCTGATACTTATCATTGATAAATTTCCTGATCTCCTCTGACTTCAGAACGTTCACCAGAGCTTTGACACCTTCGTTTTCCTCATTGCCTTCTCTGACGACAATGATATTGACATACGTCTTAGCCGCTTCAGAATCCGAAGTCTCGATTGCCAGTGCGTCAGCCTGCGCGTTCAGTCCTGCTTCCAGTGCGTAGTTGCCGTTCAATACGACAAAAGCCACTTCCGGGAGCACTCTCGATACCTGCGCTGCCTCCAGCTCAATAAACTTCACGTTGTGCGGATTTTCTGCTATATCATTGACTGTCGCTTCAATACCCACACCTTCTTTTAATGTGATCAGCCCGTTATCCTGAAGCAGTAACAGCGCTCTCGCCTCGTTTGTCGTATCATTGGGGATCGCGATTTCCACGCCATCCTCGATACTGCTCAGGTCGGAAGCCGTACCCGGATAAATGCCGAGAGGCTCATAATGGATCTCACCTACATTGACAAGGTGTGTCCCTTTCTCTTCATTAAAACTGTCCAGATATGGCGTATGCTGGAAGTAATTTGCATCAAAATCTCCTGCCTCCACTACTTCATTCGGCTGTACATAGTCCTGAAACTCTGTCACTTCCAGCGTCCAGCCCTGCTCTGCAAGGATCGGCTTAGCCGCCTCAAGAATCTCCGCATGGGGCACACTGGTCGCTGCCACTTTGACTGTCCCTTTCGCTTCTGCGCTGCCTCCCTGTGCATCCTCTGTGGCAGCCCCTTCATTTCCTGATGCTGCCTCACCTTCTGCGCCACTTTCCGCCCCGGGCTGTGCCTCTTCCTGTGAACCACAGGCAGACAATACTCCTGCTGTCAGCACTGCCGCTAGGACGATCGATACCAATCTCTTTTTCATAATCGTTCTCCTCTTTTCTTTTCATTTCTCTGTTTATCTGAATCCCTTCCGGGAATACGGACCCTTTTTTCTGAATATTCTGTCTGCTTCCCTGAACTGGTCTGATACTGTCTGTTCCCACTATCGGCCGATACTATCTGCTTCGCTTATCGAGCTTTTTTGACATCCTTGTTCCAATAATCTGTAAGATCTGCACCAGGAGCACGAGCAGGATAACCGTCGCCCACATGATGTCCGATTCATACCGGTGATACCCGTAACGGATGGCAACATCGCCCAGACCGCCGCCGCCGACCGTACCGGCCATCGCGGAATATCCGAGAATCGTGCCGAGGGCGATCGTCGCCCCTACAATCAGAGAGGTCCTTGCTTCCGCCAGAAGTACTTTAACAATGATCGTCCCTGTACCGGCGCCCATACTCTGCGCCGCTTCAATCACACCCTTGTCCACCTCCAGGAGAGAGGACTCCACAAGACGGGCGATAAATGGCGCCGCCGCAAACGTCAGCGGTACGATGGTTGCCGTCGCTCCATAGCTTTTCCCTACGATCGCCCGCGTGAGCGGAATGATAAGGATCAGTAAAATAAGAAAGGGAACACTTCGCACGATATTGACAATGACATCCAATATCTTATAGACCACCGCATTGGGACGCAGACCGTCTCTGGCTGTTACCACGAGGGCAATGCCGAGCGGAAGTCCAATCACATAAGCCATCAATGTGGAAGTCAGTGTCATATACAGCGTAAGCCCCGTGTTTTCAACGAGCATTCCGATCGTTTCATTAGTCCACATAATCTACCAGCTCCTCTACTGTAAGATTTCTCTCCTTCAGATAATGGATCATCTTTTCCGCAGTCACCGGGTCTTCCGGAAGCTGCAATACCATCTGCCCGTGGGCGGTACCGCCGATGTCCTTCGTATCCGCCAGAAGAATGTTGACCGGCGTCTTGCAGGCCAGCACCATATTGCCGATAACCGGCTCAAAAGACGAATTTTCGCTGAATACAATGCGGATACAGCGCTTTCCTTTCATCAGAGAGGCGCTGCGCTCTCCCTGAAATACGAGTTTCTGCGCCGCTCTCGTCTTCGGCCGTGAAAATACCTCTTCCACACTGCCGCTCTCTACGAGATTGCCGTTATCGATAATTGCCACCTGATTACAGATTTCCTGTACAACGCTCATCTCATGGGTGATGATAACGATTGTGATTCCGTATTTCTCATTGATTTCTTTCAATAAAGTGAGAATGGACTTTGTCGTCGTCGGATCAAGTGCGCTTGTCGCCTCGTCACAGAGCAGTATTTTAGGATTGTTGGCCAGCGCTCTGGCGATCGCCACTCGCTGCTTCTGTCCCCCGGAAAGCTGCGCCGGATACGCCTTTGCTTTCTCGGCAAGTCCCACCACTTCCAAAAGCTCCGCCGCCCGCTTTTTTGCCGCCTTGCGTTTCATGCCGACAATCTCCAGCGGAAAACAGATGTTGTCACGAACATTTCTCTGCATGAGCAGATTGAAATGCTGAAAGATCATGGCGATCTCCGTCCTCGTCCTGCGTAGCTGCTTATCGCTGATCTTTCCCAGATCCTGGCCTTCGATGAGGACTGTACCGCTCGTCGGCTTCTCCAGAAAGTTCAGACATCTGACAAGTGTACTCTTTCCTGCGCCGCTCATACCGATAATGCCGCAGATACTGCCTTTTTCTATATTCAGATTGATCCCCTTTAACGCCTCCACCTGGTTGTCACGGCCTGTAAAGGTTTTCGTCACATCTTTGATTTGGATCATTGCTTCCATCTCATCACTCCATTATGTGAATCTCGTTCTGACTTTAACTCGTAAATCATATCACACTTTCCCTGCTTCTGCAAATATAATCTCTTTTCCGGCGCAGGAATGACGCAGGAAGCACAGGATTAAGCCGCAGCCATTTTTCCGGTATACAAATTTCTCAAACTTTGGTATACTGGATATATATTTTTTCTGTGCACAGATGCTTATGAAAGATCGGTGCATACAGCAGATTTGCAATAAAATCTCTTAAAACAAAGGGGATACAGATATGAAAAAAAGAAAAGCCGTCGTCTCCCTCGGCCATCAGGCACTGGGGTACACGACAACAGAACAGTGGGATGCCGTAAAGAAGACGGCCAAAGCGCTGGCAGACCTTGCGCAGGCTGATTATCAGCTCACGATCACACACAGCAACGGCCCACAGGTCAGTATGATTCATAAAGCAATGACCGAGCTGCGCCGGGTGAATCCGGACTATACGCCGGTTCCCATGTGCGTCTGCTCCGCCATGAGCCAGGGCTATGTCGGATACGACATCCAGAACTCCCTTCGTTCGGAATTTTTGAGCCGCGGTATCTCCACTCCTGTCAGCATGGTGCTCACGCAGGTGACGGTAGACCCTTATGACGAGGCATTCTATGAACCGAATAAAATCATCGGCAGATATATGACAAAAGAAGAGGCGGAGACCGAACTGAACAAAGGCAATTACGTGACCGAATATCCCGGAAAAGGATTTCGTCGCATCGTAGCCGCTCCCAAACCGCTTCAGATCGTAGAGATCGAAACGATTCGCACTCTCTCTGACGCCGGTCAGGTTGTAATCGCCTGCGGCGGAGGCGGCATTCCGGTCATTGAACAGCGTCATGCCCTGAAAGGTGCTTCCGCTGTCATCGAAAAGGATTCCATCGCCGGCAAACTGGCCTCCGATTTGGAAGCTGATCTGCTCATCATTCTCACCAGCGTAGAACAGGTCTGCAAAAACTATGGTCAGGAGAATCAGCAGGCAATCTCCTCCATGACAGTCGCCGAGGCAAAGTCTTATATCGAAGAGGGCCAATTCGGTAAAGGTAATATGCTGCCGAAGATTGAGGCTGCTGTCTCTTATCTGGAATCAGTGCCGTCCGGAAACGTGCTGATCACTTCCATCTCCTGTGCACTGGAAGCCATAAAGGGCAAAACGGGAACGGTCATCACCAAAGACTGAAACACCGTCTGACGGCGTATATTTTTCCGTTTTCTGCACATGCTGTTCCTGAAAGAGAGGAATCGCAGATGAGTACAGAAAAAAACAGTGCAGGCAGCACACACAGACAAAACAACAACGATTTTCATTCGATTGATAACTACCCAACGAACAGCAGTTCGACCGGCAACTATCCGACAAACGGCAATCCGGCCGATAACTATCCGACGGACTGCCATTCCCCGAAAGACAGTTCCCGGTACAGTCACCCGGATACGAGACCGTCAAAACCCGGTCCGGGCGGAGAAGCGGAAGAGTAAAACTCTTCCGCTTCTTTATCTGTCAGTCACCAATTCCGCAGAAGCCAGCTTGTCAATGAGAATGGCGTTATCATCAGATATAAAAGTAATTATTATTTTTTATCCATCAGCAGATCCCAAAAGCATTTTTTATATTATCCTCAAAGCATTTCGCACTATCGCATTGCTCTGTCACAGCGTTCCATTCTTTACTCACTTCCCGCACCAGCCTGCTATAGACCGAAATGCTCTTTTTGGTTCCGGGTATCCGGATGCCATGATATGTTTTCTTCCTCGCAATAATGTTTTCCCATGGATCTGCCACCACCTCAACATTTTCACAATCCCGGTAAGCCGCGACAATCCATGCGTCCGTACTGTCGCAGGGAACTGTGATCACAATATCGCTCCGGTCTGCACTGACCCGTAAATACTTTCTGAGCAACATCTCCAGATGATTCCTGTAACCTTCAGAATTTTGCAAATGCTCCCTGCAGGGAAGCACGATCGGACACAGCTCTTTTATCACTTTTTCACATTGTAAAGGATGGCTGTCCTCTCTGCTCTCGCACACTGTCGTCCCGCACAGACAATGTGATTCTTTTTCCTTTCTTGAAACATCTGCATCCATCTGAATCACAAGCAGATCGATCCCGGGAGTGACTTCATGGAGATACTGATCTAATATCTCTGATGTAGTCTCGCACCATTTCCATACACCCTTCCAGCCATTTCCAAAACGCCCGGCCATGTCCGGTTCCGGCTGCAACCGCCGATAATCATTCTTTCTGCCTGTAATATGATCGATAGCCTCTTTGATAACGATATAGTCCGTCGGCCCCTCTCCGACAATGCCAATCATCTTTTTCATATCAGCTCCGGAACTCCCCCCAGTCTCCCGTTGATCCATAATCTTGATAATGACTGCCCGGATTCCAGTAACTCATTGGAAACCTGAATTCGATCTATCACCGCATAACCATTCTGATCCCTGCTGACAGCAAAAAGACGGATGTCATCATTGCACAGATCTAATCCGTCCAATACAAGCGGATTATGTGTTGTCATAAAGACTGTCCGTCCCGATTCCTGTATCAACTGACAAAACAATTCTGCTATTTTCTGAGCCAGTCTGGGATTCAATGCATGGTCAAAGCTGTCAATCGCAAACATGGACGGAGACTCCGGGTGCATAGCCATACACAGCATAAACAACACATACAATGCCCCTTCACTGGCATCATAACCGGTAAAAACAGCATTCGTCTTTAAAAAGCGATCCTTAAATTCAATCACCTGACGCATGGAGGGAACCCCTCGATTGAGATTAATTTTCTTCGGTGTCGTAATGGAAAAACCTGACGCCCAATCGATCAGATCAAGAATTTCTTCCATATACAGCGTACCAAATTTCATATCGCCATCCACATTTTTCATCATTTCCTGTAACGCTTCTGCAATCCGCCCACCATGCAGTCCAACCGGGGCTGTCTGAGCAGGATCCATAACGGTCCCCCGAAGCGTCTGTGTATCCGGCTGGTAAATGCCATATTTCTCAATATATTGCCCCATTTTACGACATCTGGACCCGTCTAACTCTTCTGTCAGCATATAGTATCCGATGTGATTATTGAGAGGCGCATACGAGCGATTGCTTCTTCCCCACAGGGAGTTTCCATTCTCACTGATATTTTCCGAATGATATTTCCATGTATCGTCATCCGTTGGCGTTGTCAGATGAACGGAATATTTATACTCGTCTTCATCTTCCCAATCGATATCCAGGCTTACTGTCAATCCATCCCTGTTCATTGATTTAAATTTTGACTTATATAAAGCTGATGTACTTAATCGTATCCCTTTTTTCTGAAGACTGCTGCTGTTCACTCTGTCTGTCATTGCAGCGCTCAACACGCCAATCGCCTCCAATATGGTAGATTTGCCCGAACCATTGGCACCGATCAGTACATTTACTTTCCCCGGTTGGAAACTTACGTCATACAGGGATTTGAAATTTCTGATTCTGATTTCCTTGATCGTCATATTGTCTCCTTTTGAAATCCATAATAGCCATTTTTATTTTTACTATTATAGCATATAGAATGCAGATATGTGTATCTAAATTTCAAAAAAATCATATATTATCTGGTTTTTCTGTATTTAGATATATGGTAATTTTATAAATATCCTTTTTTCGTCAATTTTTTTACGGCAAAAACAGCGCCACCGAAGCCGCGCTGTTTCTGTAAACCCAAACCATTCTTATTCCGTTTTCCTGCTGGCTTTGTCCGGTTGCCTCTCACTCTTTCCACTGATCAGCCAGCATCGCCAGCCGGAGGTATTCCCCATATTTCTGATGATAAAACGCTCTCTTCTTCTCATCCGGTACAAATTCCCGAATGCTCTTTGCCGCCATATTAACTGACGCTTCCTGCATCGTTTCATAGGCCCCGCCCGCCACGGCCGCATAAACTGCCGCTCCGAGCGCGCACGTCTGATCCGCATCAAGGATAGAAATCTTCTTGCCCAGCACATCGGCCATCATCTGCATCACAAATTCCGATTTTTTGGAGATGCCGCCGACGGCGACGACTTTCTCCAGCTCGATACCAGCTGCTTCAAACCCGTCCACAATCCGCCTCAGACCGCATACCGCGCCAAATACAAGCGAACGGAATAGGTAAGGCGCTTCCGTGCCGAGCGTCAGACCGCCAATCATCCCTCTCTGGAAGTCGTCTGTGTCCGGATACCTGCGCCCGTTAAACCAGTCGAGCGAGATCGGAAACAGATCCTGTGGCAGATCCTGCGCCTCCTTTTGCAATTTCGCCAGCATCGTATCACTCATTGTCTCACAAAGTCTGTCATATTCTTCCGCAGGCAGACAGTCCTTCGTCTGACAGATCGGCCACATGAGCACTTTCTTAAACCAGCCGAAAATATCACCAAACGCCGCCTGTCCGGTCTCGATGCCGACATAGTCCGGCAAAATCGAATTTTCCGCCTGTCCGCCAAAGCTGCGTATGTCTTTTCCGGCCAAATCCTGTGCCTTTCCCACAAGCATATCCACCGCAGAAGTTCCGATCGTGCAGACGAGCACTTTCTCCCGGATTCCCGCACCCACCGCACCCGCATGCGCATCAAAGGAACTGCCGGAAACGCCAATTCCCTCCGGAAGGCCCAGTCTGTCTGCCCACTCTTGCGTGAGCCGGCCGGCTTTCACTGCCGCAGGCTGCGGACTGTTGCCGTATCGCTCTTTCACAAGCGTGAGATACGGGTCGAGCGTCGACAGAATTTCATCTGACGGAAGGCCGTTCCATTTACTGTGCCACAACGCCTTATGTCCGGCGGCACAGGCGCTGTGATAAATGGTTTCCGGTCTCGTATCGCCACAGAGCAGTCCGACCATCCAGTCGCAGTGCTCTGTCCACGTATAAGCTGCCTCTTTTATTTTTTCATCCTGCCGGATCGTATGCAGAATCTTTGCCCAGAACCATTCCGCACAATATTTTCCCTGATAAACACCATAATCAATATCACTTCCATGGGCAAAGAGCCTGTCGATCTCCTCTGCCTCCGATACGGCGGACTTGTCTTTCCAGAGCTGGAACATGGCATTCTCACATTCCGCAAACTGCGGCTTCAGTGCCAACGGCACACCTTCCCGGTCTACAGGGACCGGGGTCGATCCTGTCGTATCGACCCCGATGCCTATGATATTGCTTTTTTGAGACTGCGAAAGACAGGCCACCGCTTCTTTGACGCATTTTTCCAGAGACTCCAGATAATCAAGGGGATGCTGGCGAAAAACACTCTGCTCCGGATGTTGGTAGAGCCCCTGTGCCCACCGGGGATAAAGAGCTGTTCCGCCTCCTGCCGGTGTTCCGGAAGCGACACTTACGATCGTTGCCCGGACAGAATCGCTTCCAAAATCCACACCAACCACAAACTTATCTTCCATATATCAAGTCCATCTCTTTCTGATCTCATTTATCTCTTGCGCGCGATCGCTTTCTTTGCGCACTCTGCAATATGCTCCGGAGTCAGTCCAAACTTCTCCAGCAGCTCCTGCGGTCCGCCGGAATGCCCGAACGTATCTTCCACCCCTACGAACTCTACCGGTACCGGCTCTGTAGCGGAGACCACTTCCGCTACGGCGGCGCCAAGTCCGCCAATCACGTTGTGCTCCTCAGCGGTAACGATCGCCCCTGTCTCTCTGGCTGCCTTCACAATCAGCTCTCTGTCGATCGGCTTGATCGTGTGCATATCAATCACGCGGGCATGGATGCCTTCTCCTGCCAATGCTTTCTGCGCCTTCAGCGCTTCCTGTACCATCAGTCCACAGGCAACAATCGTCACATCGCTGCCGTCAACGAGCTGTACGCCTTTGCCGATCTCAAACGTATATCCGTCAAAGCCATCCGTCACACAGTCCAGCTCACAGCGGCCCGTCCGCAGATAGCACGGTCCCTTGTGGTCAAGAATAGCGCGGGTTGCCAGCCTTGCCTCATTGGCATCACAGGGAACGACAACCGTCATGCCCGGTATTGTGCGCATGAGACTGATGTCCTCAATGCACTGATGAGTAGCGCCGTCCTCGCCAACTGTGAGTCCTGCATGGCTGCCCACAACCTTTACGTTCAGATTCGGATAGGCAACGCTGTTGCGGACCTGATCATAGACACGTCCCGCCGCGAACATTGCAAATGTATGTACGAGAGCGGTCGCCCCGCAGGTGGCAAACCCTGCCGCCACATCAACCATATTTGCTTCTGCAATCCCGATATTGTAAAACCGCTGCGGATATTCCTCCGAAAAATATTTCGTCATTGTACAGCTCTTCAGGTCTGCGTCAAACACGTAAATATCATCCCTGCCGCCAAATTCTTTCAGCGCTCTGCCGTATGCTTCTCTTGTAGATAGATTTTCTCCCATATCTCTCTAGCCCTCCAGTTCCGCTATTTTACGATCCAGTTCCTCGTAAGCCGTCTTCCATTCCTCTGCGGATGGCTGGCCCCCATGGAAACGGACCTGATTTTCGAATACAGAAACCCCTTTTCCTTTTACCGTATCTGCAACGATAACAGTCGGTTTTCCCTCTGTGGCAAGCGCCTGCTCTACGGCGCCGACAAGCGCTTCCACATTATTTCCGTCCGCCTCGATGACATTCCAGCCAAAGGCTTTGAACTTTTCACCGATCGGATACGGAGACATCACTTCCTCCAGGGAACCGTCAAGCTGCAGTTTGTTATTGTCCACAAAGGCGATCAGATTATCAGCCTTGTAAAATCCTGCCGCCATCGCCGCTTCCCAGATCTGCCCTTCCTGGATCTCACCGTCTCCCATAATGCAGTACACATGGTTTCCCTGCTTTTTATTCTTTGCATACAGCGCCATGCCGAGTGCCACCGATAAGCCCTGTCCGAGAGAACCGGCAGACATGTCGACACCCGGAACGTGGATCTCCACATGACCGGAGAGGTCGCTGTCTATCTTCCGGAACGTGGACAGATGCTCCTCCGGGAAAAATCCCCGCAGTGCCAGCGTGGCATACATCGTCGGCGTGCAATGCCCCTTTGACAGGACGAGTCTGTCTCTGTCCGCCTGACCGGGATTTTTTGGGTCTACGTTCATCTTGTCAAAATACAAGACCGATAATATCTCTGCGATGGAAAAAGAGCCGCCGATATGTCCGGAACCTGCCGTCTGAATCGTCTTCAGCGCAGTCCTGCGGATCTTATGCGCCCATAACTCCAGTTCTTTTTTCTTTGTAACGTCCATATTTTTGATTCCTCAACTTTCCCCTTTATTTTGCTGCATTCTGACGTTTCTGTTTCAGCATATCCACATATACCGCTACGATAATGATAACGCCTTTTAACACATATTGCCAGTAGGAATTGACACGCATCAGATTTAACCCATTGGAAATGATGCCGATGATAAGCACGCCTACGATCAGACCGCCTACCGTACCGGTTCCACCGAAGAAGGAAGTACCGCCGAGTACAGACGCCGCAATCGCATCTGTCTCATAGCCCTCGCCTGTCGACGGCTGGCCGGACGACAGTCTGGCCGCCAGCACGACGCCGCAAAAGCCCGCCATCACACCACTGATCGTCCATACGAGTATTTTGATTTTCTTAACATTGATACCGGAGAAGCGGGCTGATGTCTCATTACCGCCTACCGCATAAATATGACGCCCTGTTCTTGTCTTATTTAAAAGGAACGCATCCAGGATCAGGAAGATGATCATATAGATAACCGGATAAGGGATCGGTCCCAGAGAACCGGTTCCGAAATTTCCGAAAGAACGATTTGTCGTCGTCACCGGAGAACCGTTGGCCATCAGGTAAGCCGTACCACGGCAGATCGACTGCATTGCCAGCGTCACTACGAAAGGATGAATCCCTGTATATGTAATGATCACCCCGTTGACCATACCGACGATCATACCTACCAGAATACCGATAGCAATCCCCAGCCACATCGGAAGTCCGGCATTCTCAAAAGACATAACACAGATTACACCACTCAGAGCTGCCAGAGCGCCGCCTGTCAGATCGATACCTGCCAGTATGATGGCAAGCTGCACACCAATGGCAAGATAACAGTTCGTCGCGCAAGTACGCAGCAGGTTTACAATATTCGTCTTAGTCAGAAAGTTTTTGCCGAATATCGAAAAGAAGATGCACATCACGAGCAAAGCTAACAAAATACCCCAATTCTGTCGGAAATATTCCTGAATCGGGCTGATGAAACGATTATTTGACTTTTTATTCATTGCCTGTTACCCCCATAGCATATTTCAATATTAGTTCCTGCGAATATTCTTCGTGATCCACCTCTCCGGTGATATGTCCCTCATTCATGATCATCATTCGGTCGCTCATATTCATGACCTCCGGCATCTCGGAAGAGATCAGGATAATAGCCAGACCTTTTTTCGCCAGATCATTGATGATCGTATAGATCTCGGCTTTCGCCCCCACATCAATACCGCGGGTCGGTTCATCGAGAATGAGCACCTTGGGATCGGTAGCAAGCCATTTGGCCAGCAGTACTTTCTGCTGATTTCCGCCCGAAAGTGTGGAACAGTTCACCTGAGCCGAAGGAGCTTTGACACGAAGTGATTTCATACCATTGTCAATGATCTCCTCTTCTTTATCCCGGTCTACCCGCAAATGGTTGATAAACCGGTGCAGGATCGGCAGCGTAATATTAAACCCGATCGTATTTTTCAGGAGAAGTCCTTCCGTTTTACGACTTTCGGGTACGAGCGCAACCCCTTTGTTCTGCATATACATTGGATCCGGTTTCTTTACCTGCTCCCCATTCAGATAAATCTCACCGGAATCCATCGGATCAAGCCCCATGACCGCTTTCATCAATTCCGAACGTCCTGATCCCACCAGACCGTAAAATCCCAGTATCTCTCCGCTGCGGACCGAAAAATCGCAGTGGACGGCACGCTTGCCCGCGCAGATGTCTTTTGCCTCCAGCAAGACTTCCCCCGGCTTGTTAAACGTACGGACATAATAATTGCCCAGCTCGCGCCCCACCATCAGCGAGATCAACTGGCTTTCCGTACACTCGCTTGATTGCAGACTGCC
Organism: Lachnospiraceae bacterium JLR.KK008; assembly: GCA_037015955.1. Lineage (NCBI taxonomy): Bacteria > Bacillati > Bacillota > Clostridia > Lachnospirales > Lachnospiraceae > Lachnospiraceae bacterium JLR.KK008. The sequence continues at coordinate 2,513,320 of CP143548.1, forward strand.
CATGAATTCTCCATCCCGCATGATCGTGACCGCATCACAGAGCTGGAACACTTCGGCCATCTTATGCGTGATAAAGATGACTCCCATTCCCTGCGCTTTCAGATCGCGGACAGTCCGGAATAAAATATCAACCTCTTTTTCGGAAAGCGAAGAGGTCGGTTCGTCCAATATGAGCAATTTGGCATTCAGCGAAAATGATTTCGCAATCTCGACCATCTGCTGCTGCCCGAGAGAAAGCCGGCCGACAAATTCGGTCGGGTCCACATCAAGACCTACCCTCTCCAGAAACGGCTTGGCAGCTTCCGCCATTTTTGTCTTACTGATCATTCCCAGAGAATTCTTCATCTCACGTCCAAGGAAGATATTCTCCGCGATCGTCAGATACGGCTCAAGCGCAAGTTCCTGATGAATGAACGCCACACCCAGCGACTGTGAATCATGCACGGAATGAATATCAACCTTTTTGCCCTCAATATAGATTTCACCGGAGTCTGCCGGAAACACGCCGCCGAGAACATTCATCAGCGTCGACTTACCTGCTCCGTTTTCTCCCATAAACCCCATCACTTCTCCTGCATGCACTGTGATCGCAGCATTATTTAAGGCACGGACACCGGGAAAGGTCTTTACAATATTTTCCATACGTAAAAGTTCCTGTTTCATTTCTTCACTCCTTTTTGTCCTGGAACCAAATCGGAAAGGAACGTCCTGTCGAATCGTCCCTTTCCGAAATCAGACCTTAAATCGTATTACTTACTGCCAATCTGTAACATCGAACTGATTGATATTTTCCTTTGTAATGAATGCAACATCTACGACGATCTCGGATTCTACGGACTCACCTGCCAGATATGCAAGAGCCGTATCCACTGCGTTGCTACCGATCACGGAAGGCTGCTGTGCGGAAGAACCTGTTGCGGAACCGTCAGCTACATAACCCATAAAGTCAGGGTTGCCGTCCACACCATAGATTACGATGTCGTCTCTGCCTGCTGCCGCACATGCCTGTACACAGCCAAGCGCTGCCATATCATTGATGCAGAAGAAACCAGCCAGATCGCTGTCGCCTGTGATCGCATCGTCAGCTACCGGAAGTGTCGTTGCCGTGTCTCCGGAAGTATCGGATGTACCAACAATTTCAAAATATTCGCCTACTGTGTCACGGAAACCCTGCTCACGCTGTACGCAGGCACTGCCGGACGGCTGGTTCATAATATAGATCTTGGAACCTTCGTCAAGTTTCGCCATCATATCCTCTGCGCACTGAACGCCTGCGCCATAGTTATCGGAAGCGATTACGGATACGACAAGGTCAGTACGGTCAACTGCCGTGTCAACATTGATAACCGGAATCCCTGCGTCTACACACGCCTGAAGCGCTTCCGTACATGCCGTACAGTCCATGGGAGCCATAATCACAACATCTACTTCCTGATTGATCAGGTCATAAATGTAGTTGTTCATCGTTGCCTGATCGCTGTCGGCATCAACCGTTACAAGCTGTGTGGAAGGATCCATGCCCTTTGCTTCCATCTCTGCGGTGATACCACCCATCATTGCCGTCCAGAACGGATTGTTCATTGTCGTCGGAACGTATGCGATCGTCAACTCGGAAACGTCAACTGCTCCCGCTTCTCCTCCTTCTGCCGGAGCCTCAGCTGCCGGCGCTTCTTCCTCTGCAGCCGGTGCCTCTGTCTCGGCTGCAGGTGCTTCAGCCGGAGCAGATGTGTCAGCCGTCGAACCGCAGCCAACCATACATGCCGTCATAGCGATGGCCATTGTCAGTGCTAATAATTTCTTTCTCATAATTACCTTCCTCTTCTCCTTTTTATTTTTATATTTTCATTTTCCTGCTAGCACGGAAAATAAAATATCACGTTTTCTTCTGTCTGACTGACGCTGCCTGCTTTTCTGTTTCCCTTTTATATGTATTCTGTCGTTGTCTTTTCTATCGTTTATGAATGTTATGCGCTTTCACTATACCTCATTCGTCTAGTCTATCGTCCGCTGGATCTTTTCCAGTATCGTGTTGTCTTTGAACAGACTTTCCAGCACATAATAATATCCGCCGAACAAAAAGGAGTCCTCACTTAACCGGGAATAGCGGATAGAAATACTGTCGCCCACGAGCGGGTGGACAAATTCCCTGACGACCCGTTTCACCTCTTCCAGAAAAGCATCTGTCTCCGGATAATCCGGTCCCAGGATAATACAGTCCGGATTGATAATATAAATGATATTGGCAATGCCGTAACCGAGCATCCATGCCATCTTATTGATTGCATACACGGCAAGCGGATCATTGTCCATATAAGCGTCCACGACATCTTTATAGGTGCTCTCTTCCTGAAGGGCACTGTCCGGATATTCGTAGAGACGTTCCAGTACATAGCGCATGGCGCTGTCTGTCCCCGCGCAGTACTCAAATGTACCTGTCATCTCTTTCTGCGTCCGCCGACTGTTATACTGTATGCCCATATGCCCGATTTCTCCGGCAATTCCCACCTGTCCTTCTACGATCTTGCCATTGATCACGAGTCCCGCACCGATCCCGAATCCTCTCGACCGGATAATGATCAGACTGGCATTTTTATCTTCTCTGACTTCTTCCGCATTTCTCCATTCCGCATAGGCTCCCAGCTTTGCGTCATGTTTCATCAGCACCGGAAGGCCAAGCGCCTCCTCCAGCTCACTGCGGATATTGATCTGACTCAGCTCCTCAAACTCGGATACCTGAAACGTCTCTCTCTCTTCTGTCTTTCTTCTAATTATGTATGGTCCGGGGACCGCAAGCGAGATGCCGGCAAAATTTTTCCTGCCAAATTTACTCTGCTGGCCGACTGCGCTCTCTTTGAGTTTCTTCATAATAATACGGATGTCCGTATGTTGTTTAAATTGGTATCTGATATGATCGACCCGCTTCCCGTCGAGCGAATAGATCGCAATTTGATAATCCTTTCTCGTAATACCGATGGACATGATATAGATCCCGTTCAGCTTCAGGCAGATATTCTCCCCCCGGCGGCCTGACGCCGCATCCCCATCCGTACCGATAATACCCATCTCGATAAACTCATTGACGATATTGGTAATCGTCGCTTTCTGAAGACCGATCTCAGATGCCAGTTCCGTCCTAGTCATCGCCCCGCACTCCAGCAGCGTCTTGAAAACAAGCGTCCTGTTATTTTTCTGCATTTCGCTGCCATTCATCCCTCGGTTCATACTGTCCTCACTGCAAGTCTATTTTGTGTTCATCGATTTAACTATATTTCTGTCTTTTTAATTCATCGAATTGATTGCTTTGCTTATCTTGTATTTCATAATATCTTATTTTTTCAAATATGTCAATCTTTTTTTGTGTATTTTGTAGGATATTCATCTTCTTTATGTTCATTCATTTAACAATAATCTCCGCTTAACTACGATTCGATTAACACAATGCCTGCATAACAGAAAATCTTTCCAAAACAGTGGATGCCGCTAATTTTCAGGGAAATAAAAAAAGAGCGCAGGTAGTCCTCCCACTTACGCTCTCTTTTTGCTGAATAATTATAACATACCGCTCGGCGGAACATGCCCGCCGCACAATGGCATACGATTATCTCACATTCTCCCGACCGTTTCTTCCAGCTGTGCAAATCGTTCGATGCGATATGCCGCTTCCTTTACTTCTCCAAACCCGTAGGCGGCAAATACAAAAGGAATCCCCGCTATCGCACAGGCTTCATAATCACCCATCGTATCGCCGATATAGACTGTCTCTTCCGGCCGCATTCCATGCCGTTCCATCAATACCCGGATCGTCTCTCCCTTACAAGTACCGGTATTTCCATAGCATTCATGGTCGCGGATAAAAGGTCCGATCCCCGTCTTACTCATCACCAGCTCAATATATCCGATCTGGCAGTTGCTGACAATGTAGAGGTCATAGCTCTGTGCCAGTTTCTCCATCTCTTCAGCCACACCCGGATAAGCGAGGTCTCTCGTGTTCCGCTCCAGATACAGATGTTCATACTCGCAGCACTTATCCATAAGCTGCCGACGCTTTTCCATATCGGTCACATCCGGAAAGAGATGATCCGCGACCACATCCATCGTCTGTCCGAATTCCCGCTGAAGCACCTGCGCTGTGATGACCGGCCCGTCGCCGATCGTCTCCCGGATCGCCCGGTTCCACCCTTCCGCCGCCACTTCAGTGGAATTCCATATCGTCCCGTCCACATCAAAGATCAGATTTTTTCTCATCCTGTCGTCCTCCTCCTGACACCTTTTTATCGATCCGAATTACATACCGCTATCACTGTTCCGATCAGAATACAGAAATCGGAAATATTAAAGACAATCTTACGCAGTGGCTTCCATGTTACGCCAAAGCTGAAATAGTCCACCACATATTTACGCCGCAGCCGGTCATACGTATTGCTGAGCGCACCGCCCAGCAGAAGTGCAAACCCCGTTTTCAACGCTCTGCCGCCCTTCTGTCCCAGCGTCAGCGCAAAGACGGCAGCAGCACATACTGTGAGCACAAGAGAAGCCGCAGCCACAAGCGGCCGCACCTGCCTTCCTGCATCCAAAAAGGCCCCTTTGTTATGGTACTTTCTCAGAATCAGCGCGCCCTTGCATACTTCTCTCTCTTCCCCCTCTGCCGTGCACGCTTCCACATGGTTTTTGATCCATAATTCCAATAAAAATATGCCCGCGGCAATGCCAATGTATATCATAAACAATCCTTTCTCACAGCTCTGATCTCATGGCCTGTTCCCAGCCTCAGACGCAGACGCCCTCAGCGAAACAGACCCGACAGCTCTTCAAAAGTACGCTGTACGTTGATCTTTCCGTAACCCCATTCTTTGCTTGGGTATTCAATGTTACTGTCTCTGACCGCACCCAGCATCAGATAATAGGTCAGCTCTCTGCCGGAGGCGAGCAGGTATTGTCCGTCGATGACCGCCCACTGCATGAGCTGTGTCACCGCCCCCGCGGCGATCGCCGCCGCCAGAGAACTGCCGGTCCGTTTGCCAAGCGACGTGGATACGTTCACGCCCGGCGCCGCAAACTGCGGTTTCACACGCCCGTCCGCCGCAAATCCCCGGCCCGACTTTTCATAAAAACTCCCGTCCTCATCATTGTAAGCGTTGATCGTAATCACTCCTCCTGACATGGACGGCGCCGTCAACGTAATATCCGGCTCCGGCCGCAGAAAGAAAGTATCATCCCGCACAAAGTCCTCAATCGGAAGCCACATATTATACGAACTGCCCTGGATAAAGGAAACGGTCTCAATCGTAAAAGTCCACACCCCCTGAGTGGGTGTGACAAACCGAAACAGCAACAGTCCTCTGCCCGTAGATTCCGCCAGCAGCAGACTGTTGACCATAATGATCGTGCGGTCGAATACAAACCGGTATTCCTGCGTCCTCCTGCTTCTGTCCACGATTCCTGATATTTTCTCCCCGCCCGGTGTGCGGATCGTCATCCGGTAATGGCTCGGTCCCTCTGTCCACATTTCCAGCAGAAATCCGTTTTCCGCCTCCCCCACACGCATCTCTACCGTCTGCACCTCCGAAGAAAGCACACTGCGAAAATGATGGGACGCCGCCCCTTCATTGCCCCCGCAGACGACGATCGCCCGGTTCCTTCTCTCCGATATGGTTGTCAGATAGCGGTCCAGCACTGAGGAACCGGTATGGCTGCCAAAATTAGTGCCGATCCCCAGACAGATGACGACCGGCCTCTCGAGATCGATGGCAAAGCTCTCAATATATTTCACCGCCATGACAACATCCGTCTCCGCAAAAGCCGGCACATTCTCCGGCAAAATATAATAATCTCTCAGATATTGTTTGGCGCCCCGGAGCTTGACGACTACAATATCGGCATCCGGCGCCGCACCGACAAAGCGCCGGCCGCTTTCCAGATTGCTGCCGGCCGCCACACTGGCCATCGCCGTACCATGTCCGTCCGTATCCCAGCTCGGCACGATCTCCCGCGGCATTGGCGAACGCAGCGCTTCATTGATCTGCTGCCGGCCATATTCCGTCCCATAGAGAAAGCCATCCGGCGGACTGCCGTCATAGATCGTCTGATCCCAGATCGAGAGAATTCTGCTCTCCCCCGCAGCATTGCGGAATACGTCCTGCGTGTATCGGATACCGGTATCAATAAATCCGATGACAACGCCTCTTCCCGTCAGAGACAGCGGTTCGCGCTGTACCTGCAAAATTCCGGCATCAGACAGCGCCAGAGAATCAAACGGTCCCTGCTCCGACGGCTGTTCCTGCTGCATGAGCCCATAGCATTTCGGCACTTCATTGTACGGATAGAGACTGATGTCCACCATCTCATTTGGATTGATCTGATAATAAATAATACTGATATTGCCGTCCACGACTACTCTGCAATAGTCCCGGGCATCATGCGTGGCTTCCGTCTCCTCAAAATTATAGTCGATCAGCAGTTCCCTGTAATCTTCCGATCTGATCCGCTCTTCACATGTCATAGAAACCTCTCATTTTTTTAACCTTATTTCTATCATATGAAGAAACTGTCTTTGTGACCCTCTTTTCTGTCAGACCAAAAATCCCGCGTCTCACTCTGCCGGCTCTTCAATCCGCCGCATACTGTCCATCTCTTCCAGCGTACAACCGTTGCTGCGAATATCGATTACCGGTCCGCCGGTCCCCTCAATATATTCCCTTGTGATTGTCACTCTGCCAATGTTGTCATCTTTGGGGATCTCATACATAATATCCAGCATAAATTCTTCGATGATCGCCCGCAGCGCTCTCGCGCCCGTGTCTTTCTCCATCGCTTTCTCAGCGATCGCCTCCAGTGCGCCGTCGTCAAATTCCAGTTTCACTTCGTCGAGCGACAGCAGCTTCTGATACTGTTTTAAGATCGCGTTTTTGGGCTCTTTCAGGATATTGATCATCATCTCTTTCGTCAGCCCGCTGAGCGTATACAGAATCGGAAGTCTTCCGAGAAACTCCGGAATCATACCGAATTTCTTCAGGTCCTCGATCACGACCTTACTCAAGATGTTTTTATCTTTGTCGTATTTATCCTTCAATTCCGCATTGTACCCGATTGAAGTCTGTTTATTCAGCCGCTGCTTGATGATCTCCTCCAGGTCCGGAAATGCCCCTCCGCAGATAAAGAGAATATTTCTCGTGTTCACCGTGGCAAGCGGAACCATGGCGTTTTTACTGTTGGCTCCCACCGGCACTTCCACTTCCGCCCCTTCCAGCAGACGCAGCATTCCCTGCTGTACGGATTCCCCGCTCACGTCCCGGGACGTCGTATTTTTCTTCTTGGCGATTTTGTCAATCTCATCGATAAAGATAATTCCTTTTTCCGCCCGCTCCACATCATTGTCCGCAGCAGCCAGCAGTTTGGAGACAACGCTCTCAATATCATCCCCGATGTAGCCCGCCTCCGTCAGCGAGGTGGCATCCGTGATCGCAAGCGGCACGTCGAGCAGTTTTGCCAGTGTTTTCACAAGATATGTCTTACCGCAGCCGGTAGGCCCGATCATCAGCATATTGGACTTCTCGATCTCAATCTCATCCATCGTGTCCGTGGCCACTCTCTTATAATGATTATACACCGCGACAGAAATCACCTTTTTGGCATGTTCCTGTCCCACCACATAGTCGTCAAGCTGTGCCTTGATCTTATGCGGAGCAGGGATGTGCCTGATGTCCAGTACCGGCTTTGCTTTTTTCTTCTGTTTCTTTTTCTTTAATTTCTGCTTATTCGGAATGCCGCCCTCTCCCTGCAGGTCCGCTATATTGACAAAGCTGATGCTCGGAAACCCTTTGCCGTTTTTGCCCATATTGTCAAACATGTTGTTGTTCAGCATACCCTGATAATCAAACTGGCTGACCGTGTCCATCGTTTTGTGCATACAGTCGTTGCAGACGCAGATATTGTTTGGCAGTTTAAACATCTTGCCCGTCTTACTCTCCGGGCGGCGGCAGATGAAGCATACGTCTTCGTATTCGCTCTCTTTCTTCTCGTCCTTCTGATCCCGGCCCTGCTTCTTATCCGCATGAGATGCTTCGTCCTCTTCGCTCTCCTGCTGCTCCAGCCCCTCCTTCAGATAGCGTTCCAGCTCTCTTTGAAGCTCCTGCGCCTCCTGCTCGGTAAGATCGTCCTCTTTGATTACTTTTTCTATCTTTTCTATTTCTGTTTCTTTTATTTCGTCATCATCATAAAAGTCTGACATCCGTTTTCTCCTTTAATCTTATCTCTCCCCTATTGCAAACATAAATCAGGGTGCATACGTTTTTATTATATCTCATTGCCTGTTTCCCTACAAGCTGGCATTTTCTAAAAATATACGGAAATACCTGTAAATAATCCGGAAAATTTTTCTGAAATCCATATATGTCAAAATCATAAAAAATATAATTCTGACATGAAAACCCTGTACGCCAAAAGACACCGCATCGTTTCATGCGGTGTCCCGGGTTTTATTTTATCTCTTTCCTGTTGTCAGTCCTCTTCGGCATCGGCGCGGGAGCCAAGGATCACTTTGACCTTCTTCTCCTGATACCCGTCCGGGCTGCCCTGCTGAATCGTGATCTCCACTTCGGTCCCGGCCGCATAGTATTCCATCATGCTCTGAAGCTCCTCCATCGAAGATACACTGCTGCCGTCAAATTTCGTGATGATGTCGCCCTTTACCAGTCCGGCTGCCTGCGCCGCCGTACCTTCATAGACCTGGCCTACATAGACGCCCTTGGGCATCCCGTACATCTGCGACACTTCTCCGGTCACGTTGACGCCTGAGATTCCCAGATAAGATTTCTGGTCTTCCGCCACTTTTTCACCTTTTGTCGTCTTGGACATCAGATCTTCAATGATCGGTTTGGCGGAAGAGATCGGAATCGCATAGCCCATCCCTTCGACGACACTGCCGCCAATCTTATTGGAATTGATACCGATGACCTCTCCGCTCACATTGAGCAGAGCCCCGCCGGAATTACCCGGATTGATGGCCGCATCGGTCTGAATCAGCTTATTGCCATTGTTCGTGCCCTCGATCTCCCGGTCAAGTGCACTGATGACACCTGTCGTCACAGACTGCCCATATCCGAGTGCATTGCCGATAGCGATAGCCGGCTCTCCCACCGTCAGATTGTCCGAATCACCGAGTGTGGCAACGACGATGGCCTCTCTGGTCGAGCTCTTGATCTGATCAAGCGGCAGAGCAATCACGGCCAGATCCTTATCGGAATCATAACCCTTTACCTGTGCATCCACCTGCTCTCCGTCAATAAACTGCACGCTCAACACATCCGCGTCTTCGATCACATGCTGATTAGTCACGACGAGCAGTTCCGCGTCATTTTCTCCGACGATAATGCCGGAGCCGCTTGCCTGTCCCTGACTTTCCAGTGTCTGACCGAAGAAATTCGACTGTTCCGTATAGACATTCGTGATCGATACAACCGCCGGCATCACATTCTTGACAACGCCTGTCACATCGGTCGTCACCGTCGTCACAGAGCTGTTTGTGCCTACCCCGTCCGTCGTCACCGCTTTCACGGAATCACTGGAAGCCGAAGCTATCGGCTCCGTCTGCGTATTGGTCTCCTCTGTCGTCACGTTGACACCGGTCAGCGTCATGATCGACTGCACCGCATAAAGGCCCAGACCCGCAAAGATACCAAAACACAGGCCAACGCCTGCCGCGACAAGAAATTTCTTCCATAACTTTATCTCTTTTTTCGGTTTCTGTGGCTCCTCCGGTATCTGCGGCGCATTTTGATAACCGCTGTAAATCCCATACGTATCATTTTCCGGCTTTCTGTCAAAGTCATTGGGATAATTGTTTCCGTACATAACGCAACCTCCTTTTCCTGATCGGCTTTTTCTGTCCTGACAGTCTGTTTTCACTGTCTCCTGATTTCTGACCCTAGTATAGTGGACACTTGTGTCCAAAATGTGATGAAACTATGCAAATTTTATGAAATTGTCTGTAAAGACAGGCTTTAATTTTTGTGGTAAAAACATTCTATTCCACTGTTACTGATTTTGCAAGGTTTCTCGGTTTATCTACGTCGCAGCCTTTGCCGACAGCCACATAATATCCAAACAGCTGCAGAGGAATAATCGCCAGGGAATTGGTAAAATACGGATTTGTCTCCGGTATATAGATGACATAATCCGAAACTTTCTCTATCTCTTTGTTTCCCTCATTCGTCACTGCCAGCAAAAAGGCACCTCTGGACTTTACCTCCACCATATTACTGATCGTCTTCTGATAAAGTTCCGGCTGAGTGGAAACCGCAGCCACAAGCGTCCCTTCCTCGATCAGCGAGATCGTCCCATGCTTTAGCTCTCCGGCCGCGTATGCCTCCGAGTGAATATAGGAAATCTCTTTCAGTTTCAGGGACCCTTCCAGAGAAATGGCATAGTCGATACCTCTGCCGATAAAAAATACATCTCTGGCGCCGATATAGCGGTTGGCAAAATGCTGTATCTTCTCCTTACTGCCCAGGAGCAGCTCGATCTGATCCGGAAGTCTGTGCAGATCGCGCAGCAATGCCTGATATGTCTTTTCATCGATCGTTTTCCGGACAGAGGCAAACAGTACCGCCAGCAGATAGAGGGTGATGAGCTGCGCACTGTATGCCTTCGTCGTCGCCACGGCGATCTCCGGCCCTGCCCATGTGTACATCACATTGTCGGCCTCACGTGCGATCGAACTGCCAACGACATTGACAATGCCGAGTACCCGCAGACCCCTGCGTTTCGACTCCCGCGTCGCCGCCAGTGTGTCGGCAGTCTCTCCCGACTGGCTGATGACAATAACGACGGCCCCTTCCTCAAAGACCGGATTCCGGTAACGAAATTCCGACGCCAGATCCACTTCCACCGGAATTCTCGCAAGCCCCTCCAGCACATATTTACCGGTGACTCCCGCATGATAGGCGCTGCCACAGGCAACAATATGTATTTTTCTGATTCCCCGGATGTCCTCGTCGCTGAGATCCAGTTCCTCGATCTCGATCCTGCCTTTCTTGATCCGCGGTGCGAGCGTATCCATAACGATTTTGGGCTGCTCATACATCTCTTTGAGCATAAAATGTTCATAGCCGGCCTTTTCCGCTGCATCCGCATCCCAGGCAATCGTAGCGGATTCTTTCTCGATCTCTTCCTCATCCATCGTGTAGAAATGGATGTGATCTGCCTCCAGACGCACTACTTCCTGCTCATCGACAAAAAACACCTTTCGCGTGTATCTGAGAATGGCGGGCACATCGGAAGCGATAAAGCATCCGTCCTCACTCTGTCCTGCGATCAGCGGACTGCCTTTGCGCGCTGCGAAGATCTCCCCCGCATGATCGGCAAACATAATGCCGACCGCATAAGACCCTTCGACTCTGTGAAGCACTTTGAGAATGGTTTCCATCGGATTACCGTTATAATAATAATCGAGCATCTGGGCTATCACTTCCGTGTCTGTCTCCGACACAAACTCATATCCTTTTTTCATCAGTTTATTTCTGAGAGGTATATAGTTCTCAATGATGCCGTTGTGTACGACTGTGATGGTTCTGTCTTTGTTAAAATGTGGATGAGAATTGGCGTCACTCGGAACCCCATGGGTCGCCCATCTCGTATGTCCGATCCCTACCGTGCCAGGCATCGTCTCCCCGCCGTGCGTCAGTTCCTCAAGCACTTTCAGTCTGCCGACCGCCTTTGTGATATTGACTTTTTCACCGTCAAACACCGCCATGCCGGCGGAGTCATAGCCCCTGTATTCCAGCCTCGCAAGTCCATCCAGAATCACCGGCGCCGCCTGACTCTTTCCGATATATCCTACAATCCCGCACATAATGTATTACCCCCGTCTTTTTGACAGTCCATACCAATAGTTTCTGTTCATACTGCACTTGATCACAAGTTTTTCCGGCAGTCTGCGATAGTTTTTTCCTAACCGGTATCCGACAAATTTCCATCCGCTCTTCCAGATCATCGGTATCATCAGCCTGCCGTTCCCGGTCTCCCGCAAATACCGGGCCGTCTCTTTCACCAGTCTGATCCCCTCCGATTCCGACTGAAACTGTGCGAACACTTCCGGATGATCGGCCTGCGAGACACCAAGATCAAAATTCCTGTGAAAATTTTGCTGCCACGTATAATTGTGCGAGTGCAGTACCCGGGCCTCCGCCACATAAGCAATCTTTCCCCCGGCGCCGGCTACACCCGCCGCATAGATCATATCTTCATTAAATATCGTATGTCGGATAAATCCTCCCAATTCGTCAAAGGTGCTCCGCTTATAGGCGGCGCAGGCGTTAGAACAGAAAAATGTCTTTATGCCCAGCTCCGGAATGTCTTCCTGTCCTTTGAGCCGCGACTGATCCGGATAATTAAAATTTTTTGTAAACTGCTCGATCGGGTCGCAGCCCTCCTTCGGCAGCTGCCTCGCATAGCTGACCGCCGCCTCCCCGGCCAGCAGAGGCTCCAGCAATTTTTCAATCACATAAGAGTCCGCCAGAACAGCATCCTGTGTCATGCAGACAAAATACGGCGCCTTAGATTTCTTTACACCCTGATTTCTCGTATTGCCGTGATCAAATTCCCGGCTTGAGAGATGATGCAGTTCCACGTTCGGATATTTCTTCAGACCTTTCTTACCCATCTTCAGACGCTCAAAATATTTCTCTTCCGTATTCATAATGATGATCTTGTTTATTTTCACGGTCTGTGATTCCAGGCCGGTCAGCAGTTCCACAAACTCTTCCCCCGGATCACAGGTCGGTATGATCACATCTACGATTGGTTCCATTGCCCTTGTTTCCTTTCAAGCAGAAAAAGGGGCCAGTTTACGGCCCCTTCCGATTTTTGATCTTCCTGTCTATTCATTTCCTTCATCCGCAGCCGCCACTTCATTTTCCTCTTTCTGTGTGAATTCATCGGCAGCGGTATCCGCATATTTGCCCGTATCGCTTGATACTTTCTTGCTGAATTCCTGAACTTCCGGCGAAACCTGATAATCGCTTTCATCAAACAGGAACCTATGCAGTTCCACGACATTCCGCTCAAGATCCATGGGAATGACGCAGCTTCCTTTCTTGACCGTGCCCGTCGTACGGTACTGCTCAAAGGGGAAGCCATCGTTGGCAACGATGCTGTATTTCGGCAGGTCCTTCATCACACTGAGAATCTCCTTAATGTCAAGAGAGGTGGAAATATTCCCCATCACACCGTTGGCGATGTCATTGAGCGTACCGACATCGGCCTTTTTCGCCTTCTCGGAAACTGCCATGATCACGTCGCGCTGACGCTGTGCACGCTGGAAATCATTGCCGATATAACGGATACGGCAATAAGCCGTCGCCTGCAGGCCGTTGAGAGTCTGCAAACCGCCGTGTTCCACCGGAGTATAGTCCACGCCCTCTTTGGCCGTAAAGTTTACGCCGTCACTCGTCGTACCGACCATACTGATCTGATAATCATTCAGATAGGAGACTTCGGCGTCGGTCACATTGATTTCCACGCCTCCCAGTGCATCGATGACCTCAATCAGACCGTCAAAGCCAACGGTAATATAATCCGTAATATTCAGATCCAGGTTACGGTTCAGCATCATGATCGCCTGCTCCGGACCGCCCTTGGCGTAAGCCGCATTACATTTGTTATAAGTATCATTGCCAAGGTTCAGATACGTGTCACGGAAGACAGAAATGAGCTTTACGTCACCGGTATCCTGATTGATGGAAGCGATGATGATCGTATCGCTGCGGGTACCTTTCCCGAGTGAACCTTCCCTGGAATCCACACCGAACAGAGCAATGTTCCGGTATCCTTTCATGACTTCATTCGTCTCGACCGTCTCATTCATCTCCATAACGATATTTTCTTCGTCAATCTTGATCTTCTCCATTTTCTCTGTCTTCATGACAGTGTAGAGTACGCCAAGCATGACAAACAGCAGGATGATTTCTGCCGCAAATAATATGATCCTCTTACGCCGCTTTGCCGCTCTCTTTTTCGCAGAAAGTCTTCTGCCACCCGAGCCTCTCCCGCTTCCCGAACGCCGCGGACCGCCTGCACTCTCCGCATACCTTCTCGAGCCGCCTTCGCTCTCCGCATACCTTCTCGAGCTACCGGCGCTTTCCCCATATCTCCTTGCACTGCCCGAACTTTCCGAATGTCTCCGCGAACTGCCCATGCTCTCCGCACGTCTCCGCGTGCCGCCTTCACTCTCCGCATATCTTCTCGAGCTGCCGGCGCTTTCCCTGTATCTCATCTCGCCGGCATTTCTCGAACTGCCGGCGCTTCTTGCATGATCTGGTCTTCTCGAACCGCCGGGATTCCTGGCGCTGCCGGCGCTTCTTGCATTTCTTGTACTGCCTGCATCTCTCGCACTCCTCGCATTCTTTGTTGACATCTTACTTATCTCCCTTGTCATTTGCATGTACGTTAATATGCGTTTTTATTAATAAACCCTTTGAAAATCGTCAAAAACAGAATCTTAATGTCAAGTCCCATCGTCCAGTTTTCAATATAGAAAATATCATAATCAATCCTTCTGCGGATCGAAGTATCGCCCCTGTAGCCATTGATCTGCGCCCATCCGGTCAACCCCGGCCTCACCTGATGCTTGATCATATAGCGAGGGATCTCTTCTTTGAATTTTTCGACAAAGAGAGGCCGCTCCGGCCTCGGCCCTACGAGACTCATATCCCCGCGCAGAATATTGTAGAGCTGGGGGAACTCGTCCAGGCTTGTCATACGCAGGAATTTTCCTACTTTTGTCACCCGCGGATCGTTTTTCACAGTCCACGCCTTTTTCTCTGCCGACTCTTTCTGGATCGCCATGGTCCGGAACTTGTACATCTGGAACGGTTTGTTGTGAAGCCCGATCCGTTCCTGTTTAAAAATAATCGGTCCCGGGCTTGAGAGTTTTACCGCAAGCGCAGTCAGCAGCATGATCGGGGACACGAGTACGAGTCCCACTGCCGAGCCCACAACATCCACCGTCCGCTTCAAGATCCAGTTTAATGTGTTGGTGAGCGGCACATATCTGATATTGATGACCGGAAGTCCCATCAGATCTTCCGTATAAGGTCTGCTCGGTATGAGACTGTTATAATCCGGTATGAACTTAGTATGCACACCAGACTTCTCACATAAATCAACAATTTTTTCCAATCTGCCGTAATCCTGCAAAGATAAGGTAATAGCAATTTCATCCAGCCTGTTTTCCGGAAGGATGATCGTCAGATTGGCGATAGAGCCTAACACCTTGACTCCTTTATATAAAGTACCTCTCGGCACTCTGTCATCAAGAATTCCTCTGACTACATATCCCCACTGCGGATTGGCATTAATTCTTGTAATATATTCCTCGGCCGCTCTGGAATAGCCCACGAGCAGAATATATTTCAGGTTATATCCTTTTCTGCGGAAATATTGCAGCAGATTGCGCAGGATCTGCCTGCTCAGCGTCGTCAGCACAATATTAATCACGTAAAAGATAAAGATCATCGTACGCGAAAAGTTGGGCTGGTTGACAACATACAGCGCCACGATAAAGAGCAGAGCGCCGACCGTATTCGACTTTAAAATCCCATATACTTCATACTTTCTGCGCGCCGTCCGCTTTGACGTGTACATATTGAATGAATAATAGAGGATAATATAGCCCGGCACAATAAAATAAAGGGCGTAGAAGTAAGTTTCCATCCCCAGAACACCTACGCCCAGTCTCTTTGTCGCAAAAACGCTCTCAAACTTCAAATACCACGCCAGCATATAGGAGCATGCCACGATAACAGCGTCGATCAACAAATGCAATCTGTTAAAATATTTCTGATTATCTTTTATCATAACGGCACACTGCAGCTCCTGTTCTCATAACATATTACAATAATATTACGAAAAGTACAACTTAAATTTTTCTTAACAAAACAGACGGCGTACAAAGAGATTATACAGCAGTTCTCCCTGTATGCGGAGACAGGCAGGAAAAAAATGCCTGCAAAAAGGGATTCTGCGGGCTTTTCCCTCCTCGGAAAGGCATAGCTTCAGCCCCTTCCAAAGCCCCTTTACATAGATCCGTCCGAAGCCTTTTCTTAAAAAAAATAAATATTTGACCAGAAATCCCAGCAACAAAAACGGCAGATTAACCGCAATCTGCAGCGCCGGCATATTCTTCCCGATCAGATAGACACTGTTTCTGGAAGAAAGTCTTATTTTAAATTCATTGTACCGGGACCCGGAGGATGCGCTCCCTGCGTGATATACGACCGCCTCCGGCGCATACCGGTTGCGATAGCCATGAAGCCGCGCCCGGTAACCGATGTCGATGTCTTCCAGATAGGCAAAATGCGCTTCGTCAAAAAGTCCCAGCTCCCGGAGCACATCCGTCCGGTAAATGGCCGCTCCCCCACAGGCGGCAAAGACATCGCAGGGCTTCTGATAACGCGTCCGGCTCCTGCCTTTTCCCCTTGCGAACGCCCAGCCAAGCGCACAGTAATAATCCCCCGCGTCATCAATGATCTCCGGATTGTCCATACACAGCATCTTCGCCCCCGCGGAAAAATACCGGTCACTTTCCATGACCGCAGCCGTCAGCCGGGTAACAAACTGTGACTCCACTGTCGTGTCATTATTGAGCAGGATGACAAATGGCGTACAGGCCGCGCTAATGCCTGCATTGACAGCCGCACAAAATCCCCGGTTCTCCGGGAAGCGGATCAGCGTCACCGCCGGAAACTCCCGCTCCACCAGCGCTGCGCTGCCATCCGTGGAACCGTTATCCACGACGATGACCGGAACGCTCTCTTCTTCACAGGCAGACAGCGACCGCAGACAGTTTCCCAGATATTTTATGCCGTTCAGATTGGGAATCACGACGGTTGTCTTCTTTCTTATCCCCGCTATTGCGTTATTTGATGTTACTTCACTTGCCGTTCCTTTATTTGTCATTCCTGTATATTCTGATCTTTTTCTCTGCTTCTCGTTTACTGCCTTTTCTGTCATCTCTTCTCCATCAGCGGGTCCCACAGAAGCCGATACCCCAGCTTCGCGGCTTCCCTGCCAAAATGCAGGCTGGCCGCCACCGGGTCCGGCTGCGCATTCCGAATCTGCTCCAGCAAAGGACGCAGCTGCGGACGCACCCGCATATTCCGTATATCGACGGCATCGACGTCCTGCTGCAGCACAGCACGGTGCATCGTACCGCTGAAGTGCACTGGCAGGCCCTCATACAGAACATGGCCGTCTGCCTCGTAAGCGCCGCCCGTGATCCTGCCCCGGCTGACAATACGTCCGCCGACCGCTGCCAGATCACTGCGCTGCTCCAAAATGTCTCCCGCATATTCGACCCGGAAAAAGCCGAGGTGCCTTGTATGTGTCACCTGCACCTTCCATCCCCGCTGCCTGCAAAAATCCTCGACCGCCCGCTTTCCTGCCTCATAGGCATACGCTTTGCTCTGCGGATTCTCAGCCGTCGAACCGTCATGACAGCGCCAGTGATAGAGCACATAGGGCACATGAACGATCGTCTCCGTGCGCTCCCACAGCTCTGCGGCTGCCCGCAGCACCAGGTCATGATCCTGTGCGCCGTCATATTCACTGCGAAAGCCGAGAGAACGGATCAGCGGTGTCCTCATCACCATAAAATGACAGATGTAATTATTGCTTAATATTAAATCAAGATTGAATTTATTTTTAAGGTGTGGCTCGTAAAACCGCGACATATCCGCATCACCTTTGTCTTCATCGGAATAGAGTACCTGCGGCCCTTCCCCGTACGTCTCACGATAGTCATGGATTGCTTCCATCACCCGGTACAGCGCGTCCGCTTCCAGTGTATCGTCATGATCGAGCAGACCTACATAGCTGCCTCTGACTGCCTGCAGCGCCTCATTGGTATTTTCCGATATTCCTCTGTTTTCCTCCAGCCTCAGATAGCGGATCCGGCTGTCTTTATAGTATTTCATAACTTCCAGGAGTTTATCCGAGTCACTGGCATCTGCAATGATCAGTTCAAACCGCTCATACGTCTGCGCAAGTACCGAATCTATCATCTCCCGGAACTGGCGGACCTCTGTCTCGTAGGCCGGCACAAGGATGCTGAACCATTCCTCCTCGTTCCAGAGCGTCTTTCTCTGTCGTTCCTGCTCCTGCGGAGAGACAATCCGTTTCTCATAACACACGTTTTTATTCTGAATCCGCTCCAGCGCCGCATAGAAAGCCGGCAGCAATCCGTTTTTCTTAAAATAACGATATGTTTTTTTTAAGTCAGACAGTCTGATCATTGCCTTCGCCATAGTATCTCCCTGGAGGGAAAAAGGATTCTGCGGATGCAGAATCCTTTTTGCTCTTCATTCTTCTTCAAATTATCAGAAATTCACTTCCCCGTCGTGGGCAAGCAGGGATACCCCTGACACCCCGTCTAACGCCTGCAGCTTTGTCAACATCTCCGACGGTTCTTTTACTCTGCATTCGATCACGAAATCGACTCCCGCCACGGAAGCATTCCTTGATCTGACGGAAACATGTTTTGCCTTCGCCTTCACAAGATCCATGATCTCCTTCTCTCTCTCCAAAGAGTTACAGTTGACGACAAGAATCCCGCTGGCGCTGCCTGTCGGCGTCAGCTCCAGCGCAAACAGCCCGATTGTCACGATCAGTGAGGAGATGACTGCAATCTCATAGATACCTGCGCCGCAAATGATTCCCACACTGATCGACCAGAACAGAAACACCAGATCTTTCGGGTCCTTGACCGCCGTACGGAACCGCACGATCGACAGCGCGCCGACCATACCGAGAGAGATCGCCAGGTTAGACTGCATCGCCAGAATGATACTCGCCGTGATGACTGCAATCGCCGCCAGAGACACGTTGAACGTCTTATTATAAAATGTCTTTCTCGCGGAAAGATAATAGACGATAAAAATATATAGTGCCAGAACAATCGTGATCGCCAGTGTCACACAAACTGTCACTGTCGTAATGCTGCTTCCCGTAAAGCTCTCTAACACGGACTTCTTTATGATGTCTCTGAAACTCATCGTAGCCTACCTCCTGCACAGGGAACTGTGTACTTTCTTCCTAAATAGTATTTGGAAAAGCTCGTCTGCTGTAATCTGCCGATCTCCAGGTTGTCTCTGAGAAAGGAAGGAAGATACTCGTCAAACTTCACTTCCATCAACTGCTGCCCTCTGGCAAGCACTGGATAACGCAGGTCGTCCTTCTCAAAGAAACGCTTCACTTCCATGGAAGAAGTGATGTTTCTGTCAAAGGTAATGCGCACATTGCCCGACCGATAGATGAAAGGAATTCTCTCATATTCCACGATCGTCCTGGCCCGCATCCCCCGGGTCATCATCAGCACGAGAAACTGTTTCAACACTTCCTCATACTGCTGTACTGACTGCTCGTCCATCGGGAGCGGAACGCCCTTCAGGAGAAGGTCACACTGCGCACGTGTCAGGGGCGCAGATTCCTTGCAGGTCATGCCATTTTTCTTACTCTTGCGCTCAAGCCGTATCTTTTTGTCCGATACATTATAGATCCTGATCCTGTATTTCGCTCTTTCGTTGATGCCATCCTCATTCTCATGGAAACAACTGTCTCTGTAATCGTCAAAATAGACACTGCGAATCCAGTAATGTCCTTCTTCTCCCACATGGCTGTCAAGCGGGATCAGATTTTTCAGACGATAATACAACAGCGCTTTTTCTTTCTCATCGATCAGAAACTTATATTCATGTCTGTACTGTCTTTGCCCTTCCATGCTGTCTCTGTCACGCTTTCTTTTCCAGAAAAATTTTTCTCGTTATGAAATTATAAACCATAACAATACCGGTGGCAATAACTTTTCCAAAAGTTTCCGCCCACTGTCTGCTCAGCGCCGCCGCCAGCGCGGGCATATGGTCATAGATCCCGCCGATGCAGAGGAAGATAATCAGCTCGTTCAGGACAAGGCCGATCACGCTCAGAACCGTAAAGACGGCAAACTCCGCCCTTTTATCGATATTGTCTCTACGCTCGAACACAAACTTCATGCTGGCCACATAGTTAAAAACAAGCGAAATCGTGAACCCAAAAAAGTTGGCGATCAGATAGTTTATGCCAAAAACACTGGAAAGGAGTTTAAAAATGCCAAAGTCAATGAAAAAGGCCAAAAACCCTACGACACCGAATTTTAAGATCTGATCCATTAATTTCTTCATAATACTGCCTTTATTTTCCCTCGTCCAGTTTCTTCTTCAGCTGCGCGGTCAGCGCATCCACCTTCGCCTGTGCGTCCTCGAGATTTTCTCCTTTGACGCCCATGTAGAACTTGATCTTCGGCTCTGTGCCGGACGGTCTTGCACAGCACCAGGAATCGTTCGTCAGATCAAAATAGAGGACATTTGATTCCGGCAGACCGGTGTCTGACTGCGCGCCTGTGGCGATGTCCGTGACCTTGCCGCTCACATAGTCGCGCAGTGCCGTTACTTTCAGTTCTCCGAATTCCTTCGGCGGATCGTTTCTCAGCCGGTCCATGATCTCCGCGATCTGCCTAGAACCATCAATCCCCTTGAGTGTGATCGCATACTGGCTCTCTTTATAGTAACCAAACTGTTCATACAGGTTGAGCATCTGATCCCAGAGAGTAATGCCGTTTTTCTTACACCATGCGGCTGCCTCGCACAGACACATAACAGCCACGACCGCGTCCTTATCTCTCGCATGGGTTCCCACAAGGCAGCCATAGCTCTCTTCCAGGCCGAACACATAGTGGTTGGACCCGGTCTGCTCGAACAGCTTGATCTGCTCGCCGATGAACTTAAAGCCGGTCAGGACTTCGATACATTTCACATGGTAAGTGTCAGAGATGGCTTTGGCCATATTCGTTGTCACGATCGTAGTCACAAGCGCGGGATTTTCCGGCATTGTGCCCGTTGCCGTGCGCTCTCTGAGTGTGTATTCCGCAAGAATCATGCCGGACATATTTCCTGTAAACGGAACATATTCCCCACTCTTCGTATCCTTTGCATATATGCCGAGACGGTCTGCATCCGGGTCAGTCGCCAGGACAATATCCGCGTCTTTTTCCTTCGCCAGTTTCAGCGCCAGGGTAAACGCTTTCGGGTCTTCCGGATTGGGATAATCGAGCGTCGTGAAATCAGGATCCGGCATCTCCTGTTCCGGAACGACATAGACATTCTTGAAGCCCAGCTCGGAAAGAATCCGTCTCACCGGCACATTTCCCGTACCGTTAAACGGCGTATAGACGATCTTGATGTCATCCGCCACTTCCCTGATGATCTCCGGATGAATGATCTGCTTTTTCAGCTCCGCCATATAGGCATCGTCGATCTGCGGGCCGATTACCTCATACAATCCCGCTTTCTTCGCTTCTTCCTTATCCATTGTCTTTACCGTATGATAATCGGTGACAGCCTTAACTTCAGCGATGATCTCTTTATCTTTTGGAGACGTTACCTGCGCGCCATCCTCCCAGTATACTTTATAACCGTTGTATTCCGGCGGATTGTGGCTGGCCGTGACAACGATCCCGGATATGCAGCCAAGTGTGCGCAGTGCGAACGAAAGCTCCGGCGTCGGGCGGAGCGCATCAAACACATACGCCTTGATCCCGTTGGCCGCCATGCAGAGCGCCGCCTCATCGGCAAACTCCGGCGACATCCGTCTGGAGTCATAAGCAATGGCGATTCCCTTTTCCCTGCCGCCTTTTTTGAGAATATAGTTGGCAAGTCCCTGTGTTGCCTTTCTGACCGTATAGATATTCATACGGTTTGTGCCGGCGCCGATCACACCGCGAAGTCCCCCTGTGCCGAATTCCAGCTCTTTATAAAACCGGTCTTCTACCTCCGCCTCATTGTCCTGGATCGCCCGCAGCTCCTTCTTTGTCTCCTCATCAAAATAAGAGTCCTCCAGCCAAAAATCAAATTCCTCTCTGTAGCTCATACTATACCTCCTGATTTTATATATTTTGAGTGACTTCAGTCTGTGCCTTGCAGACGCAGGCTGAAGTCACTTCTGTCCAGTGAAAAATTCGGATTATAATAAGGGTCCCCCTTCTCCAGTGTCTCCTTCCATTTGGCCCGGAAACGCCCGGATTCCTCATTATACCGCTCCGCCTTCTCATCGGCATCATCAAGTCCCCGTGATTTGGACTCGAAATGATACAGTTCGGCAAAAGGCGTAAATACATTTAACAGCCCCTTCTGCCGCAGACGCAGACAAAAGTCCACATCGTTGAGCGCCACCGCAAAGCGCTCATCCAGACCCCCCAGCTCATCGAACCATTTCTTTCTCACGAGCAGACAGGCGCCTGTGACCGCAGATACGTCCTGGGCATAACAGAGCCTTCCCATATAACCCACATTTTCAATGTTGACTTTGTAGTGAGAATGGCCGGCCGTGCGGTGCGCCCCCAGCGCCAGCACGATACCCGCATGTTGGATCGTCTTATCCGCATAATAAAGTTTTGCGCCCACTGCGCCCACATCGCCCCGCTGCCCATACATAAGCAGCTCTTCCATCCAGTTCACTGTGATGACCTGTGTATCGTTATTGAGCAGCAGTAAAAATTCTCCATCTGCAAACGAAGCGCCAAAATTATTGATCTTCGAATAATTGAACGCTCCTTCATACGTGACGACTGTTATTTTCGGATGTCGGCGGATCTCCTCATAGTAGTCGATGATCTCTCTGTCCGTACTGTTATTTTCCACGACAATGATTTCATAGTTTTCATAGGTCGACCGGTCGAGTATCGATGTGATACACCGGCTCAGATCCTCATAGTGGTCTTTGTTTGCGATAACAATCGATATTTTAGGATGCCCCGTCAACTGGTATTTGATGCGGAAGATCGTCTCAAACGCTCTCGTACTCGTGATTTCGAAATGATCCATCCCGCATTTCCGCAGATGGTCGGCGATCGCTCCTCTCGCGGACTCGATGCAGTACATCTTGGCACTGATGTCCGAGGCGACGCTCGCCTTATGCGAACGCCAGTAATATAAGAGCCTGGGCACATGTACGACCTTCTTCGCCCGTGTCGTCAGCCGCAGAATCATATCATGATCCTGGCTGCCGTCAAACTGAGAGCGGAACAGCTCCGTGCCCTCCAGCAGCTCCCGGGAGAACGCACTGAAATGACAGATGTAATTATTCGCGCGCAGATTATCGATGGCGTAGTCCGGCTTAAAGTGCAGGGTGATCATATTGTCAATATCACCGTTCTTAAAGGTTGCCTCGTCGCAGTAGATATAGTCGGCGCCCTGCTCACAGATCACTTTCATATACTCATATAAAACACTCGGATGCAGAATATCATCATGGTCAAACAGAGCGATATACTGTCCTGTAGCCATTTTATAACACTCGTTTGTATTGCCGGAAATGCCCTCATTCGCGGCGAGCTTCCGATAAACGATGCGCTTGTCCCTCTCGCAATACTGCCTGCAGATCTCGCCCACACAGGCATGATCCGCATCCGAACCATCTGCCAGACACAGCTCCCATTTCCCGTATGTCTGTGCCGTCACGGAGTCGATCATCTCCGTGAGAAAGTTTTTCGGCGTATTATAGAGCGGAACGAGAATGCTGAATGTGATGTCCTGCGGAAACACTTCCCGTTCCATCGCCTCACGCTGCTCGCGCGTGGGGAAACTGGCCTTACCATGCTGACGCATGGCTTTCCTCTCGATCATTTTACTGCGCAGCTTGCGCGCGATCCCTTTCGGGCTTCCCAGGCGGACGATACGGTCTTTCATGCGGATCATCCAGTGCATCACGCTGCGAAGAGGCCCTGTCATCTTCCAGACCGGATTATTCTTAATCCGCTTCAGCTTAAAGTCCAGATCTTCCGATACTGCCAGCGCATCCGCCAGCTTTGCTGCCAGCTGCGTATTCTTCTCTTTTTCTTTCTCATAGGCGAGCCGGTAATATTCCAGCAGCTCCGCCGAATCAGTTTTCATTTCCCCGTCGCTTCTTTTTTTCGTATCACTCATAAACTAAAACTCATTTCTGTCCTCTTGTACAATCTCTGGTTGGAACATCTGTCTTTCGCCAGCATGGAAACCGTATACGTATCCGACGGCAGCGCATCCTTGGGAATCCGGCAGACAAAACCGGCGAGCGCCACATTTATCTGCTGTGGAAGAATATCCACCACATCCTCCCGGTACCGCTCCAGAATCCGCACTTCATAGATCGCCCCCTGACTTCCGTGGAGAAGAAGGGTCCGCCGATACCGGCAGTTATCCATTCCCAGCACATACGACCAGCCCTCGATCCAGCAGACGTCGCCCCGCTCCGTGAATTCCAGCTTCTTTTCCTCTCTCGCATGTTCGATGTTGACGGTCAGGCAGTCATTGCACCATTTTACAGGTTCTTCCCCTTTCCATCGTTTTACTTCCGTATAATAATCCCGCTTTTCAAATTCATACATATAATTAGGATAATACAGACTCGAATGGACAGCCAGGTTCCGGCTGTAAAAGGGATCAAAACTTTTCAGAGACGGGTGTCTGGCAAATAATTTTTCTTTTTCTTCCAGCAGCCGGATCCACTTCTCATCGGAGAGATTGTCATCTCCCCGGCTGAAAGACTCATGATGCCAGAGCGTCGCACTGCCGACAAAGACATTATAATATCCAAGCTCATAAAGCGTAAAACAGAGATCCACATCGTTATAGGCGACAGCCAGACCCTCATAAAAGCGCCCGGCCTCCTGAAATTTCCGCTTATCAATGAGAAGACAGGCCGCCGTTACCCCTATCATATCATAAGTATGCCTGTTCTGACCATGATAATAAGAAATTTCATCATCGTGCTTTAATAATTTATGGACAGGACCTACTTTGATATTGGTAATTCCCGCATGTTGGATGAGTCCGCTCTCCGGATAGAGCAGCTTGGCGCCTGCGGCTCCCACATGGGGCAGCGCCGCTTTCTCCAGTAATTTCAGCAGCCAGTCCGGCTGAATGACTTCCATGTCATCGTTCAGAAAGAGCAGATATTCACCGTGAGACTGATCAGCGCCCAGATTGCACATCACGGAAAAATTAAAGTCCATCGGTTCATACAGATAACGAAATCCATAGATCCGGGCCAGCGCTTCCACCCGCTTCCTGTTCGCTTCGCCGCTTCCGTTGTCCACAACGATCAGTTCCAGAGATACCTGCTTCCCCGACGACAGCGTCAGCGCCGTTTTCTCCCGCACACTGGCAAGACAGGTTTCCAATACCTGCGGATTGTCTTTGGAAGGGATAATCACCGAGATAAGGGGTGCTTGGGCTCCCTGGAAATCAGGATCAGACCGTTCCCTGTCGCGTTTTTGTCTGCGCATATGGATCAGCACCTTATCTACCGGGGCGATCGCCTTCTCCGTATCGCTCGCTGAGATCCACGTTTCCTCTGTTACCTTATGGGTGAGCGTCAGCAGCAGACGATAAGCAGCCTCGCCGCTGCAGTCTGTGAGCGCAGGCTCCCACTGCTCCGGCGGCATGTCTGCCAGAAGCGCCCTGCGCACCGCAAACAGATGACCAAAATACTGAAAGCTGTCAAGCGTATCCGGCGACCACTGCGGCTTAAACCACGGATCACAGCGCCTGCCCGCTTCGTCCAGACAGTCCTCGTCGGCATAAGCGATCTGCACATAAGGATGCTGTCCAAAAAAAGCCGCCATCACGCCGGCGGCTTTTTCCTCCACGATTCCATCTCTGTCCGCAAAGAGTACGATCTCTTCATCCGCAGGCGGGAACTGCTCCTGTTTCCAGTTCTCATTGTGCAGATACCACTGCCTGTAACAGTCTTTCTGCCGCTCTACTTCCTCTGCGTATTGATTATAACATATGGTATTTAATTTTTGTTGAATCCACTCTTTTATTTGAAAAGCCATGTCAATCCTTTACTGAATCTCTGTTTTTCCTGCTTTCCGCCTCCAGCCATGCTCTCGGCCATCTCTTTGGAGACACGTGTTATTTCAAGTTGAAACATGAGCGATGCTCCCACCGCGCCTTCCACTCCCATTACCGTAATATTCGGATCTTCCGTCGGGAAGACGATACCTTCTTCAGAAATTAATTCTCCATTTAATTTAATTTGAGCATCTCGAAGAGAGAGCGTCTTTCCCGCGAGTGTCAACGATTTCACATAGACAATACAGTAATCGAGCGCCGGATCGACGCGGACAGCCCGCAGGCCGGGTTTTATTTCAATATCTACTGTTATTATTTCTTTTTCCTGATAGCCTTCCTGCACAAAACGGGAATTGGCTTCCGAAAACCCTTCGCCAAAATCCTCATAGATCTGTATGCGGTTTCTCTCTTTCTCCTGCGCACACTTGCTCATCAGCGGTCCGGCAGGAATGACAGGGCAGTCGATCGCATCCCGCATCTCCACCATGGACATCCGGTTACCCGTACAGCGCTTCTGGAACGCTTTTTCCCGCTCCACAATCTCCCGCAGAAAAATCTCATTCCACTGCCCCTCTTCCTCCTGTCTCCCGGTGATTCTCCGGATCAGTTCCAGACTCTTCGCCTTTCTCTTATCCGCACCGATGCCATAACAGTACAATGCCCGCGTGATCGTCTCCGCCGCAGCAATCTTCTCCGCAGTCACCCACTCATAGTCAATCAGATGCCACTGCCCGCCGCATACAATCAGATTGGAGAAGATCAGGTCACAGTTATAGACGGCCGGGTTCTCTGGCCAGGTCACAAATGCGCAGTATTGATCAAAGAGCCGGTCGAACTCTGTCTCATCCCCCCGCTCCAGACAATCGTCCAACAGTTGTTCCAGTGTTCTGCCCGGCAGATACTCAAAGACAGCCTCATTGCCATCCAGATGACAGCGGTTGATCTCCAGACCACTGCCCGCATAGGCTGTCCTCAGACTATCATATGTCTCTTTCATTTTTTTTATGTGCCCCTGTGCCTGCTGCGTCAATGGGATCTTGCGCACCTCCGCGGCAGGAAGACGCCCTCTGATCTGTGTGCAGATCGCGTATTCTTCGGCCCTGTCATTGGAAAACCGCGCATACGTCACAGGTAGCGGCTCCCCGATCACGAGCACATACGAATTGGTAAAAATCGGAAACAGCTCCTCCCGGAGCACACTGTCAAACACATTGTTCTCGTCAAACAGAAACAGTCTGTCCCGGTCAAAGTTTCTCATATTATCGCACAGTTCTCCGACCTGCGGCAGCCTGTCGTCGGAATAGAGACAGGTCATGAACTTATAATCTGGGTACGGATAATAGAAGGAATAGTCCGTAATGCCGTCCGCCTCACAGATTTCTTCCAGCGCCTTTCTCGTGAATGTGCGCACATTACCGCCGCGCGGATAGCCCTCAATGCCGTCAAACAGCGTGCCAAGGTGGTCTTCCCTGCATCCAGCCCAATATTTAAGACCGAGTCTGTTTTCGATCGCGATCACCAGACGACCGCCGGGTGCCAGATGTTTTTTCATGATCACCAGAAATGTCTCGTATGGCTGGCTGCCTCCGATATAGCTCTGCGCGTATTCAAAGACCCCGATGAGGAAAATATAGTCGTAATTACACGGAAGATCCGGCTCTATCTCCTGAAAGTTGCCCAGTTTTATCGTCACATTGTCACAGTCAGGATGCCGGTACGCATTGATCAGGCTTCTCCTTTTTGACAGTTCGATACAGGTGACGCTGCCAGCTTCCGCCGAGAGCGCGCCCGTAATGGCGCCGCAGCCGGAGCCGACTTCCAGCACGCGGTCGGTCGGCTTCAGTGGAATCCAGCGCACAATATTTTCCCTCAGATAAGAGAGATGATAGAGGACCGGCCAGCTCCGGCGTTCCTCAATGATCCTCCCATAGTCCACCGGATTATACTTCCTGACGATATCCAGGATTTCATCTTCCACCACGCCGTCGCTGTAGAGGTCTTCTCCCGGATAATGGCTGTCATCTATCGTGATACTTCCTGTCACTTCTGTCATTTTATACATCCTTTACCGTTACTTTGGAATCCATATCATAGTAACCGACCGTATTTTTATCGGAGATTACCGTGATATTCATCACATCATAGAGCCTGTGATAGACGCAAAACCGGTCTCCCTCATACCCGGTGAGGCCGAGAGAGATCAGATATTCTCCACCCTGCAGATTCATCTTCTGCGTAAAGACCGCTTCTTTCACATTCCCCTTTTTTGCCGGTTCCAGATACGCCTTTTCGACCATCGTATTGGTCCCCGTGATCTCCACGCCGAGCGCGTTTTTGATCGAACAGGCAAAGATCGGCGCCGGAAGCTCGTCTGCAAATTCCACTTTCATATGCACGGAAAAAGTGCTTCCTTTGAGCACCGTATTCGTGCGCATTCCCTGATCGTCGGTCATATAATATTCCGTGATTGTCGCCTGTCTTGTGCCGTATTCCAGCGTATCGGCCGCGGAGTCCCCCTTCCCATTGCCGTCCTGCGTCCGCTCTTTTGCGGCTGCCGCATTTTCCTTGCGGGCGGCGGTGGAGACTTCCTCGTCATCCAGCAGGTTGGTACCCTCTTCCTGCGCCTCATGGACCGTATACTGTCCGACAAGCACCTGTTTATAAATATCGATCATCTGTTTGGGAGAACCTTCCGCCAGCTTCTCTCCTTTGTTGAGAAGAATGACTCTGTCACAATACTTACTCACGCTGCTCAGATCATGACTGACAAAAAGGATTGTCTTGCCCATCTTTTTAAACTCTTCGAATTTATGATAGCATTTCGCCTGAAAAAATACGTCTCCGACAGAGAGCGCCTCGTCTACGATCAGGATTTCCGGGTCAATATTGATGGCTACGGCAAACGCCAGTCGGACAAACATACCGCTGGAATAGGTCTTGCAGGGCTGATACACATAGTCGCCGATGTCTGCAAAAGCCAGGATCTCATCCAGTTTCGCATCAATCTCCTCTCTGGAAAATCCGATCATCGTCCCGTTCAGATAAATATTTTCAATCCCGTTGTATTCCATATTAAAGCCGGCGCCCAGTTCCAGCAGGGCGGAAATCCTGCCGTCCACCTCCACACTGCCGGAAGTTGGATTTAAAACACCGGTGATGATCTTGAGAATCGTCGACTTGCCGGAGCCGTTCGTACCGATAATGCCTACCGTCTCCCCCTGACGAATTTCCATGTCTACTCCCCGCAGCGCATAATGTTCTTTGTATTTCTTTTTGCGGGACAGTCCAAGCGCTTCCTTCAGCCGGTCAATCGGCTTGTCATATAATTTATAGACTTTATTCAGATCTCTGACCCGAATTGTAACATTTTCATCCATATCATTTCCCCTAGAGCATGTCCGCGAAGTGAACTTTCAGCCGTTTGAATATCAGCGCGCCAATGCCAAAGAGCACAGCCGTCGTAATCCAGAAAAACATTGTCGAGTAAAAATCCTCCCAGAACCATGTCTTTTCCAGAAGAGCGCTCCGATAACCGTTGACAATATAGAACATCGGATTGAACTTAAAGAGAATCTGATACCGCTCCGGTACCATGCTCAGTTTCCAGAGGATCGGGGTCGCCCACATGCCCACCTGCAAAATGATGCCGATGATCTGCGTCAGATCACGGAAAAAGATAACGATCGAGCAGGTGGCATACGAAATACCGAGCACAAAAACAAACAGACAAAAGCTGTAATAGAAAATCTGTAACGTATGCGCATCCGGAAAGAATCCATGCGCCATAAACAAAAGAAGCGTAAACAACACAAAGAAGCCGTGTATAAACGTAGCCCCGATGATCTTAATGATCGGAAGGATACTGATCTTAAACACAACCTTCTTCACAAGGTAATTATATTCGAGCAGCGCCGTCGTCCCATTGCTGAGCGCCTCCGAAAAATAAAACCAGGGGACAAGCCCCGCAGTCAGCCAGAGCACGTAAGGCGCCGCCACACCGCTGGCGAGCACCTCTGCCTTGGCATTGAGCCCTTTCTCAAAAACGATCCAGTAGACCAGAATCGTAACGACCGGTTGTACGAACGCCCAGACGATGCCGAGATAGGAACCCGCAAACCGTGTCTTGAAATCGTTTTTTGCCAGCTTCCAGATCAGTCGCCTGTTCTGATATAACTCGGAGGGCAGCACCGTGATCTTATCGTAGAGAACCCCATAGAGGATCAGGCTGACAATGATAATCGCCGAGGCGATCCATTTCTTGATCAGTTCCTGGCTCGGATTGGCAAATGGATTCTCGTGCAGGATCAGTACGAGAAGGAAGGTCATCGCAACAATCGAGACAAGGGCAATATTTGCCTTTTTGGATAGCTTCCGTTTACTCATTTCACTTTTTTCCTTCGGTATATTCCCTGATGCCCTGCCATTTCCTGTCTTTGTCGGAGATCGTCAGCTCCACGCCTTCCTGCAACGGCCACTCCACCCCAATATCCGGATCGCTCCACAGAAGGCCTCCCTCATCATTGGGATGATAAAAGTCCGTGCATTTATAGGCAAATTCCGCATAATCGGATAACACAAGAAATCCATGGGCAAAATGTTTGGGGATAAAAAACTGCTTTTTATTCTCCTCCGAAAGACGAACACCAAACCACTTTCCATAAGTTGCAGAACCCTGCCGCAGATCGACAGCCACATCAAACACCTCTCCCCGGACGACTCTCACGAGCTTATCCTGAGGAAAATGGATTTGAAAATGAAGCCCCCGGAGCACGCCGCCTTTGGACGCGGACTGATTGTCCTGCACAAACACCTGGTCGATTCCGGCCTCCCGGAAATCTTCATAATTATAGGTCTCCATGAAATAGCCTCTCTCATCCCCAAATACCGTAGGGGTGATGATTTTCAGTCCTTCTATGCCGCATGTTTCTACCGTAATTTTTCCCATTTTCCTCGCTCCTTACTCCGTTTCGTTCCAATAACTGATATTGAAATCGACTCTGCCTTCGATGCCGTCGATGGAACCGTTGGACGTATACTGCCAGATCTGATATTTTCCCTCATATTTGGGATATTCTCTGTATTCGGCCAACCAGATGACATTTGAGTCGAGCCTTGTCATATCCAGTTTATTATAATACCAATTTCTGGAAGCGTAAATGCCCGCACGATAACCGGCGTTCTCGATCGTCTCGCAAAACGCCTCCACCACTTCGGTCCTTGTCACCGTATCCAGACCGTCTGCCCGGCCGTTTCCGCCTGCACCCTCCGTATCGATAAAGATCGGATAATCCAGCGGTCTGCCGTCATTGAGACAGAGAACCATACTGGCCTCTTCCACCGCTTCCACCGCATTCGTCGCCTGCGTAAAGAAATACAGGCCAATCTTTACACCTGCCGCTCTCGCTCCTTCAATATTCCGGTAAAAGTACGGATCTTCCACGAGTGTACCCGTAGAGGAACCCCGGTATCCACAGCGGATAATCGCAAACTCCACACCTGCAGCCCTGGCTTTCTCCCAGTCGATGTCCTTGTTCCATTTGGATACGTCAATGCCAAAACTGCGGTTTTCTTCCGACTGCTGAATATCTGTCATCTCGGTCTTGTCGGCATCGTCAGCCGCATCCCCTGCCTCGGTATCCTCTTTTTCCGCGTCAATCTCATCCTCTGTCTTGATCAGCAGAGAGATGTCGTCGATCGGTATATATTCCACTTTTTCCTTTACATTGATAAGAAGGGGCGTGGAAGGCACTTTATAGTCTCCGACTTCCCGCAGCGCCACCTCATATTCCCCGGATGACAGATCACCGATATAGATGATGCCGTCCTGATCCAGATCCTTATATTCCTGCCCGTTCAGGGTAATAAACAGCTCTTCTCCCGTCACAAGTTCGCCGAGCTCGTTGAGCACCTGCACCCGCAGGTCCTTCTCCACCGAAGTGGCGAGCAGACTGAGCTTTTTTCCAGAATTTTCCAGCAGCTTTTCATAGTCTGTCTTGTCCTGGTCAAAGAACGTCTCATCCCCGAGAAAGGCGGAATAGTCGATCGCTTCCTCCGTCTGTCCCGACGACGGCGCGACATCCGTCTCTTTCTGCTCCGCTGCCGGCGTGCTCGTCAATATCTCCGGATCCTGCCATACATTGATGCCCACCACTGTTCCGAGAATGAGTAGCATCATCAGGACGACACAGACAACGGTGAGCGTTTTCGTCTTAGAGTCCATTGGCGACCTCTACCAGATATTTCCCGTAGTTGCTTTTCATCAAAGGCTCTGCCAGTGCAAGAAGCTGCTCCCGGGAAATAAATTTGCGCCTGTATGCGATCTCTTCGATGCAGGAGATATACATACCCTGTCTCTTCTGCACGGCTGCCACAAAATCAGAAGCGTCCAGAAGAGAATCATGATTTCCCGTATCGAGCCATGCAAACCCCCGGCCCAGCGTCTCCACATGCAGGGTGCCTCTCTTCAGATACTCGTTGTTGATACTCGTAATCTCGATCTCGCCCCGCGCGGAAGGTTTGACCTCTCTGGCGATCTCCACCACATCATTGTCATAGAAGTAGAGCCCCGGCACCGCATAATTGCTCTTTGGCTTCTCCGGTTTCTCCTCGATCGAAAGCGCCTTTCCGTTTTCATCGAACTCCACGACCCCGTATTCCCGCGGGTCCCGCACATAATAACCAAATATCGTAGCGCCTTTTTCCCGTTCAGCCGCCGCTTTCAACACACGCGAAAAGCTCTGTCCATAAAAAATATTGTCGCCAAGCACAAGCGCTGCGCTGTCTTTGCCGATAAAGTCCGCACCGATAATAAAGGCATCCGCCAGTCCTCTTGGCGTTTCCTGTATTGCATACTCAATACGCATACCGAGCTGCTCTCCGGTGCCCAAAAGTTCCTCAAATACTTTGACGTCTCTCGGCGTGGAGATAATCAGAATATCCCGGATGCCAGCCAGCATCAGTGTAGACAGGGGATAATAGATCATTGGCTTATCATATACCGGCATGATCTGCTTGGAAATTGCCTTTGTCAACGGATACAGCCGGGTCCCCGACCCGCCCGCAAGAATAATACCTTTCATTGTCTATCCTCCCAACGTGCAGAAAGAAGGATTACTGTCTCATAACCCTTCTTCTCGCATTCTCTATTTTACATCATACATTTCATCATAATATTTCTGGTAATCGCCGCTTGTCACACGCTTCATCCAGTCTTCATGTTCAAAGAACCACTGGATCGTCAGCCGGATGCCTTCCCGGAACATCGTCTCCGGCTCCCAGCCGATCTCATCCCTGATCTTATCCGGCGCAATCGCATACCGCCTGTCGTGTCCCTTGCGGTCCTCCACATACGTAATCAGGTCTTTGGACACCAGCGCTTTTCTCGAGTCGCTGTCTGGCAGCATTTCCTGCAGCGTCTCGATGATGATGTGGATGATCTCGATGTTCTGCTTCTCATTATGTCCGCCGATATTATACGTCTCAAACAGACGCCCTTTTTCCTGTACCATGTCGATGGCTTTGGCGTGGTCCTCCACATACAGCCAGTCGCGGACATTTTTTCCATCCCCGTATACGGGGAGCTTTTTCCCGTGGAGCGCATTGTTGATAATCAGCGGTATCAGCTTCTCCGGGAACTGATACGGTCCGTAATTGTTGGAACAGTTCGTAATGTTCGCCGGAAACCGATAGGTGTCCATATAGGCTTTCACGAGCATGTCCGAAGAGGCTTTGCTCGCGGAATAAGGGCTGTGAGGCGCATAGGGTGTCGTCTCATAGAAATAGCCGCCATCCTCTTCCAGAGAACCGTAGACCTCATCCGTAGACACATGCAGGAAGCGTTTTCCTTCCCGGAAACTGCCGTCCGGCAACTCCCAGGCCTCCTTCGCACAGTTAAGCATTACAGCCGTGCCAAGCACATTGGTCTGCACGAACACTTCCGGGTTTTTGATACTTCTGTCCACGTGACTTTCCGCCGCGAAATGAACGACTCTGTCGATGTCATTTTCCGCAAAGATTTTGGAAATGGCCTCTTTGTCGCAAATATCCGCCCTGACAAACGTGTAATTGTCCCGTGACTCCAGCTCTTTCAGATTTTCCAGATTGCCCGCATAGGTGAGTGCGTCCACATTGATGATACGGATCTCATTGTCGTACTTCCGAAACATATAATGAATATAATTTGAGCCAATGAAGCCCGCACCACCTGTTACCAAATACGTTCTCATGTTTGTCCTCCTGTGACGCCGCGACGCGCCAGTTTTACTTTTTACACACTATTTCATGTCTTTTCATACAAGGGCAACAACCCGAAAAATGTTCCGCTTTCCACATTAACCCATATAGCTGAGATTCATATCCACATTTCCGCTGATTCCGCTTACCTTTCCTTTGGACGTATACTGCCACATATCATATCTCGTGGCTTTATAAGTCGGCGCCGCCGCATACTGTGCCAGCCAGATCTTGTAACCGCTGAGAGAAGCAGTATTCATCTTGCTCTCAAACCATGTCTTATTGGCATAGATACCCGCCGTATAGCCGCCGTTCTGGATCGTCCTGCAAAAGGCATTGACGACTGCGGTCCTTGTATTTCTGTCCAGTCCGTCCGCGCGTCCTCCGCTCGATTCCACATCGATAAAGACCGGATAGGAGAGCTTATGCCCTTTGATCAAGTTGAGCACCATGGATGCTTCCTCTACCGCCTCAACTTCGTTGACAGCCTGTGTGAAGAAATATACGCCGACTTTGATGCCGGCCGCCGCCGCACCCTGGATATTGGCCTTGAATTTCGGGTCCTGGATGAGTGCGCCCGTGGAAGAACCACGGTATCCGCAGCGAATGATCACATAATTGACGCCGGAATTTTTTACCGCTGTCCAGTCGATCGTGCCATTCCATTTAGATACGTCAATACCCATTATACCAGAACTGGAATTTGTTGCCAATGCTCCGTCGCTGCCAAATACATATTTGGCACCCTGAATGATCTGTTCTCCTGTGACAGGATTGCCGTTTTTGTCATAATAATACGTCTTGCCGTCGATCGTCTGCCATCCTGTATATTTATATTTTACATTTTCCAGTTTTTTATAAAATTTATCCGCTGTATAATAGTCTGCCAGAACAGCCTCTACATATTCACCTTTTTTGTTTTTAATGTAAAGCTGGTTTCCGTCCTTGTCCTTTAACTTCGCTGTCGTATCTTTTTTCGGATTTAAAGTGACCGTCAGCTTGCAGGTCGCCGTCGCCGACGCTCCGCCGGCATCTTTGGCCGTCACGGTAAGAACCGCCTCTCCGGCCTCCAGACCGGTGACTGTCGCTTTTTCCGCATTGCTCTCCACCTTGGCGATCTCTTTTTTATCGACCGCAAAACTATAGGTGACAGCCCCATTCGCATTTGTTGCCGTAGCTTTCAGTTCCTTTGTATTTTCCGTATATAATTTTACACTTTCCGTATCCAGTGTAACAGTCAATGCGCTGGCCTTTGTGACCGTGACTTTGCACACGGCGCTCACATTGCTGTCCTCTGCGGAGACAGCCTTAACGACAGCCGTTCCTTCTGCCACCGCCGTCACTTTACCGTTTTCCACTTTGACAATCTTGTCGTTGTCACTGGACCAGTTTACGGTGCCTTTTGATGTTGTCGCCGTCAGAGTCGCCGTGCTTCCGACCGGGATTGACAATTCATTCTGGTTCAGCGTCACTGTGACCGCATCCTTTTTGACTGTAATGCTGCAAGTCGCTTTGACATTACTGTCCTTTGCGGAGATAGCGCTGATCGTCACCGTGCCCTCTTTTAATCCGGTCACTTTGCCGGAGCCGTCCACCGTAGCGACTGCCTTATCGCTGCTGCTCCAGTTGACGCCTTTGTCCCCGTCAGAGAGATTTTCTCCCTCTACTTTTGCAGAAAGAGCTACCGAACCGCCAATCTTGATCTCCGATGCCCCGGAGATCGTCACTGCCGTCACTTTCGCCGCAGGTTTTTCCGGCTCCGCCGGTTTCTCCGGTTCTGCCGGCTTTTCCGGATCTTTCGGTTTCTCCGCTGGTTTTTCCGGTTCCGTTGGTTTCTCTGCCGGTTTTTCCGGTTCCGTCGGTTTCTCTGCCGGCTTTTCCGGTTCTGTCGGTTTCTCCGGCTCTGCCGGTTCCGTTGGCTCCGTCTCTTCCGGCGGCATCTCAGTCTCTTTTGACTGGTCGCTGCCTGTGACTTCGTCCCCGCCTTCCAGTGTCATTGCCCGAAACAGGCTTCTTCCTCTCACGGATGCGGAAGGATCCGGTATATCCTTCTTGTCGATCTCTTCATATTCCGCGCCGCTTCCCTCTGTCCCGTCGCTGCCGATCGCCGTTTTGGTAGACTCCACCCACTCCACGGTATCTTTCAGCGCCGGTGCGGACTCCGGCTCCTGCACGGCCGTATCTTCCTTGGCCACATTAATCTGAGCCTCTGTCTTGATCTCATCCGCCACGTCGATCTGCTTATATTCAATCTTATCTTTTACCGTAACGCTGACGGGCGCTGTCGAATACTTGTAACCGTCCAGACCGTCCGTCTCCACAATCGCCACTTCATATTTCCCCGGCGTCAGTTCCGTCTTATAGATAATACCGTCTTTGTCATCATCCTCATAGGTGACGGTCTTGCCGTCCGGGCCTTTGACGCTGGCCTGGAACTTGATGCCGGAGATCAGTTTGCCGCCGGCACGGTTCATAAACTTGATCTTTAAGTCTCTCTGTACGGAAGTGAGATTGAGCAGCACTTCGTTTTCCACTGCCTCTTCTTCCGTCTCCTCTTCGGTCTCTTCTGTTTCCTCTGTCTCTTCGAGCATCTCCGAATTCATGGCTGCCACTTCCGCATCCGTTACGGCGATCAGACCACTCTCTCCGGTCAGACTGACTGCCCCCAGATCTTCTCCCAGCTCCGCAAAAGCCGCTACCTGATCGTCCATGCTCTTCGCCGACACATAAACGCTTCCCGTAATGATCGCCATCACAAGTACGATCACCCCTGTGGAGACAATAATCCTGTCCCCTGCGCTCATCTCAGCTGCAGTCCCACAGATATTTTCCCAGAACAGCATCAGGAAATTTTCTTTTTTCCGTCTTTTCTTTTTCGATGCGGCTGCACTGCTTTTCTTCGCACGTGGCGCTTTCTCAGACGTCATTTTTGCCGTCCTGGTTCTCTTCCCCTCATCCCGGTGCCCGGCATCATACTTCGCTTTGGATTTCTTTTTATCTTTTGTATGTTTATCGAGCTCTAACTCGTCCAAAAAATCTAATTCATCGTCAAAATCTTTTCTCATTTTGGCTTTTTCTCTCTCCTCCCTTTTTTTGTAATTGCTTAACAATTCTGCAACATTATAACATCACATAATTGATACTTCAAGAAAAATCGAACCTTTCCACCAATTCCCACCCTTCTTCGACAAAGCAGGAAAAGTTGCATCCACACTGCCGGACACAGAAAAAACCACCGTACAGAACTGCCACTCCCTTCCTGTGCGGTGGTATCTTATATGACAAATATGTTACAAAATATTTCATGCCCTAATATCAGTCTAGTTGCCTTCCATGCCGCTTTCTTCATTGGAAGCCTTATGCAGACTGCCGTCCTTTTTAATAAAAAAGTCGTCGATATTCTTCTTGATCTCCTCATGCGGCATACTCTTCAGGAGATACCCCGCCGGCTTGAGCGCGATCAGCTTACTGAGCCTCTCTTTGTCAACCGTACCCGACAGAAAAATAACGGGAACGTCAGCCATACCGATTTCCGAACGAATCATCTTCAGTAGCTGTCCGCCGTCGCAGTCCGGCATGTTATAGTCGAGCAGCACAAGATCCGGCCGCTCCAGCACCAGGCATCGGATCGCAGATACCCCGGACTGTGCAAGCGTGACTTGATAATCATTCTGAAGCAGTCCTTTCAGCAGCTGACGGATCGTCTCGGAATCGTCAACGACAAGCACTTTCTTTTTTCTGATCTTTTTCTCCTGCGCAGTTTTCTGCAGATATTTTGATACTTCTTTGACCGCATTGTCCGCCTGAATGGTAACGCCTTCTTTTTTCCGTGCCATATGCGGCGTCATGGAACAGTACGCAAAATATCCGACTCCCGTATTGAATAAGAGACTGTGCTGCGGAAGCTGTCTCTCAAACATTTTTTCGAATTGTTCGTAAGTCAGCAGGTTTTCACTCTGCAATTTATAACATTCCTCCGATGGAAACTGCTCAATGATACATTCCACAAACTGTCTCGCCGTATATCTCACGGCGTTCATCACCGTAACGCTCAATTTATTTGACTGCTCGCCCATAATTTTCCCGACCGTCTCAAGCAGCAGCTTTTCTTCAAATATCAGGACCACGTCCCGCTGCCTTCCCTGATCACTGTCATATGTGAGCCGGTAGTAGATCCCTTTGCCAAACTTCTCACCGCCGTAACACTCGGTGACAAGCCGGGCTTCCAGCTGGAACATGCTCTCCAGAAGACGGAGGATCACCTGCTTGACCGCCATCTGCTCATCCGCCGGCAGAAGATTTGTCCATTTACTGACCTTGCCTCCTG
This sequence comes from Lachnospiraceae bacterium JLR.KK008, assembly GCA_037015955.1. Taxonomy (NCBI): domain Bacteria; kingdom Bacillati; phylum Bacillota; class Clostridia; order Lachnospirales; family Lachnospiraceae; species Lachnospiraceae bacterium JLR.KK008. The sequence continues at coordinate 2,551,798 of CP143548.1, forward strand.
CGATCGCCTGATCTTCCGTCAAAGTGTGTCCGATCAGCCATCCGGCGCAAACCCCCATAAAATGATCGATCGCCTCCTTGGAGTACCTGCTCCTTTGCAGCTCCTTTTCAAGAGCCGGGATTGTCCACAGACGAAAATCTTCATGAAGACGCTTGTGTGTCTCAAACCCTTCATAAGAGATGGACGCCATGTAGGCCTCTTCCTCCGCAAAATGTTTCATCGCATGATCTTTAAAATATTTGATCCCTTCCTGACAGACCCAGGGCCTCTTGTCCTCGTGTTCGGCATAAGTAAACAACTTGTTTACGATGCCGAAAAGTTTCTGGTGTTCTTTGTCAATAAATTTCACTCCGATATTAAATCGGTCTTCCCATACCAGTTGATTCCCCATACAATCCTCCTTGATCACGATGCCGCCAATATGCCGCATTATTTAAAAATTTTATATCAAATTTTGTCGATTTTTAATATAATATGTAGTTTTTGCAAAAAAGAACCTGCCTCACTCTCAAAAAAACGCATTTTTTATAAAGTAGTCAGATCTTCGTCCCATATAATATATACTATAAATATAGAAGATTTGCAACAATATTTGGAAGACTTAGCCATCCTGGAGATAAAATGAAATCGATAACACATTTACAGGTAGAATACGACCATCCCGGTCAGAATGCACAGCGTACCGGCCACTTTCTTTTTTGTCATTTTTTCCCCAAAAAAGATCCTACTCAACACGAGCACCATCACATATCCAAGCGATTCAATGACCGGCCCGTTCTTGTAATCCATCTGCCGAAACGCCAAAACCGTGAGAAACATAGAGAGAAACAGCATCCCATATCCTGCAATCACATAAGGATTCACGTATTCCCGCCAGAAAGAATCATACGTTTTCATTGCGCTTTTTTTCAAAAGCAGCTGTGACGCGGAAGCAACAGCCACCGACAAAAGATAGAGCTGAAAATAGGGATTCATACGTTCTCCTCCTTCAAATCGAGATTGACGATCACCGTGCCTGCGATGACGAGCAGGACACCGGCCACGTTGCTGACCGTGATCTCGTCATGAAAGATCAGTACTGCCCACACCATCGACCAGACGAGCACCATCGCCCTGTTCGCGTAGGCGGCAGACAGTTCAAACCGTTTGATGACCTGCTGCCAGAGTATGGCATAGACACCGAGTATCACGATCTCGGTCCCGTAAAACAGGCAGAACCGCCATGAAAAAAGCGGCTGCGCAGCAGCCAGCTTGGCCGCAATACTGGAACCTGTATAGATCATAATCACGATCTGCAAAAACAGAATGTCTTTGATCGTGATGCCTTTTTTCTTTTTCTCTTTCACGCATCTTCCTCCTCTTATCCGTCCGGGCAAACAGCCGCCGGGAAATCGTTCTCTTTAACTGTACACAGAAACCGCCTGAAAATCAACTTTTGACTTTATAGATTCTTAAATTGATAATAAATGGCAAATGTAATATAATAAGCCAATAAGAATTTGCGTGTGCAGGAGGTCGCCATATCATGTTTTCGTTAAAAAGTCCCTCAGAATGTATCCGCCATGTGGAAAAGACTCTGTCAAAAGAACAGAAAACAGCTTTTCTCAGTACCTTCCTCATTGGCTTTTTCTGTCATCTGTTTATTATTACCAATTCTCTGTATAACCATGACGACATCCGCTATCTCTATGTCACCTTTGACAAGCCGGAACTCGGCCGCTGGCTGCTGACCTATGTGGCAGGGATCTCTTCCTATTTCAGTCTGCCCGTCGTCAACGGGATTCTGGCGCTGATCTATGCCGGAATTGCCAGTATGGTGATCGTACGTATGTTTGATATGAAAAATAAGGCTGCCATCATCCTCATGTCCGGCCTGCTGATCACGTTCCCTTCCGTGGCGACGATCTACTCTTTCATGTTTGCCATTGATCCGTTCCTGTTCAGCTGTCTGCTCGGCACGCTGGCCGCCTATTTTGTCACCCGCACGCAGCGCAGATACGGCTGGCTGACCGGCGCCGTACTATTATGCTGCAGCGTTGGCATCTATCAGGCCTATCTGTCTTTCACCTTACTGTTAATGCTGTTATTTGCTGTCCTGATGCTCTTACAGCCGGAGAAATATGACGATCGGACAATCAAAGCAATGATCGTCCGTTACCTTCTCATGCTCAGCCTCGGTATGGGCGCCTACTATATCGGAATGATCGCCACGCTCAAACTGAAGCATACACAGCTGAGCTCTTATCAGGGAATCGACGACAGCTCTGTCCCCGGACTTTCGGAGATCCGCACCCGTATCATCACAGTCTTTCGTGATTTTGTCGACTTCTTCCGCCCTGGTCAGGTACTGGCCTTTAACAGTTGGATGCGGATTGCGCTGCTGGTTACGGTCGTGTTACTGTTGTTCTTTTTCTTTGTCTTTTATCTCAGACAGCGCCTGTACACGAACGCAATGCGGACAACCCTTCTGCTGCTTTGTCTGATCTGCATTCCGCTGTCAGCCAATGTTTTTTATCTGATCTCTTCCGGTGTGACCATCCATATGTTGATGCGGCATGGGTGGTGTCTGCTTTTTATCGCCGTACTCATCTTCTATGAGAAAACGGCCCCTTACCTGGCAGTCAACCGGCAAAAGCTGCTGGAATGGATCTGCATCCTGTCCTCTCTGCTTGTTGTCTGGAATTATATACTGCTCACGAACATTGCATATTTTAACATGAATTTCCGTTATGAGAAGACATACGCATTATGCCTCAACATAATGGACAAAATAGAACAGTCCGAGGATTATGACAGCCACCGCCCTATCGCCTTCATCGGCAATTACAGCAAAACTTATAAGATGGAAGCCGTCAAAGATCTGCTCGATCCTATGGTCGGAATGAGCGGTCCAAGAGTCTTTGGCGGTTCCAGCAGATGCTATCTGCCATTCATTCAAAACTGTCTCGGTGAAGATATTACCGTTGTCACACCGGAAGAGGAAGCTGCACTGAAAGAAACGCCGGAATTTCAGGAGATGCCCCGTTACCCGCATGACGGCTGTGTGCGGGTGATCAATGATGTGACTGTAATAAAACTCAATGATGATTAACCTTTATTAATTTGCTGACAGGAGTATATAGAATATATGAAAGAAGATGAGAACAGAACCGACCTGTATATGATCGATCTCTCAGACGTTGATGACATAGATCTCGACAGTACGGACCCAGAAATTTCCGCTCAGCCTCCCAAAGTCCCTTCTCATACACAGAAAGCGGCCCCGGAAGCTGTCCGGAAACCACGCAAACGTCCTGCCGACGCCCGAAAAACGACCTCCGGCAAAGCCAATGGGCATAAATCCGGCGCTAATAAATCCGGGACGAACGGGACAAAAAAGTCCGGTTCCAAAAAGACGGGCTCAAAAAAATCAGGTTCTTCCAAGGCTTCCTCCCGCAGGAAAAAGAAGAAAACCCAAAAGATAAAAGCCACGTATATCCATTTGGCTTTCACCGGTCTTATCATACTGATCGCCATCGTGGCCATCGTCAAGCTCGTCCTCTGGAACCGTGGGCGGGAATCCGAGTACGACCCTACGGAAGATACCTCCCAGTTTGACATGGAGCCGGAAGATCATCGTGTTCCACTGACTTCCTCTGCCGTCGCTATGCAAAAAGATGATGGCATCACGACAATCCTTCTTCTCGGCAACGGCACACTCGCCAAGACAAAGGGAGAGGAAAGCAGTATTGGAAAGCGTCTGGAAACGCTCACCGGCGGTAAAGTATATGACGCCAGTCTCGATCATACGTACCTTTCCGTAAAAAATGCTTCTTATGATCCTTCGTATCCCACCGATGTATTCAGTCTCTATTGGATGTCGTACTGTATTTCGTCGGGAGAATTTGCGCTTCTGGAAGATACCGCAAAGACATGGGAAGGAGATGACAGTGTCAGGGAAACGGTGGACATGCTCAAAGAGCTCGATATGGGCGACGTCGATGTGATCACGATTCTGTATGACTCACATGACTATGAAGACAAGAGGCTGCTGTCGAGTCCTTATGACGACACCCTGCCCGTTACCTGCTGCGGCTGTCTGTATCAGTCCGTAAAACTATTAAAAGAAGCCTTTCCCCATATCCGTATTATCATCTCCTCCCCGTATTTCTGTTATGTGGAAGACGAGAACGGGGAGCAGCAGGACAGCGGTATGCTTGACATGGGACAGGGCAGTCTGGCGGACTATATGATCGCCTATAAAAACATCGCTGTCGGCGCAGGTGTCTCCTACATCGACAACTATTACGGCACCGTCACACCGGAAAACTATGAGCAATATCTCGAGGACGACAAAGAACATTTAAATGAGGCAGGGCGAAACGCCATCGCCGAGCGGATCGCCGGTTTTATCGGTACTCAGCAGGCTTCCCAATGAGCCGGCATGGTTCCGTATCGTTCCGCGCCACACAGGACTGCCGCATCTGTTAATTTGACCGGTTCCTGCAAAAAAGGGACGACAAAATGCCGGTACGCACCGCACCAAAGACAGCCAGCGGCACATAAATCAGCGCGCAGATACCTGTCAGAATCAGAAAATGATCGATCTGTACAATGCGAAAGATATACAGTATCACAGCATACACTGCCATGTTCACAGCAAACAGCAGTGTATGTTTTTTTTGCCAGAACGAACCAAAGATACGCCTGACAGCCGCCCCACAGACAAACATGCCGACCGCTGTGACGAGAAGCGTTGCCGCAGCCGTGCCTGTCAGCGACCACCGCTGTGTGAAAACGACGCACAGCAGCGCCTGCGACGCCAGCATTCCCACGGAAAGCCATGCCAACAGTTTCTTGCGGTCAGCAGCGGAAAGAATCATGGAAAAGATCAGCGTCATCCCGAGAAAGGCGATGGCGAAGATCAGCAGCGCCAGCGCATTTTCCCCTCTCCGGTAGCTCGGCCTGTAAAAGAGCGCCAGTATATGCCCGGAAGCGGCGGAAACAATCGTCACGATCGGCAGAATCAGGCCAAGCACAAGTCCCAGTACATCGGCAATTTTCTCTCTCGCCTCCTCTATTTTTCCCTGCATATAATTGCCGGTTACAATCGGCAGCACGACCGTATAAAAGGCGGTCAGCAGATAATATGGTATCTTGGCAAAATTGGCGACGCCCGTGTAATAGCCGACGGCCTCATTGTCTCCTGACACCCTCTTTAAGATCAACGTGTCCAGATTCATCATAAACGTCGATGCGCCAAATAACAGTAAATAACTGGCCGCCGTCTTCACATACTCGCTTCGGTCCATCTGTTCATCGGTATCATAAAAGGACAAACGGATCTTCCACACTCTAAGAGCCGAGATCGCTGAGATTACAACCGCCGCAAACAAGAATCCCATCTGCGTTCCGAGAATCGGATCTGTGAACACAATACAGACGGCCGGAATCACACTCAGTTTCAAAAGCGGATAGAGGATGCTCGTGCCCGCCTCTGCGCGAAAATCTTTATGACCATTGAGAATCCCGAGCATCAGAGAATACAGGCCCGTAAACGGAAGCAAAAGCGCAACATTGCGGATATAGGGCGTCAATGCCCGATCCCCGAGCAGCCGCGCGATCACAGGCGCGCCGCCATATGTGCCGATAAAAAAGAACAGGACAATGCCTGTCTGAAACAAAAGCCCCGTACGGATGAGATCTTTCTCCTCATAACGCTCCATGGATATGGCTTTTGCCATCCCCTGCCGCACACCGTCCGTAAAAAAGATATATTCAAAATTCATTATTGTGATCACCGTTCCCACAATACCGTATTCTGCTTCCGGCAGATAACGCCCCAGAAAAAAGTGCATCGTATAACTTCCGACGACAAACGATATTTTGCTGAGCAGATGAAGAATGATCCCTGTATACATATGTTTCCTTCCACGGCGCCTCTGCGCACGCTCTATTGAATTTTTTGTTTCTTATATTATAATAATAACAGTCAGGAGGTACTCGCCATGAGAAAAAAGAAATTGCTCGTCACCGCATCCACCTTTCCGCGCTGGGCACAGGACACGGAACCACGGTTTATATTAGATTATTGTATCGGTCTGAGCAGATATTATGATGTCACGGCGCTCGTTCCCGCCGCCATCGGCGCCGCCGACCGTGAAACGCTGGAAGGCATTCCCGTCATCCGCTACCATTACTTTCCGCTCCATAAGTGGGAGACGCTCTGCTATCCCGGTGCAATCGTTCCCCGCATCAAAGAAAAAAAGAGCCGGATCTTACTCGTTCCCTTTTTGCTGCTCGCCCAGTTTCTGGCCGTGCGCCACTATGAAAAAGACTTTGACATCGTCCACGCCCACTGGCTCATCCCGCAGGGGATCATCGCTTCCTTTTGCAAAAAGCCGTTTCTCGTCACCGGGCATGGCGGAGATGTCGGTGAGCTAAACGGCTCTGTCTTCTATCTGCTGAAGAAGCGCTGTCTGAAAAGGGCAGCCGCCGCTACCGTCGTCTCCGCACATCTGAAGAAACTGTTAAAAGAAACCTACGGTTACACGCGCGCAGCCGTGATCCCGATGGGCTGTAACACCTCATACTTTTCACCCGCCCGGAGAACGGACAACTTCTTTTCACAGGGAGAGCGGAAAGTAATCCTCTTTGTCGGCCGTCTGGCGGAGAAGAAAGGAACCGCCTATCTGATCAGAGCTATGAGTCAGGTCGATGCGCTGCTCGTCATCGTCGGCAGCGGGCCGCTGGAGTCTGCCTGCAAGTCGCTCGTGCGTGAACTGCATCTGGAAGATAAGGTACGCTTCCTCGGCCCGAAACCTCACACTGAACTGCGTGCCGTCTACGCCAGCGCCGATATATTCGCTGCGCCCTCTGTCACTGCCAGAGGCGGTGACGTGGAAGGGTTCGGCCTTGTCATTCTGGAGGCGATGGCTTCCGGCCTGCCCGTCATCGCCAGCCGCTCCGGCGGTATCACCGATCTGATCACAGACGGCCAGAACGGTCTGCTGGCGGAGGAACGCAACGTCGACCAGCTCGCCGCCCATCTGAGCAGACTGGTTGCTGACGAAGGCCTTCGCCGCACATTATCCGCAGCCTCTCTGCAGACGGCCGCACGCTTTGACTACTCTGTCATCGCCGAAAAGTATCACGACATCATGGAACAGATGATCTGAAATCAGGTTTCCCTTTCCGCCTGTCTGTCGTCCACATCCGGGCGACGCGGGCCGTCATATTCCAACCGGCGCAGATGATACTGCACGTCTTCCAGTATTTTCCGGTTGGCAGCGATCACGTCCGCCTGCAGCCCGATGATAAATGTCATGAATCCCATAATCATCAGCGTGCAGGCGAGAATAAGCGACTGCACATGCCCGGAACCGCCGACCGTAAAATAAAAGCACAGGAAACGGATGCCGATACCAAGCCCGATCAAAAACGGTACCGCGCCGACCAGCGTAAAGAAAAACATCGGCCGGTACATCATAAACGCCCGCAGGATTGTGAGCATGGACCGCTTGACATAGGATGCCATACTCTTAAACAGCCGCGACGAACGCAGCTCGGGATTCGTGCGGATCGGTACCGAGGTGATGGCCATCCGGTTCCTTCCCGCCTGGACGATCGTCTCCAGCGTGTACGTATATTCGTTGACGACATTCATATGCATGGCGGCGTCCCTGCTGAATGCCCGGAAACCACTGGGCGCATCGGGGATGTCTGTCCGGGAAGCCTTGCGCACGACAAAGCTGCCCAAATGCTGCAGCTTCTTTTTCAGAGGAGAGAAATGCTCCGTCTCATCGATTGGCCGTTCGCCGATTACGACCTCCGCCTTTCCATCCAGAATCGGACGGATCAGTTTGCTAATGTCCTCGCCGCAGTACTGATTGTCCGCATCCGTGTTGACGATAATATCCGCGCCCTGGCGCAGCGCCGCGTCCAGCCCGGCCATAAATCCACGGGCCAGCCCTTTGTTTCGCGGAAAGCTGACAATATGATGCACACCCCAGTTTCTTGCCACTTCCACCGTATTATCCTCACTGCCGTCATTGATGATCAAATATTCGATCTCATCGACCCCGTCGATCTGCCGCGGCAGGTCGTTGAGCGCAATCTCCAGCGTTTCCGCCTCGTTCAGACAGGGGATCTGAATGATCAGTTTCATATACTTATGCCTCCTCTTCCCACGACTCGCTCAGACTGATCTCATGAAGAGACAGCTTCAGTCTGTATTCCACATAATTGAGCGGAATCGGCGTCCATGGATTTGTAATATTGAAATAATCGAGATAACTCAGATGATTCCAGTTCGTATATACCTTGTTCACAGTGAGCGCGCCGTCCTGCCAGTTCTCATCCGCCTCCATCTTTTTCTCCAGTTCCCCCTCATAGTCGAGATAATAGACATTGCGGTAGCGCAGAGACAGTTTCCCAATCTGCCCCCGCAGATTTTCATCGGCATAATACACATCACAGCCCGTCAACAGTTTCACTGGAAAGATGAATACGATCTGCTGCTCGTCCGGACCGACGATAAAGGCATCTTCCGCCGTAATGTCCTCACAGACATCCCCCAGCACTTCCCACTCGCACCGCGTGTGATCCTTCTGCGTGCGCAGTCCCAGATCATAGGGAAGGAAACTCACAAACGCCAGCACAAGCATACCGGCGGCAAACAGACGCTGCCTTCTGCCCGTTCCTGTCTCCTCCAGCAGCCTTCCTGCAAGCAGAAAGACGATGCTCAAAAAAATGGTCACATATCTGGCATAATAATAATAGAACAACACATCCAGCCGCATAAACGAAGAATAGGCGATCACACAGTAGAAAAACAACAGGGTCAGCGCCGCCGTATCACTGCGCCGCAGCGCCTGTTCCGGTTTCCAGAACAGGAAGACAAACAGAAACGGGATCAGTACCAGTCCCGTCATATAGAGATAAGTGCTGATCTGCAGATATTCAAAATAGCGGACATACTCCGCCTGGATCACCCCTTTGTATACAAAGAACAGCGCCGAGACCAAAAGCAGAACACGGATGCCCCAGCGACAGAGCTGTGCAAACAGACGGCTCTGGCCGGCCTTGCACCGGATGCTCTCCGCAAAGGCAGCTCCTTTCCCGCTCATCAAAAAGACGGCGCCGCCGCCGAGCACAACGCACAGGAGAAGGATCACAGGTTTGATATTGTTTTCATTAATGATCTGCCGCGATATTTTCCAGAGTACATTGTAGTTGCCGTATGAATAATACGGCGCAATCGCAAATGACCAGAACGCGCTCAGCGCATAACCGGTCAGTGTGCCGATCACCGACACAAGCCAGCCCTTTTCCCCGTCTGTAAAATACATGACGAAAAGCACGATGATCAGGATTGGCATAAAGACATAAATGCTGATATGGGAGAAGGCAAAGGCCGTCAGCGGAATCCAGGCCATCCAGGCATTTTTCCGCTCACCGGTGAGGATCAACAGAAAGACCGCAAAGATCACCGCCAGACCCACTTCCGTCAGCGACGACTTGGAGCCCCATAAAATGATCGGACTGAACGCCGTCAGCAGTGAGAGCAGGAAACAGGTAACGCGCCGCAGTTTCATCTGCTCCGCGATAAACCAGACGAGAAAGATCAGACAGATATACAGCACTGTCTGCACGCCGATCATCTGCGCATAGCCAAACAGGATTCCCCAGAGAGCAAGAACCGCCGAGTACGTCGGCAGGCCATGGATTGTTCCGATGATACGGTCAAAATTCGCCGCATCTGTGTCCGTCTCCTCAATGACCCGCGGCAGATAAAGATTGTTCTGCCCGTAGACGAAATCCAGATATTTCTGCCGTTCCTCGTCCGTCTCCAGCTTTGTAAACTCCTCCATCTCCATATAATTATGCGTATCATACGCCATAAGCGCAAGCGCTTTCACCTGATAGGTACCCTGATCCTGCCCCATACTATAGAGCTCGAACTTGTTCCATGTAAACGGAAGCGCCAATATGACTACGAGAAGCGGCAATGCACAGGCGCGCACATCCCAGGTCACATCAGGTCTGAGCGCCTGCCAGAACGTGACGGAGCCGGTCCCTGCGCCTGACGCGGTCTCCGGGCCGCCGCCCGCCGAATCCGCAGACGGGCTCTCACCTGCATTTTCCATAGACTGTCTCCCGTTCGCGGCTGCTGCGCGGCGAAACTCCCGCCTAATCAAAGCTGCGTCTGCGGCCGCCTCCAGTGCGAGACAGACTGTCAGCACCTGGACAAAGTCAAATACGTCCGCCCAGAAAAATCCTGCGCTGACAACCGTATACAGGAAGAAAAAACTGCAGACAGTAAAGACAGCGAGTCTGACAAGGCCGATACCCGGTCTGGCTTTGGCGATCATACAGGCACATAACCATATATTAGCGATACATAACAAAAGAATCATAGTCCCTCCAAAAGCGACGCATATGTCATATTATTCTCCGGCAATCAAAATGCTGCCGTCCGTATTGCTGCGATACTGCGCCACAAAGTACAGATCACTGCCATCATAGGCCTTCGTAAAGTCATAAGGCTCTTTCGTATAGCCGTTGAGCCAGCACACAAACGTGTAGCCTTCTTTTACGGGGGGCAGCGGCTCCTCCAGCACATCTCCCACAAGTCCTTCCACATAGGATATGTACATATCTGCATCTCCGCCGTCCAGATAAACTTTCTTAGACTCACGGCCTTCCACCCACAGTCCGGTGAGATAATACTCTCTCGTACTGATAAATGCTTTGAGCTGCTCTATATGATCCGCATATTCCCGGGCCCGGGCTTCCTGATCTCTGCCTTTATTCCTGTCCCAGCGCACACCGTCCATAAGCGCACTCGCCTCAATCTGCGCCGCCAGTGCATCAATCTCCTCGTCTTCCAGTTCCTTCAGAAGCGGCAGAAATGTTTCCGCATAGGTTTTCCGGACCGCGCTTTGAAACTCATCTCTCTCATAGAGCCGATACCAGATCGAAAAATCATCCATCGGCAGCGCCGCGAACAGCCCGTATGGACTGACACTGCTGATGTAGTTCTGATTTGTCAGCGGACTCATGATCGGATTGCCCAGACTCATATCATAATCCCACACGGGGCCTGCGTAAAATCTGCCGTCCACACGGTCCGTGTCCTTGTAAAAATACTGGCTTGTCGACGAAGCATCATAATTGCGGACAATCTCTTCCACGAGATACTTTCTGACAAAGCTCTCCGCGTCAATATAATCCGTATAGTGCAGTCCCGTGCCCGGATTGACGCCGTCCTCCGCATAGAGCGCATCCTCAAATGTCTGCCAGCAGCCGGCAATATACTGCACCTGTGCTTTATCGGCATATTTGGGCCGCTTCACTGTCACGGGCTGACCATGGCTGGTAATAAAAAAGCTGGCGCTCTCATAAATCCGGGACGGCCGCTCGATCTCCAGCAGATAACCGCCGGTTATATCGTCCGTGCCGACCTGCGTCTCATATCCCCGGTAAGCAAGCCCGTTCGCCGTCTGTTCGATACCGGCCTGCTGCGGATCTTCTTTGGCGAGCAGTGCCCGGCCTGCCAGATCCCGCTCCTCCGGCGTCGGTTCATATAACGTAAAATCTTCCAGATTGCGGACCGCCACCCGCTCGGGACCGATCTCCACTTTCTCGCTGATCTGATAACAGCCCTGATATTCTCCGTTCAGATACAGATCGACAAACCCGCTCTCCGGAGAATAGGCCATCCCGGCCCGGGTTGCCATATCATAAGTAACTTTATTGCGCAGCAATGTCTTGTCGGACCAGTTACTGAGAAGATTCCATTTGACGGCCCCGCCCATACCGAGGAAATCGGTAGCGCTGCTCATTGCCATCTGATACGGCTTCTTGACCCAGTCAGCCGACGTATTGCCCCGCACACGCAGCCCCTCGGCAATCCCTTCGGTCAGTGCTCTGCCCTCTCTGTCTACGAGCAAGACATCGATACCGCTCTGCTCTTTGCGGGGCTGCTCTGCCAGTCCTTCCAGCTTTTCATCTTCCATCTCGATGAACAGTGCGGGAACCTGATCTGCCGCCACCACTTCCAGCGGATAAATTTCCTCTCCCACACCGAGCAGATACTCTCCTTCCCGCAGGGCATCGGTCCTTCCGCGGGAGAGACGGATATTGCCCTCCTCCGGGAAACTGTCCATCTCATTGACCCAGAGCCGCAGCCTCTCCCCGCCTCCGCTCCACAGCTTCAGACTCTCCCCTTCCTGCCAGAACGACGGCAGAAAGAGATAATATTTGCTTTCTTTTTCATTCCACCAAAAAGAGATCGTCTTCGAGCGGAAACGGGAGAAGGGCACCGACACATAGAGCTGTCCCGCCTGTTCCTGCCACCGCTTCCCTCCCGGCCAGACAGCGCTTCCCACTGCTCTGTTGCCATAGAATGTCATGCCTGTGATCAGCGTCAGCAGAGAGAGAACCGCCACCGCCAGACAGATAGTTTTTCTTCTCATCTCTACCCCTTACCGGTCAACGATAGTATTCCCGAAACCATGTCACGAACGCAGACAACCCTTCCTCGATCGAGGTATCCGGGCGGAACCCGAAATCTCTCATCAGCTCCGACACATCCGCGTACGTCTGATAGACATCCCCCGGCTGCATCGGATAATACTCCTTCTTTGCCTCTCTGCCCAGGCACTGCTCCAGCACGGTAATGAAATCCATCAGCTTTACCGGCTTGTTATTGCCGATATTATAGATCTTATAGGCGATTCCATTTTCATTTTTCTGCGGAGGATTGCAGAGAATATTGTACACACCTGTCACAATATCATCGATATACGTAAAATCGCGCAGCATATCGCCGTTATTATAGATAGGAATCGGTTCCCCGTTCATGATCTTTTTGGCGAATTTAAAATATGCCATATCCGGCCGGCCCATGGGACCATAGACTGTAAAAAATCGCAGACCTGTCACCGGGTAACCATACAGCTTACTATAAGCATGCGCCATCAGTTCGTTCGACTTTTTAGTCGCCGCATAAAGGCTCACCGGCCCGTCCACCTTATCCTCCGTCGAAAAAGGCACTTTCTCGTTGCCGCCGTACACGGAACTGGAAGAAGCAAACACAAGATGTTCGACGCCATAATGGCGACAGCCCTCCAGAATGTTGAAAAATCCCACCAGATTGGAAGACACATAAGCATCCGGATTGTCAATGCTATAGCGTACACCTGCCTGGGCGCCCAGATTGACCACGATCTGCGGAGCGTATGTCTCGAACAGGGAAAACACTGCCTGTTTATCCGCCAGATCCCCCTTCACGAACGTATAGGCCGGAAATTGCTTCAAAATCTCCAGCCGCGCTTCCTTCAGGGACACCTCATAATAATCGTTCATATTGTCGAACCCGATAACTCTGGCTCCCTTTTCCAGCAGCCGCTTTGACAGGTGGAAGCCGATAAACCCGGCTCCTCCCGTGATCAGATAAATTTTTGCATTGTCAAAAGCATTCATATTGCTCCTCCTGTCAGTCAATCTGAATTTTTATTCTGTCTGCGTATAAAAGTCCTCCCTGTCCGGATCAATCAGGGATTCAAATTCCGCTTTCTTCTCTTCCGCAAATTCTGCCCGGTCAAAAATATAAATATCATAATTTTCCACCGTAGTCAGATAACTGAATTCATATTTGTCGATCGGTTTGGTGCCCACAACAGGAGTGCCCGTGCGCAGCACGATATACTCCACCCCCTGTGCTCTGGCATAGTCGGTGATCGCATAGGAACGGACCGGATTGGACTCCATCGCCTCATAGAGAGGATTGTTGCTCCAACCGTCCACAAGCGCCTCTCTGCCATAGGCAAGATGGATGGACGCATCATACTGACGGATAAACTGTAACATCTCACTCGGCACGACCGCTTTGACTTCTCTGTCATCCACGTGCATGACATCCGCCACGGAAATGACGGAACCCGGCAGATGATAGAGGTTTTCCGCCCGCGTGACCATGGGGTTTTGGTAGATCAGACTGCCGCTGCGCACGATAAATAAAAGAAACAAAATACTGACTATGATCCGCTTTCGCCTTGTCTCGATCTGACTGACCGCCCGGGCCGCCGCATAGGAGACAATCATCCCCATGGGAATGAGCCACAGGAGCCGATAATAGACTTGCGAATCGAGAAAAATGTGCATCGCGGCCCAGGCAAAAAACGGAAAGAAAAACAGTGCAATGATCCCTGCCGTCAGATAGACGAACAGTGCTCTGACTTCCCCCCGCTCCTCGGTGACCCACAGATACAACACCGCTGCCATTACAAGCAGCGTCAGCATACTGCTGCCGCCATAATTTTTATAGATCGTGACAGTCGTTCTGATCACTTCATCCATCGCGTTTTTCATCCTTTCGTGTTTCCCTGTCCCGGGCGGTCTCTATTTTAAAAACAGATACAGCAGCCCGAAAAAGATACTCGGCACAATGCAGGCTCCCGCCTGCACGATGATCAGTGCCTTTTTCTTTACGGCCGCAATCATCACTGCGGCCATCAGGATCAGTACAGGTACCGTAAAGATACCGGTACTGGTCGTAAAGACGGTACAGAGCACGATGACAAAGAGCATCGCCCATTCTCCGACATCCATCTCCTCCTTTGCCATGAACAAAAGCCACAGAAACACCACCGGGACCATCAGATTGGGGAACATGGCCTTGCCCTGAGAAGTCCGCGTATAAATAAAACTCTCCGCCGCGTAAATGGAAATATTGCCAAACAGATACCAGACATTCAAAAACAGCAGAAACAGCCATTTATTTTTCCGCTGATGCGGAAACAACTGGGAACCAACCTGACCATAAATTTCATACATCAGAAACAAAAACAGACTGCTGATATAACTGTGACAGATGATCGTCACATGGATACCGCTCACCTCGGACAGCCAGGCCATGAAAATCGGCACACATGACAGTGCATGTCTCACATCCAGCTCCCCGTTGGCGCCGTAATAAGGCGTGAACCGGTACATCGTATCCGTATGCTGGCTTGTCAGGGAAGTCGCTACAAAAAAAGCATCGTCTCCGTCCAGATACTGCATGTAAAAGGCAAAGACAAGCTGCATGACAATCAGCAGCACGACAAGCCCCATAAGCGCCAGCTGCCCTCTCTCCGGTCTCGCCTCTCTCAGCTTTTTCAGACAGACTGCCACACTGTTTCGTCCCATAAACAGAAAGAACACGGCCAGGACGCCGATCACGATCGTATAACACTGGACGACCAGCGTAAAGGATGCTTCACAGACGATAAAGGGCACGGCCAGAAGCTGGAATACGCCAAACATCATCATCCATCCGCTCAGCCATACCATGCCAAACGATTTATGTTCTTCCTTCATGAAATGGACCGGAAACAGTCCCATGCAAAACGGCAGCACCCATGTGCATACTGCCAGCAGTCCGATATGCAGCCACATGATCGTCACTCACTTTCTCCAAAAAGTGCATCATAGTCATACGCATCTATCATGCTTTTCATCTTTCTCAGCTCTTCCTCGTAGTTCTCTCTGGTAATCCTGTGCTCTCCGCTGACAAAACACTCTGTCATATAGCGATTGATACTCTGATTGTAATGGCTCGCATCCGCATACAGATCCAGATCGACGACGACCTCTTCCAGAGTTGGAAAAAAGAACAGCTCGACGTTATCGTATGCTAACAGTTTTTCCATAAAGTACCGATATTCATACATAACCGCGTCCATTTGATTGTTGCGGACATATTCATACCAGTACAAAATACTGTATGGCGGAAAAAATATTGTAAACTGCGTCTGCGGATGTGATTCGATCACAGGCAGGATATTCGCCTGCAGATTGGCATCCAGTCCTTCGATAAACAGATCCTCCGGGAAGAAAGCATCGTTATCCTCCGGTATGGTATAATGTTCCAGCACATAAGCCCGACTGTAACAACCCTGAAGCTGTGGCTCCGAACAGTAGACGCTGCTTAAGTCTGTCGGCTGCCCCTCTGCCACCGGTTTGAGAATATAGTCGAGCAGTACGTCCTTATTATACCAGTAATTGACATCGCTAAACAAATTGGAGTCGTGCAGATGCGCAGGATGCGGATATTTCGTCTCCTGTGTGCCGCCCGTATAGGAGGCAAGATCGACGCCGATAAACACCCGCTTCAGTTCCTGCCTGCTCTCGTCCACCCGTTTCATGATAATATGAATGTCCCGCGGATAAGCGCCATTGTAACTGAGCTTGACCATCTTCAGTCCCATCTGCTCTGCAAACCAGTCTGTCTCGAAATTGACAGTCATGGAAGAACCGAGCATCACACTGTCATATTCCATATGCCACGCCATCCCCGGATTCTGATTGAGCTGATTATCAATCTGATAGGGGAACCGTTCCAGTGGCCTGTGATAATGAAAAAACGGGTCCACAATGATCACAAGTCCCGCGATACTGCCCAGACCAACCAATATGAAACTGCCTGTCATACGAAGCCATCGTTTGTAAGTCATCATTTCCATATCCGTTAAAAATTAAAATACAAAAAGGTACTGACTTCCGAAAAAGAGACGAGCGACCAGAGATATAATACTACAATGAAAATCGCATTCCCGGCCGTCGGCCTGAATGTGTCGGTCTTCTCCTTTCCGTTTCTACAGCATAGCAGCATGATCCAGGCCGCCGCCATATAGCAAAACATCAGCACATAGTCACAGAGCACTCCACTTGCAAATGCACCGCTTCCGGCGGCGTCCAGATGCAGCAGCTTGAACAGATAAAAGAATTCCGGTGTCCGGAACTGCCCGGCAAAGGCCGCCGGCACACCGGACAGCGTATAGTCCCCTGCAACCTTGCCGAGCAGCTGCAGTACCTGTCCGATGCTGTCCGCCCTGAAAAATACCCAGAATATCTGTACACAGATCATCGTCGCCGCCCAGGTGACAAACCGGGGCAGCTTTTCGATCGTTGCCTGATAGCGCTTTGTCAGCACATAGGCCCCTCCGTGAAGTGCACCCCAGCAGACAAAGGTCCACCCCGCGCCGTGCCAGATGCCACTGACCAGATATACCAGAAACAAATTACCATATGTACGCAGTTTCCCTTTCCGATTACCTCCAAGCGGAATATAAACATACTTTGTAAAAAAACGGGTCAGCGTCATATGCCACCGTTTCCAGAAGTCGACCATATTGACCGCTTTGTAAGGTGAGAGAAAATTGACCGGAATCTCAATATTGAACATCA
This sequence comes from Lachnospiraceae bacterium JLR.KK008, assembly GCA_037015955.1. Taxonomy (NCBI): domain Bacteria; kingdom Bacillati; phylum Bacillota; class Clostridia; order Lachnospirales; family Lachnospiraceae; species Lachnospiraceae bacterium JLR.KK008. Next base: position 2,569,012 of record CP143548.1, read on the forward strand.
GCCCGATTCCTCTCGCCATATCACAGTATCCGCTGAAGTCAAAATAGAGCTGCACCGAATAACTCATGATCATCCAGACCGCAGCGAGTCCGTTCAAGCTGTCCATGTTCTCAAATCCCCAGGAGACCGCCCTGCCGAACATGTCCGCGACCAGCACTTTCTTCGCCAGACCACAGACAAAGACATAGACCCCTTTGGAAACATTTTCCTCGTTCCATTTCTTTTTTGTCACGTCCTGAAACTGGCCGATCATTTCGTCATGGGTTACAATCGGTCCTGCAATAAGTTGAGGGAAAAATGTCACAAACAGCGCGTAGTCGATAAAAGAATCGTTTTTCGTCTCCCCGCGGTAGGTATCCACCAGAAAGCCCACCTGCTGAAACGTGAAAAAGCTGATCCCGAGCGGCAGCAGCACATGCTGCAGCGGCAGATCCGCATGAAACGCCAGATTGATATTCGTTACAAAGAAATCAAAATATTTATAATAAAACAATACGCCAAGATTAGCTGCCACTCCCGCCGCCGTAAGATACAGATCTCTCCTGCGTCTCTGCGGCCGGCCCCGGTCACCGAGAAGCACACGATACAACCCGTAATTGCCCAGAATGCTGCCAACGATAATCGGCAGATAGTGGACATTAAACCACGCATAAAACCAGAGTGACATCGCCGTCAGCCACAGTTTGCCCCATTCATATTTTCTGGCAGCGCCACAGATATAATAGCCTGCCAGAGCGAGCGGCAGAAACAACAACATGAAAATATAGGAATTAAAGAGCATTGCTAACCCTTTTCAGGAATCCCACAGCAGATCCTGAATACCTTCGCCTTAGTGATAATATAGCGGGACACTGCCAGAACGATGGCCGTATCCATGATAAAATTTCCCCCGATGATCAGAACCGGACTTTCCACATGAAGGACAGATACGAGCAGCGTGCGTGTTGCCACAAGCGCATAGGCATCAAACAGATACATCTGCAGCGACCATGTCCCGCAACTGACCAGTAACGCTCCGATCTTTCCCCTGCACATACAGGCAAGTCCGTAAAAGAATAGAAAGCCGGCAAATACACATAATACTTCCAGATACCGGTACGGCAGTTCCCACCGGCCATCCCCACCAAAGACCATCATCCCTGCAAAGCAGAGCCCCATGACGACAACGGCAGGAAACAGATACTGCTTTCGCGAAAAAACCGGCAGCAGCCTGTCCGCTTTCCTGCGCAGACCATACCCAATCAGAAAGTACCACAAATACTGACTGACCATATTCAGCAGCAGCAGATCCGTCACATATGGCTTCAACACAAAGAGCAGGACTACGAACAGAATACATAGTTTCTGCCGTCTCTGCGCCCCCTCCCTGGAAACACCGTCTGCGCTGCTCACAAGCAGCCTTTCCAGAGCCGGAAAGACCATGACGATCACAAAGAGCGTCCACAGAAACCAATCGCTTCCCCCATACAGTACAAAGTCAACGAGCGCTTCCTTCGCATTCATCCGTTCATTGACAAAGGGATTCGGTATCAGCCGCGGCAGGATGTCCAGCAGCGAAAATACGACATGGGGAATGAGAATACGTCTGCACTTGCGCAGCGCATACTGCCAATATCCGCCATGAAAGGAATAGCAAAAACCCGATACGAGAAAAAACAGCGGCATCTGCACTGTCCACAAAAATGTATGCAGTGTCTTGCACCACTGGATTTCATGAAGATTCAGCGGAAAAACGATCACGGAATGATACAGCAGAACCATCAGAATCGCCATTCCCCGCAGTATGTCCATTTCCTTCCATCGCTTTTGATCAGCCATAAGTTTACCTCGCCAGATGTTATATTTTATCATATTCCCCATTTTATTACAACTTTATCACTGTTTTTTCCTGCATTGACACTTCCTGCAAAATATAAGATAATATGCGCATGAGCTTGTAGAAAAGGATGGAACATCGATGTCAAACAAAAAATATACAAGATTGTTTTCTTTTTGTCCGTATCTGATCATTATTTTGGTTCTTTTCCTCTGTCTGTCCGTATGGCCCTGGCAGTTGATCGGGCATACTTCCTATAAAAATGTCTCCCTTGAAAAGGGTATCTTCCCCAACCTGAATCTCTCCGACGGTTCGATCCTCACCGGGCAGTTTACTCCCGCGCACAGTCGGCTGGACAGTATTTCCTTTCAGTTTCTGATCAGCGGCCGGGCGCCGGACGGTACGGTCACGCTGGAGCTGTATGACAAAGACGAAAAAAAAATCTGTTCCACCGTTCTCGAATCGGGCGACGTGATGAATTACCGCTGGGTACATTTTCCCATCGAGGACCCTGACCTGGAACTCACACCCGGCGAATCGTACACATGGCGGTTGAAAGCCCGCGACTATGAGGAGGCGTCTCTCGCCCTCTACAGCGGCAGTCCTGTCATCGGACCGGAGGAATCCGGACCGTTCTACTATAATGGAAACCCGGAGGAGAAACTGCTTCCGGCCATGACGTTCACTTACACCGACCGGGTGGACAGAGAACACTGTCTTCCCTATGATACCGCTTTCCTGCTATTCGGCCTGCTCTTACTTGCCGCATACTATAAATTTGAAAAGACAACCGAGGAAACACTATGACGATCCTACAGAAACTTTGTAAACAATCCATTCCCTATCTATTCTTCCTGCTCGCCGGCATCTTTTTCCTGCGCATGACAGATGAAAGCCGTATCCCATTGACGATCAACGCCTCAGAGATGAACCGTCTCTCCGGCTATGAGGATAACACTTATATCGGACTCACGCCCGACAGCCAGTACAGCGGTACGATGCTCGCCAGTGCCAGCTATCTGCTTGACCCCGGCGCTTATAAACTCGGTATCGCCTTTTCGACAAACGGAGAGGATGACAAACTGATCGTCTATGACAACGGAGCCGAACTTGGTTCCTGTAAACTGGACCCCGATGTGACCTATCAGGAATATGCCTTTGAACTGGAGCGTTCCTGTCTCGACTTCCGGTTTGAGATCGAATACAGCGGTACGAGTAACATTCTCATCCAGAGTGTCACCCTGATTCCGGAGGGACAGTTTTATCATGACACAGCTTTCCTGATCGTCATACTGACCATACTGACTGCAGCCTTCGCTCTCTGGCGCTGTTATTATAACAGAACCGGCAGACAGATCCGGGATCATTATGTGGCCTTCACGCTGATCGGCATCGGCTTTTTTGCCTCTCTGCCCTATCTCAATACCGGGCTTTCCTGGGCGGTGGATCTGTGCTATCACCTGATCCGCATCGAAGGCATCAAGGACGGCCTGCTGGCAGGTCAGTTTCCGGTCGTAATCTATCCGGAAGCGCTGCATGGAAACGGATACCTCAACTGTATGTATCCCAACCTGTTTCTATATCTCCCCGCCTGGCTGCGGATGAAAGGCGTCTCCATGGCGGACAGTTTTAAATGTCTTGTATTTTTATGCAACTTCGTCACTGCTTACCTCACTTATCACTGTACGAAAACGATTGGCGGTACGACAAAAGCGGCGCTCCTGGCTTCCCTTCTGTACACCTGCTGTCCTTACCGTTTCACAAATATTTACGCCCGGGGCGCGGTCGGCGAGTTTCTGGCAATGGCCTTCTTTCCGCTTGTCTTTGCCGGACTCTATCATATTTTTATCGGAGACCGGAAAAAATGGGGGTATCTCGTACTCGGGATGACGGGCCTGCTACAGACCCACATTTTAAGTGTCACACTGGCCGGGATTTTCTGTGCGGTCCTCTCCGTGATCTATCTGAAGAAGATCCTTCTTGAATCCCGGTTTCTCGAGCTGGCCAAAGCAGTGGCCGTCAGTGTGCTCATGAATGCGGGCTTCCTCGTCCCCTTTCTTGATTTTTATCAAAACGGGAATCTCTGGATGGATGCCCTTGACCTCGGCACTTACGAAGAATATACGATGAACCTCTCGGGACTGTTCGGATTGCAGCTGACCGGTGACTACTATATGCTTACACTGGGAATCCCCCTGGCCGTATGCGCGGTCATCTCGCTGGCCTATATTCTGCTCGAGCAGCAGCCCGGAGAACAGGAAGCGTATCTGCGTTATCTGTTCCTGATCGGCGCTTTCCTGATCTTCATGTCACTGAACTTCTTCCCCGGATGGAAGATGATGGCGATCCCCGCCCTGGAGATCGTACTCAAAAAGATCCAGTTCGCATGGCGGCTGCTCGGACCTGCGAGCCTCCTCTTTGCCGTTGTCGGCAGTATCTGCTGTTTCCGTTCGCAGATGCTCAGTAAATACAGCCGCATTCTCTTCGTAGCGCTGGCCGGCATCTGTCTGTTCTCCGCCACCCGCTTTAAGGGAGAGGACTTTGCCTATTCGGTCGATCAGGAATATACACATGGGCATGTGAGTAAACTGATCGGTATTCCCAAAGGCGCCAATACCGTCGTCTATCCGTTTGAGTGGCGTCCACGCCACACGATCGACGCCGAAATCACAACAGAGACGGAAATTTCAGACAGCAGTCAGGTCAATCTTCGCGATATGGAAAGGACAGGAACAACCACCACGCTCGAATATACCTGCCTTTCAAACGATCAGTATATCGAAGTGCCTGTCATCTACTATAAAGACTACGCGGCGACAGACGAGACGGGAGCCTCAGTCCCTCTGGAGAAAGGCAAGAATAACCGCATCCGTATCCTGTTGCAGGGAGACGGAAAACCGCACACCGTAACGTTGCACTATGCAGTTCCGGCCTCCTACACGGTATCGGCCTGGCTGTCCATCCTCACGGCTCTGCTCTTTGTACTCATTTACATTGTGCCCCGTCTGTGGAACCTGGACACTGTCATCAGAAAGGAAAAGAAAAATGTTAGACAAGATCGCAGTTCTGATCCCCTGCTACAATGAAGAGCAGACGATCGAGAAGGTAATCAGAGACGCCAAAACCGCTCTGCCGGAAGCCGTCATCTATGTATACGACAACAATTCGACCGACGGCACCGCCCGCATCGCCTCCGCGGCAGGCGCAGTGGTGAGAAAGGAATATCAGCAGGGTAAGGGCAATGTCATCCGGCGCATGTTTCGTGAGATCGACGCCCAGTGTTATCTGCTTATCGATGGGGACGATACTTACCCGCTCGAACATGCCGCAGATATGACCGGCAGGATTCTTGAGCGTCACGCGGATATGGTCGTGGGCGACAGACTCTCTTCCACCTACTTTTCCGAAAACAAACGACCGTTCCACAATTTCGGCAACAGTCTCGTGCGCGGGAGTATCAATTATCTGTTCCGCTCTGACATCAAAGATATTATGACCGGCTATCGTGCATTCAGTTATTCCTTTGTGAAGACATTCCCGGTCCTCTCACAGGGTTTCGAAATCGAGACAGAGATGACGATCCACGCCGTCTACAATCATATGCAGATCGAAAATGTAGTCGTCGATTACCGCGACAGACCGCAGGGAAGCGTATCCAAGCTGAACACATATTCCGACGGCTTCCGGGTACTGAAGATGATCATGCGGCTCTTTAAGACATACAAACCGCTGGCATTCTTTTCCATCATTGCCGCCTGCCTGATGCTGCTGGCCATCGGCTTCTTCCTCCCGGTCTTTATCCGTTTCCTGGAGACGCATCTTGTCTTGCAGATACCGACACTCGTCATGTGCGGTTTTGTGGCATTGGCCGCCCTCCAGTCATTCTTTGCCGGACTGATACTAAGCAATATGAGTGAAAATAACAGACGCGACTTTGAATACCAGCTCCACAGAACGGAAGATATGTTTAAGAAACTCAAAGAAGAAATGCAGAGAGAAAAGGTGGAATGAGCCGGTCTCTTCCACCATAACCAATGCAGGAAAAAAGAAACAGCAAACGATCATACGTCATTGCTGAGCAACAACGCAGACGGACTGCATTCGCCATCCAGGCTCAGGCAGCCCTTTTCCGGACTTCCCTGTCCGGAAACTGCTACTATCGGACAGGACAATGGAAAATACAAATATCCTTCGCAAATCGCAAACACGAAAATCTTTCTGTCCTTCTGCGCCGATCAGAAAATAATGAATCGTTGCCGTTCTTTTATTCCTTCTGCGTTTATCGTATCACTTCCACCGTCTCATAAACGCCGCAAACCGTACGCCGAATATGACGAGCGTCGTCATACTTGACACAAGCAATGCGACATTGATCCCGTCCATCCCCCATTGGATGATACACGGATAAGAGACACCGATCACTGCTGCTGTTCCCGCCGCCGCTCCAAGCAGCAGTCCTTTCCTGTCCCGCAGCACGGTCAGCACATTGCCCATAAACCAGATCAGCGCAATAATCCCACAACAAAACACGGTCGGCATGAGCAGATATACATACGGTCTGATCGTCTCTGTGAACACAAGCACGAGCACCCATTCACCAAGCAGAGCACACCCGCCGAGCGCAGCCGCAACCAGCGCCACTATCACTATGGTCAGCTTCCCAAACAGCGACAGAAACTTCTTTTTCTCGTTCCGCGCCACATACTCAGAAAACAGCGCCGTAAATGTCGTAAAGATATAAGAAGCAAACAGTTGAATGACCGAAGCGGGAATCGCCACGGACGCATAATATCCGAGCATTTCGCTCCCGGCGACCTTCTCCAACACATAGCGGGGAATCGGCACAACCATATTCAAACAGATCGCATAGACAAACAGCGGAAAGCATTCCTTTGTGAGCGAGAGCAGCGCTCCTTTGTCAAACCGCAGAGAAAACGAGGCGAAACGGTACGCCTGTGGAATATCGTAGAGAAAGATCACACCATAAACGGCCACCAGCATGACTGCCGTTGTCACCGCCAGATTGCCCGTGAGCTTTTCCAGTACAATAAATGACAAAAGTGTCAGAATTGCCCGCAGCAGAAACGATTTCCCGGCCACATCGAGACGCCATGCTTTCTGATCAATGCCGTGAAACACATCCACAACCGGCTCGCCGAGACGGTAGACCATAAACAGAAGCAAAAATACCGTCACATAAACGCCATAGCCATTACACAACACAAACAGCAAATAGAGCGCCAGTGCGGCTCCGGTCATTACCACCCGGTGCGTCACATAAATATCCTCGTCATATTTGCCCGAAAGATCTGACACCTGATAATTGCGGATACAGAAATAGGCAATGTTCGTAAAGATATTCGTCAGCGACAACCCCAGCGACAGATAGCCTGCCTCCGCATATCCGGCCAGATGTACGATGAGAATCGTCATCGCCCACTGAGCGCCGATAAAGCCGGTAGAACCGATCACATTCCAGAGCATGTTTTTGCGGATCGTATCGGCCGGAATATCCGCCCGGACATTTCCGCCCCCTTCCACCTTCTTTTCCAGACCGCTCTCCGTCCTATGTTTCATTGCGCACTTCCTCTTCTTTCCTGTAAACCGCTTTCAGCACAAACGGTACACCGTCATACGGCTCCGTAAAGTCGTACACTTCTCCGGTATCTTCCCGAACCCAGTGGTCGAACCGGTAGCCCTCCCATTTGGGGTCCCGCGGTTCGTGTAACGTCCTACCCTCGACGGCGTCGATCTCCGTCACATACATGACACCCTCGCCCGGATCACAGACAATCAGATCATACGTACGTCCTTCCAGCCAGATGTCACTCAGAAATTCCATCCGCAGACGCAGAAATTCCCTGATCCTCTCAATCTCCGTCTCATATTGCTGCGCAAATTCAAGTTCTTCTTCCCGCTTAAAATCTTCAAACGTATCCCAGCGCATATAGTCCATGTAGGCGCTGTCCCAGATCTCATCCCGATAGCTGTCGATCCCTTCCGCAAGCATCGACTCGACCGCAGGAATCGCCATCGTTTCAAATTCCTCGATGACCTTTTCCCGGAAACGGGGAATCTGATACAGATCATACCACCAGGAGGCGTCTTCCCGCTTTTTGGCTGCGAAGATTCCCCGCGGCTCCTGAAAGTTGACCGGACGGGTATTTTCAATAATCGGATTGCCAAGCGTCTTGTCATAATCCCACACCGGTCCCGCATATATTTTCGGCTCCGCACTGTCTGTCTGACCGGCTTCGGTCTGCCCTGCCGCCTCCCGGTAAAAATACTGGCTCGAATACATGGCGTCCAGATTTTTACCGATCTCTTCGATGAGATACTTTCTGGCAAAGCTCGTCAGATCCATAGTCCCCTCGTCAAATGTCCCCGCCCGGATACCATTTTCCATCTCCTGAAACGTATCGGCGATATAGGTAAACTGTAACGGTGTGGGCGCCGCAGGCCGTTTGACCACGACATTCTGCCCGTTCGTTGTCGTGAAATAATAGTCCGCCTCCGCCAGCCTGTCTTCATAGGGATATTCCAGTGTGATCAGAAATCCTGTCTTTTCCTGCACTGTGTCGGTATTGATGTCCACTCTGCCGTGCCCGGTCTCCACCTTCTCTGAGATCTGATAGGATCCCCGGTACTCATTATTCACATACAGGTCGACAAACATGCTGACCGGAGAATAGTCCAGCCCCAGGTCTCCGGACAGATCATACATAATGCGGTCACGAAGGAGAGACTGATCCTGCCTGTTTGCGAGCAGAATGTATTTATCCTGCGCGCCGTTTCCGAGCAGGTCCACACTCTCCTCCAGCGTCATCTGATAGGGCTTTTTATCTTCCAGAAAAGTAGCGTTACCTCTTGATTTTAACTTTTTCACTGCTCCGGCGGCGCTCACCGTCCCGTCCGCCGCGATGACCTGATACAGACCGGGTTCTCCGTTTCCCTTCTCCGCCTCGATATGGTCGAGACTGCCGGACTGCGTTGTCAGAAAGAGCGCCGGCACTTTGGAAGAATACATGACGACGACCGTAAACTGTGTATTTCCAACATGCAGCGTATGCTCACCCGCCGTGAGCGAGACAGTCTGTTCCTCATCCGCAAACGGCTCTTCGTCCCATATCTTTCCTGCCCATCCGCCGCCGATGATCTGCGCAGACGCTTTCCCGCCGCAAAAAGAGGGGAGAAACAGATATTCTTTGTTGTTATAATAATTGTGCCACAATTTCAGATTGATCTCATTTTCCTGTGCTGCCACTGCAAAAATGATGTCCTCAAAGGACACCGGCTGCTGCGACTCCCAGTGCAGGCGCAGCGACACATAAGCGGACAGTAAAAAGACCGCCGCCAGAAGTCCGACCACTTTAACTTTTGTCTTCATAAAACCGTCCCAGTTCCCTGGCGTTCTCCGCCACATCATATCCGCTGCGGGCGATCACATCCGCATAACGCTCCCGCCCTGCGGCTGCCATTGTCAACGCCTGCCGCGCCCAATTCTGCGGCGTCTCCGATAGCGGCATCGTCCGCACGAGATCGGTCAATACAACCTCATCCGTGACCGTGTCCGCCATAAGCACCGGCAGCCCTGCTGCCTGCGCCTCCACGAGCGTCACCGGCAGTCCCTCAAAAAGAGAAGGAAAGAGCATCCCATCCGCCGCCTGCATGAGCGCCGGAACATCGGTACGCATTCCCAGCAAAAAGACATGTCCTTCCAGTCCGTATGCCCTGATCTGTTCCCTGATCTTCTGCTCCAACGGCCCCGCGCCGCATAAATACAGGACCGTCCGCGGATTCAGAGCAGCGATCTCTCTCATAATACGCAGCAAAAAGGCATGATTTTTCTGCTCTTCCAGACGGCCGATATGAAGAAATACGGTCACTTCCCGCTCCCCGCCGTTTCCGCCATTTTCCGCTGTCTCTGCTTCCTCCGGTTCGCATGAAGTCAGCGTCATACCGCTCATAAGCTCCCGCCGTTTTCCGGCGCGCACCGCTGCGTCAAACCGAAAGCACTCCGGATCAATGCCGTTTAATAAAATCCGGAAATTACTTTTCCCGCAGGCCCGCTTCCCATAAAGCCATCTGCCGGCCCACGCGGAACAGGCAAACAGATAGTCCGCCTGGAACCGCAGCGGCGCCTGCATGATATTTTTTATAACCGCCGAAAATCCGCTGCCCGAGGATGTATTGTGGCTGTGGACGATCGTCACCAGCCCCGCTCTCTTTGCCTCCTGCAGGTAGAGAACGGCCGTGCTGCGCATATGTCCGTGTATGATACGATACTCCGGATGCGCCTGAAAAAACGCCCGCCACTGTCTGCGGTAGCGAAGCGCCGTGCCAGGCGTAAACCGCTCCATCGAATAGATCCTGCCGCCAAGCCGCTTCACTTCCTTCGTATAATCGCAGATTTCCTCCGTATGAATGACAAAGTCAAACTGGATGCGGCTCCTGTCCATATGACGATAGAGATTCATAATCATCGTCTCCGCCCCGCCCCGGTCCAGCCGCCCCAGCACCTGTAATATGCGAATCGGTCTCTCCCTGTCCATACCTTATTCCTCTGACGGCCTGATCGCAGTGTTCACATCATCACTGGCAAAGCCGACCTGATCGACAAGCTGGCCCCATTCATTGTCATAGACCCATATCGTAATACCGTTATCTGTCAGCAGAACATCCCTGCCGTCCCACCAGATACCGTCCGCCGTCACTTCCAATTTTTTCCGCAAAAGGATCTGTGTTCCCAGGCGTCTTTCCGTGCGCTGGTCTTCCTCCGTCAGCACGTCGTCTGGACAGATACCGTTCTCTTCCACAATGCTGAAATTCCCGGTCATCTTCTCTTCCTCCAGATTGAGCACCGTGCTCAGATATTGTTTGTAGAACTGTAATTTCTCCGTATCCCCGTGAAAGGAAAACACGACCGTATGTCCGGTGTAGGGGATGAGATTGAGATATGCGTCCAGCCCCTGCGTCCGTGTAAGCGCCTCATTGGCCCTGTCATGAGCTCTGTCACGCAGGGCAATGTCCCACGAATTCTCTCTGTCTTCGCCGCGCCGGTCCGGAAGATCATAGCGATCCTTCAAATATTGCCCCAGATACAGAGAGGCCTTGCGGGAACCGGTGCGGTTAAAATGTGACCAGTCACGGAAGTCGAGTACCGGGTCCACCTCCAGCTCATCCAGCAGATCGTAATAATTCACAAAAGGCAGATCATACTGCCGGGCCAGCTCCTCCACCTGCTCCGTATCGGTGATCGTCCAGCCCATATTCGGTCCCTTGAACAAAAATAATTCAATCCCGTTCTCGCGGCACAGAGCAACGATCTTTGCCAGCGCCTCTTTGTTTTCATCCGGAATGGTTTCTCCCGAGCTTCCATAATAGGCAGAAAAATCAAGCGGATTGTCCGTGATCTTGTCCGGCGTATAGGCTCCCTTCGTGTAATTGACACCACTTTTGTCAAAGTCTTCTAATGTCAGTTCCTTCCAGCGGTCCTTATACTGAAGGATCGGCAGCATCTGCATGGCGTACATTTCCCTGTTCGACTCCAGCATCTGATATAGCTGCGTCATCTTATCGACAGAAAACCTCAGGTCTGTCATCGCATAAGTCCATACTTCCAGATCATCAGGATCAGCCTTTTTCACGATGCCGACGACTTCCAGTCCGATCACTTTCGGTTTCTGATACCGCAGCACTTCCTTCAGATACAGATATTCCGAGACAAACGGCTGCGCCGAGCAACCAAAGTCATAGGAAGCAATCCCATATTCTTCATATAAAACAAGCGGGTCTGCCGTGCAGAACATCTGGCTGCTTCCAAGAAACACGACATCAATGTCATTTTCCTTCTCCGCATAAAATCCTCTTACGACATCACTGCCCCTGTGCTCCGTGCTCTTGATGAGCAATTTCTGTATGCCAGACAAAAGGAGGAAAAGAATCGCCAGAAATACGATGACCTTTCCACCGCTCAATATGATGTTCCCTCTGTTTTCTTTCATATCCCTGCGCTCCCGTTAAACAGTGCCAAATTGATCGGAAATCCTTCACCGGCCATATCTCTCCGGCTGTTTTTCGCAGATACCAAGCCCTGACCACGCTGTCAGAACCCGGCATAAATAAAGTTTGACGTGTCATAGGACGCTCCATAGCAGCCGAGCACCAAAACACTGAAAAACAATCCATACCAGACTGCCCAGCGGACGACAAGCGGTCTCTCGTCCAGCCAGTCCCGAACATCGCCGTCCTCCCGCTTGCGGGAAACATGAGAAATCGCCCCCAGAAGAAGCAGGCCCGCTGCCGTCACCGCCAGCTCCTTCTTACCAAGCCCGAGAGAAAACAGCCCGCTTCCGAGGATTCCCGCATTCCAGCGCAAAACTCCATTTCGCAGCAGGTAACATGCCTGTTTCAGACTATCAGCCCGGAAAAAGATCATGCCTGTGGCAAAACAGAGAAACGTGCGTATCCGCTGAATGATAATCCACCACCAGGCATCTTTATTGATATGGAAAAAAGCCAGTCCCTTCTTCCATACCGGCTCCATCATCTGGCTGCCGACAATCAGAAACCAAAACCAGAAGCCCTCGCCGATCACATATTTCCAGTCGTTGCCATGCCACACGCCCATGGCCGTCCAGAGCACAAATAAGCCGGCCCAGGTAGGAATCCGCTTCCCGAGACTTTTACCCCAACGCTTTTTGATCTTACTGCCCATCCGATACCAGGTCTCAGTCTTCAGCACCGGATACATTATATAGTCTTTCAGCCATGTGCCGAGCGTAATATGCCATCTCTGCCAGAATTCCTGTATTGTGCGCGCCGAGAATGGCTGCCGGAAATTCTCCGGCAAAACGACGCCAAAACATTCCGACGTGCCGAGCACAATGTCCATACAGCCCGCAAAGTCGGTATATAACTGCAAAATAAAAGCAAAAGCCGCCGCCCAGACATAGAACCCGGAATATGTATCCGGATCTCCGTACACCGTATTCACGATCACCGCCAGCCGTTCGGAGAGGACGAGCTTCTGGAAAAATCCCCACAGCACTCTCTGGATGCCGTGCAGCACTCTTATCCCCTGAAACCGCGCGCCCGCATACAGCGTCTGTGACAGCTCTCCATACCGGCTGATCGGTCCCGATACCATCTGCGGAAAATAACAGCCAAAAAGCAACACCTTGCCGATATTTCTTTCCGCCTGGCATTTCCCCCAGTAACAGTCAAGCAGATACCCTGTGATCTGCAGCGTATAAAAGCTGATACCGAGTGAGGCTGTAAACCGGAAATAAGGTGTCTCTGTCAGCCCGCCGGACAAATGATATACAAAAAAGACAGGCTGCAGAAAAAGATTCAGATATTTCAGTACCGCCAAAATACCAAAATTGACGGTCAGTACGGCCGTCAGCCAGATTCTTTTCTCTTTCTCCGCCCGGCTGCACTGACCGGAATCCCTGTTTTCCGTATCTGCCAGCCGCCCATCAATGACCGCAAAGCGTATGGTCGCCCAATAAACCGTACCCACACTGACAAGCAGATAGATGATCGTGACAGGCGCTGCACTGATCAGATAAAAGAGCAGGCTCCCCGTCAGCAGCACATACCAGCGCGCTTTCCCGGGGACCCCGTAATAGATCAGCAGCAAGACAAAACAAAACGCCAGAAAATAGATCGATGTTACACTCATTGTTTTACTCCGCTTATTTTCCTCCGTTGATCACCAGATTCTGTCCGGTGATACAGCCCGCAGACTCCGATAATAGATAGGAAAAAGCCGGAATGACATCATCCACTGTCAGATTCCTGCCAAGAGGACTGCCCGCCGCGTTCTGCTCGATCACCAGCTCCGGGATGTCTTTTAAAAACTTCGTCTCCATCATCTCCGGCGACACCGCATTTACCGTAATTCCCTTGTCGGCATATTCCACCGACAGCGACCGCATCAACCCGAGAAGGGCATATTTGACCGTGACATAAGGACTCAGAAACTTCGGCGGTCTTCCATCCACATAGGAAGTCAGCATAAATATAATCCTTCCATGCTTCTGTTTGACCATATCCGGAAGAAACGCCTGTAAAATATGGACCGGCGCTTCCAGAGAAGTGTCCAGCCCGGCCCCAAAGTCGTCCCAGCCACACTTGATAAACTTCACGTTCCGGCATCGCGGCGCACTGAAATGCACGATATGATCAGGCTTCCAGCCTTTTTCCCTGATATAGTCGACCATATGCACCGCACTGTCTTTCTCGGAAAAATCCGCCTGCAGCAGTACGAGCTTTTTCCCCAGCCTGCGGCTAAGCGCCGTCAGCTTTTCGTTCATATGACAATAATGTCCGAGTATCGTATCGTATCTGTCAGCCACCGCTTCCATCAGCGCACAGCCAATATCCGAGGAGGCTCCCAATAATAAAAGTGTTTTACCGCTTTCCATTCAACACACCTACTTTCATTGTTCCACGAACGACCTTGTCCCCATCCTGATTGATGATCTCCACCTTTAACACGACAAAGGAAAAGGTGTCATTCTTTTCTTTCACCGTTCCTTTCACTGTCAGACGGTCTCCGGGAAACACCGCTCTGGCAAACTTCACGTCCGTCTCCAGGATCAGGCTGTTCTCCCCCGGCAGATAGACGCCGGCCAGTGTTGAAAGAAAGGAAGCCGTCAGCATCCCGTACGTCACCTGCCCCGGATACCCCATCGCTCTGGCAAATGTCTCATCGCAGTGCAGCGGATTATCATCCCCCGTAATCCGGCGGAATGCCTCCATCATTTCCGGCTCCACCACTGTCTCGAAAGACTCTGTCATCCCCACCGACAACTCTTCATAGGAATAGTGATTCATATTAAATTCTCTCCAAAATAATATCTACCATGGCGCCGACATGTTCCATTGTCGTCGCCTCTCCCATCGTAAATTTCATCCCGAACTTTTTCTCTATGGCCACGATCAGATTGATATGCTCCAGGCTGTCCCAGTCCTCAATATCGTCCGCCGTTGTTGTTTCCCCTACCGTAATCTCCTCGTCGTCAAAAATATCGCGAAACACTTCGTTTACCCCTGCAAACACTTCTTCTCTTGTCATTTTATCGTCCTCCCTTTTCACCTTCCGTATCTACATAGCTGCGAAACACAATCATTTATGAAATTTCATTCACTACACCTAGTGTGAGACTGATCGTTTCCTTAATGGCAAAAGCACGAAAGTCAGACACGCCGGACATTTCGATGAGCCTGTAAGTGCAAAAACCATGTTCAGCGAAGACTTCCATGGTTTTTCAGTCTCATCTCCATGGCGGTCAGATGCCTTTCTTTGCTTTTGCCATAAGGAAACGATTTTGGCACAAACGGTGGAATTTATATGAAATCTCAACTCATCTGCACTTACGCAGTCGTCTGTCCCGTATCCACCTCAATCACCTTATTCTGTCGTTTATATTCTGAGACGGCGAGCTGCCATTTCGTATTTCCCTGCCCGTCCTCTTCCACTTTAGTAAATCCCCGCTGGCCATAGAACTCTTTCACCATACCGTTTTTGGCCGTCGGATAGTAAAATCCGCAGATCGTGCGCACGTCTCTCTCCTGTGCCTGTGCCACAAGAGTGTCCATCAT
This sequence comes from Lachnospiraceae bacterium JLR.KK008, assembly GCA_037015955.1. NCBI lineage: Bacteria > Bacillati > Bacillota > Clostridia > Lachnospirales > Lachnospiraceae > Lachnospiraceae bacterium JLR.KK008. The sequence continues at coordinate 2,584,439 of CP143548.1, forward strand.
CGCGCATTCCATGTCCCGTTTCAATACCCGGCAGCTCATGAGCCACAGTTCAATCAGCAGCGCCTCTCCTTCCAGTCTGCCGATCACCACAGAGACGACGCCATTGTCACCGAACCGGTCCTCCAGCCTGCCATACAGCGTGATACGGGATTCATCTGCGGCAGCCGCCTCAATCTCCGACTGCGAATAGCGTTTCGTCGTCAGGTTAAACTGATTGCTCTTATTTGTAAGCTGGGCGATCCGCGCCATATAGACCGGCGCAAAAGGCCTGATCTGTGCCTTCATCTCCAGGGATAGCAGATAATCCTCATAGGTGGCAAACGATGCCTGCAGAGCCGCCCGTTTTGCATTTTCCTGATACATCTCGTTACGTTTCAGATCGTCGTTCGATATATCGGTCGCCTCAAAAAATCCGCTTCGGTCCAGTATTTTCACATAATGTTCCACCGTACCGATCTCCGGTACGGCCACACCCGGCAGCTGCGCCCCGACGATCGCCCGCTCTGCCGGGTTGTCGTCCACAAATACGAGACTCTCCGGCAATAACTGCAACTTTTCGGCGATTCTGGCTAGATTCCGGTCTTTTGGCTCCCAGTTGGCCATGATCTCGATGAAATCCTCTTTTCTCAGCACACTCTGAGGGTGCGCCAGACCGGCTACGGCATTCTCATAATCGTTTTTGGAATCGATATTCAGGAGAACGCCAAGCTGTGTCTGTTCCTTCAGATAGCGCTGAAACTCCTGATAGACCTGTCCCATCGAAGTCTCCTGCCCGATCTCGATCCTGTCGACACCATCGTCGCCGATCACACCGCCCCACAGCGTATTATCGAGATCGAGGACATACCCTTTTTTATTTTTGCCGGACAGAGACTTGATCATCCTGGCCAGACTGAATGCAAAATCAGGAATCGCTGGCACACAGCAGCAGTATTTGTACATATGCCAGTAAAACGGATCGGACCACTGTTCCAGTCCGTAACTGGCGGACAGATAATTGATGTCGTGAATATAAAACTTTTCATGGCTGCGGGCGTACTCTGCAAACAGCAGGTTCAGCCTCGTGATATAGTTGACTTTGCCATGAATATCGCTGGCTTCCTTATTGCCGAGAAGACGGTAGTAAGGATATTCGAAATTGTTCTGAATGACGGCGCAGTGAAATTTCTCCCGAATACTCTCCCACATGGCGGTATACTTCCCGACTTCCTGCTCCAGCATCTCCTCCACCCGCTCCTGCGAATCGGCCAGTGCCGGAAAGCGGCTGATATTGCGTCCGGACGTATGCAGATAGACAATGTCAGGCGCAAACGCGGTCAGCGCTTCCCCCGGAAACATTGCCTCCTCGTAATACTGATCGTATTCCGATTCATAAAACTCAGGCGCTATCCCATAATTCAGCAAAAAGAGCTCCAGCATTGCCCTAATGTCATTGGTCGTGGAGCCGCCTAGCATGGCGATCTTTCTCACGATCCTGCTGCTGCCGTCCTCCAGCAGCTCTTTTCTGATTCTCTTTTTCTTCTTCAGCAAATATTGTCCGTCAAACGGATATTCCAGACATTTCATCGTCGTTCTTCTTCCTCACTGTCTTGTAACCGTCACCGTTCCTACGATTCCTCACAGCCTCATCATCCCGGCGTTTCTTCACGGCCTCGTGACCGTCACCGGCTCGGCGCCAAGCTCCTCATACCAGTATTTCTCTCCGTTTTGGAGCTGCAGGGTAACTTGACGGTCGCCCTGCCAGTCGAATTGTAGCGGCATATCATAATACGCTCCCGGCGCCAGATTGCCCCACAGGTTTGTCCCGATGTCGTCCCGCTCCTTACAGCCGATCCGCACCTCGTCATACTTTGTGTTGATCAGACTCTCTCCCGTATTTTTCACACGGATCGTCACATAGCAGGTGTCTCCCTCTTCCTCCTGGGAGAGCAGTTCATACTCCACCCGCCCTTTCATATCTTCCGGCATCCGGGAATAATAATAGAGCGGCGTCTCATGTTCATTCATGACAATCTCCAGATTCCCCGCCGCCGCTGCCGCGTCGAGCAGCGGGTCGATCCTCTCTGCCGGCGCATGGGAAGCCAGAATATAACACCTGTCTTCCTGCAGAACTTTGTCAATATCTCCCTGCGCATCTTCCTTGTTCAGCGTATCTGTCGCCCAGATGATATTGTCCTGTGCGACATTGCCGATACGCTCCGTATCATAACCGATCTTATACTTTGTCACCGGAATGCTCTGGTAATAGACATATACCATTTCCCCCTCCGTCACATGTTCCTGCAGATAAGCGATAACCGGATTGGCTTCTTCTCCGGCCTGATAGACATTCTCACTGTGCCGGTACACCAGAATCCCATTGTTCGTGAGCAGCAATGTAAACATCAGAAACACCGCCGTCAACTCCGCTTTCCTGCTGCTGACAGCCATCTTATCTATGGCATAAAAGGCAAGGATCGTAAAAATCGGAAAGGAAAAACACCAGAGCCTGTCCGCGATCGGAAACATATGAATAGAGGACGCGAACAAAGATACCAGAAAGCCGAGAAAGATAACGACACTGTACCGGTTCTTCTCCCAGAACATTCCGATCGCAAAGGCTGCCAGGACAAAGGCAATCATAAAGATGCGGGCTTCCCGGAATGTGATAAATATCTCATAGACCATCGCCTGCGCCTGCCGCAGATCTTCGATGCTCCTGGGGATGAGCGGAAAGCTGGCATTATCCCAATAGCTCTGCATACTGCCGCTGAGCGCGATTCCCCGCAGCCAGTAAACATAATAGATGACAAAACTGATGCCGATACCGATGCCGGTGACAATACTGTTCTTCACCCTTGTTTTATCTTTTGCCAGTATACCGGTCACAAATTCGTACAGGAGCACACCGCCCACAAAAAAGCAGACCGGATTGGCGCCCCAGATAAAGACCATAAAGCCAAGCATCATCTTCCACCACGCAAGGCCCTTCTCCTTATACCGATAATAGAGAACGAGGACGAGCAGCACCCAGATACATTCGGAGAGATACTGCTTGAATTCATTGGAATACTTTAAAATAAAGTTCATATTGGCAAGGAACGCCGAGACAAGAAGCGGATATTTGATCCGGAACAATTCCCTGGCCACATACCCGCTCAGAAACAGCACGGCAACATAGGCAATAATCGAGAAGCTGCGCAGCACGAATTCCGTGTTGCCGAAGATACAGGTGAGCAGCTTTACACAATACAGATAAAGGACCGGCGCACTCTGATCCCACTCGAAGACTCCGCTAGTCAGACCGAACAAAGACCGCTTGCTGAAGGAAAAAGCCAGCATCGCCTCATCCAGCCAGAGTGTCCGGCCTACACAGTTCATAAAAATGCTCACACCGATACCGGCCGCAATGATACACAGGCCAATCACATCCGCCGCCTTTTTGATATTATTTTCTTTTTTCCAGTTGTTCCAACATTGCTTCATAAACACTCCGTCCGCTGACGCCGCTCTCCCGCCGTCTCTGTAGTCATTCCCACTGTCATGCAAAGAAATACAAATTTTATTTCCGGACAATAAATTCAGTATATCAAATCTGGAAAATCATGTAAACTCTATCGTTGTTTTATTTTATAAAGTATGATAGCATTATATCGTTAATGGGCATACTGTTATCGTTTCCAAACAGAAGTGTTTCTACGACAAAGGATGGATAAAATTTATGAAGATCTGTTTTGTACTTCCCCATTTCTACCCGTATGTAGGCGGCGGGGAACGTATTTTTTATGATATGGTAAAAGGTCTCCTCGAAAGAGGCCACCAAATCCGTGTGCTCGCAAGAAATGTCGGCGATGAGTACATGGGCCATAAAACAGTGGAGGGTATGGAAGTCTGGTATTTCCCATGGAAGTCGTTGTTTGGCCATCCGCTCATTCCCGCCAGAGATATTGAAAAGCATATCCGCTGGTGTGATGTGGTGCACGCTTCCATTTTCACTCCGGCCTTTCCTTCGAGCCGTCTGGCCCGAAAATATCACAAACCCTCCGTGCTGACCGTACACGAAGTCCGTGGTCCCAAATGGTTCTGGGCCGAAGACTGGGTCCACGCCAGCGGCTTCTGGCTGTATGAACAGTTTGTCTGCCGCCAGCCTTTCGATGTATATCACGCGGTATCCAGAGCGACCAAACGAGATATTCTGAAGTACTGCGGAAAAAATAAAAATGTCGTCTGTGTCTATAACGCAGTCAATGAGATGGACACTTCCGTCGCCGAGAAATCCTCATTAGATTTAAGAACTTATTTCCGCCTCGGGCAGAAGGAACGCATCTTTTTATACTATGGCAGACCCGGGCAGACGAAAGGCATCTATGTCTATCAGGAGGCAATCCGCGCCTTACAGACCCGGAATGTCGATCTGGAACAGATCCGCTTCTGCTTTATTCTCGGGGCAGAACCGGTGAAACTGCGCCGGAAATTCATCGACTCCATTCACAAATATGGCCTGGATGACAAAGTGCTGATCCGTGATTCCCTCCCGAGGGAAGATCTGTGCCGCTGCATATTACAGGCTGACTATGTTGTCGTCCCCTCCATCACCGAGGGATTCGGACTCAGCGCATTGGAAGCCTGCCAGATGGGAAAGAAGATCATCTCCAGCACCGGAGGTGCACTGCCCGAAGTCGTCTATGGGGATTGTCTCTTTTTTGAGAACCGAAACAGTGAAGCGCTGGCAGACCGATTGCAGAGTGTTATTGAAAAAGGTGACGCTGCCTTCGACCACATCCCGCCGCGCAGCTTTCCTTATGACAAGATGGTCGATGGCATCGAACGGATCTATCAAAAATTATTGCGCAGAAAAAAGGACAAGCCATGAAACGTGTGATCATTACCATGCCTGTATATAACGGAGAAGCCTATTTGCCCGCCCTGTTAGACAGCATTGCGGCTCAGACCTATCCCGCCCTCAGACTCTATGTGCGGGACGACGGTTCCACGGACGCTTCCGTCCGCATTCTGCGGGATTACCAGCGCAGTTTTCCGGAGGGCAAAGAACTCATTCTGATCAATGATCTCGATCACGACATGTGCAACAAAGGACCGCATGAGAATTTCCACCACATTTTCCGCACACTGGAGAACTATGCACAGGACGATGCCGACTGTTATTTTTTCTGCGACCAGGATGATGTCTGGGCACCGGAAAAGATAACCCGCGCCGTCAGACAGATGGACCGCTATCCTGCGGACACCCCGGTTCTCTATATTCATAACTATTATGTATGCGACGGTGAGCTGAATGTACAGCACACGCTGCCGGGCAGGCCTTCCGTCAGCCCACAGCAGATGAAAGAAATCAGTCTGGCAAAAGTCATTATGACAGGCACCTGGGCTGGCATGGGCATGGCACAGGGATTTAACCTGGCTTTGAAAAAACTGGCGTTTGACAGCGGTCCCCTCACCCCCTCGGTAGCAGTCGACTGCTGGATCTCCTGGGTCGTCGCCGGAATGAACGGCGCGCTCATCTACGACAGAAAACCGCTCGCGCATTACAGGCGGCACACCGGCACATTCAGCTCCGGCAACGCCGGCGGTCTGAAACGTTACCATGACTGGTATCGGCATATGAACCGCCATTGCGCCAATATTGTCAACGGCATTCACGATTATCATCTGCTCTACGCCGACCAGATGACGCCCCCGCGCAGACAATTTCTGGAACTGTACGACAGTAAACAAAACCTTCGCAAATGCTGTTATCCCCGGCGTCTCCGCGACAGCCTGGTGGCAGAGCTGGCACTGCGAGTACTGGCGCTGATTGGGAAAATATAAGAGATACGGGCTGCCAATGGTCTAAGTCATGGAGAATGACACACTTATGCCTGTCCTCTACATTTTAGATACTGGTATCAGAAAAATGTACCCCAACATAACACTTTGTTTTTTCAATCTTCTGTTCTACGCAGGGCAATGTCTTCCCTGTGGCGTTGGTCTGAATGTTATCGCTCATGTTCCTCCTTTTGAGTATAAAAAAGACGCATGGTTTACAATTTGCTGTTCCATGCGCTTTTATGTTGTTATTTTGACATTAAAGTTTTTGCCGATTATGCTAACTGCATAGCCTCGGCTTCGATTTCTTTTAATTCATCTAAAGATAATGACGGAACACAATCCGCTATATCTTCCAGTGCCATTTTTCCTTTTTTTATCAACCTTTCGGCTGTTTCTCTGTCTTTCTTATGAACAAGAGTATTTTCCATATCCTTCCAATATGTTTTCATTATCTGCTCATCGTTAAATAAACTCATCATAATCGTTACTACCTCCGCTTCTTTTCTCATCAGATATTCTTTTAAGATGTTCCTATTCTTGCAAATACGAATTGTCTCTTTAACGGTCTGCTCTGTCATTCCATACAATTTTCTCTGTTCATCAAAAACTCTACAGAAAATAATATATTGATTGATAATGTCATCTGTGTCACTCTCATAGATGACCTTTGCCCTTACTTCAATGTCAATATCCGCACCGTTAAAAAATTCCTTGGACAACGATATTGTATCGGTTTTTCTGCCTTTATTCCCTGTAAAAATCACATAAAGTTCAGGCTTCGGCATTTTCACTTTCTTGCTTTTATATAGACTCTGACTGGTTCGCTCAAAATATTCATGGTAGCTTTGTGCTAAATACAACAATATTCTGATTAAAATATTTACTGTCCAACTGGCTTGTGCCTCCAAAAGTAAAAGCAGTCTGTTATTACCGACCATGATACCCAAATCATTATATAGGTTATCTGTAAGCACATTATCTATTGTGACAATATCCAGCGTGTCCTCTGTTGTATCTGTATCCTCTGGGTGTATTGTTTTATACAGTTTCAACAAATTCTTTTTATCTTGGAAAAGATCTAAAAAAACACTGTTTTTTGCGGTACGCTTTGCCTTCACTTCCTGCGTCTGTTTTATATCGTCCGACACCTTACCACCTCGATTTCTAAAAATCTATGGCAATAGATATAATATAGCTTACTCTTGTCATATTTCAATTATACAAAAAAATATCTGCCTTTACAATTAAATTCACATTAAATTTCTTCCTCCGTTTAGTCCTGCTCTGATGTCTGTTCTCGTTCTTAGTCTCCCTTTCAAGGTTCTTTTTGTTGCTGATGACCTCGGCATTTGTCAGCTGCTCTACCTGTTTATTTGCCTCGGATAGCCAAATGATTATTGTTTGTTCTGGACGATTGAAACAATTCTGCCATTTGCTGCTGGGTAAACCAGACTGTTTCCTCCACAAAATAGACATCTGTTTTCTTATCCTTCAAGCAACATCATCGGTAAAAACCGGATTTGTCTCCATCAATCCAGTTCGAAGTATTTAAAATTTCTTTATCTTTCTCACTGCAATGCCGACAAAGTCAGAATATTTCTGAATAACCGTATCAAAAAACAGGCGGTCTCTGTTGGCATACGCATTCTCGATTGCCAGCCAGTCATTCCATGCTGCCATAAAACTTTTCATCTCCCATGTCTCCACAAAGGCAATGTCCGGGTGTTCCCCAATCATGGCTTTCCACCAGCTACAGCTGTGAAACATATGATCGTCTTCTCCCAACCATTCATGAATGGTTTCCCGCTGTTTTCCCTCATACGCTTCCTGAATACCCGGAACCGCGATCAGTACCATACCGCCACTCTTCACATACGGCAGAATCTTAGTCTGAAAAAATCCCTCTTTTCCGGCAAAATAATGATAGGCATCAACGCTGATGACAGCATCAAAAAACTCTTTTTCGAATGTCAGGTTTTCAGCGTCTTCCTGAAGAGGAATCACCTGATCCGAAATGTCCCACGCCTGAAACCTTCCGGCATTTGCCTCCGCATCTGTCCACAGATCATTCGCATAGACGATAGCATCTGTCTCCCTGGCGATGAAAAGACTGGTCAGGCCCGTGCCGCAGCCCAGATCCAGAATGCGGTTTCGTTTGTACAGATGTCCCTGCTCTGTTTGCAGCGGATAAGTTTCCAGCAGTTCCCCGGCCAGACGGACACTATTGGGGCCCATCAGATATTCTGCCGTAAAATATTGTTGGTATTGTGCAAAAGACCTCACTTTCTCACTCCCTCCATATCTATAATCCTGTCTTGTTACGTCTCTTCCTGCAATATTTTATACCGCACTGCCTGTTAATACCTGCTGAAATAATACAGTCTTGTCTCCTGCACTTCCAGCACAGTCTCCACGCTTCCTTCTGCAGCAAGCCGCTCCAACAGTGGGTCCAACGTTTCGCCATCCGCCTGGGAAGTAAGAATATAACACTTGCCTGTCTGTACGATCTGGCCTGCGTCCACTTCCGCCAGTACACTTGTCCCCCATAAAATATTGTCCTGCCCGCCGCCTATACTGTTGACACCATAGCCATTTTTGTAAGAGACTACAGGAATACTGTTATAAAACACATATACTTTTTCGTCTTCTTTTATATTTTCCCGCACATAATCAATCAGCGGATTAGCCTCATTACCTGCCCAGTAGACCTCATCCCTGTCCGCATATGTGCGGATACCGCTGTTCGTGCAAATCAGGACGGCCATCAGGAAGACGGCAAAGAGCTCTCCGCCCCCGGTCCCTCCCTTTATGAGCATCCTGTCGATAAAGTAAAAGGCCAGAATGGCAAAGATCGGAAATGAAAAGCACCAAAGCCTGTCCCGAATCGGAAACATGGTGAGAGAAGAAGCAAACAGAGCCAGCAGAAAGCCAAATGCAAGGACAAAGCAATACCGGCTGCGCTGCCAGATCCCCATGACCAATGCCGCCAGTACTAACGCCGCCAGCAATAACCGTAGTTCATCATGACAGGCGCCAAAGAGACGCCGGATCAGCTTCCAGCCGAGGTCAAATTCATCCCTGCTCTTTGGAAAAAATGGAAACTGGTCATTGACCCAATAGTTCTGCATAAAATCATCGGTCGCTGCCGCTTTCAGCCAGTAAAAATAGTAGATGACAAAACTGCCGCAGATGCCGATACCGCTAATAACGCTGTGAATGACCCTGTCCCCCTCTTTCCGGAATATACCTGTCAGAAATTCACAGGTGAGAACGCCGCCCACAAAGAAGCAGACCGGATTGGCCGCCCAGATAAACGTCATATAGAGCAGTGCCATTCCCCACCAGGGGATCTTTTTTTCCTGATACCAGTGATAGACGACAAGCACGAGCAGCACCCAGATACACTCGGAAACATACGGTTTGAATACATTGGAGTATTTCAGGAGAAAATCAATGTTGGCCACAAATGCCGCACATAACACCGCATATCGGCAGCGAAAGAGCTTCCCGGATACATACCATGTGAGAAACAGCGTCGCAATATAGGAAAATACGGAAAATGCGCGCAAAACGCCTTCCGAGTCCCCAAAGATAATCATCAGCAGTTTCACGATGTAGAGGTAAATCACCGGCGCGCTCTGCACGTAATCAAGCGGCTGCCCGGTCAGTTGAAACAGAGAGCGGTTTTCCAGCGACGAAACAAGATACGCCTCATCCAGCCATAGAGAACGTCCGGCAAAGTTCATGTAAATACTTACGCCAATCCCACAGAGGATGACTGCCATCCCCAAAAGATCCGTGACCTGTTGCAATTTTCCCTGCGATTTCCATTTTACTGACATACTGTTCTCCTGTTTTGTTAAAAATAAAATAAATGACGATACTGTTATGTGATACCTGTCTATGTTATAATAACAGATATGATGCCGCCGGATGGCATTATAAATTCATCCGCTGTGCGTTTACACACCAGCTCAAAGTTATCATATACTCAAAATTTCTGTCATGTCAACCATTTACAGACCGGAGAGATACAATGTTTAAAGAAGCCTTGATCGGTATTTTTATCTTATTTCTATTTTACCTTGTCTGGCGACAGCTGTGGAAGAAAAACCGGAGGACGGCCGGCGCCGTGCTGACGGTTATCCTTCTGCTTTCCTGCTTCGCCAATGTGATATACAATCACCTTGTCATGTTTCCTGATTTTTATATGGACACCGTGAGCGGCGTGTTCCGCTATGGCACATTCAAAGGCAACTTGCTTGCTTACTCTGACGAGTTTATGTTTCAGGATGAAATCATTTTCCCGGTCCTTCGTGACCGCCAGGTATTCCTTGACACGGACGCCGGATTTTATGAGAAGTTTTTCTCTCTCTATGCCGGTTCCTGCGAGCCGCTTTCCGCTGTGTCAGAGCATAGGGATGCGATCATTTCCCGGGCGGAAGATTTCGACTTTTCCCATGAATTCTCCTGTATGGGTATTATGGATTATGTGACGGACGGACTGCCGCAGGAGCTGACCGCATCCTTTGAGGAAGAAATCTATCCTACCCTGTATATCAACACCGCTTCCCTGCAGGGACAGCAGCAGCTCGCCGCTGTGATGGACGAAAACTATGATCTCTATATTATGTCCAAAGCCTACTATGATAACACGACCGGAGGAAATAACCATGAATAAAAAAGCGATTGTTACAGGCAGTCTGTTTGTATTCGTATGCTGCCTTGTGTTTACCGCAGGGGCTTTGATAAACCGTGCCTCCCTGGAAGCGCTTACCTGCGACAATGTCTTCTCTTATCAATGCCGGCAGGCCGTTGCCATCCTGCTCTTATTTTTTATGGGCGCATTTTTTCTGATGATGATCCGGGACAAGCTGTCCTGTAACTGGATTTTGCTGTTCGCCTTTCCGGCCGGCATCTGTCTCTGGGTCTTTCCCAGTCTGCTCCTTTTGCTGCTCGGCATTCCCTATACCCTGCTCAATGTAACGCTGCTGGTCGCCGCGATCATGGGAATCCTGCTTCTCTTCCTGATCCGACGCACCCATAAGCAAAACGATGCCTTCCGCAGCCCTGCAAAACAAACTTCCACAGACGCAGGCGCCGGGAACAGCACGCTGACACAGGCCGGCTTTCTGCAGTCGCTTCCGATGCTGCTTTTTTTCATCGGCGCAACACTTTTGGCCTCCAGCGGCCTGATCTATGTCTTTGTCAGCTACGATTCCTTTTTCTATTTCACCAATTACGGCAACACGCTGACGATTGTTAAAAACTTTAAGGACATTGTCGGCGACAACAGTTTTACCTTAACCAATATCAGCCAGTTTTTGCCGCTGCTCAACTCCTATACATCGTTTTGGGGGCTCGACCAGTGTTATCAGATGCAGGCATTTCTCTCCATTGATCTGATTGCCTGCTTTTTCTATGGACTGCATCAGTACGGAAAGGATGGTCCGAAACACCGCACACTCTTCTACAGTGCGCTGATGACCGCCTTCCTCGTCACTGCCACCTCATTTCTCGTGGCCTCCACATGGATACTTGCCAATATGTACTGCATGGCATATTTGTTTTTTGCAATGCTCCTGCTCGAAGACTGCCTGCTGCCCGCCCGAAGAGAAGCCCATATTTTAACCGCTCTGTTTTTTGCCGCGCTGACGCTGCTGCGCAAAGACGGCATTATCTTCGTCTGCTTTTTTATGGTCTATTTCGTGCTCAAAAGTGACTGGAGCCGCCGGGACCTGTTCTGTGTCTTCCTGCCCTCCGTCATTTCAGAACTCTGGTGGCTGTTTTACGTGCGCGTTATCTTAAAGGCGACAGTAGAGCAGGCTGCCTTTACATCCATCGCCAACAATGCCAATGTCGCGTTCGTGATCGCAGCCATCTCCGCCACCTGCCTGTATCTCTTCGTCCTGCACCCACTTTTCATAAAGCGGCTGCCCTTTTCTGAGACATGGCTGATCTATGGCGGACTGTTCTGCCTGCTGGCCATTCTCACCATCCGCGACTGGAACCAGGTCGTGGACAATATTGACATGACGATCCGCAATATGTTTCTCTATCCTGCTTCCTGGGGGATCAGTGGAATCTTGTTTGGTATCCTCCTTGTAACCACCTTCGTATATCATCCCTTCTGGGATGTCGATACCTTCCTCTGGGCGGGATACGTGATCCTGAACTTTATTTCTTACTGCGCCGTAGGAAAGAATCTTTGGGTCAACTGGGATGACTCTTACAACCGCATCGTCTTACAGATCATTCCTGTCTTCGTCTTCATTTGCGGGAAGAAGTTATTTTCCCTCCTTCAACTGTATAGACAAGATCACAGTTCTTAATCGTAGACAGCCGGTGGGCAATGATGATCAGTGTCTTACTGCCTGCCAGATAGTCAATCGCCTCCATAACGGCTGCTTCCGTGTCGTTGTCCAGCGCAGAAGTGGCCTCATCCAGTACGAGCACCTGCGGATTATGATACAGCGCCCGGGCAATTCCAATGCGCTGCCTCTGTCCGCCGGAAAGCCGCACACCGCCTTCTCCGATGACCGTATCCAGCCCTTCTTCGAGCGAGTCAACGAACTCTTTGAGCTGTGCTTCCTGCAATGCTTCCTGCAGGCGCGCTTCATCGATCTCCTCTCTGGCAATTCCAAATAAAATATTGTCCCTGATCGACGCATCGAGCAACGAAATCGACTGGGGAATATACCCCAGCTTTTTATTCCAGTCATGAATCCCTCTTCTGATGTCTGTTCCGTCTACAAGGACTGCACCCTCCTGCGGTTCCAGCAGTCCCAGAATAATGTCCGCCAGCGTCGTCTTGCCCTGTCCCGACGGGCCGATGAAAGCAACCGATTTATTTTTTGGAATCACCAGTGACGCATGGGTAAACACGTTATTTTCCTTATTGGGATAGTGAAAGCTGATATTGTCCACCCGGATCTCTTTCTCAAACAGGATCTTATCCGCATCTTCCACTGTCCGCATTTTCTCCATCAGCTCCTCAATTTCTTTCAGGTCGTGATAGATTGCGTCGATCGCCGGTTTGCTGAACATGATCCTGCTCAGGTACTCCGCCATCCGGTTTGCCGAAGGCAGCATCCGAAATGCCGCTACCGCAAATACCGAGATCGTCGGAATAAAGTTCGCCGGATCTGCCCCCAGATATATTTTCACACACACAATCAGTAAAAGCCCGGAGATACAGATAGTCTCCATGACCGGTTTGGGAATCATGCTGTATACTTTGAATTTTCTGTTGCTCTCCGCATACTCTTTATATTCTTCATTATAATTCTCCACAAAGACTTTTTCTCTGTTTAATACCTTGATCTCTTTGACGCCGCCCAGCGCTTCCAGCACGGCCTGCCTTGTATTCCCCTGACTGTCACGGCTTCTCCTGCCTGCCTGTTTCAGTCTCTTTTTAAATACCTTCAGAAACACCAGCCCGAAAATACCCACAAGCGCGATCAGACCGGCCGTGATACTGATGTCCTGATAAAGCAGAAACAGTAACAGGGCAAGGCACACGCCACCTTCCGACGCAAACTGCAGTCCTGCCAGAATGGCTTCAAAGAAAGACACCGTATCTTCGTTGATATTACGGCTCAGCTCCGCACTGTTGTGATCCAGATGAAACAGATACGGCTGATTCATATAACAGTCCATCATCTGATAGGAAAGTTTTCGCTGATTGTCATACGTGAAGCGGTACTGCATACTGTGCATGACATAGACATAAATATTTTTCAAAATGTAGATCACGATGATCGCACTGCCGAGGAAAATGATATAACGATTCATATCCCGGAAATCAAAGGCCTCGTAAACGGCGCCAAGATAGGGGTTTTGCAGTACTTGCTGCGGGTTCAGCACCGTACTGATAAACGGCAGCACCGCGCTGACTCCCACCAGCTCCACAAATGCCCCGACAATGATAACGACAAAAAGCAGAGCTGCTTTCAGCTTCTGCTTTTTGTCAAATATATAACAGATCTTCCGCCATGTTCCGATTTTATTCTGCTCCATATTTCACTGACTCTCCTGTTCCATGCCCCTTATCCCGCCTGAAAATATCCTTCTTTCTCCCTGCCGCTCACAGATTCGCAAAGACGGGAAGGAATATCCTGATGCCGTGATGTCATCAGCAATTACCAGTCAGATACCCATCCCAGTCCCACGGCAGCCGCTCAATGTCTTCCTCTACCAGATCGGTGCCAATCTGCACCTCGATAAAGTCCACGCCTTCCCGGGAAGCCATACCGTGCTTGTGCTCTCTTGGAATGTACAAGACATCGCCTCTCACGACTTCTCTCGTCTCACCGTCCAGCAAAAACAATCCTTTTCCATCAATGATCGTCCAGATCTCGTCCCGCAGATGGTGGAGCTGATAACTGAGCCCCCGCCCGGCCTCCACGTGCATACTCTTTGTCAGAGAGCTTTCCTTCCCCGACCTGCACTGCTGCACATCCAGCACCTTATATTCCCCCCACTGACGCTTTTCATACATCGGCCGGTTATGGATTTGCTCCACATAAGGTTTCATAAACGAGCTGGAATGCTTGTCGCTGACAAGAATACCGTCCGCACTGGCCACCACGACCGTGTCCTTGAGTCCAAGCGCTACCACGGGAATTTCCAGTTCATTGATCACATGCGTATTTTCACACGTCTCGCCCCGGATGACGAAACCGCCGTCCGGCTCCTTCATCTGTTCCGTCAGCGTATTCCACGTTCCCAGGTCGTTCCATTCCCCTTTGTAAGACGTATACACGATCGATGTCTCTTTTTCCAACACTGCATAGTCAAAACTGGTCAGAGGCAGTTTCTCATACTGTTCATATACTTTTGCAAACGAGAACTGTCCGGTCTCTTTTTGCAGCAAATGCTTTACAAACGACGCGCGGAACATAAACACGCCGCCGCTCCAAAGCGCGCCGTCCTCCACCAGTTTTCTCGCCTGCTCCAGACCAGGTTTTTCCATATACCGCTCCACCCGGCCGAAACATTTGTCCGGCTCCGGACGGCCTGTAACATAGCCATATTTCTCTGAAGGATACGTAGGATGCACGCAGAGAAGGCAGATCTTGGCCCCGGAATCGCGCAGGGCGGATTCCATCTCGTTCAATTTATCAAAGTAAGCCTGCTCTGCATAGGTATCGACCGGAAGCACTGCAATCATCTCATCTTCATCGATCTGCTTTTTCTCAAGCAGCCATGCCCCGGACAGCAGAATCGCCGGATACGTGTCCCGTCTGGACGGCTCCAGCACCTTTTCCACCTGCTCCCCAAGCTGGCGCCTCATCGAATCTCGTTGCGCTTCACTGGAAGCCACCACGATCTGTGCATCAGGGCAGCTCTTACTGACCTGGCGGAAGATCCGCTGGATCATGGATTCCGAATTTCCATCCTCGTCTTGCAGTACCTTCAGGAATTGTTTCGAGCGGGCGTCACTGGACAACGGCCAGAGCCGCTTACCGGAACCACCGGATAATAATATGATTTTCATCGTTGTATCTTCCTTTTTCTTTCTCTGTTATATTTGATATGATCTGTTCAGGCTGAACTTACGACAAATGACAGATCGCTTCCATCAGTTTCAGATATTCCGCCGCAACCCGGCTCCACTGGAACCGTTCTCTCACGAGCTGACGGCTGCGCTCCCCCATCTGGCGGCGCAGCGCGTTATCTCTGCACAGGCAGACGATCTTCTCTGCAAATTGCTCCGCCGGTACCGCATATCCGTTCCCGTCAATCAGCTCCAGACTGCCTTCACAGGGCGTCATTACGATTGGCAGTCCGCCGGCCATCGCCTCCAGCACCACATTTGGCATCCCTTCTTTTTGGGACGGCAGGATAAAAATATCCGCTGACCGATAAAGCTGCGGCAGCTCCCGTTTTTCCCGCTGTCCGGCAAACGTCACAGATCCGGCCAGATGTCTGTCCTTTGTGATCTGTTCCAGCACCGTGCGATAAGGACCATCGCCCACGATCGTCAGCGTCACTTTCTTTCCCGCCTGCCTGCTAATCTCCGGCAGGACTGGCAGGATGAACTGCAGTCCCTTGCGCTCAATTAGACGGGAGACAAAGAGTAGCCGTATTTCTTCCTGCGACCGCCTCCCGATGTCTGCGTCCTCTCCGGTCAGAAACCATTTTTCATCCACACCGTTTGTAATAATCCGGATTTCTTTTTTGTCATAAAAACCGGCTGCCAGCTTTTTCAGCCCCTGACTGTTCGCCACAAGCGCATCCGCCTGTTTCCAGATAATCTTCTCAAAGGGTCCGATCAGCTTGTACAAAACCCGGAAGCGCTCCTGAAAGCCCGGAATATCCCCGCCGCCAAAACGGATCAGATAAGGAAGCCCGTACTTTTTCTTCAGGCACCAGGCGACCGGACCGCTGGGAATCGCAAAAAACACCTGGCAAATATCAAATTTCTCTCTCTTGCACAGAGCATCGGCCTTATGCAGGGCTTTCCACAAAAAGTCCAGCATCTCCGGGAATCCGCAGTGAGCCAGATGCTTTCTTTTCGCTTTCAGCCGGATGATCCGGACGCCGCCGCTGTATTCCTCTTCCTCAAGACCGTCATACCAGACCGTAACGATCGTGATCTGATACCCGGCTTTTGCATATTCTCCCGTCAGATTCATACAGGCGTTAGCGCCGCCCCCGCCGATTGGCGGATATTCATGGGTGATAATCAGTACATTCATCGGATGACCGCCTTTCATACATAGCTGTAACTCCGTATCCTCTGCTCTTCGCAGGCTTCCCTGTCACTCAAGTGTAAACAGTTCCCGGTTCAATGCTTCCATTTCCTGCATTTCCTGTCGGATTTCCATGAGCAAATCATAACACAGGCCATAATCGAACATTTTCATACCTCCGCTTCGCAATACGCTCATGCGTATAAACTTGGCAATCCTCTCTACAGATTCACTATTTTGATATACTGTCTGTATTAATTGTTCCAGATAATAGACTTTTTCTTCTTCCAGAAGCAGTTCGTGAATCCACGCTGAAATCTTCTCACTGTCATTTTCCATTTTTCTCTCTACAGTTACAGGTACGTTTTTCATCAATAAGATGTCTTTGACCACATCGTCCTCCCTATTACTGCGAAAGATAAACATTCCCTCTGAGGTAAAGGTAGTCTTCCATAAAAAAAAGCGGTCAACCTTTCTTGTTATCTCTTCCAATTTTTCCCGATGTTGCATCCCACCTCCCCGCATGATCCGGCAAGTCTCTTTCCCTGCCCTAAGCACCGCGGCATCACCACTGATCCAGACATTGAGCAGCCCCCTTTTCAGTTCCTCACTCTCCTGCCAGGCAGGCGCCTGTTCCCGAAGAAGACATTCTACCTTTTTTTCTACCTCCATTACACGCGTCAGCCAGGGAATGAGTACGGCTTTGCGAAATGTCTTCAGATCCAGCTCATAGCAGAAATCAAGCATGTTTTTGTATAACATTCCGTTGTCTCCGTCCGTGATTTTATAAAGCAAAGCCTCCTTGCGGTCGCCCATTTCATAGCAGATGTATTTAGCAGCAAAATACTCCATAAATGACTTGTGAATCCACCGGTAAGTACCGCCGTCCTTTCGAAATAGTGGCACGGCATGAATGATGTCCTCAAGAAAATGCTGTGGTTTCGGACTGCTGCCCACCAGATTTTTAATACCAATTCGAATATCGTGGATCAGTTCTTCCTTTTCCTCGTACTCAACCTGCCATCTCTTGACACCCAGAAACCCCAATGCCATCAATACCCGTTCAAAGTCGTTGATTTCGAGCCCCGACTGCTTTGGGTGGACATAAGCATCCTTTGATTTATCATGGTCATTGAACAGCGCTTCATATACCTGTTTATAAAACTCTATTTTTTTATAAGGGATCTCTCCCTTGTACATATATGTCTTATATAAGAGAGAAACAAGAAGCGGATTGGTGAGAAATTCTTTTAAGACCTTAAGATTCTCTTCCTCTTTAATTTTAGTAATCAGGTCCTCCGCATGTTTCCCATAATTGTCATACTTGCGAATCAGCGCAAAAGCCTCGTTCATGCGAAGCGGCTGAATCGTATACTCCAAAAAATCGCTGAAAGAGCTCAGCTCACTCTCCTCCCGTGAAGTAAGGATATACGTATTTTCCGGCGCCCGTTCAATGAAATACCGGATGTCTTCCGTCACCGTCTGACGAAGCTCCACTGCAATCTCATCATAACCGTCAAAAAAGACAATGAATCCCCCCTCCTTCAGCATACACTTTAAATCCGCAGACGCAATCTTTTTGTCGAACTGATCAAACTGTTCTTCAATAAAGCTCATAATATATTTTTCTTTTTTCAGTTTGCGCAGCTCGATCATGATCGGAATCCCCGACTTTCTGATCACGGCCTGCGTCGCCAGATATTTGGCAATCGTGGACTTTCCCATCCCTGCATTGTCAATGACGATACTTCGTTTATGATTGCGCATGATCTCTGCCATGCTCTTCTCATTGACTACGATCCTTTTCCCTTCTTCCCGCTGGCACTGCAGTGTCAGCGGAATATAGAGGTCAAAGATTGTTTTCTCTATTCCGCGGAAAACGATCGTGTGCATCATCGCATTGCTTCGGTAACTGCATGTCAGGTACTCCTGCAATGCCTCATAAGTTCTGTCATACAGAGATTCCTCGTAATCTGTCCGAAAAAAATCCAGCAGCCCCTTAACGGCTGTCTTAGCCATCTCGCCCAATCCTGCGGTTACAAGAATGTTCATCAGATCCATGACTTTCTCCTTTGTATCTGTCAGTTAAAATCTCTCCCGTTACCTTCACACCCTCCACGGCGCCTCTCCGCTCTCCCACAGTTCTTCCAGATACGCCTTGTCCTTGATCGTATCCATTGGAGACCAGAAGCCCGGATGCCTGTAGGCCATCATCTCGCCATCTGCCACCAGACGCTCAAACGGCCCTGCCTCCAGCATTTCCCTGCCGTCTCCCAGATAGGAAAATACCTTTCGGTTCATCACCATAAACCCGATATTGACCCAGGACTGATCCTTTCGCGCCTTTTCTTTAAAACTCTCCACACGCCCTGCCTCATCTATCTTGATCGCGCCGAATCTCCCCTCCGGCCTGGTCGTGGAGATCGTGGCGATCCTGCCGTGTTCCCGATGATATTGTAAAAGGGCCTGGATGTCCACATCTGCCACACCATCCCCGTAAGTCAGCATAAATTCCTCGTCATCGCCGATATAATCCCGGATTTTTAAAACCCTTCCGGCCGTCAGGGTATGCAGGCCGGTGTCTGCAAGTGTCACCGTCCACTGCTCGGCAAAATTCTTGTGTTCCGTTTTCTTCCTGTCCTTCACGGAAAAGGTCACATCAGACTGATACATATAATAATGCACAAAATACTCTTTAATCATGTGCCCCTTATAACCACAGCAGATAATAAATTCGCTCAGCCCGCCGGCTGAATACGTATTCATAATATGCCAGAGGATCGGTTTATTACCGATCTCAATCATCGGTTTCGGACGGACAAATGTTTCCTCACTGAATCTAGTCCCCATGCCGCCCGCAAGTATTACGACCTTCATAGTCTGCTCCTCTGTCACCATATCTTCCACGGCGCTATGCCCGCATTCCACAGATTTTCCATCTGCTCCTTATCCCTCTTTGTCTCGATGGGAGACCAAAACCCTTTGTGCTGATATGTCGAGACCTGCTGTTTCTCGGCAAGCGTCTCCAGCAGTTGTTTCTCCAGCTGATAATTCCCGAGAAGATAATGGAATACCTGCCTGTTAAACACGTAAACGCCCGCATTGACCCATGCCTGATTGTCCGCAGCGTCAGGTTTGCGCACTCCCAGATAATTTCCCTCTTCGTCGATGTCAAGAATCTGATTGCGTCCTGCCGGATGCGCCAACGCCACCGTAGCCCATTTCTGTTTCTCATGATGCGCTTCGATCAGTTTATTGACATCAATATTGGACAGACAGTCGCCAAAGTTGACGATAAATGTTTCCCCGTCGATATATTTTTGAATCTGACTGATTCGTTGTCCGGTAGAAGAATACTGCCCTGTATCCACGACCGTCACTTTCCAGTCTTCCGTAATATTCTTGTGAATCTCTATCGTATTGTTCCGCAGATCGACCGTAATATCCGACTGATAAATATAGAAGTCATTAAAATAATCTTTGATCATCTCTTTGCGATAGCCGGCGCAGATAATAAACTCATGGAACCCATGCGCTCCATAGCCTTTCATAATATGCCAGAGAATCGGATTTTCCCCAATCTCGACCATCGGCTTGGGCACTCCCTGTTTATCCTCGGCTATCGTGCTTGGCAGTCCTCCTGCCAGAATCACTACTTTCATCTTCGCTTCTCCCGATCTCATCTTCAAAAAGCTCTGTTGCCTTTTTCCTCCCAGGCCTTCAGAAAACACGCAGCCTGTCTGTCCATACATGCCGCTATGTCCTCGCCTCGCCGGCGGCAATGCGACCACTGTGCAATCTTTTCCATGGCAGTCTCCACATTCCATACGGGTTTCCAGCCAAATGTATTTTTCAGCTTCGAGCAATCCAGCTTCAGAAAACCGGCCTCATGAGGGCCACCGTCATATCGGTCTTCCCACCTGGTTTCCTGCCCGGTCTCAGACTGCCACTTCCGGCAGAACAGATCCACAAGCGCTCCTGTCGTGTAACAGTCGTTGTCATCCGGTCCAACGTTATAGTTGCCCGCATAGCTCTGCGTCTCATACTGAGCCGCCGCGATCATCAGGTAGACAGTCACCGGTTCGAGCACGTGCTGATAGGGTCTGACGGAATAAGGATTCCTCACCGCGATCGTCCCGCCTTTTTCAACTGCCCGGATACAGTCCGGAATGATCCGGTCCGTTGCAAAATCGCCGCCACCGATCACATTACCGGCTCTCGCGGTGGAAACTGCCACCCTTCCGTCAGTGAAAAAAGACTGGCAATAGCTGTCCGTCACCAGCTCAGAACACGATTTGGAATTGGAATATGGGTCATAGCCATTGAGTTCTTCGTTCTCCCGATAACCCCAGACCCATTCCCTGTTTTTATAGACTTTATCTGTCGTCACATTGACAAAAGACCGCACACTCTCCGTCTGCCTGATGCACTCCAGCACATGGACTGTCCCCATCACATTGACATCATAGGTATATACGGGATTTTTGTATGACTCCCGTACAATGGGCTGAGCTGCCATGTGAATGACGATCTCCGGCCGTACCCGCCCGAAAACCTGTTGCAAATGCGGCAGATCGCGCACATCCCCCATGATTGACTCCATGCCGTCAGCCAGATGACACAGTTCAAACAGGGAAGGGGCGGTCGGCGGCTCCAGACTGTAACCCGTCACCTGCGCGCCGAGCGCCCGTAACAGGGCACACATCCAGCTTCCCTTAAAACCTGTGTGTCCCGTAATCAGTATTTTTTTATTTTTGTAAAGATGATTTGGATTCATATCTTCTCCCGGCAAGTTCCTTACCTGTCTGCAACATTCCTTCAACAACTAATAGAAAACACATTCCATAAATAGACAAATATCTCACTACATAAGAAATATCCCCGGTAATATTTGTTATCGCCGGTGTATTCCACACAAAGAAGCAAAACATTCCCGCAAACAATAACGCGTACATATAATCATTTTTCTCTTTCCGTTCCCCACATAAGAACAGTATCAGCGGAATCGAAAAATAAATCGGTGTATAGGATCCGGACCATGCAGGAACAATGACCATCAAACTGCACAGCAGATATAACCGTTTCCACTCCACTTTCGTCAGCCAGGCAACAGTGAATGCCACTGCCGCATAACATATCGTTAATATCGTTCCGATTACAGGCATATGAAAATGAAGGAATTTGAAATCTATTTGGTTCCATGTCGACCGTATACTTTTCCAGCTGTAATAAGATATGCCAGCATGCAGCTGTGCCTGATTTTTCAGCATCCGGACAAGCCCGTGAGATCCACCAAAAAATACAAAGGGAACAAAAAACATAAGGACTCCATATAAGACCAGCCGTCCCGCTTCCCGATACCTTTTTTCCTTTATATAAAGTATCCCAAAAATCGCCGGATATATCTTAAATCCTGCGGCCATCGCAATAAAAACAAGCGCCATCTCCTGGCTCCGTCTGTCTGGCCGCTGCCGTAACTCCATTGCCCGCATAAGTAAAATACAGGCAGTCAGTGCTGCGTTACCAATCCACAATATACTCAATATATAGACTCCGGAACTAAATATCGCAAGCGCAATTCCTCTGATATGTCCTGTTCCGAATCCTTTTTGCCTGATCAGACGCTCAATGCTATTGTAAAACAAAATACCCATTGCTACATTGTATAGCACGTATAAAAGCAGGGCATAGGAGGACAGGGAAGGGGCATCATTCATCGCAACGGCATCCAACGCCAGACATTTTCCCAATGCCCAATACATCATATACGCAAGCGGTGGAAAACAGGCATTATAATCAACATCATAAACGTTCTTTGGCTCTCTTACATAAAAGATGTGATTAAAAAAGTCCATAAAATAAAAGTCTTTATCGGTTAGTACAAGATCGATACATTCCCCCTGCGTCTGCCACAGGTAGCATATGTTAAGGCTGCCGATCAGCAGAAGCAACGCCCCAAACAGGAACTGTGGTGTAATCTTGCTGTAAAATTTCTGCAGGCATCCCCCTTCTGGTACACTTACTTTACCGGGATTTTTTCCCATCTTCTACTTTCCTCCTTCAATGTCCTCAACAAAGAATGCCCCATAAAATCATGCACAATGCACCATCACCTTGATCAGATCCCGCTGCTTTTCTTTCATCAGGCAGACTGCTTCCTCAATTTTATCCAGGCCGTACAGATGGTGCGTAACAAGAGGCGCCGGATCGACGCGCCCATACCGGATCATGGAAAAGATCCGCTCTACTCTGGCACGCCCGCCTTCTGCCAGTTCCATATGCAGTGTCTTCCCACACATCCCACGTCCACCTGAAAAAATCGGCAACGGCAGGTATCCGGTACCCCCAAAATAGTTTACGTTTGATATGGTACCGATTCCATACCGGGTCATATCATAAGCCTGCGTCAGTGTATCTGCGCCTCCTCCGGCAATAATGACCGCATCCACGCCAACGCCGTCTGTCATCTCCAGCACTCGTTCCGTGACATTTTCTTCTTTATAATTGAGCACATCAGTAGCCCCATAGTTTCTGGCCAGTTCCACACAGACCGGACGGGTTCCCACTGCAATAATCCGTCCGGCGCCAAGCAGGCTGGCTCCTGCGACCGCCATCAACCCGATGGATCCGATCCCAAGTACACAGACCGTATCACCGAACTTAATATTGGCATTTTCCGCTCCGGTAAATCCCGTTGTGACGACATCGACACTCATCAGCGCCTGCTCGTCAGAAATATCCGGCGGAATATGCGCCAGTGTGACATCCGCATCGGAAATCAGAAATCGTTCCGCAAAGACCCCTGGCTGCGTGCGCCCTAACTGGCAGCCAGAGAATGGGGTTCCCGCATGTTTACGGTTTCCCTCCTGTATCGCCTTGTGGCGCCAATCCGGCGTCACCGCAGGGACAGCCACTTTGTCACCTGCTTTAAAATCCCTCACATATGGCCCCACTTCCACGACTTCCGCGATACTTTCATGGCCCAGTATCAGATTGGGCTGTTTCGGCGAACCTCCCCATATCGTATGAATATCCGAAGAGCAGGGTGTTACCGCAATCGGCTTTAAGATAGCTCCATAAGGTGTCAACTGCGGCTGAGGCGCATCAAACCATGCCGTTTTCTGCTGTCTTTCCAATACAAAAGCTCTCATGCCTTTTCACACTCCATTCCCGTGGCATCCATCGTTTTGCGGATGCCCTCTTCAAAAGATGTCATCCTGAAATCACCGATCGTTTCCAGAAGCCTGGAAATATCTGGTCGAAGAGACGGTGATCTCTCCGGATTCGTACAACTCTCTCCAAACTCATATGTCCCCGTTCCATTGGACATCTCATA
The DNA here is from genome assembly GCA_037015955.1 of Lachnospiraceae bacterium JLR.KK008. Lineage (NCBI taxonomy): Bacteria > Bacillati > Bacillota > Clostridia > Lachnospirales > Lachnospiraceae > Lachnospiraceae bacterium JLR.KK008. The sequence continues at coordinate 2,608,280 of CP143548.1, forward strand.
TATTTTCAACACATACTCTCTCAGTACTCTCGTGTCATCACTGCCCACATTATAAATACCTGAAGCACAGCCATTTTCAATCAGACGCATAACGATCGCTGCAAAATCATCAATATACAGATAATTCCATTCCTGCGTACAGGGGCCCAGCACCAGATTCTGTCCCGTATTAAATTTCCGGATGCAGTCATCCACCAAGGTCCCAGCCCTGTCTCCGGGCCCGTATACACTGAAAATACGCAGATGGATGAAATCCATCTGTACATTCCGGCAATATGCCTCAGCCCTGCCGGAAAACTCCAGCTTCGCCTTCCCATACTCTGAAATTGGCAAGCACTCCATACTCTCCCTGATCACTCCACTTTTATCCCCATACTCTGCCTGTGATCCGGAAAAAATAAACTGTCTGCAGCCCAGCTCGTCTGCTATTTGCAATGCCCTGACGGAATATGCTACATTTCTGCTCTGCACCTCTCTGTCTGCTCTGTTGCGGCTCCCCGAACCATGCCAGGCAAAATGAATCCACAAATCGGCGCGGGAAACCGCTTCCCGCACAATGTCCAGATCGTCCAGTGAACCATACAATAAGTGTAAACGATCACCGGCAGGTAACTGCCCCAATCTTGTTGAATCACCGCGTACCAGGGCATAGACGACATGTCCTTCTCTTAAGAGTTCTCTCAGTAAATGCGCTCCCAGGAAGCTGGTCGCTCCGGTAAACACTACGGTTTTCATGAACTTATATCCTCATATCTCTGCAGAGATCTTGTCTTCATGACCATGATCTCTGTCTCACTGTCAAATTTCTCTCTGATTACTCCTGCAATCTCCTTCGTATATCCCGGGGCCATAATAATGATGGCATCTGTCGGGCGATTCTGTGCTTCCTCCGGGGATATGATCGGTATATGCGAAGCTGGTGCAAATCGGTTCTGTTTAAAAGGCGCCGAATCAATCATATATTCCACCTGGCCTGCCAGACCGGCCGTTGCCGCCAAAGTAAATCCCTGATGACTGGCTCCCCAGATTGCAACCCTCTTTCCCGCTTTTTTCAGGCTGTCCGTATATTGATTCAATTCCTGACAGACAGACTGATAACTGGCCTTGATTTTTTCTACGTCGATCCGCTGTTTTTTTCTGACGATCATCGACAGCGTGTCTCTGTTTACAATCTCTTGCTCCAATACCTCAAACCCGTTTTTCTGCAGCACAAAGCGCAGTGTGTCAAACGTATAATAAGCCAGATGATCTCTGATCAGCTCATAATATCCGTTATGCTCCAAAATATATTCCAGACTGGGAACTGTGATCAGCCCCATGCCTTCCGCTGTCAGGTTTTGGCAGATGCCCTGCAACATACCATTGGGGTCAGGCTGGTGCTCCAGAAAATTAAAAGACAGAAACGCATCAAACGGACCGTTTTCCAGTCTCTGCTGTCTGTTATCCAGAAATCCATCCTCCACGCACAGGCCAATGTTCCTTGCCTTCTGCACCAGCTCATGCTTGTGTTCTACTCCATATGCCATGACCGGAAATTCTGATAAGACAGATAAAAATTCTCCCTGACCGCAGCCGACCTCGATAAACTTTTTCCCCTGCAAATGATACGTTTCAATGAAATGCGCATACTGTTTTTTTCGCAGCGCTGCCATTGTCGTCGAGTATCCACCTGACCGGATCACATCCCTGTAATAGGCTACCGGCTCACAGTCAAACTGCACCAGACCGCAGCCCTGGCACTGATAGAGAGCCAGAGAAATTCCGCAGTCTTGCTCTACAGAAGAAAGATCAGGAATATCCTGCGCAGAAGCGGGCATATGGTCAAACTCCAATAACGGCTCCTCATACAATACTTCCCCACATACAAGACATCTTCCCATGCGCCTTCTCCTCTCCATTCTTTTCCGGTTTTCCCCGACTGTTTTTTGACCGTATCTATTCCTCGATTGGCTGGATAAACAGATTCTCTCTCAACTCATCCCTGTCCAAAAACGGCGCCAGATCTTCCAGAGGCGGACTGACAAGCCGCCCGTCCGGCAATCGCCTGGTTGCACTCTTCGGTTCCCACGGCTGCTCTGTATCCGTAAAAATCTCACAAAATACAAAACCCGGCTGTGCCAGAACTTTCTCTACCGTTTTCTTCATCTCTTCGTTACTGTGCGCACTGAAATAAGGGATCGCAAACGCCCCTGCGATCTTCTCATAGTCAGGGAAAGAAAGGTCATGACTCTCCGGTCCGATCCCCACTTTGGAATGTTCGTGGAACAGATTATTTTGTGTCTGACGAATACTGTGGTACCCCTGATTATTAATGAGAAACAGTTTGATTGGCAACTCATTCGTAACCACAGTCTGTAATTCCTGTAGATTCATCATAATGCTGCCATCGCCCTCCAGACAGATCGTATCCCGGCCGCCAGCCGCAATACACAGACCGATCGCCGCCGGCAGTCCATATCCCATACTTGCAATCGCGCTGTTGATAATAAAACGAGTACCCTTTTTCATGCACCAGTTCTGATGCCCGACAACACAGCAGGCGCCGTTACTCACCGCTGTCAGACTGTTCTCCGGAAGATGCTCGCTCAAATATCTGACGAATGCAAATACATTCGCCGTCTCGCCGTTCTCCTTCCAGTGCCGCTCCAGTGTGACCGGATATTTGCGCTTCCAATGCAGGCACTGTTCTCTCCACCAGTCTTCTCCCGACACAGGAGTCGCTTGCTTCTGTGCGCCGCGTTCCAGCGCCTCCAGAAAGTCCCTGGCATCTGCCCAAACCGGCATATCCACATGGAGCGTGGGCTTCTTCAGCTCCGCTCTGTCAATATCGACCATGATCACTTTCGCCTCTCTGGCCCAGGTCTTCCAGTTATAGCCTACCTGACGGATACTGATGCGTGTGCCAATAGCCAGCAGAAGGTCCGCATTCTGCACGGCAAAATTCCCCGGACGGTCTCCCATATTGCCGCCTCTACCACAATACAGGGGATGTTCGTCCTCGATCAGATCTACACTGTTCCAGTAAGTCACAACCGGCACACCCAGACGCTCCGCAACTCTCCGGAATACCGGAAAGCCCCCGGAAATCCTGATCCCGTTGCCCGCATAGATCACCGGACGCTTTGCCGCTACAATCTGATCCAAAATCTGTTCGATCACATCTTCCGTAACCCGGGGCGGCAGCTGCGCGTCGTCTTCTTCCGCATCATATCCGCGTAAGTCGTCTGTTTCGATCTCCATCCCCTGAAAGTTCAGAGGAATATCAAGCCATACCGGTCCCGGTCTTCCCGTCACCGCCAGATGCCACGCTCTCTCCAGCACATACCTGATGTCCGCCGCATTTTCCAGCATGACTGCATACTTGCACATACATTCCACGGATTTTACGATGTCAAATTCCTGATCCCCCACTGCCCGCAGCGGCAGGCCATCCGTAAACTGCTGACCGTAGCGGGCTGTTGTGTCATACCTTACCTGTCCGCTGACGATAAACATCGGGATTGAATCGAGCCATCCACCTACGACTCCTGTGATCGCGTTAGTGCCTCCCGGGCCTGTCGTCACACATACGGCTGCAATCTTATTCTCCAGCCGGGCATAACTTTCCGCAGCGATCGCACACGCCTGCTCATGATGATTGTACGTACAATGGATCCCTTCCGCATGTCCAAACGCATCATTCAGGTGCATTGCCCCGCCGCCCACGACAGTAAAACAATCTGTGACACCTTTTTTCTTCAAGAACTCCACAACATAATCCGCTAATCTGATCTTCATGCTTTTCTCCCATAATTTCCAACATTTCCATTTTTATTGCCCCGGGTATGATGATGAATGCCAACCGATGGTATCATATCTGCCAAATTATACCACACCCGACAATATTGGTCAAAAAATACCCTCACGGATACGGACCTTTTCCGCCTGCAGCCATTTATTCCCGCACGATATAAATCTGATCATTAGGTATTCGCGCCGTGCCTCGGTAAGGTCTGGCTGCCGATTCAAACAAAATATACATCCCTTCCGTTGTCATCTGTATCTGTTCGGCCCCCTCCGGCAATATGCAGATCTCATCCGGCTCCAGGTAGGCCGTTTCCTCCTCCCGCCAGTAAAAGCGAAGCAGGCGTGAATCCTCTGTCTGATAACTTTGACTGAGCAGCATCGTGCGCGTTCCGTCCCCGTCTTCCCGGAACGTGATCCCCTGAATACGCTGGGGGATCGACACCGCTGACAGTTCACGCACATTTGCCGGATCGGATATATCATACCGTTTCAATATGCCCTCACTGCCGTCGACATAGGACCCTACATACAGCTCCTCGCCATGGAGATTTAAAAACGAGGCCACATTGGCTCCATTATGATTGACAAGTCCCGCATCAAAATCCACGAGGATCTCTCCCGCATACGTATCTGATAAAATGTCTGTCCATGAAAGCGCATAGACATGCCCCGACGCACCCGTAATCCAGAGCAGATCATGCTCCTGATCGTAAGCCGCTCCGCCTACATGCGCCTGAAAGCGCAAATCAACCGTCTTTATCAGCGTTCCCTCTCCATTCAGGAGATACAAAATGCTACTTTGTCCGCCTGAATAGCTGTAAGCGGTGACAACGAGCAGGCTTCCCGCTTTCGTCAATCCCTGCACGACATAGTCATCAAGCCGCTCTTCCCTGCCCGGTTCGTAGAGTCCGGGCATCGTTACTGATCTCTCATATTTGCGGACGAGATAACTATAGTCCGGACAGGTGGCGACTCTCGCAAGTCCCGGCTCATTCGTCACAATACCGTTCACTCCCATTTCCTGTACATTCACCATCTGCTGCGGCGTATTCGCTGTCCAGGCAAATACGTTTCGTCCTGACGCCTGAATGGCCCTCACCGTTTCTGCCGTCACCGACTCTATGTTAAGTCCATAATATTCCGCCGGGAACTCTTCGACGAGCGTTGTCTTTGCATCCGTCGTATTATACAGGACTGACAACGTCTCATCCAACTCTTTGATATGCGCCAGATACCTGTATTGAAACGAAGCGAAAACACATTGGCCTTCCATCTGTCTCTGCTTTACAACCGCAACAACTGCCTCTTCAAAGCCTTCCACTTCCCCAATATCTTTCAGCTCCAGATAAATTTTCATGCCGCTTCCCTGAACCAGCTCCAATACCTGAGAGAGCAGCGGAATCCGTTCCCCGGCAAACTCCGGTGAAAACCAACTTCCCACATCAAACGCTGACAGCTCTTCCCATGTATAATCTGCGACCCGTCCGTCCACGCCCGCTACCCGCCACAGATTATCATCATGGCAGACAACGATCTGTCCGTCCTTTGTCATCTGCACATCAAGTTCAATATAGTCGGCGCCAATATCAAGCGCACCCGCAAACGCCGCCATCGTATTTTCCGGAAACTGTCCCGAGTATCCCCGGTGCGCGATGATCTGCAGCCTTTCTTCCTGCTGCTCCATATTGAGCTGCTCTTCTGCAATAACAGGGGCGTTTTCCTGCCCGGTCTGCGCAGATTCACCTGCCACCTCCTGTCCTGTCTGTGCGGCCTCCTGCGCCTGCATCTCCATTTGAAGGTTTCTGTCAGCCCGCACCTTCCACGCAGGGACGAGAAAAAAGATAGCTGCCATCACAAGACAGCCTCCCGCTGCCGCTGTCACATACTTCTTTCTCCCGGCCTGCGAAAGCGCGCATATTTCCCACCCTTTCCAAAGCAGTGGATATATGGCCATGATATAGAATACTACGGCAAAAGAAGTAAAAAAGCCGGCGTATTTTGATTCCATAAACAATCCAAGCGCCGGAGACAATCCTTTCATAATAACAAAAAGCAGGCCTGTTCCGACCCCGAACTTCATCAGTCTTGAGGCTGCCGGACCCGTTGTCTCAAAACGGATTGCCTTCTGTTCCAGCAGCCAGCCAAGAAAAAATCCGAACCCGGCGCCGGCATTGGACAGACAGCCGACCCTCAGCATCGGCAGAAAGCAGAGCAGACAGCCAAGGCCACTGATCCAAATTGCCGCTCCCGGTTTACTCTCTGACAGGCTGAGCGCCTTTCCTGTCACCCACAAAATGGCAAGTCCCAACAGAAGAGAGACTGCCACATCCTGCGGCGTATGCACGCCGAGATAATTGCGGGAAAACAGGACGCCCGCCGTTACCAGCCAGCATAACGCGCCGAGTCCCCGTCTGCTCCTGCCCCTCCATGCCCCGTTACCTGCCGCGCCCCATACGGCCACTGCTCTGGCTGTATGACCGCTCGGGAACGAATACCCGCCGGCACCGGCCAGCGCTGCCTCTACCGGATGGATCCGCTCATCCCTCACCCACGGCCGCTCGACATGAAAGAGCGGCTTCAAAAACTGATTGGCCGTACAGGCAAGCGCCACGTTCATCCCCATATACTGTCCAATCCGCTTATCAAGGCACCAATAGACACCTGCCAGCAGAGTGAATGTGACAGCGCTCTCCCCCAGTGATGTCCACCAGAGCATCAGGCTGTCAAACACGCCGCCAAACATTTCACGAACCGTCTGCAAAAATAAAAGATAAGAAATATCCATTGTGATTTATTTTCCCCCTGTCATGCTTTTTGATACGTAAAGCTCGTCTTCTACTCTCTGAAATTGATTATATATTTCTGATAGTGCGCCATAATGTGCCAATCCAGAATCTCCATCACCTCGGCGGCGCTCTTTTCCTCAAATGTATACCCGTAGTCATGATAGTCAAGGGTATCCCGGTACGACGGCAGATCGGCCTTATAACTATTGTAACCGAGTCTGAAATTCCCCTTTGTATCTTCCGGCAGTCCTGACTCCTGACTCTTTCGCATCTGATAAAGTGCGAGCAATTCATCTGTGTCCCAGCCAACGAGCGTATACACATCAATCCCCATCGCCCGGCAGTCGATCCCATAATCCCTCATCGCCGCAATGATATTTTCATAATGCCAGGCATTCCGGCACAGGAGCATTTTATAAAAAAACTCTACCTGTGTTTTATCTGTCTCGAGACCCGTAAAGTCATCCGGCTGATCTTTGACATAATCCCTTATGCTCTGCAGGATGAGCGCTCTCTCCTTTGCGTCTTCTTCACTCTCCAGCAGGCAGTCAATGCCCGTCTGCTCGCTCAGATCTGCAATATTACTGTTTATCTTCTCCAGCTCCTGTATGTCTGCAAGCGTTCCGGCTCCTGCTTCTTCCAGCTTTTGCACATTTTGGTCCAGTTCCCTTATCTGCTGTTCGAGCTGACGCACACTCTCTTGTGACCGATGTGCATACGCTTCCTGCCCCTGCTGCGTATCATCGGCAGACAGGCCCGGCGCTTGTCCATCTTCAAAGCCAAAAAAGGCATCCATCTGTGTTGCATAATCTATTATCGTCTTTTTCTCACGGAAGGAGACTACGATCAGGATTGCGACTGCAAACATGCCAAGCACACCCGGTACCGTTTTCTTTCTCTCGTCGCCTCGGCCATACCCGGCAGAGAAAAGCACGATCGCCGATACGGCGCAAAATATAAATCCCCAGCGGTATCCCCTGTTCGATATGGCTCCGGACAGCGCATAGACAAACAATGCACCCAGAACGGGAAACACAATCCTTCTGTATATAGTTTCATTCTGCCCCCGCTCTCTGCCTGGTATCCGCCTTCCATTTGCCATAATCAACCCTCTCCCTGTCAGTTTGCTTCTGAAACTGTTTTTCTCCTGCACTCCTTGTAACAGCTAACCCAAATCTGCGCCAAAATTCTTGTTAAATTTCAGGAAATAATTCATAACGACCGTATCCTGCCTCTGCACGATATAGCTGACCGTTACCCCTTCAAAATTTCTGTTCCAGAACTTATAGTCAAACTCATCGCCGTATCCTGACACATACGCCCGATACTCATTATAATCCCCTTCCCATCTCTCGACCGGCTCCGCCTCTGTCAATCTCGGTTCCAGGGCTTTGCGCATATTGTATATGGCAAACAGGCGATCCACATCCCAGCAAAATAACATCGCTTCATCGATCCCCATCCCTGCGCAGTCGATCCCGTAGTCCTCCATGGCCCGGATCATGTTACAGTAAAAGTAGTAGCCTTCACTCAACTTGATCTTATAAAAAAGTTCCACCTGGTCTCTCTCTGACCCCAGACTGTCAAAATCTGTTCTGTCCTCTTCTTTTAACTCGTCCCATCTCGCCTGTATATATTCCAGCGCTTCTTCCGTCTCCTTCTTGCTTTCTTTCTCCTCCCAGAAACGGTATTGATATACTTTCTCTGCAAGCCGGAGAAACGAGCTGTCTGCCGCTTCCAGCTCCTGCCCGCCGGGCAAACCGTTCTCCTGAGACTGTGTGATCAAAGACTCTATCCGTGCATTGGCATCAGCCAGCATTTCATATGAATCCTCATATATTCCCTGCCAGTCCTGCTCCGGCAGACTACCATCCTGCCGCTCATCCTGTTCATATTCCCCGTCACCATCAGATGCTTCTGCTTCACTCGCTGCCTGCTGCCCGTCCTCCTCTCGCTCCTGAACAACAAACGCTTCCGCTTCATCCTGCTCCTTTGGTACTGTGGGACCTGTGTACAGCGACTGTAATAAAATAAAAGCCACTATGACGACACACAAAACGGGCACAGCCTTTCTCCATATTCCGCTCTGGCTGTGAAATTCGGTAAGCGTCACACCGGCCAATATCAGGCACACAATGAATATGATCCGGGGCATTCTCTCCGGTATCATATCTGAAATAAACATTGGCAGCAGCGCCGCTGCCAATGTCAGCAACATTTGTTGGTTTTTGTTCCTCTCCTGTTTGGTATTTTTTTCTTCCATTTGTATTCAGCCCTTGATTTTCATCACATGTATTCCGGTATCATTTTTGCATACTCGTTTGCCTGTTATTATACCATTAATTACCCTCAGTGGACAAGGGCACACACGCCATGTGTCCCCTTGTCCACTGAGGGTACCATAATTTCAAATACAAAATGCTGCATACAGCGGAACGGGAATCCTACCAAATTACCCCGCATGTCTTCGGCGAATGAGACGGTTTCCGGCAGTTCACCGGCGGGAACTGCATATAATCCCCATATCCCTTTGCCTTCAGCAGGCCATCATAGTCAGCCGGCACCATCACATCCATATCCCACATCTTTAATCTGGTTCCATCACCATACAACTTCTTCTCGTAGAGATAGGGCATATAATGAATCACTCCGTCTGACTCAAAGTAATACTCTGTCTCTTTTTTATCCGCGTAAGTACGGAGCTTTTCATACATGGCAAATAAAACCTTCAGCGGAATCATTCTGCCAATTCCGTTGACCATCCGCAGTACCTGGAGCGATACCCCGGAGAGTCGCCCATAGTCCGCATAGTCTACATAGCCGCGATGCCCCATGCCAAGTGCATAGACCCCTTTTATCATTGTCGTTATGAGCTTATGCTTCCAGCCTCCCACCGTATTGTCAAGCACATATATATCAATGATCATACGGTTTTTAATATCTTCTCTCGCCTTATCGGATGCCTTGCGGAATATCCCTGTCGCAATTTCTTCTTTTAAATATACAAATCGTGTCATAAAATCATAGAAGACGTCTTCGCCAATCTGGTCATACTCCAAAAACAGAAAATCGTTATCCTTCCAGATCTCATTCGCCTTCTGCTTCAATATTTCATAGTCTTTCCGCGGCATCGCCACATCAATGTCGTCGTCCCAGGGAATCAGCGCCTGATGTCTGACAATTCCGATCAAGGAACCGCTGATCACATAGTAACGCAGATGATACTTTTTACAGACTGCATCAAATTCTTTCATTAATATTTTTAATAAACTATGCGCCCTGTTCACATAGGCCATGTCATCCCGCCAGGTAACGGCATACTCGTCAAATACACCGGTCATGTCATCTGCCCGCATCGGTCTGTAATTGAATGCTTTCATCTCCAAAAGCTGTTCCAGCACCACCCCATAATTTTTACAGCACAATATGATAAATACCTTCTGCGGATCTTCGTCCATCAGAGCAGACGGTGACTTAATCTCCACCCCGTCCTTCTTTGTCCCCCATTTCTCACAAGAGTTGTCAACTGCATAGGCAGGCATATACTTTGAACTATATTGTTTCATATAAGAATCAAAATAAGCGCCTGTGCCAAATAAAATCACCTTTTTGCCAGGCGCCCCGTTCTCCAGCGCCATGCGAAGAGAGTTCGGCCCGCCAAGCGTCGCTGGCAGCAGTGGAACCATCTCAACTCCCCTGTCCTGCAAGAACTTTCGATCTTCCTGGAAATACCTGCCATATTCCGAACCATAAAAACAAATATCATAATGCAGTTGCTCATAACTGTCCGCCTTTGTAATATTATCCACATCGACAGAGACTACTTCATCCACCGCCTTCAGTAAGAGCAGCAGTTCTTTCTTTTTCTCAAACGACTGCTGTGGCTGCGCGTCAGTCATTCTCACAACCAGTTCATCTGAGGGCACACCTACGATCAATTTATCACAACGGCTCCTGCATGATTCGAGACATTTGATCTTTGCCAGATCAAATGTCTCCAAATCACATACAAGGTATCCTGTTTTTTCATCTGTCATTTTCTTCTCCATCTTCTTCAATCTCCTTCAGAGCATACGATGTATCCGCTAATAGCAACCAATACCTGTTATACGCAAAGATATGATATTCATCCAAGCCTGCGTCTTTCAGAATCCGCTCCGCCTCCCGCACATAGATCGTACAGATAACGCAATAGAACTTGTCCCTGTTTTCTGTTACCGGATATGCATGCATAAATTCCGCAAGGTCTTCCACGGTAATTCCATTTATTTCATCCGGGCTCTTCCATGTACCGGTCGTCACGATATGGGCCGGCCGATACTTGGGATAACGCTCAAAAAAATAAGAAAAGAGTGTACTGTCTCCAAAGAGAACAAGCTCTCTGTCTCCCAGGTCAAGTGTGCTTCCTCCCAAAAAGCGGACCTTATACTGTCCATAAGGTACCTGTACATCATAAAACCCATGCCGCTGCTTCCCTTCCTCATGGCAGGGCATCGTCATGTAATTGTTCCCATACTGCTTTGACAACAGTTTATCATATCCTGCCGGCGCATCGAGCAAAATATTTTCATACTGCATCACAACTTTTTCCTCAAATGCCCGGGCACTTAATCTGCGATAGCTTTTCCCCCGGCTGTAATGCGTGTATATGCCGAAACGATGCTTTCCGTCTCCGCCTGCAGCGATCCGGTCAAGTCTGTCGGCCAGCTTCTGTCTGGAAAACGGCAGCCCGAGATATTTATAAAATTTCCAGATCAACAACGGCATATCAAGAAATCTGGCAAAAAATCCGTACGCCTTGGCATACAGCATACGCTGATAAAAGCAGAGCCGTTTCTGTTTCAACCATTGTGACAGCGGGTTGGCATACCCATAGTCCAAGGGGAAAATATCAATCCCGATCCCCTCACAGCAGTCGGCGAACCAGTTATGCGGATGGATTGACGTCGTCTCTTTGTTGCGCAGTCTGGAATATCCGCCGTAAAAGCACTGATCATTCCACGGTGTCTGCAAGAAATATGGATCGGGAAATTCATCTGTAAGTTTCATCAGTTTATTATAATCTTCCCGCGGAAGCGCCACATCAATGTCATCATCCCCCGGTATCATTCCGCCATGGCGCACTGCCCCAAGCAGCGTGCCATAGATC